>NZ_VTXI01000012.1 GCF_013114545.1 Vibrio sp. RE86 | reverse complement strand
CGGGGAAGTTAATGTTCCCGACGCGGACTCCGAATACATTAGCGCAAACCAACTCCGTTATTACTAAATTGTAGTTGCAATAACGGGGCGGACCATACATTTTTTATTCGTCATCCTCAAAAGTGAGGAACGAAGAAGAAAAGTAATACTTACTCAGCATCACCTAGTAGAACTGAGTCTAAAGCGATGATCATCATGTCGTTAAACGTAGTTTGACGCTCATCTGACGTTGTCTGCTCGCCTGTTTTGATATGGTCTGAAACAGTACAGATCGTTAGCGCTTTTGCACCGTATTCCGCACAAACGCCGTAGATACCCGCCGCTTCCATTTCAACGCCGACAATACCGTACTTGTCCATTACCTCGAACATTTCAGGATCTGGCGTGTAGAACAGCTCAGCAGAGAAAAGGTTGCCCACTTTCACTTCAATGCCACGTGCTTTTGCTGCATCTTCTGCTGCACGTACCATTTTGTAATCAGCAATCGCTGCAAAGTCATGACCTTTGAAACGAATACGGTTCACTTTAGAATCGGTACACGCGCCCATACCAATCACGACATCACGCACTTTAATGTCTTCGCTTACCGCACCACAGCTACCTACACGGATGATCTTCTTAACACCAAAGTCTTTGATTAGCTCTGTTGCGTAGATAGAACAAGAAGGGATACCCATACCGTGGCCCATAACAGACACTTTACGGCCTTTGTAAGTACCTGTGAAACCGTACATGTTGCGTACGTCACATACCTGTACAACATCTTCTAGGAAGGTTTCTGCAATGTATTTTGCTCGTAGTGGGTCACCCGGCATTAGAACAACATCTGCGAATGCACCCATTTCTGCGTTGATATGTGGAGTTGCCATGATTCAATTTCCTTTTATTAAACTACGTTAGTTTAAGCAAACAAAATAATAGAGGGTCATGCCCTCTATTCATAATAACTAATTTGGATTACAGGAAGCTCTTGCCGTAATCCATTGGTGACGTACCAAAGTGGCTCGCTAACGTTTGGCCAATATCAGCAAACGTATCACGTAGGCCAAGTGAACCTGCAGGAACCTTAGCACCGTAAACAATCACTGGAATATGCTCACGGGTGTGGTCTGTACCTGGCCAGGTAGGATCACAACCGTGGTCAGCCGTCAGGATAAGTACATCGTCCTCTTCCATCAGCTCAATCACTTCGTGGATGCGACCATCAAAGTACTCAAGCGCAGCAGCGTAGCCAGCAACATCACGACGGTGGCCGTAAGCTGAATCGAAATCAACAAAGTTGGTGAATACGATCGTATTATCACCCGCTTCTTTAATCGCGTCTTTCGTCGCTTCAAATAACGCAGGAATACCCGTAGCTTTGGTCTTCTTAGTGATACCACAGCCCGCGTAAATATCCGAGATCTTACCGATAGAGTGAACTTCACCGTTCTTCTCTTCAACTAACTTCTGTAGAACCGTTGCTGAAGGTGGCTCAACCGATAGATCGCGACGGTTACCCGTACGTTCAAACTGACCTTTACCTGGGCCAATGAATGGACGCGCGATAACACGGCCAATGTTGTAGTCTTCTAGCTCTTCACGTGCAATTTGGCAAAGCTCAAGCAGACGGTCTAGGCCGAATGTCTCTTCATGACAAGCAATTTGGAATACTGAATCCGCAGAGGTATAGAAGATTGGCAGACCAGTATTCATATGTTCTTCACCCAAATCATCCAGAACCTGAGTACCTGACGCGTGGCAGTTACCTAGGAAACCGTCCAGACCTGCACGCTCTAAAATGCGGTCTGTCAGCTCTTTAGGGAAGCTGTTCTCTTTATCAGTGAAGTAACCCCAATCGAATAGAACAGGTACACCTGCGATTTCCCAGTGACCTGATGGAGTATCTTTACCAGAAGAGAGCTCAGCTGCGTGGCCATAAGCACCAATAATTTCAGCGTCAGCATCTAGACCCGGAGCAAAGCTGCCTGTCGACTCTTTGTGTGCCATTGCTAGACCTAGTTTAGTGAGGTTTGGCAATTTAAGTGAACCACTACGATCCGCATTGTCTGCCAAGCCTTTATCACACTGTTCAGCGATATGACCCATCGTATCTGAACCTACATCGCCAAAGTCTTTTGCATCAGCCGTTGCACCGATACCAAATGAATCTAAAACTAAAATAAACGCTCTTTTCATTGCTCTCTTCCTTTAACTGGCCAAGAGCAAAAGCTCAATCGACCAATCTAATAATAATAGTAATTCAACTCTAGATAGTTGGACTTGCAGCAAGGCAACAAGCAAGCGAATCCCCTGAGCATAGCTCGTCTATGTGACTGGGGAGAGCGAGCGCAGTTAACGCCGCTGCAAGTTCAAATATGAAGAGTTTAAAGATCTTCAGCGCGAATCTGACGATACACTTCTGGCGTTGGCGTATACTCGCCACCAATCGTAATCGCTGCTTTTAATGCATTCGCCGCTTCTTGCCATTGCTCTTCATTGCGAGCGTGAATCACAGCGAGAGGCTTGTCACTAGACGCTTGTTCACCCAAACGAATAAAGCCATCAAAGCCAACTGCGTAGTCGATTACGTCTGTTGCAACGCGGCGACCACCACCCATAGAAACAACCGCCATACCGATTGCACGTGTATCCATCTCTGAGACAACACCTGACTCATCAGCAAAGACAGGTTTCACGATCTCTGCTTTCTCTAGGTAGTTATCGTAGTTTTCAATAAAGTCTGCTGGACCGCCAAGGCCTGAAACCATTTTACCGAAGCACTCAGCCGCTTTGCCGTTATCTAGCACTTCCATTAGCTTCGCTCGTGCGTCTTCAGTGTTCTCTGCAAGGTTACCCAGTACCAACATTTCTGCACATGACGCCATGGTCACTTCTAGAAGACGAGGGTTACGGTATTCACCCGTTAGGAACTTAACTGCTTCACGAACCTCTACTGCATTACCCGCTGAAGAAGCCAGTACTTGGTTCATATCGGTAAGGATTGCCGTTGTCTTAGTGCCAGCACCGTTTGCTACTGCAACGATAGACTTAGCCAGCTCTTCTGACGCTTCATAAGTTGGCATAAATGCACCAGAGCCTACTTTTACATCCATTACTAGCGACTCAAGGCCTGCTGCTAGTTTTTTAGAGAGGATCGAAGCGGTAATCAGCGAGATGTTATCAACCGTTGCTGTGATGTCGCGAGTAGCGTAAACACGCTTGTCAGCAGGCGCTAGATCGCCCGTTTGACCAATGATTGCTACGCCAGCGTCTTTAGTTACGTCACCAAACACTTCATTAGTCGGTGTGATGTTGTAGCCAGGGATCGACTCAAGCTTGTCAAGCGTACCACCTGTATGGCCAAGTCCACGACCAGAGATCATAGGAACGAAGCCTCCACATGCTGCCACCATTGGGCCAAGCATTAGTGAAGTAACGTCACCGACACCACCAGTTGAGTGCTTATCAACGATTGGACCACCAAACTCTTTATGGCCCCAGTCAATCACCATACCGGAGTCACGCATTGCACACGTTAGTGCGATACGCTCAGGCATCGTCATTTCATTGAAAAAGATAGTCATAGCAAACGCTGCAATCTGACCTTCAGATACTGTGTTTTTTGCTACGCCTTGAATGAAGAAGTTGATTTCGTCGGCTGTTAGAACTTCGCCGTCACGTTTTTTACGAATAATTTCTTGAGGTAAGTACATTAGATCCTCCCATGCTTTGAACAGCAAGGTTGTAGGGTAAAGAGGTAATGTGGAGCAGCGGTTTGCTACTCCACCAAACAGACTTTGTGTTTATCTATTCTCGAATGAGAAAATTAGTAAGCTGCTGGGTCAGCAGTCTCGTCTGTCACTTCTAATGTATTAAGTAGGTTAGTTAGCAAGCTTGATGCGCCGAAACGGTAGTGACGAGCATCAACCCAGTTATCACCTAGGATTTCATCAGCCATTGCAAGGTATGCAGCGGCATCTTCTGCAGTGCGCACGCCACCAGCTGGTTTGAAACCAACTGTTTCTGCTACGCCCATATCGCGAATCACTTCAAGCATCATTCGAGCGTACTCTGGCGTCGCGTTTACTGGCACTTTACCAGTAGAAGTTTTAATGAAGTCTGCACCAGCTTTGATACAGATTTCAGAAGCTTTCTTGATTAGTGCTTCTTCTTTCAGCTCACCCGTTTCGATGATCACTTTAAGAAGAATTTCACCACACGCTTCTTTACATTGCTTAACTAGCTCGAAGCCAACTTCTTCATTACCTGCCATTAGTGCACGGTAAGGGAATACTACGTCTACTTCATCTGCACCGTAAGCTACTGCCGCTTTTGTCTCAGCAACTGCGATCTCAATGTCGTCGTTACCGTGTGGGAAGTTAGTTACAGTTGCGATGCGAACTTCTGGCGTACCTTGCTCACGAAGTGTCTTCTTAGCAATAGGAATAAAGCGAGGGTAAATACAAATTGCAGCGGTGTTACCTACTGCTGATTTTGCGTCATGACAAAGTGAAATAACTTTCGCATCAGTGTCATCATCATTCAGCGTAGTTAGGTCCATTAGTTTAAGTGCACGTAGTGCTGCTGCTTTTAAATCGCTCATTTCTATCTCCGATCAATATTCAAAAATTTTACTGCTCAACTTGACTATCAAGTTGGCGATGTAGTCATTAATGAACGGACTTGGTTCCTTGAAGACTCAGGGGTAACAGCGAATTAACCCCCAATTGCTATCCTTGTCACCGCACAGTACCAGTTTGGTCTATGGCACAACAATCTGCGATTGCGGTGTCTAACGTATTAGGGCATTGCCCTAGCAACTCTCGTTGCAGCCAGCGTTAATCATACTCCTTGTATCAATTATCGCTAGCGAAAAACATTTCAATAAATCTAAGTGTACAAAATAGGTCGTTGGGCATTCTCCACCTCAACCTAAAACACTTTATTCAAAAGCGTTACTCTACTTCCTACAACTATACATTATAGATATTCATCGAAAATCTGTAGTGGCTCATAGAGCGCAAACGGTTTGTATCTCAAAAAAGATTCTGTTTAACGATTGCTCAAGCTTCTCACTAAGCAATCGCTCTGAATCCAATACCCCCAATTGCCAATTGGGCACGCTTCTTTCTAAGTCATTTGTTCGCTAACAAGGCAACAAGAATATGAGTCCCCACGAGTTTAATTCCACTAAATGATTGGGGTGAATATTCGCAGTTAACGCAGTTAGCGGAAAATGACGACGAAAGAAAAACGAAAAAGCCCCGTAGTACATAGCAAGCTATGCAACTACGGGGCTTTGTAAAACGGCGTCTATATAATCTATCTACTTAATCAATTAGAAAGATAGGAAGAAGCCAGCGATTGTCGCCGCCATTAGGTTAGATAGTGTACCAGCTACAACCGCTTTAACACCCATACGAGCGATGTCTTGACGACGGTTTGGAGCTAGACCACCTAGACCACCTAGTAGAATCGCGATAGAAGAAAGGTTTGCGAAACCACATAGAGCGAACGAGATAATTGCTGTTGTCTTCTCAGACATTACTTCGCCAGTTGCTGGAACAACAATAGCGTTCTCACCAACGTATGGTACGAAGTTTAGGTAAGCTACGAATTCGTTAACAACTGTTTTCTGACCGATGAATGAGCCAGCTAGAGTTGCTTCTTCCCATGGCACACCGATTAGGAATGCTAGAGGCGCGAAGATGTAACCTAGAATTAGTTCTAGAGTAAGGTTGTCCATACCGAACCAACCACCGATACCACCTAGGATACCGTTGATAAGAGCGATAAGACCGATGAATGCTAGTAGCATTGCACCAACATTTAGTGCTAGTTGTAGACCAACTGATGCACCGCCAGCTGCTGCGTCGATAACGTTAGCAGGCTTGTCGTCGCCGCCATCGATGTCACCGCCTAGCTCTTCGTCTGGCTGGTCAGTTTCAGGCTTGATGATCTTAGCGAATAGTAGACCACCTGGAGCTGCCATGAATGATGCTGCTACAAGGTACTCTAGAGGTACACCCATAGATGCGTAACCTGCTAGTACACCACCAGCAACAGACGCAAGACCACCACACATTACTGCAAATAGCTCAGAGTTTGTCATTTTAGGAACAAACGGACGAACCACTAGAGGTGCTTCAGTTTGACCTACGAAAATGTTAGCTGCTGCAGACATAGACTCGGCACGTGAAGTACCTAGTGCTTTTTGTAGACCACCACCAAGAATCTTGATAACCCACTGCATAACACCGATGTAGTAAAGTACAGAGATAAGTGCAGAGAAGAAGATTAGTGTTGGTAGTACTTGGAATGCAAAGATGAAACCGATACCGTCAACAGAGAAGTTAACTAGGCTGCCGAATAGGAAACCAGTACCGTCTTTACCGTAGTCGATCACGTTAGCAACACCAGCAGAGAAACCTGCTAGAAGGTCACGACCCCATGGTACGTAAAGAACGAAACCACCGATGATAAATTGAATAGCGAATGCGCCACCCACAGTTCTTAGATTGATAGCTTTGCGGTTATCAGACAGTAGTAGTGCTATTCCTAGCAATACTGCCATACCGACTAGGCTCATAAACAGGCTCATAGTTTATGACTTCCTTATATGTTATTTGTTGGCGTGTTACAAAAATGGAGCTCAAAAGCGGACGCAATTATACTCATCCGGCCAATGATAAAGTAATGGCATCCTCACACTTTCTAATAAGATTCATCATGCGTTCACTCAGTAACGTGAAGTTGATCACCATTCAGCAGGCTTATAATCATCAATAGAACATTTTATTTAGAATTTATTCACAAATACCGAACGCCAAATTGCTATTATTCCAAACGTTTTCAGCAATCGTTTGCTCTGACTCTTGTTTTAAGCTTGCGAGGCAGGACAAGATCTCACCTATCATTTTAGGATGATTGCTCTTGCCTTGATGTCCGTTAAGTGGCATGTCAGGCGCATCAGTCTCTAGCACAAGGTTTTTCAACGGGATCTGAGTAACGGCTTGACGAGTTTTATTGGCTCTTGGATATGTGATTACACCACCGACACCGATGTAAAAACCCATCTCAACAAACTGCATCGCTTGTTGATAGCTTCCTGCGAAACCATGTAACACTCCACCGTTATTAAAACGGGCTTCTTTTAACAATTGAAGCAGCCGGTTATGAGTCTTTCTGGCGTGTAAAATGAGAGGAAGTTTATATCTTTTTGCCAACTCAATTTGAGCCAAAAACAGATGTTCTTGAAGCTCTGCAGGGACATCGATCATCGCATCTAGACCGCACTCCCCGACCGCAACACACTTCATGCTTCTTTCTGCCAATTTCTCTTCTAATATAGGCAGATGATCTTCACTTTGCGCGTTCAGAAAGTATGGGTGCAAGCCAAGCGCATGATAGATAGAAGTGTATTGAGAAGAGAGCATAGAAACGGTTTGCCAATTCGATAGACCGATAGACGGAATGACAAAACGTTCAACGCCAGAATCATGCGCCTGAGTTAACTGAGCTTCAAAGTCTTGTGAAAAGACCTCAAAGTCGAAGTGGCAGTGAGTATCAAAAAGGCGCACTAATCGCGCGCCTTATTGGATTGTGGTGATGAGTTATCAACATCATGAGCAGGATCTCGACGATAAGGTACGCAGCTGCGCTTGTTTTCCGGCGTAAGGCCCATTGATGCACACCACGCATCGTAACGGACAATAAGCTGTTTTAACCATCCAAACATCCCCTGCTCCTTAAGACCTACTGCTCTTCGCGCTTGAAGACTAAATCAGTCGGCGTAGATTCTTCTTCAACAAAGTAGTAGCCCGCGGTATCGAACTTAGTCAGATCGGCTACGCTAGCGATACGATTCTCAATGATGTAACGAGCCATCATGCCGCGCGCTTTCTTAGCGTAGAAACTGATCACCTTATATTGGCCATTCTTACAATCTTTGAAGATAGGGGTAATCACCTGAGCATCCAGTGCTTTTGGTTTGACAGCTTTGAAGTATTCATTCGATGCAAGGTTGATAAGTACATTGTCACCTTGAGCCGCAATGGCTTGATTCAACTTATCTGTGATGACATTTCCCCAGAACTGATACAGATTCGTTCCTTTGTCATTAGCAAGCTTGGTGCCCATCTCAAGACGGTACGGCTGCATTAAGTCAAGCGGCTTCAATAGGCCATAAAGACCTGACAGCATGCGTAAATGCGCTTGAGCATATTCAAAATCATCATCTGAGAGGGATTGAGCATCTAACCCAGTATAGACGTCACCTTTAAATGCCAGAATCGCTTGACGTGAATTGTCAGTGGTGAAGGTTTCGCTCCACTCTTGAAAACGGCCCACATTCAAATCGGCAATTTTGTCACTCACCTTCATTAGGCTTGATACATCAGCAGGCGTGAGTTTACGGCAAACTTCAATCAGCTCTTTTGAATACTCAACTAACTCAGGTTGAGTGAACCTTTCTGTCGCCAATGGCGATTCGTAATCTAGGGTTTTCGCAGGGGAAACAACGATCAACATGACTTTACACTTTCCATTTATCAGTTTTATTGAGTTTAGGGTACAAAAAAAGCCATGCATTGTCTGCATGGCTTTTTGAATCGTTCTAATAGATAAACTCTATAGTACGAGATTAATCTTTCTTAGTTTGATCCCAGATACCATCTTCCAACTGAGATTTCAGTTCAGGGAAGTCGTTTGAGTCAAACGTTGGTACTTTACCTTCAGCAAGCTGGCGGTTGTAGTCTTTCGCAAGCTTAATCACGATGCCTGATAGAAGAAGAATCGCTACCAAGTTAACAATCGCCATTAGACCCATTGAAACGTCAGCTAAAGACCAAACGACTGGTAGTGACGCTAGCGCACCAAACATAACCATACCTAGCACGATGATACGGAACAGACCTAGACCTGCTTTGTGGTTGTGCTCAAGGAAGATAAGGTTTGTCTCAGCGTAAGAGTAGTTGGCAATGATAGAAGTAAATGCGAAGAAGAAAATCGCTACTGCTACAAAGATACCACCCCAATCACCTACTTGAGAACTTAGTGCGTTCTGAGTCAGCTCGATACCTGTTACTTCACCGTGAGGTACATACTCACCAGACATTAAGATAATCGCAACCGTTGCAGAACAGATAACGATAGTGTCCATGAATACACCTAGCATCTGCACGTAACCTTGAGATGCTGGGTGCGGTGGGTAAGGTGTTGCTGATGCCGCCGCGTTTGGCGCAGAACCCATACCAGCTTCGTTCGAGAACAGACCGCGTTTGATACCGTTGATCATAGCTTGTGCGATTGCGTAGCCTAGACCACCTGCTGCTGCTTCTTGTAGACCGAAGGCACTCTTGAAGATAAGAACTAGAACATCAGGTAGCTTCTCGATATTCATTAGCATTACGCCAATAGCAAGAAGAAGGTAAAGCAATGCCATTACAGGAACAATCAGCTCCGCAACACGTGCGATACGTTTAATACCACCGAAGATAACCACAGCAGAAAGCACAACAACAGCAATACCGACGTATAGCTTATCCCAACCAAATGCCGTGTTCATCGCACCGGCAATTGAGTTAGCTTGTACTGCATTGAAAACAAGACCGAAAGCAATGATCAGGAATACTGAGAACAGTACACCCATCCAACGCATGCCTAGACCTTTTTCCATGTAGTATGCTGGACCACCACGGTAGTTACCGTCGTCATCTTTCGTTTTGTATAGCTGCGCTAGCGTACTTTCAGCAAATGATGTCGCCATACCTAGCATAGCAATTAGCCACATCCAGAAAATAGCGCCTGGACCACCAGCAGTAAGAGCAACGGCTACACCTGCCATGTTACCAGTACCAACACGAGCAGCTAAACTAGTACAAAGTGCTTGGAAAGAAGAGATACCAGCTTTGTCTGCTTTACGGCTGTTCTTCAAAACAGAGAACATGTGGCCGAAGTGACGGAACTGAATAAAGCCCAAACGGACCGTAAAGTAGATTCCAACACCGACTAGAAGATAAACAAGAATTGAACCCCATAGAAGGTCGTTCATTAAGTTAATTAAGTCTGTCATAAGATCCTCATGATTGAGTGTTCGCTAACCTATGCTTCCAAGCCATCCATCTAACTGCTTAACTAAGTGTCAAGGTTGCTTAGTCTTGGTTGTATTTTTCTATGCAGTTTAGACCTGTAAAACTCGCTTCGTGCTTCCATTTTACGTGTCAGCGTATTTTTTGACGGGCGGATAATGCAGTGAAGATGGGCAAAAATCAATATGCAATTTAACTCACTTCATTGTTATATTTCACTAGATAGTCACTAACAATTAACAGCAAGGCACGCATCCTAACAACAAAAAGAAAACAAACCAGACAAAATCACTTAACAACCCAGTTCTTATCAGAATTAGACACAGCGTCTGAGAAGAAAAAACTCAAGTCCTTACAATGTAAGGCTTCAAGCAATGCATTAAAAACAATAGACGGTAAAGCAAAGCGACGCATTCTTAAAAGTTAGACATTGGGTTGCATAAGTGAACTCAGCTTTAAAATTCACACATTGAATTAACAATCGGGAATACTCAATTTAATCGTTTTCGTCAGTTCAACCGTTCAAAAAAACACCACTTCATTCTGTCTTTTTGTGACTCTCACGCACAATATGCGCAAAAACTTCATTGAAACGTAACAAATGAGAAACGAATCAAAGTTACGTTAGTTTTAGATATGGTATTAAAAAGTGGCCCTAGGCTGAGGGCTTCAAAATCATAAAAGAGGTAGCTTATGGAAGGCTTAAACTTTGAAGAAATTTTTGAACAGGACTTACCAAAAGGAAAGGCGAGTCGCTCAAAACCAATGAAACGTAAATGGCGTGAAATTGAGGCAATTAAAGACCGCCAACGCCTACAAAAAGAGTTGATGGATATGGATATCGGCTTTGATGATTTAACTACCGTCGAATACTAAGTAAAAAGAGGCATTGAGCCTCTTTTTCTTTATCTACTCACTGAACAAAACGGCTATATACACTCATGTTCATTTTGGTGAATGCGATCAGCGAGTTGTTGATATTGTTCAGCAATGGTAGAACCGAATAAGGGATCATCTTCACAAACGCTCCACTGTTGCTCTACTGCCTGCCAGTCATGCGTGGTAAACGTGGTAAGTAAATGAGGGAAAACCTGCTTCTCTTCCATCTCTAGGTGCTTTTTCTGAGCATCAAGAAAAGACGCTAATTGCTCGACAAAAATATCATGCGGGACCACCGCATCTTGCAAAACCATATCTACCGTATTGAGAAAATTATGAGTCTTCTCTGATAAAGCGCGATGTTCGGCCTCAAGGTTATCAATAGTTGCACTCTCACCGTAGTGCTCTAGGTAATAGTTATACAAGATGTCTTCTTTTGGGTGATGAATTTTCTCAGAGTGATGAGCGAGATAATCCACCACTTCCCTCAACACAGCGTAATTAACGCTCCGCTCCTCTTTTAACATATTGAGCTTATGACGTAATATCGCCAGTAACCTCACCATGTAGCCGTGTTCTCGTTTGATCCTTTCAACCATCATAGCACCTCTCCTTAACACTTACTTTTTATAAGTGTATTAGATGGCATATAGAGACGCTTTGATCCTGTTCGAATTTTAAACAAACATTATTAAGGTAACTCAACCGTTAAAGGTAACGTCCACTCAATTGGAGCTTTTCCTTGTTCAATCAATAGTTGATTGGTTTGGGAAAAGTGACGACATCCAAAAAAGCCTCTATGTGCAGAGAGTGGTGACGGGTGTGGGCCGGCTAAAACGTGATGTTTGGAGCGATCAATCATGCGACCTTTCTTCTGCGCGTGTGCGCCCCATAATAAGAAGACAACACCTGACTGATGCGCATTGACCGCTTCAATAAGGCGATCAGTAAACGTCTCCCAGCCACTCTTCGCATGAGAGTGTGCTTTACCCTGCTCTACAGTCAATACCGTATTCAATAACAGGACACCTTGCTCCGCCCAACTTTGTAGATAGCCATGCTGTGGGATCTCGAAGCCCTCTATATCTTGAGCGAGCTCTTTATACATATTTTTCAGAGACGGAGGCGTTTTAATTCCAGGCAAGACAGAAAAGCAGAGACCATGAGCTTGGTTCGGACCGTGGTAAGGATCTTGACCGATGATCACCACTTTAACGTCTTCAAACTCAGTTGCCTTAAAAGCATTGAAGACTTCTGACTGAGGCGGAAAAACGACCTTACCCGCAGCTCGTTCAGCTTCGACAAACGACAGAGTCTGCTTAAAATACTCTTGCTGCTTTTCTGCCTCGATCACATCATGCCAAGTCAGTGGCGTTGCCATAATTTCGTTCCTTTACTGTGTATGCAAAACGATTGTCGCAAATAACCTTAAAGGAGCAAAGGGGTCAACACCACATGAGCATGGGGTGTTCTCAATGTTTTTCACGTAGACGATTAAGATGCCTTGAGGTTACTTGTCTGCTTTTGTGGCGTTCGATAGTGACCCTGCCCGGTAATGTGGCGATTAGGTGTAGGGAAACGAGCAGTGCGTACTGAGGGATAAGTGTGAGTAAACGGCATAATTCATGTCCTCATAGTGCGAATACATATAAGGACATGAAAAATTAATGCCAGATCTTACAAACTAGACATTGACTGCCAATGCTTCTAGGTGGAATTTTCTCATTTTTGCAATTTCATCTTGCCAAAGGTCTGACTCAATTGTCTCTAAAATCAGGGGGGTATGATCAAATCTCGGGTCTTTCGATATGTACTCAAAACAATCCCAACCAATCTCACCTTTACCTAAGGCATGGTGCCTATCAACTTTGCCGCCTAGCTCGATCTTTGAGTCATTAATGTGCATTGCCTTTAAATATTGCATCCCCACGATGCGATCAAACTCAGCAAACGTGGCATCACAAGCGTCAAAAGTTCTTAAATCGTAACCCGCAGCAAAGGTGTGGCAAGTATCAATACATACACCAACGCGAGATTTATCTTCGACCTGCGCGATAATTTCAGCAAGGTGTTCAAATCGCCACCCCAAGTTAGTGCCCTGCCCAGCCGTATTTTCAATCACCGCAATGACTTCTGGAACAACTTGATGTGCCAAATTAATCGATTCGGCAATTCGCGCTAAACACGCTTTCTCAGAAATCTTCTTTAAATGACTACCAGGATGAAAATTTAACAGTGTTAGACCTAGTTGATGGCAACGTTGCATTTCATCAATAAATGCCGCTCGGGACTTCTCTAGCTTCTCTTCTTCTGGTGCGCCTAAGTTAATCAAATAGGAATCGTGAGGCAGAATCTGTTCAGGACTAAAGCCCAGTAGTTTACAGTTGGCTTTAAATGCACTGATCGTTTTTGCCTCTAAAGGTTTTGCGACCCATTGGCGCTGATTTTTAGTAAACAAAGCAAAGGCGTTCGCACCTATCTCTCTTGCTCTAAGCGGAGCTTGATCAACCCCACCAGCAGCAGAAACATGTGCACCAATATACTTATTACCTGGTTGCTTTTTTATCATTGTTATTTAATCACCTATTACTTTCAGTATGAGAGCCCAAATACAATCATTTAGAAGATGCAGCTCAAGTTTTAGTCTCATTTTGTAGTAAAATTACAACAAAATGAGTTATTAAATATTTTTTATATTATCAAATAAATTGTAACTATATTGTTTTCAAAGATTTTATTGATTTAGAACAAGAAAATAACCATTACAAAAATAATGTTTTTGGTTGTTTTTTGACTTAAATCAATATTATCATAAGGGATATTCGCTATATAATACGTAGCTCAGCAAAATTCGAAAATTAACACCAATTAACCACCGATGTGGACTAGGAGATAGTAATGATCCAAGGTATTCAAATCACTAAAGCAGCAAACGACGACCTACTAAACTCAATCTGGCTTCTAGATAGCGAGAAGAACGAAGCGCGTTGCGTAGCTGCGAATTCTGGCTTCGAAGCAGACCAAGTTGTTACAATCAACGATCTGGGCGAATACGAGAGCCGTGAAGTTGCTATCGAAACAGCACCACGCATCGAAGGTGGTCAGCACCTAAACGTTAACGTTCTAAAGCGCGAAACGCTAGAAGACGCAGTTGCAAACCCTGAGAACTACCCTCAGCTAACAATTCGTGTATCTGGTTACGCTGTACGTTTCAACTCTCTAACAACAGAGCAGCAACGCGACGTTATCGCTCGTACTTTCACTGAGTCTCTATAATTCTCAGTCAATAATATTTGAAAAAGGCGCTCAATGAGCGCCTTTTTTATACCTATAGCATTAGAGAAACTAGCCAATCATGGTGCTGTTGCCACAATAACTTAATCGCCATCAACATAGACATAATGATCACTAACGGACGAATCCATTTTTGACCTTTGGTCACCACCACTTTAGCTCCAAGCTGAGCACCAATAAACCCGCCAGCAGCCATCACCAATCCAAGTTCCCAAACGGGCAAGCCTGCGATGACAAAGAAAATGAGTGCAGCGATATTTGAAGTAAAATTAAGCACTTTGGTTCTTGCGGTTGCATCCACGAGCGAGAAGTGCCCTAGCGCTACAAAACAGACCGTAAAAATAGATCCCGTGCCTGGGCCAAAGAAACCATCATAAAATCCAACTCCGCCCCCCACACTAAAAGCAAACATCGCTTCTGACAGTTTTGCTTCGCCTTTTTGCTCTTTCGCTTTTGGCATCATCAAGAAATAAAGGGAAATAGCGACCAAAAGAATGGGAATTAGGCTCGTTAATATGCCCGCGTCTATATACTGAACCGCTTCAGCTCCCACTGCCGAACCGATAAAAGTGCAAAGAATGGCAAAACGCATCTCTTTGACGTTAACGATGCCATTGCGCACGAAGTACCACGTTGCCGAGAAGCTACCAAAGGAGCTTTGAAGTTTATTCGTTGCTAGCGCTTGAGTTGGAGGGACACCTGCAGCAAGAAGCGCTGGGAGTGTAATTAATCCACCTCCCCCCGCCATAGCATCAATAAATCCTGCAAGCGTGGCGACGAAGAATAGGAGAGTCAATATTTCGAGAGTCAGTTCCATTGAGTGCACGGTACGTTTCTAAATTTATAGCGGTAAAGTATCACCAATTAAGTCAACCTGTTACTTAAATTGTCACCTCTGACCAACTATTAACACTACACGATAAAAACAAAAAGGCCACTCAGAGAGCGGCCTTTGTTTCTATGTCTTACTCTATGTGATTATGCTTCAGCAGCCTTCACTTGAGCGTGTAGTTCTTGTACTGACGTAACTGATGTTTTCGCATCAGCAGTGTGAGCCATACACGTTGCAAACGCTGCGTTTAGCGTTGTTGTATAGTTCACTTTCTCAGCTAGAGCACCACGACGTAGTACTTTAGAGTCTTCAATCGCTTGACGACCAGCAGCAGTGTTCACGATGTAGGTGTACTCGTTGTTCTTGATACGGTCAAGAATGTGAGGACGACCTTCGTGTACTTTGTTTACTAGGCGTGGGTTAATGCCCGCTTCGCCAAGGATAACTGCTGTACCGTGTGTTGCGTCTAGTTGGTAACCAAGCTTAGATAGCTTAGATGCTAGGTCAACAACACGCTCTTTATCACCTTCACGAACAGAAAGAAGCGCACGACCACCTTCTGGGTAGATGTTGCCACAACCTAGTTCTGCTTTCGCGTAAGCTTCAGCAAATGTTGGACCTACACCCATAACTTCACCAGTAGAGCGCATTTCTGGGCCTAATAGTGGGTCAACACCAGGGAACTTGTTGAATGGAAGTACAACTTCTTTCACTGAGTAGTAAGGTGGGATAATTTCTTTGGTAAAGCCTTGGGCTTCAAGAGATTGACCCGCCATTACACGTGCTGCAATTTTCGCAATTGGTGCACCCGTTGCTTTCGATACGAACGGTACAGTACGCGCTGCACGAGGGTTCACCTCGATTAGGTATACTTTGTTGTTCTTAACCGCAAACTGCGTGTTCATCAGACCACGAACACCCAACTCGAACGCCAGCTTTTCAACTTGCTCACGCATTACATCTTGGATTTCTTGGCTTAGCGTGTAAGCAGGAAGAGAACATGCTGAGTCACCAGAGTGAACACCCGCTTGCTCGATGTGCTCCATGATACCGCCGATCACTACGCGCTCACCGTCACAGATAGCATCGATATCCACTTCAACTGCGTCATCTAGGAAACTATCAAGAAGAACTGGAGATTCGTTCGATACGCTTACTGCTTCGTTGAAGTAGCGACGTAGGTCTTGCTCGTCGTATACGATTTCCATCGCACGACCACCAAGTACGTAAGAAGGACGTACAACCAATGGGAAGCCGATTTCGCGAGATTTCTCAACCGCTTGCTCCATTGTTGTTACTGTTGCGTTTTCTGGCTGAAGTAGGCCTAGACGGTCTACAGCAACTTGGAAACGCTCACGGTCTTCTGCACGGTCGATTGCGTCAGGGCTAGTACCGATGATTGGCACGCCAGCTGCTTCAAGTGCGCGAGCCAGTTTCAGTGGAGTTTGACCACCGTACTGAACGATAACGCCTTTTGGCTTCTCAACACGAGCAATTGCTAGTACGTCTTCCAGAGTTACTGGTTCGAAGTACAAACGGTCAGATGTATCGTAGTCTGTTGAAACCGTCTCAGGGTTACAGTTAACCATGATAGTCTCAAAGCCATCTTCACGTAGAGCTAGTGATGCGTGTACACAACAGTAGTCAAATTCGATACCTTGGCCGATACGGTTTGGACCGCCGCCTAGAATCATGATCTTGTCTTTGTCTGTTGGGTTTGCTTCACACTCGTCATCGTAAGATGAGTACATGTAAGCCGTATCAGAAGAGAACTCAGCCGCACACGTATCAACACGCTTGTAAACAGGATGAATATCGTATTGGTCACGTAGACGACGGATTTCGCTTTCCGCTACACCTAGAATCTTAGACAGGCGTGCATCAGCAAAACCTTTACGCTTCAGCTTGTTTAGCTCGTCTTTGTTCAAACCAGCAAAGCCTTTCGCTTTAAGCTCTTGCTCAAGCTTAACGATATCTTCGATTTGAACTAGGAACCAACGGTCGATTTGCGTTAGGTTGAATACGCCATCTACTGACATACCCGCACGGAATGCATCCGCGATGTACCAAATACGCTCTGCGCCCGCTTCTTTTAGTTCGTGACGAATTGTTGTTAGTGCGTCTGGCGCATCTAGGTCAACCATTTCGTCAAAGCCTGTAGCGCCAACTTCTAGGCCGCGAAGTGCTTTTTGTAGCGATTCTTGTTGGTTACGGCCGATAGCCATAACTTCACCAACAGACTTCATTTGCGTCGTTAGACGGTCGTTAGCACCTGCAAATTTCTCGAAGTTGAAACGAGGAATCTTAGTTACTACGTAGTCGATTGTTGGTTCGAATGATGCTGGAGTTGCGCCACCCGTGATGTCATTTTGCAGTTCATCTAATGTGTAACCCACAGCCAGTTTCGCTGCAATCTTAGCGATTGGGAAACCCGTTGCTTTAGAAGCTAGAGCAGAAGAACGAGATACACGTGGGTTCATCTCGATGATAACCATACGGCCGTCTTTCGGGTTGATACCAAACTGTACGTTTGAACCACCTGTTTCAACACCAATCTCACGCAGTACTGCTAGAGATGCGTTACGCATCAGTTGGTATTCTTTGTCTGTCAGCGTTTGAGCTGGTGCAACTGTGATTGAGTCACCCGTGTGGATACCCATTGGGTCGAAGTTTTCAATCGCACATACGATGATACAGTTGTCCGCTTTGTCACGAACCACTTCCATCTCGTACTCTTTCCAACCGATTAGAGATTCATCGATTAGAAGCTCGTTGGTTGGAGAAAGGTCTAAACCGCGACGACAGATCTCTTCGAACTCTTCTTTGTTGTATGCGATACCACCGCCAGTACCACCCATAGTGAATGATGGACGGATGATACAAGGGAAGCCAACCATATCTAGAACAGCGTAAGCTTCTTCCATGGTTTTCGCAGTGTCAGCACGTGGACACTCTAGGCCGATAGACTTCATCGCCTTATCGAAACGAGAACGGTCTTCCGCTTTGTCGATTGCGTCAGCCGTTGCACCAATCATCTCTACACCGAACTCTTCAAGAACACCGTGCTTCTCAAGATCTAGTGCACAGTTAAGAGCCGTTTGACCACCCATTGTAGGTAGAACTGCGTCTGGCTTCTCTTTCGCAATGATGTTGCGAACAACTTCCCATTGGATTGGCTCGATGTAAGTTGCATCAGCCATATCTGGGTCAGTCATGATGGTCGCTGGGTTCGAGTTTACAAGAATAACTCGGTAACCTTCTTCGCGAAGCGCTTTACAAGCTTGAGCACCAGAGTAATCGAACTCACATGCTTGGCCGATAACGATCGGGCCAGCACCTAGAATTAGAATACTTTTAATGTCAGTACGTTTTGGCATTGTCTACTACTCCGAATTACGCTGTGTGCTGTTTAATTAGTTCAATGAAGTGGTCAAAAAGCGGTGCCGCGTCTTCTGGACCTGGGCTCGCTTCTGGGTGACCTTGGAAGCTGAATGCTGGCTTATCTGTGCGGTGGATACCTTGCAAAGAACCATCAAATAGCGACTTGTGCGTTGCACGTAGGTTTTCAGGCAGCGTCTCTTCATCAGCAGCGAAACCGTGGTTTTGTGAAGTAATCATCACAACATCACGATCTAAATCTTTAACTGGGTGGTTTGCACCGTGGTGACCAAACTTCATTTTCACCGTCTTCGCACCAGAAGCTAGCGCTAGGATTTGGTGACCAAGACAGATACCAAAGATTGGTAGGCCTTTCTCTAGGAATACTTTTGTCGCTTCAATCGCGTAAGTACATGGTTCTGGGTCACCAGGGCCATTTGAAAGGAAAACGCCGTCTGGGTTTAGAGCCAGTACTTCTTCCGCTGATGTTTCAGCTGGAACAACCGTTAGGCGGCAGCCGCGGTCAACAAGCATACGCAGGATGTTGCGTTTTGCACCGAAGTCGTAGGCAACAACGTGATATGGCAATTCTGAGTCTGCTTTCGCTTCAGGAAGTCCACCCGTAAGCGTCCACGAACCTTGTTTCCATTGATACGCTTCTTTTGTTGTAACTTCTTTCGCAAGATCCATACCTTTCAGGCCAGGGAATTCTTTAGCTTTAGCTAGCGCTAGAGCTTCGTCGATATTGTTGCCTGCAACGATACAACCGTTTTGAGCACCTTTTTCACGAAGAATACGCGTCAGCTTACGAGTATCGATATCAGCGATACCAACAACATTTTGCGACTTTAGGTAATCTGAAAGGGATTGTTCATTACGGAAGTTAGAAGCGATAAGAGGGAGATCGCGAATCACAAGGCCTTGAGCGTGGATTGAAGAAGATTCTTCGTCTTCGGAATTGGTTCCGGTATTGCCAATGTGAGGGTAAGTAAGCGTTACAATTTGTTGAGAATAGGAAGGATCAGTGAGGATTTCTTGGTACCCCGTCATCGAGGTATTAAAAACGACTTCACCAACAGCAGAACCGTCTGCGCCAATGGATTCACCGTGGAATACTGTCCCGTCTTCTAGGACTAGCAATGCTGACTTTTTCAAGACAACCTCCAGAAATAAAAATGCATTAAAATTGATTTAATTTGCAAATCTACCTTCCTGCAACACCAAAAACTGCGTGTTTATGGAAATTAGACAAATTGGCGGTATTCTAATGAGGAGATTGACGTGTGTCAATACAGTCTTAAAAATAAATCTAATATTTAGAGCATCTAATACAAAAAATGATTTTAGAGCCTTAAAAAACATAGTTTAGTCGCTCTTTGGTAGGGATTGGATGAAAAATTTATGAAAAGCCCATTTTTGGACAAATCAGAGATCACAGTTTTGTGGTTAAAAACGACGCAAACGATGCACACTCATTTCCAACATAAACTTTTAAGCACTTTAAGTAAAAAACAGACCATAAGCTCCATTTTAACAACAAAAAAGCGAGGTAATTATCCTATAGCCAACCGTTTAATAGAGTACTGCCATACATCAGATATAAAAAGCGCCGGGTATCCCCAGCGCATAATTATTTAAACCAGAACTCTTGTCGCCCATTTTTACTTAAGAAACTGGACGAATAGAGTCGGTCTACAGCTCATTCAAGCCAAGAACATCGGTCATTGTGTAAAAGCCTGCCGGTTTCTGCTTTAGCCATACCGCTGCTTTTACTGCACCATTTGCAAATGTCATACGGTCGGTTGCTTTGTGCGTTATCTCTACTCGCTCACCGATATCAGCGAACATCGCGGTGTGTTCTCCAATGATGTCACCAGCTCTAATCGTTGCGAAACCAATTTCATCTTTGGTTCGTTCACCGGTAATACCTTCACGGGCGTAGACGGCTACGTCGTTCAGTTGGTTGCCCATTGCGCCTGCAATCGCTTCTCCCATTCCGATAGCTGTACCTGATGGTGCGTCCACTTTATGGCGATGGTGCGCTTCAACAATCTCGACATCGCAATAGTCACCCATTACTTTTGCCGCTTTCTCTAGCAGCTTAAAGACAAGGTTTACACCCACTGAATAGTTTGGAGCCATCACAACTGGAACTTGTTGTGCGACTTCATCAATTCGTGCGCGCTCTTCATCAGAGAAGCCTGTCGTGCCAATAACAATACTTTTACCATGCTGGCGACAAAGTTCCAGATTCGCTAGCGTGCTAACTGGAGCAGTAAAGTCGATGATGACGTCAAACTTTTCAATGTCTTTGGCAAGATCATCTGTCACAACAACATCAAATTTACCTTCGCCACAAAGCTCTCCTAAATCAACACCTACAAGTGATGACTCTGGGCGCTCTGATCCAGCGGCTACTGATGCATTTTCATTGTTGTAGGTTGCTTTAACTAGGTTGCGACCCATGCGGCCTGCCGCACCTGCAACTGCAATTCTTACCATTGCATGGTTCTCCATTTGTTTTTCACTGCTCGTTGGCAGCATTCCAATTCATCTAAATAAACTAACAACATTCGCCATCAGTGGCTAGGGTCTATGCAAACTCTTTTACCACTCTGTCTAAAATCGGCACATTTGCTTCTGGGAACGCATAGTTCGGTAGTTCACCAACCGAAACCCATTCACCTTGCTGGCCTTCACGACCGTATGGCTGACCATCAAACTGGCTGACACTCATAAAATCAAACTTTAACGATTTGTCTGGGTAGTCGTATTCAAGGTGCTCAAACAAAGTTTGCTCCGTGACGGTAATGCCAACCTCTTCATTGAGTTCACGAATCATCGCTTGTTCAACCGTTTCACCCTCTTCAACCTTACCACCAGGAAACTCCCAGAAACCGCCTTTATGCTTATCACTTGGGCGCTTGGTGATAAAGATTTCTGACTTGTCTTGGTTAAAGATGATTGCTGCGACGATATGGATTCTTTTCATTATTAGTGTTCCTTTTGCGCCCCTAGCGTCATTCTCTACAATAGGGAACGAATTAGATAGGGAACCTACTCTCTTGTTAATTTCAAAGGTCCCCGACTCGCCCGTTCCTCACTCTCAAGGGTGACGCTATCGAAGCCTTATTATTTTCACATACAAAAAGAGCCGCCTAAGCGACTCTTTAAATTCTATTCATCAGTTTCTATGAAGCTAAGCTATAGTGCTTGAGAGCAAGGCGGTGGCACGGAGCTTACAACTGTAAGTGAGTACCACCAACGCAGCTATCATGCTCTACAGCGACGATTCATAGCAACTTAATTGATTTTACCGTGACACTGCTTGTACTTTTTACCGCTACCACATGGGCAAGGCTCATTACGGCCAACTTTACGCTCTTCACGAACAACTGGCTGATGACCTTCTTCTGACTCTTCACCATCTGCTAGTTGGTTTTCGGCAGTTGCATGTTGTGCTTGCGCACGGCGAGCCGCTTCTTCCGCTTGTGCACGACGCTGAGCTTCCATACGTTCTACTTCTTCTTGCTGCTGTACACGTACTTTAGACAAGATAGTAATAACGTCAGATTTTAGTGCATCTAAAAGACCTTCAAACAGTTCAAACGACTCGCGCTTGTACTCTTGTTTCGGGTTCTTCTGAGCATAGCCACGTAGGTGGATGCCCTGACGAAGGTGATCCATCGCTGCAAGGTGCTCTTTCCAAAGTGAATCAAGTGTTTGTAGCATCACTGATTTTTCGAAGTTACGCAGAACTTGCTCACCAACCACTTCTTCTTTCTCTTTGTAGACCGCAACCGCTGTCTCAAGAATTTTCTCACGCAGTGCTTCTTCGTAAAGCTTGTCATCTTCTTCAAGCCACTGCTTCACTGGCGCATCGATATCGAAGTCGTTCTTCAGGCGCTCTTGCAGACCTTCCGTATCCCACATATCTTCTAGAGATTGTGGCGGGATGTACTCATCAATTACGGCACTTAGCACGTCAGTACGGTTGTGCTCGATCATTTCACTGATGTCATCAGCACTCATCAACTCATCGCGAAGTTCGTAAACCACTTTACGTTGGTCGTTAGCAACATCATCGTATTCTAGAAGCTGCTTACGGATGTCAAAGTTACGACCTTCCACTTTACGCTGCGCTTTTTCGATTGAACGAGATAGCATCTTAGATTCGATCGCTTCACCCTCTTCCATACCGCTCTGGATAAGACCAGCCATACGGTCAGAAGTAAAGATACGCAGTAGTGAATCTTCCATCGATAGGTAGAAGCGTGATGAACCTGCGTCACCCTGACGACCTGAACGACCACGTAACTGGTTATCAATACGACGGGATTCATGGCGCTCTGTACCAATGATGTGTAAGCCACCCGCTTCAAGTACTGCGTCGTGAACGATCTTCCACTCAGCCTTAATTTCTGCGATTTGCTCTGGTGTTGGGTTATTTAGCGCTTCAACCTTCGATTGCCAGCTACCACCTAACACGATATCGGTACCACGACCTGCCATGTTAGTCGCGATAGTTACCGCACCAGGAGTACCTGCACCAGCAACGATTTCCGCTTCTTTTTCGTGGAACTTAGCGTTAAGTACGTTGTGTTTGATCTTTGCTTTTTTCAGTGCATTTGAAAGCAGCTCTGATTTCTCAATAGAGACTGTACCAACAAGAGTCGGCTGACCTTTCGCTACGCGATCTTTGATATCTTCGATAATCGCGTTGAACTTATCAGTTTCTGTACGATAAACCACATCAGGCATATCATTACGAATCATTGGTTTGTTGGTTGGGATAACAACCGTTTCTAGACCGTAGATCGACTGGAACTCGAATGCTTCAGTATCTGCCGTACCTGTCATACCTGACAGTTTTTCGTATAAACGGAAGAAGTTCTGGAACGTAATAGACGCTAGCGTCTGGTTCTCGTTCTGAATCTTAACGCCTTCTTTCGCTTCTACTGCTTGGTGAAGGCCTTCAGACCAACGACGACCTGGCATAGTACGACCAGTGTGTTCATCAACGATTACGACTTCGCCTTCTTCGTTCACAATGTAATCGACGTTTTTCTCGAACAATACATGTGCACGAAGTGCTGCGTTGACGTGGTGAAGTAAGCTAATGTTAGCTGGTGAATACAGTGTATCACCCTCTTCCATTAAGCCGTTTTTAACCATCAACTCTTCAACAAATTCTTGGCCATTCTCGGTCAAGTGCACCTGTTTCGATTTTTCATCCATGGTGTAGTGACCTTCACCACGGTACTCCTCTGAGTCTTCTTTATCTTGAAGCTCAAGATGAGGAATCAGAGTATTGATTCGTGTGTAAAGATCAGAACTGTCTTCAGCTGGACCTGAAATAATAAGCGGAGTACGAGCTTCATCGATTAGGATTGAGTCCACCTCATCGACAATCGCAAAGTAACGTTCACGTTGAACTCGGTCTTCAGCTCGGAAAGCCATATTGTCACGCAAGTAGTCAAAGCCAAACTCATTGTTTGTGCCGTATAGAATGTCTGCTTGGTAAGCTTCTTTTTTCTCTTGAGGAGGCATGTTTGGCACGTTAATGCCCACTGTCATACCTAGGAATTCAAATAGAACTCGGTTAGTTTCAGCATCACGCTTAGCTAGGTAATCATTCACAGTAACTACGTGAACCGCGCCTTTCAATGCATTTAGGTACGCAGGCAGTGTCGCAGTCAGAGTTTTACCTTCACCAGTACGCATCTCTGCGATTTGACCAGCGTTAAGAACCATACCACCGATAAGCTGTACGTCGAAGTGACGCATGCCATATACACGCTTAGATGCTTCACGTACCGTTGCAAATGCTTCTGGTAGTAGCTTATCTAGCGTTTCACCTTGGTCTAAGCGCTGACGGAACTCGACCGTTTTTGCTTTTAGCTCTTCGTCAGATAGCGCTTCAAACGTCGGTTCGTAGTTATTAATCTCTTTTACAATTTTTCTCAGGCGGCGCAGTGTTCTGTCATTGCGACTGCCAATTACCTTTGTCAGTAGCTTAGTAATCATTTTGCTATGAATCTCTCTTTATTCAGATCGGGCCCGATCTACTTTTAATGCCTTCAGTCTCTAACTAAGAATACTGAGATAAATCACTTCCCTCAGATATTGTGATGAGAACTAGGGATTTCAAGGCTTATATCACTTTTAGTAGGCGTTAGTGTAAGGAATTTTCAGTCCAACAACCAACATGATGATGATTTGTTTGAAGCACTCTTAACTTTTTACCTCAATATGGACGAAGTTTATCCGTTAAACGCTTCTAAAATGCTGCCTCAAGTCAGTTTGAGCGTGCTTGGACTGTATAAAAAGAGCAAACTGAGATTGATAAAGTGAGTCGTTGCCGTCAACAAATTGCGGGTTACAAAACTTGGCCATTGCTTAGGTAAAAGATCAATGTGATCGAGCGGTAATCTAGATCGATCTTGCTTCGTGCGGAACGCCATTGCGAGGAGGCAAAGATCTTCCGCCAGTTCGACAGGGATCTTCAAGGAGCACCCGATATGATCCTTAGAAATTCAGAGATAAAAAAAGCCAGACGACTGTCTGGCTTTTTCTTTAAATCTATTTTTATGCAAGCACTAAGCTTGGCTCAGCGAATGCCACTGGCGATGTTGCTTCTTCTTCGAACGTTACCCATTCCCAAGCTTCTTGGTCAGCAAGTACTGAACGAAGTAGTTGGTTATTTAGGCCGTGGCCTGATTTAAAGGCACGGAATTCACCGATGATTGGGTGACCACACATGTAAAGGTCGCCAATAGCATCAAGAACTTTATGAGTAACAAATTCGTTTTCAAAACGAAGACCTTCTTCGTTAAGAATACGGTATTCATCAAGAACGATAGCGTTATCGAAGCTTCCGCCCAACACTAGGTTTTGAGACTGAAGGTACTCGATGTCGTGCATAAAGCCGAATGTACGTGCACGTGAAATCTCTTTAACAAAACCTTGTGAAGAGAAATCAAACAGTAGGTGCTGTTCGTCTGCATCAATCGCTGGGTGGTTGAACTCAATTTCAAAGTCCATGCGGAAACCATCGAAAGGAACAAACTCAGCCCACTTATCACCATCTTCAAAGCGAACAGGCTTCTTGATGCGGATAAAGCGCTTAGGTGCATTTTGTTCTTCAATGCCAGCTTGTTGCAGCAAGAACACAAATGGGCTTGCACTACCGTCCATAATTGGAATTTCAGGCGCGTCAACTTCAACGATGATGTTATCGATACCCATACCCGCTAGTGCGGCATTTAAGTGCTCAACAGTAGAGATACGAACGCCTTCATCATTAACCAGTGCAGTACAAAGCATTGTGTCACGAACTGACGCTGGGTCCGCTGGGAAGTCCACTGGCGGGTTTACATCAGTACGGCGGTATACAATACCTGTATTTGCAGCAGCTGGGCGAAGAATTAGTGTTACTTTACGACCAGAGTGGAGACCCACACCAGTTGTTTTCACCATTTCTTTCAGAGTACGTTGTCTGATCATCTGCTTTGCCTCAGTAAATATGCTACAAATCACGGTCAATATCAGTATTGACCGTGCATGCTACCACAATTTTGAACAGTGTCAAATTGTAGTGTTTTTAGTCAGCTTGACGACGCAAGAACGCAGGGATATCTAGATAACCGCTTTCTTTATCTGCTTTTGGTGCTGCACTTTGGCCTGCACCGCTGCCAGACGGAGCTGTTGTCGTTGGCTGAGGAGTAACCTGTGGTTTCTCTTGCAAAGTTGGTGCCGGTTTTTCTTCCACTTTATTGACAGTCTGCTGAGCAGGTGCCGATTGTGGTTGAGTCTGCGGCTGAGCAACTGGCGCAACTTTCGCTTTGCCGCCCGCAACTAGCGTAATGTCAGGTTTCTTCTCGTTGCCAATACCTGTAGCAACAACAGTGACACGGATTTCATCAGCCATATCTGGGTCTAATGAAGTACCAATAACGACCGTAGCATTGTCTGATGCAAAGGCTTTAACTGTGTTACCAACGGTTTCGAACTCGTCTAGACGCATATCTAGACCAGCCGTGATATTTACAAGCACACCGCGAGCACCAGCAAGATCGATATCTTCTAGTAGAGGGCTAGAAATTGCCATTTCTGCCGCCTCTTCTGCACGATCTTCACCTTTAGCAACGCCGCTACCCATCATTGCATGACCCATCTCAGACATCACTGTACGAACGTCAGCAAAGTCGACGTTGATCATGCCAGGACGAGTAATCAGCTCAGCAATACCTTGTACCGCATTCTTTAGTACGTCGTTCGCACTAGCAAAGGCTTCAAGTAGAGTGATACCACGGCCAAGTACTTTAAGAAGCTTCTCATTTGGAATCGTAATCAGTGAGTCCACATGTTTAGAAAGCTCTTCAATACCTTGCTCAGCAAAAGCTAAACGCTTTTTGCCCTCAAAGCTAAATGGCTTAGTTACAACAGCAACTGTCAGAATACCTAGCTCTTTCGCTACTTCTGCAATTACTGGTGCCGCACCAGTACCTGTACCGCCGCCCATACCAGCTGCGATAAATACCATATCGGCACCATTTAGCTCTTCTTTAATACGATCACGATCTTCGAGAGCTGCGTCACGTCCTACTTGAGGATTTGCACCAGCACCCAGACCTTTAGTCATATCACCACCAATCTGAATAACACTATTCACACTGGTTTTACGAAGTGCCTGAGCATCAGTGTTAATACTAATGAACTCAACACCTTCGATGGACTCACGTACCATGTGTTCAACGGCGTTACCACCACCGCCACCAACTCCAACGACTTTAATTACTGCGTCGTCAGACATTTCCATCATCGGTTCAAACATGTGTTATCTCCGTTTTTCCTGCTGCTCAGGTTAAAACTCTTTTTGTATCCAATTACGCATTCGGTCAAATAAACTTGCGACTGAAGAACGAGCAGGCTCGTTATATTCAGTATCATCACTCATTTGATTATCTCTTGCGTAATGAAGTAAACCAACAGCCGTAGAATGATACGGCTCTTTTACGTAATCTGTTAAGCCGCTCACCTCTAGAGGTTTGCCCACTCGTACTTGGTTGCGGAAAACACGTTCCGCACACTCTACCACACCTTCCATTTGTGCTGCTCCACCTGTGAGCACCACGCCCGCGGCTAGGTGATGTTTAATCCCTTCTTCGCGTAGCTTTTCTTGGACGGTATCGATAGTTTGGTTAACCAGTCCCATAAGTTCAGTATAACGAGGCTCTATCACTTCAGACAAAGTTTGTCTTTGTAAACTGCGAGATGGGCGCCCACCAACACTTGGAACGTTAACCGTATCATCTTTACTAACTAGTTCGCTAAGAGCACAACCGTGCTTCACTTTGATCTCTTCAGCATCACTTACTGGAGTACCAAACGCAAAAGCGATATCACTTGTTACTGCATTGCCAGCGTATGAGAATACCTCTGTATGACGTAACGCACCGCCAGTCCAGATTGAAATATCCATCGTGCCTGCACCGATATCAACGACACACACACCCAGTTCACGCTCATCTTCGGTAATAACAGCATGGCTTGCCGCTAAGCCAGAGTAAACAAGTTCGGTTCTAGTTAGGCCACAACGCTCTACTGCTTTAATGATATTTTTCGCCATATCATTGTGGCAAGAGATCATGTGAACACTTACTTCCATTCTTACTCCTGATAAACCTAGCGGGTTTTTGATCCCTTCTTGGTAATCAATCGTAAATTCTTGTGGAATTACGTGAAGAATGCGCAGTTCCTCACTAATTTTAATCGACTTAGCCGTATGGATTGCACGATCCATATCATCTTGGGAAACCGCTTCATCTGAGATGGTCCCCATGCCTTTCTCAATACGGCTAGCAATATGTCTACCTGAAATAGAAAGGTACACACTGCTGATTTGGCACTCAGCCATTAACTCAGCTTGGTCAATTGCACGCTGAACCGATTTCACTACCGATTCAAGGTCGTTTACACCACCTTTGTCCATTCCTCTTGAAGGACTACTGCCTGCACCAATAATATTGATTTGACCATCAGGCAATACTTCACCCACTAGAGCCGATACTGTTGCAGTGCCTATATCAAGACCAACAATAATGTTGTCATCAGCGGTCTTAGTCATCTGAATTCTCTTGTTCTAACTCTTGCTCAGGGAACCATCCTATAGAGGCTCCCGTATCATACCTGAGGTCAATGTAGCTAACCAGTTCGGTTTCGCTACCCAAATTCTTGAATAGAGAGATAAATCGCTCTATACGTTCTTCTAACGACTCTTTTCCGAGCTCTAGTCGAATCCCATTATCGAGAATGATTTGCCAAGCTCGACGGTCATTGAGTACCAATGAGGTAATCGTTAGATTGAGTGCTTCAAACCTCGGGCTTATCTCTCGCCATACTTGCAAGACTTCCTCGCTTGTATCAAGAGGCCCATAAAGTTTGACTCGCTCTTCTTCTAGTTGGCCGATATCACCATCAAATATCTGACCGTAGTCATTGAGTAGTGCATTACCGTTCCAAATAGCTTCAGCGTGATGCTCAGTCAAAAAAACTTTGACCGTATCTGGCCACTGTTTACGAATGGAGGCATGTGAAACCCAAGGAATTGATTCAGCCATACTTTGCAGTACATCGATGTCTTGTGACATAAATGTCCCCACATGTTCTAGCTGTGCAAATGCGCGCTGAACGTCTCGGGCAGAAACATAATGCAATTCACCTTGGAGCACGATATTTGAAAGTGGCAGACGTTTGTCATCCCACATCCAAGAGATCGTAGAATAGAGGAGAGAGCCAATTAACAACAAGACCACCAGTAAGAAACTACCGCCAAGGGCATGTTGCTTTACTAGTGGTACAGAAGTAATCCGACGGCCTTCATTAAAAGCACTTTTAATCAAAGTCCATTGTCCTTGCTACCAGCTCGCTTATCTTTCCCTAATCCAATTCGTATCTAGAGATAAAGCACTTACTTTAACCTTCAGATTATACTGGGGTCAAACAAAGTATCAAATAGTGAAAGTGATAATTTGTCACTTTAAACATAATAAGTGACGCAAATAGTTAAAATTCTATATTTATTAGGAGTCTTGACTCATTTTATCGATATTTAACTCAAAAGCAGCAAGCTGCTTAGCCACTTTACCGACGTCACCTGCACCTTGCGTTAGCACTAAGTCACCATCTTGTAAGACATTAGCGAGAACCGATGGCAATGCATCTGTTTCAGGAACAAAAATTGGGTCAATTTTACCGCGACTGCGAATCGTTCTACACAATGAACGGCCATCAGCACCCGCAATTGGCTTCTCTCCTGCCGAATAGACATCGAGCATGATTAAAACATCCACTTGCTCTAGCACATTGGCAAAATCATCATACAGGTCACGTGTGCGACTATAACGGTGCGGTTGGAAAATCATCACTAGGCGTTTATCTTCCCATCCGTTACGAGCCGCCTGAATCGTTACATCAACTTCTGTTGGATGATGACCGTAGTCATCCACCAGCATCGCTTGACCATTGCCTGTCTCAAACTCACCTAAATGGTCAAAGCGTCGACCTGTACCTTGAGTCCCTGCCATTGCACTGAGAATAGCTTCGTCAGAAATATCATCTTCCGTTGCAACCGCAATCGCAGCTGATGCATTCAACGCGTTGTGACGGCCTGGAATATTCAATGTGATCTCAAGATCAGATTTGCCTTGGCGAATAACAGTAAACTTACCTTGCTGCCCTTCTTGACGATAATTATCGATGCGTACATCTGCGTCTTCAGAGAAACCGTAAGTAATCACCTGACGGCTAATCTGTGGCACCAATTCTCGAACAACTGGATCATCAATGCAAACAATCGCTTGGCCGTAGAATGGCAAGTTATGTAGGAAATCGATGAAAGTTTGTTTTAGCGTCTCAAAGTCACCACCATAAGTGTCCATATGGTCTGCTTCAATGTTGGTAACAATGCTCACCATCGGTTGTAAGTGCAAGAATGACGCATCACTTTCATCGGCTTCAGCGATTAAGATTCGGCTTGAACCAAGACGAGCATTGGTTCCTGCGCTTTTCACTAAGCCACCGTTTACAAACGTTGGATCTAGACCCGCTTCTGAATAGATCTGAGTAACCAATGCTGTTGTAGTTGTCTTACCGTGAGTACCAGCAACGGCAATGCCATGACGGAAGCGCATCAGCTCAGCCAGCATTTCAGCTCGGCGAACAACCGGAATACGCGCGGCACGAGCAGCAACAATCTCTGGGTTTTCTTCATTGATAGCGGTTGATACCACTACCACACTCGCCTGAGCAACATTCTGCTCTGTATGGCCAATGTAAACTTTTGCACCTTTCTCAGTAAGGCGCTGAGTAACAGGGTTTTCTGCAATATCAGAACCAGAGATTTGGTAACCTTCGTTAAGCAAGACTTCAGCGATCCCGCTCATCCCTGCTCCGCCAATACCAATAAAGTGAATGCATTTCACACGGCGCATCTCTGGCACCATTGCTCGAATCTGAGCTAAATCTTGAGTATGTTGAATTGTCATGAATTTTCTCGTTGTTTAGTCAATGCAATAATAGCTTCAGCTACCACTTTATCTGCATCTAACTTAGCTGCCTGTTTCGCTTTGTTTGCCATCGATAGAAGCGCGCTGCGATCCATACTCTGAATCTCATTCGTCAGTTTATCGACGGTCAGCTCTGGCTGCTCAATCATTTTTGCCGCACCACACTCGACCAAATGGTCAGCGTTGAGTGCTTGTTGTCTGTCTTTGTGCATGAAGGGAATGAAAATAGCACCTACGCCAGCTGCCGAAACCTCTGAAACGGTCAAAGCGCCTGAGCGACACACCAACAGATCGGCCCACTCATAGGCTGCTGCTACATCGTCAATAAATTCGACGACTTGTGCATTTTCAACTTGATGTTGTTGGTAAACTTCTCGAACTTCTTGGTCACTATTTTTGCCTGCCTGGTGACGAACCTCGTAACCATCACCAATCTTTGCCATCACTTGAGGCATTGTTTGGTTCAAGATGCGAGCGCCTTGGCTTCCTCCCATGACGAGAATACGAATTCTACCGTCTCTCTCCGCCATACGTTGCTCCGGCGGCGCGATGGCAACCACATCCTCTCGAACAGGGTTACCAACAACTGGAGCGGTAGGAAACGCGCCAGAAAAGGCTTGAAACACCTTCTTCGCTACTTTCGATAACCATTGGTTGGTAAGTCCAGCGACCGCATTTTGCTCATGAAGCACAACAGGAATGCCCAATAGCCAAGCAGCTATACCACCTGGCCCACTCACATACCCACCCATGCCTAAAACCGCATCCGGCTGCCAACGTTTCATGTGCGCCTTTGCTTGCATAATTGCATTGATGATTTGGAATGGTGCTTTAATTAGCCGAGCAATACCTTGACCGCGTAGACCTTTTACCTTGATAAAATCAATGTCGATACCATGTTTGGGCACCAAATCCGCTTCCATACGATCAGCTGTGCCTAACCAGCGAATATCCCAACCCTGTGATTGCAATTGTTTAGCGACAGCAAGCCCTGGAAAAACGTGACCGCCTGTACCACCAGCCATCACCATCAATCTTTTATTCTTTTTCATCATTTTCTAACTGTTGTTGTTCTTGCTTGGCCAGCTCTAACCGGCACTCATGATCTATGCGTAGCAATATCGATACAGCCACTGCCATGGTAATTAAACTAGATCCACCGTAACTGATTAGAGGGAGCGTTAAACCTTTTGTCGGTACCATGCCCGCTGCAGCTCCTACATTGACTAATGTTTGAAACGCAAACCAGATCCCAATGCCAAACGCCAAATAACCACCAAAGAGCTGGTCGTTTTCAAACGCTTTGCGGCCGATAAGAATGGCTTTAGTCACTAAGCTGAAAATCAGCATCAATACCAACACCACGCCGACAAACCCAAGTTCTTCGGCTAAAACCGCGAAAACAAAGTCGGTATGAGCTTCAGGTAAGTACTCAAGCTTTTGAATTGAGTTCCCGAGACCTTGTCCAAACCAATCACCTCGACCGAACGCCATTAGTGATTGGGTCAACTGATAACCACTGCCAAACGGGTCATCCCACGGGTCCATGAAAGAGGTAACACGGCGCATCCGATATGGTTCTATGTATATCAATGCGGCAACAGCAAGCAAACCTACCACCATCAAAGCCAAAAACTGCGTCAGTTTTGCTCCAGCGATAAACAGCATGCCGAAAAGTGTCACCAACATAACGACCACTGTACCAAGGTCTGGCTGCAGGAGTAATAAGCTGGCTAATGTTGCGAAAACAATGATGGGTTTAATAAATCCACCAAAAAAGCTAGAACGGACTTCGTCATTTTTACGTACCAAATATCCCGCCATAAATATAAACAATGACAGCTTGGCCACCTCAGCAGGCTGCAAGTTAAATAGCCCAAGTGGAATCCAACGTGAGGCACCATTAACTGACTTACCAGCCACCAGCACCACAATGAGCAGGAAAATCGCAAGCAGTAGCAACCAAGTACTGTATTGAAGCCACCGCTTCATTGGAACTTGCAGAATGACCGCAGAAGCGGAGATCGCCAATACCAAAAAGATCGCATGGCGAAACATGAAGTGGAAAGGTTGGTCAGTTAATCGCGAACTGATTGGGAACGATGCGGAGGTCACCATAACAAGCCCAGTCAGCATAAGACCAAGTGAGATCCATACTAACTGACGATCGTAGAGCACCTCTGGAGATGCAGTGGTGACCCAGTGTTTAATGCGACTGAAAACTTCTTTTACCTGCATGGTTCCCTTTGGATTAGGCGTATGTTTTTGCTAACTCGGTGAACGCGTCTCCACGAGCCATAAAATTGTTAAATTGATCAAAGCTCGCACACGCAGGAGAAAGCAATACCATATCGCCCTCACTCACTTGTGGAGTAAGCCATTCAACAATATCACTCATTGACTCAAACCGCTGTGCGCTGGAGTGCAAAGGTATGAACTGCTCACCATCTTCACCAAAGCAACATAGCTGAACATTCAGTTCATTAAGCACAGGAGCAAGTTCAGAAAAGTCTGCACCTTTACCCACACCACCCACTAGTAGGTAGAGCTTACCTGACAACTCTAAGCCCGCTAACGCTGCTAAGGTACTCGCCACGTTTGTCGCTTTAGAGTCATTGACCCATTTAACACCACGATTATCAGCAACGACCTGACAACGATGTGTCAACCCATTGTAAGAGTTAAGAGCTGTCAGCCCAGATTGAATATTAACACCGCATTCGGACAACAACGCGAGAACCACTAAGGCATTAGCAACATTGTGGCGGCCAACCAGTGACAGGTCAGAAACCTTAGAGAGTGCTTTACCATCAATGGCCAAATACTCTTCGTTGTTTTCCACCAACAGACTAAAACGAGTCTGTTGAGCTAAACTGAACTCGACGAGATTTTTGTCTTCTGCAGGATAAGTTTCACGATCATCAGCGTTAACAATACAAGACTCTGCATGATCGAAAATACGTAGCTTCGCTTGGCGATAACCTCCCATTCCATCATAGCGATCCATATGGTCTTCTGAGAGGTTGAGAAATGCCGCCGCTTTAGGTGCTAGAGATGAGGTTGTCTCTAGCTGAAAGCTTGAAAGCTCTAGTACATAAAGATCCGCATTAAGCTGAAGAAGTTCTAAGGCTGGAACGCCAATATTTCCGCCAACGCCAACCTTCAAGCCCGCAGCTTTAGCCACACAACCTGTCCAGTCGGTCACGGTACTTTTACCATTGGATCCTGTGATGGCAATAACTGGCTTATCGACATGCCATGCAAACAGCTCAATATCACCAACAACGGGAACGCCTGCTGTAAGTGCCTGCTGCAACTCAGGCGTTGCCAAAGCAATACCAGGGTTAGCAACGATTAAATCCGCTTCTAGCAACCATGTAAGATTCCAACTACCACGGTGAAGTTCGACTTGCTGAGAAAGTTCATCACTACCCGGTGGGTTTACGCGCGTGTCAATCACACGAATACTAAGATCTTGCTCTAAGGACTCGAGATGTTTAACGACAGAGAGCCCGGTAATACCGAGCCCTACAACCACAACTTTGTTGATATCTTGCCAACGTTCCATAGTCATTGAAGTCAAATTCCTTATCGAACTTTCAGCGTTGCTAGACCAACCAGAACGAGAACGATTGAGATGATCCAAAAACGTACAATAACTCGAGGCTCCGGCCAGCCCTTCAGCTCATAGTGGTGGTGAATCGGTGCCATTCGGAAAATACGTTGACCACGCAATTTGTAAGAACCCACCTGCAGAATCACAGACAATGTTTCCATGACGAATACACCACCCATGATGACCAAGACAAACTCTTGGCGCACTAGAACTGCGATCGTACCTAAGGCGCCCCCCAGAGCTAATGAACCTACATCGCCCATGAATACTTGTGCTGGGTAGGTGTTAAACCATAGGAAACCAAGGCCAGCACCGACAATTGCCGTACACACAACCACCAGCTCTGAAGCTTGTGGTATGTATGGAATATGTAGGTAGTTCGCAAACTGAACATTACCCGTCGCCCACGCGATAGCCGCGAAACCAGCAGATACCAATACCGTTGGCATGATCGCCAAACCATCTAGGCCATCAGTTAAGTTAACAGCATTGCTGGTACCAACGATAACGAAGTAAGTCAAAACGATATAAAGCAGACCCAGCTGAGGCATAATGTCTTTGAAAAATGGAACCACTAACTGAGTTGCCGCAGTATCTTTACCATGAGCATAAAGCGCAAACGCCACAACAAGCGCGATAGCTGACTGCCAGAAGTACTTCCAACGAGCAATTAGGCCCTCAGTATTCTTGCGAACGACTTTGCGGTAGTCATCGACAAAGCCGACAGCACCGTAACCGAGTAATACGGCAAGAACTGCCCAAACATAAGGGTTGGATAGATCTGTCCAAAGCAAAACGGTCGTCACAATCGCCGTAAGGATCATGATGCCGCCCATTGTCGGGGTACCACGTTTACTAAAGTGGGATTCAGGACCTTCGTTACGCACAACCTGACCGATTTGCAGAAGCTGCAAGCGTCGAATCATAATTGGCCCCATCCAAAGTGACAGGCCTAGTGCGGTTAAGACACTGACAATCGCTCGAAAAGATAGGTACTCGAATAAACGGAAGAATGAAAAATATGGCTGTAGCAGCTCTGCGAGCCAAATAATCATGTGTACATCTCCTTGACAGCTTTTGCGACTTTACTCATTCCTGCGCTATTAGCCCCTTTGACTAACAGGGTTTGAGGCTCTGAATGCTGTTCAATCTGCTGTTTAATATAATTAATCATGCTTTGGTGATCCTCAAAATGGAGACCATCACACTCGTCGCTGATCGTTTTTGCATCAGCGCCATAAGTAAGCACATATTCAAATTTGAATGGGGCAGCATGTTGTCCGACTTGGCGGTGAAGTGCAAGACTTTCATCACCCAACTCAGCCATATTACCTAAAATTAACCAACGTACGCCTTGATAGCCTGCGAGCAAATCTGCGGCTGCTTTCATAGCAGGTACACTGGCATTGTAGCTGTCATCAATAAGTTTCACGCGCTCGCTCAGTTCAACCAGTTCAACGCGACCCTTCACTTTTCCTAGAGAGGCAAGACCTGTCTTCACTTTATCTAGACTTGCACCGAGTTCCAAAGACAACGCAGCAGCAGCTAACGCATTAGCAACGTTATGCTGTCCAATAATGCCCAGTGAAACATCGACCGAACCCTGCGGTGTATTTAAGGTAAAACTCGCTTCGCCCATCGCATTGAGTGTGACATTCTCAGCGCTAAAATCGGCCTGTGTATCGACTGTCGAAAAAGTTTTCACGACTTTATCAGCAAGCACTTCTTGCCAATAATCACCACCATGACTCTCTAAATTCACTATCGCGACAGAACCAGGTTTAAGACCTTGATAAATTTCACCTTTCGCCTGCTTCACTCCATCAATAGAACCAAAACCTTCAAGGTGGGCAGCTGCGACATTATTGACTAAAGCGACATCAGGACGAACTAACTGTGTCGTGTAAGCAATCTCACCAATATGGTTGGCTCCTAGCTCAATAACGGCAACATCATCTTCAGGTGTCGAGCGTAGTAATGTTAGCGGAACGCCAATATCATTATTGAAGTTACCTGCAGTAAAGAGCACCTGTCCCTGTTGCTCCATAATGCTTGCAACCATCTCTTTCACTGTGGTTTTTCCACAACTTCCCGTAATCGCAACCGTCGGTGTTTGACACAGTTCATGAACAAAAGCACCAATCTGACCCAGAGCTATCTTGGTATCTTTCACCAACAGCTGAGGAATGTCAGCGTTAATCGCTCGACTGACGAGTAAAGCGCTCGCACCCGACGCGACTGCCTGTTCAGCAAAGTCATGGGCATCAAAGCGTTCACCTACTAAGGCAACAAAAAGAGAACCCGACTCAATGGTACGAGTATCTGTTGAAACCGCATCGATGGCGACATCCGATCCAATCAGCTGCGCATTAAGCTCATCAACCAATTGAGAGAGCATCATTGTGATCATCTGTTTAACTCCAATAGTTGCATCGCGGATTCTCGGTCAGAGTAGTGAACCGTTTCATTGGCTAAAACTTGATAGTCCTCATGGCCTTTACCCGCCAGCAAAATAATGTCATCAGGCTGGCTATGATTTAGCGCAAACTCTAATGCTTTATATCGATCATGCTCAACGGTCGCCTTATCAGGTTCCACCATTCCAGCCAGCATATCTTGGACAATAGCACTTGGTGATTCACTGCGAGGGTTATCGTCTGAAAGGATCACTTTATCAGCTAGGCGCTCGCCTATTTCGGCCATCATCGGACGTTTACCAGTATCACGGTCACCGCCACAACCAAAGATAGCCCAAAGCTGACCATTACAGTGAACGCGAAGAGCCTGCAGCGCTTTCTCTAACGCATCTGGCGTATGAGCATAATCGACCACGACCTTCGCTTGTTGGTTATTTTTAAACAGCTCCATTCGGCCTAACACAGGCTTCAATTGAGCCGCGGTTTCAACCAACAATGCTTTATCTATTCCCATCGCCAATAGCGTTGAGAACGCAACTAAGATGTTATTAGCGTTGAACTCACCAATCAGCGGAGCATTTAATTCGCCCTGACCAAATACACCATCAAACGTGAGGCTTATACCTGACTCAGAGTAGTGGACACTGGTCGCATACACGCTGTTTTTAAGAGAACTCGGTTTCAAAGAGACTGCGATGACGTCGTTGAGTGTCTCGACCCACTCAGCACCAACGGGATCATCGACGTTGATTACCGCTTTTTGACACGAATGCTCTGTGAAGAGTGATTTTTTCGCCAACGCGTACTCTTCCATCGTGCCGTGATAATCAAGGTGATCGCGACTTAAGTTAGTAAACACGCCAACTTTAAACGCAAGCGCTTTAACACGATGCTGGACCAAGCCGTGAGATGAGATCTCCATGGCAGTCACATCAGCACCTTGCGATTCCAAGCTCGATAATGTTTGTTGGATTTCAATCGCGCTACCCGTGGTATTTACCGCAGGCGTTAAATCCTCTAAAAATCCATTCCCCACCGTACCTAAAACCGCTGCACGTTTGCCCGCTAACGTAAGCCACTGAACGATAACTTGCGTAATCGTTGTTTTACCGTTGGTACCAGTTACCCCGATGAGTTGCATCTCTTTTAAGGGCAACAGGCGAGCAGCAATGTCAGATAAAAGCTCGTTTAAGGCATCAACATAAACAATCACTACGCCATTGAAACGCTCGATACTGCCGTGAGCATGACTCTCACAAGCATGAGCAATCACAGCATTAGCACCAAGCTCAACCGCTTTAGAAATGAACTTGCGACCATCGACTGCATGCCCTTTAATTGCAACAAACGTCGAGCCTTTAGTTATTTTTCGGCTATCTAGTTCAAGTCTTTCAATGACTGTATCACCAAGCTCATGAGCTGAGAGTTCAACCCACGGTGAAAGCAATTGAGAAAGTGTGAGGGGTTTGGACATCAGGTGTCTCACTTATTCTTCTTTAAATCGATTTTCATCAGGCGCCACATTGAGAATTTGTAACGTCCCTTTCAAAATTTCCGAGAAAACAGGGCCAGCAACCGAACCGCCATAGTAGTTATCACCCTGTGGTTCATTGACCACCACCACCAACGCAACTCTAGGATCGCTTGCAGGGGCAACACCAGCGGTATAGGCGAAATATTCGTCCCCGTAGCCACCAGCGATGGCTTTACGTGAGGTACCCGTTTTCGCTGCAACTCGATAACCAGGAACCGCCGCCTTCGTCGCTGTACCGCCAGGCTGCGTTACGGTTTCAAGCATAGTCAGTACTTTACGCGCGTTATCATGGTCGATAACCTGCTTCGCAAAATCCTGCTGATTGTTTTCAATAATATGAATAGGTTGATACTCACCCAAGTTTCCTAGGGTCGCATAAGCATGCGCAAGCTGAAGAGGCGTAATCGTCAAACCATAACCAAACGAAAGAGTTGCGATTTCAAACTTTGACCAACGACGACGATTCGGGAAAATACCTTGCGTTTCACCGACTAAGTTAAGCCCTGAAACCTGACCAAAGCCAATCGAGCTATACATACCAAGTAACGCTTCTAGTGGCATATCGAGAGCCAATTTCGCCACACCGATATTACTCGACTTCTGTAAGATGGTGGTGAGATCCGCCTTGCCGACTTTAGACGTATCACGCACACGGCTTCCGCCAATTTGCATCAGTCCATTACCCGTATCGATGACAGTATCATCATCCGCGACACCATTTTCTAATGCCGCTAATACGACGAACGGTTTCACCGTTGAGCCAGGCTCAAATGCATCGGTTATCACTCGGTTTCGCATCTTAGCCGATTGAAGATCTGAGCGGTTGTTTGGGTTATAAGAGGGGGCATTCACCATCGCCAATACAGCACCAGTTTTTACATCCAGTATCACCGCGGAACCCGATGTCGCACGATAGTCGGCGACGGCTTGCTTAATCGCACGATAGGCTATCGCCTGAATACGTTGGTCAATAGTAAGCTCTAGAGGTTTACCCTCTTCACGCTCTTCCAAAGAGATGTTTTCGACCACTCGACCATAACGGTCTTTCCGGATAATGCGTTTACCCGCTTCGCCCGTCAGCCATTTATCATAACTGCGCTCGACCCCTTCTAGACCATGACCGTCGATACCAGTCACGCCAACTAAGTGGGCACTAACTTCACCAGCAGGGTAGTAACGGCGAGACTCAGCCTTAAGCCCTACCCCTGAGAGTTTCAACTCACGAATATAATTGGCCATTGCTGGACTAACTTGGCGCTGCAAGTAAATAAAGCGACGTTTCTTATTACGAGTGATTTTATCAATCATGCCATCGCGCTTAAGACCTAGCACGTCCGCAAGCGCATACCAGCGATTAATATCCTCAAGACCACCTTCTTTAAATATGGTCGCAGGGTCAGCCCATACCGCTTCAACAGGCACACTCACCGCTAAAGGTTCGCCATTTCTATCGGAAATAATCCCACGAGCAGAGTGGAGAGTTTTAGCACGAATCGAACGCATATCCCCCTGTTTTATCAGGTTGTCTGGTTCAATGATTTGGATATAAGCAATGCGGCCACAAAGAGCAGCAAACGCACAGAAAACAAAAAACAACACAAGGTAGAAACGCCAGCGAATTAATGTCGCGGGTTCCTGCTGAGACACCTTTTCTGACGGTTTTACTTTTTTGCTCATGGGAGGTTAATGATGACTTCTTTGTCTGAATCTGGACGTTTCATTTCAAGCTCGCTCTTCGCAACCGCTTGAACTCGGCTGTGCTCCGCCAGTGCCGTCTCTTCCAGTAGAAGGTTACGCCACTCGTTATCGAGCCTTTCACGCTCAACCAAGGCTTGATCTTTTTCCATGATAGCTTGGCGAGTATGGTGAGTAGTAAATACAACGCCCATAGCACTGGCAAATATTAAAACCAGTAAAATCAGCGGGACACGCCCAACCCCAAATAGGTCGAGCGCAATAAGCTTAGCAAGGTTAGGCGTTGTGTTACTCATCAGGATTTACAGCTTTTCAGCAAGGCGAAGTACAGAGCTGCGTGAACGCGTGTTCTCTTCTACTTCTTGCTTGGAAGGTTTAATCGCCTTACCAACAGGTTTCAAGTTTGCACTGCCAAGCGCTTTAATCTGATCTTCTGTCATAGGGATGCCATGAGGAACCTCAGGGCCTTTGCTCTCTTTGCGAATAAAACGCTTAACCATTCGGTCTTCAAGTGAGTGGAAGCTAATCACCGATAAGCGACCTTCTGGTGCCAAAATGCTTGCAGCGCCTTTAAGTGCTGTATCGATCTCTTCAAGTTCACTATTGATGTAGATACGGAAGGCTTGGAACGAACGTGTCGCTGGGTGCTTCTTCTCTTTAAAGCTCTTTGGTGCCGCTTCAGAGATAAGTTTTGCAAGTTGACCAGTACGAGTTAACGGCTCGTTCTCTTCATTCTCACGGTAAGCCACGATCGCTTTAGCAATGCGACGCGCATGCTTATCTTCACCAAATTCACGGATCACCCATGTAATGTCATCGAGATCGGCTTCCATTAACCATTGAGAGACAGGAATCCCAGACGTAGGATCCATACGCATATCCAGCGGGCCATCTTTCATAAAGCTAAAACCACGCTCGGCATCATCGAGCTGTGGTGAAGAAACACCGAGATCCAGTAACACGCCATCAACCTTACCCACTAAACCATACTCAGCGGCATATTCGGCCATACCTGAAAAAGGACCATGAATAATGGTAAAGCGAGGATCGTCTATCTTGCCCGCTTCAGCGATCGCTTGAGGATCACGGTCGATGCTGTAAAGACGACCATTTTCACCCAGTTTAGAAAGAATCGTGCGGCTGTGACCACCACGACCGAAAGTTCCGTCAATATAGATACCATCAGGCTTGATCGCCAAACCATCAATGGATTCATGAAGAAGTACGGATATGTGTTTAAATGCTTCGGTCATAGTTATCTCATGTTGCTGACGCATTACGAATTCAGACTCTCCAGTGTACTGATTTAGCGACTTATCGCTACCTCTAGAGAACAACAACTCGTGATTTTGCGCCAAGTTTAATGGTAAGAAAATAAATTTGGTCAATAAAAAGCAAAAAACCCATCATAACAATAAAGTTACGATGGGTCTCGAATAGGTGGAGCCGACACATAAGCCGGGTTCTGTTCCGCTTGCGCGGCGGTAGCCATTCGTCTAGGCCAGCAATCACTCACTGGCTCGAGCAACCTACCCGCCTCCTTACGCGAGCAACGCAATGTGGAGGCCTATTTGGTCTTGCTTCGGGTGGAGTTTACCCTGCAACGAACTATTGCTAGTCGTCCGGTGCGCTCTTACCGCACCCTTTCACCCTTACCTGATCCCTTACGGGCCATCGGCGGTCTTCTCTCTGCTGCACTTGTCGTGGGCTTGCGCCCCCCAGGCGTTACCTGGCACCCTGCTCTATGAAGCCCGGACTTTCCTCCCCTTTGTCAGTCTCCCGAAGGACGTCAACGTTAGTCTCCTAAAAAGGACCTCAACGTCAGTCTCCCGAAGGACATCAACAAAGCAGCGACTACCCAGTCAGCTCCGAGGGCGGATTGTATAGAGTTCTCCACTAAGTGTCTAGCGAGATCACAGATATGATGAAATGAAGGTGTTAAGTGGGCAAAAAGCGCGCAGTTAATTGCCAATGATTAGGGGAAAATAGGGAATCTCTAAATAAGAAAAGGAGATTCCCTACTAAAACAGGTTAACCTAGATTCTCTAGTCCCCATTTGTACAGAGCATTCTTTTTCAGGTTATAAATCTCTGCTGCCATCGCTGCCGCTTTCTTTAATGGCAGCTCTTTGACCAAAATACCCAGCGTACGCAATGCTTCTTCAGGAAGAGAATCATCAGCCGCAGCACGATAACCGTGAACCAGAAGCGCCATTTCACCACGTTGCTGGTTGCTATCTGACTTGACCCATTCAACTAGCTCGGCAAGAGGCATACCTTGAATAGTCTCGAAGGTTTTCGTCAACTCTCTTGCTAATACTACTTCACGTTCAGGACCTAATATCTCCAGCATGTCGTCCAGAGAGTCTAAGATTCGGTGAGGAGACTCATAAAACACGCAAGTACGTTCAACCTTAGCAATCTCAAGGAACTTATCTTTTCTCCCTTTACTTTTCGCAGGTAAGAAACCTTCAAAACTAAAACGGTCCGATGGCAGGCCTGACGCACTCAACGCAGTGATCACCGCACAAGCCCCCGGCAGAGGAACAACTCTGACGCCTGCTTGACGACATTGAGTCACAAGATGGTATCCTGGATCACTAATTAACGGGGTACCAGCATCAGAAACCAATGCAATAGAGTGCCCAGCTAACAATTTGTCGACAAGCACTTGCGCTTTTTGTTGTTCATTATGATCATGAAGTGCAAAAGTTTTCGTTTGAATACCCAAGTGAGACAACAACTTACCTGTGTGACGAGTATCTTCAGCCGCAATTAGGTCAACCGTAGATAGAACTTCTATCGCTCGTTGAGTAATATCACCTAGATTGCCGATTGGCGTAGGTACGATATAGAGAGTTGGAACCTCTGTTGGTAAGGTTTTGTTATCTGTCATTTGTTTACCATCACTTCAACGATTAATATAGACACAATTTTATACGGAATTAATAAAGAACTCATGGCCAAGAACAACCACAAGCGTCTCAGTGTAACACGCTTACTGACTCCTGTAGCACTTGCTGTCACTTTGGCAGCGTGTTCTTCTGCACCAAAGACACCACAAAGTGTCGATATTACCCTAGATCCTAATCAATCTATCCAAACTTACTTAATGCGTGCAGACAGCAGCAACGGCAGTTTGCAAAATGACTGGCTTATCATGGCCTTAAAAGCGTCAATTGAAAGTGGTGATGTCGCTCAGGCGGAGCTATTGATTAAGCGTCTTGCCCGTCAGTCACTGACAAATATGCAGCAAGCCGAATGGCAACTCGCTCGTGCCGATTTATTGATCTCTCAAGATAAGCATGACGAAGCATTAGAACTTCTTAATTTCCGTCCATCTTGGCAACTGGCGAACGAGCAATGGCGAGAGTACCACCAAGTTCGTTCTCTTCTGTTTACTAAGCAGGGTGACTACTATAATGCAGCTCGTGAACAATCCTTGTCGGCTCGATACCAGCCAGTCTCTGAACAAGCTTTCATTAGCCAAAGTATCTGGAACAATCTAAGCCAGTACTCAGCACTCCAAATCGATGCTTTCCAGAAGCAAGAGAGCAACACCATCATGCAAGGTTGGCTGCAACTAGCTGGTTACACCAAAGCTTTGGCTTCTAATTTACCTGAGTTGAAAAGTAACTTAGAGCAGTGGCTTGCCGATAACCCTAGCCATCCTGCAGCGCTCAATACACCTCAATCCGTATTGGACATCTTAGCATTAGAGATCACCAAGCCCGTCAACACTGCACTGCTGTTACCACTGACAGGTAAGTTTGCCAAACAAGCTCAACTCATTCGTGACGGCTTCATCCTTGAAATGATGAATGATAACGACCGCGATGAGAATGCCACCTTAACCGTGGTTGATACCAATGCAAAATCAGCTGAAGAGATCAAAGTAGCGCTGAGCGACAAGCAGATTGATTCAATCGTTGGACCGCTCGTTAAAGACAACATTGAACAGCTACAAGCTGCACTTTCAGAATCAAACAGCAATATTTCGGCACTAGCACTGAATATTCCTGATGAAGTCATGCCAGGCACAAATGTCTGTTACTTGGCGCTGTCGCCTGAACAAGAAGTTGCGCAAGCCGCTAAACACCTAGCAAAACAGGGCTACAGCTACCCTCTCATCCTAGCGCCAAAAGGACGTTTAGGCGCCCGAGTAGTGGAAGCGTTTGAGCAAGAGTGGCAGCAACACAGTGACACTAAAGTTGCTGTAAGCCTGTTTGGTGATAAGCGCCAGCTTCAGCGTGATATCAACAACGTATTTGGCCTGCAAGCGAGCCAACAAAACATTGCTCAGATGGAATCTCTGATCGATATTCCACTAGAGAGCCAACCTCGCAGCCGTCGTGATGTTGATGCAGTTTACATTGTTGCAAAAAGCTCAGAACTAACACTGATCAAACCGTTCATTGAAGTTGCGATTAATCCAGATACCGTTCCACCAAAGCTATACTCGAACTCTCGTAGCAACAGCGGTCGTCAGCAGTATGAAGATCTTTCTGGCGTGACATACAGTGACATTCCTCTGCTTATCCAACCTGACGCTGCATTGAAAGCTCAAATGGATGAGCTTTGGCCTAAAGGCTCCAATGCAGAAAAACGCCTGCAAGCACTTGGGATGGATGCGTATCGCCTAATTGAGCACTTGCCACAAATGAAAGTCGTCACTGACTACACAGTCGATGGCAGTACGGGCACGCTCAGCATTGACGAAAACTGTGTTGTACAGCGAGAAATCAGCTGGGCTGAACACGGTGCTACTGAATAAGCGCTCACAAGGGCAACATTACGAAGCCGTCGCTGAAAAACATCTTAGCAGTTGCGGCCTCGTAATAATTGAGAGAAACTTTCTCGTCAAAGGGGGGGAAATCGACCTCATTATGCGTGATGGCACCACAATCGTTTTTGTTGAGGTCCGTTACCGCAAGAGCCAAGCTTATGGCCACGCTGCTGAGACAGTGACTCGCAGTAAAATACAAAAGCTAATTAAGGCCGCCAATTTGTGGCTAATGAAAAATGGCTTATCCGTCTATTCAACCGATTTTCGATTCGACTTGGTTGCTCTTCACGATCAAGGGAAGCAAGTCGAATGGATCAAAAATGCAATCACTCAAGGATAACCAATGCTAGACAGCATTAAAGACAGTTTTACAGAAAGTATTCAAATTCAAATTGCAGCAGCAGAGGCGCTACCAGATGCGATTACTCATGCCGCTCAAGGCATGGTCACAAGCCTACTTAATGGCAACAAGATTCTTTGTTGTGGCAACGGTGGTTCATCTTCAAACGCTCAACAGTTTGTATCTTGCCTTTTAAACCGTTTTGAAACTGAACGCCCTAGCCTGCCAGCAATGGCACTGACCGCAGATAATACAACACTTACCGCGGTTGCCAATGACTACCACTACGAGGAAATTTTCTCAAAGCAGGTACGTGCTTTTGGTCAAGCTGGCGATATTTTATTGGCAATTTCAACCAGCGGTAATAGCAAGAACATCATCAAAGCGATGGAAGCCGCAGTAACTCGTGATATGACGATCATTGCCCTTACAGGTAAAGATGGTGGTGAAATGGCAGGGCTACTGGGGGAGCACGATGTCGAGATTCGCATCCCATCTCACAGAACCGCGAGAATTCATGAAGTTCATATGGTGACGCTACACTGCTTGTGCGATCTTATTGACCAAGTATTGTTCCCGGCTCACGAAGAGTAATCTATGCGAACCTTTAAAGCTCTATTCTTATCTCTATTTATTCTGACAACGACAGGCTGTGCAGGTCTGTTTGTCGCTGGTGCTGCCACGACTGCAAGCATCGTAATTGACCCACGTACAACACAAGAGATCTGGAACGACAACAACATCGAATTTGAAGTTGCAGGCATCGGTAATAAGTCGCCATTTCGTGGCAATGCAAGAATTACCGCCAGCTCTTACAACGGAACCGTTGTACTCATGGGTCAGGCCAATACAGAAGCCCTCAAACGCGATATTGAATCCCAAACACGTAACCTTAAGGGTGTAAAAGAAGTTCACAACCAACTGCGTGTAAAGCCGCCATTATCAATGGGTGAGATCAGCCACGATAGCTGGATTACCACGAAAGTAAAATCTGCTCTATTGGCGAATTCGGAATTAAATGGCGTCAAAGTAAAGGTTATCACTGAGGATAAAGAGGTCTTTCTGCTAGGCTATGTCTCTGACCAGCACGCTGAGATAGCAACCGACGTTGCTCGTAATATCTCGGGTGTTAAGCAAGTGGTTCGCGCTTTCCATTCAGGTGAAAACGCAAGTTAACCACCACACTGAAGATAAAAAAAAGCAGCGCAATGCGCTGCTTTTTCTATTTTACTACTCTTAGACTTGGTCTGCCTTTTGGTCTTGGTGGCTCGTCATCACCACCGTCTTCCGAAGAGTCACTTTCTTGAGTCTCAGTAGCAACAGACAATAACGTCTCTTCTGCTTCTACCTCTTCCTCGAAAATGCCCTCTTCTTCGTATTCACCCATGTAAGCATCTTCAGGTTCAAACATCGTACCTGCGCCATTTTCACGGGCATAGATCGCTTGAACAGCATACAGAGGAACAATCACAGAGTGTGGGCGACCACTAAAGCGAGCACTGAATGTCACCGCTTCGTTTCCAAGTTCTAAATTACCCACAGCTCGAGGAGCTATATTTAGGATAATCTGGCCATCTTGCACAAATTCCATCGGTACTCGTACCCCTGGAAGCTCTGCTGCTACTACAAGATGTGGCGTTAAATCATTGTCCACCAGCCAATCATAGAATGCACGAAGCATGTATGGTCGGCGTGGTGTCATGTTTACAATATCCATCTTCTCGCCAATTAACGAGTTAGACGCATTTCACGCTCAGCTTCTGTTAGAGAAGCTAGGAATGAATCACGCTCAAATACGCGGTTCATGTAAACTTTAAGTTCTTTCGAGCCTGGGCCTACTAGCTCAATACCAAGCTGAGGTAGACGCCATAATAATGGTGCTAAGTAACAATCGATCAGGCTAAATTCTTCGCTCATGAAGTATTCATACTCAGCGAAAACTGGACCTAGTGTTAGAAGGTCATTACGTAGTTTGTTACGTGCAGACTCAGCTTCTTCAGCATTACCTTTAACAACTTTCTCAGCTAGCGTGTACCAGTTCTTTTCGATACGGTAGATCATAAGACGGCTGTTACCACGAGCCACTGGGTAAACTGGCATCAATGGTGGATGAGGGAAACGCTCATCTAGGTATTCCATGATGATTTTAGAGTCGTAAAGCGCTAGCTCACGATCAACTAATGTTGGTACTGTTTTATATGGGTTTAGTTCAGTAAGTTCAGTAGGTAGATTCGCTTCATCTACTAGCTCTACTTCAACACTTACACCTTTCTCAGCCAGAACGATACGTACCTGGTGGCTATGCATATCAGATGCACTTGAGAATAGAGTCATCACAGAACGTTTATTGGCAGCTACAGCCATGGAGCCCTCCAGCACACTTACAAATATAAAAACAATGGAGGCCAAGCCTCCATTGTTAAGTTAAAAATTGGGAATTAGCACGGTATGGTAGCACAATTAGTGCACATCACGCCAATACTCTTTCTTCAGTAGCACAACGATGATAGTGAAGATCACCAAGAAGCCCATCACCCACCAACCTAGCGCATGACGCTCTAGTTTAACTGGGTCACCTGAGTACTCTAGGAAGTTCACTAGGTCACGTACGGCGTTGTCATACTCTTCGCTGTTAAGCTCACCAGTACCATCTGATTCAACACCCACTACTTTTTGGATTTCTTTACCATCAACGATTTCCGTTGCGAAAACTGGCTTAGGAATACCTTGAAGCTCTTCTAATACGTGAGGCATACCAACACTTGGGAAAACAATGTTGTTTACGCCAAATGGACGGCTTGGGTCCTCGTAGAAAGAACGCAGGTATGTGTATAACCAATCGGTACCACGTACACGAGCAACCAGCGTTAAGTCTGGTGGTGGAGCACCAAACCACTTCGCTGCTGATTCTTGTGGAATCGAGTTAACCATAAGATCGCCAACCTTTGCTTCAGGGTCAAAGATTAGATTCTCTTTTAATAGTTCAACTGGAATACCGATGTCACGAGCAACACGCTCGTAACGTTGGTACTGAGCCGCGTGACAGCCAAAACAGTAGTTCATAAACAGTTTCGCACCGTTTTGAAGTGATGCTTGGTCACTCAGGTCATTGTTTGCTTTATCAAGTGGTACGTTCGCACCCGCTGCCATCGCCAATGAAGGCAGCATTGCAAATAAAATTACAATCCATTTTTTCATTTGAATGTCACCCTTTCTGGTAGTGGCTTAGTCGCTTCGTTTTTACTGTAGAAGAACAGCAGTACGAAGAACATGAAGTAACCTAAACTAAAGATTCGAGCTAGCAGCGTGTACAAATCTGTTGCTGGAAGCGCGCCTAGAATACCAAGAGCAATGAAACTGATTGTAAATTGGATGATATTGAATAGGTGGAACTTACTACGATAACGGTAAGAACGAACCTTACAACGGTCAAACCACGGTAGAGCAAATAGTACGGCGATTGCACCGCCCATTGCGATAACACCAAGTAACTTGTCAGGAACCGCACGCAGAATTGCGTAGAACGGTGTGAAGTACCATACAGGTGCAATGTGCTCAGGTGTCTTCAGTGGGTTAGCCGCTTCAAAGTTAGGTGGCTCAAGGAAGAAACCGCCCATCTCTGGGTTAAAGAACAATACGTAACAGAAGAAGAATAGGAAACCAGCAACACCTACCATGTCCTTAACGGTACCGTAAGGGTGGAAAGGAATAGAGTCGATGATGTCGTATTTCTTAGTGTAATCCTTGTGGAATGGGAACTGAGTCTTGTAATCGTCGCCCATAGTACCTTTAGGAAGCTTCGTTTCGATACCGTCTGGGTTATTTGAACCCACTTCGTGCAGAGCTAGAACGTGTAGAACGATCAGTAGCAGTAGTACGATTGGTAATGCGATAACGTGTAGTGCGAAGAAACGGTTTAGCGTTGCACCAGAGATAACGTAGTCACCACGAATCCATAGTGTTAGGTCATCACCAATAACAGGAATAGCACCGAATAGAGAGATGATTACCTGTGCACCCCAGTAAGACATTTGTCCCCATGGTAGTAGGTAGCCCATGAATGCTTCAGCCATCAACACAAGGAAGATAAGCATACCGAAGATCCACAGCAGCTCACGAGGCTTCTGGTACGAACCGTAAATTAGGCCGCGGAACATATGCAGGTATACAACAACGAAGAACGCAGAAGCCCCTGTCGAGTGCATATAACGCAGTAACCAACCGTATTCAACATCACGCATGATGTATTCGATTGACGCAAACGCACCGTCACCAGAAGGCACGTAGTTCATTGTTAGCCAGATACCTGTCAGGATTTGGTTAACCAAAACAAGCATCGCTAGTGAGCCAAAAAGATACCAGAAGTTAAAGTTCTTTGGCATCGGGTACTCAGAAAGGTGCTTCTTGTACGCATTCATTGCGGGTATGCGTTTTTCTACCCAATCAAGTAGAGCTTGCATTATGCCTCCCCTCCTTCGTCAACACCGATAATAATCTTAGTATCGCTAAGGTACATGTGTTTAGGTACGACTAGGTTAAGTGGTGCAGGAACGCCTTGGAACACTCGACCTGCCATATCAAACTTAGAACCATGACATGGACAGAAGAAACCAGACTTCACACCCTGAACTTGTTCATTAAAACTGTCAGGTAAATACGTTGGAGAACAACCAAGGTGTGTACAGATACCTACCGCAACAAAATACTCAGGCTTAATTGAGCGGTAAGCATTCTGAGCGTAAGTTGGTTGTTGTTCTTCTCCTGATGAAGGGTCACGTAACTGACCTTCAATAGATTTTAGGCCGTCAACAACTGCTTGTGCACGGCGGACAACCCATACAGGTTTACCACGCCATTCAACACGTACCATCTGTCCTTCTTCAAGTTTACCGATATCAACTTCGACAGGGGCACCCGCAGCTTTGGCTTTTTCACTTGGGTTCCAAGATTTAATAAAAGGAACGGCGACAGCAGCTGCTCCAAGACCACCAACAACAGCTGTTGTAGCGGTTAGGAAACGTCTGCGGCCGTTATTTAAAGGCGCATTGCTCATCCAAACATTCTCCCATTTGCTCCTTGTGGATTATTGTTATTCCGCTTAAAGAGCATGGCTAACAAAATACGAATTTAGTTGTATTTATTTGACGGCAAATGATAAATAAAACCCTACTTTTTGACAAGATAAAGCTACCTTTTTGTAACATTTGTGAGGTGAATCGCCAGTGAGGTCACAAAAGCAGAGGAAGTAGAAGCAGGCTTGTATTAAGTGCGTGTGATAGGAGTGTTTTTTATAGAGCAGAAAAACAAAAAGCCTGGCATGAAGCCAGGCTTTTGGAGCCACATTCCAATACGAATATTGGAAGCGAATCTTTTCGAAAAAAGATTAACGCTTAGAGAACTGTGGACGACGACGTGCTTTACGTAGACCAACTTTCTTACGTTCAACGCAACGAGCGTCACGAGTAACGTAACCAGCTGCACGTAGAGTAGGACGTAGAGACTCATCGTATTCCATTAGAGCACGTGTGATACCGTGACGGATCGCACCTGCCTGACCTGAAATACCGCCACCTTTAACAGTAACGTATAGGTCTAGTTTCTCAGTTAGTTCAACTAGCTCTAGAGGCTGTTTAACAACCATGCGAGAAGTTGGACGACCAAAGTACTCATCAAGGCTACGCTTGTTGATTACGATGTTGCCGCTGCCTGGTTTAACAAAAACACGTGCAGCTGAGCTTTTGCGACGGCCAGTACCGTAGTATTGATTATCTGCCATTTTCGAAATCCCCGATTAGATGTCTAGTACTTGTGGTTGTTGAGCAACATGGTTGTGCTCAGCGCCAGCGTAAACTTTCAGCTTACGGTACATAGCACGGCCAAGAGGACCACGTGGTAGCATACCTTTAACTGCTAGTTCAAGAGCCATCTCTGGCTTGCGATCAATTAGCTTCTCGAAGCTGATTGATTTTAGGCCGCCAGGGAATTCAGTGTGACGGTAGTAAATCTTACCTTTAGCCTTGTTACCAGTTACAGTAACTTTCTCCGCGTTAACAACGATGATGTAATCACCAGTGTCACAGTGTGGAGTGTATTCAGCTTTGTGTTTGCCACGTAGGCGAGATGCAATTTCACTTGCTAGACGGCCAAGAGTTTTACCTTCAGCGTCTACAACGTACCAGTCGCGTTTTACAGTTTCTGGTTTAGCAACGAAAGTTTTCATGCTAATAATAACCCGTTCAATAATTAAATTTACACTTAAGGAGCTTTCGCTCCCACTGACTAAGAGTCCAGTCAACACCCCTTCGAGTGGTTGGCACTCTCGACCCGTTATGTCGAAATACCTTCGATAATAAGGTCTGCAGTAACGGTGGGTCGCAGAATTATAGAGAAGTCAGTTGAAAAAATCACCTCTTTTAAGCAAAAAAGTCCATTTTTTTTCAATCAGGCTCTGGCCTAGCAAGTGAATTAGGCCAAATGTTCTTTTGCCAAATAATCATGACTTTGCATTTCAATCAATCTCGACTGACAACGCTTAAATTCAAACTCTAGTTGGCCACCTGAATAAAGCGCTTCAAGCGCCACTTCTGACGAAATAATCAACTTTACATTACGTTCGTAAAATTCATCAACCAACGCAATAAAGCGGCGCGCAGCGTCATCTATTGTTGTGTGCATCTGTTTTACATCTGCCAATAGAACGGTGTGATAGATGCGTGACATTTCGATGTAATCATTTTGACTTCGTGCCGATTGGCAAAGCTGCTCAAAGGTGGCATGAAGGACATCCTCTGATGCCTGTACGACTTCGATTTGACGGTGGTTGATATCAATACTTGTTGCTCCAACCTTCCCCTCACCAACTAACTGTTCGTAATAGTGAGAGAGATTTTTGTTTGCTTGTTCGTCCAGTGGGTAGTGATAGATTTCTGCCTGTTCGAGCGTGCGTAGACGGTAATCGATACCACTATCAACATTCAATATATGGCAGTTCTGTTGGATCAAGGCGATGGCTGGTAAGAAACGTGCGCGCTGTAAACCATTACGATACAAATCTTCAGGTGGAATGTTCGACGTTGCCACCAAAATGACACCGCGCTTAAAGAGTTCTTGGAATAAAGTACCCAAGATCATGGCATCGGTAATATCCGAGACAAAAAACTCGTCAAAACAGATGATTTCAGTTTCTTGTTTAAATTTATCGGCGACTAATTTCAGCGGGTCATTCACATCCCCGAGTGCATTTAACTCATCATGCACGCGGTACATAAAGCGATGAAAGTGGACTCGCATCTTTTTCTCTGTTGGCAGCGCTTCATAGAAGGTATCAACCAGGTAGGTTTTTCCACGCCCCACTCCGCCCCAAAAATAGAGTCCTTTGGGTGCAGGGGGTAACTCTGGCTGCTTACTGCTAAACCAAGTGCGCCACCCAGAAGGTTTCTCAATAGGCGTGTTCAAATATGGGATAAATTCATGATAGAGCTTGTCGAGCGCTGAGACTGCCTGTTGCTGAGCCTCATCCTTTTGAAAGCCGTGTTCTTTTATGTCTTTGTTATAGATTTCTAGTGGCGTCATCGCTTCGCTACCTGATGAAGAGACTGTCAAACTGCTATGTAGAGCACATGCATTTTTCTTTATTGGCTGAAGTTCTCATAGTACCATGTCAGTTCAACATGTGTAACTAACCAGTAAAAAACATGTTACATAACAATGATAAGGAGCCATTATGCCTTGGATTTACGCTTTAGTCGGTTTGCTAGCTGGACTTATTCTAGGAGTTGCAATTTCTCGCTTAACAACACCGAGCTACAAGAAACAAAAGAATGTTCAAAAAGACTTAGAGAGTGCTAAGTTTGAATTAGAGCAACAAAAACAAGATCTTGCTGACCATTTCGCTCAGTCGGCAGAGATGTTGGATTCATTAGGTAAAGAGTACACCAAACTTTACCAACATATGGCGAAGACGTCGTCAGAGCTTTTGCCAAACATTCCTGAACAGGATAACCCGTTCGTTAAGAAAATTACTCAGCAAGCAGACTCTCAGTCTGAAGACTCTCATCCAACAGCGGATGTGCAACCACTTAACGAAGCACCAAAAGATTACGCATCAGGCTCAACTGGCCTTTTAAAAGAAGAGAAGAAAGAGATCCTTGATTCTCAAGACGTGGTATCAGTAAAAGCGTCGTAATCTATACTCCTGCTGAACTTTGCAAAGGTTTTTGAGTCATAACTCCTAAGAAGCAGCCCTTGAATTATTATTTTTTATACAAATCTAAGAGTTAGGCCTTAACTAACGAGGAGTAATCGATGAAAAAACCTTTGCTTGCCTTAACAGTCCTATCACTAAGCCTAAGTTCAATCATCACCCCCATTCAGGCAACTGCAGCATTGCCTCTTAGCGTAGGTGGCGAACAATTACCTAGCCTTGCACCAATGCTTGAAAAAGTAACCCCAGCAGTGGTCAGCATCTCTGTTGAGGGGACACAAGTTTCTAGACAGAACATCCCCGACCAATTCCGCTTTTTCTTTGGCCCAGACTTTCCAACCGAGCAACTTCAGGAGCGTCCATTCAGAGGACTAGGCTCAGGTGTCATTATTGATGCTAAAAAGGGTCACATCGTTACCAATTACCATGTAATCAATGGTGCTGAAAAAATTCGAGTCAAGTTAAGTGACGGCCGCGAATACAAAGCTGAACTCGTTGGTGGCGATCAAATGTCAGACGTCGCACTGCTGAAGCTAGAAAAGGCCAAAAACCTCACCGAGATTAAGATCGCTGATTCCGATAAGCTCCGAGTGGGCGATTTTACTGTCGCCATTGGTAACCCATTTGGTTTAGGTCAAACGGTGACGTCGGGAATTGTTTCTGCACTCGGCCGCAGTGGTCTTAACCTTGAAAACTTCGAGAACTTCATTCAGACCGATGCGGCGATCAACAGCGGTAACTCCGGTGGCGCTTTGGTCAACCTTAACGGTGAACTAATTGGTATTAATACCGCAATTCTTGGTCCTAACGGCGGTAATGTGGGTATTGGCTTCGCAATTCCATCGAACATGATGACCAATCTCACCGATCAAATTCTCGAATTTGGCGAAGTTAAACGAGGCATGCTCGGTGTACAAGGCGGCGAAATTACCTCTGAGCTTGCTGAAGCTCTAGGCTATGAATCCAGTAAAGGTGCGTTTGTCAGCCAAGTCGTCCCGGATAGCGCTGCCGATAAAGCAGGCCTTCAGGCTGGTGATGTCATCGTTTCCGTGAACGGTAAAGCGATTAACTCCTTTAGCGAACTTCGAGCGAAAGTCGCAACGTTAGGGGCAGGTAAAGAAGTCACGCTAGGTGTGGTGCGTGATGGCGAAGATATGTCGTTTGATGTCACCCTTGGTGAGCAAGCGAGCATGAAGACAACAGCAGACAAGCTACACGAAGGTTTAACGGGCGCGGAGCTGAGTAATACCAACAGCAGTGACAGCGCGAAAGGAGTCAAAGTCACCGCAGTAAAAGAAGGCTCTCCAGCAGAGGCGTACCAATTGCAGGAAGGCGACATCATTATTGGTGTGAACCGTGAACGGGTTAAGAACCTCGCCGACTTTAGGAAAATTGTAGAAAACCACTCAGGAGTTCTTGCTCTGAACATCCAACGAGGAGAACGTAGTATCTATTTAGTCATTCGTTAATCACCAAATAGAAAACGCGATATCGCTTTGAAAGGACAGTAGCATTCGCTGCTGTCCTTTTATTATTTTCTCATCTAGTGCTATTCTTCACCAACTTCCCAGATTTTATATTCGATAACGACGGAGAAAGCATGCTGCAATTTCTGCTGCGCTCTATTGGCCTAGGTTTAGCAACAGCCGCGCTATTACTGCTTGCGGTACCCTCACTGCGATCCAATATTCTTCCTCCGTCGGAACCAACGGAAAGTAAGGTCACTAACCTATCGCAAATCTCTTTTAACCAAGCAGTGCGTAAAGCAGCGCCTGCAGTGGTGAACATATATAGTCGAAAGTATACAGAAAATGATCGCTCCAAACTGCTGACTCAAGGTTTGGGTTCTGGCGTTATTGTCAGCGAAAAAGGCTACATCATCACCAATTATCATGTTGTCGCGTTGGCTGACCAAATAATCGTTGCGCTACAAGATGGTCGAGTAGCCGCCGCTCAACTCGTCGGGAAAGACCGTCGAACGGATATCGCAATCTTGCGTATTGAGGGCGATAACCTGCCTGTTATTCCACTCAACCCTGATTACGCTCCAAAAGTTGGTGATGTCGTATTAGCGATTGGTAACCCGTACAACCTAGGTCAAACCACGACGTTTGGTATTATTTCCGCAACCGGACGTTCGTCAATCAGTGCCGACCGACACCAAGCCTTTATCCAAACTGATGCAGCAATCAACGAAGGTAATTCAGGCGGCGCTTTGGTCAATACCCGCGGTGAGCTAGTCGGCATCAATACGGCTTCATTCCAACAAGCTACTGAGTTAGAGACTTACGGCATTTCATTTGCGATTCCTTACACACTTGCCAATAAGATCATGGAGAAGATCATTGCCGATGGCCGAGTCATTCGCGGTTATATTGGTGTGGATGGACAAGACATCAACTCAGTCACTTCTCGCCTCCTAGGCAACGAACATTTGGGTGGCATTGTCGTTCTGGGTGTGGATCCTAATGGCCCCGCGGCTGATGCAGGGTTTGAAGCACAAGACATCATATTGAAGATTGCGGGCGAGAAGATTAATGGGCGCCAGAGCGTAATGGATATTGTCACTGACCTAAGACCTGGAACCACCGTAGACGTACTTGTCCTACGTAAAGGTAAAGAGATGACGCTACCTGTCACCATCGAAGAAGATACAAGAGAGTAATACTAATTAGACTGTTACGCAAAAAAAGAAAACCCATGCATCGGCATGGGTTTTTGCTATTTAGCTTTTGCTCTATTCAACTAGCTATTCAACTAATCGTCGCTTTCAGGAGTATTGCCCGAATCGATTTCAATTCGAGTCACACGCTGTAATCCGCGCGGTAATAAACCACCACGACGACCGCGTTCACCTCGGAAATTCTCAAGATCAGCGGCTTTAAGACCAAGCTTACGTTTACCTGCATACAGCGTAATCGCACTGCCTTGAGGCAAAGCAATCAAATGAGAAACGTACTCTTCTCGCTCTTTGGCTTTAGCAGCAGGGATGTTGATGATCTTATTACCTTTACCTTTGCTTAATTGAGGCAAGTCTTTAATCGGGAACAACAACATTCGCCCTTGATTGGTGATGGTTAGAATCTCATCACTATCGAGGTTACTAACTGTCTGAGGAGAGATCACTTCCGAATTAGCAGGCAGTGTCACCAACGCCTTCCCACTCTTGTTCTTCGATAGCAGATCGCTGCCCTTACAAACAAAGCCGTAACCCGCGTCCGAACCGACTAACCACAATTGCTCTTCTTCACCCATCACAACATGACGAATATTCGTGCCTGCATTGACGTTCAAGCGTCCTGTAATAGGCTCACCTTGGCTACGAGCGGATGGCAATGAATGCGATTCAAGTGAGTAGCTGCGACCATCATTACCTAAGAACACAGCCTGTTGGTTACTCTTACCGCGAGCATGGGCTAAGTACTTATCACCCGATTTGTAGTTCAAACCTTCAGCATCAACGTCATGGCCCTTAGCGTGGCGAATCCAACCTTTCTCTGAGAGTACAACCGTAATCGGTTCACTTGGCACAAGGTCGCGCTCAGTCAGTGCTTTCGCTTCCGCACGTTCAACCAATGGAGAACGACGATCATCGCCGTACTTCTCTGCATCCGCTTGAATTTCTTTTTTCAGTAGCGTGTTCATACGACGCTCAGAGCCAAGCAGTTTCTCTAACTTCTCACGCTCTTTCTCTAGCTCGTCTTGCTCGCCACGGATCTTCATCTCTTCTAGCTTAGCTAGGTGACGAAGTTTGGTATCTAGGATTGCATCAGCTTGAATCTCAGTGATACCAAAACGTTCCATAAGAACCGCTTTAGGATCATCCTCGGTACGGATGATCTCAATCACTTCATCAAGGTTAAGATACGCAACCAACAAACCTTCAAGGATGTGCAAACGCGCCATCACTTTGTCTAAGCGATACTGAAGGCGACGACGAACTGTTTCACGACGAAACTCGATCCACTCAGACAGAATCTGCACAAGACCTTTAACTTGAGGACGGTTATCTAAACCAATCATGTTCAAGTTAACACGGAAGTTTTTCTCTAAATCCGTTGATGCAAACAGGTGGTTCATCAGCTGGTCGCAATCAATACGGTTTGAGCGAGGTACAACAACGATACGAGTTGGGTTCTCATGATCCGACTCATCACGAAGATCATCAACCATCGGCAGTTTTTTCGCGCGCATTTGGTTAGCGATTTGCTCAAGCAGCTTCGCACCCGACACTTGGTGTGGTAGAGAGGTGATCACGATGTCACTACCCTCTTTGTGCCATACCGCACGCATCTTAATGCTGCCACGACCAGTACGGTAGATCTTCTCAAGATCCGCCTTTGGTGAAATGATCTCTGCTTCTGTTGGGTAGTCTGGTCCTTGAACAAAGTTCATCACATCGGCAAGTTCAGACTTAGGATTATCAATCAGATGAACAGCGGCATTCGCGACTTCACGTACGTTGTGAGGTGGAATGTCCGTTGCCATACCAACCGCGATACCTGTTACACCATTCAATAAGATATGAGGCAAGCGAGCTGGCAGCATTTGCGGCTCTTTCATCGTGCCGTCAAAGTTCGGTTGCCACTCAACGGTCCCTTGGCCTAATTCGCCAAGTAGAACTTCTGCAAATTTAGACAGTTTCGCTTCGGTATAACGCATCGCTGCGAACGATTTCGGATCGTCTGGTGCACCCCAGTTACCCTGACCATCAACCAATGGGTAACGGTAAGAGAACGGCTGAGCCATTAGCACCATAGCTTCGTAACATGCTGAGTCACCGTGTGGGTGGTATTTACCCAGAACGTCACCAACCGTACGAGCTGATTTTTTGTATTTTGCCGCAGCCGAAAGACCTAGCTCCGACATTGCGTAGATAATACGTCGTTGAACCGGTTTTAAGCCATCGCCAATGTATGGCAATGCACGGTCCATAATTACGTACATCGAGTAATTTAGATAAGCGTCTTCGGTGAACTTGCGCATTGGCAGCTGTTCAACGCCATCGTATGTAATCTCAGTAGACATTCGTTAAACCTCTGCCATATCACCGTTGGTTTGTAGCCAGCTTCGGCGGTCATCCGCACGCTTTTTGCCTAGCAACATATCCATCATTTCCATGGTCTGCTCATTATCATCGATCGTTAGCTGAACGAGACGGCGAGTATTTGGATCCATGGTTGTTTCACGCAGCTGGAGCGGGTTCATCTCACCCAGACCTTTGAATCGCTGCACGTTGATTTTGGCTTTCTTCTTCGATAGACGCTCTAGTACGCCTTCTTTTTCATCGTCATCCAGTGCATAGAACACCTCTTTACCACAGTCGATACGATACAGTGGAGGCATAGCAACATAGATATGACCTGCTTCGACTAGCGCTCTGAAGTGACGAGTAAAGAGTGCACACAGTAAGGTTGCGATGTGAAGACCATCCGAGTCCGCATCGGCAAGGATACAGATCTTACCGTAACGAAGACCGTCTAAGTTATCGTTATCAGGATCAATACCAAGCGCTACCGAAATGTCGTGTACTTCTTGAGAGGCAAGAACTTGATCAGCAGAAACTTCCCAAGTGTTTAAGATCTTACCACGCAATGGCATTACCGCTTGGAACTCACGGTCACGAGCTTGCTTCGCTGAGCCGCCTGCCGAGTCACCCTCGACAAAGAAGATTTCTGTTCGATTTAAATCTTGAACTGAACAATCGGTCAGTTTGCCCGGCAGTGCAGGACCTGAAGCCACTTTTTTACGCACAACCTTTTTGCTTGCACGCATACGACGGTGCGCGTTGGCAATACAAACTTCGGCTAATTGCTCTGCAAGTTGAGGCTTTTCGTTCAACCATAGGCTGAATGCATCTTTCACCACGCCAGAAACAAAAGCTGCCGTTTGACGCGATGACAATCGTTCTTTCGTTTGGCCTGCGAATTGAGGATCTTGCATCTTCACAGATAAGACATAAGAACAGCGGTCGAACACATCGTCACCGGTTAGCTTAACGCCACGAGGTAACAGATTGCGGAACTCGCAGAACTCACGCATCGCATCAAGAAGACCTTGGCGAAGACCGTTAACGTGCGTACCACCCTGCTTGGTTGGAACAAGGTTAACGTAGCTTTCCGTGATCATTTCGCCGCCTTCAGGCTGCCAAATCACGGCCCAAGTCGCCATTTCTGTTTCGGCAGTAAAGTCACCGATATAAGGTTCAGCAGGCAGAACTTCGTAGCCTTTGACACCTTCAGCAAGGTAGTCTTTCAAGCCATCTTCGTAGTACCACTTGTGCTCTTCGTTATTCACTTTGTCACTGAAGACAATTTCAAGTCCAGGGCAAAGTACCGCTTTCGCACGCAGGTTATTGACTAAACGCAGCGCTGAAAACTTGTAGCTATCGAAGTATTTTTCATCTGGCCAGAAGTGAACAGATGTACCGGTATTGCGGTGTCCGCATGTCCCTGTCACCGACAGTTCAGTGACTGCATGGCCATGTTCGAACGCAATCTCATGCACTTGACCTTCACGCTTAACGGTCACTTCAACACGTTTAGACAGTGCGTTTACTACCGAAATACCTACGCCGTGTAGACCACCAGAGAACTTGTAGTTGTCGTTTGAGAACTTACCACCAGCGTGTAGCTTAGTCAGAATAAGTTCAACACCCGAGATACCTTTCTCTGGGTGGATATCAACAGGCATACCACGACCATCATCGATCACTTCTAGTGATTGGTCGGCATGGAGAATGACTTTAATCTTCTTTGCATGTCCAGCTAGCGCTTCGTCGACCGAGTTGTCGATAACCTCTTGTGCAAGATGGTTTGGACGCTCTGTTTCGGTATACATGCCAGGACGATGTCGTACTGGGTCGAGACCTTCAAGAACCGAGAGGTCTTTCGCATTATATTGTTCAGTCATAATACGGAGTATCTATATAGAGAAAAAATGGAGTTGCTAAGCAGGTGCGTGTCTACGCTTCTAATATTTCGAATCTTTGGTAATACGAGCGACTCGTATTACTCGGAGGTCTGCTTAGCACAAGAGAAACATAGTCTGGAACAGACCTAATTATGTCAAGAAGGATAAGTAAGTAACAAGTAAAATTATGACTCTTCCCTCAATGAGGGCTATAGCTGTAGGAATTCGATGATTTGTTCAGGATAACGTTCAAAATCGACAAAGCTATGATCACCGCCTTGTTCAACCGTCTGAGTAGAACCGGAAAAGTGTGCCACAGCTTGGCGGTAATCCAATACCTCATCCTCTACTTGTTGAAGCAACCAAAAGTCAGCGGGTGATGTGATGACTGGTGTATCGAGCGCTTTCAACTCATCGATGTGCTTTTCTTCTAACAAGTACTTTTCGTGAGTATACGGGTTTTCTTGCTCGCCTAAGAAGTCGACCAGCAACTCATACGGCTTGACCGCAGGGTTCACCACCACCGCTTTAAAACCAAATTGAGCATTGAGCCACATTGACATGTACCCACCTAAAGAGCTGCCAACTAATCCAATACGATAGTCATCTTTATATTGATTAACGAGATCCAAAAGTAGCTGCGCCGCTTGCTCAGGAAAGCAAGGCAGAGGAGGAATCACTACTTTGATGTCGGGACGTTGAGACTGGCAATATTGCTGCATTACATTGGCTTTGTGGGATTGTGGAGAGCTGTTAAAGCCATGAATGTAGAGAAGCAATGAGGGTTTCATGAATGTCACCTAAGCCTTAGTAGCCCGCCGAGTTAAAGTCTGGTTGGAAAGAGCCTGCTGGTAAGCGTTTTACATCCGTAGTGACTAAACCATCTTTGTGTAGCTCAAGTTCTCGCCAGCCAGGAGAGAGCGTATCAAGCGCAAAATCATCTGAGTTCGGCTTAAATTGAACACACGTCGATGGTGTTGCCATCACTTGAACACCTTGGTACTCAACATTCATGTCTTGATGCACATGACCACATACCACGGCTTGGACATTACTATGCTTAGCAACAACCTGCCAAAAATTGTCCGCTTCTTTCAAAGTATGCTGATCGAGCCAACGACTGCCGACCAGTAAAGGATGATGGTGCAGCAACACTAATGTGTGACGCTCTGGATGCTCAGACAATTTGTCATCGAGCAACTGCAACTGATCGTCACTTAACAGTCCGTGCGGGACGCCTACAACCTGAGAATCAAGCAGAACCATTTGCCAGTGTTCACCCAATAGCACGTGTTCTACTTGTTGAACTTGGTTAGAAGGAAGCACTGAATTCATGCTCGGTTTAAAGTCATGATTTCCTGGCAACCAATAACAAGGCTTTTCAAGAGGTGCGATGCCTTGTTCAAAGTGCTGATAAGATTGTGCGCTATGATCTTGGGAAATATCACCGGTTGATAGAATCGCATCATAGGAACTGCCATCAGCAACAATCGCTTCCACTACAGCGTGAAAACTGTCTAATGTTTTGACACTAAGCAAGCTTCCATCCACTGGCTCATAGAGGTGAGTGTCAGTGATTTGGAGCAGCTTAATACTGTCTTTGTCTGATGTAATGGACGTTACTTTCAAAACTAAACCTAAATATTCAATGGGGTGCGGCTGATACCTTGCCTTAAACAAAACGAAAGCCAGTCGCCAAGAAAGCGGTTGAGCTGCACTTTCTCATCTTGTTGTAGCATTTTATCATTTGGGTAGTCATATCTGGCGTTAACACGTTTTACATGATCACAGCCAGTGACTTCAGCCACGCGAGCATCGTGGTAGAGCCTGACAGACATCGTCGGTAATGGAAATACTGGAACGTCATCACTTTGACAAATATCGACCAAAGTTGTGTACTTTGTGACTTCTACCACTTGAATCTGGTACATCATCTGGGCCGCTTGATAGCAGCGTACATCACCGACACTCGGCTGGTTAGGCAGCAAAGCGTTTAACTTGGCGTAATTTGTTTCATAAGTCCTCATCAGATCAGAGAGATCAACATGATAAGGTTTCTTTATCGCTACTTGTTCCATATTTGCTGCAAACGTTGATGGTTGAGTTCTAGCCACTGCAGAGCAATGATAGAAGCACCATTTTCAAACTTACCTTCATTCACCCATTGGTAGGCCTGTTGGCGAGACACCACATGCACACGAATATCTTCACCCTCATAGTCTAAACCATGAACGCCATACGCAGTGCTTGCATCGACCTGACCGACATAAACATCTAACTTTTCAGAGCAACCGCCCGATGAAGGGTAATAAGAGGTGACTTTCTCCAAATCCACTACTTCAATCCCTGCTTCTTCTACGGCTTCTCGGCGCACAACGTCTTCCGCCGCCTCATCGCGGTCAATCATGCCAGCGACAATTTCAAGCTGCCAAGGGCTTGCGTGCTCTAAAGCTCCTACTCGAATTTGTTCAATAAGTACCACTTGGTCACGTATAGGGTCGTAAGGCAACATTGCAGCAGCATGACCACGCTCAAACATTTCGCGCTCAATGGGTTCACTCCAGCCACCTTCGAATAATTTATGTCGAAAGCGATACTTAATCATTCTAAAAAAACCCTGAAACAGTGTTTCTTTTGAGATTATTTCCACATCTTCGGGAGTAAACTGGTTATGTTGATTGTCAGACTGTTGCATTTGGCACCTCTCTGAGTGAATCTTATAGTTTACTCAGACAAAAGCTTAACTTCCAAGGGCATGGCTCAACTTTTTATACAATTTTTATAGTTCTAGTTAAATTGATGAATTATTTTTATTGCACAAGTGGATAGTTAAGTGTAAAACTTTGCAAAGTTTCGAGTGATTTACCATCAATTGAGTTAAACTCTTGATGAGAAAACTTTTTCATATTTTGGCAGGAATAGGACCTATGAAAAAACTGCTTCCACTATTTATCAGTGCAGCACTTGGCGGCCTAAGCACAAACGCTTTTGCCGATACACTGGCAGACATTTATAACCAGGCGAAAGAAAACGACCCGACGCTTCTAAGCGCAGCTGCTCAGCGTGATGCCGCATTTGAAGCAGTAACGTCTAGCCGTGCAACTTTATTACCAACGATCTCTCTCGTTGCAAACTACGATATAAACCGTGGCGAACAGGAGTTTTCGACCAGCACAACTAATACTGATAACAACCAGTACGGTGCTGCGATTCGTTTTGAGCAAGAGCTATTTGATCGCTCTAGTTGGATTACTCTCGATACGGCTGAAAAGACCGCACGCCAGTCAGATGCTTCATTTGCAGCAACGCAACAGGCACTGATTCTACGTGTTTCAACAGCTTACTTTGACGTACTACGTGCGCAAGACAACCTTGAGTTTGTTCAAGCAGAAAAAGCAGCGGTTGGCCGTCAGCTAGAGCAGACCAAACAACGTTTCGAAGTCGGTCTATCGGCAATTACTGACGTGCATGACGCGCAAGCTCAATACGATGCAGTATTGGCTGATGAAGTATTGGCTGAAAACAGCCTAGTGAACAGCTACGAAGGTCTACGTGAGATTACTGGTCAAGAGCACTCTAACTTAGACGTTTTAGATACAGACCGTTTCTCTGCAAGCAAAACATCGACAGCTATCGATGCATTAGTTGAAGAAGCACAACAGAAAAACCTAAGTCTACTTGCTGCACGTATCACGCAAGATATCGCGAAAGACGATATTTCTAATGCTAGTTCAGGACACCTACCAACATTAAAATTGGATGGTAGTTACGGCCTAGCGAATACAACAAATAGCTCTAACGACTACGACTCAGACAACTTGAACATTGGTTTGAACCTAGCTGTCCCACTCTACACGGGTGGTGCAACAACCTCGCTAACAAAACAGGCTGAGTTCAACTATGTTGCCGCTAGCCAAGACCTAGAAGCTACATACCGCAGTGTTGTTAAGGATGTTCGCGCATTCAACAACAACATCAGCGCTTCAATCGGTGCACTACGCGCTTACGAACAAACTGTAGTTTCAGCGCAATCTGCACTTGAAGCAACAGAAGCAGGTTTCGATGTAGGTACTCGTACTATCGTTGACGTACTAGACTCAACTCGTCGTCTATACGATGCAAACAAGAGCCTATCTAACGCACGTTACGACTACATCCTAAGTGTACTTCAGCTTCGCCAAGCAGTAGGCACACTAAGCGAACAAGATATTTTGGATATTAATGCTGGTCTAAAAACCGCTAGCAAGTAATTCCAAATTACTCTGATCAAAAAAGGCTTGCCCCATTGGAGCAAGCCTTTTTTCTATGCAAAATAAACTGAGTTAGTAAACCGTATCGACCTTCACGTCTTTTTCTACTAGCCACTCAATGGTGTCGTTATTGTTCAACTGCAAAGCAACATTCACTGGCAGGTTTGAATCGATAGGGAATTGCCAAACAAATACCACTTCCCACTGATTAGGGCTATGGGTACGTAGCTCAAGCAGATCACCATCAATCATCCAGCTATCTTCACCTTGCTGCAATGTAATACTTTCTACATCCAACTCTGGCGGTAATGTGTTCTCGGACTCTAGGTAGAGTGTTCCGTGTAACGTGCTGTCTTGCACTTCGCCGATTGTCGGCATTTTGTTTAACCAAAGGTTACTTTTTAGCGTTACCTTGGTATCCGCAACGACAATTTGATTGTCTTGTTCCCAACCCACTGGCTGAGTTGCACAACCAGCCAACAGCGCGACACCGAGCGAGACCAATGCTAATTTCTTCATCTTATTCACCTTTGTTGTTATTAAGCCACTCTTTGAGTATCTGAATATCATTTTCATATTCATTCTTCATTTCTTCAACCCAATCGTCGATATTTTCCCACCAAGCAGGTAAATCAGGAGACTGTGCCTTTTGAGCGATGCTTTGAATATGCTTTAGACCAATAGAGCCTGCTGCCCCTTTTATTTTGTGTGCTTCAGAAACAATGCCTTTTTGATCTCTGGCAACCATATTGGAGTCAAGCACTTTGAGGTAATCTGGCATCATCTCTTCAAACATTTGAATACTATCTAAGACTGGTTGCGGTCCAACAATACCTACGTAAGAGTCCAGCATATCGAGGTCGAGCAGTGTTGAGTAAATTTCTCCGCCTTCACTCGCTGTTTCGACTATTTCTAGCGGTTTAGGCTGCGGCTGAGACGATTCTTGAGTGAATTTAGCCAACACATCCTGCACGGCCGTTACCGAAAGCGGTTTGCTAATCGCATCATCCATCCCACGCTCAAAGTACTCATTTTTGTTTTTCAGCACATTCGCTGTCAGCGCCACCAGCGGCGGAAGATCAGAATAAGTTCGGCGGAAATACTCTGCGATATCGAAACCTGTCATGTCTGGCAGTTGAATATCGAGGAAGACCAAATCGTAGATTTCAGGGTCAAACATTTCCATCGCTTCAGCACCATTCATCGCGACTGAAACTTCATGGCCCATACTTTCAAGTAGAGAACGAGCGACCGTGATATTGAGCTCAATGTCTTCAACCATAAAGATATTCAGTTCTTGCGCGGCCTGTGTAGATTCAGGTTGCGGTTCTTGAATTTCGACTAGTGGTACGCGAATCGTCACAGTAAAGGTACTACCGAACCCTTCTTCGCTGGAAACGGTTATATCGCCGTCCATCATGTTGATCAGCTGTTTCGAAACCGCTAATCCAATACCAGTGCCCACGGCATGTAGGTTGTCTTTGCCAGATTTCACTTGATAGTACATAGCGAAGATCTTATCGAGCTCAGCTTCAGGAATACCAATACCACTGTCTTCCACCTCGACTGTGATGTTGGCAAAGCCATCCTCGACTTCAGAAGCAACCGTCATCACAACGCCACCTTCTTTGGTGAACTTCATGGCGTTACTGACTAAATTCCAGAGAACTTGACGTAAGCGAGTGGCGTCAACTTCAATACCTGATGGCAGTTCACTGAGACGCTCTAAATCAAAACGAAGCCCTTTTTGTGATGCCATCAAGGCTGAGATACTTTCCATCTCGACAACAAACTCTTCAAAGTTCAACGTCGATGGGAATAGCTCAAGCTTACGACGGTCGAACTTATCCATATCAATGATATCGTTGAAGATATTGCCCAAGGTGATCGCGCTGACATTAATTGTCTGCATGTGGCTACGTTGTTCTTGGGTTAACTGGGTATCAAGCAACATGCGGCTTAGACCGACAATGCCGTTGAGTGGAGTTCTTAACTCATGGCTGATTGTTGAAATGAAGGTAGTCTTATCGCGACTGGCTTTTTCTAGTGACTCCTCGTGACGTTTACGCTCCGTAATATCACGGCCGAAGCCCACTAGGCCCAAGTGGCGACCATCTTTGCTGTAAAACGGCACTTTACGCAGTTCAAAGTAATTTTTACGTCCGTCCGGATATTCCAACCATTGCTCATAGGTTAGAGCTTGGTTGTCAGAGAAGACTTTTTCATCGGTATCGACAATTTGCTGAGCAACTTCTTTGCTGTAGACATCCCAAGGCGTCAAACCCACCAGCTGGCTCTCTTTTTTACCCGTGAGCTCTTCCATTGCACGGTTACAGCCAGAGAAAACACCCTCTGCATTTCGATAGTAGATAAGGTCAGGGGAGGCATCAATAAACGAGCGAAGTAAAGCGGTACGTTCAGCTAGTTCTACCTGTGTCTTTTCACGTTGATAGACCTCGTTTTCAAGATCACGCATCGCCTCTTCGCGTGCTTCTTCAGCCTTGATTCTCTCTTCGATCTCTTGATTTAGCTTCGCGATATTCTGTTGGAGTTTGTTGTTTAGCTCTTGGTCTCGTGAACGCATATCTTTGAGCTTAGAGACCAGTTTCGACAGACGTTGGCGTGACTCTTCAAGTTGATCGACGACGACGGATAAAAAGTACACCGCCCACGGCGTAATGAGAAGACCAAAAAAGACGGAGCGAACAATATCGATGTCATCGACGTGACCACTGAGAACCAAGGTGATGCCAACTTGCACAACAACGGCAAGGGCGACTAAGGCCAGTGCCAAAAGAATGGAAAAACGTAGGATGCCCAGCTTAACAAGCAAATCAACATAGTACTGAGCGAGATTTTTTATCGGCTTCATCGAGAGCTCCGAAAGGTAACAAGAGGCAAAACCAATCTAAACAATAGCTTGAATAGATCAGTTGTCATATTACCTGTTTTCACCTGTCACAGCGAAAAGAATCCCATATGGGAGGGCGCTAATTATCTGATGTGTGATGCACACAGGTTTGGTTGCGACCATTTGCTTTCGCTTGGTATAGCGCGCTATCAGCAAGAGCAACGATGGATTCACTATTATCCAAAGGTTGTGGTGTGAGAGCAACCAGACCAATACTGGCTGTCAAACGTTCAGAAATCTCAGAAACGTGATGCTCTAAGCCAAGTTCAGCGATCCCTTGATGAATACGCTCAGCAACTTTTTTTGCACCTTCAGCCGTCGTATTTGGCAAAATAAAAGCAAACTCTTCACCACCGTATCGGGCAACACAGTCACTTGAGCGAGGCAGCACTTTCTTAAATACCTGAGCCACTTTGATCAATGCTTCATCGCCCCTCTGGTGACCATAGAAATCGTTGTAACCTTTAAAGTAATCGATATCACATAACATGACGGTGAGAGGCTGCTTTTCTCGAGTATGCACATGCCACAATGTATCTAACTGCTCGTCAAAACGGCGACGGTTAGATATTTGAGTCAGGCTATCAATAAAGCTCAAGCGCTCAAGCTCCTGATTGGCCTCTTCAAGCTTTTGTTCAGCAAGATAACGTTCAGAGACATCACGTGCCATGATCAAGACACCATTGGTCCCAGAGGCAGGATCCCTAAATGGTGATTTAACGACATCATACCAAATGAATTGGCCATTGCTGCTCACAACACGGTCGATATAACGTAGGGACTTTCCTTCATGTAGCACTTTATTATCAGTTTCAGATAAGCGGCTATAGGTCTCATTAGGCAACAGATCTTGTAGGCGCTTCCCTATCAACTCATCAACAGAAGAGATACCTAGTGCAGCAACAAAAGGTAGGTTACACGCTTGATACACCATGTTTTCATTGAAGATACCGATAGAATCAGGGCTCGATTCAAGGATGTTTTGTAAGATGGTATCACGCTGAGCAAGTGCCACTTCGGTATCTTTACGCTTGTCCATTTCGTCACGCAGGCTCTTCTGCATGTCATGCCAATCGGTCACGTCATGACTAATACCGAGCGTACCAATTCGCTCTCCTTCAGAAGAGATCAGTACACTTTGGTGACTTTCAAGTAAGCAACTTCGACCATCAGGCGTCACGGTCCAACGTCGGGTACTGGTTCGTCCCTTCACCACGCCTTGAATATCAGCCGATCCCTCAGATTCTCTGTTGTGCCAAAAGCGTTGGAATGCTCGGTTACTGGAGACGATCTGACCTTGTTTGTCTTTGATGAAAATTAGCTCAGAAAGGTTGTCGAACGCACTCTTGATCATAGAAAGAGAGTGCACCTCTTGTCTTAACTCTTCTTCAAGCTTTTGGTGAGGCGAAAAATAGAGCAACCATACTTTTCGGCGACGAAATAAGGTCTTTCGTCCAGTGACATCGAGCTTGATCGAGCGACTCTCTGTAACAGGCCAGTCGATAACATGAGATGAAAAGCTGTTTCCAGAAAATGGAGACACTAAGGATAGAATAAATTGCGGTGTCACCAAGTCAGGCAACATATAGCTTTTACCAACCCTGCGAGCGCCTAATATTTGGTTCGCAATGGGGTTGGCTTTGAATAACTTGCCGGTCTCCCCATCCACGATCAGTAAAGCATTCGGTGAGCTTAAGACCAATTCAGTTAGGTGTGCTTGGTTACGTGCATAGCAATAGACAACCGCCATGATCGCAAGAATAATGATAACAAGATCAAAACCATGCCCATGAGAAGTATCCCACAACCAAACTAATACTTGCTCCATTGCCGTACTGAACCTTTATTCTGCGCCAAAATAACACTATAAAAGATACCAGTTTATTGACTACTATTCAGCCTTTAATATTGGTTTAGTATATATAAACGGTTGATCTATTGACGTTCCTTGAGCACCATCTCTGTTTAATGTTCGCCCAATTTCCGTCATCGCCAACCAACGGTTCTCACACCACAATGGCGCGAGCAGCGTTGGTCGACGTGCAGCCGATGAAACGCGGTGATAAACCACTTCTGGTGGCGTCATACGAATCAACTCACTGGCCGTCGACACGTACTCGTCCAACTCTGGCGCCTCAAGTTTTCCTGCTCTCCACGCTTTTGCCATGGTACTGCCTTCGACAATATGCAGTCCGTGAAGCTTGATGCCATCAGTCCCCACCGCTATCACTTTTTCCATGGTGTTCACGTTATCCTCATGAGTCTCTTTAGGCAATCCGACAATAAGGTGAGTACACACTTTGATTCCAAGCGCGCGTGCACGCTGAGTAATTTCAGCGTAGCATTCAAAATCATGACCACGATTGATGCGTTTCAAAGTCGAATTATTAGCCGTTTGAAGCCCTAGTTCTAGCCAGATTTCATAACCTTGTTCTACGTAACCAGAAAGCAGTTCTAGCACGGCATCAGGCACACAATCAGGTCGAGTACCAACACATAAGCCGACAATATCTGCCGCTTTTAGTGCTTGTTCATACATATTTTTCAGCACTTGGACTTCTGCATAAGTACTGGTGTAAGCCTGAAAATAAGCGAGATACTTTTTAGCACGATCGATTTCCCCCGCCCTATCAACTAACTGTTCATGAATACTCTTAACTTGAGCCTCTTCGTCAGCAAATGACGCCACATTACAAAAAGTGCATCCACCTCGGCCGATAGTGCCATCTCGATTCGGGCAACTAAAACCACCATGCAACGTAAGCTTATGTACTTTTTCGCCATAACGACGCTGTAAGTCTTGTCCGATGGTGTTTACGAGTTCATGAAGTTGCATTTTACCTTCCGCCAAATATCGAAATAATTCTCATTAAGATCTTTGTAATTTAATTACAGTTTTGAAAAATTAAGAGGATGAAATGTAATGATTTCAAACAGGTGATAAGTTAACCAAAGTCAATAAACATGCAGAAATAACGTGCCTCAAGCCAAATGTTACGCAAAAGTTAAACAAACTATTCATTTAAACAACGAAAAAAGTGGGCAACAAGATCGAGTTTTGATTGCATTTCCGCCTAACTAAATTGTAGGATACTTACAGATTTTGCTGTTTTTTGTGTAATTAATTACATAGAAGCTCGGCAAACTATCGGTGTTTTCCCACTCCCACCTATATAAATCACTAGATTGTGATAAATAAAAACGGGATTACACCAAGGATTGTTTTTCTCGCAATATTTTTCTGCGAGATACGGAATGGAATCAAAGTCGCCACCCTAGGCAGACTTCGAATCATAAAAATAAAGGACAGGACGTAGAACTAGTTTCGACTAGCCTCATTGCGCCTATTTGAACTGGAAGGATGTATCCATGGTAGATAGAGAGCAAAGTTCACAAGGTCTATATACTCCAGAACTGGAGCATGACGCTTGTGGTATCGGTTTTGTTGCTCACCTAAAAAACCGCAAATCGCACGAAGTAATTACGCAAGCACTTGATATGCTTGCTCGTATGGAACACCGTGGCGGTCAAGGGTGTGACCCTTGCTCGGGTGACGGTGCCGGTATCTTGCTACAAAAACCCCACGAGTTTCTTTTAGAAGAAGCGGTTCAGCTTGGTATCAAGCTACCTTCTTTTGAAAAGTACGGTGTTGGTGTTGTACTTTTCCCTAAAGACGAACACAAACGCGCACAATGTCGCGACATTCTTGAGCGCAACGCTAAGCGCCTTGAACTAGACGTGATTGGTTATCGCGTTCTTCCAACCGACAACTCGATGATTGGTGCTGATCCTCTAAGCACAGAACCTCAATTTGAGCATGTGTTCATTTCTGGTGGCCCAGGCATTACCCCTGAAGAGCTAGAGCGTAAACTTTACGTCTTACGTAACTACACAGTTCGCGTATGTCTTGAAAGCGTGTCGAATATCGGTGATGACTTCTACATCAACTCTATGTCTTACAAGACGGTTGTTTACAAAGGTCAGCTGACAACAGAGCAAGTACCGCAATACTTCCTAGATCTACAGAATCCAACGATGGTGAGTGCCCTTGCGCTTGTTCACTCTCGTTTCTCTACCAATACATTCCCGCGTTGGCGTCTAGCTCAGCCTTTCCGTTACATCGCTCACAACGGTGAAATCAACACAGTTCGCGGTAACCTGAACTGGATGAAAGCCCGTGAAGCGATCATCGAATCAGACCTGTTCACTCAGGCTGAGATCGACATGCTACTTCCTATCTGTCAGGAAGGCAGCTCAGATTCATCTAACTTCGATATGGCACTTGAGCTCCTAGTTCTATCTGGTCGCAGCCTGCCACATGCGTTGATGATGATGATCCCTGAAGCATGGCAAGAAAACAAAAACATGGATCCAACTCGTCGTGCGTTCTACCAATACCACGCGAACGTAATGGAACCATGGGATGGCCCAGCATCAGTATGTTTCACAGACGGTGTTCAAGTAGGTGCAACGCTTGACCGTAACGGTCTACGTCCTTCTCGCTACACAGTGACCAAAGATGACTTCCTAGTCATGGCTTCAGAGTCTGGTGTTGTTGAAATCGAACCAGAGAACGTTGAGTTCCGCGGTCGCCTACAACCAGGCCGTATCTTCGTCGCTGACCTAGAGCAAGGTCGCATCATTTCTGATGAAGAAGTGAAAGATGGCATTGCATCAGCGCAGCCTTACGAGAAGTGGGTTGAAGAGAACCTACTGAGCCTGAAAAAGCTGCCAGATGCGAGCAACGAATTCAGCCAGCCTTCACCAGAGAAGCTACTGCACAAGCAGCAAGCGTTTGGTGTCAGCTCAGAAGAAGTTAACGAGATCATCGTACCTATGGCGAAAGACGGCAAAGAGCCACTTTCTGCAATGGGTGCCGACTGGCCACTAGCGATTCTTTCGCACCAGTCACAACATCTATCAAACTACTTTAAACAGCTGTTTGCTCAGGTAACTAACCCGCCTATCGACCCGATTCGTGAACGTATGGTTATGTCTCTGAACACTTACCTAGGTAAAGATCAGAACCTTCTTGCTGAGTCTCCAGAACACTGTCAAAAAGTAGAGCTTGAGTCGCCAGTTCTTTCTAACTCTGAGCTAGAAAAACTACGTGCTATCGATAACGAGCACCTTCAAGCGAAGACGCTAGACATCGTATTCCAAGCAAATGAAGACGAAGGCAAGCTAGAGCGTGCACTTAAGCGTATCTGTCAGTATGCAGAAGATGCGGTAATCGACGGTTACTCAATCATCCTTCTAACTGACCGCGCTGTGAACTCTAACCACGCAGCTATCCCAGCAATGCTGGCGGTTGGCGCAGTTCACCACCACCTAATCCGTAAGGGTCTACGTGCGAAGTGTGACATTGTGGTTGAGACAGGTGATGCACGTGAAACACACCACTTTGCAACACTAGTCGGTTACGGTGCAAACGCAGTTAACCCATACCTAGTTATCGAAACTATGGTTGAGCTACAGCGTACTAAGAAGCTGGATCCAAACACAGATATTCGTGAGCTATTCGAGAACTACCGTAAGTCTATCAACGGTGGTCTATTAAAAATCTTCTCGAAGATGGGTATCTCAACACTGCAGTCTTACCACGGTGCACAGATCTTTGAAGCACTGGGTATCAGCAAATCAGTAGTTGATAAATACTTCACTGGTACAGTTTCACGTATCCAAGGTCTAACGATCGACGATATCGCGAAAGAAGTGCTTGTACGTCACCGCATTGGTTACCCAACTCGTGAAATCCCAGTACAAGTTCTAGATGTGGGTGGTGTTTACCAGTGGAAACAGCGTGGTGAGAAACACCTGTTTAACCCTGAGACTATTTCACTACTACAAGAGTCTACACGTAACAAAGACTACGCTCAGTTCAAGAAATACGCGAAAGCGGTTGACGACCAAGGCGATAACGCAGCAACACTGCGTAGCCAGCTAGATTTTGTTAAGAACCCAGCAGGTTCAATCCCGCTAGAAGAAGTAGAGCCAATCGAGAACATCCTGAAGCGTTTCGCAACAGGTGCAATGTCATTCGGTTCGATCTCTTACGAAGCACACTCAACACTAGCAGTAGCGATGAACCGCATTGGCGCGAAGTCTAACTCTGGTGAAGGTGGTGAAGACCCAACTCGTTTCGAGCGTAAAGAGAACGGCGATTGGGAGCGCTCTGCAATCAAACAGGTTGCTTCAGGCCGCTTTGGTGTGACGTCTTACTACCTAACTAACGCAGATGAGCTACAAATCAAGATGGCTCAAGGCGCGAAACCAGGTGAAGGTGGTCAGCTACCAGGTGATAAGGTTGATGACTGGATCGGTGCAACTCGTCACTCGACTCCGGGCGTAGGTCTAATCTCGCCACCACCACACCACGATATCTACTCAATTGAAGATTTGGCTCAGCTAATCTACGACTTGAAGAACGCAAACCGTGCTGGTCGCGTCAACGTGAAACTAGTATCGGAAGCTGGTGTAGGTACCATCGCATCAGGTGTTGCTAAGGCGAAAGCTGACGTAGTTCTTATCGCAGGTTTTGATGGCGGTACAGGTGCATCACCAATGTCGTCTATCCGTCACACTGGTCTACCTTGGGAACTGGGTCTAGCAGAAACGCACCAGACACTGATCAAGAACGGCCTACGTAACCGTATCGTGGTTCAATCTGATGGTCAGATGAAGACACCTCGTGACCTTGCAGTAGCAACACTGCTAGGTGCAGAAGAGTGGGGCGTAGCAACAGCAGCACTGGTTGTTGAAGGCTGTATCATGATGCGTAAGTGTCACAAGAACACCTGTCCTGTTGGTATCGCAACACAGAACAAGACACTACGTGAGCGCTTCGATGGCCGGGTAGAAGACGTAGTGACATTCTTCCAATACATGGCTGAAGGCCTACGTGAAGTGATGGCTGAACTTGGTTACCGCACTATCGATGAGATGGTAGGTCAATCACACAAACTGAAAGTTCGTGATGACATCGGCCACTGGAAGTACAAGAACCTAGATCTTTCTCCAGTGCTTCATATCGAGCAAGCTCGTGAAGAAGATGGCGTGTACAACCAAACACAACAAAACCACAACCTAGAAGAAGTTCTAGACCGTAAGTTGATTCAAGCGGCTATCCCAGCACTTGAAAAAGGTGAAGCAGTGAATGCTGAATTCCCTATCATCAACACGGACCGCTCTGCAGGTACCATGCTGTCGAACGAAATCTCCAAGGTTTACAAAGACGCTGGTCTACCACAGCCAATGAATGTGAAGTTCAACGGTTCTGCTGGTCAATCATTCGGTGCATTCCTAGCTAAGGGCGTGAAGTTCGAAGTAGAAGGCGACGCGAACGATTACTGGGGTAAGGGCCTATCTGGCGGTACGTTAGTACTTTACCCAGACGCGAAATCTGACATCGTCGCTGAAGACAACATCGTTGTTGGTAACGTATGTTTCTACGGTGCTACATCGGGTGAGTCTTACATTCGTGGTATGGCGGGTGAGCGTTTCTGTGTACGTAACTCAGGCGCGAAAGTGGTTGTTGAGGGTGTGGGTGACCACGGTTGTGAATACATGACAGGTGGTGTTGCAGTAATCCTTGGCTCGACAGGTCGCAACTTTGCAGCTGGTATGAGTGGCGGTGTGGCTTACGTTTGGGATAAGTCAGGCGACTTCGAAACCAAGCTAAACCCTGAATTGGTAGACCTAGATCCAATCGAAGCGGAAGATCGCGAACTACTGAAAGAGATGCTAACTAAGCAAGTTCAATTCACAGGAAGTGAAGTTGCTCAGTCTTTCCTAGACAACTTTGAAGCAAGCCTAGAAACCATGGTTAAGGTAATGCCACGTGATTACAAGGCGGTACTTCAAAAGCGTAAGGCTGAAGCAGAGCAAGCACAAACGGAACAAGTGGAGGCAGTATAATGGGTAAGCCTACTGGATTTTTAGAACATGGTCGCGAGCTTCCAAAGAAGCTCGACCCTTCGGTTCGTATTGAAGACAACAAAGAATTCGTTCTGAACGAAGAGTTTGGTGACAAGATCAATACTCAGGCTTCTCGTTGTATGGACTGTGGTGTTCCTTTCTGTCACAGCGGTTGTCCGATTGGTAACATCATCCCAGAATTTAACGACGCGGTTTACCGTGACAGTTGGGAAGAAGCTTGGAACATTCTAAGCTCAACCAACAACTTTCCTGAATTCACTGGTCGAGTGTGCCCTTCTCCTTGTGAGAGCGCATGTGTACTGGGTATCAACCAAGACCCAATCACTATCTGTAACATCGAGAAAACAATTGTAGAAACTGCGTACCGTGAAGGGTACGCAAAGCCTAAAACACCTCGTTCTCGTACAGGTAAAACTATTGCGATCATCGGTTCTGGCCCTGCAGGTCTTGCCGCGGCAGAGCAGCTAAACAGTGCTGGTCACTCAGTGACGGTATTTGAGCGTGATGAGAAAGTTGGCGGTCTACTGCGCTTCGGCATTCCAGACTTCAAACTGGGTATGGACGTGATTGATCGTAAGATCAACCTAATGGCTGATGCGGGCGTTGAGTTCAAAGTAAATCAACACATCGGCGTAGACGTGAATGCACAGCAGCTTCGTCAAGAGTTCGATGTTGTACTGCTAACAGGTGGTTCAACGGTTCCACGCGACCTTCCTGTTCCAGGTCGTGAACTGAAAGGCGTTCACTTCGCAATGGAATTCCTAGGTCAAAACAACCGCCGCGCAAACGACTTGGATCTTAAAGCTGAAGAAATTCACGCGAAAGACAAACATGTTGTGGTGATCGGTGGTGGTGATACTGGCTCTGACTGTGTTGGTACATCTAACCGTCATAAAGCAGCAAGTGTTACTCAGGTTGAGATCATGCCGATCCCACCAGAGAAACGCCCAGCAAACATGCCTTGGCCTCAATACCCAATGATCATGAAGACAACCACTTCTCACGAAGAAGGTTGTGATCGTCATTGGAACATCCTGACTAAAGAGTTCATTGGTAACGATGAAGGTCAAGTAACAGGTCTACGCATTGCTGATATCGTATGGAAAGATGCAGCACCAGGTGAGCGCCCTACTTTTGAAGAGGTTGCGAATTCTGAGCGTGTTATCCCATGTGATATGGCATTCCTAGCGATGGGCTTCTTACACCCAGAACCAACAGGTGTACTTGCTCAACTGGATATCAAACTGGATGATCGTGGAAACGTTGCGACTGACGGCTTTGCAACGAACCAAAAAGGTGTGTTTGCAGCAGGTGATATGCGTACTGGCCAATCTTTGGTTGTACGTTGTATCAACGAAGGTCGTGAGTGTGCGATTGCTATCGACGATTACCTAATGGGTAATTCAAACCTAGAAGCGAAAGCAGATTCACTAATGCTTTCAGCATAACGCCTAGCCACTGAGTTAATTTCATCAGTTGATTCTAGGTGGCTAAGCAAAAATAATCATTCCTTCCAAACTTTCCAACTTGACCAGCACATTGTGCTGGTCTTTTTTATTTCCTCAAAACACCACTTGTTGCAAAAATGTAACAATAACAATCTTAACCTTCTGAATTATATAAATAATTACAGCTTATTACGTGGTAAATCGCACATTGACATGATTTTCCACCAAGAACTTGACCTTTTTCACAACAACCTATACGTTGTGAAGTCGATGAAAATGATTTTCTCGAGTTTTGTTAAATATCTTAAAGATATTTAATGCATATATATTCTATATATAACAATTAGAACGCATAGTTAGTCATATATACCAACCCTTTTAATGTTGGTAGTTCTGTCGGGAAGGCAGGTGAAGCAAAGGGAGAATTGCAATGGCTCTATATGATCCAAATCTTGAAAAAGATAACTGTGGATTTGGCTTGATTGCACACATGGAAGGCGAACCAAGCCACAAATTAGTACGTACCGCTATTTCGGCACTCGACCGAATGACCCACCGCGGCGGTATCGCTGCAGACGGTAAAACAGGTGATGGTTGTGGCTTGTTGCTACAAAAACCAGACTCTTATCTGCGGCTAATCGCAGAAGAAAATGGCTTTAACCTTGGCAAACAGTACGCCATCGGAATGGTCTTTTTCAACCAAGATCCAATCAAAGCTCAAGCCGCGAAAGATATTATAAACCAAGAACTTGCTAAAGAGACTCTCACTGTTTCTGGCTGGCGTGAAGTGCCAACCAACTCCGCGGTTCTTGGCCCCATTGCCGCTGACTCACTACCTAATATTCAACAAGTGTTTATCTCTGCGCCTGCCGGTTGGCGTGAGCGCGATATCGAGCGTAGGCTTTATATTGCCCGTCGCCGTATCGAGAAACAGATTGTTGATGATAGCGAATTCTATATCTGTAGCTTGTCGACCCAAGTAATGGTTTATAAGGGCTTATGTATGCCCGCCGATCTACCAAGATTTTACTTAGATCTTGCCGATCTTCGCATGGAGTCATCGATCTGCCTGTTCCACCAGCGTTTCTCAACCAACACTCAACCACGCTGGCCACTTGCTCAGCCTTTCCGTTACTTAGCACACAATGGTGAGATCAATACGATCGAAGGTAACCGTCAATGGGCTCGCGCCCGCGCTTACAAGTTTTCTTCGCCTTTACTGCCGGATCTTCATACCGCAGCACCGTTTGTTAATGAAACAGGATCAGACTCATCAAGCCTAGATAATATGCTTGATCTATTCTTAGCTGGCGGTATGGATGTATTCCGAGCGATGCGAATGCTTGTGCCACCAGCATGGCAAAATCACCCAGATATGGATCCAGATCTTCGTGCTTTCTATGACTTTAACTCTAAGCACATGGAGCCATGGGATGGCCCGGCAGGCATCGTTTTATCCGATGGACGCTACGCTGCCTGTAACCTAGACCGAAATGGTCTGCGCCCTGCTCGCTATGTCATTACCAAAGATAAACTGATTACCCTAGCTTCCGAAGTCGGCATCTGGGATTACGCTCCTGACGAAGTTGCTGAGAAAGGTCGTGTTGGTCCTGGTGAGTTACTTGTTGTTGATACCCGCAGAGGCAAGCTGTGGCAATCAAGTGAAATTGATAATGACCTAAAAGGTCGCCACCCCTATCGTGAATGGATGGAAAACAACGTCCATAAGCTCACACCATTTTCAGAACTGCCTGACGATCAAGTTGGTCAGCGAAGCTTTGATAACGACCAGCTCAAAACGTATCAAAAGCAGTTTGCAATGAGCAACGAAGAGGTCGATCAAGTTCTACGTGTGCTTGGCGATATGGGCCAAGAAGCTGTCGGCTCAATGGGTGATGACACGCCAATGGCTGTTCTGTCCTCAAAAGAACGTTTAGTCACTGATTACTTCCGTCAGAAGTTTGCACAGGTAACCAACCCGCCAATTGATCCACTTCGTGAGAAGCATGTCATGTCTTTGGCGACCAGCATTGGTCAAGAGATGAATGTTTTCTGCGAAACAGATGGTCACGCTCACCGAGTTACATTTGGTTCTCCTGTATTGCTTTATTCTGATATGCAGCAACTACTCGGTCTCAATGATGAACATTACCGCAGCACAATCATCGATATTAACTATGATCCAGACGAAAAAGATCTAGAAAAAGCCATTCAAGATCTCTGCGAGCAAGCAGTAGCGGCCGTTCAAGATGGTACCGTCCTTGTTGTTCTGTCAGACAAGAGTTTAACTAAAGGGCTGTTACCGATTCCTGCAGCAATGGCTGTTGGTGCGGTTCAACGTCGCTTAATTGAGGCAAACCTTCGCTGTGATGCCAACATTATCGCTGAAACTGGTAGTGTTCGTGACCCTCATCAGTTTGCTGTACTACTTGGATTTGGTGCAACGGCGGTGTATCCGTACCTTGCCTATGAGGCTCTAGGTAAAGTCATTGACGATGGTGCGATTGAAAAGAGCTACCGTGAAGTGATGCAAAACTATCAATACGGCATCAATAAAGGCCTCTACAAGATCATGTCTAAAATGGGCATATCGACGATTGCTTCTTACCGTTGTTCTCAGCTGTTTGAGGCTGTCGGTCTGAGCCAAGATGTGGTTGACCTGTGTTTTAGCGGTGTCACAACTCGTATTCAAGGCGCCAACTTTGAAGACTTTGAACAGGACATCTATAACCTTTCCCGTAAAGCTTGGGCAAAACGCAAGCCAATCGAACACGGTGGTTTGCTTAAATATGTTCACGGTGGCGAATACCATGCCTATAACCCTGACGTGGTCGGCACACTGCAACAAGCAGTGAAATCAGGGGAATCTTCAGATTATAAGAGCTTTGCCAAACAGGTGAACGAACGCCCCGCAGCTATGCTACGCGACCTGATGAAGTTGAAAAAGTCAGACAACCCACTGCCGCTTGAAAAGATTGAGCCAAGCACTGAGCTATTCAAACGTTTTGACTCGGCAGCCATGTCTATCGGTGCCCTGAGTCCAGAAGCTCACGAAGCACTTGCGACTGCGATGAATCGTCTTGGGGGATACTCGAACTCAGGTGAAGGTGGTGAAGATCCTCGCCGCTTCGGTACTGAACGTAACTCTCGTATCAAACAGATCGCGTCTGGCCGCTTTGGTGTCACGCCACACTATCTAACCAATGCTGATGTATTGCAGATTAAAGTCGCCCAAGGTGCGAAACCTGGCGAAGGTGGTCAATTACCTGGACATAAGGTGACAGCAGAAATCGCAAAGCTGCGATATTCGGTGCAAGGGGTGACACTCATTTCACCACCGCCACACCATGATATCTATTCGATTGAAGATTTAGCTCAGCTTATTTTCGATCTAAAGCAGGTTAATCCAAAAGCACTTGTCTCCGTTAAGTTGGTTTCTGAACCTGGTGTAGGAACCATCGCGACTGGCGTTGCTAAGGCGTATGCCGATTTAATCACTATCTCTGGCTATGATGGCGGTACTGCAGCTAGCCCTCTCACATCCGTGAAATACGCAGGAAGCCCATGGGAACTAGGGTTAGCCGAAACTCAGCAAGCACTCGTCGCGAATGGACTTCGTCATAAAATTCGTCTGCAAGTCGATGGCGGCTTAAAAACAGGCCTAGATGTCGTGAAGGCGGCTATTTTGGGTGCTGAGAGCTTTGGCTTTGGTACGGCCCCTATGGTGGCTATGGGATGTAAATTCCTACGTATCTGTCACTTGAACAACTGTGCGACTGGTGTTGCGACCCAAGACGAAACACTGCGTAAAGAGTACTTCAAAGGCTTACCTGAAATGGTCATAAACTACTTCGTCGGTCTCGCTGATGAAGTGCGTGAGTTGCTGGCTCAGCTTGGTGTAGAAAAGCTCACAGACCTAATTGGCCGCACCGACCTACTTGAAGCAGTTGAAGGCCTGACAGCGAAACAGAGCAAACTCGATTTATCGGGCATTCTGGAAGCTCCTGTATCACCGCAAAATCATCCTTTGTATTGGACGGAGCCAAACGCACCGTTTGATAAGGCCGAACTAAACCAAAAGATTATCGAAGATGCATTGAGCGCCGTAGAAGCAAAACAGTCAGCAGACTTCTTCTACAACGTGATCAACACCGATAGATCGATTGGTGCTCGCTTGTCTGGTGAAATTGCAAAGCGTTATGGCAATCAAGGCATGGCAGCTCACCCTATCAAACTTCATCTTGATGGTACGGCCGGTCAATCCTTCGGAGTATGGAATGCCGGTGGTGTCGAGCTCTACCTAACAGGCGACGCCAACGACTATGTTGGTAAAGGCATGGCAGGCGGAAAGCTGGTCATCAAACCTCACCAAGGCACGGCGTTTAAGTGTAACGAAGCAACCATCATAGGTAATACCTGCCTATATGGCGCGACTGGAGGCAAATTATTTGCAGCGGGTACAGCTGGTGAGCGTTTTGGCGTTCGTAATTCGGGGACTATCGCAGTCATTGAAGGCGCTGGTGATAATGCCTGTGAATACATGACGGGTGGTATTGTCGCTATTCTTGGTGCAACTGGCGTAAACTTCGGTGCCGGTATGACTGGTGGTTTTGCCTACGTTCTGGACAAGAATGATGACTTCCAAGGCCGTGTCAATGAAGAGTCAGTCGAAGCCGTTTCACTGTCAGATCTCTACATCCATCAAGAACACCTGCGCGGATTAATCGCAGAGCATCTCGAGGAGACAGGCTCAGTACATGCTGAAGATATTTTGGCGAACTTTGATGAATGGATTCCAAAGTTCTACTTGGTGAAACCAAAAGCTGCAGATCTGAATACTCTGCTTGGTCACCAAAGTCGCAGCGCCGCAGAACTGCGCGTTCAAGCCCAATAAATCATGGAGGATGTAAGATCATGAGCCAGAACGTATACCAATTTATTGATGTTCAACGCGTCGACCCTGCAAAGAAACCGATCAAGATTCGTAAGATTGAATTTGTTGAGATCTACGAGCCCTTTACTAAGCAACAGGCAACCGCTCAGGCTGACCGTTGCCTAGATTGTGGTAACCCGTACTGTGAATGGAAATGCCCAGTACACAATTATATCCCTCAATGGTTAAAACTGGCCAACGAAGGACGAATTATTGAAGCGGTTGAACTCTCACACCAAACCAACAGTTTGCCTGAAGTGTGTGGGCGCGTTTGTCCCCAAGACCGACTTTGTGAAGGTTCGTGCACGCTCAATGACGACTTCGGTGCAGTGACCATTGGTAATATCGAAAAATACATTACCGACAAAGCATTCGAGATGGGCTGGAAGCCAGACATGTCGAAAGTCGAATGGACGGATAAGAAGGTCGCGATCATTGGAGCTGGCCCCGCCGGTTTAGCAGCAGCTGACATTCTAGTGCGCAACGGGGTTAAACCTGTGGTGTTTGACCGTTACCCAGAAATTGGTGGCCTCCTCACTTTTGGTATTCCGTCATTCAAACTGGAAAAAGGCGTCATGGAAAATCGCCGAAGAGTCTTCACAGAGATGGGGGTTGAATTCCAACTCAATATTGAAGTGGGTAAGGACATTCCAATGCAACAGCTTGTTGATGACTATGACGCTGTCTTCCTTGGTGTTGGTACTTACAAAAATATGCGTGCAGGTCTAGAAAATGAAGATGCGCCGGGCGTTTATGATGCACTACCATTTTTGATTTCCAATACATACAAGGTAATGGATCTTGAAGATGATAAACCGTTCATCGATATGAAAGGCAAAAAGGTTGTCGTTCTTGGTGGTGGCGATACCGCAATGGACTGTGTTCGTACTTCTATTCGCCAAAACGCCGACCATGTTATTTGTGCCTATCGCCGTGATGAAGCGAATATGCCGGGCTCACGCCGCGAAGTAAAAAATGCCAAGGAGGAAGGGGTTAACTTTATGTTCAACCTACAGCCTCTTGGTCTTGAGTTAGACAGCTCAGGTAAAGTATCGGGGGTTAAAGTGGTTAAGACTGCCCTTGGAGAACCTGACGAAGCAGGACGCCGTCGCCCAGAACCCGTTGAAGGTAGTGAGCATGTCCTCGAGGCCGATGCCGTCATCATGGCATTTGGCTTCCAACCGCATCAAATGAGCTGGCTTGAGCCTTATGGAGTTGAGTTCGACCAATGGGGTCGCATTACCGCTCCATCCGATCAAGAGTTTATGTTCCAAACAACCAATGAGAAGATTTTCGCTGGCGGCGACGCAGTAAGAGGATCAGATCTTGTGGTGACCGCCATCGATGAAGGGCGTAAAGCTGCCGAAGGGATTCTTGATTACCTAGAGGTTTAATTCAGTCTGAATGCTCAATCAATGTCACAAAAGGGTCCTATTTATGGATCCTTTTTTCTTTCTCTACATATAATTAGCTCAAAATAAAAAATAGGAATTCAGCATGAAGAAAGTCGCTCTCCTCTCGCTCACCGTGTTGGGTTTAACCGCTTGTAGCCAAGGAGTCCAAACAATGACGGATCGTACTGCATCACCATGTGGTGATAAGCCCAACTGTGTATCCACTCAAGACAGTCGTGAACAGTACCAATTGGCTCCTTTCACCATTACAACGGATGCCAATATTGACGCGATTGAACAATCAGCATTGAAGTTATCAGGTGCAAAAACGGCCGTTAAAGAAGAAGGATATCTGCGCATTGAATGCACCTCAAAGATTATGCGTTTCGTGGATGACTTAGAGTTAAAAATCGAAGGGGATCAATTGCTCGTTCGTTCTGAGTCTCGTGTCGGGTACTCGGATTTTGGCGTGAACCGCAAACGAGCCGACGAGTTAAGAGCACTACTCAAAGCGGATAATCTAATTAAATAACCGTTTACTGGATACAAAAAAACCGAAGCACATGCTTCGGTTTTTATCATTGCTGAGTGAAATTACTCTGCTTCCACTTCTTCGCGGAAAACAACAAGACGCTTAGGCGCAACCTTGCCATCGGCATTAACTTCAGCAACACCGATAAAGAGCTTCTCTTCACCTGAGGTCATACGAAGCGGTGTCCCTTCTGGTGCACCCAATATTTGAACTGGCATACCGTGCTGAACCAAATTAGTCAGCTCAGCATTCAGATTTACTTCAGGTAAATCCTCTACTGCCGTGTCCATAGGTAGCAACAATGGGTCAAGCAGCTCTTTTGGTGCCACTTCATCACGATGCGCCTGCTCTAATAGTTCGTTGAGCTGCTCAAGCGTCACCATCTTCTCGTATGGGTATTTCGCTACACCAGTACGACGAAGCATCGTCACGTGTGCGCCACAACCTAGCATTTCGCCAAGATCATCAACAATAGTACGGATGTAAGTCCCTTTTGAACAATGTACTTCCATCTCAACTTCATCACCTTCAAAACGGTGAAGAACGATTTCGTACACGGTAATTTTGCGTGACTCACGAGGTACTTCAATACCTTTACGTGCATATTCGTAAAGCGGCTTGCCTTGATATTTCAATGCAGAGAACATTGAAGGAACTTGGTCAGATTCACCACGGAACTTATCAATGCATGCTTCGAGCTTCTCTAAAGAAACATCAACTGGACGAGTTTCTACTACTTCACCATCAGAGTCTGACGTATCAGTACGCTCACCTAGCTTAGCAATCACTCGGTAACGCTTGTCTGAATCCAACAAGAATTGAGAAAACTTAGTAGCTTCACCAAGGCAGATTGGCAGCATACCTGTCGCTAGGGGATCCAGAGCACCGGTATGACCTGCTTTTTCTGCAAAGTAAATTCGCTTCACTTTTTGCAGTGCATCATTGGATGAAATGCCTGTTGGTTTATCCAGAAGGACAACACCATTAATTGGACGACCTTTACGACGACGAGCCATTACTCTTCACCTGCCTGTTCGTCTTCACGACCTGAATCGTGTTGCTTGCGCTTGTCTTCGCTAACGACTTCAGACACTAGGTTTGACATGCGCATACCTTCTACAAGTGTGTTGTCGTAGTGGAAACGAACTTCTGGAGTTAGGCGCAGACGGATACGCTTGCCTAGCATCATACGAATGTGAACTTCGTGCTCACGTAATGCTTCAAGGCAAGACTCTGGCGTTTGCTCACCAACACACAGGAAAGTAACAAATACTTTTGCGTATGCTAGGTCACGAGACACTTCTACATCAGAAATGGTCACCATGCCTAGACGAGAATCACGAACTTCGCGCTGAAGGATCATCGCAAGTTCTTTTTGCAGCTGCTGTGCAACACGCTGCGTGCGGCTAAATTCTTTTGACATATCTTTTCTCTTATTAGAAAGAATGGGGGGATGGTCGTAACCAGCCCCCCATGGCGTATTCAACAACCAATTACTGCTTATTCATCAAGGACTAAGCAGTAATTATAGTCAATTAGTCAAGAGTACGTTTAACTTCAACGATTTCGAATACTTCGATTTGGTCACCAACGCGAACATCATTGTAGTTCTTAACGCCGATACCACATTCGTAGCCGTTCTTAACTTCTTGAACATCATCTTTAAAGCGACGAAGTGACTCTAGTTCACCTTCGTAGATAACAACGTTATCACGTAGAACACGGATTGGGTTGTTACGCTTAATTAGACCTTCAGTAACCATACAACCAGCGATTGCGCCCAGTTTAGGTGACTTAAATACGTCACGTACTTCAGCAAGACCAATGATCTCTTGCTTGAATTCTGGAGCAAGCATACCGCCCATTGCTTGTTTCACTTCGTCAATCAATTGGTAAATGATTGAGTAGTAACGTAGGTCTAGGTTCTCGTTCTCAACAGTACGACGAGCAGTTGCATCAGCACGTACGTTGAAGCCTAGAATGATAGCGTTAGAAGCTGCTGCTAGTACTGCATCAGTTTCCGTAATACCACCAACACCAGAACCTACAATGTTCACTTTAACTTCGTCAGTAGACAGTTTCAGTAGAGAGTCAGCGATTGCTTCTACAGAACCCTGAACGTCTGCTTTAAGTACAACATTAAGCTCAGCAACTTCACCAGCAGCCATGTTAGAGAACATGTTCTCAAGTTTCGCTTTCTGTTGACGTGCTAGTTTAACATCGCGGAATTTACCTTGACGGTAGTTCGCTACTTCACGTGCTTTACGCTCATCACGTACTACAGTTGCTTCATCACCAGAAGCTGGTACGCCTGAAAGACCTAGGATCTCTACTGGAATAGATGGGCCTGCAGAAGTAACTTCTTGGCCGTTCTCGTCGCGCATTGCACGAACACGGCCGTACTCTTGACCACAAAGAACGATATCGCCCTTGTTAAGAGTACCAGACTGAACTAGTACCGTTGCAACTGGACCACGACCTTTATCTAGGCGAGATTCAACAACAACACCAGACGCCATGCCTTCTTCTACCGCTGTAAGCTCAAGAACTTCAGATTGTAGAAGGATAGTTTCTAGTAGGCCTTCGATGTTCGTACCCTGTTTCGCAGAGATGTGAACAAACATGTTCTCACCGCCCCACTCCTCAGGAATAACGTCGTACTGAGCAAGCTCATTCTTAACGTTATCTGGGTTCGCATCTTCTTTATCGATCTTGTTTACTGCAACAATCAGAGGAACACCTGCCGCTTTCGCGTGCTGGATCGCTTCGATTGTTTGTGGCATTACGCCATCGTCTGCAGCTACAACAAGAACAACGATATCTGTCGCTTGAGCACCACGAGCACGCATAGCTGTAAACGCCGCGTGTCCAGGAGTATCAAGGAACGTGATCATGCCGTTTTCAGTTTCAACGTGGTATGCACCGATGTGCTGTGTAATACCGCCCGCTTCACCTGAAGCAACGTGTGCTTTACGGATGTAGTCAAGTGTAGAAGTTTTACCGTGGTCAACGTGACCCATGATAGTAACAACTGGAGCGCGAGGAACAGACTCAGCGTTGTTGTCACGATCGCTTAGTACCGCTTCTTCTAGTTCGTTTTCTTTACGCAGGATAACTTTGTGACCCATTTCTTCAGCAACTAGCTGTGCTGTTTCTTGGTCAATTACCTGGTTGATAGTCGCCATTGCGCCCATCTTCATCATTACTTTGATGACTTCTGTGCCTTTAACAGACATCTTGCTAGCAAGTTCAGAAACAACGATTGTCTCGCCGATTACAACGTCAGCTTTAGCAACGGTTGCTGTCTTATCAAAACCTTGCTGCATTGATGCAGGCTTAGCCAGTTTACCTTTGTTGCGGCCTTTGCCACCACGTTGGTTACGGCCACCACGGTTCTGGTCATCATTGTTAGAAGCTTTTTTCTTCTTCTTACGACGGCCGCCTTCTTCTTTACGGTCAGCTGCATCTTCAGCTTCACGAGCGTAAGTAGACGTCGTTACGTGGTAGTCAGAGTTTTCTAGCTCTTTCTTCTTCTGCTCAGCTTCAGTCCAGCGAACTTCGTTTTCTTCCGCTAGCTTACGTGCTTCTTCAACAAGCTTTTCAGCTTCTTGTTCAGCTTTACGCTGTGCTTCTTCTTCCTGACGACGTTTTAGTTCGTCAGCTTCTTTCTTCGCTTGAGTATTCACTTCTGCATTTTTTGCATTCATGTCTTTCTTAGCCTTATCAGCTTGTGCGCGTTTTGCCTTATCTTCAGCTTCGCGTTTTGCATCCGCTTCTCGCTTCGCTTTCTCATCGGCTTCGCGTTGTGCTTTCTCTGCAGCTTCACGTTTCGCTGCTTCCTCAGCTTCACGTTTCGCAAGCTCTTCCGCTTCACGTTTCGCTGCTTCATCAGCTTCGCGTTTTGCTTCGTCTTCGATAGTGCTGCGCTTCACGTAAGTTCGCTTCTTACGTACTTCTACTTGAACATCCTTACTCTTGCCGCCACCTGCATTCACGCTTAGTGTACTGCGAGTTTTACGCTGTAGAGTTAAGCGAGTTGGCTCAGCTTCACCTGAAGTGTCGCCGTGCTCTTTTTTAAGGTGAGTCAAAAGCGTCTGCTTTTCTTCATCAGATACTTGATCACTACTCGCTTTTTTCATACCAGCATCAGCAAGTTGTTCGATCAAGCGGTCCACTGGAGTTCCAATTTCTTCACTCAGTGCTTTAACAGTAATTTGTGTCATGCCGCTTCCTCCTTGCTGAAAATTATGCGTCTTCGCCGAACCAACAGATATTACGAGCTGCCATGATTAGCTCACCCGCACGTTCTTCGGTTAGACCTTCAATACCTTCGATATCATCAATACCCTGATCAGCTAGGTCTTCTAGTGTTGCTACACCTTTAGCTGCCAGTTTGAATGCCATCTCACGCTCTAGACCTTCAAGAGCAAGTAGGTCTTCTGCTGGCTCAACGCCATCGAAAGACTCTTCTTGTGCAAGAGCAAGAGTGGTTAGTGCATTCTTAGCACGACTACGTAGTTCTTCTACTAGGTCTTCATCTAGACCATCAACTTCAAGAAGCTCGTTTACTGGCACGTAAGCCACTTCTTCTAGAGTAGAGAAGCCTTCTTCAACAAGCAGTTGAGCAAAGTCTTCTTCGATGTCTAGGTGCTTCATGAAGCCTTCAATTGCAGCTTGAGACTCTTCAGCGTGTTTCTTGTGAAGGTCTTCAACTGTCATTACGTTTAGTTCCCAACCAGTTAGTTGAGATGCAAGACGTACGTTTTGACCGTTACGGCCGATAGCTTGTGCTAGGTTATCTGCTTCAACGGCAATATCCATTGAGTTCGCATCTTCATCAACGATGATTGATGCAACATCAGCTGGAGCCATTGCATTGATAACAAATTGAGCTGGGTTATCATCCCAAAGAACGATATCGATACGCTCACCACCAAGCTCACCAGATACCGCTTGTACGCGTGCACCACGCATACCAACACACGCACCAACAGGGTCAATACGCTTGTCATTTGTTTTCACTGCGATCTTAGCGCGAGAACCTGGATCGCGAGCTGCGCCTTTAAGCTCAATGATCTCTTCAGCGATTTCAGGAACTTCTACACGGAATAGTTCTGCTAGCATCTCTGGCTTAGAGCGAGTGATGAACAGCTGGAAGCCACGTGCTTCAGGAGCAACTTTGTACAGAAGACCACGAACACGGTCACCTGGACGGAAGTTTTCACGAGGAAGCTGGTCATCACGTAGGATAACAGCTTCAGCGTTGTTGCCTAAATCTAGAACAACAGTTTCACGGTTAACTTTCTTAACCACACCTGTTACCAGCTCACCTTCGTTATCGATGAACTGTTCTACGATTTGTGCACGCTCAGCTTCACGTACTTTTTGTACGATAACTTGCTTAGCAGTTTGAGTCGTAATACGGTCAAACGTTACTGACTCGATGTCATCTTCAACGAAGTCACCAAGTTCTAGTTCTTCATTCTCGAACTTAGCCGCGTCAAGAGAGATCTCTTTTGTTGGGTTCTCAACGTCTTCAACGATCAACCAACGGCGGAAAGTTTCAAACTCACCCGTTTTACGGTCGATTTCAACGCGAACGTCGATTTCCATTTCATGCTTCTTCTTAGTCGAAGTCGCTAGAGCAATTTCAAGGGCTTCAAAGATACGTTCACGAGGTACCGCTTTCTCGTTCGATACCGCTTCTACTACCGCTAAAATTTCTTTACTCATTTTAAATAGCCTCTGAGACTTTAATTAAAATTTAGGGATCAGGTTAGCTTTTGAGATGTTGCTAAGTGCAAATTCTTCTTCATTACCTTCAACGGTAACCAGAATAGTTTCACCATCAACAGAGTGGATAACACCTTTCCACTTGCGACGGTTGCCCACAGCCATCTTCAATACGATGCTTACCTCGTGACCTACAAATTGTTCATAGTGTGCAGCTTTGAAAAGTGGTCTTTCTAAACCTGGTGAAGACACTTCAAGGTTGTATGCCACAGTAATTGGATCTTCAACGTCCATTACCGCGCTAACCTGACGGCTAACTTCTGCACAATCTTCGACATTGATGCCGTTCTCGTGGTCGATAAAAATACGTAACGTTGAATGCTCGCCTGCGCGAATAAATTCTAATCCAACTAACTCATAACCTGATGCTGCTACAGGAGCTTCAAGCATTTCAGTAAGTTGTCTTTCTAAACCAGTCATTTAACCACTCCAGAAACAAAAAAAGGGCCTAAAGCCCAATTTAAATTCCAAGCAAAGATCTGAATAATTCAATTTAGAATATTCAGATAACAAAAAACCCCGAATAAGTCGGGGTTTTTGTTGCTGGACCCTGATAGTTAAGTGAAATCTTTGCCACTTAACTCGCAGTATTACTACTGCGCAAACTTGCGCTAATCCAGTAAGGATTTGGTTGCGGGGGCCGGATTTGAACCGACGACCTTCGGGTTATGAGCCCGACGAGCTACCAAGCTGCTCCACCCCGCGTCCGACTTGTCGAGCATTATACGCTCTCCAAGATGTATTACAAGTTTGTAAATCAATGGTGCCGAGAGAGGGACTCGAACCCTCACACCTAAGGCACCAGCACCTCATGCTGGCGTGTCTACCAATTTCACCATCTCGGCAGCTAATTCTATTTTTTCAGCTAGAAAATAGCTTATTGAGGAATTTCGTCGCCTTGTGGGGCTGGAATTTCACTCGCATCTTCAGCTTGAATAACCTGACCTTGAGTAGGATCAACCCACTGAGATTCAGTTTTGTGTGTAGACATGTTGCCTAACACCAAGCTAAGGATGAAAAATACTGTTGCAAAAATTGCAGTCATTCGGGTTAGGAAGTTACCTGAGCCGCTTGCGCCAAACACTGTGTTTGATGCGCCTGCACCGAATGAGGCTCCCATATCTGCGCCTTTACCTTGTTGAATCAACACTAGGCCGATTACACCAACCGCTGCCAACAGGTAAATCACAAGTAGAACTGTAAACATTATTTCCACCTATGTTCCAAATTGTTGAGCCAGCGCCGCTCGAAAACATCGATTTGCATTTCGTTTTTGAACAAGGCTAGCGACCTCCTTATCGAAGGCCGAGCAATACTAGCGAAACGCGCATACGCTGACAAGTAGATTTTTTCAAAAAAGTACGTACTTAGAATCAAGCGGTCAAAAAAAGGACAAAACAGTAACTTTTCTATTCGCTATTACTTGTAAGTGGCTAGATTTCTAAGAATTCAGGGCTGTATTCGATCAAACCAGAGCGATTATCCAGCTCTCCATCGGCCAATGCGACGACTTGAAATGCGCCTTCAGGGACTTCCCATTGACAACGCATATTGCGCTTTTCGCTCGCTTCAAAACCAAATCGTTGATAATACGCAGGATCGCCAAGCACCACACATGCGGGATAGCCAAATTCAAGCAAAGACGCAAAGCCCTCTTTTATCAGATCGGCTGCAATGCCTTTATTTCGGTGATCTTGATGAACGGCTAACGGAGCGAGCCCTTGCCAATTAAGGTCCTCGCCTTCAAGGGTAACTGGGCTAAATAAAACATAGCCAATCACTTCGCCCTCATCGTTACACGCAACGAGAGACAACGTTCTGCGACCATTTTCTCTTAGTTTCATCACTAAATTCGCTTCAGCTTCTGTATCAAAAGCTGATTTCAGTAATCGATCAATAGCAAGTATGTCTGCCGGTGCTTCAGTTCGAATAAGCATTTACAACCTCTTTTTGTGTAGCTGGGGATTGTAAGCCCTTTTGCACAAAATCGGCTAGTTGATTTAATAGAGTTTGTAGAGCTTTTGGCAAAGATTCGAGATCAACACTGTCCATCAGGTTTTTCACTTCCAATCCAAGCTCCGTGTCACCCTCAATAGATAAGCGGCGTTGGAAGAAAAGTGTATCGGGATCTTCTTTACGGCCAGCAATCAATACAAGGTCATTTAAGTTACCACTAAAAAGGACATCTTCTTTAACTACACGATCAGCCACCACAATTTGTTCGTTTTCGTAACTAATCAACCAGCTAAGCTGCATGTCTTTTACTTCAACTTTTAACCACTTACCTTCAAGAAACTCAAAATCTCCATCTTCTAACGCCTCTTTAAATACCGTTTTAAGGCCTTCTAGCAAGGCTTTTTTTTGTACAGATTGCGGAAATAAGTGGACTGGAGATCGCAAAATTGAAGCGGCATTTTGAACTAGTTGGGTGCGAATCTTGTTAATCACGCGAGTTATCCGTTACTTTGTTAACTAAATTGCCCTCATCATAGAGTATGTTTTATTAATGATTCCTGTCATTTATCAAAGAATCATCGCTCTACGTCTAACTCTTTAAACTCTGAGTTAGGACAGTTATAGTTATTACATTACTCTATTCACCACTTATACTTGTGAATATATAGTTCGTTCGGAGAGTCGGAACACCCTTGATGCTATCGCAACAATTACAGCACTGGTTTTCAAAAATTACGGCCAATAGTCCGTTTTTTTTCGCCATCTTAGATAGCCAGCATAACTATGCTATGGTGAATGGACGCTATTGTGATATCGCAGGGTTAACGTCAACCGAACTCATTGGCATGAGTGACAAGCAGATCATGGGGCAACAATTCTATGATCATCTCAAGCCATACTATGAACGAGCATTCAAAGGCGAATCGATCGAAGCTGAGATGACCATGGGTGATCTCAACTTAGAAACCAGCCTACATTTCAACATTTCGCCTGTCGACACTGACGGTAAAGTTGAACATATCATCTTCCATGCGCTTGATACCTCTGAAAAACAGATATTAATCCGTTCGTTAGAAGAATCTGAGGGCAAGTTTTCGACTTTAACGTCTTTGCTCCCTGAAGGCATTTTCTTAGTTGAAGATGATTGTATTATCTCGGCTAACCCAGCAGCGCTAAGATTACTTGGTTTTGAGTCAATTCAAGATATCCTTGGTGAAAATCTGTCACGACTATTTGTTGATGAGAAAACCAAAACGGTATTCTCAGACTCTCTTACCGACAGATTGACCAGTACACCCCTCACCTGCTTAACTGGGCCTCGTTGTGGGTTTGAGCGAAAAGTTCACCTTGTTGCCGATGCAACTATGGTACTTGGCAGCAACTCTCAGTTGGTTTTGATTCAAGATGCAGACACTTCGCCGAAAACGCTGACCGCAAACCAACAAGAAGATGCTCATCTAGATTCCTTGACGGGTCTGTATAACCGCTTTGGGTTTACCAAGCGCCTAGAGCAACTGATTCACAACGAAACGCCGCTTATCATGCTCTATCTAGACATTGATAACTTCAAGAACATCAATGACTCACTTGGCCATCACATCGGTGACAAAGTCATTAAAGAAGTCTCTTCTCGTCTTAAACGTCTTCTTCCGCAACAAGCGGTATTAGGGCATTTAGGAGGCGATGAGTTCGGCCTTATTTTACCTGAACCCGATAATAACCGTATGGCTGAGATGCTTTCCGAGCGTATCATCTCACTCATTAATCAACCATTTGACCTTCACCATTTCAGTAAGCGTCTGGCCTGTTCAATCGGCAGCGTCGCCTACCCAGGTGACGGAAATGATGCACGTATTCTTCTGCAAAACGCAGACACTGCAATGTATGAAGCGAAAGATCGCGGCCGTAACCGTCTGATTAAGTTTAACGATCAGATGAATAAAGAAGCTCGTATGCGCTTATGGCTTGAGATTGAACTGCAAAAAGCACTTCAGCAAAACGGTTTAGAGGTTTGGTATCAGCCTAAAGTCAACGCGCGTGATTTCAGCATCAATGGCGCTGAAGCCTTGATCCGCTGGAAACATCCTGTCGAAGGCTACATCAGCCCTGCAGCATTTATCCCTGTCGCAGAACGAGCTGGCCTGATTGAACATCTAGGTCGAGTTGTGATGCGTGATGTGTTTACCACGGTAAAACGTTGGAAAATGCAGGGTATCCTACCGGGTCGTGTAGCTATCAACCTATCGCCTGAACAGTTTGGTAACCCTAAGCTTATCGACTACATGGAGAAGCTGCTGCGTACCACTGAGCTCGACCCTAGTTGTATCACTTTTGAACTAACAGAAAGTGCGGTCATGAGTGACAGTGAACACACACTGCAAATGCTTAACGCGATCAAAAAGCTTGGTTTTGCACTATCGATTGACGATTTTGGCACTGGCTACTCGTCGCTCTCATACCTTGCGCGATTCCCAATCGATGAACTCAAAATAGACCGTGCGTTTATTTCTGATATGGATACCTTACCAAAACAGATCACGGTTATTGAGAACATCATCAATCTTGGAAAATCTCTCAACCTCACAGTGGTTGCTGAGGGTGTCGAGACACAACAGCAAGCAACCTTACTATCGAACTTGAATTGTAATTCCATTCAAGGTTTCCATTTCTACCGCCCACAACCTAAGCAAGAAGTGGAAGAGCTGTTCGCGCAAAATCGACGCCACAAAAACTAACCCTATTTGAGTAATTGGGTTAGAAACTCACTTAAACCTGCCTTACATCAAATTTGCCATTCATAATTCTTCATAAAATGCTCTCCAATTTTGAATAGACAGTTTTGGGAAGAGCAATGGAACTCCTATGCCCAGCAGGTAACTTGCCTGCCTTAAAAACAGCGATTGATTGTGGTGCAGATGCCGTCTATATCGGCTTCAAAGATGATACCAATGCACGCCACTTTGCTGGTTTGAACTTTACTGGCAAAAAGTTAGAAAAAGCCGTTCAGTATGTTCACGATAACCAGAAAAAAATTCACGTTGCCCTGAATACATTTGCTCATCCTAACGGCTTTGAACGCTGGACTGATGCCGTAGACCGCGCCGCGCAAAATGGCGTTGACGCCCTCATTGTGGCCGATATTGCGGTACTTGAATACGCCGCACGTAAATATCCTGAGTTAGAGCTTCATCTTTCAGTTCAAGCGTCAGCGACCAACGTCGCTGCCATTGATTTCTACAAAAACAACTTCAATGTTAAACGGGTTGTACTGCCACGTGTGCTGTCTATTCATCAGGTTAAGCAGCTTTCACGCAATATCACCAGTGATGTCGAACTTGAAGTATTCGCTTTTGGTAGCCTATGTATTATGTCTGAAGGACGCTGTTACCTTTCGTCTTACATGACGGGAGAGTCGCCAAACACCGTTGGTGCTTGCTCTCCGGCTAAGTACGTTCGCTGGCAAGAGACTGACAAAGGTTTGGAGTCACGCTTGAATGATATTTTGATTGATCGCTACAGCGAAGGCGAAAATGCAGGATACCCAACCTTATGTAAGGGTCGCTTCACGGCAGACTTACAAGAACAAACTAAGGCATATCATGCACTCGAAGAACCAACCAGCTTGAACACACTTTCAATGCTACCGGATCTCTTTGCAGCCAATGTCGCCTCAGTAAAAATTGAAGGCCGTCAGCGCAGCCCTGCGTATGTAGAGCAAGTCACTCGAACTTGGCGTGCCGCCATTGATCGCTACTTAGCAAATCCCGAAGGCTACCAAGTTGAGCCAAGTTGGAATGCCGCACTCGCGAATGTTTCTGAAGGCACTCAGACCACGTTAGGTGCTTACCACCGTAAATGGCAATAGAGCTTCAACTGTGGAGAATAGAATGGAAAACACAATGAAATACGCCCTTGGCCCATTGCTTTATTTCTGGCCTAAGCAAGACGTTGAAGACTTTTACAATCAAGCCAAAAATAGCTCAGCTGACATCATCTACCTTGGTGAAAGCGTCTGCTCCAAGCGTCGAGAAATGAAGCCTGCTCACTGGTTTGATATTGCAAAAGAGCTAAGTACTACGGGTAAACAAGTCGTCCTGTCGACCATGGCACTGCTTGAAGCACCGAGTGAAGTCAATATCATGAAGAAGTACATCGATAATGGTGACTTCGCCATAGAAGCTAACGATGTATCCGCTATCCAACTTGCTCATGAAAACAAAGTTCCCTTTGTCGTGGGTCCTGCAGTCAATACCTACAATGCCCACACGCTTAATTTGTTCCTCAAGCAAGGGATGATGCGCTGGTGTATGCCTGTAGAGCTGTCACGTGAATGGCTATCTAACGTAATGACACAGTGTGAAGAGCTCAATATCCGCAATCAGTTTGAGGTAGAAGTGTTCAGCCATGGTTACTTGCCTCTCGCCTACTCTGCACGCTGCTTTACTGCCCGCGCTGAGAACAAGGCAAAGGATGATTGTGAGACTTGCTGCATCAAATACCCAACGGGGATACAAGTGAGTAGCCAAGAGGGACAAGAAGTTTTCAACCTCAACGGCATCCAGACTCAATCAGGTTATTGCTACAATTTAATCAACGACTTACCAAGCATGCAAGGCTTAGTAGATGTCGTGCGTTTGAGTCCACTAGGGGTTGATACCTTCTCACAGATGGATAAGTTCCGCGCCAACGAAAGCGGCCTTAACCCAGCTAAGATAGAGAGCCGCCAATGTAATGGCTACTGGCACCAATTAGCCGGCCTAGAAGTGAAAAATATCTAGGGTCTGTTAACCTAATAATGCAAAAGGGCTCAATGAGCCCTTTTCTTTTATTCCTGATTCAAAGTTTCACTATTTATATCAAGCAACTACTTGTTCAGTTTGTCTGGCCTGATAACGACGTAGATCTTTGAGCAGGATGAAAATCACAACCGCACTGAGTGCAATGTTTGATAATGGGTAGGCTATCCAGATACCCGGCACACCAAATAATTTTGGCATGATGTACAAGAACGGCAATTGGATCAGCATGTTCCCCACCGTCACAAACATCGCCTTGCTGCCTTTGTTTATCGCCTGATAGTAAGCGCCCGCCACCACCAAGAAACCATCTAAGAACAACGCAAACATGTGTAGGCGAATACCCAACACAGTATTTTCAATGAGCTGCGTGTCCGATGAGTTAAACACTGACACAAACTCGCGTGGGAAGATGTTCAGCAATAGAACAAAGCCAATACCAATAGCAATCGACGTTGTCATCGCAACTTTCAGCAGCTTGTTAATGTTCTCTTGATTACGTGCCCCGTGGTTGTAACTTACCAACGGTTGCATACCATTCGCCACACCTTCCACCGTGAGATAATAGACGGTCACGATATAGCCTAAAATTGCATACGCACCGATGATTAACACATCACCGTATTGAGTAAATAGGCTATTGTGCAGCGCGACCATCATTGAGCCGTAGGCATACATAAAGAAGCTAGACGTCCCTATTGCGAAGATCTGTGGAACCACGTTGAACTTCAGCTTCATATCTTTGATTGTAAGTCGTAAGTTCGCCTTAGCTGAGAAGAAGTAAGCTAGACCTAAGGCAGTTACCACCGCTTGCGCAATCGCCGTTGCAATCGCTGCTCCCTTTAGCTCCCATCCCCACAATGCAATCATGATGTAGTCCATGACAATGTTCACAACGGCACCGACGACCATCAGTATGGTGGCCATATTCGGACTGTCGTCATTGCGTAGCAAGAACGGCATTGCGATCGAGCCCAACGTAAAGACACAAGCACTGATCAATATGTGTAGATACTGTAAACCAAGCTCATACACACGGCCTTCAGCCCCCTGCCAACGTAAGAAATCATCAGCAAAAAGATACAGTCCACCAGCAACGATTGGCATCAAGGCAACCAAAAGTAACAGACCCGTAGTAAGAATCTGTTTAGCACCGTTGTTATCCCCTTCTCCTTGACGAATAGAGACGAGGGCACCAGTGCCCACACCAACAAGCATGCCTAAGCCCAAGATAGAACCGATGACAGGCCATGCCACGTTAATACCCGCAAGGCCATCAGCCCCTACATAACGGCCAATAAAGATGCCATCAACAACTTGGTAAAGGCCATTGACCAACATAGCGGCAACAGTGGGAATGGTATATTTCCAAAACTGTTTATAGATCGAAGTTTGCATTCTCATCACCTTTAGTTAGCAAGGCTAACTAAATAATTAAATTTAAGCTTTTAATGATTTTTCCAATAGAGACGCCAATTGCTCGGCTTCTTGAGCCGACAACTTTGCGTTCATCGCTTGGGCAATTTCCTTATAAACAACTTGTTCTAGTGACAAGTCCTGAATCACTTTTTCAGTTAAAACAACCCGTTTAGAACGAGCGTCTTCATTGCATGAAATACGTGTCACCAAACCTTTCTTCTGTAATCGAGCAACCATATTCGATGCTGAAGGCTTAGTTACTTTCATCTCTGCCGCTAAGTCTGTAATTCGTACCCCCTCAGGGTAAGCTTGAATCACCTTTAAGTAATCAAATTCGTTAAAGCTCAGCAATGCCAACGGATCTTCTTTCGCATACACTCGCCATGCTTTAGAGCAGAAGCGTTCCAATTGGATCAAATTATTTTCTAAACTCATCGAAAATACAATTTAGTTAGCAAGGCTAACTATTTTACTCAGCAAATTGTTTTACGCAATAAAAAACCGCTGGCTTCAGCGGTTTTTTGTATCGACTTTATTGGCTACTTTCTGCCTTGGCCTGTTTGGCTTTAGCTAAGTGCTCAGCTTTAACTTGATTATATATTCGGCTCAACTCAAGGAAGGAGTAACGGTGTTCAACGTATTCAAAGACATTGAAAGAGATCGCAAGCTTATACAGCGAGATTGCATTGGCAAAGTCGCCTTGCGTTTGGTAACGCTTACCCAAGTAGAAGTAAGCCTCTGTTAAACGCTGCGCTAAGACAGTATTGTCGCGTGTTCCAGCCAAGATCGCTTTAAATGCTTGCTCTTCTGATATGTCACCCAGAGTGATCGCCACAAGAACCCAACCCCATTGATCATCTCGCGCCTGGTAACTTTGCTCTAACTCTTGTCGAGCAGCTAACGCATCTTTTTCGCTTTTTACTATGTAGAGCCAAAGTGCACGGAAGGGATCGTTAGGATCTTCATCGTAGTGCTTTTGCATACCTTCTAAGGCAAGATCAATACGATCGCCGTAGTAAAGTGCAATGGCGCGATTGCGAGCAGCGTATGAATTACTCGGTGCGAGCTCTAGCGTTGAATCAAATGCATCGTATGCTGCATCAAACTCCCCGACTTGAGTAAAGTACACACCCAGTAGGTTAAAGAGATCAGGCTGAGCAGGATTCAAAGCTAATGATTGGTTGTAATCAAGGCGAGCTAAATCACGAAGGCCAACGCTATCGTAGTAGTTGCCACGCTCATAAAGCATTTTAGCTCGAACATCATTGGAAAGATCTGGACGTTGCAGAAGCTGAGACAAACGCGCAATTTGCACTTCTTGCTGAACGCTCGCTTGCAGAGGCACAGCCATTGGAGGGTATAACCACTGGGCAGTATCATTCGACGTTGTCGCACAACCTGCCGTCACCAGTAACGCAAGGCTTAGCGTCGCTGTTTGAAACCATTTCACTGTATAGATACTCCTGTCACTGAGCTAACACTCAGAATCATCCCCAATAAAAAAGGGAGCGTAATGCTCCCTTTATAACATGCTTTTAGCAAAATAGGCTAATTCACGAATTCGCCCATATTGACCAAATTAAGCGTCAGTTGCTGGTTTCTCTTCAGCTGCTGCTTCTTCAGTCTTTTCTACTGCTTCTTTCATGCTTAGACGTACACGGCCTTGACGGTCGATTTCAAGAACTTTAACTTGAACTTCTTGACCTTCAGCTAGGTAGTCAGACACTTTCTCAACACGCTTGTCAGCGATTTGAGAGATGTGTACTAGACCATCTTTACCAGGAAGGATTGTAACGAATGCACCGAAGTCAGCTAGACGAGCAACTTTACCTGTGTAGATGCGGCCTACTTCAACTTCTGCAGTGATCTCTTCGATACGACGGATTGCTTCTTTCGCAGCTGTACCTTCAGTTGCAGCAATCTTGATTGTACCGTCGTCTTCGATTTCGATAGTTGTACCTGTCTCTTCAGTTAGAGCACGGATAACTGCACCACCTTTACCGATAACGTCTTTGATCTTCTCAGCGCTGATCTTCATCGTGTGAATACGCGGAGCGAACTCAGAGATATCTTCACGAGCACCAGAGATTGCTTCATCCATTACAGATAGGATGTGCTTACGTGCACCTTGCGCTTGGTTAAGAGCAATCTGCATGATCTCTTTAGTGATACCTTCGATCTTGATATCCATCTGAAGTGCAGTAATACCAGTGTTAGTACCCGCTACTTTAAAGTCCATGTCGCCTAGGTGGTCTTCGTCACCAAGGATGTCAGAAAGAACAACGAAGTCGTCGCCTTCTTTAACAAGACCCATTGCGATACCCGCAACAGAAGACTTGATTGGAACACCTGCATCCATAAGAGCTAGAGACGTACCACATACAGAAGCCATTGAAGAAGAGCCGTTAGATTCTGTGATTTCTGATACTACACGTACTGTGTATGGGAACTCGTCTACAGATGGCATTACTGCAGCAATACCACGCTTAGCTAGTTTACCGTGGCCGATTTCACGACGCTTAGGAGAACCAACAAAACCAGTCTCACCTACACAGTATGGAGGGAAGTTGTAGTGTAGTAGGAAGTGATCTTTACGCTCACCAGTTAGCTCGTCGATGATTTGAGCATCGCGCTGCGTACCTAGAGTCGCAGTTACAAGCGCCTGAGTTTCACCACGAGTGAATAGTGACGAACCGTGAGTGCGTGGAAGAACACCAGTACGTACGTCTAGAGCACGAACCATGTCTTTTTCGCGACCATCGATACGTGGGTTACCCGCGATGATGCTACGACGTACAACTGTCTTCTCTAGATCGTGGAAGATAGTGTGGATTTCTTTCGTGTTTGCTTCAGGGTCTTCAGCAAGTAGCACTTCGTTTACTTCACCAGCAATAGCGTGGATACGGTCGTAACGCGCCATTTTCTCAGTGATTTGGTAAGCTTCAACAAGTTTAGCTTCAGCCAGTTCAGCGATCTTGTTTACAAGTGCTGTGTTCTCTTCTGGAGCAACCCAATCCCAAGCAGGAGTCGCAACTTCAGCAGCGAATTCGTTGATCGCGTTGATAACAACTTGCTGTTGTTCGTGACCGTAAACTACCGCAGATAGCATCTCTTCTTCAGTTAGGTTGTCAGCTTCTGACTCAACCATTAGAACAGCACCTTCAGTACCCGCTACAACTAGGTCTAGCTTAGATGCATCTAGTTCAGTATTGCTTGGGTTTAGTACTAGTTGACCGTCGATATGACCAACACGTGCAGCACCGATAGGACCGTTAAACGGAATACCAGAGATAGCAAGCGCAGCAGATGTACCGATCATAGTTACGATATCTGGCTGAACATCTGGGTTAACAGATACTACAGTTGCGATAACTTGTACTTCGTTCTTGAATGAATCTGGGAAAAGAGGACGAATTGGACGGTCGATTAGACGAGCCGTTAGTGTTTCGCCTTCAGATGGACGGCCTTCACGCTTGAAGAAGCCACCAGGGATTTTACCTGCAGCGTAAGTACGCTCTTGGTAGTTTACTGTTAGCGGGAAGAAGTCTTGACCTTCAACGGCTTCTTTTTTACCAACTACAGAAACGAATACTGACGTATCGTCCATAGTTACCATTACTGCTGCAGTAGCTTGACGTGCAATAACGCCAGTTTCTAGAGTAACTGTGTGGTTACCGTACTGGAACGTTTTAACAACTGGTTTTTCGAACATTGTTATTCCTTGTTTCCAAGCTCACCGAGAGGTTTGCTCAGAGTGTATTGATTGATACTCAAGGCATTACAAATCGCGACTAGTGAAAATGAACTTAAAAATATCAATTCATTTTGAATAGTCGCGACCTTTTGGTCGACGTGGTTGACTGCAATGCTATGAGTGATTGTTGAGAAAATTCCAAGACAGGAATTTTACCGTGCGTAGTATAACGGTATAAATAGGATTTGGCTAAGCTATAGCAATTAAAATAAGTTACGGGCAACAAAAAAGGGGCTAAAAGCCCCTTTTCTAACAAACTGCTATGCAGTCGCTAATTAGCGACGTAGACCTAGACGTTTGATTAGCTCTTGGTAACGACCAAGATCTTTACCTTTAAGGTAGTCTAGAAGCTTACGACGGCTAGAAACCATACGTAGAAGACCACGACGGCTGTGGTGATCGCCTTTGTGTGCTTTGAAGTGACCTTGAAGGTGGTTGATAGAAGCTGTAAGTAGAGCTACTTGAACTTCTGGTGAACCTGTATCGCCTTCAGCACGTGCGTATTCTGCAACGATTGCTGCTTTAGTTTCTGCGTTCAGAGACATAATTCTCTCCTAAATAAGAGTAAGTTAAACATTGTGCCAGCCAATCTCTGATTCAGCCGACACGGGAAGCGCGAATTATAGGGGATGTACACAGGTTAAGCAATAGGTTCTTTGAGTCATTTCATTTTTGCTATTCGTTCCGTTGCTTCCCTTTTCTGTTACACTTAGCGGATTAATACCTACCCATTTGAATTAACAGGATTCGCTATGAAAATTGGCATCATCGGTGCAATGGAACAAGAAGTTTCTATTCTTAAACAAGCTATTGAAAACTGCCAAGAAATTAAGAAAGCAGGCTGTACTTTCTTCTCTGGTCAGCTTAATGGTGCTGATGTAGTTCTTCTACAATCTGGTATCGGTAAAGTCGCGGCAGCTGTTGGTACAACAGTACTGCTAAACGATTACCAACCAGACGTTGTGATCAATACAGGCTCTGCAGGTGGTTTCGATTCAACGCTGAATCTGGGTGATGTTGTAATTTCAACTGAAGTACGTCATCACGATGCCGACGTAACTGCATTCGGCTATGAAATGGGTCAAATGGCACAACAGCCAGCAGCTTTCCTAGCAGATGCAAAACTCATGGATGTTGCAGAACAAGCGCTTTCACAGATGGAAGACAAGCATGCGGTCCGTGGCTTAATCTGTACTGGTGATGCTTTCGTTTGTACAGCAGAACGCCAAGAGTTTATCCGCAAGCACTTCCCATCAGTGATCGCGGTAGAAATGGAAGCGTCAGCCATCGCTCAAACGTGTCATCAGTTCAACGTACCTTTCGTTGTCGTACGCGCAATCTCTGATGTAGCAGACAAAGAGTCACCAATGAGCTTTGAAGAGTTCCTACCGCTAGCAGCGCAGAGCTCTTCAGAAATGGTGGTAAAAATGGTTGAGCTGCTTAAATAACCTGAACGGATAAGCACAAATATCATGGAAGATAGTTTCAATCAGTTCTACTCAAACGGAGCGCTCCTTGTCTTGTGGGGCGCTCTGTTGTTTCATCTTATTCTACCTTTCCCTCGAGAAGCCCACCCCGCTATTCTTTGGCACAAGTTTGCCGAACAGCTCGCTGATAAGGTCAACACCAACTCAAATTACTCGCAGAGTATCATTTCAGGCACACTGGCTTGGTTATTGATGCTGCTGCCGATGCTGGTTGTTCTTATCGCACTGAAACCTTTAGTTTGGCAACCTCAGCTCTTTGAACTGGCTTTTCTTCTTCTCGCAATAGATTGGCGTAACACTGATAAGTTTACCGCTCAATTTGTTGCCGCCTTAGCAAGAGAAGATAAAGAGCATGCAAAGATGTTGCTAAAGCCGATTGTTAACCGATCGACTGCCCCGCTATCTCTACTTGGTTTGGGCAAAGCAGGCTCAGAAACCTTAATTATGTCTTACGGTCGTAATGTCGTTGGGGTTCTATTTTGGTATGGCGTCGCAGGCGGAGTCGGGGCGTTTATGTATCGAATGAGCGTGGAACTCGCCCGTGCATGGTCTCCTTCTAGGCAGCAGTTTGCTCCGTTTGGCATTCCTGCAATTCGCGCTGTCGCTGTCCTCGACTTTGTCCCTTTGCGACTCTTTTCTCTCTTTATCGCCGTCGGTCATCGAGCAAAAGCCACAGCACAGCTGATTGCGACTCAAGCAAAGTCTTGGCCACTGCCCGGCCCGGCTTGGTTGCTTGTCTCAGTCGGTGCCAAGCTTGAGCTCTCATTGGGTGGCCCTGCGATGTATGACAAGCACAAAGCGGTTAGAGCTAAACTCGGTGGCCGCATTGCACCTTCTGCTATTCATGTAGCCCAAGTACAAAAGTTACTCGCATGGAGAATGTTTGCTTGGGTCATTATTCAAAGCCTTATCATGGGGCTGATTTATCAAGGTCTTTAAATGCGTAAGCTAATCCCCCTATTAACACTCACTCTACCGCTCTTCACTAATGCAAAACCGATTGAGAGGGTTATTAGCTTAGCGCCTCATGCCACTGAGATTGCCTATGCGGCGGGTCTCGGGGATAAACTCGTTGCTGTTAGCGAGCGCAGTGATTACCCAGAGCAAGCTCAGTCACTTGAAAAAGTATCAAACTATCAGGGTATTAAGATTGAGCGCATCATCGCTCTTCAGCCTGACCTCATCATTGCCTGGCCTTCAGGTAACCCAATAGGTGAGCTGAAAAAGCTCGAGCAATTTGGGTTAGAGATCTATTACTCGCAAACTCACTCTCTTGATGATATTGCTCGTAACATTGAGCAGCTTAGTCAATATGCCGATGACCCGAGTATTGGGAAAAAAGCCGCTGACGACTTTAGGCAAACACTCACCGATCTCAAAGATCAATATCAAACCGAGATCCCTGTTCGTTATTTCTACCAACTCAGTGAACAGCCCATCATTACCCTAGCGAAAGGAAAATGGCCGAGTGAAGTGTTTAGCTTTTGTGGCGGTGAAAACGTATTTGAACATAGCGCAGCGCCTTACCCACAGGTTGGTATGGAACAAGTCATCATTCAGAACCCGGATGTGATCTTTACTTCTGAACACGCAATTGCGAACGGAAACATGTGGCAGAAATGGCATGATCAGTTATCGGCGGTCAAAAATGGTTATATGTGGTCGTTAAATTCAGATTGGATAAACCGTCCTACGCCAAGAACGCTCAATGCGATCGAGCAAGTTTGTGAGCATTTCGAGACCAAAAGGCAAAAACGCTAACGTTTACCCATAAGATCTCGTACAATTCGTCTCCACTTCTTGTTCCCAATTTTTAGTAAGAGATTTTAGTGTCATGGATTCCATGCTGCTTTACGTTATCGACTTGTTCGGTACTGCAATATTTGCCATATCTGGCGTGCTCCTCGCTGGCCGTTTGAAGATGGACCCATTTGGCGTCGCTGTTTTAGGCAGTGTTACTGCCATTGGTGGTGGCACCATTCGTGACATGGCGCTCGGCGCAACACCTGTATTCTGGATCACGGATACCAACTACCTTTGGACCATTTTGATAACCTGCCTACTGACGATGATCATTGTCAGACGCCCAAAACGCCTTGCTTGGTGGATCTTACCTGTCTGTGACGCTATCGGCCTTGCGGTATTTGTTGGGATTGGCGTGGAAAAAACCATGGCATATCAAGACTCTGCCTTAGTCGCTGTCATTATGGGTGTAATTACAGGATGTGGTGGTGGCATCATTCGAGATGTGCTCGCAAGAGAAGTGCCTATGGTATTGAGAAGCGAAGTGTACGCGACCGCCTGTATCATCGGTGGCGTTTTCCACACAATGGCTCTCGCTATGGGCGCCGATAGCGATAGTGCCTTCCTAGCTGGTGTATTTTCTACGCTATTGATTCGCTTAGGCGCGATTCGTTGGCACTTGTCGCTGCCGACGTTTGCGCTGAATCGTTAAGCGAACCGATTAGAGGCTTGACTTAGGTTGTCATTCCTTAGAACGAAAAAAGGTCACCGAGGTGACCTTTTTAGTATCTCTCTGACAGTATTATTTCTGCACTCGACGTAACACTTCTTTCAGCAAGTCGAAATCATTCGCTAGGTCTTCAGACAGAAGCTCCATCGCAGCATGCTTAGCCAGAGGACCAGGTAATTCGATGTCAGAACCTAGAATGTCGTCCACCACTTCTTTAAACTTCGCTGGGTGCGCTGTACATAGGAACAGACCTGTTTCACCCTCTTGAAGCTGCTCATCTAGCAGTCGGTAAGCAATTGCACCATGTGGTTCACATAGGTAACCTTGTGCTTTAAGGTCACGTACTGATTCTGCACTTTGCTCATCAGATACTTTACCTTTACCAAGCGTATCTAGCCCCCAACCTTTAAGCTGGCAAAGCTCTTCAATACGTGGCCAGTTATTTGGCTGGCTAACGTCCATCGCATTTGATGTCGTTGCTACCGTTGGTTTTGGATCCCATTGACCTGTTTCTAGGTAACGAGGCACGGTGTCATTTTCGTTTGTTGCTGCAATGAAACGTTTAACAGGCAGACCCAATGCTTTGGCAAGAAGACCCGCTGTGAGGTTACCAAAGTTACCACTTGGTACTGAAACCACTAGGTTCTCACGCTCTTCTTTGCTCAGCTGAGACGCGGCTTCAAAGTAGTAACAAATCTGAGCCATTAGGCGAGAGATGTTGATTGAGTTTGCTGAGTTCAAACCAATCTCTTCACGTAGCGCTGCATCATCGAAAGCTTGTTTTACTAGCGCCTGACACGCATCAAAGTCACCATCAATCGCCACAGTATGAATGTTCTTACCTAGCGTACAGAATAGCTTCTCCTGCAGTGGGCTGATTTTGCCTTGCGGGTAAAGGATAACAACGTTGATATCTTCCATACCGTAGAAAGCATGCGCAACAGCAGCACCTGTGTCACCAGATGTCGCTGTAAGGATAGTAATCTTACCGCCATCTGAAACTGCCGCTAGAGACTGAGCCATGAATCGGCCACCAAAGTCTTTAAACGCAAGCGTTGGACCGTGGAATAGTTCTAGCGCGTAAACACCGTCTTTCACTTTATTGATTGGTGCAGGGAATTGGAACGCTGCATCAACCATTGAATTCACTTTTTCTTCCGCTAGCTCATCACCGATCAATGCAGATAGAATTTTGGTACTACGTGAAACAAAATCTTCTGCTAACAGCGCATCGATATCATCGAATTTTGGTAATTCTTGAGGGAAAAATAGACCTTGATTACGGCCCAACCCTTGGCGCACGGCTTGGCCAAAGGAAACTTGTTCGTCATTTTCTTTTATGTTGTACAGCTTCATAGCTCACTTCCTGTTACGTTCGAACCTTGTTTGTTAAGACGACAAACATGGACGAATCCTTCTTCATTTTGTACGTAGTTCTGTTCGAGCCAGCGAGCAACACGCTCAGCGACATCTTGATCTTTACAAATACTAAATAGTGTCGGGCCGCTACCAGAAATGCCGGTAGCTAAAGCGCCCGCGGTTGCAGCATACTGACGCGCATCTGCAAAGCCAGGGAGCAGTTTCGCACGATACGGTTCAGCGATCACGTCTTTGATCATTTTCGCTGCCAATTCGGGCTGATTTGAATGGCAAGCATGGATAAAGCCAGCAAGGTGGCGACCATGTGCAATGATATCCTGACGGCGGTACTGAGATGGTAGGATCTCTCTTGCTTCTGCCGTTGATACTTTGATACCCGGGTAAGCCATTACCCAATACCAATCGTCGAAGCATGGAACTTCTTGGCTGATAACACCTAGCTCTTCAAGCATCAATTGGACGCCACCTAAATAACAAGGCGCAACGTTGTCATAATGCACACCGCCCGAAATCTGACCTTCCATCTCTCCCATTAGAGCCAAAAGTTCAGTCTCGTTAAGCGGCTCGCCATGAAAACGGTTTAAAGCATCAAGTGCAGCAACGATTGAACAAGCACTCGAACCAAGTCCCGAGCCAATTGGCATGTTCTTCTCTAGCGTCATTTCCAGCGGAAGCAGCGCCTCACCTTTCTTTTCTAGCTCGCGAGCAAACACACGCCAACAGTCATAGACTATGTTCTCTTTTGGGTTCTCTGGCAACTTAGAAACGAAGTTACCAGCAGTGTTAAGTGAAAACGGTTCATTGCCCGCTTTTACCTGAACACGATCACCTAATAGAGTGCCATCAACTGGGGACACCGCCGCCCCAAGAACATCAAAACCAACGCTTACATTACCAATTGAAGCGGGAGCGTAAACGACTACATCCATACCACGACTCATAAGTTTATACTCCTAGCTTCCAACCTAACGTACGCATCACATCAGAGAATACACCTGCTGCAGTTACTTCAGTACCTGCACCGTAGCCACGTAGAACGAGTGGAATCGGCTGATAGTAGCGGCTAAAGAATGCTAGCGCATTTTCACCATCTTTGATCTTGAACATTGGATCATTCTCATCCACAGCAGCAACACTGACACGGCACTGACCATCGGCAATCTCACCGACATAGCGCAGTACTTTACCCTCTTCGGCTGCTTTTGCAGATTGCTCTTGGAAATAAGCATCCGCTTCTGGTAGGCGAGCCATAAACTCCTCGATGCTGCCTGAATCATCAAAACCTGGTGGAAGTGCTTGGTCAACAATCACATCTTCAAGTTCTAAGTTCATACCCGCTTCACGAGCAAGAATCAGTAGTTTACGTGCGACATCCATACCAGAAAGGTCATCACGTGGGTCTGGTTCCGTAAAGCCATTATCGTTAGCAATATTGGTTGCTTGGCTAAGTGTCATGCCTTCATCAAGCTTACCGAAGATATATGACAGAGAACCTGAAAGAATACCGGTGAAGCGCTCTAGTTCATCACCTGCCGAGATTAGGTTTTGTAGGTTTTCAATAACAGGAAGACCTGCACCAACCGTTGTTTCGTACATCAGTTTACGACGAGAGCTACGAGCAACGTCACGCAACTGATGGTAGTACGCCATGCTTGCTGTGTTCGCTTTCTTGTTTGGTGTTACGACGTGGAAACCCGCAGCTAAGAAATCAGCATATTGGTTAGCAATCGCTTCGCTCGAAGTACAATCAACAAGGACAGGGTTAATGATGTGGTTTCGTTGAACCAAAGAGATCAAGCGAGCTAGGCTGAACTCTTCAGACGCATCGTTCATACGATCACGCCAATGATCTAGTGGTAAGCCTTCGCTATCAAGCAGCAAGCCTTTACTGTTCGCTAAGCCACATACTCTTAAGATGATGCCCTTCTCTGCTAGCTTGCCTTGCTGTCGCTGAATCTGGTCAACAAGCTCGCCACCAACACCACCGACACCAACAACAAAGACATCAAGGAAATGTTTAGAGTTGAATAGATTCTCGTGACACGCTTTGATCGCTTCAGAGATCTTATCTTCAGGGATAACCGCAGAAATCGCTCGCTCAGAAGATCCTTGCGCAATCGCTACGATATTAACGTTCACTTCAGCCAAAGATGAGAAGAATTGAGAAGCTACGCCGCGAGATGTACGCATACCATCACCCACGAGAGTCACGATCGCAACGTCACTAATAAATTCAACCGGCTCCAACAGGCCATCTTTCAGTTCTAGCTCAAACGTATCACTCAGAGCTTGCTCTGCTAATGCTTTGTCTTGCGCTTCAATACAGAAACTGATGCTGTACTCTGAAGAAGATTGAGTAATAAGTACAATAGATACGCCAGCTGAAGACATCGCACCAAAGACACGGCTCGCCATGCCAACCATGCCCTTCATGCCTGGACCAGACACATTGACCATCGTAAGGTCACTCAGTGTAGTGATGCCTTTGATTGCTAGGTTGTCTTCGCCAGTGTCTTGACCAATTAAAGTGCCTGCACCTTGTGGGTTAAAGCTGTTTTTGATTAAGCATGGGATGTGGAATTGAGCAATTGGGGCGATCGTTTTCGGGTGAAGAACTGACGCGCCAAAGTAAGAGAGTTCCATCGCTTCTTGATAACTTAGCGATTTAAGCAAGCGAGCATCGTCTACTAGACGTGGGTCACAGTTATATACGCCATCAACATCGGTCCAGATTTCACAGCAATCTGCACGCAGACAAGCTGCTAAGACGGCCGCTGAGTAGTCAGAGCCATTACGGCCCAAAGTGACTAACTCACCTGACTCATTACCAGCTGTAAAGCCCGGCATGATATTTACGTGACCTTGCGGTAACGGGTTTTGACGGAAATTTTGCGTTGAAATTTCAACGTCGACCATCGCTTCTAAATGATCGCCGCGAGCAAAGAGATACTGCACAGGGTCAATAAGGCTTGCTGGCTGACCTTTCGCCTCCAGTACCGCTTTCATCAACTGAATAGAGACACGCTCACCTTTACTGATAATGCGAGCATTCACATGGTCTGGACACATACCTAGCAGGTTCACACCGTGGACAAATTGGCGCAGTTGAGTAAGAGACGTCTTGACTTGGTTGTCATAGCCACTGCCATCAATATTTGGCAGTACCTGTTTTATGTCTTGGAAAAGATCACGGAAAGAATCTTCAAGCTCAGCTATTTGTAATTCTGCTTCGCCGTTTTTCAGTGCTCCGTCAATCACTGAAACTAATTTATTGGTTGTTTTGCCCGGCGCTGAAAGCACTACGGCGACTTCTTCTTGCTGCGCATTATTAGCAATGATATCCGCTGCTCGTAAAAAACGATCAGCATCGGCTAATGATGAACCTCCAAACTTTAAAACTCGCATCCCTTCCTCCAAATTGTTTTAAATCGGTATAAAAAAAGGCCTGTATCTTGTGGGATACAGGCCTTTTTTTTGAATTTCTTTCGCTTAGCAGCCTGCCCCAACAATTGCGATGTCGGTAATAATAATGGTTGTGGTCATTACTAGGCTTTGGTGCTGCATATAATTAGTATCTTTACGATATGTTTGCTTACCCATACGTTTACCTTATTTCTCATCCCTGCGTCAACGAAAAATTACTATTTTTTGTTTACACTCCACCTCACTCGCATTCACAAACAAGAAATTAAGAAACACAACAATTTCACAGTTTGATGAAACGATACGCACATATAGTAATAACTAATCGCTATATGAAACTTTCAGCTAGTCCAATAGTTTTATGCTTTAATTAGAAACGCAGTGGACAAAAAAACAACAGGGAGTGGCCAATGAGAACAATTCTAAGCCTGTCAGCGCTAGCTTTCGCCTGTCCGTTGTTTGCCACTGAGCTTCCTGCCCTGCCATCTCAACAACAGACATCGCCACATAAAATCTTTCTCTCTAGTGAACAAGACCAACAGCAGTTTGATTCTTGGAAAGTCGATGGCGGTTACTCATACAACGTGTTCAACAAGATAGACCTCTACGTTGGGGCACGTTTGAATAATAATGATACGAGTAATGAAACTGGATTTTTAAGTGGGGTGAGCTATCAGGTAACACCGAGAGTTTCGGTTAAAAGTACCCTCCACTCATACAGTGAAGAGACGTTAGAGCAAGGAAAAGAGACCAATATTGCGGCTGAGGTATCGAGTCGTATGCGATTGACCGAGCACTTAGATATCCATGCCACCCTTGATTATCAAGAGTGGCAATCAGGCGTCGAAGTAGGCCTTGGGTTTCGGTTTTAATTCCAGTCTAGCAACTCTGTTGACATCAAAACGCCATTCCAATCTGCATAGATGTAATCGCCTGGTTGAATCATTTGATTGTGTACCGTTAGAGTCACGTTTACTTCACCCGCACCACGCTTCTCGGTCTTAAACGGGTTTGTGCCAAGGGCTTTAATCCCTAGCTCCATTTCTGCCATCGCAGCAACATCACGGACTGCACCATTAACAATGATCCCCTCCCAATTGTTATCAATCGCAAGAATTGCCAGCTGGTCGCCAAGCAGAGCCTTTTGGCAAGATCCATGACCGTCAACCACTAGCACTTTTCCTTTGCCATCTTGGCTAAGCACTTCTCGTACTTTCGAATTATCGTGATAGCAACGGACCGTGACGATCTCACCATAGAAAGCAAATTTACGCCCAAAGCTGTGAAGCGGTAAATTGAGCAGGGTCACCTTGTCTTCATATTTATCGCAAATATCAGGGGTAATATCTTTCATTTTTCCTCCATGAGCTTGTAAAAATCCTTTATCTACATCGGTCTCGCCAATTCCCAAGCGAAACTTTCGTCTGTTCTTTGTCGCAAGAGATTAGAAAGAGTCTTTCACCTTCAATGAAATAAATGGCATTTTGACCATATTTCTTGCCCAGTTCGAGTGATCGCTGCAACGTCATTTCCACAGCAAAACTGGTTTCAACCCAAGAAAAACTCTCATCGCCAACATCGACCATACTAAAGTAAGTATGGTCTATATCTTGCGCTAAGTGCTGATTATTTCTGTCATTCTCTTCTTGAGACAGCCAAACACTAGCTGGGTTCCAGGCAGTAATGATCGCAAAGCTTGAACCTTGCGGTACCTTTGAAAAGCGAAAGAAAGGGTTGCTGTACGCCTGCCAGAGTTGAGAATCGATCATAGGCACCTCAACCAATTTACATTTACTAGATACTATTAATATTTGTTACATTCGAACACTTGATATAAATCAACAAAGTGATTGGAATTAACACTTCTACGTTGTTAGCATGCTGTTAACATTATAAAATCCGCCTCAAAGACTAATGGAATACTGAGGACAAGGACCTCTAGAGTAGAAAAGAAGCACCAAGGATGGCGGGCGATCAAAGAGAGTGTTTTTTTATAGTCTTTGGTTTATTATCAACATCACATTACCTGTATGTTATGTTTTTGCCTAGAATTTATTCTATTAGCACAAATTTTTCACAAGTTTAGGTACCGCCAATGCAAACCCCGCACATTCTTATTGTTGAAGATGAGCAAGTAACTCGTAACACTCTAAAGAGTATTTTTGAAGCAGAGGGATACGCTGTTTTCGAGGCCAGTGACGGTGAAGAGATGCACCAGGTGCTGTCTGACAACCAAGTTAACTTGGTTATCATGGACATCAACCTACCAGGCAAGAATGGTCTATTGCTAGCACGTGAACTGCGTGAGCAAGCAAATGTTGCACTGATGTTTTTAACTGGTCGTGACAACGAAGTTGATAAGATTCTTGGTCTAGAAATTGGTGCTGATGATTACATCACAAAACCATTTAACCCACGTGAACTAACTATCCGTGCACGTAACCTTCTTAACCGTTCTATGAACTCTAGCGCGGTAACAGAAGAAAAACGCAGCGTTGAGAAGTACGTATTCAACGGTTGGGTACTAGACATCAACAGTCGTTCTTTAGTTAGCCCGAGCGGTGACGGTTACAAACTGCCACGTTCTGAGTTCCGTGCCCTACTTCACTTCTGTGAAAACCCAGGCAAGATCCAGACTCGTGCAGACCTACTGAAGAAAATGACGGGCCGTGAGCTTAAGCCACATGATCGTACAGTAGACGTGACTATTCGTCGTATTCGTAAGCACTTCGAATCGGTATCTGGCACGCCAGAAATCATTGCTACGATCCACGGTGAAGGCTACCGCTTCTGCGGTGATCTAGAAGAATAAGCGATCTAGAAGACTAAGTGATACAGCACTTACCAATTTAAAAATGGAGCCGTTTGGCTCCATTTTTTGTTGCTAGTTTTTCTATGCTGTTTAGCTAAACCGCTACCTACAAAAATGCTCGCTATCAAAGCGAGCATTTTTACTATTGAAGCACGGGCAAGTTAGCCACGACCGCCTTTAATCGCATCGATAATTTCTGTGGTAGAACAACCATCTTCGAAATTAAGCACTTCAACCGCACCGCCGTTGGCAATCACTTCTTTACCACCAGCAATCTCTTCAGGTTTATAGTCACCACCTTTAACAAGTAAATCTGGTAACACTTCAGAAATCAGACGTTGAGGTGTATCTTCACCAAATGGGACAACCCAATCAACCGCTCCAAGACCTGCTAATACTGCCATGCGGCGATCAGTCGGGTTTACTGGACGACCAGGGCCTTTCAAGCGCTTCACAGACTCATCTGTATTTACAGCAACAATCAGACGGTCACCAAGTTCACCAGCATGATTAAGGTAAGATACATGGCCCGCATGAAGAATATCGAAGCAGCCATTTGTCATTACGACTTTCTCGCCTTTTGCTTGCGCTTTCTTCACCGCTTCAATCAGAGCTTGCTCGCCAATCACACCATAGTCTGTGTCTTGGCTACCATGAACAGCTTCAGCCAATTCAATCGTAGACAGTGTCGAAGTACCCAATTTACCTACCACAATGCCTGCTGCGGCATTTGCTAATGCACACGCTTCATCAAGAGGCTTACCTGCAGCTACTGAAGCTGCCAGTACAGAGATGACCGTATCACCCGCACCTGTTACGTCATACACTTCTTTCGCTTGAGTCGGTAGGTGGAAAGGTGCGTGACCACGACGAAGTAGCGTCATACCATGCTCGCTGCGTGTCACAAGTAGCGCTTCAAAGTCAAACTCTTCAATGAGTGCAAGACCTTTCTCTATCAGTTCTTCATCTGATCTTACTTTACCAACGACAAGTTCAAACTCAGCCATATTTGGCGTTAGTAGCGTCGCACCACGGTAGCGCTCAAAGTCGGCACCTTTCGGGTCAATGAATACAGGTACTTTTGCCGCACGCGCTTTTTGAATAAACTGCTGAACGTGCTCTAACGCGCCTTTCGCATAGTCAGAAAGAACCACGGATTTTACTTTCGGTAGCGCAAGCTCCATACGATCTAGAATCAGGTCAGCGTCTACGTTCTCAAACTTATCTTCAAAATCTAGACGGATGAGTTGTTGGCCACGGCTCATTACACGTAGCTTAGTGATCGTTGGGTAGTTTGGTAGGCCAACAAAATCACACTTCACTTTCAGTGCTGAAAGCGTTTCATTAAGTGCTTTCGCTGGTTCATCAATCCCTGTTAAACCTACAATATGAGCATGTCCGCCTAGTGAAGCAATATTCATTGCTACGTTGGCAGCACCACCTGGGCGCTCTTCATTGTTTTCTACTTTGACTACAGGTACTGGCGCTTCAGGCGAAATACGGCCAGTTGGACCATACCAATAGCGATCAAGCATGACATCACCGATGATAAGTACACCAGAGTCACTGTAGTTAGGTAGGATTGGCTTCATTATGGATCTCCAAATTCTAATTCGGGCAAGAGTTTAGCATAAAGACTCGGCGTTATTCTAACCACTCGTGCCATTGTTTCGTCACAAGCTTTCGCTCACTGACAAATTTATTTTCTGCAACATCGGCATCTAAATTCAATAAATTACGATGGTGTATTTGATCGCGCATTGTCGTGTAGGCATGAGTCAGCGCCATCGCATCCGCCTCTTCAAGAATGCCTTGTGCCATCATGGATTCGAAGATACGAACATTGTCACTCCAACGGGTCAGCTTCGGCTTTTTATGACTGTAGTTCAAGACTAAATATTGAGCCAAAAACTCCACATCAGTAATCCCACCGGGGTCTTGTTTGAGCATAAAACGATCCGCTTTTTTACCCCCCAAGTGGTCACGCATTTTGACGCGCATCTCCGAGACATCTTTTATCAGCTTAGTTTCATCACGTTCAAGTGTAAGAATATCATGACGAATTTTAGCAAACGCCTGCTGCAATGGTTGGTCGCCGAAGATCATGCGAGCACGCACCAGCGCTTGATGTTCCCATGTCCACGCATCTTCTCGTTGGTACTCTTCGAATGCATCGGTTGGACTTACCAATAGTCCAGATGCCCCCGATGGTCGAAGGCGAGTATCCACCTCATATAGAATGCCTGATGCAGTGCGCGTCGAGAATATATGAATGATTCGCTGAGCTAATTTGAGATAGAACTGGCGAGCATCCACCTCTTTCTTGCCGTCGGTGTAGGCATGAACCGGACAATCATGCATAAACACAATATCAAGGTCGGAGTTATAACCCAGCTCCCAACCGCCCACTTTGCCGTAGCCAATCACCGCAAAGCCTTTACCTTCTCTATCTTTTAAGTGACTTGGCTTGCCATATTTTTCCGTCATTTGTAGCCAAGCTTGGCTAACTACTGACTCAACAATCGCCTCTGCTAGATAGGTTAAGTGGTCACTCACTTTCATCACAGGTAGCACGCCTGCAATATCGGCGGCAGCAATACGCAAAATACAGATTTGTTTGAACTGACGTAGCGCTTCCATCTGCTGTTCCATGTCGTCTTCTGGAATGCGTGCAAGGAAGTCTCTCAATTCATTACGGTAGCTCTCAAGTGGAATAGGATTATAAAGCTGCTGCGGGTCAATCAACTCATCCAATAGAATTGGGTAGCGCCCAAGCTGCTCAGAAATCATTGGACTTGCAGTACATAGACGAACCAGTTGCGTCAATGCGGCTTGGTGTTCATCCAGAAGCTCAAGGTAGGTTGTGCGAGTGACGATACGATGGAGCAAATGTAAAACTCGTGACAAACCAAATTTCGCATCTTTATGTGAGTAAATGGCTGAGAAGACTTTAGGCATCAAACGATTCAAGACTTCGCGGCCACGAGGCCCAAGCGTCTTTTTCGCTAGATCTTTTTTGAACTGCACGATGGTATCAACCATCGGCTTTGGCTCATCAATCCCAATATCATGCTCAAGGATATGCTCTAGCACATCGGGTTTTGCCACCATGTCCCAAAGCTCGGTAAAGTGTTTGGCAACGTCTTGCTGTTCTTCTTCATCATCACCAATAAGATCCGCAAACACCGCGTGCACTTTCGCCATATGTGCTTGTATGTTCTCAGTTAACTCGCTCCAAGCCTGATACCCCATCGCCACAGCGAGCTGTAACTGCTCGGTATCACACTCAGGTAGTGTTTGAGTTTGCTTGTCTGCCATCGCTTGGAGCAAGTTTTCTAGGCGACGCAAGAATTTGTAGGCATCACGAAGGTGATGGCACTCTTGTGAGGTCAATTGTTCTAGCTCTTCAATCGCATCAATGGTTTCAAGCAATCCGCGCTGACGTAAGCTCGGCTCGCGGCCACCGCGAATAAGCTGGAACACTTGCGCAATAAACTCAATTTCACGGATACCGCCAGCCCCAAGTTTGATGTTGTTGCTCAAGCCACGTCGACGAACTTCACTACTGATCATCGACTTCATGCGGCGTAAAGACTGAATGGCACTAAAATCGATGTAACGACGGAACACGAATGGACGTAACATTTGACGCAACTCTTGATACTCAGGGTACATCTCTCGTCCCATCACTCGCGCTTTGATCATCGCGTAGCGTTCCCAGTCTCGCCCTTGTTCTTGGTAATAGTCTTCTAATGCGGCATAACTCATCACCAAAGGACCACTTTCCCCAAACGGACGCAGTCGCATATCAACGCGGTAACAGAAACCATCAAAGGTTTGCTGATCGAGCGCTTTAATAATGCGTTGGCCTAAACGAGTAAAGAACTGAGCATTGGCGATACTACGACGCGTAGCTTCGGTTTCGCCATTTTCTGGATAGGTGAAGATAAGGTCGATATCCGATGAGAAGTTCAACTCTCCACCACCAAGCTTACCCATACCAATAATCAGCATTGGCTGCGCTTCCCCTTGCGCATTGGTCGGTGTGCCCCACAATTCACAACAAGCTTTGTATTGCCATTGATAGGTTTCAAAAATCATCGCTTCGGCCAATTGAGACAGATGCTCTAAGCTCTCTTCCAACGTCCAACTTTGAGTGAAGTCCCGCCACGCGATATAGGTCATTTCTCGATTGCGGAATTGCCTTAGTACTCGATGTCCTTGCATTTCATCACTGCAAACTGACAACAGCTCTTGCAACCGCTCACGATAGCTTTCACTGCGTGAATTTTCAGCCAACATCTCTGGAAAGTTTTGCTGTAAAGTCTCATCCGTCTTTACCACCTCAGTTACAAATTTACTTAAACCTGCCACATAGATAAGTTGTTCAAGCAATGACTGAGGCCAATGCGCGAGTGCTTGCGATTCAACTAATGGCTCAATAGCCGACTGAGAAATAGATGAGAGAGAGACGGGCAGTTGCATGATTCTTCCTTGTTTCAATAAGCCTTTGAAAGGTTATGGACTATTTATACCAGACTTAAACCAATAAAAAACGCCCACTGTGATTGAGTGGGCGTTTTATCTAACAATCTGAACAAATTAGACTTTGAATGAAGTAATTTTCTTATCTAACTCTTCTGCGTTCTGCTGCATGATTTCGGAGGTTTCTAGTAGCTCGGAAACGACAGTAACCGAAGCCTCAACGAGCTCACGAACGTTAGTCAGATTCTGGTTCATCTCTTCAGCCACGCTGCTCTGTTGACCCGCCGCCGTCGCAATTTGGAAATTCATGTCATTAATCTGAGTGACCTGCCCAACAATACCGTCCAGCTCACTACCTGCATTGGTCACAAGATCAACGCCTTCAGCCGCTTCGACCACACTTTTTTCCATCAAATCAACCGCCGAGTTTGCACTAGATTGAAGCTGAGTGATCATCTCTTGGATTTCAACCGTCGCTTGCTGAGTACGCTGAGCAAGATTACGAACCTCATCCGCAACCACAGCAAAGCCTCGACCCGCTTCACCTGCACGTGCCGCTTCAATGGCTGCATTAAGAGCAAGAAGGTTAGTCTGTTCTGAGATGCCTTGAATCGTACCGACCACGCTACCGATAGACTCAACGCTCTCTTCAACTTGGTTAACTGCTTGAGCAGACGCTGAGATATCCTTCGATAGTTCACTGATTTTCTGCACGGTATCTTGAACGAAACGTTGACCTGTCACCGCTTGACCAGAGGCACTCTCCGTCAATGACGACGCACTCTGTGCGTGTTCTGCCACCGTTTGAACAGTAGAGGTCATTTCACTCATCGCGGTTGCAAGTTGGTCAATCTCATTGAACTCTTCTTGCGCAGACTCTTTGGTTTCAGACATGCTCAAGGTCATCACTTCTGTTAAGCCAGATAGCTCTTGTGACGCATCGACTTGTAAGCGAATCATCTCTTGCAGTTGCACACGTGTTTTTTCAAGCTCACGTGCGACATCGCCATATTCATCTTTACATGCCATCTCAATTGGAACAGATAGGTCTTTCTCTGCCATGGTTTTGATCGCTTCACTTAGATACTGAGTTTGACGCAACATCACGCGCGCAGCAAAAAGAAGAAGAACAACAAAAACGATGATCATTAACGCGGTTTGCCAAGCCACTTGAACTAAATAAGCTTCATAATGCTCTTGAGCGACTTGTGCGTTTTGAGTCGCTGCTAGAAGAGAATCGTGGAAGGTACTCGCGTCCCATAGCTGTTTGGCGATAATCAGTATCGTACTGAACACCATCAGCATTACCATCTTAGGGACGAGGCGTATATCCGTAATCACTCGTTCCCATGGCTTAAATGCCAGTTTGGTCATTGTTGTTACTCCGCTAAGTCTTATATATTGAGAGTACCTGATACAAAACAGGTCTTTTACGCTCTATAAACCCGCTTTAAGTGGCGGGGCGTTATATTTATTTCGAGCCTCGTATGAAAAAGAATGATACCAAAGACGATACAAAGCCGATGAGCTTGCTGTCACTAATCTTGTCATTTATGGCGCTATTTGTGATCTCGGGCTTACTGTTTTTCCCTTTAAGCCATGAAACTCGACAAGTTCTTATCGGCTTGGACTTTATAATCTGTAGCATATTCCTCCTACAGTTAACGATAGATTTGATCCGTGCAACAGATCGAGTGCAATTCATGAAACGCCACTGGATCGACTTCATTGCCAGTATCCCAGTTATTGAGCCTCTGCGTTTTGCCCGACTCTTCCACATCATGCGCGTCATTTTAGTCATTCGCTCAAGCCGCTATATATGGAAAGAACTGTTAAGCAATCGTCGAGAAACCACACTAGCTTCGATCCTGTTAATCATGGTAGTCCTGCTGACTCTAGGCTCAAGTATGATGCTGTATATGGAAGGCTCAGCGCCTGGCGCTAATATTGATTCTGGTGGTGATGCCTTATGGTGGGCACTGGTGACAATATCTACCGTTGGCTATGGCGATCACTATCCTGTCACTGATGGGGGCAAGGTCTTAGCGTCTGTTTTGATTGTATGCGGCGTTGGTCTTTTCGGTATGATCTCAGGCTTAATCACCTCTTTACTCGCCTCACCCACTCACATGCAAAACAGACGAGCAGAAAACAAAGAGCGCCTTTTAATAGAAATCGTTCAAAAGCAAGATGAGATCCTCAAGCGATTAGACGCTTTAGAAAAAGCAAAACGGGAGCCATAGAACTCCCGCTTAACATTGATTAATCTTGCCAGTATGGCTCTGCTTCGATGCAGATGATGCGAGTCTGCTCCATCGCATGCAAGATTGAATTCTCTTGCCTCGCTAACCAACGCTCAAGCTGCTCACGTTCATCACCTTCTAGCTTACCTACGAGCGGTGCTAACGTTTTCAGCTTCAATAGATCATCCGTGCCATGAAGTAAGTCACTCCACGGCAAACGGAAGCTGTCTCGCTCTTCCAACTCAAAAAGGCTCGCAAAACTCACGCCCGTATACAAGTTGCGCATTAGACGGTATTGGTGATCAATATAGTCTTGGCTAGTGAGGTTACGTTCTGGTGGAAAGGCTTCCATCAGCTCAGCCCAAGTGCGATCAAGTTGCTGAACTGAAAAATGCTCGATATTAAGCGCCATCTTTTCACGTGACTTATCATCTAAGAACGGCTGCCATCCACGAGTCAAAATCCAACGACTTAAATCAAGTAACAACCCGGTATAGCGAGCAGAGTTCAGCAGCTCAATGATCTGTTCGCGTTTAGGCAGTTGCTCTTCGAGCAGTTTTAGCTCGCCGACTAGGAATTTGCGCGCGTCTAACTTACGCAGTGCATGGCCTTTATCGTCAAGTAGATCTTCTAGGTAGTCATAATCATTGAGCCACTCTAGGTCTTGCTCTAGCCATTTCAGCTCCTGACGTAAGATAGCACTAGCACGACGTGGCACCACACCACCATAAACCGTTAAGATTTGGCGAATATAGCTGATTGAATGTTTGATCTCATGAACCGCTTCAATGGAATCTCGCTCAGAGTAGATCTGCTCATGGTAGTGCCAGTGAGAAAGCGCATGTTCTAAAGAGTTGATAAAGCATGACTCAACCGTATCTTTCTTCGTCGTATTGACCAGTGAAAGTGGTTTAACTTCATCACCTGTATAACCCATCGCTAAACGATAACCTTTCGCCGCTTTACTTAGGTTACCAAGGCGCATGCCACCCTCTTCCGAGAAACTACGAGCTAAAGTGAACAGAGCATCGGTTTGGCCTGACTTTAACTCTAATTCGACTTCACAAATAGGATCTTCTAGACCATTCGCTTCTACTTTACCTTGGTCAAAAGCGACTTCGACTTGGCTACCATCAGGCATACCGACCAGCCATTGCTCTCGCGTAAAGTTAGTCGAAAACAGTGGGTTCAGCTCAGAGTGCAGCGTTTGAATGTCTTTCCCTTGCGGCCAAATGTCACTTGGGTGGAGCGTCAAATCAGGCTCGTTACTGTCATGCTCTGCGTTGTATTCTGGTCTTTGGTGAAGTCCAGCCACCACGCGTCCTGCGGTCTTAACCGTTTGAACAAATACGTCATCAAAACGTCGAATACGCATACCAATATCATGCTGGCGTAGCCAGTTATCAGGCGTATCAAAGTAGGTGTTACCAAGCTCTCGACAGCTATGCTGAAGCACTTTAGTTTCAGAAATTTTTTGACGTAAAGTCTCTGAAAATTCAGGAGAAACAAAAAACTTCAGTTCTATCTCGGTTTCCATAGTTATACCTTTCAAAGCAGATAGAGACAGGATATGGCCAATTTTCTTACTCGGCAAGAAAGAAATATCGACTTAATGATGATCTAAAACAGTTTTAATGAGTGATTTAATGGGTTAACATGCGCGCCTTTATAGCCATCGTTCAACATTTCGCCATGAAATGGTGTATGTTAGTTTTTAGGTTATATTAATTGGGTTGAATGACCATGCCAGTAAATACAATTATGGGGTTATTTGCAAAGTCCCCTATTAAACCTTTGCAACGCCACGTCGTGTGTGTAAACGAGTGTTGTTCACACCTAGTCAACTTCTTTGAAGTCAGTTCAAAGGGCGATTGGGAAAAAGCAGCAGAGATCCGTGCACAAATTTCTCATCTAGAGAAAGAAGCCGACGTCTTAAAGCGCGAAATTCGTCTCAAACTTCCTCGTGGTTTATTTATGCCTGTGGATCGTAGCGACATGCTGGAGCTACTGACGCAGCAAGATAAACTCGCAAACCTTGCAAAAGATATTGCTGGTCGCGTATATGGCCGTCAATTGACTATCCCTGCACCTCTTCAAGAGAACTTTATTGCGTATGTGAAACGTTGCCTAGACGCAGCTGACCAAGCGCAGAAAGTGATCAATGAGCTTGATGAATTATTGGAAACTGGATTTAAAGGCCGCGAAGTAACTCTCGTAGCTGAAATGATCCATCAACTGGATGTGATTGAGGACGACACCGATGCGATGCAGATTCAGCTTCGTCAGCAACTGATGACAATCGAAGCCGATCTAAATCCAATTGATGTTATGTTCCTTTACAAAATTCTAGAGTGGGTAGGCGGAATTGCTGATCAGGCGCAACGTGTTGGTGCGCGTCTGGAAGTAATGTTGTCTCGCTCATAAAATAAGTTAACCAAATAACGAAGAGCATCTAACTGGTTCACACCCCTGCTAGGCGATAAATACTGATTCGCTGAAGGGGTTTTGTCGTGCTAAATTTTTGCTCCGCTTGTTATCAAACAACTAGGTATTACGATGGATATCCTTGCTAACTACGGCACTGTCCTGATTATTATTGCAGCAGCTTTCGGTTTCTTGATGGCTATTGGTATTGGTGCGAATGACGTTGCGAACGCAATGGGCACCTCGGTAGGCTCTAAAGCACTGACTGTAAAACAAGCGATCATTATCGCAATGATCTTTGAATTTGCAGGTGCATACCTTGCAGGTGGTGAAGTAACCGACACTATCCGTAAAGGGGTAATCGAAACATCCCTATTTGCTCACCAACCTGACGTACTTGTGTACGGCATGATGTCAGCGCTTCTTGCCGCTGGTACGTGGCTACTATTAGCGTCATACATGGGCTGGCCAGTATCGACTACTCACTCAATCATCGGTGCAATCATCGGTTTTGCGTGCGTATCTGTTGGTACAGAAGCAGTGGACTGGGGCTCAGTTCAAGGCATTGTAGGTAGCTGGATTATTACGCCTGTTATCTCTGGTTTCTTTGCTTACGTTATCTTTGTTAGTGCACAGCGCCTGATCTTCGATACCGAGAAGCCGCTATTTAACGCAAAACGCTTTGTACCTGTGTACATGTTCATCACTACTATGGTGATTGCACTAGTAACCATCAAAAAAGGTCTTAAGCACGTTGGTCTGCACCTTTCAAACGGTGAAGCATGGGCGTGGGCTGCAGCGGTTTCTGCATTGGTCATGGCAGGTGGTTACTTCTACATTCAGAAGAAATTCGCAAGCCGCGAAGACGACCATGGCTTTGCGGGTGTTGAAGGCATCTTTAGCGTACTAATGGTTATCACAGCGTGTGCGATGGCATTTGCTCACGGTTCTAACGATGTAGCGAACGCGATTGGTCCACTGTCAGCGGTTGTTTCAACAGTTGAGCACATGGGTGAAATCACAGGTAAGAGCACCATCGCTTGGTGGATTCTACCTCTAGGTGGTTTCGGTATTGTTGTGGGTCTAGCGACACTTGGTCACAAAGTAATGGCGACCGTTGGTACAGGTATTACTGAACTGACTCCTAGCCGTGGCTTTGCTGCGCAGCTAGCAACGGCATGTACGGTTGTTCTTGCTTCAGGTACTGGTCTGCCAATTTCTACGACTCAAACGCTAGTTGGTGCCGTTCTTGGTGTTGGTTTTGCTCGTGGTATCGCAGCACTTAACCTTGGCGTAGTACGTAACATCGTTGCTTCTTGGATTGTAACCCTACCAGCAGGTGCACTACTGGCGGTTGTATTCTTCTATGCAATTCAAGCAATGTTCGTTTAATCAATAGGTCAGTCGTGTGTTAACACACTGTCATTATTGACTCAAAACCGCAGAAAGGGAGGCTCAGCCTCCCTTCTTTGTTGCAGTTGGTTAGGAAACTACTTAATATCTGGCATTAGCAAGATATAGACTAAAAGACTGTTAAAGGATTTACCGTGAAAAAACTGGTTTGCTTGGTTTTAGCATCAATGCTGGCTGTACCGGCTGCATTCGCTCAAGACCGTTATATCTCTGATAAACTATTCACCTACATGCACTCTGGTCCGAGCAACCAATTTCGCATTATTGGCAGCGTTGACGCTGGTGATAAAGTTAAACTGCTCTCTACTAATAAAGACTCTGGCTACACACAGATTCAAGATGCGAAAGGCCGTAAAGGCTGGGTAGAAAGCCGCTTGGTTACCAAGCAAGAGAGTATGGTGTTGCGCCTACCAAGGTTAGAAAAAGAACTCGCTGAAGTGAAGGAAAAGCTCGCCAACGCTCGTGCTACTGCTGACCAAGAAAAAGCCGGTTTGGCGGACTCTCTGGCAACTCGTAATAACCAGATCAGTGAACTAGAGGAAGGCTATAGCGAGATGAGCCAACAGCTCTCTACATCTCAAGAAGAAGTTCGTAAGCTTCGCGCCAAGCTCGACACGCAGAAAGACGATCTACTACTTAAATACTTTATGTACGGCGGTGGTGTTGCGGGGTTAGGCTTACTATTTGGTTTGATTCTTCCTCACATTATCCCACGCAGAAAACGTTCTCCATCTGGTTGGGCGTAAGCTAAAATCTTGATAGAAAAAAGGTCACTCGACGGTGTAATGCCGATCAGTTAAGGGTTAAATGATCGGTTGAACGATCCTTCCAAGGTGTCAAAATCCGAGTGTATTCCATGCACTCGGATTTTTTATGTTTCTAAGAC
>NZ_VTXI01000011.1 GCF_013114545.1 Vibrio sp. RE86 | reverse complement strand
CTAAAAATCAAGGGAGCATTTAACATGGGTAGAACTACAGGCAAAGCCCAACTGAATGATAACCACCTACTGAAGTAGGTGGTTTAGGGCTGAAAATAAAAAAGCAGCTCTATGCTGCTTTTATTACTATTTACGGTGACCAAGTTTGACATTCCCTTCGGTATCAAACCATAACGCCTCGCTCCTGCGTCTGCCAATTAAAATTGGCCCATCATCGTAAAACAGAAAATTCTTCCAATGCTTTTTGAATATCGACCACTTGGTTTCGATAACATTGTACTTTTCATAACAGAAGTAGACTGTCACGTCATCTTGCCAATCAATGAAATTAAGCAGCTCCTCTGGAAGCGATTCATCATCCGATTCCCATGCTGCCATCCAATCAATGGTCTCTTTCCAATTTGACTCATTCATTGGCCAATCGCCAGAGCTCAAACGATCTGCGTCAGGGCTTTGCGCACTAATGTTTTCTTTCCAAAGCTGAGAGGCTCGTGCTTGATCCATTGGCTTAATAGCCTCTAAATCAGCCTCTGGCACTGGCATTGATTGGTGAGTAAAAATCCATTTTCTTTGGTATTCATCCAAAGGTAAGTACGACATTCGATACCCTCTTAAAGCCTATGCTTTTAGCCAACCATTTGCGGTGGCTTCTTCAATAATTTGTTGCGCTTTTTCCCACAATGCTTGTGAGCCAAATTCAATCTTCTGGTTTACCGTTAAAGCCTGAGTACGCGATACTCCGTGCTCTTTCCAACTTTGCCCTTGGTTATAATAATTCAACAACATAGGGATGATTCGATCTAATGCTTTGCCAAATTTTGCATCGGCAGTTTGCGCAGATTCGAACTCAAGCCAGAGCTCCAACAGCTCCTTGCCTTGATCCTCAGGCAACATCCCAAAAAGGCGGTTCGCAGCTTCAAGCTCTTTAGCCTCTTGTTGCTTCGAAGCCGCCGTGTCATAGACAAACGTATCCCCTGCATCAATTTCAACAACATCATGGATAAGTAACATTTTGACCACGCGAGCAATGTTAACCGGTTCGTTTGCATGCTCTTCCATCAAAATAGCCATCAGAGCAACGTGCCAGCTATGCTCAGCACTGTTTTCCAAACGCCTGTCAGCACTTTTTACTCGTGTTCTGCGTAGCACAGACTTCAGCTGATCAAGCTCCATAAGTAGCTCAAGTTGTTTGTTCAATCGTTCCACAGTCACACGTCCTTCCATTCTGGGTTCATTAGAGCAGTCAGGTTATGATCTTCCCACTGGCCATTGATCAAAAGGTAATTTTTAGCAAAACCTTCTTTCACAAATCCAACTCTTTGAAGTACCGACTCGCTTCGCTTGTTGCGTGGCATGTAGCTAGCCATAATTCTGTGCATATTTTGGATGGTAAACATGTAATTAACAGCAAGCTTTACCGCTCGTGTCATCACACCTCTCCCCTGAGCGTTACTTGCTAGAGAGTACCCTATGCTGCAGGCATGAAAAGGAAAGCGAGATAAGTTGCTAAATGAGACAGTACCGAGCATTTCGTTACTCTGTTTGTCTATGATAAGAATGTAATAGCCTAAACCCATTCGATGCAGTTCATTTAACTTAATCAAACGCTGCGTCCAGCCTGCTTCGGTAAAAAAAGCGTCTTCTCGCTTTGGCTCCCATTCTTTTAGGTGCTCTCTATTCGCGATGAAGTAGTCAGAAATGAGCTTTCCGTCTGTGGGTTCTGCGGTACGAATGACGATATCTTCGTCTGTTTCATAGACCTGAGTTGGCGTGCTTAGTCGTTGCATCAGTTTTTTCGAATCCCGTATTCACGAAGTTTGTTTGCCACTGATGTGTGAGAAACGTTCAACCTTTTCGCCAGTTTTCGGCTCGATGGGAATGACTGATACAGTCGGTCTAACACTTGGGATTCATAGTCTTTCATGATCTCATCAAGCGAACCATCTAAGTTCAATGTCGGGCCATTTGATGACGCAGTTTCAAGCTGAGGAAGGTGGAACAACTCAGCCGTAAGCTCGTCACTCTCAAGTTCAGTCAAGGCACGAAGAACCATATTCTCTAACTGACGCATGTTACCTGGCCACTGATAGCTGACCAATTGATCAATTAAGTCATCTGAAATCTTAGGCTTTGTGATACCTAGTTGAGTGACATATTTGGCAGTGAACAGCTCTAGCAATGGTGCAATGTCATTTGAACGCTCGCGTAATGGTGGGATCTGTAACGTTAAAACATTCAAACGATAGAACAAATCTTCACGGAAAGTACCAGATTCAGCTAAGTCTGCGAGGTGATGACGAGTAGATGCGATCACTCGAACATCAACATGAAATTCGTCCTCCTCCCCTACTCGGCGAAAACGACCATCTTGCAACAGGCGCAGTAATTTGATCTGCAGATGCGGGCTCATCTCCCCGATTTCATCTAGGAAAACGGTACCGCCGTTCGCTTGCTCAAAAATACCTTTATGACCTTGCTCATGGTTGAACGAACCAGGGGCATGACCAAATAATTCTGTTTCAGCGACATCATCCGGCATGGATGCACAACTTAACACCAAAAACGGGTTTGAAGCTCGGTGTGAACGATTGTGGCATGCACGCGCCAACATCTCTTTACCTGTGCCCGTCTCACCCTGTATTAACAGTGGCTGGTCAAGCATCGAAAGCTTCTTCGCTTGGCTCATTAACGCCTTGTGACGGTTTGACACACCCACGAAATGTTCAAAGCCTAGATTGTTATGCAGCGGCAGTAAGTCATCGAACGTCGGTCTTTCTTGAGTATTACGAATGATCATTACAGTGCTTGCGAGCACAGACTCGTCGGCTTCATTGGTGATATAGACAGGCATGATTTCCATCATGTAGTCCAAACCGCCGATGACAATCTCTTCACGTTGACGAGTAATGGTTCCTTCGGCCCATTTAGCGAAGTTGAAGCTCGGTAGTAGCGCACTGATTTGATTGCCAATCATCTCGCTTTCATCGTGACTAAACAACGTTAAGGCTGCCTGATTCGCCATATCAACGTGACCTTTAAGATCAATCGCGAGTACAGGTTCAGGGAGGTTATTTAGCAGTGACAGCAGTTCATTGTTGTGACGTTCGATCGGCATAAACTGAATTTTACGCACGTCTTTGACACCTGATATTCGACGAATTTCAGCCATAAGTTCGCTGAACGTATCAAAATCTATATCAGGACAATTAAGGTAGATGATCCCCGTTACATCAATTTCGATACCACGGAGATCGATGTTTTTGGAAGCAAGAATATCGAGTAATTCACGAGTCAGACCAAGTCTGTCTTCACAGGAAACTTCTAGACGCACGGATTTGTTCCTAACTAAGGTGTCACGAAAAGTTGACAGTAGTTTCTCCTAAGCCTAGATCCCCGTCAAGCACAGCGACATTACTTGTTTCACATTCGCACTATTTGACTGTTATAGCGACGACTTTTTCAACGATTTGTTTACGGATTGCACCCAGTTTTACTTGACGCTCAGAGTGCCATGGAATCGGTCTTAACAGAGCCATCGATTTTAGCCCTAATCGCGCGGTTAAAATGCCCACACCTAAACCTTGCCCAGCCCTCGCCGACACCTTGCCTGCAAGATCCATCGACATTAAATCCATGCTTGCATCAATCGCGAGTTCGCTTGCACCCGCTGCTGCCATGTTGATCAATGTCGCCTTAAACAGCTTCAAGCGCGACCAATAGCCTAACTCAACCCCGTAGATATCCGCCAAGTTATCTATCATTTTGAAGTTTCGCCACGCCACCAGCAACATGTCAGCAGATGCCAGTGGGCTAATCGCAACCAATGCCGCCGATTCCGTCGCATGCTGAGACACCACTTTGGTTGCCGCTTTGTCTTGCTCTGCAACCACCATCGCGTCGTACATATCAAGCACTTCGGCATCGCTATGCGCCGGATTAATACTATTCACCCATCGGTCATAACTTGGTGATGTGCTTTTCACCCCGGACTCTTTCGCGATCGCCTCACAAAATGCTTTGCCTTGACCGACACTGTTTGATTCAAGTAGTGCCTCACTTTGCTCTTGAACACTAAAATGGTTTTTGAGCCGCTTAAGTTTGAATAGCTCTTTGCCAATCGCACCAAGACCTAGCATTGCGACTGTTGAAATAAATCCAGCCCAACCTAATGCTAACCAATCGGCTGTTTGGATTGCAGTCACGACGCTATCTACCGTTTGCCAGCCGACTAGACCAGCAAATGCGCTCACTAATCCTGTCGCTAGCCACCTCGACCCACTTTTAGGGCGAATCACTTGAGTTAAGTTTTCTTCCGCTTTCGTTTCACTGTCGTCTTGTTCAATCTCGACTGGTATAAACGACTCTTGCTCTTCGAAGTGCATTTGTGCCGTTAGCTCAGGCTCTTTGACGTTTGGTGCTTGCTGTAAGCTTTCGCTGAATACCTGTTTTTGTTTTAGTTTGGACGGTTCTCTATCTATCATTTCAGCTTATCTCCGATTAAATACTCCAACGCTTTATCCATTCGGATATGGGGCAATGGCTCATCAGATGAACCTTGCCTCGGCCTAAACGCTGAAAACTCAAACCCTTCGCCTTGCCAATACTCTTGTGAAGGGAGTTTTTTCGGTACCTCTCCAGGAAAGATCGTTAAAGGCGTTTCATCTAATGTCACACCTTGTAATGCTGGATAAGACTGATCGCCTTTAGTAATAAAACCTGCTTGAGTCGCTTGAATCGAAGCAATCGTCATACAGTTCATTTCTATGTTGTCATAAGAGGCATTTTGCCAAGCAGGATGCACCATTTGCTGCAAAAGCGACACTAAATTTGGGTGCTGCTCAGGCGTTACATGGTCAGCTTTCGTCGCCGCAAAGAGTACCTTATCAATACGAGGAGCGAACACCCGTTTAAGAAGGTTGCTCCGACCATATCGAAAACTGTGCATGATTTGCTCTAGAGCATTGCGCATATCATGGAACGATTCATGGCCAGCATTAAGTGGCTGTAGGCAATCGACCAGTACGATTTGGCGATCAAACGTTGAAAAATGGTGTTTGTAAAACGCCTTAACGACTTTTTGTTGGTACTCATGGTAACGAGCCTTTAGCATTCCAATGTTTGAATCTTTCGCAGGCTTCGCGCCTTCGTGTTGCTGACAAGGGAAGAACTGTAATACAGGCGCCCCTTCCAGTTCGCCAGGGAGAACAAAACGACCAGGCTGAACCCAGTGCAAACCAGCCTCTTTGCATGCATACAGAAACTCGGTATACGACTTAGCACACGACTCTAGCGCTTTTTCATCCAGTGGCGCACTTAATTCAAGCTCAGCTAACTTTGCTAACCACGGTTGGGCTAACTCTTTGCGCACTCCTTTTAACGCATCAAACTGACTTTGTGACCACTGCTCATAACTCATATCAAGCAAAGGAAGGTCAAGCAGCCACTCCCCCGGATAATCGATGATGTCGATATGCAGCGTTGAAGTACTACTGAACAGTTTCTTGGTTTTCTTCTTCGGTCGGTATTTAATCGCTAATCGGATTTCGCTTACATCACGAGTCGGCTCAGGCCATTGCGGAGGTTCAGCATGTACCTGTTCCATCGCCTCGTCATACGCGAACCTTGGCACCAGCATATTGGTCTGTGGTTCACGTTTCGCGCCAATCAAGCGATGATCGCGAGCAGCAGAAAACAGCGGCAAATTGTGATGTGTTGAAGTATGAAGGAGTTGGTTAACCAACGAACTAATAAAAGCCGTTTTACCCGCCCTTGAAAGGCCGGTGACCGCGACACGAACGTGCGAGTCCATGCTGCGATTAATTAAATCATTCACTTCTTGCGTAATCTGCTTCATTCACAATCTCTTTGTTATCAAATCATAAGTAGCTTACCGAGTGTAATATTAATCTTATATGAACGAAAAAGCCCCTGATATAAATCAGGGGCTTAATAACAATCGAACTCTGCAAGTTAATCGTCTTCAATCAACTTGTAGATGACAAACAGTGCAATCTCAATCAAGACAAACAGAGCACAAGTGATGGTGACGTATTTCTCGTCGAAAATACTGATGCCATGAAGAATGAGGTCATAACCTACAAAGGCACCGATAACTGCAGCAATAATGATCTGCAAAATCTGGATAAAACGAGGCATTGTTGCTCCTGACGCTAAAATTTAAATTCTTAGATTAGAGTATATAAACAAAAGGTGCAGCTTTTGCTCCACCTTCGTCAAATATATGCTAATTAAATCAGTGATTTCTCACAAAATTAACAAAGCGGCTAAAGATTAACCTTCCATCTCTTGAATTTTCACTTTCCAAGTATCTGGGCCAATCTGGTGTGCGTTTGCACCTTCAGAGTCTACCGCCACAGTCACTGGCATGTCTTCCACTTCAAACTCGTAGATTGCTTCCATGCCTAGGTCTTCAAAAGCGACCACGCGGGCTTTCTTAATCGCTTTAGCAACAAGGTAAGCCGCACCACCTACCGCCATCAAGTAAACCGCTTTGTGTTTCTTGATTGACTCAACCGTCGCAGGACCACGTTCCGCTTTACCGATCATGCCCATGATGCCTGTTTCTTCTAGCATCATGTCGGTGAATTTATCCATACGTGTTGACGTTGTTGGGCCAGCAGGGCCTACCGCTTCGTCACCCACAGCATCAACTGGACCTACGTAGTAAATAAACTTGCCTTTGAAGTCGACACCAGCTGGCAGGCCTTCGCCGTTTTGCAGCATAGTTTGGATTCGTTTATGCGCAGCATCACGACCAGTCAGGATCTTACCCGTTAGGAGAACCGTTTCACCTGTCTTCCACTGCTCAACATCAGCTTGAGTCACTTCGTCTAGATTAACACGGCGCGTATTCGCACCCGCTTCCCAAGTAATATCTGGCCACTCTTCCAGTTTTGGTGGAGTTAAGTCAGCAGGACCTGTGCCGTCCAACGTGAAGTGAACGTGGCGAGTCGCTGCACAGTTTGGAATTAAACATACAGGCTTAGACGCTGCGTGAGTCGGCGCTGTTTTGATTTTCACATCGACAACCGTAGTAAGACCACCTAGACCTTGTGCACCGATACCCAGCTTGTTCACGCGATTAAAGATATCTAAACGAAGCTCTTCTTCTGCGTTTTCAGGGCCACGATCGATAAGCTCTTGAATATCGATATGTTCCATTAGAGATTCTTTCGCCAGTACTGCCGCTTTCTCCGCTGTACCACCGATACCTATACCCAGCATACCTGGTGGACACCAACCGGCACCCATTGTTGGTAATGTTTTTTCTACCCATTCTGCGACATCATCTGATGGGTTAAGCATAACCATTTTGGTCTTGTTCTCTGAACCGCCACCTTTCGCTGCGATTTGAATCTCAACCTCGTTACCCGGAACCATGTTGATGTGTACAACCGCTGGCGTATTGTCTTTCGTGTTAATACGCTTGCCCGCTGGATCCATCAATACCGATGCACGCAGTGGGTTGTCTGGGTTGGTGTAAGCTTGACGAACACCTTCATCAACCATCTGCTGAACCGTTAAGTCGGTAGAGTCCCATTGAACACCCATACCAACGTTAACGAAACAGGTCACAATGCCCGTATCTTGACAGATAGGACGATGTCCTTCCGCTGACATACGCGAGTTAATTAGGATTTGAGCAATCGCGTCTTTTGCCGCTTGGCTCTCTTCACGGTGGTAGGCTTTCTCTAGGGCTTGAACAAAGTCTAATGGGTGGTAGTAAGAAATGTATTGAAGCGCATCAGCCACACTGCTGATGACATCCTGCTGGCGAATTACGGTCATTGCATGCCTCGTTATATTTTTGCTTCCTTTTGTAGCCCTACACAATCGTTTGCTTATTTGCTGTTATATTTGCAAAACACTGATGTAGCGACCTTTGATGCCAATATGATACTCTTGCTTTCCTCAACACGCCACGGAATCAACGATCTCTTTGTCACAAATTAAACAAATGAATAACATCACGCCAAATCGCTTAGAAATCAAACCGATCAGCTACCATCCTGAGCTTGCTATTCAACATTTTTCTAACGTTGAGTCGCTTCCTTGGGCCATGTTACTGCGCTCTCCGAGTCGAACTCATATCGATAGTCGTTTTGACGTGCTTGTTGCGAACCCTGTTGCCACAATTACGACCCTCGGCAATGAGTCCAAGATCGTCACTAAGCAAGGTCAGCAAGTCTCACTTGAAGATCCATTCACTCTTCTCAAGCAACTGCAATCACAGCAACTACCTGACTTCGAATACAAAGGTGATCTGCCATTTGTTGGTGGCGCATTGGGTTACTTTTCTTATGATTTAGGCCGCCGAGTTGAACGTATGCCATCATTGGCTGAGCATGATCTCGCCACGCCCGATATGGCTGTTGGGCTTTATAACTGGGCGCTGGTCGTTGATCACAAAACAGAGCAGGCGTTCATCGTCGGTGAAGAAGTAGAAGATCACTGTCATTGGTTAACGAGTCAATCGGCTAAAAGCAATTTCGAATTTTCTTTGACCAGTGATTGGCAGTCAAACATGACCAAAGCCAATTACGCAGATAAGTTTGCACAGGTGCAAGAGTACCTAAAATCTGGTGACTGCTACCAAATTAATCTCGCGCAGCGCTTCAATGCCGATTATCAAGGAAGTGAATGGCAAGCGTATCAAATGCTCGAGCAAGTGAATCAAGGGCCTTTTTCAGCATTTGTTCGTACTGAACTAGGTGCGATCATCAGTGTTTCTCCAGAGCGCTTTTTGCAGGTAAAAGATCGTCAAATCGAAACTAAGCCGATTAAAGGAACTCGTCCTCGCCATAACGATCTCGAGCTTGATCAACAAGCGGCAGTCGATCTGGCTAACGCAGAAAAAGATCAAGCAGAGAATCTAATGATTGTCGATTTGCTGCGAAATGATGTCGGTCGAGTTGCGAAACCCGGCACCGTTCATGTGCCTAAATTGTTTGATATCGAAAGCTTTCCAGCCGTGCACCACTTGGTGAGTACCATTCGAGCAGAACTTGATGAGCAACATACCCCTGCAGATCTGCTTCGTGCTTCGTTCCCAGGAGGCTCGATTACCGGCGCACCTAAGATTCGCGCGATGGAAATTATAGAAGAACTCGAGCCGCACCGCCGCAGCGCATATTGTGGAAGCATTGGCTACATCAGTCGCCACGGGCAGATGGATACTAGCATTACGATTAGAACACTCGTCGCCGAGCAAGGAAAGCTGCATGTTTGGGCTGGCGGCGGACTTGTTGCGGATAGCGAATGCGACGCCGAATACCAAGAAACCCTCGATAAGTTAAGTCGGATTCTTCCCACCCTTAATCAATAAAATATATAAATGGGCTTAGTTAGGTAACTAAGCCCATTTTTCTAACATCAATTTGAGATCTTTGGCTGTGTAAGGTTTGGTTAAAATGTCATCCATCCCACTTTGAATGCACTTCTCGCGCTCTTCTAATGTTGTTCCTGCTGTCAGCGCAATAATCGGCAACCTAAACTTTTGGTCACGAAGGTATTGCGTCGCTTCAAAACCATCCATCTCAGGCATTCGGCAATCCATAAAGATAAGATCATAACTCGCTGCATTGGCCGCTTTTATCGCCTCCACGCCATTGTTGGCAATATCGGGGGTGATGGAAAGCTTCTTGAGCATTTGGTTGATGATCACTTGGTTCATGCGAATATCATCAACCACAAGAATAGATAGCTGCTCGAGTGGCTTATCTCGTTCCACAATCTCAGCTGCGGTATCTTGCGTTTGAAGGACGGTGATCACTTTAAGTGGAATGACAACATTAAAGCGGCTGCCTTTGCCTTGCTGACTGGTTAAATCAATTGAGCCTGACATGAGTTCGAGCAAGTTTTTACAAATCGCGAGGCCAAGACCTGTCCCTTCAAAATTTCTCGTTGCGGTTCTATCGGCTTGAACAAAGGGCGTAAACAATTCCTTTTGCGCAGAGTCAGAAATGCCAACACCCGTATCGCTAACCGAAATATTTAACGCTTCATTCTCCCAACTTGCAATCACAAGCACTAAACCTTCGTTAGTAAATTTCACTGCGTTACCAACAAGGTTAACCAGAATCTGTCCGATACGTTCGAAGTCTCCGACGAACGCAAGTGGTAGATCTCCCACTTCCTCGATTTCGAACTCTATCCCCTTCTCTCTTGCTTTGGGCTCAAAGATGCCCATGAGCATGCTACGCAAGTCTGCCCACTGGAATTGAGATGGGATGAGCTCCATCATCCCAGCGCTCATTTTGCTGAAATCGAGAATATCATTAATGATGTGACGCAATAGGTCACCCGAATGAGCAAGGTTAACTAAGAGGGTTCTCTGTTCTTCATCAAGAGTTGTGCTGCCAAGCAATTCAGCACTGCCTAACAGGCCATTTAGCGGAGTCCTAAGCTCGTGGTTAATCATAGCAACGAATTCTTTCGTAGAGCGTTCAGACTCTTCGGCGCGAGCACGAGCTTCTTGGTTGCTAGTCACGATAATTTGTCTACTGATGGCACTGCATAGTAACTCTCCAACAAGTAGCATCTGGCTCACGACGAAGTCACGGCTTATCTCTTCGCCGACGACCAACACTGACAGTTCACCAACAACTTTATGATCCACCTCAACGGGTAATTTTAGCAATGCGTCATCCCAAATCGCGTAGGGTTTGACACGCTGCAAATCCACCTTTGATACATCGCCAAATTCATTACTGACTACCGTGGTGATCAGCCCTTTATCTAGATACAAATTGGCTTTACTTAATGCAGAAGACGACTCCAACCGCTCAAGTAGACTTGAGATCAGTCCGTCGTCTAATGTGCGGCTTAAAAACGCACGTCCAAAGTGAATAAGTGATTCATTGATTTGCTGTTCAAACTCAAGTTTATGCAGATCTTTGTGAGTTTGACGTTTAAGTTGAGATAGTACCAACTCAAGTTGCTGGTTTGTCTCATACAACTCTAAGCTTTTTCTTTCTAAAAGCTGCTCGGCTTGTTCTCTTGCTGCTCGTTCGCGTGCTAGCTTTCTCTCAAGCGCAGAATCACTGCTCATTTTCTTTTATCCTACTAAGCTCACAGTAAACCGAACTTGGCTGCCATCATCTTTGACATTATTCATGCTCATATTGACTTGTTCATTAAAAAACTCTGAACACCCTTCGATCAGTCCTAGACAAACATGAGACATACAACGTGCGCTCATGTAGTCAAACGTCATTTCAGTTTCTGATTCAGAAAGAAAATCAAACTTAGGCGGATTCGCTTCTGGATAGAGTTTTTTGACCTCTATATGTATGTAGTCTTCTACCAACTTGATAAATTGAAACGTCGTTTTGCAGCCTTGTAAGCTATTATTATCAGGTAAGGTATTATAAAGATTATGAAAAACAGATTGACCGAACACGCGTTGAAGGTCTTCAGGAGAAATACCCGTACGTTTGCTTAGCTGGACAATGAGTTTAACTAGGTCACGATGGTCGTAGCTGCCTACTGCAGTGTAGACACCACTGTCTCCAGCTTCTAACAAAACGTTGTCTAGCTCGTCGAGCCCGAATTTTTCTTCGACAAGATCCATAAACTCAGTAAAGATAATCCCTTTCATAGATTGCGCTATCCTTGCGTTTGCTGACGTAGTTTAGAGCATGAGCCATAAACAAGGCTTTTTCAAATAAATACAGGAGCTAACGTGTTGTCAGAGTTAAATAAAAATCATCTTATTCAGCGCTTTCAGCTACACCAGACCGTAGACTACCACCATGAAGCTTTAAAGCGGGTCTCTCACCTTGAACAGAGCTCTCTTCGCAAAGCCTCTGTACTGATTGGTTTTGTCGAGCGAGAGAATGGCTTGAATGTGTTGTTTACGAAGCGCGCTCGCCACCTCAAACATCACCCCGGGCAAATTAGCTTCCCTGGTGGCAAGTTCGAGCAAGATGATTCAATTCTCTCTGAAACCGCCCTACGAGAAACGTTTGAGGAAGTGGGCATAGAGCGCCATCAAATATCTATCTTTGGCCAGATGCCTGAACTCGTCACTATTAGTCAGTTTACTGTTACCCCATTTCTCGCTTTTATCTCTCCTGACTACAAAAGCCAGATCGATAAAAATGAGGTGGATGAGGTGTTCGAGGTTCCTGCCAAAATTGTCCTCGATAGAAAACAACTTCACAGCCAACAATTTCAAGTTAACAACTTTTCGCACCGCGTGTTTGGGTTGAACTATAAACACCATTTCATTTGGGGAATGACTGCTCAAATAATCGACGCAATGCAGAAACATATTATGCATCAATGTTAATAAAATTACACATCGTACAAATCCTATTCACATTAGCTAAATTATTTATCAATAAGGCAAACGATTACTTAAAACACGGTCGAAACTTTTTTAACCAAGCATTAGTTAAACTAATGCCTAGGATTAGCATAAATCACCAGTAGCACGGCATTTTCGTGACCAAAAACTCCTTTTTGACATATCATGTTATAACTCGCATCAATTCATGATTTAGATCTATTTTTGATGTGAGATTTTTATGCAAAATTGCACCTGACTTATTTCCTGTTCCCAAAAATGAGTATCACAAAATGAATACTACAACTTCTGCGGCGCAAACCGCACAATCGTCTAGTAAGTTTACTTACAAAGACTTCACTTGGTGTCTGTCACTATTCGGTACTGCAGTAGGTGCTGGCGTACTGTTCCTTCCAATTAAAGCAGGTGCAGGTGGTTTTTGGCCATTAGTTATCCTTGCTCTAATTGCTGCTCCAATGACATGGTTCGCACACAAATCTTTAGCTCGTTTCGTACTGTCTGCGAAAAACCCTGATGCAGATATCACTGACACAGTAGAAGAGCACTTCGGTAAGACTGGCGCAAACATCATCACTTTTGCATACTTCTTCGCTATCTACCCAATCGTACTTATCTACGGTGTTGGTATCACAAACACAGTTGACTCATTCCTAGTAAACCAAATGGGTATGGAATCTATCCCACGCTGGTTACTTTCTGGTGCGTTAATCGCAGCAATGACGGCGGGTGTTGTATTTGGTAAAGAGCTAATGCTGAAAGCGACTTCTGCTCTAGTTTACCCACTTGTTGCTATCCTACTTGCACTGTCTTTCTACCTAATCCCTGATTGGAACAGCTCAATGATGTCTGTTGCACCAGACTGGTCTTCTATGCCATCTGTTGTTTGGTTAGCAATTCCAATCATCGTGTTCTCTTTCAACCACAGCCCAGTTATCTCTCAGTTCTCTAAAGAGCAGCGCCGCGTATACGGTGATGACGCAGTTAAGAAAACTGACGCAATCACTGGTGGTGCAGCGATGATGCTTATGGGCTTCGTAATGTTCTTCGTATTCTCTGTAGTACTTTCTCTATCTCCAGAGCAACTAGCAATGGCTAAAGAACAAAACATCTCTGTTCTTTCTTACCTAGCGAACGTTCACGAATCTCCACTTATCTCTTACATGGGTCCTCTAGTTGCTTTCGCAGCAATCACTTCTAGCTACTTTGGTCACTTCCTAGGTGCTCACGAAGGTCTAGTTGGTCTAATCAAATCTCGCTCTGAAACTCCAGTAAGCAAGATTGAAAAAGCATCTCTACTGTTCATCGTTGTAACGACTTGGATTGTGGCTATCGTTAACCCAAGCATCCTAGGCATGATTGAAACAATGGGCGCACCAATGATTGCGGCTATCCTGTTCCTAATGCCTGTATTCGCAATGCAGAAAGTTCCAGCAATGGCTAAGTACAAAACTTCAGCTCCTGTACAGATTTTCACAGCAATCTGTGGTATTGCGGCAATTACTTCTGTAATCTACGGCGCTCTTTAATCACGACACTTTTATAAAGTCTGATTAAACCAAGAATATAACGATAATAATTGAGCCTCCCTCTCCCCTTGGGAGGCTTTCTTTTGAGGTAATCGATATGATTAGTGTTTTTGACATCTATAAAATCGGTGTTGGTCCTTCTAGCTCACACACTGTAGGCCCAATGAAAGCGGGTAAAGAATTTATTGATGATTTACGCTCAATGGGAAAATTGCGCGACATCGATAAAATTACCGTTGACGTATATGGATCACTATCACTGACAGGGAAAGGTCACCACACAGATATTGCAATCATCATGGGTCTTGCTGGCAACACCCCTGAAAAAGTCGATATCGATTCTATTCCGGGCTTCATTGCTCGCGTAGAAGAAACTGAGCGCCTTCCTGTTGGCATGCACTGTCACACAGTATCGTTCCCGAAAGATGGCGGTATGAACTTCCATACTACCAACCTAGAGCTTCACGAAAACGGCATGCAGATCCACGCTTGGATCGGTGACGAGAAAGTGTACTCAAAGACTTACTACTCAATCGGCGGTGGTTTCATCGTTGACGAAGAGAACTTCGGTAAAGAAGAAGAGAACCCAATCAAAGCACCTTATGAATTCACAACCGCTGAAGAGCTAGTGAATCAGTGTAAAGAGAGCGGTCTTTCTATCAGCACATTGGTTATGAAAAACCAAGCAGCGCTGCATTCTGACGAAGAGTCTCGCACTTACTTCGCGAATATTTGGAAAACCATGCGTGAGTGTATGGATCGTGGTATGAATACCGAAGGCATTCTACCTGGTCCACTGCGTGTGCCTCGTCGTGCTGCAGCACTTCGCCAACAATTGCTTACTTCAGAAAAAACAACAAACGATCCTATGTCTGTTGTTGATTGGGTAAACATGTTCGCTTTCGCAGTAAACGAAGAGAACGCAGCAGGTGGTCGTGTTGTGACTGCACCAACAAACGGTGCATGTGGCATCATTCCAGCAGTTCTTGCGTACTACGATAAGTTCATCCAAACCGTGACTGAAAAAGACTACATCCGTTACTTTGCGGCTTCTGGCGCAATCGGTGGTCTATACAAGCGTAACGCTTCTATCTCTGGTGCTGAAGTTGGCTGTCAGGGTGAAGTTGGTGTGGCATGTTCTATGGCTGCAGCGGGTCTTGCAGAGCTTATGGGTGGTAGCCCAGAGCAAGTGTGTATGGCGGCTGAAATCGCGATGGAGCATAACCTAGGTCTAACGTGTGACCCTGTTGCAGGTCAGGTACAGGTTCCATGTATCGAACGTAACGGTATTGCAGCTGTAAAATCGATTAACTCAACTCGTATGGCACTTCGTCGTTCTTCTGCTCCTACTGTATCTCTAGATAAAGTTATCGAAACAATGCTAGAGACAGGTAAAGACATGAACGCTAAATACCGTGAAACCTCTCAAGGTGGCCTAGCAGTTAAAGTTATCTGTTAAGATAAAGCTTAGCTCGACAACGCTTATCATACCCATGAAGTCTAACAGTACTTCATGGGTATTTTTATGCCCCTTAGCATAACCACAAACACACCTCTTTAAATATCCCCTTTTCACCACCCTCTAAGTTCACCCTTGCGATCATTTACAGCATGTCGTACTATTTAGTAAAGATATGCGGTAATTAAAAGGAAGTGATTTATGAAAAAAGCTGTTGCACTACTACTGTTAACTTTGCCTCTGACAGGCTGTTTCTCTCTCCATGTGTCTGATGATATGAAGTGGTACCACGTATTTGGCATGGCGAACGAAATGGAAGCTGAATACCTAGAAAACTATGCCGATCAAGACCTCTTTCTAGAGAAAAACAAACAGCAGAGTGAAGAGCAATCTATTGCGAAACTTTAAATAATGGAATGACGATTCTCTAGACATGAATACATAGAAAAGAAAAAGGAACGTAAACCGTTCCTTTTTCGCTCTTAGCAAGTTAAATAACCTGCGATATCAATAAGAACCCACCAAAGGCAAGGCCAAACATCATCATCATGTTGCCACCTTCCGCCGTGTAACGATCCGCGAGAGTCTTTGCTAAGCGAACCTTGTACACCATCGCCAGTGGAACAAATACCGCAAGGAAGACTAAGATAATTCCCGCATAAGCGAGCACCGATAAGAATTGGTCTGCCGCTAAAATAGCCGCCACGAGTGGCAATACAAATGTCAGCACGTATGTCACGATGCGGTTCTGTTTAAACATGTCTTTGTTTTGGTTGAACAGCGACATTGCCACACCAAAGAACGACGTTAATAAAGCCAGTCCCGTAAACACAGAAAGGAAGCCACCAACCCAAGGAGCGTCATGTTCAAAGCCTGCCATTAGTTCAGACACACTTGAAAATTCCTTGAGTTGCTCTGCTGGCAGGTTTCCAACAACGGCAAACAACCAACATAAGTAACAAACAAGGGGGATTACAGAGCCTAGAATAACCATGTTTCGTAGTTGCTTGTCTGTTGCCTCTTGGTTGTAAGAAACAAGGCTTGGAATAACGACCATAAAACCAAAACTGGTGAACAGGACTGCACTGGTCTGAATCAACGCAAGATGATCGTGGTTACTCACCTGCCCCATATGTTCAGTCGAGAAAGAAGGCAACAACACACTCAACGTCATCAATAAGCTTGCAACCATAACGAAAAACAACAAGCGGTTTAGCTTATCAATCACCCCAGTACCACCAGCCACAACAAGACCAGATCCCAAGGTAAAAATAATCTGACTTTGCATAAAGGAGAGCTCAATGCCCATCGCTTTCGCACCTTGAACAAGTAGATCAGCGGCACCGAGTATGTAAGCCATTAGAAGACAAATAAGCAGTGCATAGAGCAAACCATTCGTCAGTAGCTGGCCACCTTTTCCTAAGGTTTTTCGAGCAATTGAATTAAGACCCAACCCGCCCCCTGATTTGATTGTTGCTTCGAGTAATAACAGGGCTGAATAGGTTGTGCCAAACCAGATAAACAGCATCAAAAGTGTGCCGTAAACTAATCCGAATTGTGCAAGGACCATTGGAATTGCAAGCATACCAGCACCAAGAGCGGTACCAGCGATAATTAGGGCGCTACCCAATAATTTAGTGTTCATTTTCTATAAAACCGTAATATTTAAAATAATTTAGACGTGCGAAAGCACAAACGTATTTGTTCTAGTTGGAATCAATACGAAAAATAAAATCGAGAAAATGAACTAGGCGTAGGAGAGGAATAGCCAGAGAGAAAGGCAGAGCAAAATGAGGAAAGCGTAGAAGGATGTTGCATGTTGTTCGCGTGGGGCGACCCTTCAGTGGGCTCCAAGATTGGAGAAGTAATTTTGAAAAGCATTAAGGTGTCCTAAATCAAAAGACATTCCTTTGGATAATTCACAACACTTCCTGTGTTATGCCATCTCAGATTGAGATATAGCCATATTATCGACTGGACAGATGATTGCAATGCCCTATTTTCTATATGGCTATATTTTCACCAAACCACCTCTAAAGGTCACTCTGTAATCACTCGACCTTTTATCTCATTCCCAGCGTCGCGTATGAGATCGATAGGCGACAAGATCACACCTTTAACCGCACCTTGAGTGGCTTGTTTGGCTATTTCTTGGCTCTTATCCATAATCTGATCTGTTTTCACCGCCAAAGCGTCTGCTTTAGTCAGGATGGGCGGTATGTCTTTTCTTAGAGCTTGAGACTCTTTCACCACTTGCGGAATGGTTTCTTCGCGATAGCCTTTACTTTCAGCCACAACATTAGGAATAACATTTTGGCGGTACTGCTGAGTTTCTTTCAGGACAGGAGGAATGACTTGTTCGCGATAAAGCGTGACTTCTTGAACAATCGAAGGGATCTTTTCATCAATAGAGGCAGCAGTTTTGTTGGTATCGTTAACCGCAGCGGTTACCCCATCTACACTTTCAATCACACTAGGCAGCAGCGACTCTAATGTATCGGCAACGGCCAGCCATTCATCTATTTGTAAGCTCGTAGAAAGCGCACTCACATCACTAAGCACTTGAGGATAAGTATCCATAACCTCCCCGACCTTATTGGTCATCGCATGAATTGAATAACCCAAATAAAAGATAGAGACCGCAAGTAACAACTGAATCGCCGATCCAACCTTGGAAGCCATAATCATTCCTTTGAAAAACAAACACTCTTATCCAGAATCATAACGTAAAAACGGATTAAAAAAAGTGCGACAAAACGCGTTTACCCGTTGATAGTCCATATAAAATCAATTCATTGCCTTAATCAGGCGGAATCAACATGACTTTAAAAAATTAAAAACGGCATTTCTACTAGCACGTCACAATGCCGCCACTACGTCAAAGTTTTGCTCACACATTGCTTACATCACACTTACAAAACCCCACTAAGCGTAAGGTCACACAATAAATTTCCTATACTTCCCCTCAATGTGCATCTGAGCGATCATTTTTGATGTCTATTCTAATAATATAAATATTAATCCAATAATGCGCTCAACAATCACAACAAAACTACTCATAACGTTAGTGGCGGTATTTGGGATCGTCCTCATCGCCTCAACCACTTATCAATACATACAACAACGTAACTTAATTAACTCAGTCTTGAGTGAACAGCTTCATGACAAGGCGAGTAACTATTTCGATAGCTTAAACATGATGATGTTGACTGGCACAATGGCTCAGAAAGAGACTTTGCGCCAAAAAGCACTCGCTCAAGACGGTATAGAGCAGGTTAAAGTGCTTCGTGCTGACTCTGTCAGTAAGCTCTATGGGCCTGGCCAAGATAACCAACAGCCAAGCGACGACATTGACCGCCGTGCTTTGGCTGGTGAGCTTGTCATTGAGTCAATCGACGCTGATTGGGGCAAAGGCATTGTTGTCGCCTTACCCATGAAATCCAGTAAAGACTACCGAGGGACTAACTGCGTAGCTTGCCACATGGCTCCTGAAGGTGAAGTGCTTGGTGCAATCCGTCTCGAATACAATTTATCGCATGTTAATCAACTGATCAGCCAACGCACGTTGATCGCGCTTGCGATCATGTCTGCTTTTGGCTTTGCAGGTTTCTTAATCACATTGGGGGTGATAAGAAAAATCATTGTGCGACCAATTCAAACAACCTCGTACTTTATGCAGAGTGTGAGCGAAACAAAAGACTTATCCAAGCGGCTCTCTTTCAAGCAGAAAGACGAAGTGGGTCAACTATCAGGCGCAATTAATTCATTTATGGACACGGTTAACGATAGCCTCGAAAAAGTCCAACAAACCTCCCACAACGTTGCCAGTAGCGCAACAACACTGACTCAGGTCGCACAAGTCACCGATTCAGCGGCAAGTAATCAGCAAAACGAAACCGCCGATGTTCAATACAACATCGAGCAAATGCAATCTCAGCAAACAGAAGTTGAGCAAGCCACCGAGAATGCGTCCTCGCTTATCAAACACACAACTCACATCGCAGAACAGAGTGCACTTAAAGCACACGGAGCAAGTGACGACATTAAAAGCTTAGTCACCGATATCGAACAAGTTAAAGTTAATATCGTAGAACTTAATGACCAAACAGCAGAAGTTTCTTCGATTTTAGAAGTGATCAAGGGTATCGCCGAGCAAACTAACCTACTCGCACTGAACGCTGCGATTGAAGCCGCTCGAGCTGGAGAGCAAGGTCGAGGTTTTGCTGTGGTAGCCGATGAGGTCAGGCAACTTGCAAGCCGCACCGCGGAAGCGACGGGGAGCATCGAAAGCATCATTTCTCAGTTCCAAAAAGACAGTGAGACATCCCTCGCTTCAGTCGATACGGTTTGCTCAACCGCCCACGTACGTTCAGGGGAAGTAGAACAGCTTTCTGCTGCGATGTCCGATGTTGTGCAAGAGATGAAACAAGCATTGGCTCATGCTCATAGTATCCAACAACAGTCGAGTAGCACCGCTGAACTTAGCCAACAAGTACAAGGTAAAGTACAAGTGATCAATGAGCATGCGAATCAAACCAGTGACTCTGCAACTCAAACCCGAGACATTAGTATAAATCTCGAACAACTTTCAGAACATTTAGAGGCCTTACTCGACCAATTCAAACTTTCAGACAAGAAATAGCCTCGTTCGAGCACTTTTTGTAGGACTAAACGAGAATAAAGGTTGAAGCATAATATTTGAGAGGTAATATGTTGCTTTGATTCGGAAGAATTCTATCCAACCCAATGTTTGCTCAAATTTTATTCTGAGTAGAAACATTGGGTTGAATTTTTACCTCAATGGAGAATATTAACAACATGACTTACGCGCCTGTAAAAGACGTACTTGGCGGCAAGCTAGCGGTAGACAGTGAAGTAACTGTTCGCGGCTGGATCCGTTCACGTCGTGATTCCAAAGCTGGAATCTCTTTCCTTGCCATTTATGACGGCTCTTGTTTCGACCCGATTCAGGCCGTGGTCCCTAATAATCTTAATAATTACGAAGACGAAGTACTAAAGCTAACTACTGGCTGCTCTGTTGAAGTAACTGGTAAGATTGTTGAGTCTCCTGCGAAAGGTCAAGACTTCGAGCTTGCTGCAACTGACGTTAAAGTTGTTGGTTGGGTTGAAGACGCAGAAACTTACCCAATGGCGAAAACTCGTCACTCTATCGAATACCTTCGTGAAGTAGCACACCTACGTCCACGCACAAACGTAATCGGTGCAGTTGCACGTGTTCGTAACTGTCTGTCTCAAGCAATTCACCGCTTCTACCACGAGCAAGGTTTCTTCTGGGTATCTGCTCCACTTATCACAGCTTCTGATGCAGAAGGTGCTGGTGAAATGTTCCGCGTTTCAACGCTAGACATGGAAAACCTACCTCGCACAGACAAAGGCGATGTGGATTACAACGAAGATTTCTTCGGTAAAGAGACATTCCTGACGGTATCTGGTCAGCTAAACGCAGAAGCGTACGCTTGTGCACTAAGCAAAGTTTACACGTTCGGTCCTACGTTCCGTGCTGAAAACTCAAACACAAGCCGCCACCTAGCTGAGTTCTGGATGGTTGAGCCTGAAGTTGCATTCGCTGACCTAGACGACGTTGCTAAGCTGTCTGAAGACATGCTTAAGTTCGTATTCAAAGCAGTACTTGAAGAGTGTCGTGATGACCTTGAGTTCTTCGCTCAACGTATCGACAAAGAAGCAATTACTCGTCTAGAGCAGTTTGTTTCTTCTGACTTTGCACAAGTTGACTACACTGACGCAATCCAGATTCTTCTAGACTCAGGTCGTGAGTTCGAATTCCCAGTTGAATGGGGTATCGATATGTCTTCTGAGCACGAGCGTTTCCTAGCGGAAGAACACTTCAAAGCGCCAGTAATCGTGAAGAACTACCCGAAAGACATCAAAGCATTCTACATGCGTGCGAACGATGACGGTAAGACTGTTGCAGCAATGGACGTACTGGCACCTGGCATCGGCGAAATCATCGGTGGTTCTCAGCGTGAAGAGCGTCTAGACATCCTAGACGAGCGTATGCGTGAAGTAGGTATCGACCCAGAGCACATGAACTGGTACCGCGACCTACGTAAATACGGCACTGTGCCACACGCAGGTTTCGGCCTTGGCTTCGAGCGTCTAGTATCTTACGTAACTGGTATGGGCAACGTACGTGACGTTATCCCATTCCCACGTACTCCTCGCTCTGCTAACTTCTAATTAGAAGAAGTCAGAATCTAAAAAGCCTCCCTAATCGGAGGCTTTTTTCGTTCTAGGCTTTAAAAAGTCTGTTGAGATTAATCGACTGAATTGGTCTTCGCGGCGTAACGTATCGCATAGAGGCACAAGCCGAACATCACGAAAGGAATCGCGGCGGCGGTATATTCAGTCCAAACCAGCTCCGCAAACCCCTTCGCTAAAATAAGGTGGCCAAATACCACGAGTGCCGCACAGATGATCGCGACAAACATCAAACGATATTCATGTCTATAACGTTGTTTTTCCATTATTAATCCCTCGCATAAGCAATGGAACTATTGGAGCACAAGGCAGAATAGACGTTGCAGTACAGTTTTGGCGAAAAATCCTCAAACAGTTAGTATTTCGACCTGCTGAGCCACCAATTGCAAAGCCTCTTTTAGGTTGTCATCACACTCAAAAGATACATTGATACGCAGACAATGTTGGTAGCGCTCATTAGATGCAAACAAACTGCCGTAGCCGATAGAAATGCCTCGCCCTCTCAACTCACAGTAGAGCTGATAAGCGTCCACTTTTTCGCAAAGCTCCACCCATACAAAATACCCACCCTCAGGCACATGCACTGTCGTATTACTTGGAAAGTACTGTTTTATCAAGGCTACGCAAGCCGCCTGCCGTTGGCTTAGCATTTTTCTCAGTTTGCGTAGGTGGTTATCGTAGCTTTCATATTGTAGGTAGTGTGCTACCCCTTGTTGAATCGGTGCACTGCCAGACAGCGTTGAAATCAGCTGCTGCTTTTGAAGTTTTTGCGCATAACTGCGGTTTACAACCCAACCAATTCGAAAGCCAGGACACAACGACTTAGACAGTGAGCCACATAACAATACACTGTCATCAACATCCCAGAATTTTAGTGGCGACGGTCGAACATTACCGAAGTAGAGCTCTGCGTAGACGTCATCTTCAATCAATACAACAGAATGTTGTTTGGCCAATTCAACAACGCGCTGTTTGTGTTCATCAGACAATGTCACTCCCGTTGGGTTCTGGAAGTTAGCCATCACCCAGCAAGCTTTGACATCATTCTCTTTGAATGCCTTCTCCAATGCTATCAGGTCGATGCCTCTGGCTGGGTCAACATCTATTTCAATCGCATTTAAGTTAAGTCGCTTAACCGCTTGAAGCACCCCATAAAAAGCCGGAGATTCAATGACAACTGTATCACCTTGGTTACACACAACCTCAAGACTCAGATTAAGCGCTTCCATTGCGCCTGATGTCACCACAACATCATCATGTGAGACATCCATGCCTTGGCTAATATAACGTTGAGCTATAAAGCGACGCAGCGACTCATTACCCGGTGGCATGTTTTGAATCACGCTATCGGATGAACGCTTTCGTCCTGCGCTCGCTAGATGACGATTCAGTGCAGGCAATGGGAATAGGTTCGTAGAAGGGAACGCAGAGCCAAATGAAACCGTCGCCTGATTGTTCGCATTCAGAAACTCATAAAGCTCATCATGAAAAGGTGGGCGAGTGACTTGAGGGCGCTCAACCTCATTGCTTTGTTCCAGTGTCGATGTGACAAAGTAACCTGATTGCGGCTTGGCTTTTATCCAACCTTCGGATTCAAGGACTTGATACGCTTGTAAGACCGTTGCCGAACTGACTGAGAAACTTTTACTGGTTGCACGTATAGATGGAATTTTTTCACCGGAGCGCCAAGTATTAGCCAGGATTTGGTCTTTAAGTTGTTGAGCTAACTGCTGATAACGATTCATCTGTTCCTCTCAAATAGCGTTAACACCATAACATAGCTCGATATTTAGGTGGGCTACTTATATCGTATTGTGAGACCTCTTTTCTAACGAGCCCCATTTATAGATGCGTATCACATCAAATCTTTGAATCTCTGTTACATTTATCAAGTTAAAGTGAACAACACTCTTTGAATAAGGGATAACAATAATGAAAAAATACGACTCTTCACACATTGAATATAAAGGTGAAACCAATGGAGTACATAGTTGGAGCACTCCGACAGGCCAACCCTACTATTGGCACCCCGATTGGTTACATATTGCTGAAGATGCAACTGGCAGTCACCCAAAGCAGGAGCTAGATGTATCCGAAGGTGAAACCGTCTCTGAGAAGCATGCAATTAAAGCCATCTTGTCTCACTTAAACCAATGGGCGAGCGACAAACTTGGCAGTAACCCCGACATTGAAACCAATGCCATTGAATCTCAAATGAGTTTGAAGAAATAACCCTTCCCTGCGCACCCATTGAGGTGCGTATTCTTTTCTTTTTACCCCACTACGTTCTAGTACCAAAGCATTAAATAGTGTATTCATTGATGAAACAAATCGATAGACTGCACGGTCATTATTACCTGAATAAAAATTTTCGACTTTGTTCGGTGCTAAAAACGAGCAAAGGTCGCATAAATCACTTTAAAGGCTTGAACATGATCAATTCATATTACAATGCGCCTCTTACCTTAAAGCTCTATGCCCTTGCGGCTATTGTCTTCGGTCTCTATGGAGGGCGTGTTTGTCCTATGCTCGAGACGCTCTCATTTTCAGAGCTTTTTACGCATGTGTTGATTACGTTTGGCGCCGTTTTTCTGGTTCGCCACTTCCTTTTGTATAACCACTCTTTGATTCAAAAACAAAAACAAGCACAACTCGACACGACCTTGATGTTTTTCGGTAGCCTTGTGCTCGCTGTGTTTTACAACGTTTACTACAGTTTTCCTCTCGATAGTAATCTGAAAGTCTTATTTGGAATGACGCTGTTTGGCTTTTTCACAGGATTAATCCTGCAACTTGATTCTAAAATCAAGAGCCTAAACAACCTAACGGGGAATGAGCAACTTAACTTTGAGTTGAGCGGAGAAAGACAATCGCTCGTCAACCAAATGATATTTTTGATCAGCCTTTTGCTGGTTACCTTAACAAGCATGTTAGCGATGATCGCAGTCAAAGACATTTTCTGGCTCGAACAAAACCCTGAACGTGTTCTTGATGGCACCGGCAAGATCAGCGTGATTAAGGAGTTTATCTATATCTCGTTCGTTTTGGGCGGTTATGTTATCGCGATTATGGTTCAATGGAGCCGTCTAATGCGCCGAGTATTACACGCTCAAGAGCGCTCTTTGGTTCAAGTAGCAAAAGGGGACATCTCTAAACGGGTTCCTATCTTTGAGCACGATGAATTGGGGTCCATGGCATCACTTACCAATCAGATGCTTGATAGCTTGCAAGACAGTCAAGATGAAGTAAAAACAACCCGTGATGTAGCCATTGTCAGTCTCTCTGCACTTGCAGAATCACGAGATAACGAAACAGGAGCGCACATCCTGCGTACCCAAGAATATGTCCGCGCGTTAGCAAAACATCTTTCGCAGTTTGAGCCACACAAAGCCTTACTCACCGACAACTATATTGAATTACTCTATAAATCCGCACCGCTACACGATGTAGGTAAAGTGGGCATTCCAGACAATATTCTTCTTAAACCGGGTAAGCTTACTGACGATGAGTTTGAGATCATGAAAGGACACCCTGAAATTGGAGCAAAGGCTCTCTCTATGGCGGAGGAGCAATTGGGCAGTAATTCCTTCCTACAGCTAGCAAAAGAGATCTCGCTTACCCACCATGAAAAATGGAATGGAGAAGGCTACCCGAATGGACTAAAAGGTGAGGAAATTCCCCTTTCAGGACGTTTGATGGCAATAGCGGACGTTTACGACGCACTTATTTCAGAAAGAGTCTACAAAAAGGCATTCAGTCATGAAAAAGCAAAATCGATCATTCTAGAAGGAAGAGAGAGCCACTTTGATCCTCAACTTGTCGATGCATTTTTATCGATAGAACAAGAGTTTGTCGCTATTGCGGACAAGTATCGAAGCTTAGAAGCACATGAAAACGCTCGAGAACTAGAACTACAAAATCAGCTCTCCCCTGCTTAACTTTAAAACGCTAAACAACACTTCACCTAAACCTATCCCTCTAACCTAAAAAGTTAGAGGGATTTTTCATACAAATATGCCGATTTTAAGGTTTGTCACCTAAACCACCTATATTTCACCACTTTCTTCCCAAAGGCGGTTGTTTCACCTCGCTTAGACAGGTATAAATAAACGAGTTACTTATATCCCCCTTTCGATTCACATGGATGACGATTATGTTTGAAAAAGTAGTAGCAGCTCCGGCTGACCCTATCCTTGGTCTTACTGAAGAGTTTAAAAAAGACACTCGCGCCGAGAAAATTAACCTAGGCGTTGGTATCTATAAAAACGAACAAGGTGAAACCCCTGTTCTAGCAACCGTTAAAAAAGCGGAAGCAGCCCTGATTGAGACTGAGAAAACTAAGTCTTACCTGACAATCGAAGGTACTACTGAATACGGCCTAGCGGTTCAGAAACTTCTATTCGGCGAAGACGCTGACATCGTTAGCACCAAGCGTGCGAAAACAGCACAAGCCCCTGGTGGTACTGGCGCTCTTCGCGTTGCTGGTGAATTCATCAAACGCCAACTTGGCGACGTTAAAATTTGGATCAGTAACCCAACGTGGGCAAACCACAATGGTGTATTTACTGCTGCAGGTATCAAAACGGCGCAATACAGCTACTACAACGCTGAAACTAAAGATAAAGACTTCGCTGGTATGGTTGCTGACCTAGAGAAAGCGGCAGAAGGCGATATCGTTCTTCTACACGGCTGCTGTCACAACCCAACTGGTATCGACCCAACTTCAGACGAATGGGAAACACTGGCTAAGCTAGTTGCAGAGAAGAAGCTGCTTCCTTTATTCGACTTTGCATACCAAGGCTTCGCATCAGGCGTTGAAGAAGATGCAGCGGGTCTACGTACATTCGCGAAATACTGTGATGAAATCCTAGTTGCAAGCTCGTTCTCGAAGAACTTTGGTCTATACAACGAGCGTGTTGGTGCCTTCACACTAGTTGCAGCATCAGAAGAGACGGCAACAACAGCTTTCTCACAAGTAAAAGCAATCATTCGTTCTATCTACTCTAACCCACCAGCACACGGCAGCGCGGTTGTAACACACATCCTAAACAACGCTGAACTACGCGCAGAATGGGAAGCGGAAGTAAAAGAGATGCGTGATCGTATCCAAGAGATGCGTGAGCTGTTCGTTGCAACACTAAAAGAACAAGGTGTTGACGCAGATTTTAGCTTCATCGAGCGTCAAAATGGTATGTTCTCTTTCTCTGGCCTAAGCAAAGAGCAAGTAAACCGTCTGAAAGAAGAGTTTGCTATCTACATCGTAGGTTCAGGCCGCATCAGCGTTGCTGGTATGACTAAGTCAAACATGCTACCGCTATGCAAAGGTATTGCCGCTGTTCTTTAATAGTCAGCTTTAACAACGAAAAAGAGCCAGCACAACGCTGGCTCTTTTTTGATCGTAAGAACGTCTTAAAACAGGTAACGTAAAGAGATGCCACCTTCATTGGTTGTGGCATTGCCTGAAATCTGGCTAGTTTCAAAATCACCATCTCTGTGAGTGTAGAATCCGCCAACACTCATGCGAGACGAAAATTGATAGTCCGCTCTGAGGTTAAAAATCCCCTCTTCGATCAAGTCGCTATGATTAAGCTCCCCTTTCATAGCAAGTTCCCAGCTTTTATTGAGCGCATACTTGAGCTCTAAGCTCGCCCCCCACATAAACTCGTTATCTTTAAACAATTCCTCATCGGTAGAATCTCGAGTTTGGGTAGCCCATAGGTAGCCCAACTTTGCCGTCGCCACAATGTCCAACTTATCCATCAGTGGATATCGGTACGCTACGCCGGGAAGCAGCGTATACAGTTCACTAGTAATGTCATCAGGGTGAATAAAACGTGCAGTATAATCGAGCGTTGCAAGAACGTGTTCCGATAACAAATAGTTGCCGCCAATTGAAAGAGCCGTAACGTTGTTGTTCACACCTAAATTCTCATTGAGAGAGCCCGCGCTCAAGTCTGCATAGAGGTAGTCATATTTGAGTTGATTGGTACTTTCAGCTGCCAACACTGACGCTGATAAACTAAGCAGAATTGGGGCCACAGCCCAGCCCATTTTTACTTGCATAGAAACCTCTTTAATTCCATTTCAGACCGCCATATGCTCAACCTCGAAGAGCAGCAACCCATTCTAATTAATGGGTATTGTTAACAAAATATAGCTGATATCTAAGGTAAGTCATTCGGTGAGAGGTAAGAAGTATGATCCACCGCCAATGTTCTGGCAGTAAATATAGAAAAAGATCTCGTTAGAGATCTTTTCAGTAAAAGGAACACTTTAACGCTTCAACAAGCAGCAAAGAGTCAAAGATAGCTTAAAACTTGATGATCAACTCATCTTGAGCGAGCGGTGAAATATCAACGGCGGCTTTCAATCGAACCCTTTCTAATTGTTCAGTGTCGAGTTCGTAAGGCATAACCACTTTCAGTTCTTCAATACCTTCAATTTTTGCCAGTTGAAGCAGTGTGATGATATTCGACTCATCACTGCGATTTGCAGACAATGACTTCATTGCCTGATCCCACAAGCGGTCTTCGACAGACAGCGTTTCTTTAATCGTGTTTTTCCACATCAAACTAAAGATCGGTGCGAAGGTGCTCATTGCCTCTAAGAACGTCCATTTCTTACTGCAAGATGCGCCGAGAAAAGATGTGTAGTCGAATACAACACTTGTCTTGCCTAGATGTTCCATATCATCCCCCGTAAATTCGGCAACACAGTAAATTTAATATCCTAGATCATCTTCTATATAGCAATAGGATATAAAACAATGGTCTTTTATACCGACAAAGAGATTGTAAAAGGCATATAAAAACCAATTGCATAACAAATTTAACACAACAATACATCATGCGGTATCTTATAGTTAATATTTTATCTACCAAATAATTTACAGAGATTAAAATGCAACTTGATGCACTATTTCACATCAACTATCTTACTGGCCTTTTTGTACTGAACTCTCCAACCTGGCCACTTAGGCAGCTCCCAACGTTTTGGATAACCCTTTCTTAAACCATCTTTGTAGACAACATAGATTCGCTTTTTCTTTGGTTGATATTCAACGTTTAGATTCAAGTCCCCCAAAGCAAGTTCAAAAGGATACTGACTAGCGAAATCGTCATACTCCCAATACGGAATGCCTTCGAAACTAAAGTCTTCTGCAGTAAACAACGCAAGCTCTTCCATATCACTTAGGCCTAAAGTCATTAACTGTTCTTTAAACCAAGACTCAAACGTTAACGTTTCAACATTGGACGCTGCTTCTGTTTGCCCCAATGCTACATAGAGCTTCCAATGTTCGATTTGAGCACGACGCCGCGCAGCAAACCCCGGCATCATCTCTCCAGAAAGAACAGCTTCGAGCATAGGCGTCAGCGCAAACTCTCCTTTTGCAGGTTCTAATTTGGTTTGGACAATACGACCAGCAAACAGCAGTTGCATCTCGATAAACGGCTGTTCATCTACCTTTTGAACCTCTCCCTCTTGCCACTTACCCAACCCAAGCTCGGCAATCGTCTTCAACTTTAATGGCATCGTGAAGGTTGCAAGATTAAGGGTCTGTTTCACGCCTCGACCAGGCAAACTGTGGGTATCGAGGATCAACGCCACTTCATCATCTTTTTTGAAGCGGCTTTCTCGACCCAAGGTGACTTCCATTTCACCATTACCCATGGCTTCTCGACGCTTTTCTCGACGCACAAACACCAACTCAGGGTGCAATTTAGCAATGGCTTCTACCAACTCTTGATGTGAGTATCGTGAGGCAACACTCAGTTGCGGGAGCTCAAACGCCGAGCGCATCTGAGCAGAAAGCAGTTTCGCTTCTTTTAGTACATCAGGGTCAACATTTACCCCGGATAGAGACTCTCCTCTAAGGAGCCTAATCGCCATTTGACCATCGCAGCCCAGTGGCTCTTGTTGCGACAGCTTATCTATCAATTCCTCACTATTTGACAAGCGATACAGTGTGGCTGGTGTCGCAAGTACAGACGTTAAGTCCACCATCGCTTCCTGTAAGGCCTTTGTTGGCATACGGGTCACCAAATCGGCATAAAGTGCATCAATTGGCAGGGGGTAAATACATTTGCCATGTTCCGTCGCAAGACCGTGTGAGTCGATGGCTCCCATCACACTTAATATTGATTTGGCTTGCTCAGCTGAACGTTCTGGTAGAGGTTCCAAAAACGTCAATGACTCTAATGCATCACCGCAACTCGCCGAAGCCAACATTGCTTCCGTTAGCGATTCACGATGTAATTCCGGCGGCGTAACATCAGACAAAGCGGCATGTTCGCCATATAACCGTATGCAAATGCCGTCCATCACTCGACCAGCTCGGCCACTTCTCTGCTTGGCGCTGGCTTTCGAAATATGCTTCAAGCTAAGAGTAGTTTTTCCATTTCGCTGTTCTGTTCGGCGCTCGAGCCCACTGTCGATGACTGCAACAATATTCGGAATCGTTAGCGACGTTTCAGCAACATTCGTCGCCAATACCACTCGTTTAAACTCTTGCTTGGATAGGGCAATTGCTCTTTGCTCGTCACTGACCGATGCGTGCAATGGCACTGCTACAAGCCCCTCGATGTTGCTTAGCTTACTTTGGCATTGAGCAATCTCTTTTCGCCCTGGAAGAAAGACTAAGATATCCCCTTCAACATCTTGCAGCGCTAGGACTTCCTGTTTCACTCTTTCATCTAGGTTGCGGGCATCAGGTAACTGCCTTGAATCATTCGCTCTGTGACCTATCGACACATCAAACATTCGTCCTGACGCTTGTAATCGATTAGCCCCGACATAGCGAGAAAGCTTTTCACCTTCTATCGTTGCAGACGTAATGATCAAACGGTGTTCATCATGCTTCGTCAGCAGAGCCACCAACAAATCCGTATCCCAGCGACGCTCGTGAAACTCATCGACAATAATGGTGCTAAATGAATCCAAACGATTCTCTGAATACCAACGAAGGGCAACACCAGGGGTGACAAAAACGACCTCGGTGCCATCTGTGAAGTGGTTTTCTAACTTGATGGCATAACCCACCGACTGGCCAACCGCTTGTTGTTTTTGTTCAGCTAAAAACTGCGCCAATGACGTACATGCAATTCGTCTTGGTTCAATGACAAGTACTCGACCTTTCTCCGCTGCCCATAATGGTAAGCGTGTTGATTTTCCCGACCCTGTTTCAGCCTCCACAATCAGGTGGTGGGATGAAAGTTGAGTCATAAATTCAGATTTGAGGGAATCGATTGGCAGGCTGAGCATGATTTGAGCGCTAGTTATGTCAAAGAGAAAAATTATATACGTAAACTGTGCCAGAATGCAGGAATATTGAGTTTACAATACGGCAACGAATCCCTATCATTTTCATGTTCCTGTTCCCATAGGTCTGTCGACCCTAACACCTTACTAAAGGCATGTGATGAATAACGATAAACGCCCTCTATATATCCAATATGCAGGCCCTGCACTTCTTAGTACCCCTCTTCTAAACAAAGGCAGTGCTTTCTCTGCAGAAGAAAGAAGTTCATTTAATCTAGAAGGTCTGCTTCCAGAAAACACTGAAACTATTCAGGAACAAGTGGAACGTGCCTACCAACAATATCGTAACTTCGAAAACGATATGGACAAGCACATTTATCTACGAAACATTCAAGATACTAACGAGACGCTTTTTTACCGTCTTGTACAAAACCACATCTCAGAAATGATGCCAATCATCTACACGCCGACTGTAGGTGCCGCTTGTGAGAACTTCTCAAACATCTATCGCCGTGGCCGTGGTCTGTTTGTCTCATACGCAAACCGTGACCGCATCGATGACATTCTTAACAACGCATCAAACCACAACGTAAAAGTGATCGTTGTGACCGACGGCGAACGTATTCTTGGCCTTGGTGACCAAGGTATCGGTGGTATGGGTATTCCAATTGGTAAGCTTGCTTTGTATACAGCCTGTGGCGGTATTAGCCCAGCGTACACGCTTCCTATCGTGCTTGATGTGGGTACAAACAACCCTCAACGCCTTGCTGACCCAATGTACATGGGCTGGCGTCACCCTCGTATTACCGGTGCTGAGTACGACGCATTTGTTGAAGAATTTATGCAAGCGGTTCAGCGCCGTTGGCCTGACGCGCTTATCCAATTCGAAGACTTCGCTCAAAAGAACGCAATGCCTCTGCTAGAGCGTTACAAAGACCGTGTATGTTGTTTCAACGATGATATTCAAGGTACAGCAGCCGTCACTGTTGGCTCACTATTAGCAGCATGTCAGGCAGCTGGCAGCAAGCTATCTGACCAACGCGTCACTTTCTTAGGCGCGGGTTCAGCAGGTTGCGGCATTGCTGAAGCCATCATTGCACAAATGGTGTCTGAAGGTATCAGCGACAAACAAGCGCGCTCTCAAGTCTTCATGGTAGACCGTTGGGGCTTACTACAAGAAGGTATGCCTAACCTACTCGACTTCCAACAGCGTCTTGTTCAAAAGCATGAAAATACGACTGATTGGGAATCTGAAGGCAACGGTTACTCACTACTGGATGTAATGCGTAACGCGAAACCAACGGTACTTGTCGGTGTATCCGGTGCACCTGGTCTATTTAGTGAAGAAGTGATTAAAGAGATGCACAAACACTGCGCTCGCCCGATCGTTTTCCCACTTTCAAACCCAACTAGCCGTGTAGAAGCAACACCGAACGACATCATCCGTTGGACAAACGGTGAAGCGTTAGTAGCAACAGGCAGCCCATTTGATCCTGTCGTACACGATGGTAAGACTTACCCAATTGCTCAATGTAATAACAGCTACATCTTCCCTGGTATTGGCCTAGGTGTACTGGCAGTGCAAGCGAAGCGTGTTACCGATGAAATGCTGATGGAATCAAGCCGCGCGCTAGCGACATGTTCTCCACTAGCGATAAATGGTCAAGGTGCCCTATTGCCGCCGCTAGAAGCGATTCACTCTGTATCTAAGAAGATCGCATTTGCCGTTGCGAAAAAAGCAATTGAGCAAGGTGTAGCCCTTGAGATCCCTGATGATGCTCTAGAAGAAGCAATCGAAGCCTCTTTCTGGCAGCCTGTGTACCGCCGTTACAAGCGTACTGCTTTCTAATTCAACGAAAGTTTGTCACTTCAAAGCCCTGCACTCACGTAGGGCTTTTTGTTGGAATGAGCCTCCCAATGCAGCAGTTTCATCAGCGAAATGACGATGTTATCCTTTACCAATAGCTTCAAACCGGTATTTCAATGGACTATCTAAACGACCTTGGCCGCTACTTAATTCCTTACCTAAGTGAAATCTCTACAGCGCTTATTGCGTGCACCCTTGTTATGGCAGGTGGTGAGATAAATGCTGCATTAAGAAAACTGCTAAGAGGGCATAATTTTGTGATCCGAACTTTTGCCTTTATATTGATAAATGCTTTCGGATACGGCTTAATTATTGTGAAAGCAACACCTTACCTCGCTCAGACATTGAGAAACCTTGAGTCAGGTACCATGTTAATCACTATCTTGCTGTGCTTCGTATTTATCGGTTTATGGGCACAAAGGAACCGTCAAATCTAGTGCGCAGACTTTTTCACCGAAAACCACAACACACCTTCTCTCTGAGCCTGTTGCTTAAAGTTCTGGCTTGGGTGCCTGTTCTCGCGCTGATGCTCGCCGCTACTCTTTTCTTCATTGATCGTTGGGTCTCTTACCAAGCTAAAGACCAGCTCTACACAGAACCACAACAGGTAGACAACTTTGATGTCGCCGTTGTTCTAGGGACCAGTAAGTATCTCGGAAGGATTCTCAATGAGTATTACTCGCACAGGATGGATGCAGCCATAGACTTGTACAATAAAGGAAAGGTACAGCACTTTCTATTAAGTGGCGACAATGCCCACCGTTCGTACAATGAACCTTGGACCATGAAGCGTGATTTGCTCAAAGCACAAGTACCTGAAGAGAAGATTTTTCTCGATTATGCAGGATTCAGAACCTTAGATTCTGTGGTAAGAGCCAAAGAGATTTTCGATACTGACAACTTTCTTATCATCAGCCAGAAGTTCCATTGTGAGCGCGCGCTTTTCATTGCAAACTCACACGACATTAATGCCAAATGTTTTGCCGTACCCGGGCCTACACGTCACTCAGGTTGGAAAGTGCGGATGCGTGAAGTGTTTGCCAGAGCAAAAGCCGTGCTCGATATCTATATCACCAATACCAAGCCAAAATTTTTAGGTCCTAAAGAGCCAATCCTTAGCCAGCTGCCTGAACATATCATGGACGACAGCACTAATTCCGGTGCCATCACGACTAACGACTAACGACTAACAGAAACTCTATTTCGCCCGTTTCTCTTGGCCAAGTAGAGCGCCTCATCGGCACGAGTTAACATTTCGTTGCTACGTTCATCTCTCAATGATGCGACACCAATACTTGTCGTCAAAGGGTCACCATGAACCCAAATATGCGCTTCTACTTTACGACAGATCGTTTCCGCAAGCTCTGTCGCATCTTCTAGTGTCAGGCCCGGACAGAAAACCACAAACTCTTCACCTCCCCACCGAACCAATCGCTCGCTAGGGCTCAAGCTGCTTAAAATCACCATCGTAAATTCACGGAGGATGTCATCGCCCATAGCATGGCCATACTCATCATTAACGTGTTTAAAATGGTCAATATCTAGGTACAAAACGGATAGTTGTTTGTTTCCACGTGAGCTGCCGTCATAGTTCGTGTCCAACCAATCACGTATCGAGTGACGGTTCATTGCCCCAGTTAAAGCGTCTCTATTCGCCAGTTCAGCAAAGTGCACATTTTGCTCTTTTAAGCTTCGATTAAGCTTCTTCAGGTGATTTTGGCGAAAGTGCGATTGCAGGATCAATTGATGGCTACGCCTGATCTCCACCACGCTGTAGATGAGCGCAAGTGAAACCCAGAAAACCAGTAAGCCAAGCATTAAATCTTCACCTGAAATGTAGTGACCAACGAATTCAATGCTGTTGATGGTCATTACATAGCGACCTGAATTGTGGCCAGATCCTGTGGCGAGCTCTAGCATGGTCGTATTGGTAAACTCTGGAGCAGAGTGAGCAATAGAGATTTCGTTGTCCGCAAGCCACCACGTCATAACTTGTAAGTTCGCAATAGGAATTTCAATCACACCGTTATCGACGCCAGGCGTGTACTCTAGTCCGTTGTATTTTTGAGTATATTCATTATCGACGCGTGAATAGGCACGATTAAAATTTCTCAAATAAAAGCGCGTGCTAGGGGCAGCTTCGTTGTCTAACTGGTCAAAGTCAATGTTTAAACGAATGGTGTGGTATTTGCCAAGGTTTATGCCTTTTGTGTTGGACTCTCCAAGCGTGATAGAGATGCCACAATATGGCCAACCATAGTCTGCCGTCTTTTGTAAGTTGCATTCTAGAACAACAGTGTCATTGATGACCGACAATGTGGTAGTAGACCCACCACCTTGGGATTGATCATTGGTATCAGCGAAAACTAATCGGTCTGGCGATATTTTATACACCAGACTCCCGCCGTGCATCCAATAGAGTTGCACCAAAAGCACAGTCGCGATCACCAAGCCAAAAATTATCTTATGTACAACTTTCACTACTCAATCCATTAAGCTAATGCCACCAATAGCTACGACATTTAAGAACCTATACAAGCCGGTCTTTTGTAATTGTATGACCTTGATTCCATTCTATCTCGTTTTAATGCGTTATGAATCAATAATATTATGAGATCACTCATAAATGTTGCGGGAAAATGTGTGTTAGATGATGACTTGAACAAAACATAATCATCCGTGTTATGCGACGACGGGAGAGGTAAGAGTCAACGCAAAAACCTGCTACACTAGCTAAAAATTATAGAGGGTATAAATAACCCTCATAGACTTAAGAGCACTGTCATGTCTTTACTCGCTAAAGGGACGCTAAGCAAAATGCGCGCGTCTCTCGAAAACACGGTTCATTACCACCTACCTGTTGGAGATGAGTCTGTCGATCTGTCTCCGTTTATCGGGCAACCCCTAACACTGACTCATACTGGGAATATCTTTTGCTGCTCATGCGGTAAGAAAACTAAGAAAAGTTATTCTCAAGGTCACTGCTTTGTCTGCATGAAGAAGCTCGCAAGCTGCGATATGTGCATTATGAAGCCTGAGACTTGTCACTACGATCAAGGTACCTGTAGAGAACCTCAATGGGGTGAAGAAAACTGTATGGTTGATCATTTTGTCTACCTGTCAAACACCTCCAGTTTGAAAGTAGGCATTACTCGTCACACTCAAATTCCGACACGTTGGATTGACCAAGGTGCAACTCAAGGGCTGCCAATCTTCAAGGTCAAGACCCGCTACATATCTGGGCTCATAGAGGTCGAGTTAGCTAAACACATTGCGGATAAAACCAATTGGCGAACGCTGCTTAAAGGTGATGGTGAGCCAATGGCGCTTGAAGCTCGCTTTGCAGAGCTGTTGCCTCTTGTCGAAGATAAGATTGCTGAGATTAAACAACAATTTGGCGATGACGCAATTGAAATCTTGAACGAGAACATTACACCGATCAACTACCCAGTAAACCAGCATCCGACGAAGATTACCTCACATAACTTCGACAAAAACCCAGAAGTAACCGGTGTGCTTCAAGGGATCAAAGGTCAATACATGATCTTTGATACAGGCGTGATCAACATTCGTAAGTTCACCTCGTATGAAGTCGAAGTATCTGCCTAGCTCTATAGAATTAAAAAGTTCTCTCGCTATATAACGCAAAAATGCCAGTCAACCTAATTGACTGGCATTTGTTTGGCGATTAAATCGAGCTCTACTGACCCAAGATAATCTTCAACTCATCGAAGAACACATCCACTTCTTCAAGCGTGTTGTAATGCATAAAGCCTACGCGCACTACCCCACCGTTTGCATCTAGCCCCAATTGACGTACCAAGCCAAGTGCATAGAAGTGACCGTTCCACACACAAATATTTCTTTGACCTAAAGCTTTAGCAACATATTCCGGTGAATGGTTATCGAACGTCAATGCGAATGTTGGTGTTCGCAACTCGCTATCGCTTTCTAAATGCCCGTACAATTTGACGCCTTCAAGCTCAGGCAAGCGCGCTAAAAAACGTTCACTGATTCTGGATTCATGCTGATTGAATTGACGGTATGACTCAATAAGACGCTCTCGTAGCGTACCACTGCTCTTTCCCCATTGAGAAAGATACTTCACCGCCGCGACTAAACCAGATAACCCTTCGAAGCTTTGAGTTCCCGTCTCGAAACGCCCAGGTCCGATATCCGTTGCAGGTTCCACCTTATATGGCTTGAGCGCCTGCAACCATTTAGGTGCAATGTAAGCAATCCCAACATGAGGTCCGAAGAATTTATACGCCGAACAAGCTAGAAAATCACACCCAAGCTCTTGAACATCAATCAGGTGATGAGGTGCGTAATGAACCGCATCCACATACACCATTGCGCCTACCGCATGAGCCGCTTCAACAACACGTTTAACATCGACTATCGAACCCGTTGTATTCGACGCAAAGGTCAAAGCAACCAATTTGGTTTTGTTGTTCAACAAAGAAACTAGGTGCTCAATATCAAGACTGCAATCTTCTTCGTTTACGCGGACTTGATGAACAACAGCGCCTTTATCTTCAGCCGCTTGTTGCCAACTAGAAACGTTGGAGTAGTGGTCTAACGACGTCACCAAAATTTCATCGCCTGATTGCCAATCACGACTGATCGCACGACTTAACTGAAAAGTCAGCGATGTCATATTAGCGCCAAAAACGATGTTGTCACTCGACTCAGCATTGAGCAACGCTTGGGCATATTCTCGTGCTTGTTTCATCAACCCAGTTGTTTGCTGACTTGAGAAATAGTGTCCGCCCAAGTTTGAGTTAAAAAAGCCCAGATAAGCTTGCATCGACTCTAGTACCGATTTCGGGACTTGTGAGCCACCAGGGCCATCCAAAAAGATGACCGGAAGATCATTATGCGTCTGACTTAAAGCGCTAAACTGCGCTCTCGCTAAGTTAGGAGTGAAGCTCATGCTTTGAACCTTTTGCTGTTAGAACGAACACATCCATGTGGCCTTCTTGACCATCAATAACTGAACGGATTGGTTGAGCGTTGTGCCATAGTTTGTTATCCGCAAGCATTGCTACTTCACCGCTAGCGAGCACTTTTCTAAAGAATGGCGCTTCGTTGAAACTGTTGTAAAGCATGATATCGCCACCTTCAATATTGTGGCGGCCCATACCTACTAGAGCGATGTGCTCAAAGCCATCTTGATGCACGCCTTCTGGTGCAACTTGCGTTTCATCGAAAATAGCGGAAATACGAATTTGGTGGATTTCAATCTCTTGCCCGTTTTCAAGCTGGTTAGAGGCTGCGAACATGGTGCACATCTCTCGCATACCTTCACTTTTAAGGATCGGCGTTTCTATCCCTTCAAACTGTCTAACCACGTTACCTTGGAATCGGTTGATATCGTCTGTCTGCATAAATTCATTTTGCTTTAAGTCGATCACCTTTCCGTCGAGTAATTTAACTACCGAGTAACGTCTCAACCGATATTGTCCATCTGCATGTTCCGTGCTAGGCAAGTGCATAAAAGATGGCGCTAACTGAGCAATGGCTGAATCGCTAAGTTTAGTCAATTGAAGTGTAGTTTCACGCTGATGTAGCATCATCATCTCCTTAATGAAGGTACATTCGAATTTTATAATTAACATCTTGTTCACATGCATTATTTGCGCACATATATCGTTAGATCAATAAAATTCAGCATTTCAACCCAACAAAAACACAAATAAGAAACTAACCTCCAATAATTTTAAAATAACTAGTTTATAGTTTCAGTTTGAAGATTGTTAAGGTTAAAAAGTTAGAACACTCTACTATCTGGTTTAGCAATTCCTATCTACATCAGTAACTTAGATAAGGCTCGAAAATCGCCAAGTGAACGTTTGCGTTCTAATCTATAACCAATTATTACAGTCTGACACCTTGGTAACCCTTTTATTGCCCCCATATATTCCATACAATCGAATGCAAATAAATGATAAAGCGTCACCGCTAATGGAGCACAAATGAGCGACGTAAAACACAGTAGTTTACTTATTCTAGGCTCAGGCCCTGCCGGATATACAGCCGCAGTTTACGCTGCGCGAGCGAACCTAAACCCAGTGCTTGTAACAGGTATGCAGCAAGGTGGTCAGCTAACGACCACCACAGAAGTAGAAAACTGGCCAGGTGATCCAGAAGGTCTTACTGGCCCAGGTCTTATGGATCGTATGAAAGAGCACGCTGAACGCTTTGAAACAGAAATCCTTTTTGACCACATCAATGAAGTCGATTTCAGCCAGCGTCCTTTCCGCCTAAAAGGTGACAGCGGCGAGTACACTTGTGACGCTTTAATTATCTCAACAGGCGCATCAGCAAAATACCTTGGCCTTGAGTCAGAAGAAGCGTTCAAAGGCCGCGGCGTTTCTGCGTGTGCAACCTGTGATGGTTTCTTCTACCGCAACCAGAAAGTCGCTGTAGTTGGTGGTGGTAATACCGCTGTGGAAGAAGCACTTTACCTATCAAATATTGCGTCAGAAGTGCATCTAATTCACCGTCGCGACACGTTCCGCGCAGAAAAGATCCTTGTAAAGCGCCTAATGGACAAAGTCGAAAACGGCAACATCGTTCTTCACACTGACCGCACACTGGAAGAAGTTGTGGGTGATGAAATGGGCGTAACAGGTGTTCGTATTAAAGACACTCAATCAGACTCTATTGAACAAATCGATGTAATGGGTGCCTTCATCGCAATCGGCCACCAGCCAAACACGTCTATCTTTGAAGGCCAACTAGAAATGAAAGATGGTTACATCATCGTTCAATCTGGCCTAGAAGGTAACGCGACTCAAACCAGCATCCCTGGCGTATTTGCAGCGGGTGATGTGATGGATCACAACTACCGTCAAGCGATTACATCGGCGGGTACTGGCTGTATGGCAGCACTAGACGCAGAGCGTTTCCTCGACGCACTGGCTGATAGTAAGTAAACATCCAAACAAGTAATGAACGAAATCTAAATAATATTTTTCATTTTTCGCTCAAATCCTTAAAGCCCTGCGGTATTCCCGCGGGGCTTTCTTTTGTATAATGCGCCCTTCTAATTCATTAATAATAATTCTCATTAAGCCTTCACGATGGATAAAAAGAAACAACGCAGCTTGAATCAGTGGCTCAAGCAGCAGAGTAAGCTCGCCAAGCGCTGGCTTATGATTGCTGTCGGCCTAGGTGTAGTTTCAAGCATTTTCCTATTGGCGCAAGCCGCTTTGCTTGCCACCATTTTGCACCAACTCATTATTGAACAAGTCGACAAATATGAACTTGTTCCCTATTTCTTTGGTCTAGCAGCTGTCGTGGCCGTGCGTGCTCTTTGCTCTTGGGGACGCGAGATAGCCGGTTACCGATGCGGCGAACAGATCCGTATTTATATTCGTCAACTGATCCTCGACAAACTTCGTGAGCTAGGGCCTGCGTATATCAAAGGGAAACCAGCCGGAGCATGGGCAACCTTGTTACTTGAACAAGTTGAAGATATGCATGACTTCTTTGCTCGCTACCTGCCGCAAATGTCGCTGTCAGTATTAGTACCTTTTGTCATCTTGATTGTCGTCTTCCCTGTGAACTGGGCAGCAGGTCTAATCTTCCTAATTACTGCTCCTCTAGTTCCAATGTTCATGGCACTGGTCGGAATGAAAGCCGCTGACGCGAACCGCAAGAACTTCAAAGCACTTCAACGTCTTTCTGGTCACTTCTACGACCGTTTACAGTCAATGACGACCATTCGCCTGTTTGACCGCACTAAAGCAGAGACGGAAGTCATGCATGGCGCATCGGAAGTATTCCGTACGCGCACAATGGACGTACTGAAGATCGCTTTCCTTTCATCCGCGGTTCTTGAGTTCTTCACCTCTATTTCAATTGCATTGACAGCCGTTTATTTCGGTTTTGCTTTTATCGGTGAACTCAACTTTGGTGACTACGGCGCTGGCGTTACACTCTTTGCTGGCTTGTTTATTTTGGTGCTCGCTCCGGAGTTCTACCAACCACTTCGTGACCTTGGTACCTTTTACCATGCGAAGCAGCAGGCTGTCGGCGCTGCCGAAAGTATCGTTGAATTCATTGAAACAGACGTTGAAACCGTCCGTTCAGGTGAGAAACAACTCGCTGATAACGAAGCTATTACCATCAAAGCATCAGACCTCGAAGTCTTCTCACCAGAAGGTCAAAAGCTTGTTGGCCCTATTAGCTTCGAACTTTCGGGCTCACAAACCACAGCACTTGTTGGGCCAAGTGGTGCAGGTAAAACAAGCCTGATTAACGCTATCTTAGGCTTTTTGCCTTACCAAGGCTCTTTAACGATCAATGGCATAGAGCGCAGTGAACTGGATCTTGGTAACTGGCGTGAAAAAATCAGCTGGGTTGGACAAAACCCACTTTTGCTTCACGGTTCAATTCGCGACAATATTACTCTAGGTAAACTGAACGTGAACGATGACGTAATCAATTCAGCGTTAGAAGAGTCATTCTCTGCCGAATTTGTCAATCAACATGGTTTAGATTACCCAATTTCAGATCGCTCTGGTGGCCTATCGGTTGGACAAGCGCAGCGACTTGCTCTTGCTCGCGCGATGGTACAAAACGGTCAGTTCTGGCTTCTTGATGAGCCTACGGCTAGTTTGGATGCGCGAAGTGAACGATTGGTTATGCAAGGTCTAGAAAAACAGATCTTAGGCAAAACCTCGTTAATGGTGACTCACCAACTGACACCATTACAAAATGTCGACCAAATTTTAGTGATGCAAGATGGTCAGATCGTGCAAGCTGGAACATTCAATCAATTGACAAGCGAATCAGGTCTGTTCCAAACCATGCTTGATGCAAACCAAGCTCTGAACCAAGCAAATAAGGGGAACTTAGATGCGTGATTTACTTCCCTACCTCAAACTGTACAAAAAACATTGGTTTGGTCTGTCACTTGGAATGTTGTTGGCGTTCCTGACCGTTGCAGCGTCTATCGGCCTATTAACTCTTTCTGGTTGGTTCTTGTCTGCCGCTGCTGTGGCCGGTTTAACCATTGCTCGCGAGACCTTCAACTACATGTTACCCGGTGCCTTTGTGCGCGGTTTCGCTATGGGCCGTACTGCTGGTCGTTGGGGTGAACGTGTCGTTAGCCATAATGCTACCTTTAAATTGCTGACTGATTTACGTGTCTTCTTCTTTTCTAAGCTAGCACCGCTCATTCCGGGTCGAGTATCTAACTTGCGTGATGCAGACCTGCTGAACCGCTTAGTTGCTGATATCGACGCAATGGATCATGTCTACTTGCGACTCGTCAGCCCTATGGTCGTTGGCACGTTAGCTATTCTTGGTTTGACCGCGCTTATCTGCTGGTTTGATCAAGAACTCGGCCTAACGTTGGGAGCGGTCTTAATGATCATCCTTGTGACTTGGCCAGTGCTCTTCTACAAACTCGGTAAACGTAACGGACAAGCTCTAACACAGAACAAAGCGGACCTTCGTGTCTCTACGCTAGATTGGTTACAAGGCTACAGCGAGCTAACCATTTTCGGGGCAGAAGAACGTTACCGCAATGCGATTTTAAACACTCAAGAAAAGCTGCTGAAAAACCAGTTCTTTAATGCGCACTTCTCAGGTTTAGCTCAAGCTCTACTGATGCTCGCGAACGGTTGGACTGTGGTTCTTATGTTGTGGCTTGCCGCTGATGGCGTGGGTGGCAATACTCCGGACCCAATGATTGCGTTAGTCGCATTTGCTACTCTAGCAAGTGTTGAATTGCTAATGCCTATTGCTGGCGCTTTCCAACACTTAGGGCAAACGCTGACTTCCGCTCGTCGCTTAAATGAGATCATTCTTTCTGAGCCCGAAGTGTCGTTCCCTGACAACCAGATTAGCCACTCGGGTGAGTTCTCCATCGCGTACAAAGGTATTTCATTTCACTACCCTGATGGTGAAAGCAATGTCGTTAATAACGTGGACTTAAACATCCCTGCACAGCATCGAATCGCGATTGTTGGGCAAACGGGATCAGGCAAATCGACACTGCTGCAGCTATTGAACCGCTATTGGGATGTGCAAAGCGGTAGCATCGAAATTGCTGGACGCCCTATCCAGGAATGGAGTGAGAGCCAGCTTCGACGCGCAATCAGCGTAGTTAGTCAACGTGTCGATATCCTAAATGGCTCATTACGAGACAACCTGCTGATGGCAAAGCCTGACGCGTCCGATTCAGAACTTGAGCAGACCCTCGCTAAAGTGGGACTTCAAAAACTACTCGAAGATACCGCGCTTGATACGTGGCTTGGTGATGGTGGTCGTCAGCTATCTGGTGGTGAGAAACGTCGAATTGGTATCGCTCGCGCCTTACTTCACAATGCGCCTATTCTACTGCTCGATGAGCCTACAGAAGGTTTAGACAAACAAACTGAACAACAGATCATGACGTTGTTCGAAGAGCACTTTGTGGGTAAGACCGTGGTGTTTATCACTCACCGCTTAGTAAACCTTGATAAGATGGACTCGATTTGTCTGATTGAGCAAGGTGAAATTGTTGAGCATGGTAGTCACAACGACCTCATGGAGAAACAAGGTCGCTACTACGCACTCAGCCAAACACTATAAAACAGCATTAACTTACTAAGGCCCAAACAATCTCTTGTTTGGGCCTTTTTGTTTATAATTAGGTTAAGCCTATTCACTCCTACGGATTCGCTTTGAGTAGATCGAGTCAAGAACCGCCAGCCAACCCTTGCATTCGTCACTGTTGCTTAGATTGTGACGATATCTGCCTCGGGTGCTTCAGAACACTCGAAGAGATACTCAATTGGTCACAATCTTCACTCAAAGAGAAGCAGCGAATCATTCAACGCTGTAACGAGCGAAAACGGATGAAACGACACCGCTAGTTGATAGGTACAAAAAAAGCAGCCAATTAGCTGCTTTTTTCAAATTCTTGAGCAATTAACGCTGCTTGTTACGAGCGTTAGGTTTACCTGCTGCTTTCTTTGGCTTACGGCGAGATGGGTTGTTGCTACGACCACCACCGCTGTTCACTCGCTCTTCGTGACGCTTAACTGCGCGACGAATCTTCTGGCTGCGTGAACGTTCACGCTTGCGTGATGTGTTCGCTTTGTTTTCGTCAAGTAGCGTCTCTTTTTCTGGGCGAAGTTCTACCAGTTCACGTAGATAGTTCACTTCTTTCAGATCAAGTTCCATCCATCCACCACGTGGCAGTTTCTTGTCTAGGTAGATATCACCGTAGCGCACACGTTTCAGGCGACTAACTGTTGTATCTTGAGATTCCCATAGACGACGAACTTCACGGTTACGACCTTCGTTAATCGCAACGTAGAAGGTGTGGTTCATACCGTCACCACCTGCGTACACGACATCTTCGAAGCGCGCCATACCATCTTCTAGCTCAACGCCACGAACTAGGTTTTTCACCTTTTGCTCATTCACTTCACCGAAAACGCGCACTAGATATTCACGTTCAACCTGACGGCTTGGGTGCATCAAACGGTTAGCGAGTTCGCCATCCGTTGTAAACAGAAGAAGGCCAGATGTATTTGCATCCAGACGACCAACAGAGATCCAACGAGAACCGCGAATCTTAGGTAGACGGTCAAATACAGTGCGACGACCTTCAGGGTCATGACGTGTACACAGTTCACCTTCTGGCTTGTAGTACGCGAGTACACGACAGACTACTTCTTCCTGCGCTTTAGCAGAAACAGTATGACCATCGATACGCACAACTGCGTTTTCATCTTCTAGTCGTTCACCAAGTTTAGCTACAATGCCGTTAACACTTACGCGTCCCGCTTTAATCAATGATTCAAGCTCGCGTCGAGAGCCATGGCCAGCTCGAGCTAATACTTTCTGTAATTTTTCGTTCATTTATCTACCTATGTGTCGTCTTCGCAGACGTCGAATAAACAAGTGCGACCCAAAATCGCGGTCGCACATTATCGCAAAAACTGTGGAGGAAATCACTAACTTTTGATTATTCGAATGGTTCCGGATCGCCAGAGCCAAGGCGAACAACCTTAGGCTCGTCATCACTGAAATCAATCACAGTGGTTGGCTGTTCGCCAAGGTAGCCACCGTTAAGAATACAATCGACCGCATGCTCTAGCTTGTCGCGAATATCCTCAGGATCAGATTCCGTCACCTCATTGCCCGGTAAAATCAAAGACGTCGACATCAAGGGCTCGCCAAGTGCTTCAAGCAAATCTAGTGCGATTTGATTGTCAGGAACACGAATACCAATCGTCTTACGCTTAGAGTTCATCAAGCGACGAGGCACCTCTTTCGTCCCTTTAAAGATAAACGTGTAAGGACCTGGAGTGTTGTTTTTTAGCAGGCGAAATGCGCCATTATCAACACGTGCATAGAGTGAAAGCTCAGACAGATCGCGACAAAGCAAGGTGAAGTTATGCTTATCATCTAGACGACGGATCTGACAAATACGCTCCAACGCCTGTTTGTTTTCAAGCTGACAGCCAAGTGCGTAGCCTGAATCAGTCGGGTAAACCACTACCCCACCGTTACGTATGATTGCTACAGCTTGGTTAATCAAGCGAGCCTGTGGGTTTTCTGGGTGAACGTAAAAAAACTGGCTCATTGTAATTCCTCATTATCGAGTCTCACGACTCTATAGTTAATCGGTATTGATGGAATCCGTTATCGAAGGCTCAATACCCCAATCTTTCCATACCGGTTCTACGCCAGACGGCAACCAAAGGTTTCGTCCAAGCTCCATCCACGGCGATGGATAGTGAAAATCACTGCCTTGAGAGGCTAATAGTTTGTATTGTATAGCATAATCGGCAAGGTTGCGCCTTTCTTGTTGAGCTTGTTGAGGCTGAGCAACTTCCATCGCATCACCACCCGCTTCAACGAATGCGCCCAATAGACGCTTTACCCATTTCGCCGTGAGATCATAACGCCCTGGGTGAGCAAGAACAGCTTGTCCACCCGCTGCATGAATCGCCTCAACAGCATCTTTCATCGAGCACCATGTTGGCGGCACATAGCCTGGGTTATTGCGCGTTAAGAACTTTTTAAACACCTGCTGCATGGTCTTAGCATAACCATTATCAACCAACCACTTAGCAAAATGGGCACGAGTTATTGGCGCATCCCCAGCAATCTCTTTCACTTCCTCGAGTACACCCTCACGCGTCGCTTTTTCTAGACGATGCGCAATCAGCTCCGCTCGCGATACTCGGTGCGCTTTTTGTTGCTCAATGAGCGCCAACAAAGCTTGCGATTGTGGGTCAATGTTTAGACCTACAATGTGAATATCTTTATTTTGCCAAACGGTAGAAATCTCGATGCCATTGATGAGCTTCACGGGCAGTTCATTCTCGTTGATATATTGATGAGCTAAATGAAGGCCATCGACCGTATCATGGTCAGTAATCGCAAGCACATCAAGGTTGAAACTCAACGCTCTATCAATCAATTCATTCGGTGGTAATCGTCCATCAGAGGCGGTCGTGTGGCTATGTAGATCAATTCTCATATTTTCATTTTTTCTATTGACTTTTTACCTCTGCACTAGTTAACTAGTACACAAATACGAAGTACCTGAATTAAGGCTCACTATGTTACAAGACATCCAAGCAAAGCAGAAAGCAAAAGTTAGTATCAATACTAGCAGCAGTCACACGACTGAGCTTGCTTGGTGGCGCACTTGGACTAGTTCTTGGTGGGCAAACGTGTACTTTTAAATTATAGAATTCATGTTTAAAAAGCCCGCTACGATAGCGGGCTTTTTTGTTTTGTTGTCTGTCTCACATCTAACTGCTTAAACAATCGTCAGATTTAACCAAAACCTCATTGGGTCAACGTTTGCTTTATGCGACTATGTACGGCAGGAAGAAGAAATTATTAAAATAAAAGGAGGTCTTGTGAACAAGGCCATTGATATCCAAAAGCTAGGTCAATTAGAGCTCATTCGAACAACAGCTCCTTATGCTCAGGATCCAACACAACTCTTTCATACTCTGTGTGAGAATAAGACAGATAGCCTATTGCTTGAGTCAGCTGAAATCGATTCAAAGCAAGATCTACAAAGTTTATTGATTGTAGACTCTGCCGTTCGTATCGTCTGTTTCGGTCACACCGTCACAATGACAGCACTGACCGATAATGGTCGCCAGTTACTGTCTCATTTAACAAACAACATTCATGCAGACATTCAGCATAGCTTTGACGGCAACGTACTTGTCATCGAATATGCTGCCCCTTGTAATACTCTCGATGAAGACTCTCGTTTACGCGAAGCCTCTTCATTCGATGCGCTTCGTTTAATCCAACACAGTTTTGACATTGAAGGCCTGCATAAGCACGCTATTTTTGTTGGCGGTCTCTTTGCTTATGACCTAGTCGCAAACTTTGAGCCTCTAGGCGAAGCTGCAGCATCAAATCAATGCCCAGATTACGTTTTTTACGTCGCAGAGACGCTACTTGTCGTCGACCACCAAAAGAAGTCTTGTGACCTACAAGCAACCATCTTTGCTGAGGCTGAAAAAGCGACAATTCAGGCTCGACTTGATTCGATTCAAAAGCAGTGCGCTGAACTAAAGCTACTACCAAAAGCGACAACAGTCCAAGATACAACCGCGCAGCCAAGTGTCTCAGATGAAGACTTCTGCCAAACGGTCCGTGACTTAAAGCAATACGTCGTCAAAGGCGATGTGTTCCAAGTTGTGCCATCGCGCCGATTTACTTTGCCTTGCCCTTCACCACTTGCCGCATACAAAGAGCTAAAACAATCAAACCCAAGCCCTTACATGTTCTACATGCAAGATGAGCTGTTTACGTTATTCGGTGCGTCTCCTGAAAGTGCGCTGAAATACGAGACCAACACCAATCAAGTGGAGATTTACCCAATCGCTGGTACTCGCCGCCGTGGTAAGCGTCCAAATGGTGACATCGATTTCGATCTTGATAGCCGTATTGAGCTTGAGCTGCGTACAGACAAAAAAGAGAACGCGGAACACATGATGCTGGTTGATCTAGCACGTAACGATGTTGCTCGTATCTCACAAGCGGGAACCCGCCACGTCGCTGACCTACTAAAAGTAGACCGTTATAGCCATGTTATGCATTTAGTCTCTCGCGTTGTTGGTCAACTTCGTGAAGACCTAGACGCCCTGCACGCTTACCAAGCTTGTATGAATATGGGAACGTTAACTGGCGCACCAAAGATTCGCGCAATGCAGTTAATCCGAGACGTAGAGAAGACTCGTCGAGGTAGCTATGGTGGCGCGGTGGGTTACCTAACCGGAGAAGGCACGCTAGATACATGTATCGTCATTCGCTCTGCATATGTAGAGAACGGCATCGCTCAAGTTCAAGCAGGTGCAGGTGTGGTGTTTGACTCAGACCCACCAGCTGAAGCCGATGAAACACGCGGAAAAGCACAAGCCGTCATTTCTGCGATTCAGTCAGCGCATAAGGAGAAGTAGACCCATGGCGAATATACTATTTATCGACAACTTCGATTCGTTTACTTACAACCTTGTTGACCAATTTCGCTCGCTAGGCCACCAAGTCACGATCTACCGTAATAACATTTCGGCCGATGTTTTTGAATCAGCAGTGCAGTCACTCGATAACCCTGTTGTACTACTTTCTCCCGGTCCAGGTGCACCGTCTGAGGCGGGCTCAATGCCAGAGATCATCCAACGCTTAAAAGGTAAAGTGCCAATGATTGGTATTTGTCTTGGTCATCAAGCGATTGTGGAAGCATACGGCGGTACAGTGGCAGGCGCTGGTGAAATCATTCACGGAAAAGTGTCAATGATGGAACACCAATCGCACTCAACGTACCAAGATTTACCTTCACCCCTTGCCATTGCGCGCTACCACTCTCTGGTTGCAACTCATGTGCCTGACTCTCTAACGATTACGGCTGAAGTCGATGGTCTAGTTATGTCAGTGGTACAAGAAGAAGACAAAGTTTGCGGTTTCCAATTTCACCCAGAGTCGATTATGACGACCTATGGCGCCACGCTACTAGCCAACGCGATTGACTGGGCTCTCGATACTAAAAAGGATTAAGGACAACGTCATGGAAAAAATCATCAGTAAGCTATACGACCAACAGTCATTGACTCAAGAAGAGAGCCAACAGTTATTCGACACCATTATTCGTGGTGAGCTTGATCCAATTTTGATGTCGTCAGCATTAACCGCACTCAAGATTAAAGGCGAAACACCGGACGAAATCGCAGGTGCTGCCAAAGCTTTACTTGCCAATGCGAATCCATTCCCTCGCCCGGATTACGACTTTGCCGATATCGTAGGAACAGGCGGTGACGGCCACAACACTATCAATATCTCGACCACGTCAGCTTTTGTTGCTGCGGCGTGTGGTTTAAAAGTTGCCAAACATGGTAACCGTAGCGTGTCGAGCAAATCAGGTTCTTCAGATCTTTTAGACTCGTTTGGTATTAACTTAGCGATGACAGCAGAAGATACTCGCAGTGCCGTAGACAAACTTGGCGTTGCATTCTTGTTTGCACCTCAATATCACGGTGGTGTTCGCCATGCGATGCCTGTGCGTCAAACTCTGAAAACACGCACGATCTTTAACATCCTGGGCCCTTTGATTAACCCAGCTCGCCCGAACATCGAATTGATGGGTGTATACAGCAAAGAGCTAGTACGCCCTATTGCAGAAACTATGTTACAAATGGGAATGAAGCGAGCAGCGGTTGTTCATGGTAGCGGTCTAGATGAAGTTGCGATTCATGGTGAAACTCTGGTTGCTGAAATCAAAGACGGTCAGATCCATGAGTACACCATCAGTCCAGCTGATTTCGGTTTGAACACTCACCCACTTGAAGCAATCAAAGGTGGTGACCCAGAAGAGAATAAGGCGATCACGACCAACATTCTCACTGGCAAAGGCACAGAAGCACAAGCTGGAGCGGTTGCCGTCAATGTGGCGCTACTTATGCGTCTCTTTGGCCATGAAGATCTAAAGGCAAACGCAGCAAAAGCTATCGAAGCAATGAATTCAGGTAAGGCTTACCAACTGGTTCAACAGTTGGCAGAGCACGCATAAAAACGGAATTAGAGAAGATGACTCAAACCACCGACAAGTTGTCCACACACGTTTCAGTGAAAGAAGCGGAGATGGCAGAAGTACTCGCTAAAATCGTTCGTGATAAGTACGAATGGGTTGAAGCACGTAAGGCTTCGCAACCGCTAGAAGATTTCAAGTCTGACTTAACGCCCTCTGACCGTGATTTTTACCAAGCACTTCGTAACGATCAAACGGTATTTATCACTGAGTGTAAAAAAGCGTCTCCATCTAAAGGTCTTATCCGTGACGACTTCGATCTGGATTATATTGCTTCTGTTTATAACAACCACGCAAATGCAATTTCGGTTCTGACCGACGAAAAATATTTCCAAGGTAACTTCGACTTTTTGCCGCAAGTACGTAACCAAGTTAAGCAACCAGTAATCTGTAAAGACTTCATGGTCGATACTTACCAAGTCTATTTGGCTCGTCACTATAGTGCAGATGCTATCTTACTTATGCTCTCAGTTCTCAATGATGACGAATACAAACAACTGGCTGATGTCGCTCACTCACTCAACATGGGTATCCTTACTGAAGTGAGTAACGAAGCAGAGCTTGAGCGTGCTATTGAACTAAACGCTCAAGTGATCGGTATCAACAACCGCAACCTTCGCGACCTGTCGACCGACTTAAACCGTACTAAAGAACTTGCTCCTGCTATCCGAGAAAAAGCACCTGAAGCGGTCGTGATTTCGGAGTCTGGGATTTACACCCATCAACAAGTTCGAGACCTAGCAACTTTCGCTGATGGCTTCTTGATCGGTAGCTCTTTAATGGCAGAAGAAAACCTCGAGCTTGCTGTGCGTAAAGTGACTTTAGGTGAGAACAAGGTTTGTGGCCTCACTCATCCAGACGACGCTGCGAAGGTTTACCAATCTGGCGCGGTATTCGGCGGCTTAATTTTTGTCGAGAAATCCAAACGATTTGTTACCGTAGAAGAAGCTCGTTTGACAATGAGCGGTGCGCCACTTAAATACGTTGGTGTGTTCCAAAACCATTCACTTGATTCCATCGTAGATATAACGAATGAACTTGGGTTAGCAGCCGTTCAATTGCATGGCGATGAAGACCAAACGTTCGTTGATGAACTGCGCCAACAATTGGCTAGCGGTGTTGAGATTTGGAAAGCTTATGGCGTCCAAGATGAAATGCCTGCGCTAATAAGAAATCACGTTAACCGTCACCTATTAGATACCAAAGTCGGCAAACAAGTGGGCGGCACTGGGCTTGTGTTTGACTGGTCGCTTATTGGTGATAGATCAGAAGTCATGCTTGCAGGTGGTATTACACCGTTTAATGCACAAAAGGCAGCACAGCAAGGTTGCTTGGGCTTAGACCTTAACTCGGGCGTGGAGTCATCTCCCGGTAAAAAAGACGCTGAGAAATTAGAGCAAGCCTTCGCTGCGATAAGAAATTACTAATTATTGGTAGCTCGACACCATCGGGCTATTTAGATTTAAAGGACAAATATCATGGCAAAATTAGATGCCTACTTTGGCGAATACGGTGGTCAATACGTACCACAAATTCTAGTTCCAGCACTGGAACAATTAGAACAAGCGTTCATTGATGCGCAAGAAGATCCTGAGTTTCGCAGTGAGTTCATGACACTTCTTCAAGAGTACGCAGGCCGTCCAACAGCCTTAACGCTTACTCGTAACCTAACCAAAGGTACAAAAACCAAACTGTACCTAAAGCGTGAAGACCTACTTCACGGCGGCGCACACAAAACAAACCAAGTGCTTGGTCAAGCTCTGCTTGCAAAACGCATGGGTAAAGAGGAAATCATCGCGGAAACTGGCGCGGGTCAGCACGGCGTCGCAACGGCACTAGCATGTGCACTTCTTGGACTGAAATGTCGCGTCTACATGGGTGCAAAAGACGTTGAACGCCAAAGCCCGAACGTATTCCGTATGAAGCTAATGGGCGCGGAGGTAATCCCTGTTCATTCTGGTTCATCGACACTGAAAGATGCCTGTAACGAAGCGCTACGCGATTGGTCTGCAAGCTACGAAGAAGCACACTACTTACTCGGTACTGCAGCGGGCCCTCACCCATTCCCAACCATCGTTCGTGATTTCCAGCGCATGATTGGTGAAGAGACAAAGAACCAGATTTTAGCTCGCGAAGGCCGCCTTCCAGATGCAGTTATCGCTTGTGTTGGCGGTGGTTCTAACGCAATTGGTATGTTTGCTGATTTCATTGAAGAAGAGAGCGTTCGCCTGATTGGTGTGGAACCGGCTGGTAAAGGTATTGATACTGACCAACATGGTGCGCCACTGAAACACGGCAAGACAGGTATTTTCTTTGGTATGAAAGCACCACTGATGCAAGATGAAAATGGTCAGGTAGAAGAGTCTTACTCTGTTTCAGCTGGTCTAGATTTCCCATCAGTTGGCCCACAACACGCACACCTTAACTCGATTGGCCGTGCTGAATACGACAACGTAACGGATGATGAAGCACTAGAAGCGTTCCAAGAATTGGCGCGTAACGAAGGCATTATCCCTGCGTTAGAGTCTTCACACGCACTTGCTCACGCTCTACGTATGGCGCGTGAAAACCCTGAAAAAGAGCAACTATTGGTTGTTAACTTATCAGGCCGTGGGGATAAAGATATCTTCACCGTTCACGACATTCTTCAGCAAAAAGGAGCAATCTAATGAACCGTTATGAGAATCTGTTTACGCGTCTAAACGAAAAGAACCAAGGCGCTTTTGTCCCGTTCGTAACGGTTTGCGATCCTAACCCTGAGCAATCCCTTAAGATTATGGAAACGTTAGTAGAGTCTGGCGCTGACGCACTAGAGCTAGGTATTCCATTTTCTGATCCACTTGCTGACGGCCCAACTATCCAAGGTGCAAACATCCGTGCACTAGAGTCAAAGGCAACGCCTGATATCTGTTTCGACCTGATTGCTCAAATCCGCGCTAAATACCCAGACTTGCCAATCGGTCTACTGATGTACGCTAACCTAGTTTACTCACGCGGTGTTGATAATTTCTATGAGCGCTGTGCTAAAGCTGGTATTGATTCTGTACTGATTGCCGATGTACCAACCAATGAAAGTGGTGAGTTTGTCGCAGCCGCAGAAAAACACGGTATCCACCCTATCTTTATCGCTCCGCCTACCGCAAGTGATGAAACATTAGAGCAAGTGTCTAAGCTCGGCGGCGGTTACACTTACCTTCTGTCGCGCGCGGGTGTTACCGGTGCAGAAACGAAAGCAAACATGCCTGTAACGGCGCTGCTTGATCGTTTAAACAAGTTCGATGCGCCACCAGCATTGCTTGGTTTCGGTATCTCTGCTCCTGAGCAGGTTAAGGAAGCGATTCAAGCTGGTGCTGCTGGTGCTATCTCGGGTTCAGCCGTGGTTAAGATAATCGAGAACAATGTTGAACAACCAGAAGAGATGCTTAAGCAACTGGCTAACTTTGTTTCTTCAATGAAAGCGGCGACACAAAAGTAGTGTTAGCGGCATAGAACGAAAAAGGCAGCATATCAATATGCTGCCTTTTTTATTCAAACTGTCTCGTCCTGTTCGGTATTATGCTCGAGCGGGCTTCTTTCGCTGACGGATCACTCGGTAATCAATCGCTGCCATGTAGTCTTCTTTAAAGTCAGGATTATCGAGCATCAGCTCCGGTACATTCAGTCTTACAACCGTCCCAGCTCTAGCTATCGTTTTCGAGCTATGATTAACGATAAACGTAATACTGCCTTTCTTTACCGTAACCCCTTTATGGAAAATGGGGGTCTGGTTAGGGTTTAAACCTTTAACCAATTCGAATCCAAACAGCGACAACTGCTTACTTGGCATCGAGATTGTCTCTTTAAACACCACTTCGACAAGCTTAGGTTCTGACCGAACCACTTCACCCAGCTTGTTCACTTTCTCTTGCACAGAAGTAGAAAAAACCCACTCGTTCAAGATTGGCTCCCACTTCCCCCCCAAACGGACACAAGCGCGATAGGTGAAGTTATTTTTCGCTCCAGTATTGAGCGTGCAAATATCGATACACCCTTGCTCTTCATAAGGCAGTGTAAGCTTAAACACCGCATCATCGGCGAAGTGTTGATATTTATTGGTGATCTCTTCGACATGCAGGCGGTGTTCACCAAGCGGTAAAGTCTTACTGAACTCGTCAATAACAATCCGACAATGCATCCCTTCAACGCGACAACGAAAGTAATTATTCCCTCTCTCTAGTACATTAAACTCGCGCATTAATCGTTCTCGGTGCTATCAAAGATTTGTTTTGCGAGTTTACTTTGCTCTATGGCAACCTGATCTTTCTCATCAATCTCTTCAAACTCCGCAGGCTCCCCTTTTAACATTTCGAGGATACGTGCACCGTACTTATTATCGAATGCTTTGCCGGTCTCAATTTCACCATCCACACGTTTATCGTGCACAGTTGGATTCAATGAATCGATAGAGGCTGATATCGTCTGCTCTCTTTCCGCCAATCGCTCGTCCATATTTTGTAGAACCACTTCACGGAACCACTGGGTGTAACGACGGTTAAAGTCAGATTCAAAATATTGATCAGAAAAGTTACGCACTTCGCTCATCTTGTAGCGTTTCACATACCGTTCTACTCGATCAAGTTCGTTGGTCGGCACAGGGTTGTGGAACAGACGTTGACGAGCGTTGTACATCGCCTCTTTCGTTGGTGAGTCAGCCAGTTGGCTCAGTCGAACAATCGACGGCGGCCACTCTTTATCTTCGTCTAAACGCTCATAAAGGTTCGCCTCTAGCCTTTTATAACCATCAGGGGTTAATGACGCAGCAAACGCCATAAAGGTGCTATCCGGTTCATCACCAAAAAAGTGGGTAAGCTTAGAACCAAACGCTGCCAGCAGCATCGCCCAAACACGGAAGATTTGACCTGTTTGCTCTTTGTTTTCGAAACGCTTCATACGCTCTTCTGCTTGTACAGAAAAGCCTGAACTGGTTCGAGGTAATTGATTCGTAGAATGTTGAGCTACCGAACGAGAGTTGTTTCCATAGTTGTACACTGGTACGGTCGTCGCAACCTTTTTAGCCACTCGACCTTGACGTTTCAGGTGTTCTTCAAAAGAGTCACCCAACTCGTTCATGTTCTTAGGTTTATTGTAATCATGGCTCATAAGTAGGTACCATTTTAATCGTCAAATCGGGCCATATAATTCGCTGCTTTCTCTTCGAAGGAACTCAGCGCTGATTGTCTTACGGGTTTTGCTTTTCCGGAGCTACGATCACGGAAAGATAAATCTTTGAAGTAGTCAATTTTCTGGTGGAGTCGATTGATCAACTTGTCCAGCTCGAAAATCTTCTCACCTGAGGCATGAACATCTTCAACAAGAGAATTCCAAACTTCCTGCGTGTTACGTACACCTTTTTGGAACATGATGCCTTCTGCCCACGCGTGAATCTCTTCCATATGAATCTCAATCACATTGTACTGCTTACGTGAAGAGGATGAATTGAGGGGAGAGACTTGTGCACGCTGCATTCGGTTCAGCTTGCCTTTAGAGTTTTGTTTGTTCGCATTAAGGCGTTCTTGCTGCTGCTGTACTTGAGCGAGTAAATCAATCTGCTCTCGTTCACTTTCACTCATGTAGCTTTGACCTTCTAAGCAAAGCACCCCACTAAAAACTGGATTAGATTTACTTTGATTTGGGCTCAACTGAATTAACGAGATATTAGACGAGATGAAATGTCGCAGCACAGTACTGATGACACCTTGAGCCATACTAGTCAGTTGGTGGAGCTCCTCTACAGAGGTTTGGAAATTACCTTTGTTATCTGCGATTTCAGCTAACGCAAGCAGAAGAAGCTTATCTTCAACCTTTACAGGACCATATTTCCACGCAAGCTGCGTTAAATGAGACGACATACTTAGATTCTCTATACGTTACATCCATTTAATTATCGTGGAGAAGCCTATAAACATCAATGGAAAATCAGAGAATAGACCCTGCACTATCGAATCAAAAGTCATGACGATTATCTATATACACCTCACCATCGGCAGATGTTACAGCATATAACCAACAATGTTTCACATTTCAAAATCTGAAAGTTATTTCGACTAAAAACCATTTCGGCACACTATGCACTTCAACTCACAACTCAACGCCACAAACACACAATCATTTAACATTTAGCCTTCTTTGCAACACAAGAAAAAATCATGGACTTTATAAATAAAACGCCGCACTACAATAGAAATCACAAAAGCAAACGTTTGCCTTTGAGTAAAAAAGCACCAGATTCTATTTTTTTTCTATTTATTTCTACATTTCGTTAATGCTTCATATTGATACTTGTAAAGATTACGTGTAAAAAGCGAGGCGAATTGATGAACTACAGAAGATTTTCCTTCATTTAGCTCATTATTAAAGATTAAATTTTGTTAGCACAGAGGTTATGGAAGTGTTAAAAGAAAAAGGTTTGCTTAGCAATATTGGCGTACAAGTTGTCATCGCCATGATCGTAGGTACTGCAGTGGGTGCCTTCATGGGCGAAAGCGCAACAATGTTTGCTCCACTTGGTGCTATCTTCATCAACTTGATCAAGATGCTCGTTATCCCATTGGTTGCCGTTGCACTTATTTCAGGTGCTGCTGGTCTTGGTAATAGCCAATCAGCGGGTAAAGTTGGTCTAGTCACACTGGGCTACTTTGGTTTGACTTCAGCACTGGCTGTCGCTCTAGCACTAATCATGGGTGAAGTATTCAAGCCTGGCATGGGTATCGACGTTTCTGGCGTTGAAGGCATGTTCTCAGCTGAATACGCGTCGAAAGGTGAACTTCCTACTTTCTGGGCTACCGTAACAGGTATGATCCCAACCAACGTTTTCCAATCACTGAATGACGCTAACATCCTACAGATCCTTGTTTTCTGTCTATTCTTCGGTATTGCTATCTCTAAGCAAGCGAAAGAACGTCGCGACCCAATCATCAACGGCGTAAACTGCATTGTTGATGCGATGGTTTGGATGATCAACAAGGTGATGGTCATTGCACCTATCGGTGTATTCGGCCTAATGGCAGAAGCTGTGGGTACGTTCGGTTTTGGCGCTCTAATGGTAGTGTTTAAGCTATTCGTTGTTTATGTAGCGGCTATCCTAGTATTTGGTTTCGTTGCTTACCCGCTAATGGTTCATATCTTCACTAAAACCTCTGCGAAGAAGTTCCTAACGGCAATGAAAAAGCCTCAAGCAGTAGCACTGTCTACAGCGTCTTCAATGGCGACACTTCCAGTCACTATGGACACGGTTGAGCATGAGCTAGGCGTTAAGAACTCAACAGCATCATTTGTTCTACCACTTGGTGCGACAATCAACATGTCTGGTAACGCTATCTACTACGGTCTTGTGGCTATCTTCTTTGCACAGTTGTTCAACATCGACCTAGGCATGGGCGCTTACATTGCAATCATCGTAACTTCTACGTTAGGTGCAGTAGGCCAAGCAGGTGTTCCTGGTCCTTCATTCCTTGTTGTTGCAGTACTTCTAGCGGCTGGCATTCCAATCGAAGGTCTACCACTACTGTTCGCTCTTGACCGTATCTTCGACATGATTCGTACAGCACTAAACATCACTGGTGATGCAGCGTGTGCCGTTATCGTTGACGCTTTGATTGAAGACGAAGAAAAAGAAGCTGAGCTTCAGAAGCAGCAAGCTTAAGCATCAAATGAACATGATAAAGCCACTCAATTGAGTGGCTTTTTGTTTTTGGTGAGCTTGCTAAATTATGAGAAGACCAATGCACCTATATGGAGAACCACGACACTGCATGTGAGCCTTTTTCGCATGTTTAGATAATGACCTCGCTTTGTGTTGTCATCGGCGTGCCAAACTCTTTTCTCTACGTACCAAACAGAGATGAATCCAAGTCCGAGCATAACAATCACCCACTCAAAGCTCACGCCTGTTTGCACCATAAGGCCCCACACTAACAAGGCAAAAACATTACTCAAAACCAGAGCATATCTGCTGGTTTTGTCTTGCATTTTCTCTAGGCCTTTTCCCCAAAGCACGCCCGACAGAAAACTCAGTATGACCGCACTGTATGATGCAAACACCGTACTGCCTGCAATGCCTACTACACTCATGTTTGTCGCCATCATTACGACACCCAATAGGAATGGCAGAAGCCCCAAATAGCCGAGTGAGAGCATTGTTTTATTAGAAGAGTTCATCGCCGCCTCCTACAACTGCTGTTTGATGGTGTTTACTAGCGTAGGGTCCGTCGGTTTCATCGTGCTCGGAAAGGTCGCGATAACACTCCCCTCTTTACTTATAAGAAACTTGTAAAAGTTCCACTTTGGAGAGACACCTGCTTGTTCACTGATTTTAGAGAAGACAGGGTTAGCGTTAGCTCCCCTAACTTGCGTTCGTGCCATCATCGGAAACGTAACGCCATAATCGAGATAGCAGACTTTCGCAGTCTGTTCCTCTGACCCTTTGTCTTGGCGAAAGTCATTACTCGGAAAACCGACAACCGCAAAACCTTGATCTTTAAACTGTTGGTGAAGTTGCTCTAACTCGGCATATTGAGATGTGAAGCCACACTGGCTCGCAGTATTAACAATAAGTAAGGTTTTACCAGCAAACTCCTCACACAAACTCACTACATCAGTAGAGTTAAGTAAACGCTGCTGCCCTTTCAGAATGTCTGGGCATGTATTGGCAAACGTCAAAGATGAGCTTAAAAGGGTAGCCGTAGCGACTATGGACGGGAGTATGTTCATTATCATGCCTCACGAGTTAGTTTCTACACTATTACTGCGAAAGGCATAAATATGATCACTCTATATACAAGTAAGGATATCTTTCTAAGATTTACTGAGGCGACCATTTATCTGGTCGCCATTTTTGACCGTTTAGAGCGCTTATAAGAAATGCAGCGTAGCATTCAACGTCATACTATTAACACGATCACTTGAATCCTCAATTTTCAAACCAAAAGACTGATAACTTGCACCCACAGTTATGCCAGGAAGTATTGAATACTCAGCCCCTACACCATACATAACCCCAACTCCTGTATCATCAGAAATAGAATCCAACGCACCTGAATAGCTTACTTTGTAACTATTTATGCCACCTTTAGCGTAAATATGGAAAGGACCGAAATCAATACTCGGTTTGGTAGCAAAATAGAAAGAAGAAGCATCAGCGCTACCTTTTTGATTCGAATCACCAGAAAGAGTAAGATCAATTGACCCATGGTTAAAATAACCGGCTTCTAAGCCAAAAATTGGTAGAATCCCTGTTCCCGCATGAATGCCAAACGCTGTCCCTTTTTCACTAGCAAAGTTTGACTGACCAGCCTGAATACCACCATAAAGCCACGAATCTGCACTCGCCCCTCCAGCAAAAGTAGCTAAGGAAATGAGGATTAGAGTTTTTTTCATTATTAAACACCGACATTAAAACAAAACGACATACTATTAAATCAATGTTTGCGTGGAATTTTTGTAGATGTTGATAGAAAGTCGAGTAAGAAGACCACATTGAACTTTTAAAACACCCAAGCTCTAAACTGATTAACGCCCTATTCGTTCACCTTTTTAGGCCGAGGTGAGGCAAGGATATCTTTCTAATGTTGACTCTAGCGCCTAATCTTGCAGCCAATAGATACATTCCTCCAATTTTCCTATGCAAAAACAGCGCATCAGCCGGGGGAGTATGCCAATAGTCTTGTTCCATACTTAGAACCGTTCCTGCTTCTCGTAACCGCTGAGCAAGTCCACTCTCTTTGAAGTCGTATTCTTGCTCCACTAACATCGGTTCGCACGCGAGTTTAACTAGGTTCAATATCGCTTGGCGTTGCTGCGGCATAATATCTTGGCTAAAGAAACCAATTTGTTCGAGTGATTGATTCAAAGCCTGCTCATCATTTTGCACAACCGCTTTAAACGCTCCTCGATACCCTTCACTGATGCGGTCGCTGTACTCTCTCGTCGCACCGAAATCGAGCAAACCAATCCGTCGCGTTTGCTCACAATAAACGTAGTTTGCGAAGTTAGGATCCGTCTGAACCATCTTGTATTCAAACAGCTCATCAAACATTAACTCCAACAAGTGATGCATTACCGCATCTCGGGTAGCCTGATCGAGTGATTCGATTTGCTCTATGGGTACCCCTTCAATAAAGTCCATCGCTAACACTGACTCTGAGGTGATGGTGCGGTGAATGTTTGGCACCATAAACTGAGGTTTGTCAGCTAAGGCAGATCGATAGCGCTCGGCAAAATCGGCTTCTCGTTGGTAATCGGCCTCATCATGCAACTGTTTTTTTGCATCTTCCAATAGGCCTTTGTAGTCGACAGATTTTGGAATCAAACCGACGACATTTAATAGAGTGCCGACATTATCGACATCGCTATCAATACTCTTTCTGATTCCCGGATACTGAACCTTGACCGCGATCTTTTCACCAGCATCACTATAAGCTTGGTGTACCTGACCAATAGATGCACTCGCAATCGGCTTAAAGTTGAATGCAGTAAACTCCATTTTCCATTGAACGCCTAACGCTTGCTCCATCACTTGGTTGAGCTGCTTTGCCGGAAGCGGGTCTGCATCTGAGCGAAGCCTAGCCAAAATGTCCGCAAGCTCTGGTTCTAAAATATCACCGGCATCCATAGACAGCATCTGACCAAGTTTCATCGCAGCACCTCTAAGATGAGCCAGTTGCTCGGTAAGTCTAGCGATGTTGGTTGGCGTAAGTAGCAACTCTTTTGCTTTAGGCCTATTCCCCTGAGCGAGCTGTTTGGTCCCTTCTGCAATCACATTACCTGCCACTCTTGTCGCCAATGATGCGAGTTTTCCGAACCTCGACACTCTGTGCGTCGGTATGTTGGTTTCTTTTATCGACATGAATAATTCTCTCTTGGATTCGTCCTTGTATACGCAAATCGAGTCTATTCAGCTCATTGCCTTGAATATCATTAAGACGAGAACTGCTTAAATTGTAAGTCGACTAAACGTTGGTATAACAGACAACTATCCATTAACTGGGCGTGATTGCCTACATCCACCAGCTCACCATGATCAAAGACCGCAATTTGATCTGCGTGCTGAATGGTAGAGAGTCTGTGGGCAATAATGATTGTTGTTCTATTTTTCATCAGCTCTTCAAGCGCTTGCTGAACATGGTGCTCGCTCTCACTGTCTAGCGCGCTGGTCGCTTCATCTAAAAGCAAAATATTTGGATCTTTGAGTATCGCTCGAGCAATCGCAATACGTTGTCGTTGCCCCCCAGACAAACGCACACCTCGCTCACCCAAGAAGCTACTGTATCCCTTTGGCAATTTCATAATAAAGTCGTGGGCGTGCGCTTTTTTGGCAGCCTCAATGACTTGCTCATCGGTTGCCTCCGGGTTGCCATAACGAATATTGTAGAAGACATCATTACTGAACAATGCCGGCTGCTGCGGTACGAGTGCCATTTGGTCTCGCAGCGCCTGTGGTGCCAACTCTTTGATATCCACATTGCCTAGCATGACCTTACCTTTTTGAGGGTCGTAAAAGCGTTGCATTAATTCAAATAGCGTGCTTTTCCCCGCACCAGATGGGCCGACTAAAGCTAAGACTTTACCCTCTTTCGCGGTAAGGTTGAGTTCCTTCACTGCTACGCTATCAGGCCTCGAAGGATAGTAAAAATCGACGTTGTCAAAACGGATTTCTGCGGCATTTGGCTGCTTAGTTGATGTGGAGGCAACAGGAGCCTCAATATCACTTTGTACTTGAAGTATTTCGACCAAACGTTCAGTCGCACCTGCCGCACGCTGCAGCTCTCCCATCACTTCCGAAATGGTCGCGAGCGACGAAGCCACCATTATGGCGTAAAAGACAAACGCACCAAGATCGCCAGCCGACATAGTGCCGTGAATGACGTCGCTGCCACCGACCCAAAGCATGCCTGAAATAGCGCTGAATACGATGACAATCACCCCAGAAATCAATATGGCGCGCTGCTTTACTCGCTTACGCCCTATCTCGTACGCTTTTTCGACTTCGGTGGAAAAATGGCTTTTCTCATGAGCCTCTCTGCTATAACTCTGTACGGTTTTGATGTGCTCGATCGCCTCTCCTGCGTAGCTGCCCACATCCGCCATCGAGTCTTGGCTTTGGCGCGATAAAGCCCTCACTTTTCGCCCATAGAACAGAATTGGAACAAGAATGAACGGCACAGAGGCCAATACGATTAAGGTGAGCTTAATATTGGTGGCAAACAGCATGATGATGGCGCCAACACACATAAGTGCGCTGCGCATTGCCATAGAGAAAGACGAGCCGATAATACTTTGTAGCAAGGTCGTATCCGTCGTTATTCTCGACATGATGTCGCCACTGCTGTTCGTCTCAAAATAACTTGGGTGGAGGGTCACCACATGATTAAACACCGCTAAGCGAATATCCGCACTGACTCGTTCGCCAACTGACGACACCAAATAGAAACGAAAAAACGTACCGATAGAAATCAGTAACGTGATGACGAGAATAAAGCCAATCGCGCTACCGAGCTCTGCGGTCGACTGCTGTGCAAGTCCTTGGTCGATTAAGATTCTTACGCCGTGGCCTACCGTTAACGTCAATGAAGCCGTTGCCACCAATGCGATAAGGGCGGCAAAGACCTTGAGTCGATATGGCTGGATAAATTTAAAAAGTTCGAACAGTATGCCAAGGTTCTTCTTGCTGCTATCTGCGCTGTTGGCATCCGACTCTAAGCTTGGATTAGACTGCATCAATACGCCTTATGTTTCGATTTTTAGACTCATAACTAAGTTATTGGGGCGCAATTGATATTCGCAAGTGATCCCCATCGATAGTGTGCGCTGAGGCCGATTGCTCAGTCTGTTTTGGGATAATTTCAGAGACAAAAAAGCCCGACCGAAGTCAGGCTTTTGGGATTAACTGAACGTTCAGATTATAGGAAATGGAACGTCGCGTTAAGAGAGAAGTTCTTCACATCTTCTTCTTTCATCGAGAATACATTGTAGCTAGCACCTAGAGAAATAGGGCCCATAACAAAGTACTCTGCACCAACACCATACATCATGTCGATTTCGTCTTCTTTAAAGCTGCCGCCAGTTAGCTCGTAAGAGTGCAGACCTGCTTTTGCGTAAACATGCAGTGGGCCAAAATCGATGCTTGGCTTAGCCGCAAAATAAACTGCTGAACCTTCAAGGTTGTTGAATGTAACGTTGCCGTAGTTGACGTTGTCAAACTCACCAAAGTTTTGGTAACCCGCTTCAAGGCCGATGAAAGGAAGGATGCCTGTACCCACGTGTACATTGTAAGAAGTCGAAGACTCGTTACCAAGATCCGCCTGACCCACACTTGCGCTACCGTAAATCCAAGAATCCGCAGAAGCTGTAGCTGATGCGCCGATTAAAGCTAGCGCTAGTAGTGTCTTTTTCATAATAAACCTTCTCTAGTTATTTTTAGCAGAGGCCTGCAACGGCAAACCTCTGCCAGTATAGTCAATTTTCCGATCAATACTTAATAGTCATGCAATAAATATGCCTAGCAAGCGTCAATAGCCATTTTAACTCGCTTGTCTGATACTGGGTAAGGCGTCCCCAACTGCTGAGCAAAGTAACTTACGCGCAATTCTTCTATCATCCAACGAACTTCCTGCACATTATCAGGAATCGCAACACCTTTAGGTATCTTGTTAAGTAACTCTTTGTAATCTTGAGTGACCGATTCAATTTTCAGCATGTGTAAGCGATCTTTATTTGGATCGATTGGCAGCTTTTCCATTCGACGCTCTATCGCTTTCATGTAGCGCAAGATGTTTGGCAGACGTTTCCAACCACACTCAGTGGCAAAGCCCTTAAAGATAAGTCCTTCAATCTGAGCTTTGATATCTGACAGAGCAAACGCCATTGTGAAATCGATCTTACCTTTTAACTTCTTATTGATGTTGAACGCCGTGGTAAGAATGGTCTCAACTTGCTGTGCGATCTCTACAACGGTATCGCCCAACTCAGCTCGAACGTGCTCTTTTAGCTGCTCAAATTCATCTGGCTGCCAAACAAGACCGCCCTTCTCCTCTATCAGCTTATCAATACCACAAGCGATACAGTCATCAATCAGATCAAGCACCTTACCGTATGGGTTAAAGTACAAACCTAACTTCGATTTGTTTGGCAAATTAGAGTGTAAGTATTTAATTGGTGACGGTACGTTTAGCAAGATCAAACGACGCTGACCGGCTTTCATCGCAGTGACTTGCTCATGCTCAGTTTCGTACAGCTTGATTTCAACACTGTCTTTGCCGTCAACAATCGCTGGGTAGGCTTTCACATCGTAGCCGCCGCGCTTTTGCTGATACACTTTTGGCAACTCACCAAAGCTCCAAGTATGCAGTCCTTTTTGCTCGATATCATCGTCAGCAACCTTCGATAAGGTCTCTTGAACCTTATCTTTCAAGCTCTCTTTAAGCTCGTGCAGATCGCGGTTCTCTTTCAGCTTACGGTTACGATGATCTACAGCGCGGAAGGTCACTTTAAGGTGGTCAGGGATCTGTTCAAGATTCCACTCTTCACGCAGCACCTCAACACCGGTCATACGGCGAAGCTCTTTCTCAAGAGAATCCAGCAGTGGTGCTTCCATTGGCGTACAACGTGCTAAGAAAGCATCGGCGTAGTTTGGCGCAGGGACAAAGTTCTTGCGCACTGTTTTTGGTAATGACTTAATCAAGCTCACCACCAACTCGTGGCGTAGACCTGGAATCTGCCAATCAAAACCCGATTGTTCAACTTGGTTTAAAATAGGTAACGGTAGGTGAACCGTCACGCCATCGTTGTCTTCACCTGGTTCAAATTGGTAGCTCAGTTTTAGCTTAAGGCCATTTTGGTGCCAGAAGTTCGGGTAATCCAAATCGGTAACATGGCTTGCATCGCCTTTGAACAGCATCTCTTTTTCAAAGTTGAGCAGTTCACTGTTCTCTTTTGAGGCTTTCTTCCACCAAGTATCAAAGTGTTTGCCTGAAACGACCTCGGTACCGACACGTTGATCATAAAAATCAAACAGCTCATCGTCATCAACCAAGATGTCACGACGACGCGATTTATGCTCGAGTTCTTCAACTTCTTGCAGCAGTTTTCTGTTCTGCTTAAAGAACGCGTGTTTGGTTTCCCACTCACCTTCCACCAGCGCACTGCGAACAAAAATTTCGCGGCTTACCGTTGGATCGATGCTGCCATAGTTAACCAAACGTTTAGGAACAATGGGTACCCCGTAAAGCATCACTTTTTCGTGCGCCATCACCGCTGAACGTTTCTTCGACCAATGTGGCTCACTGTAACTGCGCTTGATTAGGTGTTTTGCTAACGGTTCAATCCACTCTGGTTGGATTTTTGCAATGATGCGTCCCCAAAGTTTCGAGGTTTCGACCAGTTCCGCTGACATGATCCATTTAGGCTGCTTTTTGAAAAGGCCTGACGCTGGGAAGATGTGGAAACGAGCGTTACGAGCGCCTTGGTACTCATTTTTCTCTTGGTCTTTCATACCGATATGAGAAAGCAAACCAACTAAGATCGCAGAGTGAACACCTTGGTAAGACGCTGGCTCGTCGTTAAGTTTAAAGTCCATTTCACGCATCGCTTGATGCACCTGGAAGTAAACATCTTGCCACTCACGCACACGTAGGTAGCTTAAGTAGTCTTGCTTACACTGCTTGCGGAATTGATTACCCGATAGCTTCTTCTGCTGTTTCTGAATGTAGTCCCAAAGGTTCACAAACGTCAGGAAGTCCGACTCCTCATGGAAGAAACGTTTGTGCTTATCATCAGAAGATTGCTGCTTATCGCTAGGACGCTCACGCGGGTCTTGAATCGACAGCGCCGATGCAATCACCATCAACTCTTTTAGTGCGCCATACTTAGGCGCTTCAAGTACCATACGAGCAAGTCTTGGGTCGATTGGCAGTCGAGCAAGCTGACGACCGGTTGCGGTTAGGCGTTTCTTACCACCTTGAGAACCGGTATCTTTCGCTTTCTCGTTGATGGCACCAAGCTCTTCAAGCAGTTTTACGCCATCTTGGATGTTGCGCTTATCCGGCGCTTCAACAAATGGGAATGCTTCAATATCGCCTAGGCCAATTGCCGTCATTTGTAAGATAACGGAAGCCAAGTTGGTACGTAAAATTTCTGGATCGGTAAACTCAGGGCGAGAGTTAAAATCGTCCTCTGAATAAAGACGAATACAAATACCTTCAGCGACACGACCACAACGACCTTTACGCTGATTGGCACTTGCTTGCGAAACTGGCTCAATTGGAAGGCGCTGTACTTTAGTACGATAGCTGTATCGACTAATACGTGCTGTACCTGGGTCGATAACGTACTTAATGCCCGGAACGGTCAGCGAGGTTTCCGCTACGTTGGTTGCTAATACAATGCGACGACCAGTATGCGGTTGGAAGATTTTATTCTGTTCACCAGCCGACAGTCGCGCATATAGAGGAACAATTTCTGTGCTCTTTAAGTTGCGTTTCGCCAGTGCATCAGCGGTATCACGAATCTCACGTTCACCGTTCATGAAAATCAGAATGTCGCCTAACCCTTCATCACATAGCTCATCAACCGCTTCAAAGATACCTTCGAGTTGGTCTCGCTCCACATCATCGTCACCACGCAGAGGTCGATAACGTGTATCTACTGGGTAAGTACGACCAGACACTTCAATGATTGGCGCATTACTAAAGTGCTTAGAGAAACGCTCTGGGTCAATCGTCGCAGAAGTAATAATCACTTTTAGATCTGGGCGACGAGGAAGCAACTCTTTCAAGTAACCCAAGATGAAATCGATGTTTAGACTGCGCTCGTGCGCTTCATCGATAATGATGGTGTCATATTGATTTAAGAAACGGTCGTGTTGAATCTCAGCCAGTAGAATACCGTCTGTCATCAACTTGATTTGCGTATTGTCAGAAATTTGATCGTTAAAACGAACTTTATAACCGACAAACTCACCAAGCTTGGTTTCCATCTCTTCGGCAATGCGATTGGCAACCGAACGAGCAGCCAATCGACGTGGCTGAGTGTGACCAATTAGACCAAACTTACCGCGGCCAAGCTCGGCACATATTTTTGGTAGCTGAGTGGTTTTACCCGAGCCCGTTTCACCCGCAACGATAACCACTTGGTTCTCTTCAATCGCTTTAGCGATGTCATCACGTTTCTGGCTGACTGGCAGGATTTCTGGGTATTCGATCGTTGGCGTATAACTGCCACGCTGTTCCACGTCCATCATGGATTTAGCAATGTCTAAAGCGATCTCGTCAAACACAGCATTGCGAGAGGCTTCTTTGTTAATTTTACTTGCCCCTGCGATGCGTTTACTTAAACGAAATCGGTCTTTGATCATGCACTGACTGAGTGCTTTACGAAGTGACGCCGCGCTGTTTGCCTGAGGGTTATTGTCAGGTGCGGTCGTTTTTTTTGGCTGTGACGAAGTCAAAGCGTTACCTATCTATTTCTTTATCGATAAAACTGCGTGAATTGTATCACATATCAGAGACTAAACGCCCAATTGATCATCCAGATACAAAAAAGCCGCGAGTCAAAGACTCACGGCTTTTTATTTCGCTCAGGAGGCGTTAAAAATCAAACTGGACGTAAATTGAGTTGTAGTTACTACCACCTTTAATTCGTCCATATTGCGATGCCTGCTCGAAGATCGCGCTTCGGTGGTGAATCGAATAACCTACCCACATACGGTCAAGATCGCGGTTATTAAAGAGATCGCCCACATTTACATCAAACGAGAAGTCTAGATAGTTTAGTAAGTTACTTGGGTTATAGCCTTTCTCTTCCATCTCAGCACCTTCGATATGGGTGATGCTATCAATGTACGACATACCTTCTGCAACACCAAAGCGCCATTTCGTTGGCCAGTTAACCGTGTAGTAAGCCTTAATTGCAGCAATGTACTCAGTGGAGGCTGACTGTACATCCGACGACCAGTGATGCGCGATACCTGGTGTAAAGTAGATGTCGATTGGTACACCAAACAGCTCATCCGTTAAAGGGTGACCATAGAAGAATGAGGTCATCTGGTTGTTGTATGGATCTTTTTCTGAATTGAACTTGAGGATATCACCAATATTCGATGGCGTGGCCCAGCCATGAGCAATTCGAATATAGCGTTTATTGGTCAGCTCAGACTTACGTGGTTTGCTTTTGTCATTAAAGAAACCAAAGCCAACAAAGAACTCTCCCTGATACCTATCTTCGATTGCAGCTGAGTTATACGCTGAATTGTCCAGACGGGTTACACTGGTTGCGCCCAGTAGATAAAGGTTTTCATAAACATGGTAGCGAGCACTCACCCCGACATTGAGATCGACACCAGCCCCAACACGTTCACCTGTCACCAGTGAAAAAGCATAGTATTCACTGTTAAAGTCAGCATCTTTATAGCGCAGTGTCGCATGCGGGGTAAGTTCCCAGTCACCAAACTCATATTCACCCGTTGCTGTTAGATTGCCATGAAAACGAAAGTCTTTATCGGCCATCAATTCCGCATCAAGTGTCCATGTGTCATCAATTTGATAACGCACCTGACCACCGAAATCGACCGCATCACCACCTATAGCATTTTGAGACGACGCTGGAATATCAACAAAACGTAGACGAGTTAACGCATTGAACTGAAACTGCTCGTCTTCGCTGTCAAAAAGATGTACACCACCCTCTAGACCATTAACAAAGATATACTCGTTTTCAAAATACATCATCGGAACGAAAGTGCTGACGGTTTGATCACCATCACCTGTCGTAAAAGGAATCGAAGCTGTACGATAGACTGCCGCGATACCCCACTCTTGCTCACCAAGTACCGATGATTCTTCAGCATACGCTGATGGAAGAGTTAAGCTACTGACCGCTAAAACTAACGCTGACAGACGTTTATTATTTGCCATTTTTTGTCCAAAAGTACCGAAGCCACTCAAAATCTAACCAGTTAAACAGTTAATACTTAGGTTTCTGCTTCATTCGCCGTTAAAATATAAATATATAATCCATCAAATCAAAAAATAGTGAAAGCCTCAGATTTAAAAAGATTATTAAGTTCATTACCAAGCGATTTTGACCCTGATATTGTCACGGGAGAGGCTTGGCTACCCGAGCGTTTAGTGGAAACATCACTCGACGGTGAACTCATGTTTCTCGCTTTCGATTCAGCGCCTGAAGATATTCAAGGTGAAGAAGAGGGACGAGGCTTTGTCGAACACGAAATTGAGATGATTCGTCACCGCTTCGAACAGATTTTAGCGGAGAATGCGGACACAAAAACAAAAGCGGACGCAATGCTGGCTCTATTTTTAATGGCTCATGAACTTTCAAGCTCAGAGATCATCGAAATACTCGAAGACCCTGATGTACCTGAGCCCCCAACTGAGTAATCAATGAATAATCATCTTCCCTTTCTCATCGCAGGCCCAATCATTCGCAAAGTCACGCCAACCGAACTCGTGTTTTGGTTAGTGACAAGCGAGCCATTGCAAGGGCAATTTGAACTCAACTTAGAACCTAAACAAGGTTTAATCTTTAGTGAAGACCTGGACCATTGCCAGCAACTAAAAATTGGTGAACGCTGCTACCTTACCCTCGCCCATTTTAAAGGGGAGTTTCCAGCCAATGTTGCGCTGAGCTATGAATTTAAGACTCAGCATGGTGCATTGACGGCGTTATACCCAGAGCTGCTTTATCCGGGTGAGCAAGCACTCACATTCAGGATCTCCACTAAAGCTGACTACATCTTACATGGCTCATGCCGAAACCCTCACCACCCGAGTCCTGATGCGTTAGTCAGTGCAGACAACAAAGTGGCGAACCAAGAGCTTGAAGAGCGCCCAGATATGCTGATGATGAGCGGCGATCAAATATACGCCGACCACGTAGCGGGGCCGACACTGGACGCCATCATTCAAACGATAGAGCTGCTAGGTCTACCTAGCGAGCAGTTTACTGATTCACCCATTGCATCAAGTCAGGCGTTATTTGACCACCAAGATTGCTACTATGGGCGAGACAAGATACTGCCTCACTATGTTGATGACGGCAGTCTATTGACCAAATTTTTCCCCCATCGCAACACGCCGATTTTTAGCTCGCGAGAATCTGAAAACCATCTGGTGACATTCTCTGAATTCTTTGCGATGTACTTACTGGTGTGGTCACCGACCTTATGGCCTTGCTTGAACCTCAATCGCCTACACGACAACGCATTCACACACAGTGGGCAAACTCTTTCACCGAAATGGCAACAACAATGGCGTGATGAGAAAACGATCATTGAGGATTTCATTGCTGGTCTTCCTCAAGTGCAACGCCTGTTTGCGCATATCCCCACTTATATGATCTTTGATGATCACGATGTGACGGATGACTGGAACCTGACCATAGGCTGGGAGAAAGCGGCATACAGCAATCCATTTTCAAATCGCATCATCGGTAATGCACTCATCGCTTACTGGCTCTGTCAGGGATGGGGGAATGAACCGGATAACTTCAATCAAGAGTTCTTATCGATAGGCAACGAGTTTGTGTCCAACCCTGGCGGTGACGTTCAGGATCGATTTATTCAGTACTTATATACGTTTGAACGTTGGCACTACACCATTCATTCGTCACCAAAAGTGGTTGTTTTAGACACTCGAACTCGACGTTGGCGCTCTGAATCTCGAATGAACAAACCCTCAGGATTGATGGACTGGGAAGCCCTGATTGAGTTTCAACACGAACTGATGCATCAAGATAAGGTCGTGGTCGTTTCTGCCGCACCGATGTTTGGTGTTAAAGCGATAGAGGCAATGCAAAAAGCAGCCACGACACTTGGACAACCTCTGCTGATTGATGCCGAAAACTGGATGGCGCACCCGGGCAGTGCCAATACATTGCTGAGTATTTTCACGCACACTAAAACACCAACCAACTTCGTAATCTTATCTGGCGATGTTCATTATTCGTTTGCTTACGATATTAAGCTTAGATTTCGTCGCAATAGCCCTAATATCTACCAAATCACCTGTAGCGGATTTAAAAATCAGTTCCCTGAACCGTTACTGGGGATTTGTGACCATGCAGACCGACTGCTTTATTCTCCTCGCTCTCCGCTGAACTTTCTCACCAAACGTAAACGTCTGAAAGTGAAGAAAAGGGATCCAAATACTCAAGGAGTTCGTAGGTTAGTCAATACCAGTGCCATTGGTGAACTCAAGCTCAACGACAAGGGTAAGCCAGAGCGCGTGTCTATCTTGACGGGTGACGGTGTTGAGTGGGACTTTCCACCGATAAAAGAAAAGTAAGGTTTTTGTAAAGAGCCTTGAGAACAATTCCGAATAGCACTATCTATATTGAATGGTACATAAAAAAGGCTTTTAGCATGCTAAATTCCATTACATCTCTGTTTAAACAACTGCTTGAAGGCCAAGATTTAGGCCAGTCAGCTCAACCTGACACCAATTTAGCCATCGCTTGCCTGCTTTGCGAAGTCGCAGGTGCCGATCATCAGATTGAACAAGTCGAGGTCGATGCGAAGCGAGAGCTACTCAGTAAACTGTTAGGTATTGATAATGCTGGCGCACAGACTCTGTTAGCCAGAGCAGAAAATCGAAGTAAAGAGTCAGCTTCGCTCTATGACTTCACCTCGCAACTCAGAGAGTTAAGTCAACAGACTCGTTTTGAGCTGATAAAAGCAATGTGGGAAGTCGCGCACGCAGATGGGGAAATAGATCCTCTAGAAGATTCCGTAATACGCAAAACAGCAGAACTTCTTTATGTCGACCATAGTGAATTCATCCGCGCCAAACTGGCCGTCACAGATAAGTAATACCAACAAAAAAGGGAGCACATCTGCTCCCTTTTTATACCATTCATGTTTCGAATTACTCTTTAAAGCATCGTCAACGCAAGCTTTGCGAGGTTATAAGCATCGACATAACCAGAGTGCTGACGCCCTTCCCATTCGATACCTTTAGACTCTTGCGCCGCTTTATGGCCAATTCGTTTATCTTTAAGGCGATTCTGAATACGATAAAGGGTCGCTAAGTTGATGAATTCACGAAATGGCATCTCAATGCCTTTCTCTTGACACTCTTTAATCAGTACCTGGTCATCACGTCCCCACGCGGCATATATTTTGTTCGCGCCACCGAAGTTTTTCACCATCGACTTGAGAACTTCTTCCAACGGACGACCTTGTTTCTCAATCTTACGTGGTGAGATACCCGTTAACTGAGAACAAAACAGTGAGACTTCATCATGCTCTGGTTTTACGTAGTATTGTGCGCGCTTTACGATCTCACCTTTTACAAGGTCAATCTCTGCAAGCCCTACTTCGATGATTTCGCCAGTTGTACCGACACCGTTTTCATTCCAGCAGCACATCTCTAAATCGAAACAAACTACACGGTTATGGTTCATGATTTGCCTATGTTCAAATATTCAGAAAGCGCAAAATTCTACATTAAGTTCGATAAAAACTCGAACCCTACACGATTAAGTGGTCAGTTATTCCGCAACGGTAACACAATTGCGCCCAGCCTGTTTGCTCTTATACAACTGAGCATCGGCTGCTTGCAGAATCTCTTCCTCAGAGTCGAGTACGCGAATGGCCGCACCAATACTCAACGTACAACGAATTTTTTCGTCTCCGAACTGATGGACAGAAGTCGCAACAATACGGCCTATATTATTTAAGTATCTGAACAGTTCTGCTGAATCTGTTTTTGGAGAAATGATACAGAATTCATCGCCCCCCATTCGGACAAAAACTTCATCTTCAGAGAGTTGTTCTTGAACAATTTTAGCAACGTGAATCAACATTTCATCACCCGCGATATGACCGAAGAAATCGTTGATCATCTTAAACTTATCAATATCAAAACCGACTAAGCTGAAGCTCTGCTCGCGCTGAACTAAATCAGCCAAAATGCGATTGAATGCTCGACGATTGTACAACCCGGTTAAGGTGTCATGATCGACCATAAACTGCAGCTCTTTCGTGCGCTCATCTAAGAGTATCGCCAAATGCTCTTTCTCTCGCACCAACAACAGTACGATGTAACTGAGTAAGCAAGCAATCACCAACCCAGCGATAGAGATCCATCTGAGTACAAGCTTATCGTTATCGGTAATGTCACGAGCGAGTTTAAAATCGACCAACCACTCTCGATTGGGTAACGTGACTCGTTTGGTGATTTCGATGCCTCTTGTCTCATCCCACTGCTCACTTTGATACAGCACGGGATCATCTTCAGCGTCAAAGCCCATATCGACGACTTTCACCAACAAGTCTTGCTCTGCTCCAGTTCGTTGTACCAGACCTTCAAAATATTTCGTCGTTCGGATAACCCCAACCACGACGCCCACTAGCTCATCTTCATTGTTGATATCAAAAACAGGGTGGTAAACCAACATACCGGTTTTTTTGAGTGTTCGATCCAGTCCATCTTGTAACAATCGAACCTTATCGGACACGTTCGGCTCACCTGTCGCGAGCAGACCATCAAGGACCAATTGGAATCGAAGACGTGAAGAGTAAAAACCTAACAGTGCGATGTTTTGCTCATTCCGCGGGAATATATCGGACGCAACAAAAATCGGCTCGTTGTTAGCCATGATATACCCTTTGGTTTTAGGGCCATCCTTAGGAACGGTATAGAGTTCGAAACTTGGAAAGGTTTTTCTTACCTGGACAATATGACTTTCCACCTGCTCTCTTTCGACTTTCTGCATCCATTGCAAGCCAATCAGTGTTTCTGACTGGGCAACAAGTTGGTCTGCGAAAACAGAGAATCGGTCCCAATCAGCTCGCTCTGTTGAGTGATAAAAGTTGGCACCGGCGCCGATAAAGTGCAAATCACTCTCTACAATTTGCTGTAAGTTTTCTGCCTGCTGCTCTGCAAGGTTATCCACAAGTGAAACCGTGTGTTCATGCTGAGTTTGATACGCAAAATAGACCGCATATGACGTGACAATAGCGGTCATAAAAAAGGTCAGTATTGGATAGAGAAACTTCTTTTTAGTAAATCGATGCATACAGGCTTTGTTAGGTTTTGCGTATGAAATAAACGACGCTCATTTTAGCCACAACTTTTCATCAACATAAAGTGTTTCTTACAGCGTAGGGTAAAGTTTTTATATTATTCACGTTCGAGACAAGCATATTGTGACGATTTTCGCTTAAAAACAGACCAACCAATTCGATAAACACCAGATTAGACCTGTTTTTGTAGCCGTGTGAGGCCTTGAATATGTTACTATTTGCCCCAATTTATCAAAATAATTCGGCCCTCTACGCGTGGAGAGCCAAAGCAGAGATAGAGCTCATCTCTCCTTAAACTAAAACATAAGAGAATTGTCATGCTAGTCGATTTACAAATGATTCCTCAAACGTTCGATATGCTTCATGCTGGTTTAACGGCATCAAGCGTTCTTCTGCTTCTAATCGCAGTATCACGCAAGTCTAAAGTGGTAGAGAAAGTCGTTGAAAAACCGGTAGAGAAAATCGTTGAAGTAGAAAAACCTGTCGAAAAGATCGTTGAAGTTGAAAAAGTGGTCGAAGTAGAGAAAGTGATCGAAAAAGTCGTCGAAGTAGAATCTAAACTGGCTACCGCTTCAACCGACTCTGCAATGCAACTTCTGTCAATTATGCAGCAAGAAGCGCGTCTTATTGATTTCCTGAAAGAAGATCTAACGTCATTCTCAGATGAAGAAGTTGGCGCAGCAGCGCGCGTTATTCACACTGGCGGCCAAAAAGTTCTGGCAGATTACGTAACGCTTGAGCACATCCGCACTGAAGATGAAGAGACACGTATCACCGTTGCAGAAGGCTTCAACCCGCAAGAAGTTCGCCTAACAGGTAACGTAACCGGTAACGCTCCATTCAACGGCACATTAGTTCATAAAGGTTGGAAAGCGAGCAGCATGAACCTACCTAAGCTTGCGGAAAACTACGATGCGTCTGTTATTGCTCCTGCCGAGGTAGAGCTGTAATGGAGAACCACAACATCGAACAGCAAGCAGCAGATACACCAGTGTTTAGTGTTGGTATCGACTTGGGTACGACGCACTGCGTATTGTCATACGTAGATACCACATCTGAAGATGCTCGCGTTGAAGTGATGCCTATCCCTCAGCTTACAGCGCCAGGTACGGTCGAAACCCGCAGCCAATTGGGCTCTTTCCTGTATCAACCACATGAGCATGAGATGAATCCTACATCTCGTGTATTGCCTTGGTCTTCTGAGCCTACGGCGTTAGTTGGTGCGATTGCGCGTAACCTAGGTGCAAAAACGCCAATCCGCTTGATTGCGAGTGCTAAGTCTTGGCTGTGTCACGGTGGCGTTAATCGTCGTGATGCTTTCCTGCCTGCTGGTAGTCCTGAAGAAGTTGAAAAAGTATCGCCACTTCGCGCGACTGAACTTTACCTTGAGCATCTAAAGCAAGCTTGGGACCACACAAACCCAAACAACCCGTTAGCTGAACAAGACGTCACGATCACCGTGCCAGCTTCATTTGACCCTGCTGCGCGTGATCTAACTGCAGAAGCGGCTCGTAATGTTGGGTTTGTTCACCTGACTCTGTTAGAAGAACCGCAAGCGGCTCTGTACAACTGGATTGATAACAGCAATGACAAGTGGCGCGATGAAGTCTCTGTTGGCGACATCGTACTGGTTGTTGATATCGGTGGTGGTACTACTGACCTTTCACTCGTTGAAGTGACCGAAGACGAAGGCAACCTGACACTAAACCGCATCGCTGTAGGTGAGCACATCCTACTGGGCGGTGACAACATGGACCTAGCGTTAGCTTACCGCCTGAAAATGAAACTCGCTCAAGACGGTAAAGAGCTGCAACCTTGGCAAGTTCAGGCGATGACGCACGCTTGTCGTGATGCAAAAGAAGCACTGCTTAACGATCGTGAACTTCAGTCAGTGCCGATTGTTGTCCCTAGCCGTGGTTCGAAACTGCTTGGTGCAACGCTTAAAACTGAATTAACGCAGCAAGAAGTTCAACAAACTTTGGTTGACGGTTTCTTCCCGAAAGTCGCGGTGACTGAGCACCCAGTACAACGCAACCGAGGCGCACTGACTCAAATGGGTCTGCCTTACGCACAAGATGCGGGTATCACTCGTCATATTGCTGCATTCTTAACTAAGCAAGCGAACGCGTTATCTGGTAATGGTGCAGAATCTGCTCCCGCTCAAGATTTCAACCCATTTGCAAATATGCCAGGTATGGGCGGTGATGCAGTATCTGCTGATTTTATTAAGCCGACAGCGATTCTATTCAACGGTGGTGTTCTTAAATCAACGCTTCTGGCAAATCGTCTAGAAGAGACCATCAACGAATGGCTAATCGGTGCAGATGCTGAGATGGCACAACGCCTGACTGGTGTTGATCTAGACTTAGCGGTTGCAAGCGGCGCTTCTTACTACGGCTCTGTACGTCGTGGTCAAGGTGTTCGTATCCGCGGTGGTATCGCATCAAGCTACTACGTGGGTATCGAAAGCGCGATGCCTGCGATTCCTGGTATGGCTCCTCCAATGGAAGCACTTTGTGTCGCTCCATTTGGTATGGAAGAAGGCTCAAGTGTTGATGTACCAAGCCAAGAGTTTGGTCTGATTATCGGTCAACCCGTCAACTTCCAGTTCTTCGGTTCAACAGTTCGCCGTGACGATCTAGCGGGTACGCACTTAGATCATTGGGGTCCAGACGAGCTAGAAGAGCTGCCAGAAATTCAGGCGACGCTGCCTGTATCAGAAGGTCGCCGCGAAGGTGAAGTTGTTCCAGTGACACTTGCATCTCGCGTGACTGAACTTGGTACGCTGTACCTCGAAGCAATCGCGACAGATAACGGTCAAAAATGGCACGTTGAATTTGATGTTCGTGAAGAGACAAGTTCAAACCCAGCTGACCAAGCATAATTTTATACGGCACCTTAACGGGTGCCGTAATTTTATCGCACTATCATTCCCCTTTATCAGTCAGCTCTGAATTGGGAATAACGACAATAATAAATTTCGTCATCACTCTTTGATAAGAAGGTTCTGTATGGCAACCCCTCGTTTTTTAGTCGGTATCGATTTAGGTACAACCAATACGGTTGTGGCATTCTGTGAAATCACCGACGACCTACAACAATCCAACGTATCCCTATTTGAGATCGATCAGCTGATTGGTCCTGGCGAAGTTGTCCGTAAGCCACTTCTTCCTTCATTTCGCTATCACCCCGCTCAAGGCCAAATCGCACCAACCGACCTCACTCTTCCGTGGGAAGTCACGCCTGTTGCGGGAGATATTCAACATGTGATTGTTGGTGAATGGGCACGCGAACTTGGCGCAAAAGTTGAAGGCCGCCAAGTCTCTAGCGCAAAGAGCTGGCTTTCTCACCAAGCGGTCGATCGCAGCAGTGACATACTGCCATGGGCTGGGGCGACGGACGTCGATAAAGTATCGCCTGTAATAGCAAGTGCGAGCTATCTAAACCATATTCGCCAAGCATGGAACTATCGCAACCCGAGTAACAAGCTTGAAGATCAAGACGTGGTTGTTACCGTACCTGCTTCATTTGATGAAACCGCGCGTAAATTGACGTTAGAAGCTGCAGAACTGGCTGGTCTAAAGAAAATTGTTCTCTTAGAAGAACCGCAAGCCGTTTGTTATGACTGGTATGCACGCCACCAGCAAACCGCGAACGATGAGCTAAAAGAGCTTCCGCTTATTCTCGTGTGTGACGTCGGTGGTGGTACGACCGATTTGAGTTTGATTGAAGCAAGCTTCGATTCAAATGATGAGCTAGCTTTAGACCGTATTGGTGTCGGTGAGCACTTAATGCTTGGCGGCGATAACCTAGACTTAGCCCTTGCACACCTAGCGGAAACTCGTTTTAACCAATCGAAAAAGCTCAATGCGGCTAGCCTGACCAAGCTTATTCAGCAGACTCGCAAAGCAAAAGAGAACCTTCTTTCTTCTGATGCGCCAGACGAGGTTAAAATCACTATGCTTGGCAGTGGTTCTAAACTGCTGGGTGGTACAAAGAGTATTGGTTTAACCAAACAAGAAGTGCACCAGATTGCGCTCGATGGATTTTTCCCACTTTCGGACTTCAGCGAAACACCTGACAAACGTCGAAGCGCTGTTGTTGAGTTTGGCTTGCCGTATGTTGCCGACCCTGCAGTCAGTAAGCATGTCGCTGAGTTCTTGAACCAGCACCAACAAGTCTCATACTCTGCTTTAAAGCAAGAGGACACATCAAAGCCAGCAGTCCCTGTTGGTTTGCTTCTTAACGGTGGTGTGTTTAATAGTGACCTTGTCACGGAGCGTGTAACCCGCCTACTTGGAAATTGGCGCGGCTCTGACGTTACTGTTTTAGACAACCCCCACCCTGATTGGTCTGTCGCTTTAGGTGCAGTTGCTTTTGGTAAAGCACGTCGTGGTGCTCAGCTTAAAATTGGGGGTGGTGCTGCCCGCTCGTACTTCTTGCATCTACAAGAAAAGAACAAAATGGGCAAAGCACTCTGCCTGCTTTCAAAAGGGACGGAAGAAGGTCAGGAAATTCGTCTAAGCGGTCGCCGATTCTCACTGACATTGGGTGAACCTGTACGATTCAATCTGCTGACAACCACCCACGATACCTTGACCAACAACACTGCCATTCAAAATGGCGTCATGGTGGATGTCGACCCTGACCTATTTGCTCCTCTGCCCCCTTACATCTCTACCTTGGAAGGTGAAGGCCGTGAGTTGCAAGCGAACCAAAAAGAGCGTGTTGAAGTACAACTTGCCTGTCAGTTGACTGAAGTCGGCACACTCAAGATGGAGTGCGTTAATGTCGATGATGACAGTAAACGTTGGGCGCTTGAGTTTGAGGTTCGAAACCAAAAAGCAGATGAAGCTGAACAAGAGAGCCTTCACCCTCGTTTAAATGAGTGCAAAGAACTGATTTCACGCATTTATAGCGGCAACAAAAAGAGCGCAGACGGCAAAGAGATCAAAACCTTAGCGAAAGAGCTTGAGAAAAAACTCGGTAAACGCGATGAGTGGGATTTTACTACCCTTCGCCACTTGTTTGATGCCTTTGCATTAGGTCGTAAACGCCGTCGCCGCTCGGAACCCCACGAGAAGAACTGGCTACGCCTTGCTGGATTCTCGCTCAGACCGGGATTTGGGGACGCTACAGATTCATGGCGCATCGAACAGGTTTGGGGATTGTACCAACAAGGTATTCAGTTCAAGAATCACCAAGGCTGGACCGACTGGTGGGTATTCTGGCGACGCATCGCTGGCGGCCTAAGCCAAGAGCAGCAAGAGACAATTCTGGCTGATATTGCTAAGTACTTGCATCCTGGTGCGATGAAGAACCCTCAGTCAGCAAAAACTGCGCAAGAAATGGGTTACGAATCGATGGTGCGTTTAGCGGCATCGCTAGAACACTTAGAAGTTGAAGACAAGGTTCTTCTTGCTTCATGGTGCTTAAGCAAAGCCATCAATCACAATCAGTTTGAGCAAGCACACTGGTGGGCATTAGGTCGTTTGGCTTCTCGCACGCCACTTTATGGTAGCCAGCATAGCGTTATCCCACGTGAGCAAGCAGAGCAATGGTTACCAAAGCTTCTGGAGCAAAACTGGCAGAAAGAGCCAATGATCGCGTTTGCAGCGGTAATGATCTGTCGTAAGACTGGCGATCGCTTGTTTGATATTTCAGATGACTTCCGCACTCAAGTGATCGAGAAACTCAAACAGAGCAAAGTCCCTGATTCTTGGTTAACACTGGTTGAGCAAGTCAAAGAGCTATCAGAAAGCGAATCGAAACGCGTATTTGGTGATGCTCTGCCAAGCGGCTTAACGCTAGTAAATCAGTAAAGTTCAGTGCCGGCTTGACGTCGGCACTCCTTTTTCGGTTTACTCTAAGCTTTACAACATCACCGACTTAACCTTACTTATAAGCGAGTTTTACATCCCATGAATAGGCACTCTATTGTCGGTACCTGTACTGCGCTGCTCGGAATACTCGGGCTGATATTTTTACTTTCAGGCGATTCTCACTTCCCTATCCATCAATGGCCTTATGAGGCTTACCAAGGGCTGGTGTTCTCTTTTGTTTGGGGATTCGGCATCTCACCCACTATCGGTCATCTCTATTCAGTATTCGTGATCGTTACAGTTACCGTGTTAAGCTTTGCCATTGGACACAAGCTATCACGTATTTTTTCTCGTTAGTACAAAGACTTTCATTTCCATAGAACGGGAGGTTCTCTATGAAAAAAGGACTCATTCTACTTCTGACCCTAGCGCTAACTGGCTGCTTAGGTATGCCTGATAAAGTCGCACCAGTTCAAGAGTTCGAACTCGAAAATTACTTGGGGACATGGCATGAAATTGCACGCCTTGACCACTCTTTCGAACGAGGATTAACCAAGGTTACTGCCGACTACTCTTTGCGCGATGATGGCGGAGTCAAAGTCATTAATCGAGGCTACTCAGTCGAAAACCAAGAGTGGAAAGAAGCGGAAGGAAAAGCTTACTTCGTCGACAGCGAACAGACGGGCTACCTCAAGGTGTCATTCTTTGGGCCATTCTATGGCTCTTACGTTGTGTTCGAGTTAGACAAAGCTGACAATCAATACGCTTTTGTTTCAGGCCCTAACAACGACTATTTATGGCTGTTGGCCAGAGAGCCTCAAGTCGAACAGTCGGTTATCGATAAATTCCTCTCAATGTCTAAAGACCGCGGCTTCGACACAGAACAGATAATTTTTGTGGACCACTGATCTCGGAACTCTGTAGGCACATAAAATCATGACGACTTATATTGCGGGATTTTCCCTTGGTTTGTCGCTTATCCTAGCGATAGGTTCGCAAAATGCGTTTGTTCTCAAGCAAGGGCTTAAAAACCAGCATGTACTTTTGGTCTGCGCGGTCTGCGCCATTTCAGATGCACTGTTGATCAGCTTCGGTGTGGCAGGTTTTGGCGCGATTGTGAAACAGTATCCTCAGATTGAACAGTTTGCTCGTTATGGCGGTGCGCTTTTTCTTACCGTGTATGCTCTTCTGAGCTTTAAGTCGGCTTTCACCTCGTATCACGGGATGGACACCAGTGACAAAAGCAGCGCTAGCGCGTTAAAAGCAATCACTATGTGTTTAGCCTTCACTTGGCTAAACCCTCATGTCTATCTTGACACTGTTGTGTTGCTTGGCTCGATTTCTACTCAATATCAACCAAACCAGGCGCTGTTTGCCGCGGGGGCTATCACGGCATCGTTCGTGTTCTTCTTCTCCCTTGGATACGGCGCTCGATTCTTAGCTCCCCTATTCCGAAAACCAAAATCTTGGAAGGTGCTCGAATTCTGCGTAGGCGTCATCATGAGTATCATCGCGATTTCTTTGGTCTTGTAATACTCAAATCCCACTCTACCTATACACCGCATTCTCTTTCATCATAGCCAAAGTCTTGATTGGCTATGGTGAAGCATGCCCCTGTTTCCACACTTTCGCGCTTCGACTAAACAAGCCACCGTTCAAACACATTCACAAAACAAATGAAACCCAAAAGCAAACAAAAGCCTGGGATTATTGGTAATTTGATCCTCTCACCAGATTTATCCACTAAAACCATTTTTTATTCATGGTTATGCGCAAGATCAATATCAACTACCACTAAAGGAGTAAATTGCGACTAAACATGTATTTTTGTTAAGAGTTATTACACTTCATGTCAATTAAGAAAAGATATATTGCCCTAATCGCCGTCGCTGGCATCGCTATCGGTTGGTTAACCCTAGGTGGCACCGCAGCAGTTATGCACTACACCTCTAGCACTGAATTCTGTGTCTCTTGCCACTCGATGGAGATCCCGTACGAAGAGTACGAAGGTTCCATTCACTTTAGTAACGCTAAAGGCATACGTGCAGAGTGTTCTGACTGTCATATCCCATCAGATCCTATGGACTACGTGATCACAAAAATCCGCGCGAGCAAGGATATTTACCACGAGTTCGTGACAGGAAAAATTGATACTGAAGATAAGTATGAAGAGCACCGTATGGCGATGGCTGAAACGGTATGGGCTCAACTACGCGCTAACGACTCAGCGACTTGCCGTTCATGTCACGAGTTCGAAGCTATGGATACATACGAACAGTCTGAAGATGCGGCCAAAATGCACCAATATGGCCAAGACAACAATCAAACCTGTATCGACTGTCACAAAGGTGTTGCTCACTTTGCTCCAGAGCCAGAAATGGACAGCGCAGCGTTTGACAACCTAATGGCATTCACTGAGAAGACCGACCCAAATGCCAAAACTGTTTACCCAGTTGAAGCTGTTCAAATGGGTGATCTAGGTACCATAAACCCAACCACTGAACTGCACGTAATCGCTCAAACTGACACATCTCGAACTGTTCAGCTAGACGCGTACCAGATGAAAGGCGCAGAGCAAGTTCTTTACTTTGGCGAAGGTCAACGTGCAATCGTCGCAATGCTGACTGATGCCGGCCAAGCTGCACTGACGGTCGGTGAATACAAAGCCGATGAATACGGTAACGAATGGCGCTCAGCTTCTCTTCAAACTGAAATCACCGCACCCGTGCTTGATAGCCAAGAACCATTGTGGGATTACGCAGAGCAACTAGACACGGTTTACTGCTCAACCTGTCACGCAAAAATTGCAGCAGGTCACTTTACTGTCAACGCGTGGGGCCCAGTTGCAAAAGGCATGGGTGACCGTACCGACATTTCAGAATACGACTTAGAAGTACTGACTAAATTCTTCCAGAACCACGCAAAAGATGTGGCTGGTCACTAAGAAACATAAGGAAAAGATTATGACTGATATTACACGTCGCGGATTCCTCAAAGGGACTGGTATGGCAGCGGGCGCGATGGCGTTTACTTCCTTAACGCCCCTGACTGCATCTGCTGCCAATAAAAGAGGTTCTGGTGTACTAACAGCGGGCCGCATGGGGCCGATGCTTTGTGAAGTTAAAAATGGCAAGTTAGTCTCAACCACCAATGCCGTTGCCCAAACCGTAGAAAACAGTCTACAAACAACGGGGCCAGATCAGGTTTACACAAAAGCTCGTATCAAGTACCCAATGGTGCGTAAAGGTTTCTTAGCAAACCCAAGCCAACCTGAAGGTGTTCGTGGTAGTGACGAATACGTTCGTGTCTCTTGGGATGAAGCTTACAAGCTAATCCATGAACAGCACATGCGCATTCGTAAAGAGAGCGGTGCAGAGTCTGTCTTTGCGGGTTCTTACGGCTGGCGTTCAAGTGGTGTTCTACACAAAGCTCAAACTCTTTTGCAACGCTACATGAGCATGGCGGGCGGTTACTCTGGCCACTTAGGTGATTACTCTACAGGTGCCGCGCAAGTCATCATGCCGCACGTAATGGGCTCGATTGAAGTTTACGAACAGCAAACCACTCACCCTGTCGTTTTAGAGAACTCAGATGTTGTTGTGCTTTGGGGTATGAACCCACTGAATACACTTAAGATTGCATGGAGTTCTACTGACTGTTCTGGCCTTGAGTTTTTCCACCAACTGAAGAAATCTGGAAAAACCATCATCGCGATCGATCCGATGCGATCAGAAACGATCGAGTTCTTTGGCGATAACGTTCAGTGGATTGCTCCACACCCAATGACAGACGTTGCGCTGATGATGGGTGTTGCTCATTCATTGGTGACGAAAGGCAAACATGACAAAGCATTCTTAGATAAGTACACCACTGGCTACGACAAGTTCGAACAGTACCTACTAGGTAAAGAAGATGGCGTAGAAAAAACACCAGCATGGGCAGAAGGCATCACTGGCGTACCTGCGAAACAGATCGAACTACTGGCCGACATCTTCAGTGCTAACCGTACTATGCTAATGGCTGGTTGGGGCATTCAACGCCAGCAATTTGGTGAACAGCGCCACTGGATGGTTGTTACTCTTGCAGCGATGCTTGGTCAAATTGGTCTGCCTGGCGGTGGTTTCGGTTTCTCTTACCACTACTCTAACGGCGGTAACCCGACTCGTGATGCTGCGGTTCTTCCTGCAATCTCAGCGTCTATCGGTGGTGGTTCGTCAGCGGGTAACGACTGGGCAGTGTCTGGCGCGGTAAACAGCTTCCCTGTTGCTCGCATTGTTGAAGCTTTAGAAAACCCTGGTAAGCAGTTCCACCATAATGGCCATCAGCTAACGTTCCCAGACATCAAGATGATCTGGTGGGCAGGCGGCGGTAACTTCACGCATCACCAAGACACTAACCGTCTAATTAAAGCATGGCAAAAGCCTGAGCTTGTGGTTATTTCTGAGATCTACTGGACTGCAGCAGCGAAGCACGCCGACGTTGTTCTTCCAATCACGACCTCATTCGAACGAAATGATATGACCATGACTGGTGACTACAGTAACCAGCACTTAGTCCCAATGAAGCAGGTAGTCGAGCCGCAAGGTGAAGCACGTAACGACTTTGACGTATTCGCCGACATGGCCGAAATGATCAAGCCAGGTGGTCGTGATGTCTTTACTGAAGGTAAAGATGAGATGGGTTGGCTGAAAGGCTTCTATGAAGTTGCTCAAAAAGCAGGACGCTCTGCACGTATCCGCATGCCTAAATTCGGTAAATTCTGGGACGATAACCAGCTAATCGAAATGAAGTTCAACAAGAAAGCGGCGCAATTTGTTCGCCACGCTGACTTCCGCAAAGATCCGGTTATGAACCCACTTGGTACCCCAAGCGGCAAGATCGAGATCTACTCAAAAACGATCGAAGGGTACAAACTGGAAGACTGTCCTGCTCACCCAACTTGGATGGAGCCTACAGAGTACACAGGTTCGGCTAAAGAGGGTGAACTACAGTTAATGACGGCTCACGCTGCGCATCGTCTGCATAGTCAGTTTAACTACGCTAAGCTGCGAGACGAATACGCGATCGCAAACAGAGAGCCTATCTCGATTAACCCTGAAGATGCTAAAGCACGCGGCATCAAGAGTGGCGATCTGGTTCGAGCATTCAACGACCGTGGTCAAGTGTTGGTTGGCGCATTAGTGACAGATGGCATTAAGCAAGGTTCGGTATGTATTCACGAAGGTGGCTGGCCAGATCTTGATGCGAAGACGGGCCTTTGTAAAAACGGCGGCGCGAACGTTCTGACTTCTGACATTCCAACATCACGCTTAGCAAATGGTTGTGCGGCAAACTCGTCACTGGTTCGTATTGAAAAGTACACCGGACCAGCACTCGAACTCACCGCTTTTGTTCCACCAAAAAACGGTTAGATAACAAAAACACTAACTAACGAATGTTGTGCTAAACCAAAAACCAGAGCTCCGTGCTCTGGTTTTTTATTTGAGTCAGCTTGCTGCTTTTTCCCAATCCGTCAGTAACTTCATGATTTGCCATGAGTCTTTTGGTTTCGCACACGGCTTATCCAATGTGACTTTTCCAGTCTCAATTGCACTGCGAATATTACGCACTTGATAATGGAATGCATCACCCTTAGCTTCTACCTCACGTGTCTGTTTCGATGTTTCATACACCTCAACCGTCAGGCAGTTTGTGCTTGTTGGTAGCCATGGATTCGTATCTAACGTAATCGCGCCTTTGCTACCTAAAATGGTAAAGCCATGCTTTAAACCATAATCTTCCGCGGTATGCAGCTGCAAAGTGACCTGGTCGTTCAACTTAAACAGCGCTGTCGACTCACAAATGTTACTGTCGGCTCCGTGTCGTCCAAACGCTTGAAGATCGTAGCTATCGAAAATTGTATCGCCAAACTGATGTTGAAGTACCAAGTGAGCCAAAGACGCAGGGTAGCAACCTAAGTTGTATAACGCGCCTTTACTCGCGGGATTCACGAACTGGCTAATCGCCGCGACGTATGAAGCTTGAATCGAGCGTACTTCACCGATAGTCCCTTTCTCAAGTTCTTCGAGCAGAGCATGAACAAATGGGTGATGCAGATACATTAACCCCTCAGCGAAAAAGACGTTATGTTCCTTTACGGCGGCCAATGCTTGTTCGCTTTTTTCCATATCAACCGATAAGGACTTTTCACACAAAATTGCTTTGCCTTTCGCTGCGGCTTTCTCTACATACTCATGGTGAAGGTGGTTAGGTAACGCGATATAAACCACTTCGACACTTTCGTCCTCGAGCAAGTCATCCATTGAGCTGTAATTTACAGAAGGTTGATACTGCTTAACGAACGCCTCTAAGGTTTCAGGGTTTCTACCTGCTACCGCATACAACTCACTTTGTTCGTCACCCTTGATTGCATCAGCCATGACTCCTGAAATAAAACTTGTGCCTAAAATTCCCCATTTCATCTTGAATGACTCCTAAAAGCGGCTATTGGTAGCTTTGACCAATTCAGTTAAACCCAATGCGATAAACGCTTGTGTATGTGGCATAGCAAAATGTGCTTCGATGGCCGCTTGATCTTGGTAGCGCTCCCAAAGAATCACTCGGCGTTCATCTTCTACATCGTAGGTCGCCGTAGCCTGAACACATCCCACTTCAGACTCCATGTCCGAACAAAATGTTTGAATCTGTTGCTTTGCCTGTATCAAGTCCACTTCTGGCTTAATCTGTAGTTCTGCTGTCACGTAAATCATCGAAATTAAATCTGCTGTTTGTACTCGTTAATATCAATTTAATTAAAGCCTATTGATTGATAAACTACCTTTACGTTTATTGTTTAATAACTATGAGTTTATAATGGACAAGCTCACCAGCATGACCATCTTCTGTTATGTGGCTGAACATGCCAGTTTTCGCCAAGCTGCGGATCATTTTTCGCTGTCTGCGACCATGATTGGTAAGCACATCAAACAATTAGAGACTGATCTCAATACCCCCCTCATTAATCGGACCACACGCAAGCAGTCTCTTACAGAGTCAGGTCGTCTCTATTGGCATGAATGTCGTAAAATTTTAGACGATATCGCTAACGCTGAGAGCTTACTCCATGACCTACAGAACTCTCCTCGTGGTCAAGTCAAAATCAATGCACCCATCACCTTGGGCAATTATATTTTGGCCCCAATTTTGACTGAGTTCCTCGCTGACTTCCCAAACATAGACGTCGAGGTAGTGCTTGATAATGGTTTGGTAGACCCCTACCGTAGCGATGCAGATTTCATTGTTCGAATTGGTGAATTGAAAGACTCTGATCTGGTTGCGCGCTCGTTAGGCACCTATGAAATGATTTATTGTGCTTCCCCCCACTATCTTGAACAGAACTCAACGCCTTCAACAGTTGAAGAGCTGCAAAATCATTGTTGCCTTGGTTTTCATTACTCAACCTTGGGCAGTGAGCAAACGGCTAAACTCATCAATCCAGCGATAAGTCATGTAAAACCTAGACTAGCGGCAAACAATGGAGAACTGCTCAAGCTTGCCGCCATTAAAGGTTTAGGCGTTGTCCTTCAACCCAAGATCTTGGTTGAGCCTGACTTAAACACGGGCAATCTCGTGCAGGTTTTGCAATCAGCTAGCCCTACACCAAAGCCTATTCACCTACTCTACAAAGATCGTCAGCTCTCTCTAAAAAATCGTACTTTTGCTGATTATGTGATGAGAAAGTGCCAAGAAATTCTGCCTAGCTAAGGTAAGATAATGTCTTCCACATTGTTCAAAGAGACCAAACTATGGCTTTAGAAAAATTTGCCGACATTTATCAGCGCGCCGCAGACAGAAAAGGCGGACGACAGCAGCTCGAATCTCTGCTGAGTCCATCGCTAAGTCGCGAAGAAGTGGCCGCGATCCCAAATGAACGCTGGTTATCCGCCTTTAGCATGAAGGTGTTTCAAAGTGGGATTTCTTGGAAAGTGGTCCGTAACAAATGGCCTAATTTCGAAGAAGTGTTCTTTGGCTTTAAAGTCGAACCGCTATTGATGCTTTCTGACGAACAATGGGATAACAAAGCCGCGGATACACGCATTATTCGTCATCATGCAAAGGTGAAGTCTATTCAGGCCAACGCTCAAATGATTCACGAGGCTTCTATAGAGCATGGTTCGTTCGGTGCAATGATTGCTAACTGGCCAAGTGACGAGATCACAAACCTTTGGCTATACCTTAAAAAGCACGGTAATCGATTAGGGGGTAACACGGGCCCTTACAGCTTGCGTCAAATGGGCGTTGATACCTTCATCTTATCGGGAGACGTCGAAAGTTATCTGCGCAGTTATAAGATTATCGAAGGTGGTCGTGATACAAAGCGTTCACTCGAAGCCGCAAGCAAAGCCTTTGCTCATTGGCAACAAGAGAGTGGCAGAACGCTAACCCACATCAGCCAGATCATTGCTTACGGTACAGGAGATAACCGCGTCCTATAAGATTAACTCTATACAGGTTGAAGAGCCCGCCACTGACTCGCTGTCATTCGATACAAACAGTGGCGTTCAAGTTGATGACCTTTGGGCAGTTTAGGGTGATCAAAATTTTGCTCAGTATTGTGCATCCCAATTTTCTCCATAACGCGGCGAGACGGCGCATTTTGTATGGCGGTAAATGAGTACACTTCGCTCAGATTGAGTTGAGTAAATGCAAATTCTAGAGCGGCCTTCGCAGCTTCTGGGGCGTAACCTTCTCCCCAGTGCTTCGAACTTAGCCTCCAGCCAACCTCAACCATAGGCGCGTTGGGTAAACCTGACTGAGCATCTTGCCCAAGCAGTCCAACAAACCCGATAAACTCATTGGTCGCTTTAAGCTCCACTGCCCAAAATCCCCAGCCATGCTTTTCAATGTACGCATGAGCTCTACCAATCTGCGCCAGCGTCTCTTCTCGATTCATCGTCGCAGGAAAGAAACGCATCACATTTTCATCGGCATTGATTGCAATATAGGCTTCCTGATCGGATGGTTGCCATTGTCTTAGGCGCAACCTTTCTGTCTCAAGCATTTTCAATTCCTTTTATTTTGCAGATAAACCCTGTGACGCAGCATGCTCACGCCGAAACGTAATGAAGTGGATCGACTCTTACGGTTTAAGTGTGTTGATAAGCTTCTCACACAAGTTTTTTAGCTGGATCAGTTCATCTAACTCTAACTGGATATGACATTTCATACTTTCAGGAACGGTTAACGCTTCTGCCTTCAAATCCGCTCCAGCTTCGCTTAGTTTCAAAACTCTAACTCGTTCATCTGTTTCGCTACGCCCTCTGACAACGAAACCTTTGGACTCTAGTCTTTTTAATAACGGAGTGAGCGTTCCTGAGTCTAAGTACAGCCTTGCACCTAAATCTTTAACGCTGATGCCATCGGTTTCCCAAAGTACCATCATGACCAAATATTGCGAGTACGTCAGATCTAACTTATCGAGCAGCGGTCGATAGGTTCGGATAACTGCATTGGCTGTGCTGTATAGTGGAAAGCACACTTGATTATCAAGTAATAGACTTTCGTCTCCCGTCAATGCTCGGTCCTTATCACATGCTGCCATTTTCAATCTCGTCAGTTCGTCACTTAAATAAATTGCGCACAATATACTTGCATTCAATGTTTGTTTCGATCTAACATTGCAAACAATTCAATTGTGCGCAATATAAATTACAAAAGGAAGATACCATGACTACCCTATACAAAACACAAGCTACTGCTCTTGCTGGTCGTAACGGTCAAGTAAAAACGGATGATGGTTTATTAGACCTAGAGCTGTCTTACCCTAAAGAGATGGGCGGCAGCGGCTTAGCGACTAACCCAGAACAACTCTTTGCAGCAGGCTACTCAGCGTGTTTTTCAAACGCGATTCTTCACGTGGCTCGCGAATCAAAAGTCGACCTAAAACAAGCGCCTGTAACTGCTGAAGTCGGTATTGGTCCAAATGAAAATGGTGGTTTCGCGCTAACAGTGAGCTTAGCGGCAAGTGTTGAACTGTCACAAGAACAAGCACTGGAACTGGTTCGTGTTGCTCATCAAGTGTGCCCATATTCGAATGCAGTGAAAGGCAACATTGATGTTCAAGTGACCGTCAATGGTGACGCTATTTAATCTACTTTATCCTTGCCCAAACAAAAAATGCCGACCTCATAAAGGTCGGCATTTTTCATATCATTACTACAGAATATGAAATGTGCCGCGCTGAGCATGTTTGGCTTGATACAACGCTTGGTCGGCTTTCGCTACCACACTCTCGATATCTTGGATCTTACTCAGCGTGTCGATATGTGCGATGCCCAGCGTGACGCTCAACGTTTCGGGCACGTGCTGATTCTCACCTTCCGCCGCGATATCAAACATGATGTTTTTAGCCAATGTCGGGAGATCTTCTGCACCGAGTTGTTCGAAATACAACAAAAACTCATCACCCCCATAGCGATAGACATCGACACAGTGCTTCATCAGACAATTCGCAATCAGCTTTAAAACAAGATCGCCATAAAGATGACCATATTGGTCATTGAGTGGCTTGAATCTATCGAGATCCACCATCACGATCGTAACGTTATGACCATCATTACAAGCTTTTTTAAGTTGGTTCGGCAACAACTTGTCGAGTGCGTAGCGGTTGTAGCATTGGGTCAAATGATCAACGGTCGTCAAACGCTCAAGCTCTTTGGCCTGACGCTCCACTTTTTCCATCATTTTTTTATGCGCGGTGATGTTTGAAACTGTATAAATGGCTTGCTTCTTTCCACTGACCGGAGAGATCAAGGCTGTGAAATGCTGTACATGGCAAGGACCGGTGGAGTGGTCAACAAACTTAAGTTCGGCAGGGTCAATACTGTAGTGATGCTCAACCAAGCAATTTCCATCGATTGAACGACGGATCGCGTGATTTAATTCATCAGCTACCCGTGCTGGTAGTACTTCGTGGTGGGTTTTGCCGATCAAAGTATGCAATTTATGGTGCTTCGTTGAGTCACTACCTCCCAAACAATTGAGATATACACCTTGGTAATCAACCACAAGAGCTGGTTCTGGCAATGCATCGATATAGGGCATTATTTGCTCTTGTTGATTAATTGCTCTTTCGTCTAGGTTCATTTAATCGCCATACTTTCAGTAAAACCACCAAAAGTATGACATACCGTATTGGGCGTTGCACGAGTTACATTAAGGATTAATAGTGGTCATACCAAGCCGATGCTTTTTTCACCGGCTTGGTGGCCAGTTAAGCGCTAAATTGTTCTCTGAGCTTTTTAGCAGCAAGTACCATGTTGGCTAACGAGGCTTCTGTCTCCGCCCAGTTACGCGTTTTTAAGCCGCAGTCTGGGTTTACCCAAAGACGCTCTGCCGGGATCTTTTCCGCCGCCTTATTGATCAAGCCTTCAATCCACTCTTTCGACGGAATATTCGGGGAATGGATATCGTAAACACCCGGACCAATTTCGTTAGGGTAATTGAACTCTTCAAACGCTTTTAACAACTCCATGTTTGAACGAGAGGTTTCAATCGTAATCACATCAGCATCGAGCGCGGCCACCGAATCAATGATCTCATTAAACTCTGAGTAGCACATGTGGGTATGAATTTGTGTTTCTGGCTTCGCGCTTGCAGCAGAAATCTTAAAAGCATCAACCGCCCATTCTAAGTAAGCTTTGTGGTCTCGTTTCTTCAACGGTAAACCTTCGCGAATCGCGGGCTCATCAATCTGAATAATGTTGATCCCAGCGTCTTGCAAGTCAGACACTTCATCGCGCAGTGCTAACGCTAACTGGTCGGCAATTTGTTTGCGGGTGATATCCTCACGCGGGAACGTCCAACACAGAATCGTGACAGGTCCAGTTAGCATTCCTTTCATCTGTTTCGATGTCAGTGACTGAGCATAAGTCGACCATTCGACTGTGATTGGTTGTTCACGTTCAATGTCTGCCACAACAATGGCAGGTTTTACGCAGCGAGAACCATAGCTTTGTACCCAACCAAACTGAGTGGTTTGGAATCCAGAAAGATTTTCAGCGAAATACTCCACCATATCGTTACGTTCTGCTTCACCATGTACCAACACATCGAGATCTAACGCTTCTTGGCGTTTCACTGCATCTTCAATATGACCTTTCAATGCTGTCTGATACTCAAGTTGTGACAGGTTGCCTTTTCGATACTCGCTTCGTTGGACACGTATCTCGCTGGTTTGTGGGAAAGAACCAATCGTGGTGGTTGGGAACACCGGTAAGCCAAGCACTTCACTTTGATGCGCTGCTCGTTCGTTATACGGCGCACTGCGCTCGGCCAATGACTTAGTGATGCTATTGAGGCGAGCCTGCACATGAGGCTTATTGACATGAGTAGCGGTTTTGCGTGCTTGAATTGGAGCGCTGTACGTTTCACAAGCCAAAATAGCGTTTTGATCTCCATCGAGCGCCTTACCGAGCAGCGCCACTTCCGTGACTTTCTGTTTTGCAAAAGCAAACCAACTGCGCACTTCTTTACTTAAATTTGGTTCAAGCTCCAGATCAACAGGGCTATGTAACAATGAACACGAACTCGCTACCCATAGTCGATCACCCAACGCATCTTTAAGTGGCTGTAGCAAGGCTAACTGCGCTGCAAGGTCAGCTCGCCATACATTTCGACCGTTGACCACACCCGCAGATAACACCCAATCTTGAGGCAGTTTTTGCACCACTTGTTCGAGTTGTTCAGGAGAGGCCGATATGTCCACATGCAGTCCATCGACGTCCAGTCCAACAATACTATCCAACGTATCCGTTACCGAATCAAAATAGGTCGTTAATAGAACTTTGACATCGCTACGAATGACTTGATACGCCAGTTTGAACGAATCTAACCATGGTTTTTCAAGCTCAAGTGAAAGGATAGGTTCATCAATTTGTACCCACTCCACACCTTGTTTCGCCAACTTAGCCAATATCGCTTGGTAAGCGGTTAACAAACGCGGTAGTAACGTTAGACGATCAAAACCTTCTTCAACTTCTTTCCCCAAGTAAAGGTAACTCAGCGGCCCAAGCAACACAGGTTTAACTTGGTGGCCCGCTTTAATTGCTTCGTTCACTTCTTCAAACAATTGAGGCCAACTCACTTCAAAAGTATCGTCTTGGCTAAACTCTGGAACAATATAGTGATAGTTGGTGTTAAACCATTTCGTCATGTCTGACGCAGCATGCCCGCTGCAATCACATCCTGCCTGTGACTGGCCTCGACCGACTTTAAACAAAGTATCCAGATCAGGGAAACCATCACGATGTCGCTTAGGCACATGACCAAGCAGTAAGGTGGTCGTTAAAACTTGGTCATACCAAGCGAAGTCTCCTGCTGTGACAAAATCTAGCCCAGACTCTGATTGTGTGTTCCAGTTTTTATTACGCAGTTCGCCCCCGACTTGTTTCAGTTCTGTCTGGCTAATTTCTCCACGCCAGTATTTTTCTAGAGCAAACTTAAGCTCGCGTTTTTCACCGATACGAGGGTAGCCGAGGATGTGTGTTGTTGTAGCCATAGTGTCCGTCCTTACAATTTTGCGAGTATTCGATTAGTTATTCTGTTCAGCACACCAAAAGATGTCTGGATGGCTAAAATATCTCGCTAAACCACACATGGAGCAATCTCCAAATATTCAACTTGTTTATTAATTTTCTTCATATTGAGAAAATCCAACTCTCAATAAATTAATTTTGGTGGTTTAAAAAGTTTTAGACGTCTAGATGTTTACACTCCTATAAAAACACGTTAGGTTAAAACTATTCATGCGCAACTAAGTTTATCTGAAGGGAATTCATGATTGAGCTCAAGCATCTAAGAACACTGGCGACATTGAGAGATACAGGCTCGCTCACAGCGACGGCCACCTCTTTGCACCTCACGCAGTCAGCGCTCTCGCACCAAATCAAAGATCTAGAAGCGCGAATTGGCGGGCAACTTTTCTTACGTAAAACACGCCCAGTTAAATTTACCTCCGAAGGCGAAATTCTACTTAAACTGTCTGACGACGTATTGCCAAGATTGGCGAAAGCAGAGAATGAGATTGCGAGTTTAAAGGAAGATGTCAATGGCCGTTTGCACATGGCTATCGAGTGTCACTCTTGTTTTCAGTGGTTGATGCCAGCATTGAAAGAGTATCAAGTCGCGTGGCCGAGCGTCACACTCGATTTCTCCTCAGGTTTTGGCTTTGAGCCTTTACCAGCTTTGATGGCTGGTGAGCTCGACTTAGTGATCACATCCGATATTCAGCCTCGCTCTGAAGTCCATTACGAGCCGTTGTTTGATTTCGAAATGCGCTTAGTCACCTCGATCTCACATCCGTTGGCGCAAAAAGCGTGTATTGAACCTGAAGACTTGGCAGATGAGACGATGCTTTCCTATCCAGTACAAAAGAGTCGTCTCGATGTAGTGAAGCACTTCTTACAACCTGCGGGCGTTGAACCTGCGAAATGGAAACAAGCTGACAATACCTTGATGTTGGTGCAAATGGTCTCGGCTGGTTTAGGGGTGGCTGCTTTGCCAAATTGGGCAATTAGTGAGTTCTCGCGCCAAGGCTTGATCAGCAGCATTCCGCTTGGTAACGGATTGTGGCGTCGATTGTTTGCTGCCACTCGCCACTCAGACAAAGATAAGCGTTACTTACAAGCTTTCTTTAACACCGCAAGGCAACAATCACAAAGCCATTTAGATGGAATAAAAACGGTCTAGTTGACGATCAAAAAAGGAGGTATATCGCCTCCTTTTTAAATCAACTTAAATAATTAGATAAACAGATTTTAGTCTGGTTGGTATCACTATCTATCGTATGATTTGAACTGGTTTGTGAGTGGGTCGTATTGATACCCGAGCACATCGAGTTTACCCACGACGGATTCAACATCCATTTCATACATTGATACCAGTTCTTCAAAACTGTCGCATTCTAAGCGCAGTTTCTCATTCACTATTCCAAGTAAAATGATGCTATCGAAACTGCCCACATTGCTGAGATCCATGACCGCCTCCTATTTCACACTTGCTTACATTAGCGTAGACCTAAATGGCGGATTTTGAAGTGAACTGGATCGCTAACTTACAACGCAAAGAGCGCTTGGTTTGACGCAGCAGACAGCAACATTAACGCCATTGCAAAACCAAGCTGAGGCTTACTGATCTCTTTTGATGCCAACATATGCCAGCACCACACAACCACTGAGCCAATAAGAAGTGCGAAACCAGCCAGTAGTGGCTGCACAATCGCCGTTAGTGTTTCTTCATCTAGCCCGTATGTTTTCAGCAAGATAGCAACACTCATCAGCATCGCTGACACAACCCCTGCCACTGGAAGAATACGATGGAAGGCTTGTAGACGTGTACGAGCAATGGTCAGTAAGAAGTGTGCAAACAGTGAACCTAACAAGATAATTTGCACCAACGCACTCATACCCGCCGCCAACGATGATTGTTCACTCACTTGGATACCGACATAGGCTAAAGCTAAACCATTAGCCAGATACATCACCCAAATCGGGCCTTGGTCTCGAGTCTTTTTCGTCTGCACTTGCGAATAAAAATAGGCGATGGCGAACACCACCATCATTGCTTCAATACGCAGGGAAGCCACGGCTAACCAAAGTAGCGCAATAGATGGAAGGACTTTATGAATACGGCCGCGCTGGCCTGGGCAGATATCACCCTTCACTAAAATTAAAGTCAGGATAAGTTGCGCACCCAATAACATAGGCGCAAAAACGGCGAGAAGTTGCTGAATCATGGAGTCTTCAAACTAAAATTATTACTGGGTGCGGATAATAGCAGACTGGTTAATTTTAGCCATCGGCGAAGTACTGCAAAATGTCTCGGCTTGTGATGATTCCAAGATACCCCCCTCGCTCATTGACCACCAGCCAAGGCGGTTTTACACCCGACTTAATCAGTTCATTGATTTCACTGATAGGCATCTCTAAAGGGATAGTATGGACGTGGGTATTCATAACCTGATTCAGCGTCTTTTTCCCAAGCGTTACATCGCGTGCTGTTTCCAGTTTCGTCCCTAGCGTTGGTGACAAATGTAAGTTGAGATCTTCACGGCTCACGATTCCAACACATACGCTTCTATCTACAATCGGGATCTCTTCGAGCGAATACTGATCCGACTCAAACAAGATACGTGCTTTTTCGATCGTATCTCCGGGTGTGAGTGTCGGTAGGTGGAGCTTGGTTATGCTGAGAATCCCACTCCTTTTTAGATGACTTGAACTAGACAGAAAGCGTTCTAACTTGTCGCAATAATTCCATGCGTTTCCAAGCTCCTCCATGGGTAACGGCTTAGAGAAAAAATACCCTTGGATATAATCCACGCCAAGACCACACACAATACCTAACTCTTGGGCTGTTTCGACCCCTTCTGCGACGACTTTAACATCCAAGGTATGCGCTAACTGGGTGATCATTTTGACGATAAAAAACTTATGGCTGCCCTCTTTGAGATCTTTAATGAACTCGCGATCAATTTTCAAAATATCGAAGTTACAATCACTTAGATAAGAAAAAGAGCTATAACCAGTGCCAAAATCATCAATCGCTACTTTGACGCCTCTGTGGCGAATATTTCTAATCAATGAAGACTGTCGAGATTCGCTATCAAAGTAGGCACTTTCCGTCAGTTCTATAGTGACATTCTCGGGTGTGGACGCATATTGGTGGACAAGAGAATCGGCGCTTTGCAACACTTCATCGACTTCTAGTTTGGTGTTAAGAGAGCGGTTGATGGTAACGCCAATCATGCGACCAAACTCTTCTTGTATCGAGTTAAGATCTTGCAGTGCTTTTTTACCAACGCACCAATCGAGGTCTGAAACTAAGTCTAGATCTTCTGCAATCATTACCATCTCTTGAGTATTGAGTAGTTGACCATTGGGCGCTTTAAAACGACTCAGTGCTTCAAACTTCACAATATCCCAGCTTTTAACATCCACAATCGGTTGATAATAAACTTCAACCGCTTGGGCTTTAATGAGCTTCTCTGCCCATTCTTCAAGCTCTTTGCGACGCAAAACCTCTTTATGTAAAGCGCCATGATAAAAGGTGATTTGCCCTCGCTGCTCAACGCTTTGTTCCAACATCGCTTGTACCGCGTGTGACACCAACAATTTCGGGCTATGGGTGTCATGGCCTAGCACGGAAACTCCTACCCGACCTTTGATGATTGCGTTGTGAATATGACTGCCCGCAGTATGATTTAGCTCTGCAAAAAATCGGCGAATCGTCCGATGAATCAAACGGATTTGAGAAGGGCCATTAACCTTGTCACACTCCAAACAAGCAACAAAATGGTCACTACCCAAATACCCCACATGCTCAACCACTTGATTACTGGCTAAATGTTCGGACAGAACCGATTTAAGTTCAAAGTCATCAACTTGGTCAAAAATTGGATGGAAGGCAACAACCATGCTGACACGTGCGTTCACGTCATCCATCCACTGATTAGCAAGCGTGTGAATAAATTGCTTTTCAGTTGGCAATTGAGTCAGTAACTCTACCCCTCCTAGCTCTACATCCGCGATACGATAAAGGTTGTCAGAAAGATCAAGGTAAACCCCCACATAAAACACCCCTTCCACCAGCGTAACTTTCTGTAAAGTAAGGTCTTGCGGATAGGTTTTCCCTGCGGAAGTTTGCAATAAAACCACGCCTGACCAGCTTCCCACCGACTCAATGGTTTGCCATATTTTTGGATAGAAGTTGTCACTGTGCTTACTCGAATTCAGTACATCCATCGAGCACCCTGCTAACTTCTGATTGGTGTAGTTGGCGTGTTTTAAAAAGTAATCATTGCAAACCACAATCTTTCTGTCCTGATCCGCAATTAAGACACCGTGATGAGGGTTATTAAACAGTTGCTCAAACAAAGCGCCGAGCGTAGACGTGGTCGCATGAACGAAAAGAAGAGGCGTAATAACACCTTTCACGCAATGGCGGTTTATTCCTTTAAACGAGAGTTCAATATAGCAACATTGATCATCACTTAACTGCAAGCAGCAACCAAAGCGTCGTGCCGACAAAGAGTGACAAGCTTCGGTGAGTAAGCGGAGTAACTCTGTTTGGTCACGATAGCTCATGCAAGGGAGTAACACATTCCCCGTTAAGGTAGGTAGGTCTGAATTGAGCAGTTGGCGGCAGCGTTCTTCATCAATCATCAAATGATGTTGCTGGGTATCCCACTCCCACTCAAGGAAAGCACGGCGCTTCGGCTCGCTACTGAGGTCGTGGGTACGTTCAGAACCTAGATCCCTATACATTCACTCGTCCTTTCGTTCAGCGTCCCCTGCTATTAAAGTTAGAACACCACAAAGTAACTGACTAAATTATTACTAATATAATGCGCGATCTTTTCAGAGTAATAATCCATCTATATTTACCGCTACACTTATCATGATGTAAAAAGCGAGCATTTCGTCGATATATTGACCAATACACCCTATGAATTAACCGTTTAGCGACAAGGATAAATCCGCACCTAAAATGAGGGATTTCAAGCGCTAAAATCTTGCTCAGATTGAGGTAGATCGTCGCGGTTCAAGCCGCTATAATTCGCGCTCCTTGGAACAGAGACCAAAATATGTACAGCAACGTTACTCCTATTCATGAGCACAAAAAATATTGGGCAGAATGCTTCGGCAGCGCTCCGTTTCTACCGACCAGTCGTAAAGAGATGGACGCCCTAGGATGGGATAGCTGTGACATTATCATTGTGACAGGTGATGCATACGTCGATCACCCAAGCTTTGGTATGGCAATTATTGGTCGTCTGTTAGAAGCTCAAGGCTTCCGCGTCGGTATTATTGCTCAGCCAGATTGGAGCAATAAAGATGCGTTCATGAAGCTAGGTAAACCAAACCTATTTTTTGGTCTTACCGCAGGTAACATGGACTCAATGATCAACCGCTATACCGCTGACCGTAAACTTCGTCACGACGACGCGTACACACCAAATAACGAAGGTGGTAAGCGCCCAGACCGAGCAACACTCGTCTACTCTCAACGCTGTCGTGAAGCCTACAAAGGTGTACCGATTGTACTTGGGGGTATTGAGGCTAGCCTGCGTCGTCTTGCTCACTACGACTACTGGTCAGATAAAGTAAGACGCTCTGTTCTATTTGACGCGAAAGCTGACATTCTTCTTTTCGGTAACGCTGAACGTGCACTTGTTGAAGTGGCGCACCGATTGGCTGACGGTGAAGACATTTCAACGCTGACCAACATTCGTGGTACTGCAGTGAATCTTCCTGCTGCGCCAGAAGGGTTCAACGTTATTGATTCATCTCGTATCGAGAAACCACGCAAAGACGCATTTGTGCCGCCAAACCCTTACGCGGTTGAAGAGCAGTGCGACACAAATAAGAAAGCGGAACAAACCGAAGCGGAAGCGAAACCAATCACGATTCGCCCATCACGTCACGACGCGAAAACGACTGCGGTTCGCCTGCCTCCGTTTGAGAAGCTAAACAACGACCGTATTCTTTACGCTCACGCTAGTCGTATCATGCACCTTGAGACAAACCCGTACTCTGGGCGTGCTCTGCTTCAGCGCCATGGCGACCGTGAACTGTGGGTAAACCAAGCACCAATCCCGTTATCTACGGAAGAGATGGACTACGTCTTCGGCCTGCCTTACGCACGTGTCCCTCACCCAATGTATGGCAAAGCAAAGATCCCTGCGTACGACATGATCAAAACGTCGGTGAACATTATGCGTGGCTGTTTTGGTGGTTGCTCATTCTGTTCCATCACCGAACACGAAGGTCGAATCATTCAGAACCGTTCGAAAGAGTCGATCATTTCTGAACTCGAAGAGATCCGCGATAAGGTTCCTGGTTTTACCGGCACGATCTCTGACCTTGGCGGCCCAACAGCCAACATGTATCGCTTAGGCTGTAACGATCCTAAAGCGGAAGCAAACTGTCGCCGTCCGTCTTGTGTGTTCCCAGGAATCTGTAACAAGCTTAACACCGACCACAAACACACCATCGATCTTTACCGTGAAGCACGTAAAGTGAAAGGCGTGAAGAAGGTAATGATCGCGTCAGGTGTACGTTATGACCTAGCGATTGAGTCACCTGAGTATGTACGTGAACTCGTTACACACCACGTTGGCGGCTACTTGAAGATCGCACCTGAGCATACCGAAAAAGGCCCACTTGACCTGATGATGAAGCCGGGCATGGGTACCTATGACCGCTTTAAAGAGATGTTTGAGAAGTACAGTGAAGAAGCGGGTAAAAAGCAGTATCTGATTCCATACTTTATCTCAGCACACCCAGGCACTGAAGATGAAGACATGCTTAACTTGGCACTTTGGCTCAAAAAGAACGACTTTGAGTGCGACCAGGTACAAAACTTCTATCCTTCTCCAATGTGTAATGCCACATCGATGTATTACTCAGAGACTAACCCGCTTAAACGTGTGAAATACAAAAAGCGTGAAGAAGTGCCTGTAGCTAAAGGTGAACGTCAACGTCGCCTGCATAAAGCATTGCTGCGCTACCATGATCCAGCCAACTGGCCAATCATTCGCGAAGCACTGATTAGCATGGGTAAAAAACACTTAATCGGTGACAAGCAAAACTGTTTAGTTCCTGCTGAAGATGTGGATGCGAAGACACCAGCGCAGCGTCGCAAGTCTGGCCGCCATGGCTCTCAACGTTTCGCAACCAAACATACGAAGAGCCAACCAGGCTTTGAAAAAATGAATGGTGAAAAACGTGGCAACAGTAATGGTCGCGGTAAGCCAAGCACTAACCAAGGCGGTTCAACGCAAGGTAACCGCAATGGCAAACCAAGCGGTAAACCTGGTGAAAATCGCGGTGGTAAGCCGCAAGCGCGAGGTAACTCAAAGCCTTCCACAGCGCGTAAGCCTAAGCGTCGTTAAACCCTGATTGATAATCGCAGCTTCGGCTGCGATTTTTTTATCCAACCCCGCCAGCTGCCCCACTCATCGGTTCTAACCAACTGAGCTCTATAGAAATGGATAAATATATCAATAATTTTTTGCACCTTAGTTCATAACCTCCATACTTATTAGGATTATCAATAAACTAAAGATGGAGCTTATTTATGAACGTTCGTCTTAGTCACGCACTTTATCTCGGCTTTTCGATCATTGTTGTCACCACCCTTATCTTGGCCTTTGTTGTCTGGTCTGTGGTGAATAGATCCGCGAATATTTCCGCCGAAATCGAAGCCGATGACGTTCCCGGCGTACTCGCCTACTTAAACGTCTTAGATGAGATTGGTGACCTACAAACCAATGCTCTCGAGTATTTAAACGGCGAGGCTGATGAACACACCAGCTTTAAGGAAAACGCCAAAGAGTTTCAACATTACTACTCCATTCTTCGCCCTCTGGAGTCAGCGAAAGCATCTGACATTGAAAAAATGGACAAAATACTCAAGCTTGCTGAGCAATACATCGACCGCCTCGAAAACGATGTTTTTGGCCGCTATGACCCCGCCGCTGAGCAGCTCGCCGTTCAAAAAATTGACAACTTAACTCGAGACGTCGGTAAACCACTAGAAGACCTACTTGATCAACTCAAAGATGCCGAATTTGCTGATGCCTACAACACCACCGATCTTTATGAATCACTCAATGACGATCTCCCTGGGGTACGTTATTACCTAGAAATGGTCGATGAAGGCGGCGATATGATTTCTTCTCTTAACGCCTACATCAAGGGTGACCCTGCTGCGCGAGAAGCTTTCAACAACGATGCGGCGTCCTTCTCTGACTACCTAGAAAAACTTCGACCTCTTGAGCAAAAGCCAAATGAAGTCAGAGATATAGAACAGATCGAGCAATACTATTTCACCATTATTCAAGTCGCCGAAGAGGTCTTTGCTGGCTACAACCCCTACTACAAGAACAGCGCTATTCAGCTAGTGGATGACTTGGAGCACTCGATAATCACCCCTCTTGAAGACATTCTCGACAGTTCTGCTCAAGAAGAGCGCGATGACTCGATAAGTGCACTTGAGCTACTCAACACCAATATGGATACCATCGTATTCTGGCTAACGGTTAATGGCGTCGTGGTCATTGTTATCGGTGGAGCGGTCGCATGGGCGCTCTCCAATATGATCAAAAAACGCTTAAATGTGATCGCGAATCGTGCCCAAGCGATCGCCTCAGGTGACCTATCTGGTGAGCCTATTAATGAGACGAACAAAGACGAATTGGGCGATCTCGCACGTTCTATCGATGATATGCAAGGGTCCTTGAAAACGGTCATTTCTAACATTACTCAAGTCGCGTCAGAGGTCGCAAGTAATACCCAAATGGTGGAGGAAACCAGTCGTCAGGTCGCCGATGGCATTCAGGAACAAGCTGATAAAGCTACCTTGATCGCCAGTGCAGTTGAAGAGATGACAGTGACGGTCAATCAAGTCGCAGACCAAAGCACTGATGCGGCCAACAGTGCACGTCAAGCCGGTGAAGAGGCGACAAACGGCGGTAAATTGATGCAAGAAACCGTCAACGGCATGAACAGGATTTCGGAGGTAGTTAACGAAACCGCCAATACCGTCGACAGCTTAGGGAAACGTGGTGAAGAGATCGGTAATGTCATTCAAGTGATTAACGACATTGCCGAGCAAACCAATCTCTTAGCACTCAATGCTGCGATAGAGGCTGCCCGTGCGGGCGACCTAGGCCGCGGATTTGCAGTGGTTGCTGATGAAGTTCGCGGGCTTGCCGAGCGCACCTCTAAAGCGACCGATGAGGTGGGTGGATTGATCAATTCCATTCAACAAGAGACTCGCCAAGCGGTAGAACGGATGAGTGAAGGGACTCATTTGGTTGCCGAGGGGGTAACCTTGTCGAACTCTGCAGGGGATGCACTGGTTGAAATCGTTTCTCGGGCTCAAGACGTCAACAGCATGATAGATATGATCGCAACTGCAGGGAGTGAGCAAGCAACCGCGACCACTGAAATATCGAGCGATATCAATGCAATCAGTCAGATTGCTGGCAACTCGGTAAGAACCACGCAAGATGGCGCTCAAGCTGTGTCACAGCTATACAGAAAGGTAGAAGAACTTGAGCAAGTTGTCGCTCGATTCAAACTGTAACGCTCTTTAAAAAAGCCAGCCTAAATAAGTGATCACTTGTTTAGGTTGGCTTCTAAATACTCGATGAACTCACTTTCAGGCAAAGGCTTACTAAAGTAATAGCCTTGTATATACTCAACCTGCTTAGCCTTGGCATAAATGAGTTGCTCGACAGTCTCAACCCCTTCCGCCACGACAGGTTTATTGAGGTTTTTGGCTAGGGAGGCGACTGAATTAAATACCGTCTGTAACTTCGCATCTTCAACCACATTGGTCACAAAAGCTCGGTCAATTTTGATCTCATCAAAACTCAATCGACACAGGTAACTCAAGCTTGAAAAACCGGTTCCAAAATCATCTATCGAGATTCTAAAACCATATTCTTGTAAGCGCTCTAAGGTTTGGTTGACGTAATTGAAGTTGTCAATCAACGCCGATTCCGTTAGCTCCAACTTAATCTGACGAGGTGACAGTTGATAATGGTTGATCGACGACATCAGCTTGTCGATAAACTCCACATCCAAAATTTCGACCACACTGATATTTAGAGCAAAGAGTAACGCTTGCGTATCTATCCCCTTTGCTTCTAATTTCCCAACCAAGGCGGCCAATTGCTTGATGTTAAATTTAGTCAGCAACCCAATATCACCTATTCGTTCGGCAATTGGGATGAACTCAACGGGAGAGACAAACTCGCCATTGAGCGTCCAGCGAATCAAGCACTCTGCGCCAGAAACAGATTGATCACCAGAGTCATGAATAGGTTGAAACAATACATAAAAATCATCGTCGAGAGTCGGTTTGTTTAACGCTGCTCGAAACTCGGTTTCAAGATTATTCTGGTGTTCAATTTGACGTGCTAACTCTTCTTGGAATTCCGCTAATCTGACTCGCTCGGTAAGCACATCCAATATCGCCATTTCGGCCTTGTTCAAGCTCAGTTCGTGGGAATCCCCCTCTTTCTCGACATAGTAACCCAGTGCAACGTTGCTAAAGAAATGACGCTGATTGAAATGAAAAGGTTCATTCAGCAGAGAGTAGAAACGTTCAATATCAAAAGGGACATCGGGAGAGATAAATATATTGAAACTGTCGGTTGAGTGTTTACTGCACACGCCCTCTGGTAGCTCTGTCATCACCCTCGACAACACTTCCATAAACACAAGGTTTGCAACCGCTGTACCCCAAATTTCATTGATTCGCTGATAATTGCAGATGCGAATGCAACATACCGTCCCGTGGCTGTATTCGTTGTTTAGCTTAGAAAGAAAGGCTTCACGATAAAGCAGTCCTGTGTGCGGGTCTTGAGTAGACAACTGCCGATTTAATCGACGAGTTGCCACCAGCTCACTCTGCTCAGTCAAAGAGATGATGAAATATTCTTTGTAGCCAATAAGAGAGAGTTTGGCCCATTCGACATTTTTGTCTGGGTAGCTTAACCCGAGTTCTAGTTCGACGTCTTTGCCATCACTGACTGCATTGCTGAGCTGACTTTCCAAGTCAATATCAGTAAATTCTTCCGTAACAAAACTGACATTGGACGAAAACAGCTTTTCCCCCCTTGAGACTCTGAACAACTCTGAGGCTTGAGGGGAAACCTCTAAGACATTCATTGTGTCATCGACTATGATGTATGCGATGTTCATCGCTTCAATCTGATCACTCAAATTTTTCATCGTGTCTCCAGTGCTTTCTTAACCTGATAAGGCAGCAGTTCAAGCGCAAAGCTTTTACTTACCCCACCCCTTGCAATCGCTTCTTTAGGCATGCCATACACCAAGCAACTGGATTCACTTTGTGCAAACGTAGCCGAGCCTGCCTGATGAAGCTCTAACATCCCTTGCGCTCCGTCATCTCCCATGCCTGTGAGAATGACACCGATAGCGCTGCTTCCCGCTTCTTGCGCGGCTGAACGAAACAACACATCCACAGAAGGTTTATGCCGAGACACCAATGGCCCATCCTTTAATTCTAGGAAGTATTGCTGATTTCGACACTTGATCATGCAATGAATAGCCCCAGGTGCGATGTATACCCAGCCACTTTTGAGTGCCATTTCGTGCTCGGCTTCAACCACATTTTGAACAACTTCTTGATTGAGCCGATGAGCAAAAGCTCGTGTAAACTTCTCTGGCATGTGCTGAACAATCACGATTGGCGCACTGTTTGGAGGCATTAAACTCAGAAATTGCCTGACCGCCTCAGTCCCGCCCGTTGATGCGCCAATCACCACCACTTTATTTTGCGTATTAGCATGAGGTTCCGTACTGTGCTGCAAAACTTCATCGGCAGAATGCTTGATTCGGTAGCTTTCATCGCCAAGATATTTAAGCTGTTTCACCTTAACTTTTGAAGCTTGCTTTATGGCCGTTAAGATTCGCCCCACTTGGTCAGAGTGTAGGTATTCATTCAGTTGGCTTTGAGGTTTATTAATCACTTCGATGGCCCCAGAAGAGAGCGCTTCTAAGCTGAGCTGAGGGTTATCTTCCGTTTTGGCAGAGCAAATAATGGTTGGCGTCGGGCGACTAGACATGACTTGACGCAAAAAGGCAATCCCATCCATTTTAGGCATGACGATGTCGAGCAAAATAACGTCTGGCCACAGTTTTTCCATCTTACGCTGAGCAATAAGTGGATCGGGAGCAACGCCACACACCTTCAACGCAGGGTCTCTGTCTATCACCTCACCAAGCACCTGCCGCATAACGGCTGAGTCGTCAACGATAAACACATTGATCGGCTTTACTGACTTACTTTTCGGTATATGCAATTTTCAACTAGCTCCATTCTCGGGTGTCGCTTTAACACATTCTCGCTGTGGCCAAGAAAGAGATAACCTCCAACAGCGAGGCGCGCAATAACGTTCTCTAGAATCTGTTTCTGTTTCTCTACACTAAAGTAGATCAACACATTGCGCAGAAAGACGATGTGAACGCTCGACGCTTGGTTCTCTTCTAAGAGATTTTCAGTTTTAAAACGACAAAAACGCCTGAGTTTCTGGCTAACAGTAAAGTGGCCTTCAAAGTCACCAACCCCTTTTAGACAAAACCGCCGTCTGAGGTTGTTAGGGATCTGCTCCGCTAGACACAAGTCGTATTGGCATCTCTGGGCATGTTCGATGGCTGACGAAGAGATGTCACTGCCGATGAGCGACCATTTGGCATTACCCAAGCTTTGTTCAAGTACCATGGCTAAGCTATAGACCTCCTCTCCGGTGGAGCATGCCGCACTCCACACTTTGACGGGGTAACTGAGCGGCCAATCCTCTAAAATTTCAATGAGTTGTTCAAACTGGATATGTTCGCGGAAGAAACGGGTTTCATGGGTGGTAAGCCGGTCGATGAAATGTTGCAGCTCTTCAGTGGATTCATCAGCGGCTAACACCTGTAAGTATTCTTCATAGTTGCGGCAATGCGTCGCCTTGAGCCTAACCGAGAGCCGATTCTCAATCATCGAGCGTTTGTGCTCGGCGAGATGTATACCTGTACTCTTCTCCATAATCGTCTGGATTGACTTGAACTGCTCCTTACTGATTATCACACTCATCTTAGGACTCCCAGTGCGAGAGAAGGCTACGCTGGTGCTGAAGTATTAAACCGTTAAGCTTCTCTCCATTGAGCAGAGCTGGCATTTCTAACATGGGGACAGTATCTCCACTCACTTCAATCATCTCAGCGACATACTGGCTTGGGATATGGACACCAAATGCGGGCTTATCATAAATGTCATGCAGTGCAATCGACTTGATTGAGCGAACTCTAGAAACGACCAAGCCAATGGTGACATTCTCTTGCAGCTTCTCGTTTCGAGACTCGTACAAAATAATACAGCTGTATTTGTCATAGCCCTGATTGCTATCAAGGTCTAAGCGAAGTGCTGCATCGACCACAGGCACCACGCTACCACGCACATTGATGACGCCAGACATTTGCTCATGACACATCGGAACTTGAGTTATCTTGGTGTACTCAATGACCTCTTTTACTGAGTTAATCGGGATCGCGACCATCTCTGACGCCACATCCACGAGCAACACTTCGAGCGCTGGACTGTTATCTACATCAAGCGATTCATCCATGGCTGACCTCAGAGAATTCTGGCTGATTGAGTAGCCAAGACCACTGTTGATTAGACAGGAGCTCGTCGATATCAAGCACCGTCAATAATCGCTCTTCTAGCTTGGCGACACCTTTCACCATCGGCGATTCAAGACACCCACCAAGTTGTGGAACCGCTTCTAATTCTGAGTCAGACACATCAACAACTTGCCGCACCAGATCCACTTTATTGGCAATGGTGAAGCGTTCGTCACCCTTCACTACTTCAGTCACTATCACACAGGTTTTGTTGGTCACTGGGTAGGATTCTTGACCAAGCGATGCTGCGATATCAAAAACCACCACGAGATTTCCCCTAAGATTCATTAAGCCTAATAACTGCCTAGGTGAACCCGAAAGTGGCTCGATCAACGGATACTCCATGATCTCTTTGATCTGCTCGATTGGAAACGCAAAATACTTTCCAGAGACTTTAAATTCTAAGTATTTTTCTTTCATTCTGGCGCTTCCTCCTCTCAATCATCGAAGGGAACATAGCCGCTCTCTTGCTCAGCAGGAGAGACTGGACTGCGGCGTTGAGTTCTCGACTCCAATCGACCACTAGGACTATTGGTCAGTTTAAAGAAGCTAACGGTGCTGCGAATTTCATTGGTCTGGTCTTGTACCATCACAGCGGTGGCAGCAAGCTCCTCAGACGCCGATGCGTTCTGCTGAGCAATCTCATCAAGTTGAGACACCGTTCTATTGATCTCCGCGACACTGGTGCTCTGTTCCGTTGACGCCGCGGTGATCTCTTGAACAAGGTCAGCCGTTTGCTGAATATTCGGTACCATGCGATTGAGCATATCCCCCGCATGCTGAGCCACTTTCACACTACTATCAGCGAGTGAGCTGATCTCTTGTGCTGCGATTTGACTTCGCTCTGCAAGCTTTCTAACCTCATCAGCCACAACTGCAAACCCCTTACCATGCTCGCCAGCCCGTGCAGCCTCAATCGCGGCATTCAAAGCAAGGAGATTCGTTTTATAAGCGATATCTTCAATGATGCCGATTTTTTCTGCGATGGCAGTCATTGCATTGACGGTATCATTTACTGCTCGACCCCCTTCGTTCGCTTCTGAGCTTGATTGGGTCGCTATGCCATTGGTGACTTTTGAATTTTCGGTATTCATCGAGATAGATGAACTCATTTGATCAAGGGACGCACTGGTCTCTTCAACACTTGACGCCAATTGACTTGAAGTCGTGCTAAGCATCTGAGAGGTTGTCGAAACCTCATTCGTACTGTGAGCAATCGCTTCGACTGAGCGTTGAATATCCAACATAATGTTTTGCAGCTTATCGAGGAAACCGTTGAAGCTTTTCGCTGTTTCACCAATCTCGTCACCACCAAAGTCTGGAATACGGCGGGTTAAGTCCCCTTCACCAGAGCGTAAATCCTCTGCCGCTTCTGAAAGGGCTTTGATAGGTACAACGATTCCTTTGATGAGGAACATAGCGGTAATAAAGGCCAGCAAGACTGCAACACCCAGTAACCCCCAAACTAGAGAAATGCTTTCTCGCGCTGCATCAACCAATTGTTCAAGCGATACTCGACTTTGCTCGTTGGCTTTAACACTAATGTCATCCAATATTTTCTCAAGCTTGCTAAACACTTCATGTTCAAGCTTATCAACTTGCTCCGCGGCTTCCAGTTTGTCTCTTGGTCGATAGGTAGCGAAGATATCTTTACCGCCGTTATAAAGTTCAAGATACATCTGCTCAACTTGAGCAAGACTCTTAATCTCTTCAGGCTTTCTTTCTAGCGGTTTAATTTCATTTAGGTAGTTGGCAAAGTTACGGGCTTCCTTCTCAAAGGCATTCACTGCCCCCACTTCACCGCGCATGTAGGCATTCAGGGCAGACATCATATCGCCCTCTTCATCGATCAATTCAAGGTAGTAACGGACGCCAGGCAAGTCATCATTCAGTACCTCTTGGAAGTCCCCGCTTCGCCCCGCATCCGCAACCTCTTCTTCTTTAAGAGTGTCCAACATCGCCTCTAAAGGGTCAGCAAACTCTTTGATCAGGTAGTTGTATTTCTCGACGGCTTGGCTCTCTAAACTTGGGTCAAATTGGTTGAAGACCAAGGTCAACATATCGTTGTAGTATCGAGTGGAGAGATCATCTATCTGGCGAATAGTCACACGATCAATGGACTCTGACTGCTTTAGGCTTTCGAAGAAAGTGACAAACTCGGTGTAGTTCTCCAGAAAGTCGACTTTTTCTTCCGCCTCTCCGGTGATGAACTCTAGGACATTGGAGTTCATATCCCCCAACTCATCGAGCATACTCAATGACAAGATGACCTTTGGGCTCTCCTCATTACTCACGCTAATTGCATAGGTTTCAATGGTTCTATTTTTCAATTGCACCGAAACAGCGATAACAAACAAAAGCAGCCCCATGGTAAACATGGCGACAATGATTTTGTTCTTGATCGATAACTTACCAATCATGTTGCTCTCCCTCGCTAGACAGTCGCGCCTTTGGCCACTCGTCTTTCGTTATTGCGCTTGTTTAGGTAAAGCGCTCAATATTAATTCGTTCCGTTGGGCTAATTGCCGTTTGAATCAGGGCAAAAATATCCAATATGATCGCCACTTCACCGCTACCCAAAATGGTCGCTCCACTGACCCCTTGTAAGCCTTCAAACAGATGACCTAACGGCTTCACAACCGTTTGATATTCACCACTTAAACTGTCCACAACGAGCCCTGCTCTAAGTGCACCTAACTGGACAACAATTAACGCTTCATCTTCGATAGGGGTTTCTTGAGTGAGCCCAAACCACTCGGACAGACGTAAAAAAGGCAGCACTTCATCACGAAGATTGACAAACTTTTTGTCTCGACTGGTATTCAGGCCAATGACTTCTTTCAGCTCTAAACATTCGACGACATTGTCTAGTGGAATAACGTATTCGCCACCTGCGACCTTGAACATAAACCCATCAACAATCGATAGAGTTAAAGGTAGACGAATGACAATGCGACTCCCCTTTCCTTTCTCACTGTTGATATCAATGTTGCCGCGCAGCAATTCGATGTTCTTCTTCACCACATCCATACCGACCCCGCGCCCAGAAAGGTCGGTCACTTGTTCACTGGTTGAAAAGCCTGGCTCAAAGATCAGCTTCCAGATGTCTCTCTGAGTCAACGAATCAAGGTTGCTCACAATGCCCGCCTGCTTAGCATTCGCTAGGACTTTTTCCTCGTCGATACCGCGACCGTCATCAACCACTTCAATAACAATTGAGCCAGAATCATGGTAAGCATTAAGTCGGATTGTTCCGCAGCTTGGTTTGCCGCTTGCTTCACGGTCACTCGTTGATTCAATACCGTGATCGATGGCATTTCGGACAAGGTGTGTCAGGGGGTCACTGAGCTTTTCAACAAAGGTTTTGTCCAGCTCGGTCTCCGCTCCACTCACCACTAACTCTACTTGTTTGCCAAGCTCTGACGCCGTATCTCGTACAATGCGTTTGAACTTGCTGAAGGTATCGCCTATCTGAACCATTCTGAGTTGCAATGAACTGTCGCGAATACTTTCAACTAACCTTTCTAGTTGAGCCATTGACTCGATTAGTTGTTCATCACCCGTTTGATGGGCAAGTAAGTTGGTGCGTGCTCCCATGATCACCATCTCCCCGACGAGATCGATGAGTTGATCCAACTTTTCTGCTTCTACACGTAACGTTTTTGAGGCTTTTATTCGCGGATATTGGACCGATTTAGACGCTTCCGATGTTGGTATTTCATCTGGCTTAGCTTCCAGCCAACCTGTTAATATTTCTGGCGTAATCGCACCCATTTTCACAAAGAGTTCACCGATTAACTCAAGCTCTTCAGGAAGTTTTTTCGCTAATTCGAAATAATCTTCATTGCCGCTATTTGGTGGCAATATTTCTATATCTGCGTCATTACGCAGAAACTCAAAAGCGTCGAGAATCTCTTCTCTGTTCACCGCTCCTTTAAACTGTAATTCAAAGCCTAAAAAACTCTTTTCTGCATCAAAGTCATCTAAGGTGCTATCGAGAGAAGTTGTCACTAATTCGGCTCTGGTCAAAGTACCTTTCGTTCCGAGGTATTGAATAAAACGTATCGGATCAAGACCATCTTGAAATACCGTGGCATATGGTCGAATCGAAATATGCCAGATGCCGTCAGGCTCATATAACTCTTCTTTAACTAACGGTTTCGCTGAAGGAAGCGCGTCGCCGCGTTCAAGCTGTGTAACAATATAGGGGAGTAACCGTGCGAGGACTTTTTCGCTTTCTGGCATGGCATCGTGTTCACTTAGCGCCGTCACCTGTTGACGTATCACATCATTACTTTCAATCAAGACTTCTAACAATGCATCATCAACAGCAGTGGTTTTCTGTCGAACCTGATCAAGCAGTGACTCCATGCTGTGACTGAGGGTCATCACCTCATCAAAACCAAACAGCCCTGCACTGCCTTTTATGGTGTGGATAGAACGGAAAAGCCCATCAATCCATTCTGAAAAATCTTGCTCAAGCAGCTGACTGTTTAGTAATAACTGTTCAACGTCATCTGTTAGCTCTAACGATTCATTGATAAAAATTTGAATGGCGCGATCATACTCTGACATGGCAACTACCTACTTGGCTCGGTGAGCCCAAACAGAGCAAGCTGCTCAGAGACAACTTTGCTTGGGTGGAGTAATTCTGCCGCCCTCCCCGCACTCTCTTGGTATCGCAGAAACCAAATCAGCAGTTGGAAACCCGCCGTATCGAGCTCTTCAATAGCCCCGCAGTCCATATTCACGCAGTCATGCTCAAGCAAAGAAAGCTTCAGTTCCTGAAAAGTTTCACCAACTTCGTAAATGGTGAGTTCTGCAGGCATGACGTAGGTGAAATCAGACATAATCACCTCACTAGCACAGGAGCTTATTGACAGCGTCAAGCATTTGTTCAGGTCTGAATGGTTTAACCATCCATGCTTTCGCCCCAGCTTTTCGACCTTCGTCCATCAGGTATTGCTGACTTTCTGTCGTCAGCATGATCACCGGTGTGAACTTGTACTTGGGAAGAGTTTTGAGTTGCTTAACAAAGTCGATACCGTTCATGTTAGGCATATTTACATCACTGATAACGAGATGGACTTTACCCCCATCAAGTTTCTCTAGTCCGTCGACTCCATCTTTAGCTTCAATGACACGATAACCAGCGCCGCTTAAGGCGATGTTTACTACTTGTCTCAACGATTCGGAGTCATCGACTACCATGATTGTTTTCTGCATCACTTGATCCTAAAAAAATGTCACGCTGCCTTCATCTTGAGGACTCTTATTTCCCTCAAGTCGTGTTTTCTGCTCAATACGCTCTAGCGCTCCAAGAAGCGCCTCCTCATCCCAACCTTTGTGTTCTAAGTCACTTAATGCTAATTGGAACTCTTCTAGCCCTTCAATCACACCTTGTTGTTGCTGTCTTAAACGGTCGCCAAATTGCAATAACACCAAGATTTCTTTGAAGGTCTGTTCAACTTGTCGTAAATACTTCTCGCGTTCTTTATCAGACAAATCCGAAGTGTGTTTCAGGGAGTGGTAGTTCTGCCGTAAATTCTCAACTTTCGTACCAAGTTCAGTTATTGCCTGGTGCGCTAACTCTGATGAATTTTCAACTTGATGCGAGAGCTTAGGTAGTAAAACTCGCTCTAACGATTGGATGGCTTTTGAGGTATATGGGGGAACCGTATAACGGCTGATCGCCAACAAAAAAAGAAACAGCCCACATATCAATGCCGCAGCAAGCATTGTGGGAAAAGAAACCCCAACTAACAGCGCTTGAATAAGAAAAATGGCAGCGCCAAGCCCTATCGCAATTGGAGATTTACTCAATACTTTGACTCCGCATTATTAACAACCTAGTTAATAGCCTAGTTCATAAATATTCTAGAGTCGCTTTTTGGTAATAAAAAAGGTCTAGCCGTTAGACAGCTAGACCTTTGAAAGAGTGAAAGTTTGAGTCTAAATTATGCGTTCGCCGCTTCAAATTCCTTCATGAAATCGACAAGTGCTTGAACACCCTCTAGCGGCATTGCGTTGTAAATAGAAGCGCGCATACCACCGACTGCTCGGTGACCTTTTAGAGCCACTAGACCGCGCTTAGCTGCTTGCTCTAAGAACAATGCATCAAGCTCAGGTTTAACCAATTGGAATGGTACGTTCATACGTGAACGGTTCTTAGTGTGAACCTTGTTAACGTAGAAATCTGACTCATCAATTTGGTTATACAGTAAATCGGCTTTCTCTTTATTTACTTTTTCGACCGCCGCTACGCCACCCTGCTCTTTCAGCCACTTAAAAACTAGGCCCGAAAGATACCAAGCAAATGTTGGAGGCGTATTGAACATCGAGTCCTTCTCTGCCAACACTTTATAACTCATAAAGCTAGGAAGAAGGTCGTTAGCAAGATCTAGCAAATCATCACGAACGATCGCAATGCAGATACCCGCTGGGCCAATATTTTTCTGCGCACCGGCGTAAATCACACCGTATTTCGATACATCAATCTCACGAGACAAGATATTTGACGACATGTCGGCAACAATTGGCTTATCAGTCTGAGGTAGCTCCGCAATTTCAACGCCATCAATCGTCTCATTTGGACAAAAATGTACGTATGCTGAATCTGGCGCAATCTGCCACTCAGAAGCGTCGATAACAGCAGTTTTGCCCTCAAGCTCTGTTTTCGCAACAAAAGTATCAACTTCACAGTATTTTTCTGCTTCATTGATTGCGCTCTCAGCCCAGTAGCCCGCATCAACGTAAGTGGCCTTTTTTGCAGCGCCAAGAAGGTTCAATGGTACTGCTGCAAATTGCGCACGTGCACCACCTTGGCAAAACAGTACTTTGTAATTATCAGGGATATTGAGCAGATCTCTTAAGTCTTGCTCTGCCTCATCTGCAACCTGAATAAACTCTTTGCTGCGATGGCTGATTTCCATGACAGAAGTGCCAAGATTGTTCCAATCTACAAATTCCTTTTGTGCCTTTGCCATTACCGCTTTAGGCAGAGCAGCAGGGCCCGCGCTAAAGTTATAAACATTGTCCATGTGTCTTTCCTTGCTCGTGATTCATAAATCAATTAACGGATTAATAGCATGTTTTTCAACTGATAAAAAGCAAGAAAAGAGGTCTTAAGACCTCTTTTCTCTTAAAGCAGTCAAATTGAGAACTTATGGTTGCATTAATGCAGGCAGAAGAAGCGCCATCAGTGGGATCTGTTGACCATTTTCAAAGACTAAGTTCCCCTCTTTTAGCTCGGCTTGAATCTGATAGCCTTGCTCAGTTTCCTGAATTAGCTCCATTACCATTGCCTCATCAATACCTTGCTTGATAAATGGGTACTCGGTAACCAGTCCACTAGAGAAGAAAGTATTTAGGTCACCTGTTAGCGCTGGCAAAATCATCGCAGGATTTTGAGTCACATTATCTGTCCCTTCTGGCACAGTAATCTTCCATTTAGACTCAAACTCGCTCTCTTCACTCAACTTAACGGCCATCTTATTCATCGCTAGATAGAAGCCATTCGAAAATAGGCTCTCTACGTAAGGAACTGCCGCTTCAATATCAGCGTTGGTTGGCATCGGATTGTTTTGGTACAAGTTCACTAGGTGCTCAAACGCCGCACTATCAAGATCACCAAAAGACAAGTCAATCGATACGCTATCAACATCACCGTCCGCTGTCAGGAGATCGTTCAGCTCAACAACATGCTGACTGCTCACTGTTTTTGCGACCTCGTCAAACGAACTCATAAAGGTATATTTACTGTTAGATAAACCAAATAATGGAACCTGTGTGGTATCGATAATCGACGTTTCAGCGATTTGGATGGTTTGCTCTCCAATCCAAAAGCTGTTCATTTTTTTACCTTCACCTAGACCAGTCAGGCCAGACAGCAAGACTTTTTCACCCGAATTGAAATCCACCTCTACAGACGGAACGTTTAAGTCGTAAGTGATATCACCAAGAACGCTAATGTGTCCCTTTAATGTCGAAGCCGTAACAGAAACAATCGCACCGCCTTCACCTTCTGTTACTTGATTCCAATTATCCAACGTCAGTTCATAATCCGTGTTGCCATTGAGCTGAGTTTGAGTAAGCAGAGTCAGCGGAAATTCCGGCATGTTTTCCATCACTGAAACAGCGCTAAGGCTCATCAGCCCGTGGCTCACGTCACTATTCACTGTAATTTCAGAAGGTAACCCATCAATTGCCAGTTGCTCTGCCATTTCAGCATCAAGCACCGTGTAACGTGTTTTGACCGTCGAAGAGAGGTAACCACGATCATACTCGACAACTTCTGCGCGAACAGACTCGTTAGTTAAATGGTTAACGCCATCTTGAATGACTAATTGTCCTATTTGGCCAACAGCCAGCGGCCAACATAACGCAAGCGTAATAGCACCACCAATGGCGCCGATTTTTTTCAATTCCATGGTTCTTAATTCTTATAAACGATTTCGTTCAGTCTACACGAAAAAACATTGAGATAAATCAGTGTATTGGCTTTCTACCAAAATCAACAAAGAATCTCATACACAGCTCCCATTAACCTCGCGCCAACCTTGGTACAGTGAATAACGAGAATGTTTAAAGTGTAGCCTAGATGTGAATCAGTTTTCCGTACTCTGCATAGATAGCAATCCAATCAGTATCGAACAAATTCAACGCGAGCTTGCGCCACTTGCTGCTAAGTTTGACCTGCATTTTGTCGAAACGATTGAAGATGCACACGCCGAGCTCGCCTTTTGTATAGAGCGAAATCGCACTATTGCCCTTGTCATTGCTAGCCATCATGAGCAATTCAATGGGGCAGAGTTTTTGGTGCAACTGGATAAAAATGCCGAGACTCAACGGGCTCGAAAGGTACTAATCAGCTGTGGCCAAGATATCCAAGCCATATTATCGGCCGTCAATGAAGGTCGACTTGATCACTGCTTAACCAAACCGTTGCAGGACAAGCTTGTTCTCCAGACTGTACAAAAAGAGCTCACCACGTTTGTGCTCGAACATGACCGTGATAACCTGCTGTCTTACAGCTTAATACTCGACCAGCATCGATTACTTCGCGCTCACATCGATCAAAAGATGCGTCACTATCGAGAAGGCTTCATTACCGATCATCACTCTCTGAGCGACCAACAACTCGCAGAGCAAGTCACCAGCGCCCTGCTCGATTTCTTTGCCGGTGAAGATGAAACACGTGCGATACGCACTTACTCTTCAGAACATCTACTCACGACCGAAGGTACCGAAAACCAGTTCCTGTGGTTTATCACCAAAGGGACCGTAGCCTTATACAAAAAAGATGAGATTGGGAATCAAAGAGAAGTCGTGCGCCACACACAAGGCAATATTGTCGGGGGGATGTCGTTTGTCACTGGAGAGCCTTCATTTTCAACGGCCATTACACTCACTCCTACCGAGGTTATCAAAGTAGATAGAAACGTTTTTGCCAAAGTGATGCACTCCAACACAAGTCTGCTCCCTCTATTTACCAACCTTTTGCTTCGCCACTTTAATCGTCGTCTTCAACGCAGTATCGATACAAAGCTTGAGCTGCAAAAGACCCTCGAATCTCTCGAAGATGCCCACCAGCAACTCATCGAACGAGAGAAAATGGCGGTGCTTGGTCAGCTCGTTGCCGGTGTAGCGCATGAGCTCAATAACCCTATCGCTGCCATTCTTAGAAGCACCGAGACACTGACTAATAAAATACAAAATCTGGTTCACGAACGTTCTCTCGAACAAGTCGGCGCTGACGGCCTCTCTTGTTTACAACTCGGTTTGACTCAGAGGCCCCGCTCAACTGCGCAAGAAAGGGAGCTCACCAATGAAGTGATGAAAGAGGTCACTGACCGTCGGCTGGCGAAAAAGCTCGTTAAACTCAACCTTGAACGAAAGTCAAAGTGGCATAGTGATATCGCCCTAGAGCCAGAGCTGACTTCTGAAAAACTTGATCGCCTTGAAGATTATTACCTAGCTGGTTCCACCTTACGATCTATCAATGTTTGTGCTGGCCGCATAGCCGATATGGTCAAGAGCTTAAAAGGCTACTCTCGAGCAGACGATGAGCGTTTTAGAGTCACAGACATACATGAAGGCATCGAAGATACCTTGGTTATCTTTGAAAATAAGCTCAAGTTTCACCAGGTCGAGCGCAGCTACGGCGAACTTCCTGCGCTACAATGCCAACCCATTGCGCTTCAGCAGGTATGGACAAATTTGATTTCCAATGCCATCGATGCATTTCCTGACAAAGGTATATTGTCCATTACAACTAAGGTTGCATTACGCGATCACAGAGACTGGGCACTCATTACCTTTGAAGATAATGGCGCAGGTATCCCTTCCTCTATCAAAGACAAAGTATTTTCTCTTAACTTTACGACTAAAAAAGAGGGTAACTTCGGACTCGGCATAGGTCTCTCGATCTGTCAGCAAATCATCCACCAGCATGGCGGCCATATTGAGGTTGAGTCTGAAACAGATCAATTCACGAGAATGTCCGTTTGGTTGCCCATCACACAGCCCACAGAAGAATAAGGAGCTCCTATGAACAAGTACCTCATATTATGTGTCGACGACGAACGAGAAGTATTAGATAGCGTCATTCAAGATCTCGATTGTTTTGAAGAGCACTTTCTTCTAGAAGCGGCAGAATCCGTACAAGAGGCTAAAGCGTTAATCAAAGAGTCACTGCAACAAGACATAAAATTGGCACTGATCGTTTGTGATCACATTATGCCAGAACAAACGGGCATTCAATTTCTTATTGAACTCAATGAAGATCATCAAACTCGAACAGCACGTAAACTGCTTTTGACTGGCCAAGCTGGCTTAGAAGACACCGTAGAGGCGGTCAATCACTCCAGTCTCGATTTTTACATTGCCAAACCATGGCGAGGAGACCAATTGAGAACCGTGGTAAAGCAGCAGCTAACCACTTACGTTATCAACAATGAGAAAAATCTCATGCCTTGGGCATCAATCTTAGATACAGAGAAAATTTTCGATGCCGTCGCACAAAATAAACTCGAATTTGGTGAATAGGTATACAGCGATTGGCACATGACTTGCTTTGGTATATAAATAACGACAAAACAATGACATTTCTGTAGTGGCTCCCGCTATGATGCATTATCATGTCGTACTTAACGTCATGGCGCCCGTCGCTTAAGACCAAGGAAATTCACAAGATATAGGTTTATCGTCAATATGCGTAAAACAATCTTAGCTGCAGCACTCGTGCTAGCATCGGGTCAATCTTTTGCTCAAAATGATCCAAACAGCCCTGCTGTAATGAGCAACTTCAGTTATGACTACCTAGAAGCTCGTATCGGTGCAAGCCCAGTCACTTTTGGTGCTGCAATGAGCAAATCTATTCACCCTAACGCACATATCATCGGTCGTATCGATTCAGAGTTTGAAGGCGATTATGATGCTGCGGCAGGTTTCGGTTTCCATGCTCCAATTAACAACTGGGCAGACTTCACTGGCGAAATGCTCCTGCGTCTAAACGATGACGGTGCTGCTCGTGGTACTGAAACAGGTATGGAACTGAATTTAGGTATTCGCCAATGGTTAGGTCCACAACTTGAAGTGGGTGGTAAAGGCGGTTACGTTTCAATTGATGATAACGACGATTGGATTGGTTCTGCTTACGTTCGTTTCCACTCAACCGAACTGTTCTCTATCGGTGGTGAAGCTCGAATCAACGACTTTTACGGTGATCAGTTAATGTTCACTACGCGCTTTAAGTTCTAATACCAATCAGGATCAGCGTTTCGAGAATACAAAAAAACCGAGGTTAGTCCTCGGTTTTTTTATGCAAGTCCATTTGCACTGAGCAGTTAATTTTAGTGGCAATTTGCCAATAGTTGACGCTTGCGTGGTTCTTGAATAAGTTTCCAGTGAATGCCTTCAATAGCACCTGCGAATTTCCACAATAACTTCACGTCTACATCACTGCCATAAGCCTGTTTAACTCGGCTAAATACAGCAGGAGCACCTAACTGAAGGAACGTATCCACATCATCAACGCCGGCCTTTTTCACCATGCGCTCAAGCGTCAATTGCATATTCGGTAGATCGCGTAGACGACGATTCGCCGATGAACGTTTGAACTCACGCTGAGACACTGAAAAGTTAATAGATTGCTCTAATAGCTCATCCAAACGATCGTGTTTACCAACAAACAGTGCAGTAATGTCATAATAATTTACTGTTGCTGTCGTTTGCTTTTTAACGTGACGGTATTTTTCGCACCCCAGTTCAGACAACTCACCATCGAGTTTGTCACCACCGCGAATAAACACCTTGTCTGCACTGATCAGTGCGAACATCGCCTCATCTTTGAACAGACCTGTTCCACCAAACATTGAACGTTTCTGGAACTCACCAAATTTTGTTACGTATCGAATAAAAAGTTGCTCTGTCATATCCATTGATCCTTAATCTAAAACCCCGATTAGTTATGATCACCAGATAGCAGCAGTTATAAGCGAAAAAATTAAAATCACACTCAAACCGTTAAGTATTTGTGTATGTAGCTTGAGTGAAAGTAAGTGTTATAAATCATAGTTAACGAAACAAAATAAGTCTGTGCATTTGTCACACTGATCGCATTCAACAAGTATCATACTGGGACACAAGTCACATCTTAATACTTTATCGCACCCCAGTTCGCTATTTTTAAGACTTGATAAAATGTTACGAAAAATATCAATAAAGGCTAAGCAATAACTTGCTCATACTCATCAGAAAGCATTACACTTAAATTCAGAAAACGTTACACTGTATAAAGTTACCTTACTTTTAAATTTGTATGAATCACCTATCTTTTTACTGGTTACCTGAAAACAACGAGCTTCTTCTAAAAGGTATCGAATCAGAATTCTTTAGTTTGATAGAGCACTCAGTAAAGTCTCGTTCAATCTCTCTTCCACCAATCCCAGAGGTGGTATTAAAGATTCAACAAGCGTGTACTGAGGAATCCACAACGATCTCTGATGTCGCCGACCTACTGCTATCCGACCCTGGATTAACAGCGATTGTTATTCGAGTTGCGAATTCGGTTATCTTCAATCGCCGAAACATCACCTGTACAGACCTATTTACCGCGGTATCACGACTGGGAATTTTCCGCGTCCGTGACATCGTGACTGCTCAGGCCATTGAACAGCTTAAACACTCGGTTAACTTAAGCCACTCATGTAATGCAATGCTTGTTCACAGTGCCGCGACTTCACGAGAGCTCGCCGCAACGATGGTACTCGTCACTCGAGGATTTAAAGAATCAGCCCAACCTCAATACGCCAATTTGGAGACAGACAAAGCTCTCCTTTGTGGACTGCTTGCTGATATTGGCCTGTTCTGTTTGATCAACGAGTACCACTCTTACATAGAGCAAGGGAACTACCTCGATGAAGATATCGCTCAACAAATCTTTGTCCGACAATGTTCTAAAGCGAGTAAATTGGTTCTCGATAGTTGGGGGTTCGATGATGATTTCATTGCAGTCGCGGGAAACGAAGCACTCGCAGGATCTGAACAACACGCAGTGACTTATCTAGACGTCGCTCGAATCGCGAATCACATTCTGATGTACCGCCGTCAAGATGAAAAACTAGATGAACATTCTGTAGAAATTGACGTGGAAGGTGCTGATATACTGTACAAACTCACCAATTTAAGTGATATTGAGTTTGATACACAGATCAACGACTTAATCAGTGCCAGTGGGTTATAGCCGCCAAGGTTAAGAAACCCAGAACAGGATGTGACATGTTTTCAGGGATGATATTTATCTTTGCCCCGCTTGTGGTGGGGTATCTAATTTCTATTTCCAAAAAATCAACGCTTGATACGATCAACGTAACGACTTCTAACCTTATTTACGTCATTCTTTCTTTGATGGGATTAAGCTTAGCGGGGCTTGATAATCTTGGTCAAAACCTACAGCTTATCTTAAAGACGACGGCAGTATTCTTTATCTGCTTGAGTTTAGCGAACCTCGCTGTTCTGCCACTCATTGATAAATTCATGCCGATTCAGACAGATTCATCGAACACTAAGTTGCCTCTTTCTTCTATGGCGATGGAATCAGCAAAACTCATTTTGGTCGTGGGTAGTGGTTTGATCGTCGGTCTTGCTCTGCCGTTTGATTTAAGCTGGGTAGACACCGCAAGTGAATGGATCCTCTTTTTACTGCTGTTCTTTATCGGTATTCAGCTGCGTAACAGCGGCTTAACTCTGCGTCAGATTCTGTTGAATAAACATGGAATGGTCATTGCTGTGGTCATTATTGCGAGCTCGATGGTCGGCGGCATTATCTCTGCACTTATCCTCAATATCGATATCTACCGCGGACTTGCTATGGCTTCAGGCTTTGGCTGGTACTCACTGGCGGGAATCTTAATGGGTGACGCATTTGGCCCAGTTTATGGTGGCGCGTCATTTATGATAGAGCTTCTAAGAGAGCTTGTTGCCTTGATCTTGATTCCACTCTTTATTCGAACCAAGCCATGTACCTCAATTGGCTACGCCGGCGCAACCGCAATGGACTTTACTCTACCTGTAATTCAAACCACAGGCGGCGTACGTTGTGTACCGATTGCAATTGTCAGTGGTTTCATTTTGAGCCTACTTGTACCTGTTTTAATGCTTTTCTTTGTCTCACTTGCAGGCTAGATCTCAGGAATCATCAAGGAATTTCTCTATTATTAGGCGCTTGTTAGCCCAACTTATTTAGAAGATGCTAAATAAGGCATAATTAAAATGTACCTCTGAGCAAACACGGTCTGGTACGATAAAAACAATCTTCAAAAGGAATCATTATGAAACGCATGATCGTTGCCCTGCTGCTAGGCGCTACTTCTACCTTTGCTGCCGCAGCCGATAACACTTGTCTTTCACAAAAATATGACGCGTACATTGATGCATCTCTACATTGGTACGAAGACTTATCAAACCTAACTGCCGACCAGTATCCTGAACTTAAAGAAGTTAGCGAATGGTTCCTAGAAGGTCGTAAGAATCACTTTGAACTAAATCGTGCTGCGGTTCACTATTACCTAACTGAAGATCAAACCAAAGTGGCGACTGCTCAACCTGTAGAAGCATGGCTGCAGTTAGAGCAAAAAGACATTAAAGTGCTCGCTTCACGCAGCGACGAACTAGGTCAATTGGCGCAAGCAACTTTTAGTGACCGTCAATCTAAGCCACACGAAAAGAACTACGAACTTCGTTCTGCGTTTGCAGACCTATTAAGTCACCCAACTAAAATTGATGCTGCGCTTCAACGCTACAATGCATCAATTAAAGAACTAGAAGCGATCGCTTGTAAATAAACACTCACCTTTTAGGGGTATTAAGCGCGAACGGATAACTTCGCCTTATAAAATCTAAGATTCGATAATTAAGACGGGACATTGTTCCCGTTTTCGTTTAGATTGTCCCGCTGCAACAAAAATGATTAGAGCAATGTAGCTGTATGATATCGGAACATAAAACGGCTGATGTAAGTTTCGAGAGCTTACTCCGAATCTTCACGGTCCCTGAAGGACCAGACTCAACGCTAACCAAAATTGAAGAAGAGCTGTCACGCAACTTGAATAAGTTTTTGCGTGAGCACATCGTCGCAGAAGAAAAACCTTTACGAGAAATCGAGAAAGACTTTTCTCGTGCGTCGATTCCCGAACAGCCCGAGTTCGTTTCGGAACATACCCAACATTTGCTCGATACGCTCGTTTCGCACTCCGTTCATACATCTGCTCCTAGCTTCATAGGCCACATGACATCGGCACTGCCTTACTTTTTGATGCCACTGTCTAAGATCATGATCGCGCTAAACCAAAACTTGGTGAAGATCGAAACGTCTAAAGCGTTCACTCCCCTTGAGCGTCAAGTTCTTGGCATGTTACATCGACTGACTTATGGCCAAGATGATGCGTTCTACTCTAAATGGATGCATAGTGCGAACCACTCGTTAGGCGCTTTCTGTTCGGGTGGGACCATCGCCAACATCACTGCATTATGGGTGGCTCGCAATAACGCGCTAAAGGCACAAGGTTCTTTTAAGGGCGTAGAGAAAGAAGGCCTTTTCAAAGCGATGAAGCATTACGGCTACGAAGGGTTGGCTGTTCTTGTATCAGAGCGTGGTCACTACTCACTTAAAAAAGCCGCAGATGTATTGGGTATAGGTCAAGAAGGCCTGGTTGCAGTAAAGACTGACAACAACAACCGCATCTGTCCAGAGTCACTGCAAAAACGCATCACTGAACTCAAAGCGCAAAACATCAAGCCGTTCGCGGTCATCGGTGTCGCTGGGACAACGGAAACCGGTAATATCGATCCACTGGCTGAGATTGCTCAGATTTGTCAGCAAGAAGATTGCCACTTCCATGTGGATGCCGCTTGGGGTGGTGCAACGTTGATGTCCAATAACTATCGTCATCTTCTAAACGGTGTCGAACTGGCCGACTCAGTAACCATCGATGCTCATAAACAGCTTTATATTCCAATGGGCGCAGGCATGGTGTTGTTTAAACAGCCCGATGCGATGAAATCTATTGAGCACCATGCACAATATATCTTGCGTAGAGGGTCTAAAGACTTAGGGAGCCACACCCTTGAGGGATCTCGATCTGGTATGGCGATGTTGGTTTATGCCGCCATGCACATTATCAGTCGTCCTGGTTATGAACTCCTGATCGATCAAAGCATTGAAAAAGCGAAATTCTTCGCCAATCATATTGAACAACAAGACGACTTTGAATTAGTGTCAGAGCCCGAACTTTGCTTGCTAACATACCGCTATGTGCCAAAACATATTCAGCAAGCGCTTGCTCTTTCCAAAGGAAAACAAACTGAGAAGCTTAACGAATTACTCAACGAGCTAACCAAGTTTATTCAAAAGCGTCAGCGCGAAACAGGTAAATCATTTGTCTCTCGCACTCGCTTAAATCCGAAACGTTGGGGCAGACTTAACACCATCGTATTCCGCGTTGTATTGGCGAACCCACTGACTAGCTGCGATATATTAAGCGCAGTATTAGAAGAGCAAAAAGAGATTGCAAAGCAGGCGCCAAACCTAATGGCGAAGATAGACAGCTTAGCCGCTGAGATTACTCAAAACGCTTAAGTAAACTGAAACTTTCTTTCTGCAAAAATGTAATTTCTCTATCATAGACAGCCTCAGAGTTTAAATTTAGAACGATGCAGAAGCGAATTCTGTAGTTTAACCAAAATTTTGTTTGAGGCTTGTCATATATTAGCCAATTGCCTAGTAGAAAAATTCCCGTAAACCTTTGGCTTAGGTTTATACTGGCAACAAGGCGCTGGATTGCACTTACCCTTTTGGGAAACAGTTTGTTTCCTGTCTCTACTTTCGGGTATATCCAGTGAGTTGTTCTCTATACCCTCGTGAACACTATGAACACATTAGAAAAAATTCAAAAAAATCTAGAAAACTTTAGTAAGTCTGAGCGCAAAGTTGCCGAAGTTATTATGGCTTCGCCTCAAACTGCTATCCATTCTAGTATTGCTACACTGGCTAAAATGGCCGATGTAAGTGAGCCTACTGTTAACCGCTTTTGCCGACGCTTGGATACTAAGGGTTTCCCTGACTTTAAACTTCACCTAGCGCAAAGTCTTGCCAACGGTACACCTTATGTGAATCGTAATGTTGAAGAAGATGATGGTCCTGATGCATACACGCACAAGATCTTCGAATCGACAATGGCTTGCCTAGATGTTGCTAAAAACAGTCTAGATGCAATGCAAGTTAACCGCGCTGTTGATCTCCTTACTCAAGCCAAACGTATCTCGTTTTTCGGTTTGGGGGCTTCATCAGCAGTTGCAAAAGACGCGCAGAACAAGTTTATTCGCTTTAATATTCCTATCACTTGTTTTGAAGACATCGTAATGCAACGCATGAGCTGCATTAACTGTACGGATAACGACGTGATCGTACTTATCTCTCATACAGGCCGAACTAAGAGCCAAGTAGAGATTGCGAACCTTGCTCGCGAAAATGGTGCAACAGTCATCGCGATTACCGCAAAGGACTCACCGCTTGATAAAGCAAGTTCACTGTCTATTTCTTTAGACGTACCAGAAGATACTGATGTTTACATGCCAATGGCGAGTCGTGTTGTACAAATGACGGTTATTGATGTGCTAGCAACAGGCTTTACCCTTCGCCGGGGTACTGGCTTTAGAGAAAACTTAAAGCGCGTTAAAGATGTACTTAAAGATTCTCGCTACGACAAGTTGTCGCAGTTCTAAGTAAAAAACGGAGCATTAACGCTCCGTTTTTTATTGCTTTTCACTAATCTAGCTATTTTGGTATCGGCTTTCGTCTTCTATATCGCCACTCTCGACCATGTCTACTTGCGTTGTCACATGACCTAACGTTTTCTGATGACACTCTCCACCACACTGACAAACCTGCTCAAGAATGTAGATCAATCTCTCTTCAGTGAGTGGTAATGGATTTCCTTTTATCGCAACCGACTTGAGTGTATCTTCAGCGACTTGCTCAAAAGAGGTCGAACATACGCCAAATTCATCTAAAGCAGGTATGTCTAGTTTATCGAGCATCATGCGAACCCAAAGTACTGAGTCCTCACGATGAGCATTCACCCGACCAGTCAATACTTGAGCTAACCTAGTGTATCGATGAAGTAGATCATTACGCCCTGCCCTATGCGCAGCGTTGATATTTTCACTCATGACATACGGTGCAAGCCTTGCAGTAATCACACTATGCGGTGCATTAAGTTTTCCTCCTAATGCTGACGCTAACCCATGCGCAGCGCCTAACTTGGCATTCGTAATTGCCATACCGCCGAGCATCGCTGCAAAAGAGATATCCGCTCGCGCTTTATGATCGTCTTGCATACAAGCCGCAATCACCGATTGAGATAACCTTCTAAGTCCTTCTTCGCATATCATGTCGGTCAAAGGGTTTGGCTCACCACAAACGTACGCTTCCATCAAATGAGTAAAAGCATCCATGGCGCCGCGACCTGACACGTAGGGATCAGTGCCATAGGTTAACGTCGGGTCAACAATCGCAACATCCGCGAGCATCTCAGGGCTACGAAGGCTAACTTTAACTTGGTCTTGCCCGGATCGTAGAACCGCATTCTTGGTTACTTCAGAGCCTGTACTTGCTGTAGTTGGGATGGCAATAAATGGGATGGGTTTAGATTTCAGCGGAACGCTGCGGCCGACCACTTCTACGTAGTCATAAACGTCGCCTTGGTTTGGGATTATCGCGGCAAGCGCCTTCCCCATGTCCAATACGCTTCCCCCTCCCATAGCGACAACCATATCAGGTTGAAATTTTCGCCCCGCGAGTGCGGTTTCTTCAACCATAGTAATGTTTGGCTCACCACTGATGGCAACATGCTGATAGCGCATATTCTGTAGCTTCAGGTACTGGATGACTGGATTTGCCCGTTGTAGATTTTTTCCCGTTACGAGCAACACGCTATAGCCGAACTGGTTCAATGTCGAGAGTGAAGATTGAAGTGCGCCCTCGCCAAAAATGATTCGGGTAGAGGTCATAAATTGAAACATGCCTGACGTACTCCTTTACTAAATTTATCCTTTCTTTAGCTTGCACTTCTGGAGAAAAAATAAACATGACAGAGTGCAACTTGTGAAAAATAACCGCATAAAAAATAGGACTTTCGCGACCTATGCCACTCCATTATTTTAGGCTATTGAGACAGAATTCCGTAAACTGCGCACAAAAATTCAGCGATAGATTTTACCTATCGAAGCAAGAGGCAAATGGCGCTTTATTTCCTCCAATGAATCGGGCATAGTTGCAGGTAACAAATTATAGGAGAAAGAAATATGTTCGTAGTTATCTTTGGTCGCCCAGCTTGTCCTTTCTGTGTTCGTGCAAAAGAGCACGCTGAAACACTGAAAGCAAAACGCGATGATTTCAACTACCGTTACGTAGATATCCACGCTGAAGGTATCTCTAAAGCTGACCTAGAAAAAACAGTAGGCAAGCCAGTAGAAACTGTTCCACAAATCTTCGTTGATCAAGAGCACATCGGTGGCTGTGACGACTTTGAAGCGTACGCGAAAGAGCACCTAGGTCTGTTCGACGAGTAATCGCAAAGAATTTAAAAAAAACCGCTTCTCGTAAGCGGTTTTTTTACGTCTGACACTTAGTCCTAGAGCATTTTTTGATATCAAGTCAACTAATCGTAAATTCTTAAAAATTTCACTTATCTTTTTGCAATATTCAGATACAATCCGCACACTTATCTTACCCTCTGGCACCAATACAAGACTTGCCCGTGAACATTGACGTCGTACTTTTGCTCGAACAAAACCCTATCCTCTTGATTTTCGTAGTCTTAGCGATCGGCTTAGGCATCGGAAAAATTCGCTTTGGCAATCTACAACTTGGTAACTCAATTGGCGTGCTTATTACCTCGCTTGTTATGGGCCACCTTGGTTTTACTTTCAATGCAGACGCGTTAACCATCGGCTTTATGCTGTTTATCTACTGTGTCGGGATAGAAGCAGGTCCGAACTTTTTTGGTATTTTCTTCAGAGACGGTAAGCATTATTTCATTCTAAGCATGGTCGTACTATCGACCGCACTCTGTATCACCTACTTTGCTAGCCACCATTTAGGGTTAGACTTTGGATTGTCTGCGGGGATGATGGCGGGAGCGTTGACTTCAACACCTGTACTTGTAGGTGCGCAAGATGCGTTGAATTCCGGGCTCGCAACGACACCACGCAACATGGATTTTAGCCAAGTCATTGAAAACCTCTCTGTAGGTTATGCCATGGCGTACCTAATTGGCTTGATCAGTATGATCATGTTCGCCAAGTTGTTGCCTAAATTGCAAAAGCAAAACCTTTCAGACTCAGCTCAGCAAATAGCACAAGAGCGCGGCTTGGGTAGCTCAGGTCAAAGAAAGGTCTACCTACCAATTATTCGTGCATACCGCGTTGGCCAAGAACTTATCGATTGGATTGATGGTAAGAACCTTCGCGAACTGGGTATCTACCGCCAAACAGGCTGCTACATCGAACGAGTTCGTCGTAATGGTATTTTGGCCCACCCTGATGGCGACGCTATTTTGCAGCAAGGCGATGAGATTGCTCTAGTGGGTTTCCCTGACAGTCACGCTCGATTGGACCCAAGTTTTAGAAACGGTAAAGAAGTCTTCGACCGTAACTTGCTCGACTTACGCATCGTCGAAGAAGAGATCGTCGTAAAGAGCGATTCGATTGCAGGTAAACGACTGTCCGATTTAAACCTGTCAGAATATGGCTGTTTCTTGAACCGTGTTGTTCGAGCACAAATTGAAATGCCGATGGACCTAGATATCGTCTTGGCGAAAGGTGACGTCCTTCAAGTAAGTGGCGAGAAGAGCCGTGTTCACGGACTGGCTGAGAAAATTGGTTTCATCTCTATCCATAGTCAGATGGCCGATCTACTCGCGTTTTGCAGCTTCTTTATTCTGGGCATCATGTTCGGCCTGATCACCATGACATTCGGTCAAGTCTCATTTGGATTAGGTAACGCTGTAGGTCTTCTATTATCGGGCATTACGCTTGGCTTCTTAAGAGCAAACCACCCCACCTTCGGTTACGTGCCTCAAGGCGCGCTGAATATGGTCAAAGATTTGGGTCTGATGTTCTTTATGGTCGGAATCGGTCTAAGTGCAGGTGGAAAGATGTTTGAACACCTCACACAAGTCGGTGTGCAAGTCATTGGGCTCTCGTTTGTGATAAGTGTCGTCCCGGTCGTGCTTGCTTACTTAGTGGGTGCTCACGTATTGAAGATGAACCGCGCCCTATTGTTTGGTGCGATTATCGGTGCGCGTACTTGTGCACCAGCAATGGATATTGTGAACGACTACGCTAAATCAACCATTCCTGCACTGGGTTACGCGGGTACTTATGCGATAGCTAATATCCTGATGACTCTCGCCGGTACTGTACTCATTATTTTGAGTTAGACTCACAATCTCATCCAATAAAAAAGGCTTCCGATTGGAAGCCTTTTTTATATTTCTCATATTGAGCTCTATTAGCTAAGCGGTCGCATGTAAGCCAGGAAACGTTTCTCTGCCAACTTGAACACGCCCAAAATGATAAACGTTAGAGCCATATAGAACAGACCCGCTGTCAGGAATGATTCAAATGGCGCGTAGTATCGAGAGTTAACTAAGCGTGCCGCACCCGTCAGATCTAAGATGGTTACGATACCCGCAACCGCACTGCCGTGAAGCATAAAGATAACTTCATTGCTGTAAACTGGTAGTGCACGACGCAGTGCACTTGGCAATATAATACGGCGGTAGGTCATGAACGTTCCCATACCGTATGCTTTTGCTGCCTCTACCTCACCCTTAGGCAAGCCATTGATTGCACCACGTACGATTTCTGCCGTATAAGCAGATGTGTTTAACACAAAAGCCACCAGCGCACAGAACCATGCGTTTTCCCATAAGGTGTCCTTCACTGGGAAGAACTGGTCCATACCGTAATAGATCAAATAAAGCTGAACAAGCAGTGGTGTGCCACGGAAAAAGTAGATAAACGCCCAGCTAGGTCCGTTCAAAAGGTAATTTGTGCTGTTTCGAGCAACGCCCAGCGGAATCGCGACAAACAGGCCGATAATCAGGGCTGCACCAACAAGCCAAACCGTTGTCCAAAGGCCATCTAAATAGATAGGAAGGCTTTCAATAATCAATGAAAAGTCCATTCTTTACCTCGCATGAATACTAAATTTACGTTCAACCATTTTGAGTACACCCGTTGAAACGCTAGTAAAGAACAAGAAGATTAGTGCGACCGCCATGTAGAAGGTAAATGGCATTTTAGTTGAACCTGCCGCCAGTGCGCTCACGCGAACCATATCTTCTAGACCGATGATGGAAACAAGTGCAGTCGTTTTTAAAAGTACTAGCCAGTTGTTACCAAAACCCGGTAAAGCGTGACGAATCATTTGCGGAAGCAGAATACGACGGAACGCCAAAAATGGACTCATTCCATATGCTTTTGCTGCCTCAAGCTCGCCTCTATCGACAGCCATAATAGCTCCACGGAAGGTCTCGGCCATGTAGGCACCAAAGATAAATCCGATGGTTAAGACGCCAGCAACAAAAGGGCTCACGTCAATGTAGTCTGGTAAGTACGAAGTCCACTCATGATTTGGATTGCTGGACGCAAACCATTCATTCAGTGATTCATTGATGGAATAAAGGCTGTTGTTAAGAAGAATTTGTCCACCAAAGAAAATCAGCATCATGAGGACTAAGTCAGGTATACCGCGAATGACTGTGGTGTATAACGTCGCGATCATTCTTGCCCAACGGTACGGAGCAAGCTTTGCAAGTGCACCAAGCATACCTAAAATCATTGCCACGAGTAGTGACAGCAGTGCAACCTCGATGGTTACTACGGCCCCTTTCAATATAGAGGCTTCATATCCTTGTAAATCCAGCATAGGTAAGTTCCTGATCCCTAAACCTTATAAAACTTGGCCGTTGGTTATACTCCTAGGAACAAAAACCAACGGCCATTTACTACGCCTGATTACTGACCGTAAACGTCGTAGTTAAAGTATTTTGATGCGATCTCTTGGTAAACGCCTTTGTCACGTAGAGAAAGGATAGCAGCATCTAACTTCTTAGTTAGGTCTTTATCTTGCTTACGAACAGCAATACCAAAACCTTCACCGAACCACTTAGGGTCAGTTAGTGATGGGCCAACGAACTCGTACGCTTCACCACCCGCTTTGTTCAGTACACCTTCTTCAAGAGCAGATGCATCACCAAGTACAGCGGCTACACGACCGTTAGCAAGATCTAGGTAAGCTTCATCGAAAGAGCCGTAACGAACGATGTCTACTTTGTCACCGTAGTTATCTGTTAGGTACTTGTCGTGAGTCGTTGCGCGCTGAACAGCAATTTTTTGACCCGCTAGGTTGTCAAAATCTAGGTTTGCGCCTTTTTTAGCGATGAACTTGTTAGGGATAAGAGCGTATTTGCCCGTAAAGTCGATTTTCTTCTTACGCTCTTCTGTAATAGACATTGCAGCGATGATAGCGTCGTATTTACGCGCAAGTAGTGAAGGAATAATACCGTCCCAGTCTTGAGGTACGATCTTACATTTCACTTGCATCTCTTCACAAAGCGCGTTTGCCATGTCGACATCAAAGCCTTTAAGAGAGCCATCTGCTTCAGTCCAGCTAAATGGAGGGTAAGCACCTTCGATGCCAAAGCGAACTGTTTTCCATTCCTTCGCTTGAGCGACACCTGTAACTGCCGTAGCTGCTAATGTTGCTGCTAATAACCACTTTTTCATTTCCATACTCCTGATATGTGATTTTTATGTACTTATTGTTGTGTTTGCCAAAAGGCAATTAGTAAATTGATGAGATAAATTGCTGTAAACGCTCAGAATCTGGGTTAGTAAAGAGTTTAGACGGATTCCCCTGTTCTTCCACTAATCCTTGATGAAGGAACATTACATGGTTAGAGACATCACGCGCGAAGGCCATTTCGTGAGTTACCACCAACATGGTACGTCCTTCTTCTGCCAAATCTCTCATAACCCCTAGGACTTCCCCAACGAGTTCTGGATCAAGCGCTGAAGTAGGTTCATCAAAAAGCATCACCTCTGGATCAACCGCTAACGCTCGGGCAATGGCCGCTCGTTGTTGCTGACCACCGGACAAGTGCCCTGGGTAGTAATCTTTTCTTTCGTAAAGGCCAACTTTCTTTAGCAACAGCTCAGCATTTTCGATAGCTTGAGCTCGTGGGACGCCAAGAACGTGAATCGGTGCTTCAATAACGTTCTCTAAGACCGTCATATGTGACCATAGGTTGAAGCCTTGAAAAACCATCGCTAAGCGAGAACGGATTCGCTGAACTTGCTTCTCATTGGCAGGTACCGCCTCTCCTTGGCGATTATTTTTCATTTGAATCAATTCACCATTAACCCAAATTTCGCCGGCAGTCGGAGTTTCAAGAAGGTTGACACATCGCAGGAAAGTACTTTTACCTGAACCAGATGAGCCAATGATAGAGATTACATCACCTTTGTGAGCTTCAAGGGAAATGCCTTTAAGAACTTCATTTTGACCAAATGTTTTGTGTAAGTCTTTAATGTCCAGCGCTGGTACATCTTTCATGCGCTTTTGCTCCCTGTCTTTATGTTAACCAAGTGAATGTTAGTATTGATATCTTGGTCGTCTGCTGGGTTCCACCCATAATTTCGGTACAAATTAGCACTACACAGCCCAACATGCAACAAATCATTAACCTACAAACCCGCAATATACAGTCACATAATATGACTAAAAATGCTTAATATAGAGAAATACTCTTACATTCACGCATAAAACACATAGAACACAATATATAAACACGCACAGTGTTATTAACATTTTTATAAAAACAAGATCTAACTCACCCAATTTGTCAGACGCTTAATACGCATCAAATTTGCTAACAAAAATGTTTTATTATTAACCTCACAATTTGAAAGTTTATTTCAGCTCTATCTGAATGTTATTGCGACGTCGCCCAGTCGTTGTGTAGTTTTCTTTCACAACCTTTCATAAAGTGATCTAAATCAATCACTCTTTAGGGTTAGCACGTTAAACTCGCCACAAAGATAAATGCCTCAATAGGCGTATGTTTTGTCTTTTAAATCCTCTACATTAAGCTCACTAATGTCGTGCTACAGTAAAGGTGACCAGGACATACATGCAGGAAGCAAAACCAGGTTGTATATCGTGTGACCGCCTTAGAATAATAATCGGGTCACGCTTTAAAAAATCACTAACTTTTTAATATATGAGGAATCTATGTCAGACGCAGTCAACAAGCCGCACTCTGATTCGGATATCGAAAACAAGAGCTATAAAGAGCTGCACCGCCCAGCTTCCGAATTTGAAAGTCGTTCAGATTACCTAGACCACGAACTCCAGATCATGAAGCCTCGCCGCTTTGGTTTAAACCTTCCTGGTCGCGATTTCCGTTTCGAACTTGAAGATTTAGTTCCAGCACTTGCAGGTACTATCGGCATCATCGCGATGTACTCAGCGGTAATGATGTCTTGGGCTGAAGGTCTTACGGCAGCTTGGGATCACGTGAACCTAGGCAAAGAATTCGCTATCGAAGTTGCACGTGTAGAAATGCTTATTCCAGCACTTCTGTTCTGTATTTTAGCTTCAGGCTTTATTAACCCGAAAGCAAACCTTGCCGGTAACCACGGTCCAATGATCCCTCTTATCGGCACAATCGCGCTTGCCGGTGCTCACCCTCTTGCATTGGCAATACTCATCGGTGTCTTTGGTCTGATTCTGAGCCTACTCAAAGGTGGCTCAAAACTGGTTAACCTAACCTCGCAAGGTACCGCGGGTGGTTTGCTTATCTTCCTAGGTTTAACCGGTACAATGAGCCAAATCAACTCGATCCAAGCATGGGCAGTAGGACTACAGTCTGACACTGCAGCTGCTGGTAGCATGGGTTACATTGGTCTGATCGTACTTGCTGTTACCATCGGCCTATATGCGTTCCTAGCAAAAGTAAACAAACGTTGGTTAGCGATTCCAGTGTGTGCGTTTACAGGCCTTGCAATCGCATTGGTTCTTGGCGCAGGTTTTGATATTAAGTTTGTGACTGAAACTGGTCTTCCAAACCTAAACCCTATTTACTGGTGGGGTAGCACTGAAGAAGGTTGGATGCTAGGTCTACCAAATGTAGAACATTTCATTGCATCTCTACCATTCGCGATTCTTGCTGTTGCAATGTGGTCGCCTGACTTCCTAGGTCACCGTATCTTCCAAGAGCTGAACTACCCTAAAAAGTCTGAAAAAGTACTAATGGATGTTGATGACACAATGACAATGTGTTCTGTACGCCAAATGGTTGGTACAGCAGTCGGTGGCGGTAACATCACTTCTTCTTGGGGTACATACATGATCCCTGCAGCGATCGCTAAGCGCCCTATTCCAGGCGGTGCAATCTTGCTTGGTTCACTGTGTATCATCGTTGCAATTCTTGGCTTCCCAATGGATGTGGCTGTTTGGCCTCCAGTTATGCGTGTCGCTCTTCTAGTAGGTGTCTCACTTCCGCTACTTGAAGCGGGTATGCAAATGGTTAAAGATTCTAAAGACTCACAAGCTGCCGGTATCTGTATCTTCGGCTCAGCAGTGGTTAACCCTGTGCTTGCGTGGGCATTAACTATGCTGCTAGATAACAACGGTCTAATTGGTGATAAAGAGCGTGCATCGCGCCTATCATTTGTCGACAAAATTGTTATCCCTGTAGGTGTACTTGTTATCTGTCTAGTTGCTATGCTTGCAGTGGGTATGCTAGAAGGTCAATATGGAATCCCTGCATTCCTATAATCGCTAAATCAGTTGAGAGTCGGCATTCGACTCTCAACTTTTTTTGAGTATCAAGATTTATTTTAAAAAATAATTTAACAATCAGTCCATTTATTGATTTAGTTTAAGGTTTGCAAAATTTTTTTAGTTTACTCTTGAAAGCAAGTTAGTAAGCAACCATATAGAAAGTAGTGACAATATTTATAGTTTTATGACAGCTTTCGTTGATCGATTTTAAAGACTATACATATTGTTATTCATAAGAGTGTACCACCCCAGTGATGGGAACTAGCTGGCTCAACAGTTAGCAAGGTACGTGTTTTTTCTACTAAAAAGGTAGGTATGTCATGGCAGAGCAATTTGCTAAAGCTTGGGAAGGTTTTGCTGAAGGTGATTGGCAAAACGAGGTTAACGTTCGCGACTTCATTCAGAAGAACTACACACCATATGAAGGCGACGAGTCTTTCCTAGTTTCTGAAGGTACTGAAGCTACAAACGTACTTTGGGCTAAAGTAATGGAAGGTATCAAGCAGGAAAACGCGACTCACGCACCTGTTGATTTCGATACTTCTGTTATCTCTACCATCACTTCACATGATGCAGGTTACATCAACAAAGATCTTGAGACTATCGTAGGTCTACAAACTGAAGCTCCGCTTAAGCGTGCAATCATGCCAAACGGCGGCGTACGTATGATCGAAGGTTCTTGTAAAGCATACGGCCGTACTCTAGATCCTCAAGTTTCTAAGATCTACTCTGAGTACCGTAAAACACACAACCAAGGTGTTTTCGATGTTTACTCTCCAGACATCCTAAAATGTCGTAAGTCTGGTGTTCTAACTGGTCTTCCAGATGCTTACGGCCGTGGTCGTATCATCGGTGACTACCGTCGCGTTGCACTTTACGGTGTAGACTTCCTAATGAAGGACAAAGTAGCTCAGTTCCACTCTACTCAAGAGCAACTAGAAGCTGGCGACAACCTTCAAATGACTATGCAGCTACGTGAAGAGCTTCAAGAGCAGCACCGCGCACTTGGTCAAATGAAAGAAATGGCAGCGTCTTACGGCTACGACATTTCTGGTCCTGCGACTACAGCTCAAGAAGCTATCCAGTGGACTTACTTCGGTTACCTAGCAGCTGTTAAATCTCAAAACGGCGCAGCAATGTCTCTAGGTCGTACTTCGACTTTCCTTGACGTTTACGTTGAGCGTGATATCGCAGCTGGCATCATCACTGAAGAACAAGCTCAGGAAATGATCGACCACTTCGTAATGAAACTACGTATGGTTCGCTTCCTACGTACTCCTGAGTACGATGAGCTATTCTCTGGCGACCCAATCTGGGCAACAGAATCTATGGGTGGTATGGGTGTTGACGGTCGTACGCTAGTTACACGTACTAACTTCCGTTTCCTAAACACGCTATACACTATGGGTCCTTCTCCAGAGCCAAACATCACTGTACTTTGGTCTGAGCAGCTACCTGACGGCTTCAAGAAGTTCTGTGCGAAAGTATCTATCGATACTTCTTCTATCCAGTACGAAAATGATGACCTAATGCGTCCAGATTTCGACAACGATGACTACGCTATCGCTTGTTGTGTATCGCCAATGGTTATCGGTAAGCACATGCAGTTCTTCGGCGCTCGTGCAAACCTAGCTAAGACTCTACTTTACGTTATCAACGGCGGTGTAGATGAGAAGCTTAAGATCCAAGTTGGTCCTAAGACTGAAGCAATGACTGACGAAGTTCTAGACTTCGACAAAGTTTGGGCAGGTCTTGATAACCTAATGGATTGGCTAGCTAAGCAGTACGTGACTGCACTAAACGCAATCCACTACTCTCACGACAAGTACAGCTACGAAGCAGCGCTAATGGCTCTTCATGACCGTGACGTTCGTCGTACTATGGCTTGTGGTATCGCTGGTCTATCTGTTGCAGCTGACTCACTATCTGCAATCAAATACGGTCAAGTTAAACCAATCCGTGACGAAGACGGCATCGCAATCGACTTCGACATCTCTGGTGACTACCCGAAATTTGGTAATAACGACGCACGTGTAGATGACATGGCTTGTGAGCTAGTAACTAGCTTCATGAACAAGATCCGTAAGCTTAAGACTTACCGTGATGCAGTACCTACACAGTCTATCCTTACTATCACTTCAAACGTGGTATACGGTAAGAAGACTGGTACTACACCTGACGGTCGTAAAGCAGGCGCGCCATTCGCACCAGGTGCAAACCCAATGCACGGCCGCGATGAGAAAGGTGCGGTAGCATCCCTAACATCTGTAGGTAAACTGCCGTTTGCTGATGCGAAAGATGGTATCTCATACACCTTCTCTATCGTTCCTAACGCACTAGGTAAAGAAGAAGGTTCACAGCGCGCTAACCTTGCTGGTCTTATGGATGGTTACTTCCACCATGAACAAGGCATTGAAGGCGGCCAACACTTGAACGTTAACGTTCTTAACCGCGAAACTCTAGAAGACGCAGTTAAGCACCCTGAGAACTACCCTCAGCTAACAATCCGTGTATCTGGCTACGCTGTACGTTTCAACTCTCTAACAGTTGAACAACAAAAAGACGTAATCGCACGTACTTTCACTGAGTCTCTATAAACTCATTGAATGATTGACCAAAGCCCCGCCAATGCGGGGCTTTATTGTTTCTATCAATCTATTCCCCTCTCTTTAGGCGATACGCCCCACACTTACTCCGTTTGGTATATTTATTGCTAACGTTTCTATCGATTATTCCTGTACTATCACGCTACTAATTTAGTGAAGCATGCACCCATGAAGTTAAACAAAGCACTGCTCTTGCCGTTACTGCTGGCATCCGCAAACACATTCGCCTCTGATAAAACGACCATCGCATTTTCTATCGACAACGACGGCGTATTTGGCGTTGACCAAGACTACACAAACGGGCTGTTTTTAAGCTATACCACCGGTGGAATCACTCCATATTCGATCTTTAGCCCTTTAAGTCTCTCCTTTTGGGGCGGCGCATCTTTGGATAAGTTCGAATTCAGCATTGGCCACAAGATGTACACGCCTTCGGATATCGAAGCTGCAACGCCACTACCAAACGATCGTCCTTATGCGGGATACTTGCATACTGAATTTAACTACATCAGCCTTCACCCTCAGCACTCTCATCGTTTTAACCTAACCTTAGGTACCACCGGCGAAAGTTCACTTGCCGATCAAGCACAAGATATAGTTCACGGCATTACCGGTTCCGATCAACCAAACGGTTGGGCATACCAAGTCGACGACAAGTTCGTTGGAAGCATGGGCTATTTAAGCCACTTTAACCTTTGGCGACAACGTTCTATCGCTAATACCGACTGGGAGATTTCCAACGTATCCGAAGTGAACGCAGGTAACTTCCGCAGTGATGTCTCTACAGGTTTGATGCTACGTTGGGGTTCAGACTTAGGCGGAAGCATGGGGGCGGCAAATATTGACAATGAAAACCCATTTAGAGCCGGCATGCTTGGAGGTTCTCAAGGTGGATGGTTCTTTTTTGCCGGTGCAGAAGCTCGCTACCGTTTTAACGACATAACCATTGAAGGTGAGCGTTCTGGTGTAACAGAATACGCACTGAGCCAAGATCCTGCCCAAGACCCCACTATTTATGATGTTGATCTCGAGCATGTGCAGGCAACAGGTGTCGCTGGTTTCGCATGGTATAACCAAAGCTTTGGCGCCACCTTATCTGCAACGGTTAAAACGCCTGACTACAAAAATGCACCTGAGTCCTTATATGGTACAGGTGCATTTGCAGTCTATGCCTTCTTCTAAATAGTAAATTTCAGGCAGTCTTGGTTTAGGCTGCCTGACCGCTCTTCGACCAAACCACTCACACTCCTTAACTGCTCGTTGTTATCTTCTAGCTCTTTCATTGCTGAGGATATTTGCGTCATGTTGTCTGCCATCGATTGACTGGTTGTCGCGAGTTCTTTAATTGACGAGAAGATAACCTCTGTCTGATGAGACGCCTCGTCGGCTTTTTCGGTAATCAGTTTCAGCGCATCCATCGCTTCATGACCACGCTCTCGCCCTGTGGTCATCGACGTTTCAGATTGGCCGATGTACTGGATCACTTCAGCACTCTCTTTTTTCATGGTATCGATGGTATCGGAGATTTCGGACACAGCGTCTACGGTTCTTACTGCTAAACTTCGTACTTCATCTGCAACCACTGCAAACCCTCGCCCTTGTTCCCCCGCTCTGGCCGCTTCGATTGCCGCATTCAACGCAAGCAAGTTTGTTTGCTCTGCAATTCCGTTGATGATTTCCATAACAGAGTCCACTTTTGACGACGCTTCTTCAAGTTGCTGAATATGGCCCGCCGCTGACGTTAATATGGCACCGACCTCTTCAAGTGAGCCAATAGCGGCCCCAATAACCTTTGCTCCCTCTTCGGCAGCATGAGTAGAAGAACGGGATATTTCTGCGACAAACTCCAACGAATTCGACACCTCTTGGGTCGTCACACTGACTTCTTCGGTGGCAGAAGCAAGCAACTGGGTTTGACCTAATACTTCACTTTGGTGATGTGCAAGCCTGTCCAAACCTTGGTTCAGCTCTGCTGCATTCCCTGACAATGCCTCACTGCTCGACTGCACACCTGAAACGAGTTCACCCAGATTTTCACAACTTTGGTTAATGCTGGTTGCAAGTTGATTAAACTCATCATTGGGGTTTTTCGCTTGTTCCATGCGTTTCGATAAGTCGCCAGTTGAGACTCGATTGAGAACTTCTTTAGTGCGGTTAAGAGAGCGAGACAATGAAGCGCTTTGCATGCCAAAAATAGTAATCGTTAGAATCGCCAACACCACACACGCGACCAATATTGACCAAATCGTTTGAGTAGACGCAGATTCAGCGACCTGTTGATAACGATTACTTATTCCACCCAGCTCGGAGGTAATATCAGTAATCAAAGTAGTCATATTATCTTGGGTTTGGGTAAGCTGTTGCTCAACTGAACCCAGTTGCTGCGAAAGCTCACTGACTCGCGCAAAGGCTGTTTTGTATTGTTCAATCTCTTCTTCATACAACTCCAACATAGCATAGACGTTAGACATGCTTTCAAAGCTCGCCATCGCACGATTGAACAACTTGAGGTTTTCTTCCGTTGGCTGAAGCAGGTAATTTTTCTGTGACTTCACCATCGCTTGAAAGTCAGAATTGAGCGTGACCATGCCCGTTTCAGCGATCTTCTGCTCTATAACAACAGCCAATTGTTTTAGCTGTCCCAGTTTCCCTTCATCAATATTAAAACCCAACTCCTGCTTAATCGTTAACCAAGGCGTGATTGCACTTTTAAAATCAGTCACACTCTGAGTTAACTTATTTGCTTTGCTATTGAGCCCAACTTGATTCAAGAATTCTGAATTGGCCTCAATAGCCACCACAATATCGTTGACCGTATTGAGAGTATCAGAAACTTTAGAGCCACTCATATCCGCTAGATGGCTGCCTAAAGTTAAGACTTCACTTTGAGTTTGGTAAATTGATAACGAGCCTGCAGCGATATCGGCACTACTGTGGTACTGACTTTTCATCTGCGATAATCGCTCAGAAGTAAATAACGCTAGCGATGCAAATCCTATTGTTAAAACAATCAAAAACAGAGTTACTTTTTGCTTTTGAGAGAGAGCAAGCATATCCATATAAAATCCCTTAGCATCAAATAGATGTAAAATGCCAAGCCATAACGTTGTTATTGTTAGTTATTTATTTTTATATTATTTAAACAATTTTATAACATAGATTTTAGCAAATAGGCCTATTTTTTCTCAATTTCGCTTTTCTTACTCAGAACGGCCTCTAGCCCTATTTTGTCCCTACTTTTTGTAATAAAATAACGCACAAATCACTAATACGAGATGAGCTCATGTCAACAACTGGTCGTATTCATTCTTTCGAGTCTTGCGGAACCGTCGATGGTCCTGGTATTCGTTTTATTGTCTTTATGCAAGGTTGCTTAATGCGCTGTAAGTATTGCCACAATCGCGATACTTGGGACACTCATGATGGCAAGGAAGTGACCGTTGAAGAGATCATCAGTGAAGCGAAATCCTATCGCCATTTCATGAACGCATCTGGTGGTGGTGTTACTTGTTCTGGCGGTGAAGCGATGCTTCAGCCTGAGTTCGTTCGTGACTTTTTCCGTGCGGCTCAAAACGAAGGGATTCATACTTGTTTGGATACTAACGGCTATATACGTAAACACACCGACGTCATTGACGAAGTCTTGGAAGCAACAGACCTCGTAATGCTTGACCTTAAGCATATGAAAGATGAGATTCACCACGATTTCATCGGTGTATCGAACAAGCGAACTCTAGACTTTGCTCGTTATCTACAAAAAATTGGCAAGAAAACTTGGATACGTTACGTTGTCGTCCCTGGCTACACAGACGATGAAGAAGCCGCACATATGCTGGGTGACTTCATCAAAGACATGGATAACATTGAGAAGGTAGAGCTGCTTCCATACCATAAGCTTGGCGCACACAAGTGGGAAGCGCTTGGCCTTGAATACCCACTTGAAGGGACTAACCCACCTTCAAAAGAGACAATGGATAAAATCGTGTCGATTCTTGAACAATATCACTCTAACGTGAAATATTGATACCAAGACAACGCTTAATCGTAAAAAATACCAACTTCAACGTTGGTATTTTTGTATGGGGTACTTTTGGAACTCAACGAACTCTTTGCTCTGTTTATCGTGATAGGTTCATTAACCTTGATCTGGAGAGACGTTAAAACTGTTTTACTGATCAAACTGAAGTCAGAGCGTTACTTCCAACACATCACTTTTGGCGTGATGTTTGCGTTGTTCCTACTCTGGTCAGCCGATGCGGGTGTCAAAGAAGGGCTTTCGATTCATTTCCTTGGTTTGACGATCCTCACTCTCATGTACGGCTGGAGAAGTGCTTATGCCATCGCAATTATCGTATCATCGCTTTTGTGTTTCTCAGGGGAGATTTCTGCGGCTGAGTTACCCGAGTACATTTTACTCTCTTGTCTCATACCGATTCTCATTAGCTACATAGTGTTCCTTCTCAGCTACCAATACTGCCCGCGTAACATCTTTGCTTTCATCTTTATCGCTGGATTCTTCAACGGCGGTTTGACTGGGTCACTGCATTTAATTATCAGCGCTTTTTATCTACTGTTCAGTACTGAATACGACTGGCAGACCGTTTACAACAACTACTTGATCTTCACGCCGCTACTCGCATTTCCAGAAGGCCTGCTTAACGGAATGGCCGCAACCATGTTGTGTGTTTTTAAGCCTGAACTTTTGAGGGTATTTTCAGATAGGGACTATATCTACAACCATTATCGCAAGTAGCCTAATAGGCAAACACTGTTAGTCGAAATGAAGATGAATCTTTGTACTTTTCATATTAAATATGTGTTGAGATCATGTTTCATGTCACAAAGAACAGATAACCTAAGCACATTAAAAATGTATTAGATTATTTAGTGAGGCCACTATGGAAATGACAAACGCTCAACGTTTGATCCTATCGAACCAATACTACCTGATGTCGCAAATGGACCCTGCCAATGCAGCGAAATACCAACGTATTCAAACCATTGTTGAACGTGGTTATGAATTGCAAATGACTGAACTAAACAAAGACTATGGCTGCTTAGTTGAGAGCGAGTGCCGTGAAGTCATCGACATCATGGAGATGTATCACGCGATGCAAGAGTCGCACAAAATGCTGTCTGACGACGAACAAAAAGAAGTAGACCAACGCCGTCTTACTTTCTTAGGTTTTGATATTGCAGCTGAAGCACAACTCGTAAATTACGTTCGTTTTCTTGTTGATTCTGAAGGTCTCTACCCTCAATTTGGTAAAGGTGAGCATCATTTCAACGCTCAAATGCCGATGCTAGACAAGTACCGTCGTATGCTTAATACGTGGCGCAACTGTCCTCGCCAATACCACCTATGTGCGAACGAGCTAAAGCAAATCTTTAACGCCTAATCGCTGACAAAGAAACTAAAAAAGGGGGATTCAATATGAATCCCCCTTTTTCATTCCGCTCAATTTAGAATACGTAAGCAACGCCTACGTTTGCGGTGGTATTCACACCACTTTCAATCAGTGGACTGCCCTCAATATCGCCTTCTAGGTTGGTGTATCGTACACCGCCAGTCAGACGAACATTTGGCGTTAAGTGCATATATGCCGCAGCACCAATAAAGAACTGACCATCCCAATCGGCATCGAATTCCAAGCTTGGATCACCTGCACGAGCAGCCTCTTCTGCAGTCACACCATATAAGTGATTATTTAGCTTTTCACTGTTGTATGAGTAACCAATCGAAGGTGTTACACCCCAACCACCGCGACGAATAGGTAAACGCCATGCTGCTTCTGCATATAAACCATTGTGCGTTCGACCAAGATCACTACCAGCTGTCGCTTCGAACATGCCAACCAGTGTAATCAACTGATAGCTCACACCACCCAGAATTGTTGCTTTACGCTCGTCCATTTGTTGGATTGCAAGATTGTCTGAATCTTCTGGTTTCAGCGTACGCGGGTCATAAACAGCACGGAAAACAACGTTTTGTGGCGACCCTACTGGGAACAAACGGTAGCCAGCACTAAAGCCGCGTAAGAACAGGTGCTCACCTTCATAACCAACAACTGGGATAACCGCTTTGTTTGATGGTGTATCTTTATATACCGCAGGAGAGTATGAAGCCGCTACGCCAAGCGACCACTGAGAAATTTTTGCATGAGCAATAGGAGAAGCCATAACCGCTGCTGCGATAAGACCTTTCAACCAAAAAGAATTAGACATAGTGGACAAGTTTTATATAGATGAAACAAATGGACAGCACAATTATATAGAACACCATACATTAGCACAATGGCTAATATACGCTCATCTTCATTCAGTATTGATCATTTAACACACCACTTAAACAACTGATTACTGAACTCAATCGCTCCTGTTATCAGCTTAAATTCATTTGATGAATAATTGCATAAACTGAGCGCTAGCGTGCTTCTGGTCTGACAACCGGATTTTGGTCACAGATTGCAATTAAACACCAGTTTTTTAAGCAAAATTCTAAAAACCAACTAGGCTTTAAATAGAAAGGATTTGCTTTTCTATGCGGGTTTATTGTCAGTTCGACAGGTTCAGAGGGGATTTCATTATGAGTATTTTCGACCATTTCCAAGCACGCTACGAAGCCTCCAAGGATGAGGAACTATCACTACAAGATTTCTTGGCGTTGTGTAAAGACGACAAAAGCGCTTATGCTAACGCTGCTGAACGTTTACTCATGGCTATTGGTGAGCCAGAAGTGATTGATACAGCGCAGGATCCACAATTAAGCCGTATTTTCTCCAATCGTGTGATTTCTCGTTATGACACGTTTAAAGATTTTTATGGGATGGAAGAAGCGATTGAACAAATCGTTTCCTACCTGAAACATGCCGCTCAAGGGCTCGAAGAGCGCAAACAGATTCTTTATTTATTAGGCCCTGTGGGTGGCGGTAAGTCATCACTGGCAGAAAAACTCAAAGCACTCATGCAGCAAGTACCTGTTTACATGCTTTCTGCCAACGGCGAACGAAGCCCTGTGAATGATCACCCTTTCTGTCTCTTTGATGTCAATGAAGATGGTGACCTTCTCAAACAAGAGTATGGCATTGAAAAACGTTACTTACGTTCAATCATGTCGCCTTGGGCAGCTAAGCGTTTGCACGAGTTCGGCGGTGATATTTCCAAGTTTAAAGTCGTCAAAGTTCGACCATCGATTCTTGACCAGCTTGCGATTGCCAAAACTGAGCCGGGCGATGAAAACAACCAAGATATTTCATCTCTTGTGGGTAAAGTTGATATCCGCCAGCTAGAGCACTTCTCTCAAGATGATCCTGATGCCTACAGCTACTCCGGCGCACTGTGTCGAGCAAACCAAGGCTTGATGGAGTTCGTTGAGATGTTTAAAGCACCTCTAAAAGTACTTCACCCTCTGTTGACTGCGACTCAAGAGGGTAACTACAACGGTACTGAAGGGCTGTCTGCTTTACCATTTGATGGCATGATTCTCGCTCACTCTAACGAATCTGAGTGGCAGACTTTCCGTAACAACAAGAACAACGAAGCGTTCTTAGACCGTGTCTACATCGTGAAAGTCCCTTACTGTCTGCGTGTTGCAGAAGAAGTTAAGATTTATCAAAAACTACTTGAGCATTCTGAACTGTCTAAAGCGCCATGTTCGCCAAGCACGCTAGAACTGCTTTCCCAATTCAGCATTCTGTCGCGTCTGAAAGAGCCTGAGAACTCGTCCATTTTCTCTAAAATGCGCGTTTACGATGGCGAGACCTTAAAAGATACCGATCCAAAAGCGAAGAGCTACCAAGAGTACCGTGACTTTGCTGGGGTCGATGAAGGTATGTCTGGTCTTTCGACCCGCTTTGCCTTCAAGATTCTTTCTCGTGTGTTCAACTTCGATCAAACCGAAGTCGCGGCAAACCCTGTTCATCTGTTTTACGTGATTGAACAGCAAATTGAACGTGAGCAATTCCCACAAGAAACCGCCGAGAAATACCTTGAGTTCCTCAAAGGTTACTTAGTACCTCGCTATGTTGAGTTCATTGGTAAAGAAATTCAAACCGCTTACCTTGAATCCTATTCAGAGTATGGACAAAACATCTTTGATCGTTACGTCACTTATGCGGACTTCTGGATTCAAGACCAAGAGTACCGTGACCCAGAAACCGGGCAACTATTTGATCGTTCCGCGTTAAACAACGAACTAGAAAAAATCGAAAAAACAGCAGGTATCAGTAACCCTAAAGACTTCCGAAACGAGATCGTTAACTTTGTTCTTCGTGCTCGTGCCAATAACAATGGCACCAACCCAGTTTGGACAAGTTACGAGAAACTTCGCACAGTCATTGAGAAGAAAATGTTCTCAAATACCGAAGAGTTGCTGCCTGTTATCTCATTCAACACCAAAACTTCTTCAGAAGATCAGAAGAAACACGATGACTTCGTCGCTCGTATGATGGAAAAAGGATACACAGAGAAACAGGTTCGCTTGCTCTCTGAGTGGTATCTACGCGTACGAAAATCATCGTAATAGCAGTGTTATAGCCCATGACAAACCTACCGGGGCTCATGCTCTGGTAGGAGACAGGATGCAAATGGCTTGTCCAATTTTTTAGGACACGTATGAGATAAGGGGTGACTCATGGCGCAATTTATTGACCGACGATTGAACGGCAAGAATAAAAGCGCGGTTAACCGCCAGCGCTTTTTACGCCGACATAAAGAACAGATTAAAGAGTCTGTTGCTGATGCGGTAAATCGCCGTTCAATCACCAATACAGAGACAGGTGAAGATGTCTCTATTCCTCATAAGGATATAAAAGAACCTGTATTCCATCAGGGTAAGGGTGGACTGAAAGAGCGCGTCCATCCGGGTAACGACCAGTTTATTACCGGTGATAAGATTGAACGCCCTAAAGGTGGTGGTCAGGGAGGTGGTAGCGGTGAAGGTGACGCCAGTGCAGACGGTGAAGGCCAAGACGACTTCGTGTTCCAAATTTCAAAAGATGAATACCTGGACATCCTTTTTGAAGACCTTGAACTGCCTAACTTAGAAAAAAACCAAGTAAACAAGATTACCGAGTGGAAAACGCACCGCGCTGGTTATCAAACGGCTGGTGTGCCTGCCAATATCGCCATCGTAAAATCATTGCAGCAATCTCTCGCACGACGCACAGCAATGACAGCGGGCAAGAAACGTATGCTTCGAGAGTTAGAAGAAGAGCTCGACCAAGTGAAGATGTCTGAACCAGCTCAAATGCTCGAAGAGAAACGTCTTAAAGAAGAGATTAAGGATCTACGCCGTAAGATCGACACCGTTCCTTTTATTGATACCTTCGATCTTCGCTTTAAAAATTATGAGCGACGCCCTATCCCATCCAGTCAAGCTGTCATGTTCTGTCTGATGGATGTTTCAGGCTCTATGGACCAAGCAACAAAAGATATCGCAAAACGTTTTTATGTACTGCTTTACCTCTTCCTTACGCGTACTTATGAAAACGTAGAAGTGGTCTTTATCCGTCACCACACTCAAGCAAAAGAGGTGGATGAGCACGAATTTTTCTATTCACAAGAGACAGGCGGCACCATCGTTTCTAGTGCTCTAAAGCTTATGAACGAAATTGTTGCTGACCGCTATCCTGTCGGTGAATGGAATATCTACGCAGCACAAGCTTCAGATGGCGACAACTGGGCTGATGACTCCCCTCGCTGTCGTGAACTACTCACTAAGCAACTGCTACCTAGTTGTCAGTATTACTCCTATATCGAGATCACCCGTCGATCTCACCAAACCTTGTGGCATGAATACGAAAAGCTCGAAGGTGGATTTCCTAATTTCGCAATGAAGAACATACGCAGCGTTGAGGACATCTTCCCTGTATTTAGAGAGCTGTTTAGAAAAGAAAACGCTTAGGGGGCCAGATATGACAACTAAAACGAAAAAGCCAACAAAGAGCAAAGCGCTACCCGATGGTCCTGATTGGACTTTTGACCTACTCGACCGATACCACGTTGAGATTAAACGTGTTGCGGATCATTACAAGCTTGACGCCTACCCAAATCAGATTGAGGTCATCACTTCTGAACAGATGATGGACGCTTACTCAAGTATCGGTATGCCAATTAACTACAATCATTGGTCGTTTGGTAAAAAGTTTATTCAAACCGAGCAAGGGTACAAACACGGACAAATGGGGCTAGCGTATGAAATCGTTATCAACTCTAACCCGTGTATTGCCTACTTAATGGAAGAGAATACGGTGACTATGCAAGCCTTGGTGATGGCTCACGCATGTTATGGGCATAACTCGTTCTTTAAAGGCAATTATCTTTTTCAAACCTGGACCGATGCTAGTTCCATAATCGACTACCTACTGTTTGCGAAGAACTATATCGCCGAATGTGAACAAAAATATGGTGTTCAAGAGGTAGAGGACCTACTCGACTCTTGTCACGCATTAATGAACTTTGGTGTCGACCGTTACAAGCGACCAGAGAAAATCTCTATTGCAGAAGAAAAGTCGCGCCAAGAGGAGCGTGAGGCGTACCTACAATCTCAGGTAAATGACCTTTGGCGTACTGTTCCAAAATCAACGGTTCAAGAGGAAGACCAAAAGGTTCGATTCCCATCAGAACCACAAGAAAACATCCTCTACTTCATCGAAAAACACGCTCCGCTACTAGAACCTTGGCAACGTGAAGTTGTCCGTATCGTTCGCAAAATTAGCCAATATTTCTACCCTCAAAAACAGACTCAAGTAATGAATGAAGGTTGGGCGACGTTCTGGCACTACACCATTTTGAATCACCTGTACGATGAAGGTCTAGTGACGGATCGATTTATCCTTGAGTTCCTTCACAGCCACACCGGAGTTGTTGCACAGCCCGCCTATAACAGCCCCTACTTCTCAGGCATTAACCCTTATGCTCTCGGCTTTGCCATGTTCAGAGACATTCGTAGGATCTGTGAAGAGCCGACGGATGAAGACCGAGAATGGTTCCCAGATCTCGCAGGTAGTGACTGGTTAGAAGCGGTTCACTTTGCGATGAAAAACTTCAAAGACGAGAGTTTTATTAGCCAGTATCTATCGCCGAAACTGATGCGTGACTTTAAGCTATTTGCCATCGTTGATGATGACCGAAAGAACTACATTGAAGTCAGTGCCATTCACAATGACAGTGGCTATAAAGCAATCAGAGAGAAGCTTGCTGCGCAGTATAATTTAAGCAACCTAGAACCCAACATTCAGGTGTTTAATGTTGACGTGCGTGGAGACCGTTCACTAACGCTGCAATATATCCCTCATGACCGTATTCCACTTGATGACGGTTACGACGAAGTATTGAAGCACCTTTACCGCTTATGGGGTTTTGATGTGATTCTAGAAGAGGTGAAAGAGACCGGACGCAGAGAAATCTTAGGCGCTTGTCCAAAACGCAATGACTATGATGCGAAGATATAGACACTGGCTAAATTTAGAAAGGCCCTTACGGGTAATGCCGATCAGTTAAGGGTTAAATGATCGGTTGAACGATCCTTCCAAGGTGTCAAAATCCGAGTGTATTCCATGCACTCGGATTTTTTATGTTTCTAAGAC
>NZ_VTXI01000002.1 GCF_013114545.1 Vibrio sp. RE86 | reverse complement strand
GAAGTTAATGTTCCCGACGCGGACTCCGAATACATTAGCGCAAACCAACTCCGTTATTACTAAATTGTAGTTGCAATAACGGGGCGGACCATACATTTTTATTGACGCAGTAATTAGAACTTGTAACCGCCACCGATCATAAATACCCAAGGGTCGATGGATACATCTGTGTGGAATTGGGTATCGTTCAGTTTGTAAGATGCCGTTGTATCAATATCCGCATACCAAACCGATGCATTCACAAACCAATCTTCGTTGAGCATATAGTCCATACCGATATTAGCCGCTAGACCCCATGAATCATCAAGGCTCAGGCTGTTCAAACCAATGTCTTGAGCACCTTGGTTTAGTGACTCATCAAAGAACACTGTGTAGTTAATACCTGCACCAACATATGGGCGGAAATCACTGCTCGCATCTCCAAAGTAATATTGAACCATAAAGGTTGGTGGTAGGTGTTTAGTTTCTGCAACTTCACCTAAGCCTGTTGCCGAAATTTTGTGGGAGAATGGTGATGCAGCAAGCACTTCAAAGCTGATGTTATCGGTAAACATATAGCCAAAAGTTAAGCCCAGTTGAGTATCAGAGTCCACTGAGAATTTTGTATTTGCATCACCAATAACCGCGCCACTATCATCATTCGGCGATACCGTAGCGATACCTGCACGGAAGATAAAGTCGCCTTCTTTGTGCGCGAAAGCGCTAGCTGAAGTTAATACGGCAAGAATTGTCAGGCTTAAAGTTGTTTTTTTCATTCTAGATTTCCTTTCGTAGGGTTTTGTTTTATTGATTGCAGGAATCTTTGTTATTTGCGCCGCAAAGTAGCACATAAAAACCATACAAAATTGAGGGAAATCAATTTGTGAAATTTATTGAGTATGCAATTATATTTCTATCGTAGCGATCACTAAATTTTGCAACATTATTGACATTCATGTAATGCAACTTTTATGTTCATCACGCAACAAAAAAGCCCCCGAAGGAGCTTAATGTTGGTGAAGTCACTGATCACTGGTTCGCGATAAGCGTCTAACACATATAAAAAGATTTGGTTTTAACCGTCAGCAGTGATCGCTTTAATCAACTCTTGCTGCACAGCTTCCGCTTTGTCATTGTCAATTTGGCACGTACCTGCTGCTTTGTGACCACCGCCACCGTACTTCAGCATTAATTCACCAACATTGGTTTTTGATCTTCTATCAAAAATAGACTTACCAGTAGCAAACACCGTGTTTTGTTTCTGGAAGCCCCACATCTTGTGAATCGAGATATTACAGTTAGGATAGAGAGCATAGATAACAAAACGGTTACCTGCGTAAATAACCTCTTCACCCGTCAAATCAAGAAAGACCAAGTTATCATGAACGGTTGCACAACGTTGAATCTGCTCTTTGAACAGGTTTTCATGCTCTCGATACAACTCAATACGTTCTTTAACATCAGGTAATGCCAAGATCTCTTCGATCGAATGGTTCTTACAGTACTCGATAAGATCCATCATTAGGTTGTAGTTTGAGATACGGAATTCACGGAAACGCCCTAAACCTGTGCGAGCATCCATAAGGAAATTCAGTAGATTCCACCCTGTCGAGTCCAGCACTTCATCACGGTTAAACTGGGCAGAATCGCCTTTGTCTACCGCTTCCATCATACCTAACCATTCGCTTGGGAACGTTTTCTCACCGCCATAGTACTCCCACACCACACGTGCCGCAGAAGGCGCATCTGGGTCAATAATATGATTTTTACGCTCGCCTTGATTGCGAATCGTTTCAGAGAGGTGATGGTCAAAAACTAAATGGGCGTCTTTGACATAAGGGAGATTAGTGACGATGTCATTTGAGGTGATTTCAACCACACCATCTTGCATATCTTTAGGGTGGACGAATTTAATATCTTCAATTAGGTTTAGTTGTTTTAGCAATACTGCACACACTAAACCATCGAAATCGCTACGAGTTACAAGTCGATGTTTTTGCTCCGACATCTGGCACTTCCTATGCATTAGAGACTAGTTAAAGTATTCAATACCTTATTATAACTAGTGCGAATGTTTCAAGCCTTGTTCCAATACTATGCGGTTCAATATCTTATAATTTTAGACTTCGATTACTTTTTGACAAATCCAAGACAGAAATTTTCTCAATTCCTCCTATACTCGATATGCTACCGATTGATTCAATTGAGGAATTTTTATGAACAAAGCATTTACCATCTTAGCGATGATCGGCGTGGTGAGTTTAGTGGGTTGTGCAAGTGAGCCTGATGAGTACGAAGTGAAAGAATATACCTCAATGGCAAACCCAGCTGCTGTCTATTGTGTTCAGCAAGGTGGAGAGCTTGATACCGTCAGCGAAAATGAAAAACGCATCACTTACTGTGTATTATCAGCGGAAGAACGTGTAGAACAGTGGGAATACTACCGCAACAGCCAGAAAAATGAGCAAAGCTAAGCCACTCGTTTAACACGCTGGATTGCAATAAAAAGGGAGCTGAATGAAGGCTCTCTTTTTAAATCCACTCAGCTCTATAGTTCAACGCTATCACGCTCTGGGTCAAACTGACGATTAAGCCAAGTTAATCGCTGATTAAGAACCGCTAACTGATCGCTTATCTGCTTTTCATCTGCATTTGGTGTGGTTTCTTCGACTGCCTGTTCTATCGCTACAATCGCTTGGCTCACCTCACCATCAAAGTTCATTGCTTTAAGCTCATGGAGAGCACGCTTGGCTATCTGATACGGTTTATCGCGTACTTCACACAGTTTCCTCGAAAATGCGTTGGCTTTTACCCCCTCAAGATACACGCGGTAGGTAGTGAGCTCATCGCTCAACAAAAAAGCTTTTCCTCGAACGCAATAATGAGGATACGGTGCGACGCAGTGATCCTTTAGGTTTGTGGAAATAGACAAGTTAAGCCCCGTTTGCGCACACCTCTGTTTAAGGACACGCAACAGACCCTGCTCGTCCATTAAGGTTTGTATTTCAAAGATTCTTTGTAGGTGGTAATCGTTAGAGACAAACGTCACCTTGATCTCTTGGCCTGAATGACAAAAGCCACTCTCAATCAACTTGTCAGCAGCGTTACGAATATTTTCAATGGTGTTGAGGGATTGGTCTTCAAGGAGAACATTGGCTGGTAGATCTAAAGAAGTCGGCTTAGTCTGCTCAAAATATTGCCAAAGCGCTCGTGCTTCAGAACGTGTTTGCCCTAAGGTCACACCGCCGCAAAACACCAGAGCCATCTGTCTACTATCGACATTTTCAAGCAGCTTGATTAATGCGTTGACTCGAGACTTCCCTTCAGCAGTTAATTGATCGTCCACCAAGCGCTTGCCCAGTATAAGTACCACATTCAAAACGTTCATTATTTACTCATGTCTCAATTATTCCTACTAATTTACTCAGGTACTGTACAAGTATTCACTTTGTCGTTAGCTTAGCAAAGGTTAATATTTTGTTATTCCGGCTTAGCCAAGTCACGTTCGCTGACAAGCTGCCATACTAGTAATTAAAAGAGCCTGACACACGGGCCACAAGCAACAGGAAGTAAAGTTTATGCTGTCGATATTTGATATTTTCAAAGTGGGAGTTGGCCCTTCCAGCTCCCATACTAACGGGCCTATGCTCGCAGGTTATCATTTTACCCGCCTTCTGGCGTCATCCATTAGTAAAGTTCACCGTGTACAGGTTGACCTGTACGGTTCACTCTCTTTAACGGGTAAAGGTCACCACACAGACCGCGCTGTTATCCTTGGCTTACTGGGTAATAAACCTGACACCATAAAAATGGGTAGCGCCAAACAAGCCTTAGCCAACACGATAGACGAAGGCTACCTCTGTTTGGCCGGTGCGCATACCATCAATTTTGGCTATGAGAGCGACATCCTATTTCATCGTGATAACCTTCCGTTGCATGAGAATGGTATGACTATCACCGCCTACGACTCTTTAGGCACTCAACTGATACACGAAACATACTACTCTATCGGTGGCGGTTTCATTGCGACAGCCAAAGAGTTAGAGAATGGCGGAAGCGAAAGTAGCGTTAAAGTGCCATTTCCTTTTACCAGCGCCGATGAAATGCTCGAAATGGCCGAAAAGAATGGCCTCAGCTTGGGCGGGATGATTTTGCAAAACGAGCAAAACTTTTTCAACCAAGACGAAATCACTAGCAAGGCTGAACAGATTTGGAAGGTGATGTCACTGTGTATGCAGCGCGGCTTTGAAACAGAAGGGATTTTGGAAGGTGGTCTAGATGTCACCCGCCGCGCCCCTAACCTTCTTAAAAAGCTGGAAGCAAATGCAGCAATCGAAAACGATCCTATGGAAATCATGGATTGGATTAACCTATTCGCTTTTGCAGTCAGTGAAGAAAACGCAGCAGGTGGTCAAGTCGTCACCTCTCCGACAAACGGCGCTGCAGGTGTTATCCCTGCGGTTCTGATGTACTACCACCGCTTTATCAAAGAGCTAGATACTAAGCAGTTAAAAGATTTCTTAGCGGTCGCTGGTGCTATTGGTATTCTCTACAAAACCAATGCGTCTATCTCTGGAGCAGAGGTAGGTTGTCAGGGTGAAGTGGGCGTTTCATCTTCTATGGCTGCCGCTGGATTAACGGCTTTAAGAGGTGGTAGCAACGAGCAAATTTGTATTGCCGCTGAGATTGCAATGGAGCACTCGTTGGGAATGACCTGTGACCCAATTGGTGGTTTGGTTCAAGTGCCATGTATCGAACGTAATGCGATGGGTGCAATGAAAGCGATTAATGCTTCTCGTATGGCGCTTAAACGCACCAGCAAATGCCTTATCTCATTAGATAAAGTGATCGCTACCATGTATCAAACGGGTAAAGATATGAACAAAAAATACCGTGAAACGTCACTTGGTGGCTTGGCGGTGATTCATATGTCCCCACCATGTGAATAAAGCCACGCGAACAATGTAATTCGTCACAATAAAAAGAGCAGCGTTAATCGCTGCTCTTTTCGTTTAAGGGGTTCAAAGAAGCGTTCTTAAACCTTATCCACTACCGCTAACGTTGCAGCCAGCGTATCGTGTCCAAACTTAACGCTGCGCTCCGGTGACCAACCATACAATGGATCTGGGTAGTCGTTATTGTCTTTAAACGGCATCTCGATGGTGTAAGACAGACATTTAAACTGCTCACCAACCCAGTTAGACCCTACCGTTAGATTCGCTTTGCCTGGTTCATCTTTATCGTAACCGAATTCATCTTGAAACTCTGGCGTCACAGTATGAAGCGCCTGTTTAAATAATGTTTCAAGATTCGCTAAACGCTCGTCATAAGATGGAATACCTTCAGAGCCTGCAGCAAAGTTATATGGGATGGCTTCATCACCGTGAATATCCAAGAACATATCTACGCCCGTTTCAAGCATTCGCTCACGAACCAAGTAGACTTCTGGGCTGCGCTCCATTGAAGGGTTTTGCCACTCACGGTTTAAGTTAACACCGATCGCGTTACAACGTAGATGGCCTCGGATCCCACCGTCTGGGTTCATGTTTGGAACGACATAAAGCACGGCATTTTCAAGCAATGCACGCGCTGTCACGTCATCTTCATCCAATAGGCGCTGAATCAAACCTTCCATGAACCACTCAGCCATGGTTTCGCCTGGATGTTGACGAGCGATCAACCATACTTTCTTCTTGCCTTCTTCTGGTTCACCAAAAGTGAGCAAGCTCATGTCATTCCCATCCAGAGTCTGACCAAGCGTCTCTAGGTGGCAATGGTGAGCAGATTGTGCCATGTGCAGAAGATCAAGGTGGCGATCGTAAGTATAGGGAGCAAAGTAAGCAAAATAGATAGAGCTACGCTCAGGAATAACAGTGAATGTTAGTGTATCACCATCAAACTCAGCAGGGATACGGAACCACTCTTCGCGGTCGTATGAGGCAACAACGTCATAGCCTTTCCAACCTTCAGGGTAGGCAGAGTTCTTAAGATCAAGCAGCGAGATTGTGTGCGATTGTTCAGCTTCAGTCTCTAGACGGAAGTGGAACCATTGATAAAATTCAGATTGATTATCGTTAGGGATTTTGAGCTGAATTTGCTCTTTGTTCTCGATGCTAACGACTTCAATGCTACCACTATCGAAATTACTAAAAACCTTCATTGCTTTACATTCCTTATACATTTAGTACAGCTGTGCGGGAGGCTAACACAAACATAGCTCCCAAAGTATCGCTTTGCCGCCTCTTCTCATCAAAGATTTGAAACAAAACTTTCTCACGCAAACGATTTAGATCAATTTCATTATAAAAATTTATGCGAATTTGAGAAAATTTCGTGCATCAAATATGGATTCTGCGATAATTGTTTCAAAATACAACATACCACATCTAATTAATTATTTAGATGTTAATTCTGTGTTATACCAACAATGTGAGACTATTATGTGGAATAAACTCAACAAATCAATGATGTTCTGCCAAGCGATGTTTGGCCTATCATTCTATGGTGTAATGGTAATTTTGACCCGTTTCTTCTTAGAAGATCTTGGGTATAGCGAAGCAGACACTATGATGGTTGTCGGAGCCTTCTCTTCTATCGGGCCACTATTTGCGATTGCGGGCGGCTTTATAGCAGATAAATTCTTAGGTGCCTACCGTTCTTTGACGATTGCTTATGGTACGTTTGCGACGGGTTACACTTTACTGGTTCTTGGCGCATCAGCGACCAATGTTCCAATGGCTTTAGTGGGTATTGCACTAGCAAGTTACGCGCGTGGCCTTATGTCTCCTTCTTACCCAAGCCTCTACAAACGCACTTTTTCTAGCGAAGAAGACTTTGAAAACGGTTACCCTGTGAACTACTCGGTGAACAACGTCGGTGCCCTACTAGGCCAATACCTGTTCCCAATGTTCGTACTTGTGATTGGCTTCCACGGCAGTTTCACCTTGTCAGCAGTAATGGCAGCGTTTGCTTTTGCGGTTCTTGTTGTCTTCAATAAACAACTAGTCGGTGTTGGCGCAGAGATTGATCAACAACCAGTTAGCACTAAAAACTGGGTAATGTTCCTTGGTCTTTCAGCTGCGATGGTAGGTTTGGTCTTCTTCATGTTCTCGAACATGGATATTGGCCAAAACATCGTTTACGCGATTGGCGCTGCAGCGATTTTATACTTCATCTCTCTGATGTTTAAATCAGGAAAATCTGATGCATTGAAGATGGGTACAATTCTTATCATGACGGTATTAACAACGTGTTTCTTTGTTTACTACGGTCAAATGATGACGTCTATGACGATGGTAACCATTAATACTATGCGTGGTGACCTGTTTAACCTGATTCCAATCGCTCCTGAAGCATCAATGGCAATGAACCCATTGTGGTGTATCGTCGCAGGTCCGGTCATTGCCATGACATTCTCTTCTCTAGAGAAAAAAGGCATTAACTTCTCGACGGCAACGAAGATCGGTTTTGCTTTCATCTTCACAGCTATCGCATTCGGTATTCTCACTATGGCAGTAATGAATGTGGGTGAAGACGTCATTATTCGTCCAGAAGTGTTCTTAGCAATCCACTTCTTCCAAGCGTTCGCAGAGGTGATTGTGGGTAGCCTAGTGGTTGCATTCATTCTGTCGGTAACGCCAAAACACATTGAAGGCTTCTCGGTTTCACTCTTCTCTGTAGCGATGGCGCTATCAGGCATCGTTGGTGCGGTTTTCTCTACGTCTATCGCGCTTGAAAAAGGCCAAGAGATCACCCAAGAGGTTGTTCAGACAGTCTACGGTGAATACTTCCAATTATTAACCATTCTTGCGGTCGTGATGGTTGCGATTGCACTTATCTCATCGGTTATTATTCGTAAAATGCTTGAAGCTGCACGCTCTGACGAGCAACCAGAAATGGTTAAAGCAGAAAGCTAATACCATGAATAAAACAAAGCCCAAGCAATCGCTTGGGCTTTTCTGTTTTCGTGCTAGCAAAAACTGAATTCGTATATATTAGTCGCGATCACGAGCTTTATATTCATAGCTCACATTGATCACTGGTTGATAAGCAATACTACCGTCGCTTGTTACTATTTCATTTACTGTTACATGCGAGTCGCGTAACTCAAACGAGTTGACGTCAACTTGATTGTTTGATGAATAATGCACAGAACGGCTTAGTTCATAAGGAGATTTTTCGTTGATCTCCATGATCATTGTTTTACCAGCCGCTAAAGCCGCATCACGCGAACCAACAGCTTCACCGTTCATCGATTCACTACTAATGATGGTTTGTGATGCGCCACCTAAACCTGCGACTGCCACTGAACTAAACAACATTACGCTTGCTAAACTCATTACCTTAATCATAACTGACTCCTTGGTTACCTTAATACTCCACTGTGCGTAGAGTCATTTCAAAACGAGCCCAAACTCCGCTGCTCGAATATCTAAATGTTACGTATTAAAAGACCAGAAAGAATTAAAATTAATTGCACTTGTTATTCAAATAATTCGAATTTAATAGAGGGTAATTTCTTACACAGTTAGTAAGGATAATTCGGTTTATAATATGCATTCATTGCAATAAACAAATTTTTCAATGACTTATTAGTTTGACTTAGAAATAAAGAAAGGTACCAATGGGTACCTTTATAGAGTATTTAATTATATAGGTTGCAATAAATATCATAACAATTGTTGGTTAACCCTTTAACTAACACGCAAGCTGTAGATGAACTGCTGCAAAAATAGCGCTCCTTCCGCAGTCAATAGCCAACAAAACAGCATAATATTGAGAACTAACGTCGACCAAAATAAGAACTTGAAGCCTAAATCATGATACTTGTGATGCATGAATGACTGAGCAAATAGAGCGCCAACCCACCCACCCAAAAGATTCAGAATATGGAAACTGATTTCAGGAATACGCCAACCACCGACAAGCATCGCATGCTTATCTAACGCGTACACAATATAAGTCACCATGCTAATCGCGAGATAGAAAACACAGGCTATTAGCGGAAAATCGAGTAGAAATACACTGCCAAGTAAAGCACTGCAAAACCAGACGGCGATGGCCAAAGAGAAATTGAAAATGATAGGTCGTTCGACGTGGATGGCTCTCATACCACCTTCACTATCAGATCCTAGCCGGAAAACAACAGGTTCACTGACACATGGCACCTGAGAGGAGTTTTGTAAATCACTGATATGAAAGCGAATCTGGGTATCTTGATTAGCAACCGATATGTAGCCATACCCTTTGCTCTGATCCCAGTGTGCAATGGTTCCTTGTATTGACATTATGGATTCCTTACCTAGCCTGTTGGACTATTTTGCCCATTATTTAGTATGTTTCTTAGTATCTATAGCACACATAAGATACTACACACATATACAAAATCCATTTCTGTCTATTTTTTGACCTGGGACACGAATTGGCGAAATTCGAGAGAGTGTTACTTTAGTAACTAAGAGAGGTGGATGTTGAGTGCAAGCTGACACCCATGCGCATCGCTTTCGATATCAAACTTTACTGAATCATCGACATGCGGAAATGACTGTGCGCTGCACATATCTCCGAGATGAAAAAACACGCGCTGATGCCCTATCGCCTCTTCAATAAATCCGTATCCGTGCTTTGCATCAACATCGACTATTTTTCCTTGAACTGACATAATCACTCTCCAGCCTTTATTTAGTAATCGGTTGTACTCAATAAAGACTGGTTCAGATCAATACGAGGTTAAGCGACAAGTATCGCCTTTAACTCATGTAATGAAGCAACCGTATAATCGGGGCTAATACTTGGATCAGCCGAAGCTCCGAAACTATTTAACCAACATGTTGCAATACCCGCATTAATCCCGCCAACAATATCGGAGTGTTGGTTGTCACCCACCATAAGAATCTTACTTTTACACGGCATACCCATCTGTTCGAATGCATGATGGAAAATACCTTGATCGGGTTTTGCAATGCCGACTTGTTCAGAAATGATGACGTGTTCAAAATAGTGAGTCATATCGGTACGCTCTAAACGAATCGCTTGTAATTCCGTAAATCCGTTAGTGATGATGCCCATTTTAGCGCGACCGTGGATAGCTTCCATAAGCTCTCTCGCCCCAGGTAACAATGTACATATGTCCGCCATCGCTTCCAAAAAGGCACTATTTAGTTCTGCCGTTGTGGTTTCAAGCTTATCTGCCCATTCCTGGAAACGGGTATGTTTGAGTTCATCAGCACTAATGGTGCCGTTCTGGTACTCAACCCAAAGAGGCTTATTGACCGTTTGATAGTGATCAAAATCCTGCTCAGTAAATGTGACGCCTTTGCGCGAAAACATGAGTTGCATTCCTTTGAACGCATCAAAATGAAACAAGGTTTCATCTGCGTCGAACAAGATCCAATCGTACTTCATCTGCTTCTCCTGATGTTTAGGCGCACTAGTCTAAAACTTTGGTAATAAAAAGCGAGATCTAACAATCGCCTATAATCTTCAAGGTTGTGATCGCAAACTCAATATACGATATCGGTTCCACTACCTAGCCTAAAAAATGACCTAAGACAACGCTCGTTCACATCACAAGGGTGACACTGACACCGTCGCTCACCTCAATAGGAGTTGTCTATGAAGCGCTTTTTTCCATCCAACGTGATGCTTATCCCCTTTGTTGTCAGAAATTATGCCGATGATGAACAAGAAGAACTTATCGACGAAACGATAGAATCTCCCGAGCTTCCTGATCCCCAAGCCGATGAATAATCAACCAAAGTTACATTGGTGCGCTCTGCTATTTCTCCCTTTATAGCGGCGCATCAATCTCAGAGATACACGCCCTTCAGTTTAAAAATATCCGCAAACGATTGCGATAAGTCATTAAAATTTAACAACTTTCCATGTTGTAAATATGCAACATGAGCCACTTCACAATTCATTATGGAATATACCACTTTCGGGTGGGTTAATTGTCCAAGATCAACATTGAGATAGGAATAGTTATGCGAATCTAAATGCAGTTTCTAAATCCTATAAGAATGGAGCAATCCAATGACAAGTGCATTTTTCATCCCTACAGTGAACTTCATGGGTGCAGGCTGTTTAAAAGACGCAGCAGATAGCATTCAATCACAAGGCTTCAAGAAAGGTCTTATTGTTACTGACAAAATTTTGAACCAAATCGGCGTTGTACAACAAGTTCAAGATTTGCTGTCAGAACGAGACGTTGAGACTGTGGTTTTTGACGGCACACAACCAAACCCAACGATCAGTAACGTAAATGCAGGCTTAGAGCTACTTACCGATAACGACTGTGACTTTGTTGTTTCGCTTGGTGGTGGGTCACCTCACGACTGTGCGAAGGGTATTGCACTTGTTGCGTCAAACGGCGGAAAAATTGCTGATTACGAAGGCGTTGATCAATCGGCTAAGCCAATGCTGCCACTGATTGCGATTAATACAACAGCGGGTACCGCTTCTGAAATGACGCGTTTCTGTATTATCACTGACGAAGATCGTCATATTAAGATGGCGATTGTTGATAAGCATACAACACCACTTATTTCTGTTAACGATCCCGAGCTTATGTTGGCAAAACCTGCTTCTCTGACAGCAGCGACGGGTATGGACGCGCTAACGCACGCTGTAGAGGCTTACGTTTCTATCGCAGCGACACCAATTACTGATGCTGTCGCAATCAAAGCAATCGAACTTATTCAAGCACATCTGCGCACTGCAGTAGAGAACGGTGACGATATCGAAGCTCGTGAGCAAATGGCTTACGCTCAGTTCATGGCAGGTATGGCATTCAACAACGCGTCTCTAGGTTATGTACACGCTATGGCGCACCAACTAGGTGGCTTCTACGACCTACCACACGGTGTGTGTAACGCGATTCTTCTGCCACACGTACAGCGTTACAACGCACAAGTATGTCCAGAGCGTCTACGTGACGTCGCGAAAGCAATGGGCGTAAACGTAGAAGGCATGTCTGGTGAAGAAGGCGCGGCAGCAGCAATCGACGCTATCGTCGTCCTAGCGAAAGATGTTGGTATCCCTGCTGGTATCAAAGAGCTGGGTGCGAAACTAGAAGACATCCCAACACTTGCAGATAACGCACTGAAAGACGCTTGTGGCTTCACGAACCCTAAACAAGCGACTCACGAAGAAATCTCTAAGATCTTCGAAGAAGCAATGTAATCAACAGAGTTCTTTTCCTTGTAAGTTGAGCCTCCTTCGGGAGGCTTTTTTGTTGCTTCTATTCCAATAACGCAACCCACTTCATAAAGTGATCGCTTGCCATTCTCATTTACGTACTACACTTCTACGACAAATGGAGGTGTTCTATGAAAACGTGTTTAGCTGGGATGTTAGCAATATTTAGCTCTGTAACCTTTGCGGGAGTAGATAAAGTTTACAATGTAAATGGTAGTGAATACGAGGGCTACTGGGCAAAAGTAGATGACAATGCTCCCCTTGTTCTACTGATACATGACTGGGATGGTTTAACCGACTACGAGATGAAAAGAGCGAAGATGCTCAACGATTTAGGCTATAACGTTTTCGCTGCGGATCTATTTGGGAAAGGCGTAAGACCAACCGAAGTAAAAGATAAGAAGCAGCATACTGGCGAGCTGTACAAAGACAGAGAGAAGTTACGAGCGCTAATGCAAGGCAGCCTAGAGTTTGCTGCGTCGTTAGGTGGCAATACCGATAACACCGTAGTGATGGGTTACTGTTTCGGTGGAGCAGCTGTTTTGGAATCTGCACGTGCAGGACTACCAGCCAAAGGCTTTGTCACTTTCCATGGCGGGCTCTCTACTCCGGAAGGACAGTCTTATGCTGAAACGACCGCGCCAATACTCGTGCTTCATGGAACAGCAGACAGCGCGATTCCTATGTCGCAGTTCGCAGGGTTAGCCACAGAACTTGAACAGGCGAACGTCAAACACGAAATGATCACTTACAGCGGGGCACCGCACGCCTTTACCGTATTTGGCAGCCCACGTTACCGTGAAGACGCTGATAAGAAGTCTTGGGCTAGCTTTACTCAATTCTTAGCGACTGCTACAAACTAAAACCACCCCGCACCAATCAAAAAAGCCTTACAAAATCTGTAAGGCTTTTCATTTAATTAAACGTGATTCGTTTACTGAGGCTGATTTTTAACTGGGTTAGCATAACTTGCTACCAAATAAGGTTGAGCACCCTCTGGTAGCTGTTTCAGCTTATCCGTTAACGCTGCTTTCACTGATGACTCAACGTCTTCGTTACCTGCAGCAAGCTCGTTAATTGGGAACAATTTGTAATTAGCATGAACTTGACGATCAATCTCCTCAGCCAATGCATCTGGCGTTTCAAAATCTTGCTCGATTACATCACCAAATGCCACGTGAACACGGCCTTTATCGCCAATGATTCCTTGAATAATGCTTTCAATATCTTCGAATTCGCCTTTTTCGTAGCTACCTTCAGAGGCTTTAGCATGCAACTCGACAGCTTTTGCAATATCACAAGGATCGTTTTCATACGAGATTGCGACTGGCACGATTTTCAGTGATTTCACATACTCAGGGAAGGCAACTTTCTGCTTACGTCCTTCAACATGGAACATCTTCAAGATAGCAGGATCGGTGAAATCATTACCATCTTTAGCGCGACCCTCTTTCTGCGCAATCCAAATTGAATGCCCAGTATCTAAAGAGTGTTTGATATAACCAGAAAGCGTACCGAGAGCTTTCATCATCTCACGCGGGCCTTTTGCGGAGCGTTTTACGATAAAGCTCTTATTTAGCTTCATCAATTCAGTCGCACAAGGCTTTTTCAGTAAGTTATCACCGATGGCAATGCGCACTGTCTTATGACCATTCTGGAACAAGCCATAGTTAACCAATGCAGGATCCATCGCGATGTCACGGTGATTTGAGACAAATAAGTACGCCTGTTGAGGATCCAGTTTTTCAAGGCCACTGTAGCTCACGCCTTTCGTGGTCGATTTCAAAGTTTGGTCTAAGTACTTTTTCACTTCTGTCTGAATAGTCTCAACTGAATTCAGCTTGGACCATTTCATTTTGAGGTAGATTTTCACCACAGGTGACATTAAAGCTTTAAACCAACCAGCATGGTTTGAAAAACGGTGTTGAAGAATCGCGCTGATGAACTCTTCATCGTTTACTAAGCGATCAATCGCCGCTGGGATCTCATCGTCATTATATGGACGAATCTCAATAAATGGGTCTGTATTTGTCGTCATTATTTTAATCGTTAAATAGAAAGCGCGCCTATTCTACGCATAGAAACGTCTCTTGGCAGCTATAGTTCTCGCAGAAATAGTAAGGTCAGACCAGAATATTTATTAGAAATTGAGCAGTTGATTGCACAAAGTTGGCTTTTGTATCAAGAAGCGTTAACCTTAGCGCCCCAAAACTAATGAGCGACACCATGCACTACGCGATTTCTTATCAGACCGAACTTAATGAATTTCTTGTTTGTACCTCACGCAAAAAATCATTAAAGCATCAATTGATTTGCGTCCGTGAAGGACTCGTGTTGGTAAAGCTGGGGAAACAAGAGCATGCCATTGAACCCGGTCAGCACTTTTGGCTGCCTTTTGATACGCTAACTTCACTGACGATGACACCAAACAGTCGAGTAAGCCGTGTCGAACTCTCATCTCGCGTCGCTCATGCACTTCCACAGCAAGCGGGCTTTGTAAGCCTTAACGAGTTGACTCACGCATTACTCAATCGCCTTGAAAGCTACCACGCAGACAGAGAAAAGCATATAGACCTACTTGCTGTCCTCCGTCAAGAGCTAACAGAACTCACTCCAAAGTTAACCAGCAGCAAACTTGCCCAGCGTATTTCCCAGTGGCGCCCAGACACAGAATCGGACTTGCCTGCCGAGCTTCAACTGGCGCTGAGAGTCAGAGAAGCTAACAAACTCATGCAGTCAGGGAAGAAACGTCCTTTTGTTGTTGAAACACTATTTGAAGGAAACGACACCCTATTTGCAAGTTTGGAAAAAGCGGTCTTAGGGCGCTAAATCGTAGAAAAGTACTAATAATTTCTGGCTGAACACTCATTTCATAACTATAGATCTATAGATAATCCATTTATCTATAAGAAAGGATTCAGAAATGAAATTCAGCCATAAGATTGTTGCCGCCTCCTCGATCCTTCTGCTGGTAACCGTCACTCTGCTTACTCTTCAACAATACTATACCGTCAAAAGTGAGATCGAAGCGCAAGTCACTTCAAGCGTTACCGAAATCGTTGATGGCGTTCGAGACACTACCGCAGCCGAAATTAATGGACGCAAAGCCATTGCCGCCTATGCCACCAGCATGCTTGAAGTTGACCTTTCACCAGGCGCGGTAACCGCCGTCATTACTCGCCCTATCGTTAAAGAAACGTTTTTGTTGGCTGGATTGGGCTTCGAAAAAGATGGCTCAAACATCAACAATGACCCTTCATGGAACCCTGGACCCACCTGGGACCCTAGAGTCAGACCTTGGTATATTGATGCTAAGAACTCCGGCAAACTTGTGATTACCGCACCATACGCCGATTCCGCGACGGGAGAGATACTGGTCTCTATCGCGACCCCTGTTCGAAACAAAGGCCAATTCATTGGTGCCATCTTTTATGATGTGAGTTTAGCGGCACTGGCGGAAGTCGTTAACAAGGTGCACCTATTCAACGCGGGATACGTATTTATTGTCGCCGGTGACGGCACAACCATCGCCCACCCAGAAAAAGAGTTCAACGGTAAGCCAATGGCGGAGTTCCTTGGTAACGCGCCTATTCAAGATGAACCGCAGCACGCAACCATTGACGGCCAAGAATATACGCTAGATTTTTCGAAAGTACCGGGGGAAGATTGGTACATCGGCGTGGTACTCGATGAGACCATCGCTTACCAATCGTTGTCAGACTTACGCAACAGCTCGATCATCTACACCATTATTGCTCTTGTGATCAGTATTGTGGTGCTTCTAGTTCTGATCCGCACTCTAATGAAACCACTTGATACACTTAGCGATGCCATTCAAGACGTAGCGACGGGGCAAGGTGATCTCACCCAACGCCTTAATACCAATACCGACAAAGAGTTCTCTATCTTGGCGTCTGGTTTTAACCAATTTACCGAATCACTCCAGCAACAAATTACCCAATCCAAAGCGATCGGTTCAGAAATTCTGCGCGGATCTGAAATGACGTCCATGGGGCTTCAGGAATCAGCATCCGCAATGCAAGAGCAGCTCCATGAACTTGAACAGCTCGCTACCGCAATGCATGAGATGGCGACGACTTCGGGTGATGTGGCAAACAACGCACAAGGGGCAGCCGCAGCAGCTCAAGAAGCGGACGATGCCACCAGCCTTGGAACAAGCGTAGTAAGCGAAACCACTGGAGCTATTGATAACCTCTCACAAAAAATCGATGAGGCGGTCGAAGAAGTTAAGGTCTTGGAATCAGCGACTGACAATATCGAAACCATTTTGAAAGTGATTAACGATATTGCCGATCAAACCAACCTATTGGCGCTAAATGCAGCGATAGAAGCAGCGCGCGCGGGTGAGTCAGGTCGCGGATTTGCGGTGGTAGCCGATGAAGTCAGAACCCTCGCGCAGCGTACTCAAGAATCAACCACTGAAATCCGCAATATGATTGAGCAACTTCAAGCTGGCGCGAGTTCTGTGTCCAATGCCATGAACATGAGTAAAAGCACCGCAAGCAATGCTGTTGAACGTGCGCAAGAAGCCAATGTTGCACTGGAAAGTATTCGTGATGCGATTCAACGAATCAGCGACATGAACATACAAATCGCCTCCGCAGCAGAAGAGCAGAGCCTCGTTGCTGAAGAAATCAACAACAACACTGTGAAGATTAAAGATCTGTCGACTCAAGTGGCTGATGCAGCGGAGAACGCCAATATTGCGATGCAGGCTCAGACGGAAAATATTCGTGAACAGGACGCGATACTCAACAAATTCACCGTCTAAGCCTTTATTGAGACACTTGTGTACCAAGATCGCAAAAAGCTGTCCCTTGGGTAAAAACGCAGCAGAGAGAAAGCTATACTCAGGGTCTGTTGACCTTTTGAGCTGATTTTTGCAGCAATTTGTAGGTTCTTTATGCAAGGCAGAGGCTTTGAGGTGTAGTTGCCCTACCTGATAAGCCGATAACGCAGTAGAAAGGGCCTACAAATGCTGCCCTGAGGGTTCGGCTAAAAGCGTTTTTCTCTTTGTTGAGCGGTATTTGCTTAGAATAACTAGGCTACAAACCTCTCGCCGCGATAAAAACGCTTTTATCTCGAACAAAATTCAACCACAAAAGGTCAACAGACCCTAGCCCATCGCTCATTATGGATCGCAGCATGAATAAAATTCGAATAGATATTGTCTCTGATGTCGTTTGCCCTTGGTGCATCATCGGCTACAAACGACTAGAACAAGCACTCATGGTCGTTGCTGACGATGTGGACGCTGAGATTCACTGGCACCCATTTGAATTAAACCCAGCGATGGGCTCAGAAGGACAAAATCTCAGAGAGCATTTACACGAAAAGTACGGCACGACGACAGAGGCCAGTATTTCAGCAAGAGAAACGCTAACCACGCTTGGCCAAGAGGTGGGGTTCGACTTTTCATTCTCAGATGAGATGCGTATTTATAATACTCGTAAAGCTCACCAACTGCTGATGTGGGCCCAAAGTGAAGGGAAGCAGTTCGATCTTGAACTTGCTCTGTTTCATACCTACTTCTCAGAAAACAAAGATGTGAGCAACGACGACGTTCTTGTTGAGTGTGCGGTCAGCGTTGGTCTGAATGAATCCATCGCGAAAAACGTTATCACTGACCCTTCTTGGGCAGAAGCCGTCGCATCGACAGAACAGCAGTGGCTCGAAGCGGGCATTAATGCTGTACCTGCCATCATAATCAACCGTAAGCACCTCATTTCAGGGGCACAGACATCGGATCTATTGGTTTCCGCAATCAATCAAATCATCCAATCGTAGCGCGGTTATACCTCTCCTTCTAATGTGTCAGAACTCGGTTAATCTTCCGACTTCTGACACATAGTATTTGCGCCAGTGCTGCGGGCACACTATCCTGTTTCTCGATCTAATACCAATCGGGATAAATATGTGATCAGATGATTGCGCAGGAAAAATCGTTTAGAGCAAGGCATAGATTGCAGCTAGCTAGTTGACCTACGTACAAAATCTATAACGATGCTATCAGCGATTTTAACCAGCAAGAATGACCAGATATTTGTTCTGGTTGGTATACAACTCAATAATAATGAAGGCAAGGTAATGCGCAGTACTTACACTTATCCAATCGGCACTCCTGGTGAAAAATGGGGCGACGCTGAGCGAGTTGCTTGGCGTGAGCAAACCACCATCAAACGTGAATACCAACAAGAAGTCGTTCCTAAAATTAAAGCGTTAGCTGAGCAGTTCTCTGTCGAACAATACGGTGCACTCTCTTACGATGAAACGCGCTTCCCACTATTTTGCATCAAGACCAATAACTGGGATGACACAAAGCCAATCGTACTGATCACCGGTGGTGTTCACGGCTATGAAACCAGCGGTGTTCATGGTGCGCTAAAATTTGCTGCCAACGAGATGGCTCGATACTCAGAACAGTTTAATATTGTTGTTGCGCCTTGTGTTAGCCCTTGGGGATACGAAACCATCAACCGCTGGAACCCGCTAGCACTGGATCCAAATCGCTCTTTCTACCAAGACTCTCCAGCCGAAGAATCAGCCAACCTAATGAAATTGGTTAAGTCACTTGGCAAAGAAGTGTTAGTGCATATCGACTTGCATGAAACCACGGATACCGATGAAACTGAGTTCCGCCCTGCTCTAGCCGCTCGTGACGGCATTGAATACATCGAAGGCATGATCCCTGATGGTTTCTACACCGTTGGCGACACAGAAAATCCGCAACCTGATTTTCAAGCGGCGGTCATCGAATCCGTCTCTAAAGTAACGCACATTGCGCCTGCTGATGACAAAGGCGAAATTATTGGTTCTGCCGTTGTTCAGCACGGGGTGATTAACTACCCAATGATCAAGCTTGGCCTGTGTGGCGGTGTAACAACTTGCACGTACGGCACCACGACAGAAGTTTACCCAGATAGCCCGAAAGTGACCGACGAAGAGTGTAACGATGCTCAGGTAGCCGCAATCACTGGCGGACTCGACTACGTGATCAGCACATTATAGTAGCCGACTTTTATACTGCTCCGGGGTTTGCCCGGAGTACTTCTTAAACATGGCAATAAACGGGCTAGCTTGGTTATAGCCTAAGGTCAATGCCACTTCTTTCACAGAGTGCCCTTTTCGAAGCAGATCCATTGAGAAAAGATAACGCACTCGTAGTCGCCACTCGGTAAAGCTCATTCCCAATTCGGCTTGGCAATGACGTGCTAAGGTTCTTTCTGTGGTGTGTACTCGCTCAGCCCATTGAGAAAGACTGGTATTGTCTATTGGGTTCTCTTCTACAGCAGCCAATATCTTAGCCAGATATTTATTGTCGGTTGATGGCAGAAAGTGATGCTGAGTGTCTCGGGTTGCTAATTGGTCGAGCAGTACCTGAACTAAGCGCTTATCTTGCTCACTTTGTGCAACATTGATTGAGCGTTGGCGAAAATCATCCACGATAGCAGACACAATCGGTGTCACTTTAATTAGGCTTGTACAATCGGGAAAGTGTTCAGTAAGAGATTGAGCAACGTTAAGAGAACAATAGGAAATCGGCTTGCGGTTAAAACTGGTATGCATCACCCCAGCAGGTACCCAAATTGCCAAATGAGGTGGGGCTAAAAATCGCGTGTCTTCCGCTTCCATTTCTAAAATACCGCCACTAATAAGCTGAACCTGCCCCCATGGATGGCTATGCATGCGGGTTTCAGTATTTGATAGAAATGCCTCAAAATTCATAAATACATCTGATGGTGCTTTATCAATTGATAACGACGGGTGAAGGTGCTTTACCGACTTTCTCAAACTTGTCTTCCTATGACTCAAAATGTCTTTACAACGATACATGCAATTATATAGACCTGCCAGACTATGTACTATCAAAATTATTGCGATGGTGTTCACATGGTCTATCTACTTCCACTACTGACGGTCTTTATCTGGGGCGGTAACGCTATCGTTAATAAAATGGCCGCGGAAAGTATTGAACCTAGCGCAATGAGCTTCTACCGCTGGTTTCTAGCCATCGTCATTTTGACGCCTTTTTGTTTACCTAAAGTAATTAAACGCTGGCAGACCATACGCCCATACCTTGCGAAACTCACTTTCTTGGCAATGCTAGGCATGGTGCTCAATCAGTCTCTCTCATACTACGCAGGTCTAACGACCACAGCGTCTAATATGGCCATGATCACCTCTTTGGTCCCTCTGATTGCTATTTTCATGAGCGTGCCAATTCTGGCTAAACGTATCTCTCCACTGAGTATTGTTGGTGCTGTTATCGCATTATCAGGCCTTGCTTTTATGCTCGGTAAGGGCGATGTCGCTTTCTTCCTGCACCAAGACATTACTCCAGGCGATGGTATTATGGTGATCGCTTCTATTTGCTACGCCGCGTACTGCGTTCTGCTTAAGCGTTGGAAAATGCCACTCTCCAATTGGACTATGGTGTATATGCAAGGGTTGCTGGCATTAATCATGCTCACACCTTTATGCTTGACAAGCGACCAGCTCATACCAAGTAAAGCATCACTGCCACTTATAGCTTATGCCGGTATTGCGGCGTCAATCGCAGCACCGTGGATGTGGGTAAAAGCGATCGACCTGATTGGTGCAGATTCAAGCGCAATGTTCATGAACTTAATGCCGGTTGTAGCGATTACTCTTGCTGCGAGCTTACTTGGTGAAGAAATTCATAGTTACCATCTTATGGGCGGGCTTCTCGTGATTAGCGGCGTTATCCTTTCTCAGCTCAAATTTAAGCGTAAGAGCACAATTCCACTTGAAAACGTCGAGCAGGCTTAACACATCCAATAAATTAGGTATATGTTTATATAAGAAAGGCGTTGCACTAAAGCTGATCAAAACACTCTAATATAAATACTCAAAGGCAACGTCGGTTGGCTAGATCTCACTTTCGTCAGGAGATCTTATGATTGAATTGGAGCGCATCGAAGACATATACAATCAGGACCATTTCACGCTTCATGAAGCGGTACTCAATGAGCTAGGCTCTTTCGTATTTGTTAAAAATCGCAAAGGAGAATACCTGTACGCCAATCAACTGACGTTAGAATTATTTAATACCACGTTGGAAGATTTGATTGGCAAAACCGATTATGACTTTTTCGAAGCTGAGCTAATACACGACATTCTTGAAAGCGATAATACCGTTTACTCAACGGGAGGTTCTGTCGTCAATGAAGAGCGTACCAAAGCCATTCCCGATGGAAAAGTGCGCATTTATCGAGCAATCAAGAAACCCATCATTAGCAGCCTAACCAACCAAGTCATTGGCTTAATTGGTGTATCTACCGACATCACTGACATGGTGAGTATGAGGGATAAACTCGCAGTACAAGCTAGTACAGACGAACTGACGAAACTGTGCAACCGCCGCAAGCTTTGGGAGTATTTCCTAGACGCTTATCGACACTCGCAAAAAATGCATCAACCCCTTGCTTGTATTCTCATTGATATCGATAACTTTAAAAGCATCAATGATAATTACGGTCACGATTTTGGCGATCGCGTCATTGTAGAACTTGCCGATATCATTCGTGCGAACATGAGGCCAACCGACTGCTGTGGCCGGGTCGGTGGAGAGGAATTTCTCGTCGTTCTCAACAACACGACGACTCGTGCTGCTTTCGATATTGCTGAACGTTTTAGAATTGCGTTTCAATCGCTCTCATTTAAAGAGGTTGCCCCTTCCTTTTCCATCTCATGTGGCGTCACCGAACGGTTAGAAAAAGACTGTGATTTCATGGATATGTATCGACGTGTTGACCAAGCGCTGTATGACGCCAAAGGTCAAGGTCGCAATCAAAGCGCGATTCAATAACCTTGTCGCGAGATACAAAAAAGCGCACTAAAAATTCAGTGCGCTTCTTGTTAACTAACAGCCTAGATTACATAAAAACGTGTTTAGGAAACCACTTCTACATCGGTTTCAGGTACACAACAACAAGCCAGTACAACACCCATATTGCGTTCATGTTCTTGCAATGCAGGTACGTCTGGTTGATGTACCTTGCCGGACTCTACCGTCACCTTACATGCACCGCACAGCCCTGCTCGGCAACTGTTCGCAATTGGCGCGCCTGCATCTTCCGCTTGCTCTAGCAGTGTTTTTTGATTATCACCACTAAAGACATGTCCATTGACGCTTACCGTTACTGTTTTAAGCGCTTTTTGGGCAACTTGGCTAACACCGAACGCTTCTTGATGATAGGCCTCTTCAGCCAATCCTACTTTAAGTAGCAAGTTCTTTGCTTTCTGCATAAAGCCATCAGGGCCACAAACGAACGCTTGTCGTTGGTTTAAGTCTTTGATTTGTTTTAGGTGAGCTAACGTTAAACGCCCTTTTAAGCCGAACCAATCTGACGGTGCCTGAGACAAGGAAATTAATACCGTCAAGCCTGAGTACTGTTTACGTAACGTATCCAACTCTTCTTGGCATGGAATGTCCTCAACCGAGCTACATTGATGGTAGAACACCACATCTTTAACCTGATCATGGTCTGCTAGATAACGCAGCATAGAGAGCATCGGAGTCACACCACTACCAGCGGATAGGAGCAGTAAGGGTTGATCATGCTTATCGCCTAAATGGAAGCTGCCATCAGGTTGCTCACACACTAAGCTATCACCGATATTAAGATTGTCCGCCAGCCAATTCGACACTCGGCCACCATCAATACGTTTTACCGAAATCGCCAAACGCCCAGGTCGTGATGGGCTCGAAGAGAGCGTGTAACGTCGCGCGATGGTCTCACCATCAGCCTCAATCGTGATTGGTAGATGTTGCCCCGGCAGATAAGCAGGCGTATCACCGTGTTGAGGCTCTAGCCAAAACGTTACGAAGTCGCGCGCGATTTCTTCACGTTCAACACAGGTCATCGTCAACATTGGCGAGCCATTGTCTGGGTAAAACTCTTTCTCTTTGTACTCTAGAACTTCAATTGGGTCGTATTGATTCACCACACCCTCGTTCACAGCGACAAGGTTTTGCCCAAAGAAGACCCCGCCTCGTTCGTTTGCTCGGAACTTAGACAGCGTATTGAGTGGTTCTTTGCTGGCTCTAAACTTGCCTTTGTTCACATCAACTGTGGTCAATACACATCGCTCACACGGTTTCACGGCGACAAACTCGACTTCTCCGATACGAATGCGCTTCCAGCTGTCTTCCTCAAAAGGTTCAGTGCCGGACACCACAAAGTTAGTTCTGAACTGATCCATAGAGTGATTTTCAGGGCTTCGGCGGTTTAGCTCTTCTAGAGACGCTTCGCTGATCACCAACATTGGGTAACCGTCCGCAAAGCTTACGTTGTGACCCAGCTTTTCACGAACTCGGTTAGATTGTTCGCCACTAAACAGCAGCTCAACTCTCTGTCCTAATACTTGGCTAAACCAATCGTCCGCTTCATCTGTGGTGGTGTAGGCGGTGAAATTGTCTTTCCAAACCTGCGCTGGTGCTTCTTGCATTTTGAAGTCTTGGTAGCGAATACGTAGAGATGGGAAGCCTTTGGCAGAGAAAATCACTCCGTCAGGAGATAAGCTAGATTTGACCAATACCATCTGAGGGTATTTACGTGCGGTCACCATCGCGCCATCGGAAAGTGCAAGCATGAAGCGTCGGTCGAACATCAACCCTTGTTTTTCAACCCATGCGGAAGAAAGGGAGATACCACCGACCGATTTTACAGGAAATACATTGATTTGAGAGAGAGTTGAGGCTGACATTGCTAATCCTAAGCTGCGTGTAATTATAGTGCTTCACATTATACCTAACATCACAATAGTGTCGTCCCTACATTTCCCTAATCTGCTATGTAATCCCTGCAGTATCTTCTCAAAAAGCTGATTTTATTAGCGAAACTGTCGGAATTAGCTGAACATCGTCCCCTAACATCAATCTGTCATGGACTTTCTGCTCAACCCCTCGATAATGGATGTGTTAAAAATCATTCATCAGGAAACTGTCATACAAGGAGTTAATATGAATAAGTTAATCATGATCTTGCTGTGTATCTTCATCCCGCCACTTGCTGTTTTCATCGATAAAGGCATGGGCAAAGATTTTCTCATTAATCTAGTGTTAACGATTTTCTTCTTCCTACCAGGATCTATCCACGCATTGTGGTTAACACTCAAGTAATGCTTGTTTTGCCTAGTAAATAGGCAACCAAAGACTCTCACTAAAAAATAGGATGAAATACTGGGCGTATTGCTCTATCATCCTGTCGCCTAAACGTAAGCGTTTGCTTACCCAGTTTTCGCTGCGTTTAGGCTCCAATCAGACAACCTAAAATATGGTGGGAGCAAAAATGACAACACTTACGATCACACGTCCTGACGACTGGCACGTTCACCTACGCGATGGCGAAGTGCTAAAGGATACCGTTCGAGACATTAGCCGCTACAATGGTCGCGCGCTAATCATGCCAAACACAATCCCACCTGTTACCAATACTGAAATGGCACTGGCGTACCGTGAGCGCATCATGGCAGAAAAGCCAAGTGAGCAGTTCGAGCCTCTGATGGCGCTATACCTAACAGACAACACAACGCCTGAAGAAATTCGTAAAGCGAAAGAGTCTGGTGCAGTCGTAGCAGCAAAACTTTACCCAGCGGGTGCAACAACAAACTCAGACTCTGGTGTAACGTCCGCTAAAAACATCTACCACGTGCTTGAAGCGATGGAAGAAGTGGGCATGTTGCTGCTAGTACACGGTGAAGTAACAACGCACGACGTTGATATTTTCGACCGTGAGAAAGAGTTCCTAGAGACGGTTCTTGCTCCAATCGTCAACGATTTCCCGAACCTTAAGATTGTTCTTGAGCACATCACAACAGCAGATGCAGCTAGCTTCGTAAAGAACGCTAACGAGAACGTTGCAGCGACGATTACTGCTCACCACCTACTTTACAACCGCAACCACATGCTTGTGGGCGGTATTAAGCCTCACTTCTACTGCCTTCCAATTCTAAAGCGTGGTACTCACCAGCAAGCATTGATTGAAGCAGCAACAAGCGGCAGCAAGAAGTTCTTCTTGGGTACGGACTCAGCACCGCACGCCAAAGGCATGAAAGAAGCCGCTTGTGGCTGTGCAGGTTCATACACAGCTCACGCAGCACTAGAGCTATACACTGAAGTATTCGAGCAAGAAGGCAAACTGGAAAACCTAGAGTCATTTGCAAGCCACAATGGCCCAGATTTCTACGGTATTCCACGCAACACAGACACTGTGACACTCACAAAAGAAGAGTGGCCTGTCGCTGAAACCATGCCATTTGGCGGTGATGTGGTCGTACCAATTCGTGCCGGTGAAAACATCACTTGGACAGTTAAGTAATCACTGACCATTCAAACTTAAATGCAAAGAGCCACCTAAATTAGGTGGCTTTTTTTCGCTTCATCCATAAGTAAAAATTTGAGCTAAACTAACGCTATAGTCGTTGGTGAGGGTACTTATGCGAATAGAATTAGATATTTCGACCCTTTCAGTAGTGTGCGTACTACTCTCCTTTACCTATTGCATCGGATTAGCCTTAATCCAAAAGCTGCAACCCAATATTAAGGGAATTAACCTGATATCCCTTTCGCTGTTCATGCTTGGTTTAGGATTTCTTCTTCTCAGCTACGGAAACAGTACGACCCTGTGGCTATCTAAAATTCTGGCGAACTCCCTGATAGCGTTTAGCTTTACTCTAATTTTACACGGTGTTTGCCAACTTAGAGGCTACCCAGCAACGTTAGCGAATTATGGCTATTACACGTTACCTCTTGTGATTATCGGCTTAACCTATTTCACTTACTTTTCTGTATCCACTCACGCTCGAATCACCATCATCGGGCTTTATACATCCTGCCTGGGCCTGCTTACGTTTTACGCCAATATCAAAGGCCGCGAAGAAGACATTGCTCCATCTAAAATACTGCTTTCAAGCGGCATATTAGTTTATGCAATTTACGCCTTATTTCGCGTCGTACAACTCCCTTTCGAGCATACGATTCAAGACTTTATGATCGCCAGTTGGGTTCACCAATTGGCCTTTGTTAGCCTTATGATCATGATTATTTTTATCGGATTGGCAGTCACTTGGATGTTAGCTGGAAGGTTAGTCGCCACCATATATGACACTTCTTTAAAAGATGAACTCACCAAGTTGTATAACCGTCGCGCACTCGAAGAGTTTGTCCCAAAAGAGGTGACACGGGCTTTTCGTTTTAACCATCCGCTTTCTGTTTTGCTCGTAGATATTGATTACTTCAAGCAGATTAATGACCGTTATGGACACCAGGTTGGCGATCAGGTTCTACGAGAGATTGGTAGGATCTTGAAAGTCGAAACATTCAACAATGATTTTTCATTCCGCTATGGTGGCGAAGAATTCTTAGTCGTGCTTCCAGAAACCGACGCTTCACAAGCAACCGTCATCGCAGAGAAAATTAAAGATGTGATAGAAAGAAGCTCACTCCTACCCACCCACAAAGAGCGTTGTACCGCTAGCTTTGGAGTAAGTGCGTTAAAACAGAGTGAGCATTGGGAGTCACTGATCGAGCGGGCCGATAAAGCCCTGTATTGTGCAAAAAACACAGGCCGGAATCGAGTTGTGCTGGGTGATTAACTTTGAGGATGAAACTTACAAACCTAGCGCTGCGATAAAACGAGCGGGCCATGTCAGTTCGCCAAACGCAATAAAATCATAAATTGAGAAAAATACCGCACAAATAATCGCGAGTTTGAGTAGTCGATAAACAATAAACATAACTGTCAGTTAAATCTTGGTGGAATAGTTTGGCTCCAGAATGGCGCATTGAACTTTAAGAATCAAGTCATTAGGGTCTGTTGACCTTTTGAGCTGATTTTTGCAGATATTAAAAAAGCCGCAATCAGCGGCTTTTGGTCATTATTGGTCGAGCTTAGTGAATTGGCGCATCGGTTTTCGCGTAGAATTTGCCAAAGTACTGCTCTAACACTTCTGGTGTTAGTTTGCCTTCTGCTTCTAGCTTTTTCAGCTCTGCAGCGATCGCTTGCTGCTCTTCTAGAGAGGGTAGTGCCACTTCAGGCTCATCGCCCATCTCTTGTGACATCTGCTCTAGTTCTTTTTCGAAATCACTCATGATCTCACTTACCTTTTAAATAATAACTGGGACTAAGTTTACCGATTTAAGCCCAGTTATTCCAGTCTCTGCCTTGTTAGAGCTTGAAGCTGCCCACCATGCGATCAAGACGGACAGAAAGCTCTTTTAGCTCTGCACTTGCCGCAGCAAGCTCTTCAGCTGTTCCTGTCGTCACTTCATTCACCGCATTGATCTCTTCAATGTTTTGGTTGATGGTATGCACAACCGTAGACTGCTCTTCCGTTGCCGTTGCCACTTGTGTGTTACGGTCAGAAATATCCACAATACGATTTGAAATATTGATCAATACTTCAACCGCTTCATCAGAAGCAGACACCCCTTCACCTGTCACTGATTTACCTGCCGCCATTGCGGTTACTGCATCTTTAGCATCACTTTGCAGCTGGTTGATCATCTTTTGGATCTCTTCAGTTGAGTCAGCGGTGCGGCTTGCAAGATTACGTACCTCATCAGCAACCACAGCAAAACCACGACCTTGCTCACCCGCACGCGCCGCTTCAATCGCTGCGTTTAGTGCCAGTAGGTTGGTCTGCTCAGAGATGTCACGAATAACGCCAAGAATCGAACCAATGTCTTGTGTTGTAGAAGCCAGTTGCTCAACCACTTGACCCGTATTTTCAATATCCATTGCTAAGCGGCTGATCGCATCTTTCGCTTTGTTCACAACCTCTTGACCAACCTGAGTATTGTCCGTTGCTTCAGAAGCGGTTTGCGCCGCCGTTGCAGCGTTAGTCGCGATCTCACTGATCGTCGCACCCATTTGGTTGATCGCCGTAACCACTTGAATGGTCTGGTCGCGCTGAATCTGGCTATTGTCATGAGTCGTATGCGCTTTGTTCGACACGCCGTCAGCGGCAACTTGCAGTGCACTACTGGTTGAAGCAACCTCTTTCATCGACTCGTGGATCTTCTCAATAAACCCATTAAAGCCTTCAGACAGCTGACCAATTTCATCGTTGCCCTTCACTTCAATACGTTGAGATAAATCCCCATCCCCTTTACCCAGAGCGGTAAAGCGAGTCGCAATGGCACGAATTGGGCTAGCAATGCTGTTAGCTAGGAAAATACCCATGACAATGAACAGCGCCGCAACAACGATTGTCGTGATCATCATTTGCTTTGCGACTGCGTTTAAGTCAGCAAACACTTCATCAACAGGCACAACACCGACAACAAACCAGTCCATCGTTTTAACGTATGTGCTGGCAACAAAAACACGCTGACCTTCATAGTCTGCCTCAATCAAGTTGAAACTCCCTTTGTTCAACAGGCTAGAAGCTTCTGAGCCATACAAGCGAGACAGTGTTGAGTTAGCTTTGTTTGATTCACGGTGGATCTGAATATCACCTTTGGCGTCAGCAAGAAAAACGAAACCCGTCTCTTGAATGCTGAAGCCATTCAACATTGAGACCATATCATCCATCGACTTAGACAAACCTGACATCGTATGACCGTTTGTCATCTGATAGTTGGTAAACATTTTTACATCGCCGTTCGCCTCTTGGAAAATACTGACAGATGTCGCTTTTCCTGATTGCGTGAAGCCAAAGAACCAGCCATCTTGTTGTTGGTTTAATTGACGCAAGAAACCATTTTGATTCCAGTAGTAAGCAGTGTTGCGGTTTGCAACTGACGCATCGTTCAAACCATACTGGCTACGGATATTGTTTAACTCCTTGACCAGTTGTCGTTCTGCTTGAGGATCAATATCCGTGGTATTAATCGCTTGCTTAATAAACTCATTGTTAGCAAGTTGATGAGCAGCAGATTGAAGCTGGCTAACATCTCGGTCAATTTGGTTGTTGATCTGCTCGAGCATCAAAGGCAGTTCAATATCAACAAGTCTATGTTCTAGTACATCTCGCGCTTGTCGTTGAGCCATAACTCCAACAATAATTGTTGACGCAAGCACCGCAAAGGTAATACCAGCGACAACTTTTTGTTTTATGCTGATTGAATTCAGTTTCATTTTTCTGCCTTTTCAAGCAATGTGTGATAGAAAATGTAATGGTCGGTAACACAGTGCATATCACTGCGGTTCATCCGTATTGAATACCTATCCAGTCCATGAATTATATCGGTAAACACGTTAAATACTTTACTCAATTAACGCTCCAAAATGATTTTTTTTGAGAACTTACTTTTCGTCGACTCAGTATTGTGTTCACGTTTTTCGTCCCCATTTCTTAACCAATTGAAAGGCAAGTGCTTATTGCCTTTGGCTAGCTTTTCATCACTTAGTACAATCAAGTTACCAGATACGGAACTTTTTACGCCGACAGGGAACTAAGTGAAAAATAGGAGAAATACGCTCATGAATTCACACGCTCTTCAACACCTACGCGATTACCTAAATAGCCAAGTTATTGGCCAGAGCGAATTGGTGAATCAGTTACTTATTGCCTTGCTCGCAGATGGTCATATCTTGGTTGAAGGTCCTCCAGGGCTTGCTAAGACTCGTGCTGTTAAATCCCTGGCAGATTGCATTGAAGGCGATTTTCATCGCATTCAGTTCACCCCTGATTTGCTTCCAGCCGATTTAACAGGCACTGATATCTTCCGCCCAGAAACCGGTGAATTTACCTTTCAATCTGGACCAATCTTTAACTCATTGGTTTTAGCCGATGAGATCAACCGAGCGCCTGCAAAAGTACAAGCCGCAATGCTTGAAGCCATGGCCGAAAAGCAGATAACCGCCGGCCGTAAAACCTACGCTCTACCCGACCTTTTCTTAGTCATGGCAACGCAAAACCCAATTGAGCAAGAGGGTACCTACCCACTTCCTGAAGCTCAACTTGACCGCTTTTTGATTCATCTTGATGTCGATTACCCAAGTGCAGAAAGTGAACTAGAGATTCTACGTCTCAACCGTGGCGAAGCTAAAGGCGAAAACAAAGTCACTCCTCCAACGCTCAGTCAAACGGACATTTTTGCGGCGAGACAAGAGGTGCTAGACGTTCATATGGCTGAAAGTATCGAGCAATATATTATTCGTTTAGTGATGGCGACTCGCCAGCCAAAGCAATATGACGAGAGTTTAGCCCAGTGGTTAGAAATGGGAGTGAGCCCACGTGCCACTATCGCTCTAGACCGATGCGCTCGTGCTCATGCATGGCTAAACGAACGAGATTATGTTTCGCCAGAAGATGTGCAAGCAATGGCCTTCCCGGTACTTCGTCACCGTCTACTCCTTAGCTATCATGCTCAAGCCGAAGGCGTGCACCCAAATCAAGTGATCAATAAACTGCTTTCTCTTGTTGGCAGCGCGTAAGGTCACCAAGATGGATAACGTTTTACCGCCCTTTGCTGATGGTGTGGACCTAAACTTGGAAGAGTTGGTTTACTACAAACAACAATGCGTTAAGTGGCTGCCACCAGCGAAAAGTCTGTGGTCTCAAATGTTGGGGCAACATCAAAGCAGGCAGCTTGGTCGAGGTATGGATTTCAGCGAAGTTCGTCAGTACCAAGCGGGTGATGATATTCGGGCCATTGATTGGCGAGTCACCGCACGTACAGGAAAACCTCATACTAAGCTGTTTTCCGAGGAGCGTGAGCGCCCTGTTATTCTTTATGTGGACTTGTCATCGAGTATGTTTTTCGGCTCTCAGCTACTGTTGAAGTCGGTTCAAGCCGCGCATATGGCAAGTTTGATTGCGTGGTTGAGCGTCACCCAACAAGACCGTATTGGCGCCGTGATTGATACCGGAGATCAGCTCGTTGAACTCAAACCCACTTCACGCAACAAGGGAGCATTAGCGTTGATGCAAAGCATGGTGAGCTGCCATAAAGAACAACTGTCCGCACCGAAGCAAACGGTCAACGAACTCAGTTTGAGCTTACAAGCCCTGCATCGCCTATGCCCAAAAGGGAGCGAGATCATCTTATTGAGTGACTTCACTCGCCTTAACGCCTCAGATGAGATTAAACTCAGCCGCCTTAGCCAACACAATCGTGTCCGAATGGTTCAAGTTATCGACCCCTTAGAGCAGGGGCAGACTTCATATCGGGGAACGGAACAAGTGTCCAATAAACACGATACCCGTTGGTTGGACTTTTCTTCGGCAAAGACACGACAAGGGATTGAAAACGCTTTTGACCAACACCAGAGCAACCTTAAGCAGTTTGCGCTCAAAAATGGCATTAGCTTTTCATCACTTTCCAGTGGCATCGCTCTCTCTCAACAGTTACACGGATTCTAATAATGAGCAACGAGACTCAGGCTTCAACTCTTCCACTTAACCCATTAAATCTTCCTGAAGCGCCTTCTTGGCTACCATTGTCGTGGGGATGGTGGGCAATCATTGCTTCTGTTTTATTGTGCGCCCTACTAGCCTTATTCTTCATGCGCTGGAAAAAGCGCCGCTTGGCACCCAAAAAGACCGCACTGCGTATGTTGGCGAATGATAATAGACCGTCAGAGGCGATTGAACTCGTTCGACAAGCGGCACTTTGCTATTTTCCGCGAGAAGAAATCGCACAACTGACTGGAAAAGAGTGGTACCAGTTTTTAGATGCGCAAACCGAAAACCGCCACTTCAGTGAAAACTTCGATGTATGGCAGCAAGCACTTTACAGCAAGCAACCGGTAGCGGAAAGCGAGCAGTTAATCGACCACTGCCGAGACTGGATTGAAAACGCACTGCCACCAAAAAGAAGGAAAGCCATTCGTGGATAACATCAGTTTTGTCTGGTGGTGGATGTGGCTGTTATCACCGCTGCCGCTCTTGATCTATTTTCTAGCACCTGCAGCAAAACAAGCAGCCCTTATCCACCTGCCTTACTTACCTAAATCTACGTCGCGTGTCGCCCCAAGAAATGGTTTAAGTAAGCTACTGGCTGGCTTAATCTGGATCGCTCTTCTATGTGCAGCCGCGCGCCCAGTTTGGTACGGGGATCCTGTTACCACTCAGCCTAAACACCGTGATTTAATGTTGGTTCTTGACCTCTCTTATTCGATGAGTCAGGAAGACATGAAGCACAATGATGAGTATATCGACCGACTGACCGCTGTTAAGGATGTGGTCAGCGAATTCGCACTGCAACGTAAGGGTGATCGTCTTGGGGTTGTCCTGTTTGCCGATCATGCCTATCTGCAAACCCCGTTAACACTCGATAGAGAAACCATCGCAGATCAAGTCAATGCACTCGTCCTGCGTCTGATTGGTGATAAAACCGCAATCGGTGAAGGCATCGGCCTTGCGACCAAAACCTTTATCGACAGTGAAGCGCCACAAAGGGTGATGGTGTTACTCAGTGATGGCAGCAACACCTCTGGCGTGCTCGACCCCATCGAGGCCGCGCAAATCGCTAAGAAATACAATGCAACTATTTACACCATCGGCGTTGGTGCGGGTGAAATGATGGTTAAAGAGTTTTTTATGACTCGCAAAGTAAACACTGCCCAAGATCTGGATGAGAAAACACTGATGAAGATTGCAGATCTCACCGGAGGCCAATACTTTCGAGCGCGAAATGCTGATGAGCTTGCGACCATCTATGACACCATCAATAGCCTTGAACCCATCAGCCAAGCAACACAGACCTGGCGACCACAGACGGAATGGTTTGGTCTGCCACTCTCCGTTGCGTTTTTCTCTCTCATCGCGCTGATCATCCTACGGAGGAACCATGTCTAGTTTTCTTTTCCTCTACCCGTACTGGTTAATCGGGCTACTCCCTTGGGGCGCGCTTGTCTATTGGCTAAGTCAACGCAACAAAAGCCAAAGCCTTATCGCGCCTCATCTCGCTAAAATCATGGGAACACACACCGCGCACCATCGACCGAGCATAATGCGTTTGATCGCGATCTGCGGCGTTATTACTATATTCGCACTTTCGGGCCCAAGTTTCAGTGAACAGGAACGTCCAAGCTACGCCAATAACAGTGCTCGTGTACTCGTTATGGATATGTCGATGTCACTCTATGCAAATGACATTAAGCCAAATCGACTTACACAAGCGCGCTATAAAGCCATGGATATCGTTTCAGGTTGGAATGAGGGTTCAGCTGGGTTAGTCGCATACGCCGGTGATGCTTATCAAATTAGCCCTATGACGTCAGATAGCCAGACGATCAACAACCTCATCCCTAACCTTTCTCCTGAACTCATGCCCTACCCTGGTGCAGATGCGAGTAAAGGCATCGAGTTAGCAATTGAAATGATGACCAATTCAGGGCTGGCGAAGGGAGATATTGTGCTCATCGCTGATGATATCGACAATGCAGAGCGCAGTGATGTTGAGTCACTACTGAAAGGCACACAATGGCGCTTAACGGTTCTTGGGGTGGGCTCTCGTTCTGGTGCGCCTATTCAACTCAACGATGGAAAATTGCTTACCCACGACAACGGACAACCAGTTGTCGCTAAATCCAACTTCGACAATATGCGTGCTCTAAGCTCTAACGTCGGCGGACAGTTCATTCCTATTCAAATTACAAACAGCGATGTTGAACGAATTATCGAGCTGACAAACCAAGTAGACGACACAAACCCAACCTCGAAAGAAAAGATCTCTGAGCGAGTGAACCAAGGTTTTTGGCTAATACCGCTTTTGATTGTTCCGGCACTGTTCATGTTTAGGAGAGGCGTACTACTGGGCATCATTGTGTTGACGTTACCATTGGCACTCCCACAAGACGCTTATGCAAGCCCATGGAAAACCAACGACCAACAAGCTCACGCTCTGTATCAAACCCAAAAGTACAACGAAGCCGCTGAACTGTTCGACGATCCACTTTGGAAAGGAGCGGCTCAGTATCAGGCTAAGGATTATAAGGGAGCGATTGAATCACTTCAGGGTAGTAAAGATATCAACGCGCAATACAACCTTGCAAATGCTTACGCACAAAGTGGCGAATTCGACAAAGCTATTGAGACTTATAAGCAAGTCCTGCAAAAAGACCCTAATCATCAAGATGCGAAATACAATCTTGACGTTGTAGAACAAGCAAAACAGCAACAGCAACAGCAACAGCAACAGCAACAGCAAGGTGACTCTCAGTCCGACCAACAACAAGGTCAACAGAACGCATCGTCAGAACAGAATCAGCAAGGCGAGCAATCTCGCTCCGCTTCGGAAGACGAATCCAGCCAACAGGCATCACCTTCTCCAGAATCGCAATCCAAGGATTCTGAACAACAAGGGACGCCAAAAGAGCAAGAACAACAATCGAGTTCAGAACAACCGCAAGATCGCCAAGATGACCAAAACCAAGGTGAGCAATCACAAACTCAGGCCACAGAAGAAGACTCAGGTGAGACCGAAAATGAATCAGATAGCTCGCTGGCTCAACAAAGCAATCAACAACCTATCGACCCTGAGCTTCGTAAGTTGCAACAGGTGGAGAGCGCCCGAGATCCGAGTCGTCTGATCCGAGCGCAAATGATCCTCCAAGCACAACAGAAACAACCACCACAAGACACAGGTAAAAAATGGTAATGAAGAAATCACTCTCGCTCTATATTGCCAGCTTCTTCGCACTGCTTATTGCATTGCACAGTTCCGCTGCCTTTGCGACCAATATTCAAGTCACCGTCAATAAGAATAAAGTGGTTAAAAATGAGGTATTTCAGCTTCGCATTGTCGTCGATAAAAAAGTCGATTCAAGTTCACTCGATTTCACCCCGTTAGAACAAGACTTCTACATGGGCAGACCCAGCTTTGGTAGCTCTATCAACATCATCAACGGTGACCGTTCCAACCGAAGTGAGTGGAATATATCGTTAGCAGCACAGAGGCTAGGTGTTGCGACAATACCGGCTTTCACAATTGATGGAGTCAGCTCAAAGCCAATAAAAATCACTGTCTCGCAAGATAACAACGAACCTTTGGTCAATGATCTTGTAGAAGTGCAAAGTACAATGAGTCGTACCGAGTTATACCCAAATGAAAGTGCGACACTAGCCACTCGATTGATTGTGAAAGCCGACCCAAGACGCCTGCAAAATGCCAACATCACTCCCCCAACGCTCACACAAGGCGAGCAAGGTGCGATAACACTAGAAGCGCTTGGTGAACCCAATCAGTATCAAAGCGTGCTGGATGGCGTTGAGGTCACCGTGGTCGATCAAAGCTACCGAATCACAGCAAAACAAGCGGGGGAATTCACACTAACAGGAATTGGATTCGCAGGTAGCGTCGTGTACGGCGACAACCGAACAGGTACGACTAAGTTAGTATCCGCCAATACGCCTGCTAACATCTTCTCAGTCACCGTATTGCCAATTCCAGCGAACTATCAAGGCCATTGGCTACCCGCTGAAAACCTGACTCTTGAGCAACGTTGGTCAGACTCAGATGGAAACACCATTGATTCTAGCAAAACCTTTTCTGCGAAAGTGGGCGATTCAATCTCACGTGAAATCACGGTCGATATTAGTGGGCTAGCCGCGGAACACATTCCCGATCTGAACATACAGTATCCAGAAAGCGTGAGGGTTTATCAGGAAAAGCCTCATTTCCAAACGCTAGCCAACGGGACAACTCGTATGACGTTGAAACAGGTCATCATCGCCCAGCAGCAAGGTCTAGTTGACCTCAATGATATTGAGTTTCAATGGTGGAATAGCCGTAACAAGGTCGCGCAAACAAGCACGTTAGCGGGTCTAACTCTCGACGTTGCTGCAGGTAACTCAATCACAACGGAAGCAATGACGGCAACGATTGCAGCGACGCCAACGGCTCAAACCATTACGGTCTACGATCGTGGTATTTGGCCATACCTAACCGCCCTATTCGCCCTATTGTGGTTAGCAACTTTGGTGATGCTGATCCTAAGCAGACGAGCAAAGCCACCAGCTATACAGCAGGCAGTAGAAGCATCTAGTGAGTTTGAGGCGATTAAGCAAGCGTTAAAGTCAGAGGACAAAGTGCTCGCCAACCTATTGATTAGCCGCTGGTTAAATAGACACGAGCAAATAGAGCCAGAAGTACGAGTCTCTATCTTAGAGGAACAATCTAGGATGAATGAGAGCCAATACGCCGCTAATCCGATCACATGGACACCAGAGAAGCTGATTAAACTTATAAAACAAGGCGAAAAGTCAGTACGCTCGAAAAAATCCAATAAAGAAGATTTACCAAAGCTTTAACTACTTGCTCTCCAGCTCAAGCAAAAAGCCCACTTTCAATGAAGTGGGCTTTCGTTTTTCTAACGAAGAGTCAAAAACACTAAGACTCTTTTTCTTGCTCAATGTGCTGCTTAACGGCTTTTTCAGTCAGGCTTTCCGCGTCAACCCAAGCCATGAATACTTGATAGCCCGCCGCTAGGAATGCCGCACCAATGAACATACCAAGGATACCGCCTGACATCATACCGCCAATCGCACCAATCAATACGACAGGCATAGGAACATCAAGTCCTCGCCCTAGGACTAGTGGTTTTAGGAAGTTATCTGTCAAACTTGCGGCAATCAGCAGGATCGTAAAGATCGTATTATGCACTGTTGATGTGTCTTCCCCAGACCACAACAATACGGATGCTAAGATGGCGATAAGCGTAACCGGAATCTGACATATCGCAAATATCAGCGCAATGACCGTTAGCAAAGGCGCAGCAGGGACACCCGCTAAACTCACCACGATGCCAAAAACCATGGCCGTTAAAAAGGCGATACCTATGATGCCGATAGCGACTTGTCTAATCGTTGCGGTAGTCAAAGTATGTAGCTCGGGGCCACGTTCAACGTCTGAAAAACGGATAAAGATCTGTCGCATTGATTTCGCAGCAGGCTGAGCCCATGCCAACATAATTCCCGCAACAATAATGGCGCCGATCAGCAAGAAGACACTTTTCGCTGCGCCGCTTGCTGCATCGACAAACCAAGTGAGTAATCCCTTGATCTCAGGTTGCTTATCTTCAATAAACCCAGAAAAGTCTTGGTAAGCATCTCGCCATGATTCATATAAGTTACTGCCAATAAGAGGCCACTCCTGAACCCCTTCAACTGGCTTTGGAATGCTGAATGAACCCGACTGATAAACATCATAAGCATCGAGGACGCTCGACGTGAACGAGTTGGCAATCATCGCTGTGGGTACACCAAGCAAAAGAACGCCAGTAACTGCAATTAGGGTTGAGCTGCGAGTCGAGCTCCATCCTGTTTTATTTTCAATGAACAAACGCACTGGATATAAAGCGATAGCGAGCACCATAGCCCACAGCAATAAAGGTACGAATGGTAAGAACGTCCAGCCACATACAAAAACGATGAACGCAATGGTGGAAAAACGGATCAAAGACGTAGTGAACGCTTTGGAGATAATTTTTTCTAGATTGTCGTTACTATTCAACTGACTGTTCCTTACATAATCACGGTATCCCTACAGGGTTCTTCATTCCCAAACGTTAGATATTCGGTAACGAGAAACCTCAACTACAAAGTAGTAGACATCCATACTATATTCAAACAGTTACGACTTATGAACTAAGGGAGACTAGGGATTGCGAGAGAGTATAAGGATTTCCCAAAAGTTCATTTACCATTTTGCGCCAACCCGTTAAGGCGATTGAGATTAACAAGCGGGCAGTTATAGTCAAACCGTGTCATTAGAGCCCTCATGCATTACTAAACTATTTAACTATGACCTTGCTCGTATCTTAGATACAACATTCTTTTCTAATACGTCTTTTTGCACTACCTATTTTATAAATAACTGAGTTATATTTACATTTTTGTAACTCGCACATAATGTGTAATGATACTCAAGAATACTCACCGATAGGAGACGGTAATGTTTGAAGTAGTGCCTCGTAATGATCAACGAAGTCCACTAAAGCTCATGGAAGATCACATACTTTCAAGCCCTGATGATCCATGGACAACCTGCCCTTGGGTAAAAGTAGGGGATCTTTATCTTTCTGTTACTCAAACGGGTAACTCTTCTTGGCCAACACTCGTAAAACACCTGAATCACGGTGGTGGTTACGTGGTGTTCTCTGGCCGACACGGTACACAAGCAGGTCAAGCGGTCGACGCAAGTACTGGTCAGTTCAACCAAAAGTATGTGATGGAAAGACAGTTCTATCTCGATGACGTCAAAGCCGCCAAACAGTTTGGTTCAAAAGTAGAAGTGCTCGATGTCGCTAATTTCAACACGACAGAAAAGCTCAAAACCGCAACCATAGGTAAAACTGGGCAAGGCAAAGTGGTTATCTATGCGTGGTGTCATTCTATGTTCTCAATGATGGACCACAACGAAGATATGTATGGCGATACATACAACGTAAACAAAGGCGGCACACAGAGAAACTTCGTGGTGGAATCTCGCGCTTTAACACTGGTTAATCAGTCAGTGAAAACGCTCTCTTCTGAGTGGTATAGCTGGTCAACCTAATCCTAAAGTTTCAGGCTCGTTCGCGAGCCTGAAATTTTGTCACTTTCGCTTTTCAAACGCCATATCAATCCAATACTTAACGGCCATTTGACTAATGTCGACGTGTGTTCGCTCTATTCGCTAGCCCTGACGGACTACTCTACCTCTTCTAGTAAGCTAAACGTTCCGATGACTTGGTTACGTCCCTTATCTTTAGCTTGATAGAGCGCTTTGTCCGCGTGGCTATAGAGTTTGTCGAAGCTGAATTCACTTTGCTTTAACTCCATCATCGAATAGCCGACTGACACTGTGAGGTACGGCTTAACAGAGCTCTGATCGTGAGCGATACTTTCATCTTCAATACTTTTACGAATACTCTCTGACAGCGTTGAGATCTTCTCTGGTTTTTTGCTCGATACCAGTAACGCGAACTCCTCACCACCTATACGGCAAAACACTTCGTCGTTCCCTTGCGTATGACGCGCCAGAACGCTGCCTAATCGCATTAACGCTATGTCACCCTGCATGTGACCATAGTGATTGTTATACAAACCAAAGTGATCAATATCGACGAGAATCAAGCCGTAGTAATGCGTTTCGTCTTTTGCGTCGAAGCAGATGTCTTCAAGCAATGCTTCTAGCATGCGTCGATTACCAAGACGGGTTAGCGGATCCATCTTTGACATGGTTTCGAGCTGTTCATTGGCTTTCTGTAGCTCACGAGTTCTAACCTTAACCTCTTTCTCTAGGTTGTTATTGAGCTCGTGAACAGCCTCCTGTGCGCGTGTTCTCAATAACACTTCGGTTAAGTTGGAAGCAAACATACGAATCACTTCACGTAACTGGTGAGTCAAAGGAGAACGTTTGATGAGGTTATCAGCGGCAATAAACGCGATGGGTTCGCCACTGTTGTTAACTAGCATCGTCATCGCCGTCCAGCCAAAACCAACTATGTGGAAATCATGATAAATAGGTACCGATTCTTCAAACACGACTTGATTAGGGTTAACCCTTGCAGCATTGACGATCGAACGGTTAACCGTCTCCGATCGATAGTAGGATTCGTCGACTACATTGCCTTGGATATCGGTTCCCCACGTTCCTTGCATATGGGTACATTCAGTATCGGTGAGAAACACAGCAAAACGGTCTATTCCAAGTCGATTAATGGCAAAGGTCACCGCCGATTTACACACCTCACTGACTGTCATACAACGTGACAGTTCAACCATACTGGTATGCAGCATTCGTACATTCTGTTCTTGACGCTTACGGATGTAGATTTGAGAGAGAAGTGAACCAAATGACTCAAGCATCTGACGTTGATAAGTCGTAATGGGGACACGATTGATGTAGTTGTCCATTGCAATCCAACCAATGATCTCGTCACCATCACGAAGGATTAACATGCCATTCCAACCTTGGCCGACAACATCACCGGCAGTATATAACGGCGCATCCTCTACAATAATGAGATTCTCTTTACCTTCAAACAAAGCATCAATATAAGCTTCTTCTAACTGATGAAGGTCATACTGGGTGTGATGCTCACTGACGGTCTTCCCCTCTTCGTTGGTGCCATATGTGCCACTAAAGCAGCGTTTTTTTATATCAAGCAGCATAAATATCGCGCGGTCAAAGCACAGCTTGTCACGAATCACCTCTACCGCCATTCGATAAAGCTCATCAAGGTTGCTCGGGTTAGAAATATCCACCGCCGCTTCTTGTACTAGCTTCATGTTGTCGATAAAGAGCTCTCGCTGCTTAATCACATCCAGATACTTCGCTTCTTTGATGTCTCTTTGCTTAAACTCTTTTGCCGCCTCTGTTTCTGCTCTGACGCATTGCCAACGTGATGCAATAATCTGTAGACCGTCTAGATGATTTTTCTCGTTAAGCTCATTGAGCTGTGCAGCTTGTATGTTCTCGATGATCAGGTAAGTACGCGCTTCAGGATGATTATCCAGCATAAAGATGTAGCTATCTTGGGCCATCGCGTCGGTGTATTGCCATTGGCACGTATTCAATGCCAATGGAATCAAACTGTCTGAGGTATCAAACTGGGATGCCCAAGTCCAAAACGTTTCAGGATACTGACTCAATGAGGCCGGCTCACCATGTCTAAAAAGAAAATCATTAGGCACCGTCGATTTAGGCTGAATAAAAATACCGACGTGCTCAGGCTCTATCAGATCATCCAGATACTGAAATAGCGCATTAGCAAGAAAACGTTGGTTCCTTGCTGAGAGAATATCTTTGAGTAAGAGTCGTGAGAACATGTCCCTAGCCTGAGTCGGTTTATAGTATAAAGCGATTAAAAAACTACCAGTTAACCGTATGCAATCAAATGTATTTACAATCGCTTGTTAAGTGACTCGCAAATCACCATCGTCAATGTGTCCATATATGATACCTGCTACATTTTGTATGATGTTGTTTCCATATTTTGCAACACGCTAAGTAACGCTATAATGACCAACTTGGTTGAAAGTCACTCTATTGGTGACTTACATTCGTTTAGACTTGGAAGGATTTATCTTTGACTCGATGGCTACTATTCATCACGACAATACTGTGCAGTCCGGCTTGGGCAAATGTCGACTTAGTTAAAGTGGATAAATCCAAACGTCGTATGTATCTGATTGATAATAATGAGATAGTCAAAGAGTTTCGAATTGCGCTAGGAGCACAGCCAAAGGGACATAAAATGCAAGAGGGAGATCAAAGAACCCCTGAAGGACGTTACTATCTAGATTTTGTACTGGATGATTCGGAGTTCTATCGTTCAATTCACATCAGTTACCCCAATAAAAGCGATCTTGCTTACGCGGATAAACGCAACCTCAACCCTGGCGGCAACATTAAGATCCACGGTTTAAAAAATGGGGAAAGGCGTCCAGCCAAATACATTCAAAGCTTTGACTGGACAGATGGATGCATTGCGATCAGCAATCAAGAGATGGATGAACTTTTACAGCTCGTTAAAGTCGGAACGCCTATCGAAATACGCTGGTAAGACTAGGGTCTGTTGACCTTAAGCTTTATCGCGTGTCACCCACCAGCACATCAAGGATCCAACCGTCACCATTACCACGCCTTGAACAAAGCTCTGCGTTAGGACTAAGCCTAATATCATCGAAGAGATTATCGTCGACAAAACGGGCGTAAAATAGGACAGCGTCGCCAATAGCAACATGTTGCCACCAATAATGGCGTAGTTCCAAAGCGCATAACCACTGCCCATGGCGATCCCAGAGATCAACAACAAACCGCCCGACTCTAGGTTGAGTGTCATGCCTGTCTCATCGCTGATGGCGTATTTAATCCAAAGTGTCACCGCCGTCATGATGAAAAACAGGGTGATAGCGTTCTGGCCATTCGAGATACGCTTGGTTAGGTTACAGTAAATTGCCCATAGAAATGCACCGACAAAAGCCATTGCGTACGTGACTGGGTTGGTCGCAATATTTGCCGCAATCTGAGCAACAGACAAACCTTGTTCACCAGTAATGCTCCACGCAACACCAAAGAACGCCAATGCAATACTTGGGTAAACTAGCAAGCTGGTCTTTTTCCCACTCGTCAGCACCGCCAGCAAGACCGTCAAGGCAGGCCAAAGGTAGTTAATGACCAACATTTCAACCGCTTGTTGTCTTGTGTTTGCCATAGCTAACGCTAAAGCTAAGCAGATCTCATACGCAACAAATAAACCGCCACCAATCAGTACGTACCTTAACGAGTAGTTACGCCATTTAGGCACGCCCATCACTAAGATCAGAAACAGAGAAGCAACGGTATAGATGGAGGCAGCCCCACCAATCGGACCAAGCATTTCTGTTACCGCGCGAGCAAACCCCATGACGCTACTCCAAAGTAGAATCGCCGTGACGCCTGCTAAGGTAAATTTGTGGCTACTGTTTATCATTCTGTTTTACTCATATAAAAAAGCCGAGCAGCGTGCTCGGCTCTTAACGCTGTTTATTTAGCTCACACAATTTCCCAACTGTGCGTCATCTCAATGCCTTCACCAAGCATTAAGCATACTGAGCAGTACTTTTCTAAAGAGTCTGCCGCGACTTTTGCTACGATCTCAGGATCGAGGTTATCGCCAGACACTTCAAAATGAATATTGATTTGAGTGAAAATACGCGGCGCTTTCTCGCGGCGTTCTGTCGTCAGTTTTGCCGTACATTCTGCAACGGCTTGACCCGCCTCTTTTAGGCCATCAACAACGTCGACAGAGCTACACCCGCCGGCTGCCATCAACACCATTTCCATCGGACTCGGCGCGGTCGCTCCACCATTGCCATCCATTACAATTGAATGACCCGACTGAGAATGACCTAAAAATTTAAAGTTATCGATCCACTTTACTTCCGCTTGCATCTGCTTCTCTCTGTTATTTTGTTGAGAAATCACTGTCTGTTGGGAACTTTACCCCGGTTTGACGTCGAATTTCTTCAAGTAGTTTTGCCACAATCAGCGAGCGCTGAGTGCAGTCTGGGTTCATTGTCTGGCTCTTGAACTGCTGAGCAAATTCAAGCGCTTCATAGTACATTGGATTGGCTTCTTGCTTCACACTGATATCAACGCCTAAGTCACTGCCACGAGTAAACTTGGTCAGCTTCTTAGCCGTCGAGATCATATCCATAAGTAACGCCCCTTCCTCGCCTTGAATTTCACTTGGCAAATAAGAGTTGCTGGTTTTAGAGTGCTGCAATACCACTTCAAAGCCATCGTAGTTTAACGTTACGCTACCACTGCCATCAACGCCAGAATCTAACAATTGTGCTTCTGCATGAACAGATTTCGGTTCCCCAAACAGCTCTACCGCAGAGCTTAAACAATAGAACCCAATATCCATGATTGAGCCATTTGCAAAAGCCGGATTAAACGTATTTGGGTTCTCTCCTGCAAGATACTTTGGGTAGCGAGAAGAGTACTGGCAGTAGGTAATCAAGGCTTTACGAATGTTGCCTAGCGTTGCCATCGACGACTTCATACGTTTGAAGTTAGGAATGTGCGCCGACATGAACGCTTCAAACAACAACACGCCATTTTTCTCAGCCACATCAAACATCTGCTGCGCCAACGCATAACTTGATGCCATTGGTTTTTCGGCAACCACGTGCTTGCCCAGTTCCATCATTTGAATAGCTTGAGGGCCGTGAAAACTGTTTGGGCTCGCAATGTAAACTACATCGACCAATGGTGATTTGCCTAAGTCTTCTAAATCAGTAAACAGTGTTGGAGACTCATATTTTTCTGCGAAAGATTGAGCACTCTCAAGTGAGCGAGAGTAGACACCCGTTAACTGATATTCCCCGGTTTGTAACGCTGCTTCAATAAACTGATCGGTAATCCAGTTTGTTCCTATTACGGCCAACTTTATCATTATTATTTTCTCCCTAGTGTCGCCCGATGATTAATCAAGTAATCACTTGTTATACGGTGAGTACAACACGGACAGCAAGTAAAATGAGTACAGCGCCAGACAGTCGATCAATCAGCTGCGCTTTAGAACGAATTCTATCAATTATTCGTGGGCTAGAAAGTAAAAATGTAATCAGCGTATACCATAGGCCATCCACAATTAGCGGAGTAAGCACAATAAGCCCCTTAGCTGTGACACTGTCACCCACCGCAACAAACTGACTGAACAAAGCGATGAAGAACAGCGCAATTTTCGGGCTAAGCAAAGAGATAAGAAAACCTTCTTTTGCTGATTGCCAAACACTGGTGTGTTCTCCCGACTCTAAACGCGCAGCCACTCCCCCTTTTGAGCGCAATGCGTTATAGCCCAAGTAAGCTAAATAAGCGGCACCTGCATAGCTGATCGACTTAAAAAGAAAAGGTGACTGTTGTAAGACAACCGCCAAACCAATCAAAGTGATAAAAGCATAGATACCAATACCAATAGCATGAGCCCATGCCGCCGCGAGGCCATTTAATCGGCCACCAGCCAAGCTGTGTTTTGCCACCATCGCCAAGCTTGGGCCAGGAGACATAGCGCCTAAAATACAAATGGTGAAAAGCGAGAGCCAAATCGTGAATGTCATTATGGTATTCCTTTAATTCAGTGCAGCGTTTGGGGTACTAGCCCCATGTGCAAAAGCGATTAACACTCACGTTAAAGCAGTTAAGTAATGATTTGAAATCAAACTTAGTCATAGTCGGCATCATTTCAGATCATACCGATAGAATATGGGGAGGTTCTCATCGCATCAAGCACCTTTTCTCTCATCCATTGATGCGCTTTATCGTTATCAAATTTAGGGTGCCACATTAACCAATAGAGGTGAGCCTGTGTGTCAAAAGGAAGGGGCAAATAAGTGAGAGAGGCTTCTTTGGATAAATTGATGGCAATGTGCTCAGGGACCACCATTAGATAGTCACTACTGGTTAAAGCGTTCACGGCAGCCGAGAAAAACGGCACCTTTAACGCGATTCGACGTTGGTAACCCAGCTTGTTCAAAGCGATATCTGCGTTAGAGTCTTTGTCGCCGCCTCCCGTTACTTTAAGGTGAGGATACGAAGTCAGCTCTTCACAGGAAATACGCGCCTGAGACGCGAGTGGATGCTCACTTCGCATTAAACAAACAGATTTATCTTGGCCAATTTGCACGCTACTCAACTGCTGAGGTTTCTCAGCAAGCATGGTCGATGCTAAGTGAATGCCGCTGCGGTCAAAATCCGCCAAAAATTCAGGCTGCCACAAGCGATAGGCAATATTCACTTTTGGTGCTTGTTCGACCACGACGGACACGACATCAGGCACTATGTATTGCGCAACATAGTCACTCGACGACAACACAAACTCTTGTTGCCACACTTTAGGGTCAAAGGGTTTATCCGCCAATAAAGCATCAAACTCTTCAAGCAGTACTCTTAGCTTATCTTGTAGAATTTTTGCTCTGGGAGTGGGTAACAACTGGTTTCCATCGCGCACCAAAAGCGGGTCATCACACAACTCTCTCAGCTGCGCTAGCTGACGACTCATGGCAGATTGAGTGATGTGCAAACGTGCTGCGGCTTTGCTGACATGGCACTCTTCGAGTAATACATACAGAGAACGCAACAAGTTAAGATTGAGATTATTTAGCATAATGCAGAGTATTAAAAAATTCGGTTAGCACTGTATGAGTCATGAGATGACGAAGTTCTGATATGTGTTGCAGCTCATCGCGTATTGCGTTCAAGCGGGTCATTGTCTCTACTTCGACGTAAAGCATCATATCCGTTTCACCACTGATCGCATGGCACCATTTTACGCCATCAATCTTATAAATACGTTCTGAATACGCCTCGCAGTTATGAGTCGATGAGGACGTATCAAACTTCAATGCGAGATAGGCCTTGATGAGCTCTTTACTCTCTTGCTGAGCGACATCAGCGTGGTAGCCCAGTATTACCTTCTCGCTTTCTAGCTTCTGAATTCGAGCAGTGACCGCAGAGCGAGATAAATTCACTTGCCTTGCGATATCACTGATACTTGCCCTTGCGTTCTTCTTGAGTAACGTAATGATTTGATGGTCAAATTTGTCCATATTGAATGCCCTGCTTCCAACTTATCCTGTCGGTTCTAGCAATGTGACACAAAATATCTTGAGATGAAAGCCGACAAAATGACAGATATATAAATTCAAACCGACAATGTGACACTTATCTGCGACGAAATGACTAATGCATGATTAAGCCGCTTCAGATACATTATCCTGAGAAAGTGATTGATAACGCAGGGAGTGCTCATGAGCCAATTAAAACAAGAAATTACCTTACTATCTGGCATTGGACAGCTCTCAACGACTTTATTGGGTACTGGTTTGTTTATGGTGCCTGCCATTGCTGCGGGTATTGCAGGTCAACTCTCGTTATGGGCATGGATCGTTCTATTTGTCGCGATTTGCCCTATCGCCCTCACCTTTGCCCAGCTCGGGAAGCAGTATCCAAACGCTGGTGGTACTGCCTATTTCGTACGTAAAGCTTTTAACTCAAAGCTGGAAAGAAGCGTGGCGTGGCTATTTCTAAGTGTCATTCCTGTTGGAGTTCCCGCGGCGATTGCACTTGCGGCAGGCTTTTTACAGCAGCTGTTACCGACAAGTATTAATAACTCTCTGTTTGCCCAACTTCTCACAGTGGCGCTGCTTATTGGCGTCAATTTAGCAGGTGCAAAATCATCAGGCCGACTACAAACCCTCATTGCGTTAGCGATTTTCGCGCTCATCGCAGCGTTCTGGTGGAAAGGCGGCTTTTCTGCCAGTGACCTAGCGTTACCTACCGTTTCTTCCGACAGCTTAATGCCTATTGGATTAGCGCTAGGCGTCATGTTTTGGTGCTTTGTGGGTATTGAAGCGTTCGCGCACATGGGTGAGGAATTCAAGAACCCACAACGTGATTTTCCTATCGCGATTGTCATTGGCTGTTTCGTCGCTGGCGCAACGTATTGGATTTGCTCTGTGATTATTTTGAAAATGGGAGCATACGGCACACCAGAGTTTGATAGCACTTCGATTCCATGGATTTCTGAACACTTGTTTGGTCCAGAGTTTAAAACCATGATCAGTGTGATTGGTTTTGCGGCCTGCTTCGCTAGTGTAAACCTCTATACGCAAAGCTTGTCTCGTATGGTTTGGGCACAAGCGCGAGACTACAACCCAAACAGCGCGTTAGCACGTCTGTCGATTCGTGGTGTCCCTGCCAATGCAACGTTAGCGGTTGGTGTCGTTGTGGTACTGTCTTGTTTCGCTGGAGAGCTTTCGGGGCTCGACTTGGAGTTTTTTCTTAAACTCGCGAATGGTATTTTCGTTCTTATCTATCTACTCGCAATGTTGGCAGCCTACAAGTTACTGACTGGGGTTAGTCGTCAGCTGGCAGGGTTAGCACTTTTGCTTTGTACTGCGGTGTTTATCTGCCTAGGCTGGTCGATGCTCTACGCCGTCACCGTGTTTGGCCTGCTAAATATGCCATGGGAAAAGTGGCGCACTGCCAAACAGCTCTAGAACTTTCCTTCGGCTGAGCTTGACCATATAGAGCTCAGCCGACTTTCATTTAGATATTAAGACTCCCTTAATATCAGCTACATTTAAATAGCTGTGCCAGCTTCCTCATGCTTGGCTCGATATCAGTCAATGCAACATTACCGAAACCCAAAATCGCACCTTGCCATGAGCGTTCACTGCAAGGCGTATGTTCGAAGTAACTCATGGCGCGAACTGCAATGCCCTCTTGAGCAGCTTCAGACACCAAATCATGCTCAGAAATCCCGTTGTTCCATTTGATGGTGATATGCAGTCCCGCGGCTTGGCTGATTACTTCAACCTGTGGCCCTAAATGCTGCGCGATAGCCTCCATCATTAATTGATGTTTCTGCTTGTACAGACGCCTCATTTTTCGGATATGTCGAATGAGTTCCCCCTCTTGAATGAAATCAGCCAGCGCTGCTTGAGTATGACTTGGGGAGTCTCCTGATATCGCATCTTTTATCTCCAATGCTTTGGAAACCTGATGATCAGGCAGCACTAAATATCCCAATCTAAGACCGTTGAACATGACCTTACTTAAAGAGCCGACATAGACAACGTGGTTTTGATGCCCCATTTTCGCAGCCAGCCCCTGCAAGCTTGGGTACGGTCGATGAGCAAATTGGAACTCACTGTCATAGTCATCCTCTATGATGACGCCATTCACTCTGCTCGCCCATTCAATCAGTCTGAGCCTTTGATTGATGTCCAAGCTTGTTCCCATTGGGTACTGATTACTCGGCGTGACATAGATAGCGCTCGCGCTACTTTGCTCGACCTTATCTAGATTTAATCCTCGCTTTTCGAACACTTCCACTGGGTTTAATGGGCAGTTAAACAGTGAGAGTACTTTGGCCATCTGCGTATAGCCGGGCTGCTCCATCAACATTTCATCTTGGTTAGGGACTACTAGTTTGGTCGCTATAGCCAATGCTTGCTGAGCCCCTGAAGTAATGACGACCTGATCTGGATGACAACGAACCGATCGGCTGCTTGCAAGATAGTTAGCCAGTGCTTGTCTGAGATTAACGTCCCCCTGCACATCCTGAGAACCGAGAAGAGAAAGACGATTTGAATGACGCATCAAGATCCGTTGCCATTTAGAAGTTGGAAACTCACTCAGGTCGGGAACGCCAGGTGCAAATGCGCTCTGAACTCTAATATTCGTCGTCGCATGTTGGTTAAGTGGAGCATTTGATTGTCCACCGACAAATTGATCTGGAAGTTCCAGTGCAACAAAGTTACCCGCGCCAGCTTTACTTTCAATGTATCCTTCTGCCAACAACTGATCATAAACATGGAGCACCGTGTTTCTGCTTATTCCCAGCTCTAGCGCGAGTTTTCTCGTGGAAGGCAGCTTTAATCCTTTCGCCCAAAGTTGGCTAACGATCTTCTCTCTGATCGCATTAAAAAGTGCAGCCTGCTTAGTACAATTCGCCTCGTTGATTTGCAAATCACCGATATCTATCAACGCCATAACTGGATCCATCCATTGGTAAAAAGTGGCTCTAAAAGTAGAACCACTTTAAAGCTACCTTAGAGCTAAAGCAAACAACGAATCAGGGAGCTAAGATGCTATCGACAACAAGAAGAACGGAGTTAAAAAAAGCGGCGCACAAAGCGGCATCAGAAGTAGAAGCGCTTTACGATATCATTGATGAATCGCTGATAGCACATATCGCCATCTATAAAGATGAACAGCCATTTATCATCCCTATGTTGGCTTGGCGTGTTGAGGACAAGGTGTATATCCATGGCGCTAACAATAGCAGACTCATGCGCAGCTTGAATCAGGGGATAAGCACCTGTTTAACCTTCACATTATTTGATGGCTGGGTACTTGCTCGTAGTGCTTTTCACCACGGCGCTCATTATCGAAGCGCTGTCGTTCTCGGTCAGTTCACTGCCGTCGAAAATAGAGAAGAAAAAGACCGGCTATTGAATCACTTTATCGAACATATAGCGCCAGGGCGAACCGAGGATATTCGTTTGAGCAATCAAAAAGAGCTCGACGCAACCATGCTGCTTGAGATGCCGCTGAATGAAGCATCGGTCAAAATCAGCCAAGGTGACGTAAACGATGACCAAGCCGATCTTGATATGACGTGCTACGCTGGCTTTCTGCCCTATCGAACCGTGGTTGGTCCGTTAAAAGCAACGCACGACTCACGCCATTCTCATGAACCTGACTACAGTGCTGCATATCAAGAACGATGGCATTCAAAGTTTGATTAGAAAGGTTTAACGCTCGTCTAAGCTGAAGTGCTGAACATATTGGGTGGGCGTTAACCCGCGATTCTTTTTGAACATACGATTAAAGCTCGCTGGGTTTTGATAGCCTAAACGACGAGCAACTTCGTCAGCTTCAATCCCTGCAGTGAGCATTGAAACCGCAATGTTACTCATCACATAACCGCATACCGTCGAAAAGTTCATGCCCTGCTTACGAAGACTGCGCTGAAACTGTTGCGTCGACATACCCAGTAATCCACTCACGTGCTCTAAGGTTGGTAATCCATAGAATCGACTGTAGTTAAGCACCTCATAGATCACTTTCACTTCATCTTCAGGATCCGGCATATTAAGAAGCTCATCGAGATCAGAAAAGCTCATCGCTAACCGACCTTTCTTTACTTTGCTCTGCTGCTTTGTTGCTAAGCGTAACTCAGAATGGAACCAGATTTCCGTGCACGAATGACTCCATTCTACTTCACAACCAAAGAAATCTCGGTACTTTTCAATGTTCTTTCGAGAGCCTGACAACAATACTCTCAACGGCGCAAAGTCTGCGCCTAGATAACTGCGCATCACTTTAACCAGTATCATCGCCATGCGAACACTGTCGTGCACTTTACAATCGGCGCTGACACTGGGATTTCGGTAAGTCCACTTAATAATAGGGCCGCTGATGGCTGCAGAGAGAAACGCACCATTCTGTAAGCTACTCAATCCATAATTCATCCGGCGAATAGTTGAAGCAAAGTCAAAGCCTGACAGTAACCAATGATTGATGGCACCAATACGTGAAATGTCTTGATCCCTCATCGATTCCAAAACGATGTCAGGGTTGTCAGTGAGCCGCTCAAGGTTGCGGTACCAATCGTTGACTACCGAGACAGGGATGAGTGTCATCGCATTATTAAACACCTCTTTCGGAATCCCTAACTCACCGTCATCCAACTGATAGCGCTTATGTGCAGCTAAGCGAAGGTTATATATACCTATAGCTCGCATGAATCTTACTTTATTCATTTACAGATCAAATCAATATTGGCTCCAATATGAATCAATTTGTCATAGCGTAAGTTATTTTTCAATTCCAAATCACAATCAACCCATCACTGAGATTTGGAGACCTGAATGAGTTTACTAAGTGTCCCGTTTGTTGGAACTGGCGCTGACACCGCTTTACACGTTGTCGCCGCTGTCGTACTTGTCGCAACCGTTGGTGCTGCAATCTACGGCTTTTGGAAATTCCACGAACTACCAATCAACAAAGCCCATAGCAAGGATCACCATCAGCTAGGGCTAATAACCGCATTAACATGGATTGGTTTTATCTGGCACTGGGTTTGGGTTGTTGCCGTTATTCTTGCATTCGTCGATATGGAGAAAGCGATCATTAACTTGCGTGACACTTGGCGTCATGCACCAAAAAGCACACCAACCGACCGTGAGGAGGCATAATGTTAGAAGGTTTAGCCGTCTGGGCTCTGTTTATATACCTACTGCGACTGGTCGGAATGCCTTGGAACAAGGGGACTAAGTCGTTCGCCTATCTCGGTGGTGTTTCATGGTTAATGTTCGTTTGGGTTGGCCTGATCAACTATACGCCAATGGATCTCTCTGGCGGTTCGGTGGTGCAATCACCTCACATTCAACTGCGCCCTGATTCCGCTAACGTGACGGGCAAAGTGGATAAGATCCACATTGAACCAAACCAAAGTATTAAGAAGGGTCAATTGATCTACGAGATCGACCCAACTCAATACCAAATCGCATTGAACCAAGCAAAAGTCGATGAGGAAGCCGCAGAAGTGGCGTACCAAGTGGCCAAAGAAGACATCGAAATTGCCAAAGCTACTCATCAATCGATGTTACTCGATGTGAAAACCACGGAGAGTCGCCTTGCTACAGCAAAGAGCGACCATGAACTTCAAGTCAAAATGCTCAAGCGATACCAAGAGCAAAACCGTGTGGTCGAAAACACCATCACGGCAAGTGATATCGACAAGCAACAAACTGCTGTAGACAAGGCAAAGCACAACATCACGACAATTGAGTCAGAATTGAGCACTAAGATCGTCAATGCTGACAAAGCAAAGCTGAACATTGGTAAAGCTGAATTGACGGTGAAAAGTGAAGAAGCCGATTGGAAAAAGGCACAAGAAGTCTTGGCAAAAGCCCAGTGGGATCTCGATAGTACTAAGGTACACGCCCCTGCAGACGGGTTTGTCACTAACTTCATCTTACGAGAAGGTCAGCGTGTTTCAATGATGCCTCGTCTTCAAATGTACACCGATGAAAAGTACGTATTGATGCGAGTGAACCACCAAGCGATCCGCAACGTGAAACCAGGCCATGCCGCTGAGTTTTCATCATCTGTCTACCCGGGTAAGATATTCTCAGCACAGGTGGAAGGCATCGTAGAAGCAACCGGAGAGTCACAAGCCAACCTACTCGGCTTAGACCCTTCAGTGCGCACGACAACAGGTCAAAACCTGCAGAATAAGCACCACTTCGTTCGCTTAAAAATTGAAGAAACGGAAGGTTATGACATCCCAGTAGGCTCTGTTGGCCTTGCATGGGTGAGCGGTGATAAGCCAATCAGCTTTATGGCGTTTCTTGATGTGATTCGAGGCATTATCATCCGAATGAAGTCTCAGCTGTACTACTTCTATTCAATCTAAACTCTAAGAGCCCAGTTTTACTGGGCTTTTTGCATTACTTTTACCTTCTCGCTTGCTCCCTTTCTGCTACTATGTTCGCAACATGGAATTTATACCGTAACAATACGGAGCAGTTTAGATGAGCGAGTTTCAAGACTTATCTTTTCAAATTGAACGAATCGCGCAATCCGAAGCCGATCAACAAAGTGCTATCTTAAATCAATTGATTGAAGAGGGTTTAGAAGCAGGTTCTATTGCCCTGATTCTCGAAGCTTTCCCGATTGATGAGCGTGTCCAATTATGGCGTGGTCTCCCGCTAGAACTTCATATTGAGGTGCTGACAGAAGCACGTTCTGAAGTACGTCACTCGATCATTGATGAACTCTCAGAAACCGAGCTCAAACTCACTCTTGCTAAGCTTGATAACTTATCGTTGATCGAGTGGGCAGATTCCTTACCTGATGAAATCATCAACGAAGCGCTACAACTTATCGAGAAAGATGAGTTAGAGCTGTACGATCAAGCGAATGAGTATGAAGATGACGAATTGGGTCGTTGGGCTGAGCGTAAAGTCGTCACATTGCCTTTTAATATTTCAGTCGAGAAAGCACAAGTACTCATGGAGCGATACAGCTATGACGCTCCTCAACAGATTTACTTGATCAACAAGCGCAAGCAATTCCGTGGCGTTGTAAGCTACATTGACCTGCTAAGAGCTGATTCCAAAGAGCGCCTGCGCAACCTAGCGCTTGAAAATGTCATTACGCTCAACGCCAAGCTGACGTTGGCAGAAAGCATCGACGCACTTGAACACTCTTCGCTTTCAACGATGCCTGTAACGGACGATGAACAAATGCTGATTGGCGAGGTTGACTGGCAGTTTGCATTAAGTACTCAGCGTGAGATCTACGAGACTCGTTTAATGGCCGGTACCGGTATGGATGAAGGTGATGATCTGTTCGCCCCTGTGATCAAAAGTTCGCAAAAGCGTGGCGTATGGCTGGGTATCAATCTACTTACCGCCATTCTTGCCTCTGTAACGATTGGGCTGTTTGAAGACGTAATTGCTCAGGTCGTCGCCCTTGCCGTTCTTATGCCGATTGTGGCGTCAATGGGAGGCATTGCAGGCAGCCAAACCCTAACGCTAATGATTCGTGCGATGGCACTGAATCAGATCACTTCTGGTAACCGCTGGGCATTACTTCGAAACGAAATCGGGATAGGCTCGATCAACGGATTACTCTGGGCTTTAATCATCGGTGGTTTAGCCGGGGTGTGGTTTCAGTCTGCGGTATTAGGCGGAACAATCGCCTTAGCCATTGTCGTGAATATCATTACCGCAGCGCTGTTTGGGGTACTGATTCCGATTGCATTAGATAAGTTGAAACTCGACCCAGCACTTGCAGGCTCAGTTGTATTGACAACCGTTACCGATGTTGTCGGTTTCTTCGCCTTCTTGGGCACAGCTAGCTTAGTGATGCTTTAGAGAAAAGTAATATAAGTATCACTAGCAATTTAATGCCATTCGCAAAATGCAATTTCATTATGCAAACAACATGTCGTTAAATGGCTAATAATGGCGATATTTTACGCAAAATGGTGCTATTAAAGTTGGCACATATGATGCAATAAGTATATTGACCCTTATTAAGCCGAGGGTCACCTAGCCAACTGACGTTGTTAGTGAACCCATTTTGTTCACACTTATTACGGCCAATTTCACTTTTTGAGATTGGCCTTTTCTTTATCTGCTGTTTCACAACCCTTTCCCAAAAGCACATCAACTATAATCACATTGCGCTAACTACCCTTCACACATTAACACCTCTCACCAAATTATGACTTTTTGCTCTCATAAGGGATATTTAACCTGAACATGGCAAAAAAATAAGTTTTCGTTTCTTTCTAAACGATATTTATTCTGATTACGCTCAATGCCAGAAGGATAACGTTTGCTTATATGGAGGTGTGACCTAAATTTACCCAACAAAATTTATAGAATGATATTCATGGGTGCTAATCATGCCGTTGTCATTCAAAGTCAAAAAATCTTAAGACTATGCCAAAGTGCAATCCATTAATTGATAATAATATGACATCGCAACAAAAATATAAGTACATGAATTTATTATAAATAACTAACCAACTATCGACTCTATTGATTTTATTATCAAAAATACCATTGACAGCGTGATTTAGATCACCATAATACCGGCCGTTTACCCGAAATTTACACACAATTTGTATTGATAATCTATTTGCGGAGGTTATATATGGCTGCGGACAATAACTACAGTCTGGGACCCGTGCCGACAACGGCAAGGAAAGGAGTCGCTTCACTTACCATGGTAATGCTTGGACTCACTTTCTTCTCCGCAAGTATGTGGACTGGTGGTTCTCTTGGTACCGGTCTTTCATTTAACGACTTCTTCCTCGCTGTTCTTATTGGTAACCTAATCCTTGGTATCTACACCTCTTTCCTTGGTTACATTGGCGCTTCTACTGGTCTCTCTACTCACCTTCTTGCTCGTTTCTCTTTTGGTACTAAAGGCTCTTGGCTACCTTCCGCTCTATTGGGTGGTACTCAGGTAGGTTGGTTCGGTGTCGGTGTTGCTATGTTTGCAATCCCAGTACAAAAGGCGACGGGCATTGATACCAACACGCTGATTATCGTTTCTGGCCTATTAATGACGGGTACGGTTTACTTCGGCATTAAAGCATTAATGATTCTGTCTGCTATTGCGGTTCCAGCTATCGCGATTCTTGGTAGCTACTCTGTTTCTATGGCAGTAGACAGTATCGGTGGCTTCGAGCAACTCACTCTTATTCAACCAGAAACCCCAATGGACTTCTCTGTTGCACTAGCAATGGTTGTGGGCTCCTTCGTCAGTGCGGGTACACTAACAGCCGACTTTGTTCGCTTTGGTAAAAAGCCAGCAAGTGCCGTACTCGTGACGATGATTGCTTTCTTCATCGGTAACTCACTGATGTTTATCTTTGGCGCAGCAGGGGCAGCAGCAACAGGCCAAGCCGATATTTCAGATGTGATGATTGCTCAAGGTCTACTACTTCCTGCGATCATCGTTCTTGGCTTGAACATTTGGACAACCAACGAAAACGCGCTGTACGCTTCTGGCCTTGGTTTCTCGAACATCACTGGCCGTTCAAGCACAGCAATGTCTATCATTAACGGTGTCGTAGGTACCATCTTCGCATTGTGGCTTTACAACAACTTTGTTGGTTGGTTAACGTTCCTTTCAACGGCTATCCCACCGATTGGCGGCGTTATCATCGCAGACTTCCTGCTTAACCGTAAACGTTACCAAAACTTTGCAAAAGCAGAATTCCAAACAGTGAACTGGGCAGGTATCATCGCAGTCGCGATAGGTGTAGCAGCAGGTAAGTTCCTTCCTGGTGTTGTTCCACTAAACGCAGTTCTAGGCGGCGCACTTAGCTACGTTGTCCTAAATTCACTACTAAACAAACAAGCGCTGAAAGCACAAACAGCGTAAGGAAGCATCATGACAACGCTATTGATCAAAAACGCGACGCTACGCAATCAAGAAGGTCTTAAGCAGATCTTGATTGAAGACGGTCAATTTAAGCAAATTCTAGACAACGATGCCGATATTGCTTTTCAAGGCGATATTCTTGATGCAGAGGGCGGCCTAGCGGTTGCTCCTTTCTGTGAGCCTCACATCCACCTAGATACGACTCAAACCGCTGGAGAACCAAACTGGAACATCTCTGGAACGTTATTTGAAGGTATCGAGCGTTGGGCTGAGCGCAAAGAGATGCTTTCTATTGAAGATGTAAAAGCACGCGCTAAGCAGACTCTAAAATGGCAAATTGCCAACGGTATTCAGCACGTTCGTACTCACGTAGACGTTTCTGACCCGACACTCATCGCATTGAAAGCGATGATTGAAGTTCGTGAAGAGATGAAAGAGTGGGTCGATATTCAAATCGTGGCCTTCCCTCAAGAAGGGATTCTCTCTTACCCGAACGGTAAAGAGCTACTTGAAGAAGCGGTTCAACTTGGCGCAGATGTAATTGGTGCCATCCCTCACTTTGAGTTTACTCGTGAATATGGCGTAGAGTCACTTCACTACGTGTTCGATCTGGCTCGTAAGTACGATCGCCTTATCGACGTACACTGTGATGAGATCGATGATGAACAATCTCGTTTTGTCGAGACTCTAGCAGCGCTGGCGCACAAATATGAAATGGGCCATAAAGTAACAGCTAGCCACACAACAGCGATGGGCTCATACAATGGCGCTTATGCGTCGCGCCTGTTCCGCCTACTGCGCATGTCTGGCATTAACTTTGTGGCAAACCCACTGGTGAACATCCACCTACAAGGTCGTTTTGATGATTACCCGAAGCGTCGTGGTATGACTCGCGTAAAAGAGATGCTCAACGCTGGCATTAACGTTTGTTTTGGTCACGATGATGTATTTGATCCTTGGTACCCACTAGGTACGGCAAACATGCTTCAGGTTCTGCATATGGGTCTGCATGTGAGTCAAGTAATGGGTTACGATCAGATTAACAACGGCTTGGATCTTATCAGTGATAACTCGGCACGCACGCTTAACATCAAAGACAAACACGGCATTGAAGAAGGTAAGCCTGGTAGCTTACTAATCCTTCCTGCTGAAAATGGCTTTGATGCCCTACGTCGCCAAGTTCCGGTTCGTTACTCTGTTCGTCACGGTAAAGTGATTGCTGAAACTCAACCAGCGACAACGCAAATTCACCTAGGTGAGCAAGAAGAAGTGAACTTCAAGCGTTAATCAATTCTAATACCAGAAACACAAAGAGCTAATCAGCCTCCTGATTAGCTCTTTTTTTTGTCCAAGTCCATTGTCGAACTCGCCCTAATCAGTTTCAAAGATTTAACGTATATGCTGAAGCGCCTAAAGGTTTCAACGCCACTTTAAGCCGTCCTGTCCCCTCAACAACCTGCAACGAAGTTGGGTGGTTTAAGCCCACTTCATCCATCATCATGTAGCGCCCATCGGCCAGATGAAGTGAATCAATGATCTCTTTCGTTATAGTGAGCTCTAAGTCGGTCTTATCAGTAGTACTAAAATTACTGATACCTAGCACGAGTTGTTTATCTGAATAGCGAGCGAACAAGTGACATCGACTCCCTAGTTGCCTCTCGTTTGGTGCATACAGATCAACGTAAGCTCCTAGGGTTGCAGGACTGCTCTGGGCGAAATTGAGTAACCGTTTGTAGAAGTTTCTTAAGTAACCTTGCTGGTCGGATAAACCACCGCCATCAAATCGCCCCCCATTCATCCATTTTTGATGCTCTGGCACACCAACATAGTCAAATATTGACGTTCGACTTGGTTGGCCAAATCCAGCCAGTTCCTTACCGGGCTCTCCGACTTCTTGACCAAAATAGATCATGGTTGGTGAGCGACTCAGTAGAGCGGACACAAGCATCGCTGGCCGACCTTTATCCATATCTCCGGCAAATTCTGGCGAAGCTAAACGCTGTTCATCGTGGTTATCCAAAAAATGAAGCATATTCTGCTCGATATCTAGAACTCGCGACTGAATCTCGCCGATCACCTTGGTCGAAGCTTTCCCTTGTATCACCGCTTTTAATCCATCATAGAGATCGACTTTGTCATACAAAGCATCCATTTGACCGAGTTGAATGTAGTCTCGATAAAGGTCGGGTTGATACACTTCCGCCATCAAAAATGCATCGGGGTTGACGTTCTTAATGTTGGCATTTAAATAACTCCAAAACTCAACCGGAACCATTTCGGCCATATCATATCGAAAGCCATCCACGCCTTTGTCTAGCCAATAAAGGGCAATATCACGGAATTTGATCCATGAGTTCGGCACATTGTGTTGTTGCCAAAACTCGAAATGGTGTTGATAAGAAAGGTGCCTGTACTCCTCTGGCAGTTCAGGGAAATCTTTTGTTCCGTCAGGTCGAACACCGTAGTTTACCTTGACCGTTTCATACCAATCGTCAGCATCGGGCTTAGCAAGGCGAGAGCCATTCCCTGTCCACTTGGCAGGATACTCCACAAAAGGCGTCTTTAGCGTGCTGTGGGTCTCGCCCCCAAGCGGCTTGAACATCTCAGGTATCTCTGGCAACTCAAACGCTTGGTTTGGGATATAGTAAAAATTGTTGTCACGGTGATATTCGACATCAGTGTGGTCATCAGCACCGAAGTCGCTCACCCCTTCAGGGTTGTTCATACCAAGGTAACAACGTGCGACATGGTTTGGGACAATATCAATGATCACTTTCATCCCGTTACGGTGTGTGCGCTGGATCAAAGCTTCAAATTCGGCGAGTCGGTTGGCTGGATCATCTGCAAGATCAGGGTTCACTTGATAATAATCTTTCACCGCATAGGGCGATCCTGCACGTCCTTTCACAACAGCAGGGTGATCATCGGTGATCTGGTACGCTTTGTAGTCACGAACAACGGCATGGTGGGGCACTCCGGTAAACCAAATGTGGCTAATTCCGAGCGCTTGGATTTCTGATAACGCTCTGTCTGTGAAATCACTGAACTTCCCACAGCCATTTTGTTCCAACGTTCCCCACGGAATATTCGCAGTCTCGGTGTTGCCAAACAAACGAGTAAAGACTTGATAGATATGAATTTTGTTGTTCATTATTATTTTATATCCCTAGCAAAATGGTAGCCGTAGCTTCCACTGTTATGACAAGGATTGATTAAAGCTTAACGGCAAACTTGGTACTGGGGGATTTGTCACAAACGCTCACTTAGCGATCCTAAAGTCGAGCTATTCATCGCTCATATCGAACAGATTCAAAGAGACTAGAAAAAGAAAAACCCCACTAAGCTTTCGCCTAGTGGGGTTCTCATTCTTACTCGCAGCAATCCAGCTACTAATAGGTGCTCCCTGCATCTATTCCTTGATAGTACGCTGATTCCTTCAGCACTTTCCTTATCATCGCCATCCTAGCGGTGTCCTTGGCAATCCAGCCCGTTAACAATCCTCGTTAACTCTCATCGCTTTATCCTTAAGCGGTGTCCTGTTTCTATCATCCTGATAGAGTTTGCCTTAGTCCGTTAAGTGTCCATTGTCTTTCCATGTGTAACCATCCTAGTTACTAGCGTCCAGCCAATGTCCTTTGCTTTCCATGCCGACCATTCATCCTGAATAATCGAATCTTCGTCCTGAAGATGACCTATCCTTGGGTCTTTCCTGTTCCGTGTCTGCTTCCTGCTGACAACTTAAGATTATGGTCAGAGCGCTATTTTCACAACGCTATTTTGCACAAATGCCCCTCCCCCACAACGAACAAAAATCAACCAAAGCTATATATTTCAATTGGTTACCCCAATACAGAAACCATTTTCTCATTCATTTCTCTCAATTCACTCACGTATTTGTGAGAGATCTCTTACACGGTGAGTGGCAAAATGTAGACAGCTCCCTTTCCACTGCTCTTGTTATTAAGTGACCTAGGTCACTGCTAAAGCGCATCTCCAATGTAAAAGGTGAGAATAGTTCGCTTTTTACTGGACTATCTCTGCTTAAATTAGGATATTATTGGGAGATCTCTATCACATAACCACATAGAGCCGACCCTGTAATGACGTAGGCTAGGCAAGATTTCCTAGAGGGAAGATTGAATGATTTCAAAATGGGCGCAACGCTTTTACCAAATGGCTGAGCTTGTTGGCTCTTGGAGTAAAGATCCTTCAACGCAAGTTGGTGCGGTCATTACCAAACAAAACCGCATCGTATCTGTCGGCTTTAATGGCTATCCACACGGTATTTCAGACAGTGCAATGACAGACGATCGTGAAATGAAGTACCTCAAAACACTTCATGCTGAAGAAAATGCCATTCTTTTCGCTAAACGTGATTTAGATGGCTGTGAAATATGGGTAACGCATTTCCCTTGCCCAAACTGTGCGGCGAAGATCATCCAAACCGGTATTTCTGCCGTGCACTGTCCAGAGCAGACTCCCGACTTTCTTTCTCGCTGGGGCGAAAAAATTAAAGTAAGCCAAGAGATGTTTTTGCAAGCTGGCGTTAAGGTGAACTGGCTTCCGTTAGCAGAGCTGTCTGAGCTCGATAACGACTAAAACGGCACTCTTAGCTGACCAAACATATCGACAAGCTGCTGCGATTTATAGGGTTTTGGAAGGTACGCGTCCATCCCCGCATCAAAGCAGCTTTGAATCTCTTCGGGTAGCACACTTGCCGTCAAGGCGATGATCGCAGTTCTCCCACAATTATGTTCTTGCTCCCATTTTCGAATCTCTTGAGTCGCCGTAAGCCCATCCATAATCGGCATCATGCAATCCATCAAAATCGCGCTGAACGCCTCCCCCGTTTTAATGGTATTCACCGCTTCTAACCCATTTCCGACAATCACATACTCAATGCCCATTTTACTCAAAAAGAACGAGGCAATTTTTTGATTCATCAAGTTATCTTCAACAATCAGTACCTTTTTTACATTCGGTGAAGGTTTGATGTTGGTATGAGTATCGTTAGACAATCCATGGAAAGCATTGGTCGAAAGTGCCGTGTGCAGTGTTGACTCAAAACGTTTCCCAAGCACTGGTAATGTAATATGCCCATTGAGAAGCATATCCAATTCTGGTTGCGCATATAAATGATGGTGAAGTCCCACTACAACGGCGTTGGAATATCGTGCTCTGAGCGCCGCTAACCCTTTACGAGCGCTATGGTGATTGGAAGTACAGTAGAGGATCAATTCAAAGTCTTGTTCAGAGCTCGTCACCATATCAACGTTTGGTTCAACTCTCAGATTGAGCCCGAGTGCATTCGCTTCGCTTTCAATTAAAGCTTGGTAGCTAGAGTCGTTACTGATCAGTAAGGTTTTGGCCTCAAGTTGGAAGCGTTCTGTCCTACTTTCACTTATTTTAAGAGGGAGAGAAAACGAAAACGTGCTGCCTTTATCGAGCTCAGAGCTCACCCAAATATCACCTTGCATTTGTTCCAATAACTGCCGACAGATCGCAAGGCCAAGGCCAGTGCCACCAAAGCGACGAGTAATACTTCCATCCTCTTGAGTAAACGGTTTAAATATCTGTTCTAGCTTCGATTGAGGAATCCCAATCCCCGTGTCAGAAACGTGACAAACCAATTTATCTCCATCTATCGACACATCGACGTCAATGCTGCCGACCTGAGTAAACTTAACGGCGTTACTGAGTAAGTTCATTAATAATTGTTTAAAGCGGAAGTCATCCAAATCGATGCAACGTGGTAGCTCATCTGCAAAATTAATATGTAGCTCAATACCTTGTTTTAACGCTTTGGTGCATACCATATTGATCGTATCAAACACCGCTTCTCGAACATTCGTCGGTTGTACTGAAAGAACCAAATTACCTGATTCGATTTTAGACAGATCTAGGATGTCGTTGATCAGTAACAACAGCAGGTGGGATGACGTATCGATATCTTGCAAGATCTCTTTTTGACCGGTCGATAAGTGGCTATCGGACAGGATTTCGGTCATACCAATAATGCCATTAAGAGGTGTGCGAATTTCGTGTGACATATTGGCAAGGAACAAGCTCTTTGCTCTATTCGCCTCCTCTGCACTCTCTTTGGCTAGCACTAGGCTATGATTGTCTTCAGCTTGCTGAACAATAATTCCGTTTAACTCTTTCGCAAAGACGGAAAATTCGTCGTCTCCATCGATTGGGATCTGATCCGTACTATGTTTCCCTTTCAAATGGCTCATGCTCGACAATATGATCGAAAGTTTTGAATTGATACGATGAAGCGTGCTCGCCCCCCAAATCAACATCAATACGACCACGACAACACTGAGTACAATTAGCTGCCAAAACCTGCTTTCACTCTTAGCCATTTCTAAATGAAGATTGTTTTTAAGTTCATTAGAAAAGCTGGTCAATTGATTGGAGATCCTCAGGTTTCGTTCTTCGATTATTTTGGAGAACTCACCACCGCTTAAAGCCGCCAAATTACCTCTTAGTAGTTGATGCTTTACATACCCCCCGGTAAGAAATTCTCGACTTGAAAATATGTTAACTAATTCGGCCACTTGATCACTGTCAGCCCCCTGCATGACAAACTGGTCAAGGTAATACTGCTGACGTTCGCTAATGCGATAGTAATCGGCTAGGTAGTCATCAACAGTTAAGTTTAATCGCTCGATCTCTTTCGCCAGCCAAGCCTCTCGTCCCATCCATAAGTAAAGCCAACTCAAATCAGAGATAACCGTATCTAATCGATTCACGGCACCATCATCAACCAGCACGCTGATGGTAAAGAGTTCGGCATGCAGGTCATGCGTGACCGTGTGGATCAACCTTCCTAATTCGACAGTAGCAGCGGTACTTGCTTGTTCAAGTTCCCCCAGCAACTGCTGTAATTCTTCACTGTAACTTTGAATCGTATGGAGGTGGCTTGGGTGACTCAGCATCAGAGGATCATTGAGCATAACCTCGTTAAGAGTGGCCAAGGTTCGGCTTGCTAATGCGATGGAGGTTTTGGGGCTTTGCCCGTTTATGGATTTTGATAACGCCAGATAAGTGTGATCTGAAAACTCGCTCAACAAGTTCATGGATATGTTCTTGCTGTTTATATACTGGTAGCTGTGAAGTCGACTATGAATATCACCCACCATCGTAGCGCTGAAGGCGACAATGACGACAGTAGGAAGTAAGCATAAGATAAACAACCTACTCTTGATAGATATCCGATTGAGCAACATTTCAATTCATTCCTTGAATTTATTTCATTCAATTATTATAAGTTTATATGAAATTTATATGTGCGTATGGATAACGCAAACTGATCACTATTGGTGATGAGTCGCAATATTGAGTTAATTATCATTGAATGGAAGCAATGAGTTGTACATGAGAAATGGATATTGATTAGATGGGCGGTTATCGTACTGCTTCTCTTATTGAGCTTGCCTAGCCGAGCTGAAGAGTTTGCCATCGTCACACTGAACCCCAATTTAGAGTCTTTACGATTGAGCCAAGTAAAGATGCTATACCGTGGACGTACTTCCAGCGTGAACGGCATCAATGTGCGCCTGCTAGATTTACCTAACCAATCACCGTCGCGGGTATCCTTCTACCATCAGTTACTCAGAAAATCTCCTAGTCAAATGTCCGCAATCTGGGCGAGGCAGTCATTTTCTGGCAAAGCGATAGCACCTGCCGTCATCACTAGCGAATCCAAACACAATGTTTTCGCATGGCTACAAAAAAACACCAATGGTATCGCCTACATCCCCACCCAATTACTGTCCGAGGAAGTCCATGTACTCTATCTTCTCAAAGAATAGAACTCAGCTCGCTTTGCTGACAGGCCTTTGGTCCATTCCCTTAGCACAGTCAGGCGCCGCAGACCTTGGTGATTCACTGAACATCAGCGGATTTGGTACCGTTTCTGCAGCCAAAAGTGATAGCGCGACACCAGTATTACTCCACCGTGATATCACCGATGATTGGTGCTTTGATTGTGACACAACTTTAGGCTTACAGCTGGATTGGCTCGCCACCTCACACCTGCGGACGGTGGTGCAAGTCGTCAAACGTCCCCAAGATACGTTTTCTTCACCTGAACTCGAACGCGCACTCGTTGAGTTCGCCATGAATGACCATCACCTTCGTGTAGGACGTTTACGTGCACCTTTGTTCTTAATGTCCCAGTACTACTATGTCTCAAGCGCTTACCCTTGGCTGAGATTGCCGCCTGAAGTCTATAGCAACAACCTAGGCCTAACGCACTATGATGGTGTCACGGTGGATCTCACTCTCTACTCAGGTGATGACGTCCATGTTGCGTTATCTCCTTATTACGCTCTACCAGAAGAGAGAGAGTTTGAACGCTATGGCCAGAGTTACCGCTTAGACACCTCTCGTGCACTTGGGTTATCGAGTGATATTTTCTATGGAGATAACCAACTTCACGTCTCTTATCTCAACACCAAAGCCTCACAGGTTGGAGAAGGGGTAGGCAGCGCAGAACACCAAATCGATTTGGTCTCGTTAGGCATTAGTCACTACTTTGGACAACTCCACTTTCAAGGGGAGGCCATGTTTGCCGAACAAATCTCATCCAATTGGTACGCAGGTTTTGACTACCGTTTCAACCAAATCACACCTTATATTAAATATGGGCAAGCTAGAAGAAGTAAAGTAAGTGATAGCTATTTAGTCGGGGTTCGATACGATTGGACGCCCGCAATCAACACATCAATGGAGTGGCAATGTATAGAAGGTTCCAAAAACGTGATCAACGGACAGTTTACTGAAGCGCAAAATTCAACCCATTCCATCGATTCTAAAGTCTCAATCATTTCTATCGGTCTCTCGTTTACTTTTTAAGTAGGTTAAGTGATCAAGTTCATAATTAATTCGATAATAAATTTGTTTATTACATGAATTACGTGCTTCAGGTATTTTTTGACGCGAAATAAGACTGAGAGTTTTTATAAGTCAATAGGCCGTATTGCCAATAAATAGCAGTTCAGAACACCATAAACTGACCACAAAACAGTATTTTCCATCTGTATTATTTTTTCTAGCAGAATAAGGGCTCTGCACTTACAATCCTGCCGCATAAAAATTACAAAATTACAAAATTAATACAACGCTCTACTCACTCCCCTACAAGTGAAAGTAGAGTCAGCCCCCCAAAACGTGAAAGGTCCAAAAATACAATGAGCCCAGAGAAACATCTCTTAGATTGGCAAACTAGCCAAACGATTGCGGAAACTATCTCTCCCCTTCTTGGTCAACTGTACCGTCATAAAGGCGTCGAAGTATTACTTTTCGGTAAAACACTGGTTAACGCAGCGACTATCGATATCATCAAGACTCACCGCTTAGCTCGCCGTTACACTGGCACTGCACTTACTCCTGAACAAACGCTTCCTCTAATCAAAGCATTATCTGAAATGGAATTATCTCCATGCCGTATTGATATTGGTCAGCTGGCGCACCAATTCTGGAAAGGCCGCGACGACGACCACGGTGTGAAAGACTTTTTACATACTTCGCTAATGGGTGCGATGAACGGCGAGACTGTTGCTGAGCCTCGTGACGTTGTTCTGTACGGTTTTGGCCGTATCGGTCGATTGCTTACTCGTCTACTTGTTGAGAAATCTGGCCCGGGTTACCCGCTAAGACTCCGTGCAGTTGTTGTTCGCGGTGGTAAGAAAGGCGACCTAGAGAAGCGTGCAAGCCTACTTCGTCGTGATTCTGTTCACGGTCAATTCAACGGCAGCATCATTGTTGATGAAGAGCGCAAAGCAATCATCGCTAATGGTAACTACATTCAGTTTATCTATGCGAACAAGCCTGAAGACGTTGATTACACTTCTTACGGTATCAACAATGCGCTTGTTGTTGATAACACAGGCGTTTGGCGTGATGCAGAGGGCTTGAGCCAGCACCTAGAATGTAATGGCGCGGAGAAAGTACTTCTGACTGCTCCAGGCAAAGGCGACATTAAGAACGTCGTATTTGGTGTAAACGATAATGTTATCGAAAGCCAAGACACCATCATCTCAGCGGCAAGTTGTACAACAAACGCGATTACACCGATTCTTAAAGCAATGAACGATAAGTATGGTGTAACGTCAGGTCACATTGAGACGGTTCACTCATTCACGAATGACCAGAACCTGATTGATAACTTCCACTCAGGTGAGCGTCGTGGTCGCAGTGCATCGCTGAACATGGTTCTGACTGAGACAGGTGCAGCAAAAGCAGTGGCTAAAGCACTACCTGAACTGGCTGGCAAGTTAACGGGCAATGCGATTCGTGTACCAACGCCTAACGTTTCAATGGCGATCGCTAACTTAAACCTAGTGAACGGCACAGACAAAGAAGAACTCAATGCTTACTTGCGTGAGATGGCACTAACGTCAGGGCTTTCTGCTCAAATCGATTACACAGAATCAACCGAGATTGTGTCGACAGACCTTGTTGGTTCTCGCTTTGCTGGTGTTGTTGATGGCGCAGCGACTATTGCTCAAGACAACCGTTGTGTTCTTTACATTTGGTACGACAACGAATTTGGCTACAGCTGCCAAGTTGTCCACTGTATGGAACAAATGATGGGTGTACGCTACAAAACTTATCCAACCAAGTAATTAGATATCGCTCCCAAGATGACTTGGGAGCAAGACTCCACAACCTATACCTATAATAATCCCCCTTATTTGCCACTTTCATTGGATGGAAGTGGCTTTTTTGCCTCTTGTTCATGTTTCATTCATTTACTCGGCGTTAATCTGAATACGCAATTGAGAGGTATTAATTATGAATAGAGTCATTTCTGGTATTTTCGCCCTATTTATTGGGGTGTTTACCCTACTATTTAGTCTGGTAATCGCGATTCCACTAACCATCGCTGCCATCATCACAGGCAAAAAAATTGAAAAGTCACTAAAGATGAATCGATCTCCTTTTGTGAACGAAAACAACTCACGCTCAGTATTAGAGGGAGAGTATGAAGACGTATCAAAATAGAAAGGAAAAAATAGAGCATATGATGCGTAAGAAATCTGCGTTTGCATTTTACATCGCTGCAGCGGCTACAACCATTATTGTAGGCTGTTCAAGTCAGCCTACCGATCCTGCATTTGAGAAAGCAGAGTCACTACCAAATTATTCTCAGCCCAGTTTTCATCAGTATGTTTCTGACACGAAAACTTGGTTGAACGAAAACCGACACTTCGTCTCTTCCGATGCTAAGTCAGAAATTGAATCCGTATTGCCGAGAGAGTACCAACCCACTAAACCAAACGGCCAAGGTGTATTACTTGTTCATGGGTTAGGTGACTCTCCTTACTCGTTTGTCGACGTCGCGACGCACCTTGCTGAGCAAGGCTATTTAGTCAGAACCGTGTTGCTTCCTGGACATGGCAGTAAAGTGGGCGACTTGCAACTCCCAACGCTGCAAGACTGGCAAGGTGTGGTTCATCACCATATTGAACTACTAAAACAGGAGACCGACTCAGTGTGGCTTGGAGGCTACTCTACTGGCGCAAACCTCGTTACGTCTGAAGCACTCAGTGATGATTCAATTAACGGATTGCTTCTGTTTTCGCCTGCACTTCAGCCCAACTCAAGCGCCGTCCAATTTGCAGAGATCGCAAGTCACTTTATCACTTGGGCGGATCAAGACCCAGAAGATAACCCACTTCGCTACAACTCATTACCGATGAGCGCTGCGGCAGTGTATTACCAAACATCAGCCGTTGTTCAAGAGCAGCTTATCAACGCACAATACAACAAGCCTGTATTTATGCTGATGAGTGAAGGCGATAAAGTAATCAGCACTCAATATGCGATAGATACATTTAGCGAGAAAATGCCAAATACCCATAACCACATTGTGTGGCAAGGTGAACATGACTTAAATGATCCGCGCTCAACTCGATTTACGATGAAATTGCCAGAGCAACGTATTTCAAATGGTTCGCATATGGGCTTGCTGTTTTCTCCAACCAATCCAAACTACGGTATCAACGGAAGTAACCTAATCTGTAACAATGGTCAAACCGAATCAGATGGTAATAAATGCGCTTCAGGAGAAGATATTTGGTACTCATCTTATGGTTATACGGAATTAGGAAAAACTCACGCAAGGCTGACCTACAACCCCTACTTTGAGCAAAGTATGCAGATTATGGATCAAGTTATGACGCCAAAGAGTTAGCACTACCCTACTTCCCCGTAAGAGAGCCGCTTTTGACTTGCGGCTCTTTCTATTTCTCACCTAAGCTCAAATAGTCATTGCAGTTTATTTACTGGTTTGTTATCAAAGAGTAAATCAATAAAAACAAAGGATTGACTAATGAGTACTGGTCAACGCAACACTACACTACGTTTTCTTGCTGAGCCGAGCGATGTGAATTTTGGCGGAAAGGTCCACGGCGGTGCCGTGATGAAATGGATCGATTTAGCCGCTTATGCCAATGCAGCCGCATGGAGTGGTAAATACTGCATTACGGCCTACGCAGGCGGAATTCGCTTCGTTGCACCGATTCATGTTGGTAACCTGGTTGAAGTGAGCGCCAAGGTAATCTACACAGGTCGCAGCTCTATGCACATTGCTATTGACGTGCAAGCCAGTGACCCTAAAGAACTTAAGAACCGCCTAACGACACACTGCATCGTCATTATGGTTGCCGTGGATGAGAACGGCAAACCAACAGAGGTTCCGGAATGGGTTCCACAAACTGAAGAAGATATTGAACTTCGTGATTCGGCGATTCGATTGATGAACATGCGCAAACAGATCGGCGAAGAGATGGAAGCGCACGTTAAGTACCTCAAGTAGTGATCATCATGCAGAAATAGAGGTTTCGCACCTCTATTTCTGTCAACTCTCTGTAATTCCATTCTTCTGTCATTTTTCTTTCATGTTCGTTTGCTTAAATCCGCTAGCAGTAAAAATACGATGAAGGAATATTACTTGGGTATCAGTGCTACTACGCTTAGCGAATCTACACTGTCGAACTTAAAAGCCGTTGAGTACCAATGGGTAAGGACAATGTATGTAGAAGGATATGGGGATGAGGAGATCAACCACTATATTCGTACTTGCTTTGGCGGGGATGATGTATTCGCTGACCTGTTTCGTCGAGTCGCTCTGTCTCAAGAAAGTATTTACGTCCTTTTGCGCCACCTTGGCTGCGCCCCTTCAAATCGAGAGCTTTGAACAGCACACAATGTGCTAACAGCCGCAACTCTGTGTAATTTGGAGCACAATTTCAGTCGCTAACCTCGCTTCAGTCGCAACGCCTATTCAAGGCAATACACTCCACTGTCTTAATTCTTATAATTGCAACTAACGAAGTCGCTCTGTTAAGAGCATTCGTCAGAACAACAGGCACAAAAAAACCCGGGACAAACCGGGTCAATGGTTACAAAAACTGTTAGTAGTGAAATAGTAAGGAATCTAGCTAACAGCCAGCTATGCGTAACGCCAGTTCTGCCCTCTACTTAACTGATCGGCGGCCAAACCAAAAGTGTTAAGCAGAGAAACAAAATGGGCGACCTCGCGGTCGCCCTTATCGTTCTTATTAACCTTTCACACCACCAGCCGTCAATCCTCCGACTAACCAGCGCTGTGCAAGCAAGAATACGATGGTAATTGGTAGTGCAGACAATACTGCTGCTGCCGCAAAATCACCCCATAGATAGTTCTGTGGGTATAGATACTGCTGCATACCAACCGCTAATGTATATGAGTTTACATCAGAAAGTAGTAAAGATGCTACTGGAACTTCACCAACCACACTGATGAACGACAAAATAAACACTACCGCTAGAATTGGCACAGACAGTGGAAGCAGTACTAATCTGAATGCTTGCCATGGTGTTGCACCGTCAAGTGCAGCCGCTTCTTCTAGTGAGTTATCAATCGTTTCGAAGTAGCCTTTGATCGTCCATACATGAAGCGCGATACCACCTAGGTAAGAGAAAATCAGACCACCGTGAGTATTCAAGCCTAAGAATGGGATGTACTGACCAAGCTTATCAAACAACGCATAAAGTGCTACAAGCGCCAGAACCGCTGGGAACATCTGGAAGATCATCATCGCTTTAAGAATCGTGTTCTTACCTTTAAAGCGCATACGCGCAAATGCGTAGGCCGATGTTGTCGATAGCGCCACAATCAGAATCGATGAAATACCCGCAACCTTCACCGAGTTCCACAGCCATGTTAGTACAGGGAATGGAGGCGGTGTCACCGAGCCATCTGCATTGGTAACCGAGAAGCCAAGAGCTAGTTTCCAGTGCTCTAACGATGGGTTATCAGGGATGATACTACCCGTCGCAAAGTTACCTTCACGGAATGAGATAGCAATAATCATCAGCAACGGGAAGATGATCGACGCTAAGAAGATCCACATCGCAATATGCGTTGCCCACACTCGGTATTTAAGTGATTTACCTTGAACGATTGCCATTGGAAACTCTCCTTAATCCTGAGACAACTTAGTGAAACGTAGGTTAATTAACGCTAGCGCACCAACCAATAGGAAAATAAGCGTCGCGATTGCACTTGCTAGACCAAAGTCTTGACCACCTGCACCCTCAAACGCGATTCGGTAGGTGTAGCTTACTAGTAGGTCTGTGTAACCTGCTGGTTCAGACGTACCAATCATGTTTGGACCACCTTGAGTCAAAAGCTGAATCAGTACGAAGTTATTAAAGTTAAATGCAAAAGCAGCAATAAGTAGCGGTGTTAGCGGCTTAATCATCAACGGCATAGTGATCTTACGGAAGTTATCAATGAAGTTTGCTCCATCGATAGCAGACGCTTCGTAAAGGTCCTCAGGAATCGCTTTCAATAGACCCATACATAGAATCATCATGTACGGGAAGCCAAGCCACACGTTAACGATCAATACCATGGCTTTTGCCATAATCGGCTCAGAGAACCAAGCAGGGCTAATACCAAACAACCCTTCCAGCACCATATTGATCTCACCAAAGCTCTGGTTGAACAGACCTTTAAAGATCAAGATTGAGATAAACGCAGGTACCGCATAAGGAAGAATCAGAAGCACTCGGTAAATAGCACGACCTTTTAACTCTTCCCACTGAACAACAGCCGCTAGCACTAAGCCAATCACTACAGTCAAACCAACCGTCACTGCAGAGAAGACAATCGTCCAAACAAAGATGCTCATGAATGGCTCTTTGATACCTTCATCTTTCCATACACGTTCGAAGTTATGTGTACCAATATCAACAATAAAGCCAGGAGAAACTGTAGAACCAACAAACTGCCCGTTTTCGTCAATCGGTTGGTAGAAACCAACATCCATATTTGGCTTGAGCATCTCATTAGTGCGGTTGTTGTATAGAGACTCACCATCGTCTTGTATGGTGTAAAGCGGTACAACAGCAGCAAATTTACGTAGGCCGCTCATACGAATGTCATCACCAGACGGCAAATGCAGGTCTAATGCGCCTAGTGCTGCCTTGTTCTTGATGATGGTTTTGATTTTTTCTTTGTCACCAGACACCGACTCTACAAGGGTTAAGTCCATATCTGAAGCAGAAAGCGAAGCCAAGTCAAACGACTCAGTTGCAAACAGCTCATCCCCTTTCTTGACCGCAATACGGTGACCATCTTCAGTCTTGTAAAGCGTGAATGGGTAGCTGTCACCACTTTGATACGTGCGATCCATCAATACTGACTGAGCACGCTCAAAGGAGAGTTGGTTTTTCGCACTGTAGTTTGTGAAGGCAAGACCAACGGTATACGCAAGCGGGAAAAGGATGAAAAGAATCATGCCTGCAATACCTGGGTAGATATAACGGTGTGCGTAAGTCTTTTTACTACCGAAAATATACAACGCCAGTGCGGTTAAAATTAGGGTAAGTAGGGCGAAGGCCAACTCACCACGAGAATACATTAGAATTGTCGCATAGCCATTAACGAGACCGACAGAGCCAAGTAGCCCCCACTTAATGAATACGCTTTTACTTGATGGCAAGCTCGCTGATGGAGATGTCATAGCATCTGTACCTTGAACTGACTGCATAAAAGAACCTGCTAACGATGATAGTACTTAGAAACGAAGGAGGGATTGCTCCCTCCTTAAAAAGTGAGAAATGTCTTATTTTGTCATCTGTTTTTCAGCGTCAGCTAGTGCAGCATCCACTGTTTGGCGACCGTCAACAATGTTGATGATTGCGTTTTTCGCGCTACCCCAGAAAGCGTTCATCTGTGGGATGTTTGGCATGATTTCGCCGTTCATTGCGTTGTCCATTGTCGCAGCAATGCGCTTATCAGAATCTAGCTCACGTTGGAATGAGTTAAGTGCAACCGCGCCAAGTGGCTTATCGTCGTTCACTTTACGTAGACCATCGTTAGTCAGTAGGTAGTTCTCGATGAATTCAACTGCAAGGTCTTTGTTTGGTGACGCAGTGCTGATACCAGCAGTCAGTACGCCAACGAAAGGTTTAGACGATTGACCGTTGAATTTAGGCAGTGTTGTTACACCGTAGTTGATGCCTGATTTCTCAATGTTACCCCAAGCCCATGGGCCATTGATTGTCATTGCCGCTGTACCTTGGTTGAACGCAGACTCAGAGACTGAGTAGTCCATATCTGAAGAGATAACGCCTTTATCAACAAGACCTTTCACAAAGTTCATCGCATCTTTAACGCCATCATTTGCGATACCTGCGTCTTTCACGTCATAACCAGCTGCGCCGTATTTGAATGCGTAGCCGCCGTCAGCAGCCATAAGAGGCCATGTGAAGTACGGTTCTTTTAGGTTCCACATGATTGCAGATTTGCCATCCGCTTTCAGCTTAGCGTCGATCGCAGCAACTTCTTCCCAAGTTTTTGGTGGAGTCGGTACAAGATCTTTGTTGTAGATAAGAGACAGTGATTCAACCGCGATTGGGTAACCAATTGTCTTACCGTCATATTTTACTGCGTCCCATGCAAAATCAACGATGCCATCTTGGATCTCTTGAGATGGATTGATTTCAGCCAGTAGACCAGCTTCAGCGTAACCACCAAAACGGTCGTGCGCCCAGAACACAATATCAGGGCCATCGCCTGTCGCAGCTGTTTGAGGGAACTTGTCTTGAAGTGCATCAGGGTGAGCAACCGTTACCTTGATACCTGTGTCTTCTTCGAACTGTTTACCTACTTCTGCTAATCCGTTGTAGCCTTTATCACCATTAATCCAGATCGTTAGTTGACCTTCTTCGATAGCAGCGTTTGCACCAAATGAGCCAAGAGCAACAAGTGTTCCGAGCGCGACAGTGCTTAGGGCGTTTTTCATGTTGATATCCTTTTTATATTTGTGTTGTAGGGGTCGACCAGTGGTTTCACCTTATTTCAGCGTTTATTCTCTGCCAAACTGAGTGTAGGCTCATCCTCCTACTCCCTACGCCCTCGCTATTATGGACTATTTTCGTGATCCCTATCTTGAGACATTGGAGACCAACATCACAAAACGCTCCCTTTATGTGACCAATTTCACTCACTATATCGAAAAATATTTGAACTCGATCTCTCTCCCCCTTCTACTCCTCCTTTCTGCTCCTCCCTGACTACTCCCCCTCTAATTATTTGTATTGGGAGGATGAACAGAGCCGCTAAGCAACGCAGAATACAACCATCCAATGAGTGGATGGTAAGAACCCTTTTCCAGTAACACATACCAAGGTGACTGGTTACAATGCCGCAAAGGTTTGCTTAGAGTGTTCAAGCACGTAGGTATTCAGGAGACTGATTCTTCCGGGGGAGAAGCTTGAATAACACGGGGGAAGCAAATCTGTATTTGGCTTGATGGGTGTTGAAATAGTTCTTCACCCTTCTTTTCTTATCGTCTGATAGAATTCACACTCAGACCCAATTCCTACTGTTATTGCCGACGATATAATTCATATAATGAAAGGCAGTAAAAAGATAAACATCGATCGAGGACGAGCTAGATGGCGAGTGTCACGTTAAAAAATGTATGTAAAGCATACGGCGACGTACTAATTTCAAAGAATGTTGATTTAGATATCCAGGAAGGCGAGTTTGTTGTCTTCGTTGGCCCATCAGGTTGCGGTAAGTCAACACTTTTACGTTGTATCGCAGGTCTAGAAGACATCACTTCTGGTGACCTTTACATCGGCAATGAACGCATGAACGATGTTGAGCCTTCTAAGCGTGGCGTTGGTATGGTGTTCCAGTCTTACGCACTGTACCCTCACCTGAACCTATACGATAACATGTCATTTGGTCTTAAATTGGCGAAAGCTGATAAAGGCGAGATCGACCGTCGCGTTGAACACGCCGCTGAAATCCTTCAACTTAGCCATCTTCTAGAACGTCAACCTAAAGCACTGTCAGGCGGTCAACGTCAGCGTGTTGCGATTGGCCGTACACTGGTCTCTCAACCTAACGTATTCCTCCTTGATGAGCCGCTATCAAACCTTGATGCCGCGCTTCGCGTTCAAATGCGTTCTGAAATCACCAAACTGCAGCGCAAACTCGGCTGTACAATGATTTACGTAACGCACGACCAAGTTGAAGCGATGACGATGGCCGATAAGATCGTTGTTCTTGATGCGGGTTTCGTTTCTCAAGTGGGTAAACCATTAGAGCTTTATCACTACCCTCAGAACCGCTTTGTTGCTGGCTTTATCGGCTCACCGAAAATGAACTTCATGAGCGTATTCATTGAAGCGGTAGAAAAAGAGCGCGTGATGGTTCAACTGGCGAACGGAACCACTTTCTGGATTCCTGTAGATGGCACAACTGTGACAGCAGGTGAACGTATGTCACTAGGTGTTCGTCCAGAGCACTTGCTGCCAGCGAACGAAGGCGATGCAACCATCGAAGGCGAAGTGAACATCGTTGAAAAACTAGGTAATGAAACGCAAGCTTACCTACACATCGACGCTGCTGATGCGGATATGATTTACCGCCAACCAGATACGCTAGATGTAGAACCTGGTGATAAGCTGTCAGTCGGCATTCCTGCGCACCGTTGTCACCTATTCCACAGCGATGGCAAAGCATGCCGCCGTTTATACCAAGAAGCGGGCGTTGAATAAACCAATACACAAACTAAAGAGCAGGAGCACAGTTTCCTGCTTTTTTATATTAAAAATTTGTAAACAAAAGGTATTGTAAACTAAATACAGAACATGGTACCGTTACTAGTATATACAACCTTTTCTTATCATCGTCGTGAAATCCGAAAATCAACTCAAAAACCTTTCGATTCTATTAATCGCTCTAACGTTGATGACGCTTGTTGCTTCTGGCTATTACCACTTAGGATTTAATCGCACCTTAGACCCACTCAAAAGCGACGACTTTTCACTGCGAGTCAATACAGACCAAGACCACGGCGGGCTTACAAGAGGTACATTAACCAAGTTAGACTCGGGAGCCTTGCTTTTAAATTGTGATATTTCACTCTCATATAAACATCCATTTTGTGAAATTAGCTTTGATTATCATCCTGTTGAATCCGAGGGCACTCACCTCGATCTCTCTGTCTATAACGAAGTCGCATTTGACGTAAGGTACTCTGGAGATAGCCTACCAAGAGCTCGTTTTATCATTCGTAACTTCGATAATCAGTACAGCAAAGAGGGTGATTTACAGTCGGATAAATTCAATATTTTTGAGTTCGATACCAGTGTTCATGGTGTAACCTCTCCGCTTTCTCTTGATTACCTCTATGTGCCCAAATGGTGGTTCGACTATTACAATCATCCTGTCACCCACACTGCTGTTGATATCAGTGACTCAGTGTCCATCGAGATTGGTACTGAAGAATTAGTATCAGAAGGTACAAGCACTTTTGAGATTCACTCAATTGAATTTCGTGGCAAATGGTTACCTTTGGCTGAGTACCAGCGCATCATCATAGCGGTTTGGATCCTAACGCTATTTGGCTATTTGATTTTCTATCTCATCGCAACTCAAAAGATGTTGAGAGTAGAAAAAGCAAAGATTAACCAACTGCAAAGCCATTTAACTACGCTGCAAAAAGAAGTTTCACTTGATCCACTTACGGGTCTTCGGAATCGTCGCGGGCTTGATGAACTATTCGAAGCAGTGGGTATGTTGGCGAAGCATAACCAGCATGTTTCGATCGCCGTTCTTGATATTGATCACTTCAAGAAAATTAATGATACCTATGGTCACTCGGTCGGAGATGACGTACTGCGTCAATTCAGCCAAACACTGATCAACAGCACTGGCGATAAAGACATTCTGATTCGCTGGGGGGGAGAGGAGTTTGTCGTGATTAATGTTGGGCGGACACTACCAGAAAATGAATCGTTCTTTAACAGTATTCTGACTAACTTAAAGCTTGTCGCATGGCCAAGAGGCATCAACTTAACAGCGTCTGTTGGAATTACCGCGCTGGGTGATGAGCCGATTGAAGTCGCAATTGAGCGCGCAGACAAGCAACTGTATATCGCGAAAGCGACTGGTAGAGATAAAGTCGTTGCTCATTAGTCGATGCTTGAAGAGCTTTTGATACAGAAAAGCCACCATTGCGGTGGCTTTCTTTTATGAGGGTTTGCTTATTTCGCTAGCGGTGTATAACCATATTCACTGATGAGTGATTTCGCTTCTTTAGTTTTTAAGTAATTGATAAAGGTTTGTGTCTCTTCTTCGACCTTCTCTTTCTTGTATAGAATCAAGAACGGACGTGAGAGCTCATAATCGCCACTAGCAATGGTTTTATTGCTTGCGGTGACCCCTTCAAACTGAATCGCTTTAATAGAGCTATCCACCGAGCCTGTAGAGATAAAACCAATCGCTTGTTTATTATGATTCACGATGGTTTTTACCATGCTGTTGCTGTTTACAACTAGGTTGTCTGGATTAATGTCAGAGACAAGACGGCCATTAATAATGCGCGTAAGACCCATTAGGCTTTCAAAACTGTAACGAGAACCAGAGGAAGCTTCACGAGTAACAACCGCTATCTTTTGATCGGCACCACCTAACTGTTTCCAGTTCGTAATCTTACCTTTGTATACATCGAAAAGCTGTTCGCGAGTAATGTTCTCAAGGCTATTGGTCTTATTCACCACAACCGCTAAGCCATCAAATGCAATCGGAGTAACACTGAGTGAATCATCTTGTTCGCTCTCTGTTAAATAGCGAGAGCTCATACCAATATCCGCCACCCCATTGTTTACTAGCGTGATACCCGCTGTAGAACCTATCCCTTGCACTGCAATGTACGTATCTGAGTGTGTGCTATTAAACTGTTCTGCTAGTACATCCATTACACGTGCAACCGATGTAGAACCCGAAACATTTACTTCTTCCGCAAATACGGGCGCCGCCAACAGCGAAGACGACAATAGTGCCGCTAGAGCAACACGAACCATAATTCTCTCCTATTCGAGTTTAGTTTTATTAACAGAATACGGCCGTTATGGTATTGCGATTAGATGACATTTTTGTGAACACAAGGTAGACAGTTTAAGGTTGAGCGAAACTCTAGATGCGAGGAAAAAAACCGGAGTCAGAAACACGAGACTCCGGTGAAAGGATTGATGTACATCAGGAGGGTATATGTACATTCGGGAGCCACACTACGAGTAACGCCCCTACGTTAAACGTTTCACAATCCCACAGCGAGAAGCTGATATATCTATATTAGCGTCAACTGAAACAGTTGGGATTGGCATTGAGATTTTATCGAAGAATAAAATGCTAAAACACCAAAACAAACTTTTCGTTATCTAAATACCAAGGTTGGCGGAGAGGCAACATCATCAAGTCTTCATTTTGTGAAATAGCCATACAGACAACCTATGTGGTTACACCTACTATTCTTATAGCAAAGTGAACCGTCAGAGAGATTCCAATGGGTTTAGTGAGTTTGTTACAGCGTCAAGTCGAAAGCAGAGCGCAGCTAATATGTAAGCAGCGTAATCAAAGCACACCTGCCGAATTAGGGAAAGCCAGTTATGAACCCCTGCCAGATGGTGTTGTGTTTATCAAACAGCACTTTCTGCTCGACTCTAGCCATTGCGACTATATGAACCCTATCGCCAAGGTATTGTGGAGCCATGATACCAATCAATGGCAACTGTTTTTGCCACATGAATCAGACTCAGACAGGTGGCTACCTTACCCATTCCTTGCCCAAAGCAGCGACCTCACCGCAATTATGAGAGAGGTCGACAAAGACCCTAAATCGATGTTTTGGACTGATTAGAGACGCTTGGTTCGAGTCACTTCACGAATATCTTATTTCCAATTGTCTTTTCTAACTCTATGTGAAACATAGTAATATTCAACCAAACGCAGTATGGAATAATCACACTCAGCTTTAGGAACTAGCTAACGTTAGTGTGACTTCAATGGATGGACATGAAAAGAACATTTCTAAACAGTAAAAAGGTCACCTTAGAGCAGCTTCGCTGCTTCGCCTCGGTCTATGAGAACGAAAACATCACCAAAGCAGCTGCAGAGTTATGCAAGACTCAATCTGCTGTCACGCTCTCTTTAAAAAAGCTTGAAGACCAACTCGACTGCGCCCTGTTCAAACGCAGCACGGGTAAGCTACTCGTTAAGACTGAACGAGCTCACGACATCTATCAAAATGCGGTCAAACTATTAGAGGGCGTTGAATCACTGTTATTGCCCCCAGCTAAGACCCTTAGATTTGGTATCCCAGATGATTTAGGTCATAAAGAGATCCTCGCCCTACGTGAAATCACTCAGAGGCACTTTCCCAACTACCTTATCTCTTTTGTGGTCGACAAAAATGAAAATCACAACAAGCATTTTACCGGTGGCACGATCGATCTCTTTTTCCAAAAACGTTTACATACCAATTTAGAGCACGAAGATACCGACTCCTATTATCTCTACAGTACCCAACTGATCTGGGTCAGCCACACAAACAATATAAACGACCTCGCTTCCCGACTACCGCTGGTGGTATTTCAGGAGGGATGTATACCGAGGATCAGTCTAGAGCACAGCCTTCAACTTATGGCAGTGCCTTATCACATCGCATTTCAATCTTTCAATTGGCAGCAAAACATTGAAGCGATTAAGAGTGGATTAGGTATCGGAGTCATTTTGGATAAGATGCTTGATGACGAGCTGTACGTTTTGGGAAAAGAGCATGGCTTGCCAGATTTACTCAGTATTGATGTTCACCTAAAGATGGCTGACGGGTTTAAGAAACGAGAATTCATTGCCGAATTAACCTCGTTTTTCCAATCTTCCTGAGAAAAAGCGACTAGGCTCTAACAGGCCTAGTCGCTTCCATGATTGGGTAGCTACAGAGTCGTCACTTCGTCAACGTGACAAGAAAGCGAGTGCAGAGATCGTTGATCAAGGCACTGACCATTACCGAGAACCCCCAACAATAAACTGCATGAGCTTGAGCCGTCATTCCTATAGTTAAGCGCTGTTATCGAGCTCCCTTCAAACAAGGTATTTAACACCGACAGTAAAGTACCTCGCTTTTCAGGAAACTTTAGATTGTAGAAAGTCTCTTGCTCCAGTGGGTAACGCTTTCCTGACATCGCCATCATAAAGCGGTAATGCGACTTATCTATCGATTGTTCTGCAATGTCAGATACGCGATAGCCTGCCTTCGAGAGTTGCGATAATTTACTCAAGTTCAAATCAATATCATGAGAGAAATAGCTGATTAATAGGTGCGCCTTGCTGTACTTATCAATTCGGTACTGCAGTTCGCTAATGTTCACATCTTCAAGTAGAGTCAATAACTTCGTTAGTTCACCCTGTTTTTCAGGTAGTTCAACAGAGATCAGTTTCTCGGTCATCAGCCCCAAGTTGCATCGCTGAGCAACATACTCTAACTTCTCAAAGCTAATATTACTTCCAGACAAGATAGCGCCGATTTTCTTCCCTTGTAGATTGTGCTGATCCATATACTTTTTAGCCCCTGCAAGGCCAACCGCCCCACTCGCTTCAGGGATTGCGCGCGTATCTCGATGAACCAATTGGATTGCAGAGCAGACTTCATCTTTGCTCACAGTAACGTAATCATCGATAAGTGACTGACAAATGTTGAACGTCACCTCTCCCATCTGCTGAACAGCCACCCCGTCAGAAAAGCCGCATACTCGATCCAATTTAACCACTTTCCCAGCAGTCAATGACGCTCCCAAGCTTTGAGCTCCCTCGGGTTCAACGGCAATGACTTTCGTTTGGGGGCTGAGTTCATTGATAGCCAGCGCCATACCAGCTGCCAAACCACCCCCACCGACTTGAACAAAAACGTAGTCCAAGTCTTGCACCTGTTCGACAAGTTCGACCCCGACAGTGCCTTGCCCCAATATCACTTCCATATCATCAAAAGGGTGAATAAATTCAATGCGCTTGGTCTCTGCGAGATGCTTAGCATACTGATTGGATTCATCAAACGTATTACCATGCAAAATGACGTTAGCACCAAATTTACGTACACCATCCACTTTGATTTTTGGGGTGGTCTCTGGCATTACAATGGTGGCGGCTATGTTGAGTTCAGAGCATACCTTAGCAACCCCTTGAGCATGATTCCCCGCCGAAGCCGCCACCACTCCCAAGCTTTGTGATTGGGGCGAAAGTGACGTAATTTTCTGAAAAGCGCCTCTGATCTTAAAAGAGTTGACCGTATTATGGTCTTCTCGCTTTAAGAAAATATCGTTGTGTAACTCTCGGGATAAACACTCCATTTTTTGAGTCGCTGTAGGCGTGATGTAGTCCAGCACGGGTGAAGTCTGTAACCGATGAGCAATGGTTGTTTGTGTGTGCATAATCATTCCTAGTATCCCGACGCATAACGATAGTTTGATTGAGTAGAAAGTTGGTCAAACACATGATTTAAAGCAGTGTGCAGGCCCCAAATATCAATGTACTCAGGTTCGTTATCTCGCAGTTCTCCCAACGCATGGTTTCTAAGCTCTGCGGCATTGAGCCAGTTGGTCACGATCGGGTGTCTGTGATGGAAATCATGTTGCGGTAGGTCTCCAACCAAAATAAACAGACGAACAGGTAAGTGATAGAAAATGTTCAGGAAATACCACATAGGAACATTGCTCAATTTCGTCGGGTAAGGCAGCCCACAAAAGCGCCCCCAAGAAATATCAGCATAGAAATACGGTGTATTTCGGATTTCCTCTGAATTTCCGTACCATAGGTGCTCGCTACAGATTTCGACAAATGCACTTATCTGATAGCCGACAACTAAGGCGGCCACAAACATCACAGCCCCCAAGACACTACCGTGTAGATAAAACAGCGTGCTTATACCCATTAACGTAGCCAACACAACCGAGGTTCTGATCGGGTTAGAAAACGATAAGTTATGACCTAACCTTTTCGCTAAAAATCCCAGATGAAACTTAGGTGAAAGTAAACACGTTAGAAAACCTAATACGACATCTTGTTTGGTCTGTTTCTCATCCAGGCCACTTTTTTTCATGAACATGATGATTGGGTCTTCAGCCGTTGCGAATGTCTCCGGAGAGTGATGTGAACCACAATGATCGTCCTGATAACTTTTATAGCCCTGACTTATGGTCAGTATTGAACACACCTCGCCAATCATTTTGTCGACGAACTCTACGCCAGACAGACGATTGTGCACCGCTTGATGAAGGATGACGGCCGTCATACGACGTGACAATGCCAGTACCACTAGACTCGCGATCCCTTGATAAACCAATGAGTCGACATAAATTAACGTGCCTACTGCGGCGATATACGCCCCAATAATACCAAAGGTATAAGTCCACCAAGTCAGTAAGGTATTGGCACTATGAGTCGAGTGCGCTTTACCTGTTAGCCAAGTCGATAATCGATTGGGAATAAGACTGTTATCGTATGAGTCTCGAATCAATTGAGATTGTTTGGTGTTGCCAATGACGTTGTGAGTAAAATCCATTTTTTGCCTACTGTTCAATTGTGATGTTTGATTTAGGGTATGTTTGGCAAGCAAGCGTAATTTTTGTTGGGCTATCTATTTCACCTGTGATTACTTTGACGGCGCATTGCCCACAAACACCAGAACCACAGTTATGTCTTATTGTTGTTTTATTTTCGATGACGGAGTGCAATATTGTTTTTTTAGTCGACCCCTTAATTTTTTGGCCTCGAAATTGGATGGTTACCTCTTCACCAAATAGCCATTTAAGCATTCTTTAGCCTCCTGCGTGAGAATAGGTTTAGGTTGTAAGCAACGATAGAACCCAACATGATTGTTGTGCCAAGCATTGCCTGAAATGAAAGTGTTAAGTCGTAAACAATCACATCAATCATGAGCGCGACAATTGGGTATACAAATGAGATCACCGCTAGACTCGCAACCGATGTTTTCTCATAAGCGCCATAGAGGAATATGTACATAATTCCCGTATGAACGAGTCCCAAAATGACAAGGTTCATGTTCCTTTCTGGATAGTTCCAGTAAGCGTCCACATCAATGAAAAAGGAAAAGACTACGGCGCCAACAATGAGGTGAGTCACTGCAATAAACTCAGGCGCTAGATTGGTGACTTTCTTGGTATAGATGGTCGAAAGAGCATATAAAATCGCCGCCGATAATGAATGGAGAACCCCCGTCACATTCACAGAGCTACCCGCCTGAGGCTCAGACATAACCATAATCGTTAAGCCAGAAAAAGCGATAAGCATTAAAAACACATGTTCTCTTTGAATCGACTCGTTCAATACAACTGCACCTAAAATCAACAAAAAGAACGGCTGCGTATTATAGATCACCGTTGTTAATCCAATTGAGATAGACTGATAAGCATTGAACAAAAAAAGCCAGTTAAAGACTAAAGTGACTCCCCCTATAAGTAGCAATATTAGCGTGCGTGAATCGAGTTGTTTTCTCTCTGGAAGCTTATTAAAAAAGTACGCGTAAGTTCCTAATGCTAGTGCTCCCAGAACACAGCGGACAAAAACGATATTTTCTGCCGCTTGTTTCGATTCCAGAGCAAAGTAACCAATCGTCCCTGATAGAACCATGGCAATAAACATATAGGTTTTGCCTACACTCTCTGATGAGTATTTCATGCGTAACCTCCTTGGCGAGAAGGGTCTTCTAAATTCACTAACATGACGTCACGTCTTGCCACGCCAGATTTTGAGCCAACTGGGGTTACGGCATGTTTTAGACTTGGGTCGACAATAAGGCAGTCCATGAATTCGGTTAGCCTGATCACCTTGGTCGGCAAGTCATCCATACCTGCAATCACATTGTCCGCGCCAAGTGCATTATCTGTTAAGTTGACAAGGTGAATAAAAACAATAGGTTCATCATCTTTATGAAGCCAAACAGGAGAGCTGTACGAGGCTTCGCCTTTATTTGCTTGGTAGCGAATGAAATGAATACTGAGCTGCGCTTTAGGTACATCATTGCGCTCACAATATTGGCGGATAAGCGGTTCATGCTTCGCAAAGAGGGCTTTAAAGATAGGCAGAGCTAACAGCTGGCTGTCGATGGTATTAAACGTTCGAGCGCTACCACCATTCAAGTTGTTAGCGTCCGCTGATTGAAAATAGGACTGTACTTGAGCTTTGCTTAAATCACGAGACATATAGTCATATTCAAGCTTTAACATTCCTCGAATTCGAACGTTCGAGTAAGGGTCTAAGGCAATGTTGTCATCAAAAAACTCTCTGAAGCCAACAACGTCATCCAGTGTTAGATTGATGTCCGATAGCAGTTCTTGTCCTTCGATAAACTTACATCCATCGACATAAGGGTATTCTTCTCGCATGGTCGTTCCTTGGTTAAAAGCGATACGAGAAGATTACCCATTAATTTTTATCTCGAAAAATTGAATAAACTCATTACTCATCAATTAATTTTATAGGTAGGTCTAGGCACTTAACAAAGGGGGAAACAGAATACAAAAAAAGCCCCAGCATGATACTCGGGCCTTGAAATATTTAGATTAACCACTGGAGCAATAAGAATGAGCTCATACCGATAACCACAACCGCTAACGTATTTTTGATCTTCAGGCTGGCTATCACCGTCAGTATGCCCGCATATAGAAACGGGCTGGTGATAAAACTCTCCTCAATTGTCTCATGACCGAAAAATACAATGGGCACCCACATTGCGGTTAATACCGAAGGGGCTGTGTATTTGAGTAAAGCTTGCACTTTGGGCCCTAGCGTAATGGGTAACGAATTCATGAAAAATAGATAACGACAACTGAATGTAATTGCGGCCATCAATAGAATAAGCAGTTCGAGATTAAGCGTCATGATTGTCTCCTTTTTGACCTAGAACATACCCTGTCACCATTCCGACTATCGTCGCTGCAATGAGTGAATACTCAAAATTTAGTGTTTCGAGCACAACGACAGTTAAACCACTGGCGACGACGGATGCGAACATTGGTTTATCCTTGATAGAAGGGATGACGATGGCGATAAACGTCGCTGCGATAGCAAACTCCAAACCCAGCGCTTCTAGGTCATGGATGCTTTGTCCAGCCGCAATACCTGCTAGTGTCGATAGGTTCCACATCACATAAAACGTTACCCCAGAAGAGACCGCATATAGGTAATTAAATGTTCTGTGCTTAGCAATATAATCGTTGGTTATAGCAAACATCTCATCGGTTAAGAAAAATGCAAATATCGCGCGCTTGTGCCAAGGAAGATTTTTTACTTGACCATGAAACACCGCAGAATAGAGAAGGTGCCTAGAGCCAATAACGAAAGTAGATGAGAGTATTGGCAGGCTTGGGCTACCTGCGCCAATCAATGAAATAGCGGCGAGTTGCGCAGCACCTGCAAAAACAAACAGCGATAACGCCTGAGCTTGAAACGGGGTAAGACCAACTTGTATTGCTAAAGAGCCACAAAGTACACCCCATGGAATAACCGCAGCACATAGTGGGAAAATGTCTATCGCCGCTCTCGTCGCGGTTGAAAGAGCCTCTTGTCGCCCTTTGGGGTTTAATACCATCGAATTTGAATCCATAACTTATCTCGGTGTAAACATCTTAGATAAGTTACGTTAGTTGGAATAGCTATTTAGCTCTTGTACAAAGTTGCTTGTGTCTGGAAATGTTTAGGCGTTGTTCCGAGTGCTTTCTTAAAATGGCGCGTGAAATGGCTTTGATCATGAAAGCCACAATCGCTCGCCACATCCGCAATGGCAACGCCAGCTTTGAGTAAGCCCTTAGACTTTTGCAACCGAGCTTGGATTTGATAAGCATGGGGCGAAATGCCAAACTCCTGACCGAACTGGCGAACAAAATGGTACTTGGTGTACCCCGTAAGGCCCGCCAAGCTATCTAAGGAGATATCGACCTCTGGGTATTCATCAAGAAACTCTTTAGCTTGAAGCAGCCGTTTTCGGTAACCATCTACATCACTTGGCGGCTCAAGTGTTTTGCCGTATTTACTCGCGATAGAGAATAAGGTCGAGCAAAGCAACGTCTCTACCATCAGTTTGGATGCACCGATTTCGATTTGATCATGGATAAGCCTTAGTTGATTGGCCAACTGCTCATCTTCAATGACCGAACTTTTAAAATATGGAACAAGCGAGTGGTTACCGAGAAAGTCTTGGGAGATCAGGTCAAAGTGCTCAACCGTGGGGTAAATAGCTTTGTAACGCCAACCGCCTTCTGTGGCGGTTTCACCGTTATGGACATCATCAGCATTGACCAAAATGATACTGTTTTTACCCGCGACATGATTGGCACCGCTACGAAAGAAGCGTTGTGCCCCCTCTTCAATCACACCAATGGTATAGCTTTCGTGGACATGCTTGGAGAAAGACTGCTTTTTATACTGCGCATTCACTACTTCGATACCATTTAAGGCTTCAGAGGTTCGGTAGTCCGCTTTTTCCTTATTTTCCATCGAGGGTTTCTTCCTTGCAGTCTTGTACAAAATTGCTCTGTTCAGCTCTCTGCGTGAACAATAGCACTGCGAAAAACGTTAACCAAATGTTATTTATAAATCAAATCTATCAATAAAAGCTCCGATGCATTGCAAGGCCATAGAATTCAAAGCAATAAAAAACGCACATTCCAATTTGAAATGTGCGTTTTCAATGTGTTGCTGTAAGCGAAACTAAACGTTTACCAGACTAGTGGCGCCCACTTACTCAGCCGCTTTCTCTACTTCTGCGACTGTTTTAACGTCATCAAAGATTTGAGTTGGTTTCGCGACTAGGTTGCGGTTTTCTTGATTCACTTCCGTCAATACCACTTCAAGTACATCACCCAAACGGTAGGTTACTTCTTTGTCGATAGAGACTGTACCGTTATCTGCGCTGCACTCTAGGCGCTCTTTGTTCGCTAGAATCAGAGAACCAGGGATAAACGCCGCGGCACCGTTTTCAATAAGACGGATACGCATACCCGCGCGGTTAATATCAAAGATCTCACCATTGAACTTGGTTTCTTTTGCTGGCTCTTCTGCAAGCGTGCGAGCGTATAGCCAATCACCAACATTACGCTCAGCAATCTTATGATGTTTACGGTGCAGTGCGAGCTCCTCACCGACCGTTTCATCCGCAGTTTGCACTGGCTCTTTACCCAAGACGTGCGCTTTCAACATACGGTGGTTGATCATATCGCCATATTTACGGATTGGAGATGTCCACGTCGCGTAGATATCAAGGCCCATTGCGTAGTGCGGTAGTGGCTCGTTGCCAATCTCACTGTATGCTTGGAACTTGCGAATACGGTTGTCTAAGTAGCTAGACTCTTGCTGACCCAACCAACGACGAAGTTCAGCAAAACCTTCTAACGTTGCGACTGATTCAGCGGTAAATGGCAATTCACCTTCAGGGTTTACAAAGCCCAGAACGTCTGCAATTTTCTCTGGTTTGAAGCCTAGGTGCGTGTTGAATACACCTGAGTTAAACGTCGATCGAAGTGTACGGCCAGCACAAATGTTTGCCGTGATCATAGCTTCTTCAACCAAACGGTTTGCACTACGACGCATATCAGCGTGAATAGCCACAACATCGTTGTCTTCGCTTAGTTCAAAACGGTAATCTGGGCGGTCTGGGAATACCACAGCATTCTTTTCACGCCAATCAGCACGCGCTAGAGAGAACTCATACAGGTCACGAACAATCTGCGAGATCTCATCAGCTGGCTGCCACTCTTGAGACTCACCATTTTCAATCCAGTCTGATACGTGATCGTAAACAAGGCGAGCGTGAGACTTGATGTTCGCCGAAAAGAACTTGATGTCATCACCGATAACACCGTCTTTAGCAACAGTGACGGTGCAGCAAAGTGCTGGGCGAACTTCGTCTTGCATCAGTGAACACAATTCATCAGCCAAATCACGTGGCAGCATTGGAATATTGCGACCCGGCATGTAGATGGTGAAGCCACGTTGACGAGCGACTTTATCCATTTCACTTTCTGGAGTGATGTAAGCCGTAGGATCCGCGATAGCGATGGTCAGTTCAAAGTCACCAGACTCAGTTTTTTTAGCGTAAAGCGCATCGTCCATATCTTTGGTCGAAGCACCGTCGATCGTCACGAATGGAACGTGCGTCATATCCACACGCTCAAGATCAGCGTCGTCTTTGATTTCCCAATTATCGATGCCCGCAGGTTCACTGTTTGGTAGATCGTTTTGCGCCAGTGTTACCCACCAAGGTGCAATCTTGTCGTCTGCGTCAGTGATCTTCTCAGAGATCTCTACGAAGAAACCATTGTCACCTTTTAGTGGGTGTTGGATAAGATGAGCAACAACCCAATCTCCCTCTTTAAGATCATCACTCTTGATGCCTTTGCGAGTTTTCGCTTTTAAAGAGAGCTTTTTAAGTTGCGGATGATCAGGGGTGACATTGAGTTTGCCCTTAAACAGCTTAACGCGGCCAATAAAACGGTTAACGCCTTGCTCTAGTAACTCTTCTGGTTCAGCTTGCTCACGATCTTTTTCAGTACGAATGATCGCTTTCACTTTGTCGCCGTGCATACATTTTTTCATGTACGGTGGCGGAATAAAGTAGCTTGTCTTGCTATCGACTTCTAAAAAACCAAAGCCTTTTTCCGTTGCTTTGATTGTTCCTTCCTTTTTAGGAAGGTTTTCTTGAATTTGCTGCTTAAGTTGAGCCAGTAGAGGGTTATCTTGAAACATTTATCTTGTATTAACCGAGTAAGTATCTATCCGAAAAATTGCGCACACTATATCACTCAGCCTATGCCCTATCTACCTAATCCCGATGACAATCTACGCTTTAACGAACAATTCAATCAGTTAGCATTTTGAACTCACTGGTGACTATTCATTCGATTTATGTATCAAAATGTCGTTTCTATGAACAAACGCTCTCAAATTTGGAAAAAATTGTGATGAAATTCAATTTTTTCTAGCTTTTTTTGTGCTTTTCAGGAATAATCCGCCCCCTTATATCGGTGCCTCTCACTATATGCTCCACAGATTGCCTCGCAATACCGAGCAAATAGTCAGTGGTATCGATGTGTTTATGTCCCTAGAGGCTTGATGCGATTTACGACTTATCCGCATCTGAACGGATCTCAGCAAATATCTGGATTGGTATTGGAATTGGTAGAGCTCGTGGGACCTTTTATTGACTTATATACAGTAGGATCCCAATGACAGATTCTGTAATTCAGTTTAGCGATCTAGCGCTTAACGACTCTATCCTTTCAGCTCTTGACGGTATGGGTTTTGTTTCACCAACTCCAATTCAGGCAGCGGCAATCCCGCACCTATTGGCTGGTAAAGACGCACTAGGTAAAGCTCAAACTGGTACTGGAAAAACAGCAGCTTTCTCTCTTCCTCTTCTTAACAAGCTAGACCTTGCACAGCGTAAGCCTCAAGCAATCGTTCTTGCACCAACTCGCGAACTAGCGATCCAGGTAGCAGCAGAAGTTAAGAACCTTGGTAAAAACATCTCAGGCCTTAAAGTACTAGAGATCTACGGTGGTGCTTCTATCGTTGATCAAATGCGTGCACTTAAAAACGGTGCTCACATTGTTGTAGGTACTCCTGGCCGTGTTCAAGACCTTATCAACCGTGACCGTCTACACCTAGACGAAGTACACACATTTGTTCTTGATGAAGCTGATGAAATGCTAAACATGGGCTTCGTTGATGACGTAACAGAAATCATGGAGCACGCGCCTTCTTCTGCACAACGTGTACTATTCTCTGCAACTATGCCTCCAATGCTGAAAAACATTGTTGAGCGCTTCCTACGCGATCCAGAAACGATCGACGTTGCAGGTAAGAACCACACTGTAGACAAAGTAGAACAGCAGTTCTGGGTTGTTAAAGGTGTAGAAAAAGACGAAGCAATGTCTCGTCTTCTAGAAACAGAAGAGACTGACGCATCAATCGTATTCGTACGTACTCGTCAAGACACTGAACGTCTAGCGGATTGGCTATGTGCACGTGGCTTCAAAGCGTCTGCACTGCACGGTGACATTCCTCAGTCTCTACGTGAGCGTACTGTTGACCACATCAAACAAGGTGTTATCGACATTCTAGTTGCAACTGACGTTGTAGCACGTGGTCTTGACGTTCCACGTATCACACACGTATTCAACTACGACATCCCATTCGATGTTGAGTCTTACATCCACCGTATCGGCCGTACAGGTCGTGCGGGACGTAAAGGTAAAGCGATCCTTCTAGTTCGCACTAACCAACTACGTATGCTTCGCACTATCGAGCGTGTAACTAAGTCGTCTATGGAAGAGATCCAACTTCCACACCGTGACAAAGTTGCAGAAGCTCGCGTAGCACAACTTGGTGCAGAGCTTGAAGCAGATAAAGAACACAAAGCACTAGAGAAATTCTCTGAGCTAGTTGAAAAACTACAAGAGTCTCTAGAGCTAGACGCAGCGACACTAGCAGCAATCCTGCTTAAGCGCCAGCAAGGTAAGCGCCCACTATTCTACATTGGCGAAGACCCAATGATTGAAGCAATCGAGCGTGATAAGCAACGTCGTAAAGAACGTCGTGAGAACGGCCGTGACGGTGGTGCTCGCCGCGAATTCAACACTCAAGACTGGGATACTTACCAGCTTCAAGTGGGTCGTGAGCAAGGCGTTCAAGTTAAAGACATCGTTGGTGCACTTGCAAACGAACTAGGCCTAACAAAAGGTTCTATCGGTGCAATCAAACTGGCACAAGGCGAAACTTACGTTCAGCTTCCAAAAGCAATGTCTTCTGAAACAGCAGGCAAGCTACAGAAACTACGTATCCGTCAGAAGCAAGTTGATGCCGTAGTCTGTGACTTCACTGATTTCCGTGAACCACGTCGTGACGGTGGTCGTCGTGATGGCGGTCGTGGTCGTCGTGATGGTAACGGTGGTGGTTACCGTGGCAACCGTGAAGGCGGTCGTCGTGATGGTAACGGTGGTGGTTACCGTGGCAACCGTGACGGCAATCGTGATGGTAACGGCGGTGGCTACCGTGGTAACCGTGAAGGCGGTCGTGATGGAAACCGTGAAGGTGGTCGTCGTGATGGCGAGCGTCGCTTCGACCGTAACCGTGGTGGCGATCACCGTGGTAACTACCGTGGCGAACGTGGCCATGGTCGTGGTAACCGCAGCGAAGGTTAATCCTCGAATACAAAAGAAAAAGGGTACGCATTGCGTACCCTTTTTTTATCTGTTGAAAACCACCTCGAAGCAAGGTGGCTTTCCTATTCAAACCTAGTTTGTTTTACCGAAGATATACTTGTCCATCATTGTCACCATACGGCCAATCTCTGGTTTAGTGATGGTATCGTTGGCACCCAAAGCAAGCGCTTTAGCACGGTTATCGTCGCTCATCAGAGATGAGAACATCACAATCGGCATATTGGCATACGCTTCACTGTCACGTAGACGTTTCACCAAATGCATCCCATCCATACGTGGCATTTCAACGTCGGTTACAACACCGTCAATAAGCTCGCTAATCGGAAGGTTCTCTTCCTTTGCCACCTCAATTAGGTTCATCAGCTTCTCGTGCGCTTCACCACCATCTTTACATGCAATGACGTTGTAACCCGAAGAAGTCAGCGTATCTTGAATCATCGAACGAATGAACGCAGAGTCATCCACAACCATTACCGTTTTAGCGTTACGCTTAGTGACCATACGTTGGTTTAGATCCACGCTCTTATCGAGCGTCACATCGTATTTCTCCATGCTGAGCTCTGGGTTAATGTCAGCAATGATCTTCTCGAAGTCTAGAATCATGATTAGGTTGCCATCTTTACGGACCACAGCAACCACACAATCTTGTTCTCCTGCTTCTAGAAACTGACTCGGCGATTCTACATCATTCCAAGAAATTCGGTGAATACGGCTAATAGAGTCAATGAGAAAGCCATTCGTCATGTTATTGAAATCTGTCACGATGACGAATTTACGAGCTAAGTCTTGACTGGTAGGAACCCCTAGCCACCCCGCTAAATCCACCAGCGGGGTTAAAATATCACGCGATGAGAACACCCCTATCATATGTGGTTGAGCATTCGGGTAGTCTGTTGTGTCAGGAACCTGAATCACTTCTCGTACCTTGGCTACGTTAATGCCGTAATAGCAGGTCTTTTTACTGCCATCCGGCATCTCTTTCACTAAGTGAAACTCAATGATCTCTAACTCGTTAGTACCACTTTCCGTCAATATAGTACTGCTTGATGCACTCATATTTTCTTTATGCCTACGCTAAACTTTCGAGGGATACGCCTTTGTAACTGCAATTGGACAATTTGTAAATTTCATTTGTAGCGGTTACCCAATGTTGTGATTCACTCAACAACTCCAAGCCCTAATCTATCGGTTTCCAATGCGCCGGCGGAGTAACGCTCCACCGCTCCATTACCGATGTTGAATAGATTGCTTTCCCTTGATTACCAATTTGAATCGGGATGTTTTTCGCCGATTCACCCTTCACTATTTGATTCACCAAGCTGCCTGCAGCTCGCCCTTGGCTATCTCCAAACAACACTACGCCGCCTGCCGCTTTTCCTGCCCCCACTGCAAAATCCCAAAAGGCAAACAGTGGTAACTCTGAATGTTGGCTCGTCCAACTGATCACTTCATCAGCAGGAACGTTTTGCCCAGTATGATCGATCAATGTGTGGTAAAGACCAACAATTATCGTACTCACGCCTTCATCTTTCGCTTGCAACACTTGTGCCCGCCACTCTTTCTTGGTCGCTACGGACTGTATATCTACCTCGATACCTAAATTTTGTCTTATTAGCCGATACTGTTTCTCTATGTAGCTCTTTGCGATTTGGGAGGTTACGCCCGAGTCAAATAACACTTTTACTTTGAACTCTGGTCCAGAAAACAGTTTACGCAGTTCACCCAACGACTTAATAAATAGCGGCCTTTCAAGCACACCTGTGACCTCGGCTTGCCCGTGATACCTCGATAAAAGCGCTCTTGGGTTTGAGTTAATACCAAGAAAGACGATCGAAATAGGCTCATCGTACAATTTTGGCAGCATGTAACTCAGCGCGTTGTCATCCCCTAAGATCACGATGTCAGGTTGAAGCTGTTGGTATCGTTCGAATGCTTTATCGGCCATTACCTCATATTGCGGCTTAGGTAGGCGTTTAGTGTCCATTTGGAACGTTTCTAACTCAATCGAAGGCAACAACGTCTCCTCGATTCCAAAAAGATAATCTTTATCCCACGAGTATTCAGAGTGGTAGCTTTCAACGAGTAGCACTTTTGTAGCAAAAACCTGAGTACTGACAAAAATGAGCGACACAACCAACCAGCGCATAGACACCTCCTGTGACTAGTTACAGTGTAGCCCTCCTACTGAAGCTTCGCCTTAGCTTATCGAGATAATTATCAATGACAGTCTATACTCAAGAATAAACGATAGAGTGAGCCTTATGAGCCGAACTCAAAAGATCGAAGAGAGCCAAAACAATCCCTTCTACAGTCGTATAGGTCGACGGATCATACTAATCATGATCCTTCTCAGTGGCGCAATTACTCTATTCACCACATTGTTGCAGCTTTCGTGGGACTATAAGAAAGAGTTCAATACCGTTAAGCAGCGCCAAGTCGAAATACGCGATATTCACGCCCCCTTACTGGCGACGTCTTTATGGGAGTTTGATCTTTTAGCACTTCAGCAAGAAATTGATGGATTGGTTAACTTACCCAGAGTCGATTACCTACGTATTGAAAGTGGCGAATACACGTTTGAAGCTGGAACGGAAATTACCGAACGTGCAATCACCAAGCAATACCCACTTGTTTACCATCACCCTAATACCACTCGCGTCGAGCAGATAGGCCAAATCCAAGTTCAGTCCGATGCTAACGAGATTTATCAATACCTTATTTGGCAAGCGGTCTATACCTTAGCGCTTAATGCCGTTAAAACCCTGCTCGTCTGTTTTCTTGTACTGATGGTTTTTCATAAAAGTATTAATCGACGAATATTCTCTATTGCCCGCTATCTGCGCAAATACAACCCTCGCCACCCTGCCGACCCATTAGAGCTTGAACATAACGCTTGGATAGCCGAAAAAGAGGACGAGCTCGATTGGCTTGCCGATGAAACCAACAAGATAACCAGTAATGTGACGCTGCTCTACGACAACATAAAGCAAGAACGAGAGCGCTTAGCTGAGTTTGCTCATATCTCTTCAGACTGGTTGTGGGAAACGGACGCAGATGGTCGTTTAATTTACTGCTCTGAAAGCATGCGCTCTGCACTCAAGATTGAAACAGACACCAAACCGCTACTGACTGCCATCGACGCACTATCACACTGTGCGACGCTCCATACGAAGATAAGCAATCACTATGATATTTCCATGTGTGAGGAGAAAATCACACTCAAAGACAAGCCGCACTATTTACTTTTCAAAGCCAAAGCACGATATGAACAGGGCGCGTTCTTTGGCTTTCGAGGCACAGCGATTAATATCACCGAGCTCAAGCTGACCCAGATCGAGATAGAACAACTCAACCAAAACCTAGAACAAACCGTAGAGACTCGAACACGCGACCTAGAACGCAGCATGCAGCAGTTACAACAAACGCAGGAGCAGCTAATAGAGTCCGAAAAACTTGCCGCTCTCGGTGGGTTGGTTGCTGGGATTGCACATGAGGTAAATACTCCCTTAGGTATTGCAGTAACGGCCACATCCGTTATCAAAGATCTGACAGAAGAGGCCAACAAAGCGTTTAACGAACAAACACTGACGACCGATCAATTTCAATCCTTAATGTCACGACTGTCGGACAGTAGCACGATGTTAGAACATAACTTGAACCGTGCCGCTAAGCTTATTCGTGACTTTAAACAAACGGCCGTTGATCAAGTATCGGAAAGTCGCAGCCAATTCAATATTCATCAGACGCTCGATGCCTTAGTGGCGAGTCTGCACCCAGAAACACGAAAAGTCCCAGTCGTGCCAGTATTAGAAGGCGATCCATTATTGACCATGAACAGCTTGCCTGGCGTGCTCACGCAAGTGATCTCAAACCTCATTATGAACAGTGTTAATCACGCATTCGAAGCAGGGAGCTCGGCCGAAATTTCGATTCAATTTAGGCAAGAGAATGAGTCAATCATTGTTGAATATAAAGACAACGGGTGCGGTGTACCGAGCGAATCACAGCAGAAAATTTTCGAACCTTTTTACACCACAAAGCGTGGCTCAGGCGGGTCAGGGTTAGGACTAAACCTAGTGTTTAATCTCGTGAAGCAGAAACTGAAAGGTGAACTGCTATTTGAGTCTGAGGTAAGCAAAGGGGTTCACTTTCAATTGTCATTGCCACAAAAACTCCCCATTGATTAAGATTTACATCGTTCTGGGTCAATGACTTATTCTGCGTACGACTAGTCCGGCAGTGACGCGCGAATCTGCAGGAACTCATCCCAATGGTCAATCAGTAGATCTACTAGCTTGGGTTCAAAGTGTAGTCCTTTCTGAGATAAGATCTCTTGCTTGATTTGTTCGTCACTCCAAGGCTCTTTGTAACTGCGCTTTGAACCCAGTGCATCAAAGACATCGGCAAGCGTAGCAATACGGCCAAAGATGGGAATTTGTTCTCCCGCAAGTCCATTTGGGTAGCCACTGCCATCCCACTTTTCATGATGGTACGCCGCCACCTCTTTTGCCATGACGATCAAACGGCGTTTGGACTGCTCTAAAATCTCCACGCCATAGTCGACATGCTTTCTCATGATTTCCCATTCCTCTGCATCCAGCTTTCCTGGCTTGTGAAGGATAGAGTCAGGCACCGCGACTTTGCCTACATCGTGCAGCGGTGCCGCATGTTTCAGCATGGTCGCTTGGTCAGCGGTCAAGCCATAGAGCAACGCGAGCTTCTCACAAAATAGTGATACCCGTTGGACATGAGCCCCAGTTTCACGACTACGCGCTTCTACTGCATTGGCAAGGCTATAGACCAACTCTTTGGAGGTCTCTTTTATGTCCAGTAATAGACTCAGATTCTCAAACGTCAGTCCTATATTTTGCATGTAAATTTCCAGCAATTGAACGTCTAGTTCAGAAAGTACTTGATGGAAATTGACATAAAGTAGACTGTCAGCGCCCTGTTCGTCGGTGGTATACAAAATAAAGGCATCACCAAAATGTTGCGAGTAGCGCTGTTTTAGTACTTGTTTGCAACGCGAAGAGACCTCTTCAGGAAGCTTTTCAAATGCACATTCGGTGTAACAGTCTACGTATTCGCCCGTTGCGGCAAGCGTTAACGCTCGTGAGGCCTCACCATCAGGTCGCGGCTTAACCACGCAGTAAAAAGCGGATTTCTCTAACTGAAGTAAAGAAGTGAGCTGTTCTAATACAGCGGCGGCGTACGCCTGAAGGGTTGTCGTATTTTGTACCTTCGCTGAAGATTCGATCACCTTTTTCAACCCAGTTTTTTGCGCTTCAATCAAGCACAAATCACGGTATGAGCGGAGCATTGAATAGAGCAGTGTTTTAAGCTTTTGGGTGGTGAGCTCGGTCTTCTCTTTGTAATCATCAATCTCATATTCGCGTATGACCGTATCTTCAGGCGCCTGACCTGCTTGGCCTGTCCGAAGCACGACTCGAATAAGGTTGTTGTTTATCTCTTCGCGAAGGTATTTCACTAGCTCAAGACCAGCATGTTCCGTCTCCATCACGACATCAACCAGTGCCAAGGCGATATCATCATACTCTTGGTACAATTGTTTGGCTTGGCTAGCTGAGTAAGCAGAAATGAGTTTTAACGGTCGACCATCAAAAGTAAAACCGGAAAGCGCGAGTTTGGTGACTTGATGCATCTGCTCATCGTCATCAACCAGTAACACACTCCAAGGCGACAGGGACTTTGCTTGAGTCCCCGATACCTTTATCGGGTTATCTTGTTTTCTCTGATCTGCGAAAAGTTCCATATTTTATGTCAGACGCTCTTATATGTACTCATACTAAAGGTTTAGCACAAGCAGCAACAATCTGCTCATACGGCATCAAGAGCAAAGACTAAGCGACGTGTTTAAAGATAACGCGATTGCGACCTTCACTTTTGCCTTGATACAAGGCTTTGTCTGCTTGTAAAAAGTGGTCGCTGTTTTGACTAAGCTGTTTAGCTTGTATTGGCCCGACTGCACCAAGCGTTATGCTGGTATTAATTGCGCCGACTCGCGTTTTCATCGGTTGAGCGCATATCGACTGTCTGACGGCTTCTAAATCATTTTCAAACCTGATTGAGTATGGCATCAAACAGGTGAACTCCTCCCCACCCCAGCGAATGATTTGACTGCCACTTGGAGTCGAAGCTCTTAATCGACTTGCTGTTTCAATCAATATTTCATCACCCACATCATGACCATGCTCATCATTAATCGACTTAAAGTAATCAAGATCGACAACAACCAATGTATACATACGCTCATTCTGCATTTGCTCTTCAATCCACTGCTTATAATATCGCCGATTTTTTAGGCCCGTCAGAGGGTCAGTGCTTGAGATGGTACAAAGTTCTTTGTTTCTGCGTTGGTATTGTGTCGAACGATTGATTACGTACACCAACAGCCCAAAACACGCAAAAGACATAATGAGTAATACACGATTTCGTAGCTGTTCTTTATCAAGATTAAGTTGGCTGAGTTGCTGCTGCGCATCTAACAGGTCACGCTCTTGGACAAGCTGGTTATTAGCGAATTTTTCTTCGACGAGATAGAGCTCGCTCTGTCGTCGATCAAACAACAACTCTTTCTCATTCTCGTAGTAGCGTTTGTACATATCCAATGCCAATTGCGACTCACCTTGGGCATCATAAGCATCAGACAAAAAGCGATACACGGCAATCAACCAGTTTCGAGCTCCGATCCTTTCAAAAAGTACCTGAGCTTCTTGTCCTAATGATACGGCCTTTTCTGTCTCCCCAAGTAACAAAGCAATCTCCCCCTGAAGCAACAAACATTGCCCATGTTCAGAAGGAAACAGTTCTGAGTCTGCATTTTTGATACACAACTTTGCAGTTTCTAGCGCCTTATCGTATTGGACTTCAGCTTTCTCGACATGTGCTAGAGCCTTGATCTTAATCAGCTTTTGACGTGTAGGTGCAACATCACTGTAATAGTCGAGTAAACGTTCATATGCCTCTCTCGCTCCAATTGGCTCTCCAAGGCGGTAGTGGATATAAACCAGGTTGCCATACATAATCAACGGCACACCACTCTCAACTAAATTATTCTGTTGATATGCTTTGAGTGCTTGGTCAAAAAAAGAGCGAGCTTGTTGCCACTCTTCTAGCTGAACATAGAGAAAGCCCATATTGCTTAGAAGCTTGCTGTTGTATATGTGCTCAGGGTAGTGTTTACCTAGCTCAATACCGCGATGAAAGTAGTTTTGTGCGGCGACGAAATCACTCACTTCAGTGTGAAGCGCACCCGCGGTATTATAGATTTTAACCAACAACTGCTCATACCGAATACGGAGAGCGATCTCTTCAGCAATGACGATTTTCTCCAAACCCACAGCTGCTTCACCATGCTTGGCATGTTCAATACTTTGCTCCACTAATGCGCTGGCTAATATCCATTCAATATTCTCTTTTTGCGCAAGTTCTAACAGAAGTCGGGTGTAATACGTTACGCGCGTATTATCTTCTGTATGCAAAGAGATATTTACCATGACCATATAGCGATAGGCCGTTTCTATCGGCTGCTCTAAACGCCAAAGTTGGGAGTGAAGAATACTCAACCGAGCTAAAGCTTGTTTTGGTTGACTGCGGGATAGATTGCGCAAATCGACAAGTTCACGACCATAGTCAGTTTTAGAAACTAAAGAGTCCGGCTCAAAAGGCTTGAGTTCTCCCTCTTTCTCAGGAAAGTGGGCAGTACTAGAAAATGGACGAAAAAGGTAGATAGAAAGCAGAAAGAAAACAACGATCAGGATGAAAAACAGCTTTAGGAATCGAAACACTGATGACTTTCTTTATAAATACAGGACGAGAACCTGTAATTATAAATTAGAATCGGACGAACAACAATACGCCATTCTTTATGTTATTTTAGAACCTTTATTGTATTTCTACTCACCAATGTAGGCTCTAGCTGAACCACTTGTGCGTCGGTTTCTCTTCCCTCAACCTTATTGAGTAATGCTTCAACAGCGGCTTTGCCTAGGCGATATTTGGGTTGGTGGATGGTAGTGAGCGACGGCGTCATAAATTTCGCTATGTGGATATCGTCGTAACCGATGATTGAGAGGTCTTCAGGGATCTTGATCCCTTTTTCGTGAGCCGCATTGATCACACCCATTGCCATCATATCGTTACAAACAAAAATAGAACTTGGAAGTGGCCCTTTTTCGTACATGCGATTAAAGGCTTCATAGCCCCCTTCACATTCGAAATCAGATTCAACTATCCAGTCTGCATGGAAAGAGAGCTGCGCTTCAATGAGGGCACGCTTGTAACCCTCATAACGCATTTGTGCTTGGTGTTTAATCAGCGGGCCGGTAATACACCCAATATCTTTATGACCATTATCGATCAAATGCTTTGCCGCCAGATAGCCACCACGTAGAGAGTTGTCTTGGATTTTATCGCTCGTAAATAGCATTGGGCCCCAATCCATCACCACAACAGGGATGTCTGGGTATTGTTCGAACACATCAATGCGTTCACCTTCAAGGGATGAGCACATTAAAATTAACCCATCGACACGCTTTTGCAATAGGGTATCTATTGAACCGCGCATGCGTTCGTTGTCGCCTTCGGTGTTACATAAGATGAGGTTATAACCTTGATGGTAACAGCTGCGCTCTACCCCTTTCACCACTTCACCGAAAAATGGATTCGTTGAGGTGGTGACGAGCATACCGATGGTTTTCGTGCGGTTGACTTTGAGGCTACGCGCCAATGCAGATGGGCGGTAGTTAAGCTCTCGAGCGGCTTTGTTGACGCGCTCAGAGATCTCTTCACTGACAAAGCGAGATTTATTGATGACATGACTAACGGTAGACGTCGATACACCTGCTAATTTGGCAATGTCTTTCATTGTAGCCATGTCATTATCTCCCTATAACGGCTAATTGTTGTGCTCGGCTAGGAATGCATCAACTTCTTCTCTCGTTGGGATTGATGTCTGTGCACCAAATCGTGTCACTGAGATTGCCGCCGCTGCATGAGCAAACTTAATCGCTGATTCTAAAGGTAAATCCTCTAGCAAACCAGTGACGAGTGCCCCATTAAACGTATCGCCCGCCGCAGTTGTATCGGTCGCATCGACTTTAAAGCCCGAAATAAGCTCCCCTCGACCATTTTGGCTCAACCACACCCCTTTTGCACCTAATGTAATCATCACAATTTCGATGCCTTTACGGTGCAGTGCATTCGCCGCTTCTTGCGCACTTTCATTGTCTGTCACCGTCACACCTGTCAACACTTCAGCTTCGGTCTCATTGGGTGTAATGACATCGACACATGAAAGCAGTTCATCAGACAATTCACGTGCCGGTGCAGGGTTTAAAATCACGTTGGTGCGTGCCTCTTTCGCCACTTGCGCTGCTTTTTCGATACCACAGATAGGGGTTTCGAGTTGCATCAGAAGGTAATTGGCTTGGCGAATGCGTTCAAGATCACCTTCGATCGCTTCTGCTGTCAGTTTTGCATTGGCTTCAGCGGATATACAAATGCTGTTTTCACCGCTGTCAGAGACCTGAATCATTGCAATTCCGGTTGGGCAATTTGGCTGCATTTTCACACCAGCGATATCCATATTGTCCATTTTGAAGTTTTCACGGATATTGATGCCAAACGCATCATCACCCACACAGGCGATAAACCCAATATCCGCTTTCAGGCGAGCAGCGGCAACCGCTTGATTCGCCCCTTTACCACCAGGAATAACTTGATAGTTTCGACCATGCAACGTCTCGCCCGGGCGAGGAAAAGAAGGCACTTGAAGAACATGGTCAGCGTTAACACTACCTAAAACCACTAACTTATTCATACGGTTATCCTCGGCTCTCATGAGCCCTTATACATTTGAACAGGAAGAATAGCGATGAGCTTTGCAGCAAAACTCATGGCTATTCGCCCTTCTCCCCTAAACGACAGATATAAACGGGGAGAAGGACAAAATGAGTTGCGATTACTTAGCGATTACTTTTAGAGGTACTGGGATGTACTCTTCAACTTGAGCGCCTTTCAACACTTTGTCCGCCGTTTCAATGCCAAGTGCACCAATTAGATCGGGTTGCTGAGCAATCGTTGCAGAAAGCTTACCGCGGTTAACCGCTGCAATGCCGTCGTCTGTACCATCAAAGCCAACGATCATCACATCTTTACCTGATGCTTGTACTGCACGTAGTGCGCCTAATGCCATTTCATCATTCTGAGCAAATACGGCTTGCACATCTGGATTAGCAGCTAACAGGTTCTCCATTACGTTTAGACCTTTAGTACGGTCGAAATCTGCTGGCTGGCTAGCAAGAACGTCCATTTCGCTGCCTTTAACCGCATTCATGAAACCTTCACCACGTTCACGAGCCGCAGACGTACCTGCGATACCTTCTAGTTGGATAACCTTCGCTTTCATACCCACTTTCTCAACGATGTAGTTACCTGCCATTTCACCACCAACAACGTTGTCTGATGCGATGTGGCTTACTACGTCTCCACGGCTTGCACCACGGTCTAGCGTCAGTACAGGGATATTTGAACGGTTTGCCATGCGAATCGCGTTAGATACCGCGTCTGAATCCGTTGGGTTAATCAGGATCGCTTTTACACCGCGAATCGTCAGATCTTCAATGTTCGATAGCTCTTTGCTTGGGTCATTCTGAGAATCCAGAACAATCAAGTTGTAGCCTAACTCTTGTGCTTTCGCTTCCGCGCCATCTTTCATGGTTACAAAGAATGGGTTGTTTAGCGTAGACAATACGATTGCCATTGTGTCTTGTGCCTGCGCTGACACAGATACGGTTGAAGAAAGTAGTGCTGCAGAGATAAGAGTTGCGAGTTTTTTCATTTTCTCAGTCCTTGTGTAGGGTGGGCCAAGTCGTTTGCCTGACCCTATTTTTATGAATTACTTGTTTTTGTTGTCTACTAAAACCGCAAGAAGGATTACCACTGCTTTTGCGATCATTTGGTAGTAGGAAGAAACATCGAGTAGGTTGAGTGCATTGTTTAGGAAGCCAATAATCAGTGCGCCAATCAATGTGCCCATGATTCGACCTTTACCGCCCATTAAGCTGGTACCGCCCAGAACCACCGCCGCGATAGCGTCTAGCTCATAGCCCATACCCGCCGTTGGCTGAGCAGAGGACAAACGAGAAGTCACAATGATGCCCGCTAGCGCCGCTAGAAGACCACAGATTGCGTAAACACCAATTTTCACGCGGTCAACGTTAATGCCTGATAGGCGAGTCGCTGATTCGTTGCCACCCAGTGCGTATACGTAACGACCAAAGCGAGTATGGTTAAGTACGTACCAAACAGCAGCAAATACAATCACCATCAGCCAAACAGGAACGGGAATACCCAGTGCGTAACCTGTACCGAACCATGCGAATGCGTCGGCTGTATCTGTAAAGCCAGTCGAGATTGGACGACCATCGGTGTATACCATGGTGACACCACGCAGCAGCGTCATCGTTACTAGCGTCGCGATAAAGGCTTGTACCTTACCTTTGGCAATAATAATGCCGCTGATCGCGCCCAAAGCAGCACCCGCAAGCAAGGCGGTAGGGACGGCAATGAGTACTGGCACTTCCATCGCTATCAAGCTTGCAGCAAAAGCACCACATAGCGCGAGAACCGAGCCCACACTTAGATCGATGCCTGCGGTTAAGATAACCAGTGTCATACCCACGGCGATAATGGCGTTAACCGAAGTTTGACGCAGGATGTTTAAGATGTTGTCGACAGTGAAAAAATTTGGGTTTAAGAATGACACGACGACGATTAAAAACAGGAGTGCGATCAGCGATTTTTGCTCAATCAACCACTCTTTGCTGAACAGCTTCTTGCTGTGTGAATCATTTGGTTTGCTCATGGTATTGGTACTCATGCTGCTTCCTCGTTAATCTTTTTGCCTACGGCACAGGCGAGTAGTTTTTCTTGATCGGCGTCTTTGGCATCAAACTCGCCGCTAATTCGACCTTCATGCATCACTAGGATACGGTCACTCATGCCAAGCACTTCTGGCATCTCAGATGAAACTAAGATGATGCTCATGCCGTCGGCTTTGAATTTGTTAATCAACTGATAGATCTCTTTCTTTGCACCAACATCGACACCGCGAGTCGGCTCATCAAGAATCAATACTTTAGGTTTGGTCATCAGCCCTTTTGCAATGGCGACTTTCTGTTGATTACCACCGGACAGGTTACCGATGATTTGATCCCTAGTTGGCGTTTTAATGTTGAACAGCTTGATAAAGTCTTCAACTGCCATGACTTCGTCGCCATGCTGAATTCGGCCACCTTTTGTCAGCTTATCTAGAGCACATAGAGACATGTTCTCTTTCACCGATAATCCAAGCACAAGGCCATCACCTTTTCGGTCTTCAGAGATGTAGGCGATACCATTGGCTAGACCATCTTGCGGGCTAACAGGGTTAATGGTTTTATTGTCTAGATTGATCACGCCACGTTCACTTGGCAACGCACCGTAAATGACTTTCATCAACTCTGTGCGGCCTGCGCCCATCAAACCTGAGATACCTAGAATTTCACCGCGTTTGAGTGAAAAGCTAACATCGTGAACACCAGAGCCCGTTAGACCGACCACTTTCAGGCAGGTCTCACCGTGTGTTACATCGATACGCGGGTATTGCTCGTCTAGCTTGCGGCCCACCATCATCTCGATTAAGCCATCTTCATCGGTTTCTGCTACTTCGCACTGACCGATAAACTTACCATCACGAAGCACGGTAATATCGTCGCAAATCTCGAAGATCTCTTTCAATCGGTGCGAGATATAAACGATGCCACAGCCTTGGTCGCGCAATTCGTTAATCACCTTAAATAGTGATTCTGTTTCAGTATCCGTTAGGGCGTCAGTAGGCTCATCCATAATGATGACTTTCGATTCGAATGAGAGCGCTTTGGCGATTTCCACCATCTGCTGCTCACCGAGGCTTAAATCACCAAGTAAGGTTTTCGAGCTGTGTTTAACATTCAGTCGAGCCAGTAATTTATCGGCCTCGTCGTACATCTTGCCCCATTGGATGCCACCGAAAGCGTTGGTAAACTCTCGACCTAAAAAGATATTCTCAGCGATAGTCAGTTCAGGGATTAAGTTCAGCTCTTGGTGAATAATGCTGATGCCTGCCTCTTGAGAGTCTCTAGGTCCCTTGAAAGCAGCTTCTTTGCTTTGATAATGAATAGAGCCAGCATCTTTGGAATAAATCCCTGTCAGCACTTTCATTAAGGTCGATTTACCCGCGCCGTTCTCTCCCATCAAGGCCATAACGCGACCTGGGTAAACATTGAGGCTTGCCTTGTCCAGAGCTTTAACGCCCGGAAAAGCTTTCTCAATCGAACTCAGCTGTAAAATGGCTTGAGTCATAGTCAATCCTCAATCGTTGTGGGTTTAAAAAACGACGCCAGCTTGGAAAATCACATTCGCATAAGGAGTACATTCACCGGTGCGAACGACTGCTCGGCTGTTGTTCGTGCGTGACTTAAACGTTTCGTGTGAGACGTATTGAATCGAAATAGCCTTACCACTCAACGCTCGCTCAGCCTCAATCAAGTCAACCAACGCTTTGTGGTGGTCTGGGCTAACCGACGCAAATTCTTCCGCGATAACCACACCTTCGATCTGAGACTCGCTTAAAATCACTTTTACAGTGTCTAAGAAAGACGGCACACCATGAGTTAGCGCTAAATCAATACGCTGAACCGCATCTGGAATCGGTAAGCCTGCATCACAAATCGTAATTTCATCAGTGTGACCAAGCGTTGCCACTAAGTAAGAGAGTTCTGAATTTATTAGGGTACTTTTTTTCATTTCATCGACCTATCGAATACACGTTTTTACTTTGATGAGTTCTGGAAGTTCTTCATTGCTCTTCTTATTGAGAAAAAACTCATCGAAACGTTTCGATAGCATAATAGTCATTCAGTCACGGATTTCGAACCCTCATTTTATAGAGTGTGAATTTGATCCTCTTTGCCGGTGGATATTACCAGCGTAAAGTGACTCAGCTCACCCATCGAAACGTTTCGATATGCCGTTTTATCCTGTTTTAAGTGTTTAGTTGCCCACAAACCGATCGTTTTTCGGTATAGTTGCGGCAAAGAAATATGGGAAAAGAAAATGAAAAAAGTTTCGTTAGCACTGTTTGCTTTACTCGCACTGAGTGCGTGTAAAGATGAAGTTGGCACTCAAGGTTGGTGTGACAACATGACTGAAAAACCCAAGAGTGAGTGGAACGCTCAAGACGCTTTAGACTACGCCAAGCATTGCGTTCTACAAGATGCTATTGGCAGCACTGAGTGGTGTAGCGATTTAGAAGATAAACCGAAAGGTGACTGGAGCGCGAACGAAGCAACCAGTTACGCTAAGCACTGCGTATTTTAATCTCACCGTTCCAAGCAAAAAAGGTCTGACATTACTGTCAGACCTTTTTTTAGCTAAGTTTCAAAATGAAATCAGTCTAGTGACTATTAAACCCGCTCTTCCAAAGAAATATTGTTGTTAGCCCAAAGCAGAGCTTGCAAGCGATTCTTAGCGTTGATCTTTTTAAAGATATTATGGAGGTGCGTTTTAACTGTGTTCTCACTGACGAACAGTTCATCTGCAATCTGAATATTTGATGCACCGTGACCCAACAATCGCATAATCTCTTTTTCACGCTTGGTCAAATTGGCATAAGCTTGAGAGGTTGTTACCGTATTGGCACAGCGGAAATGCTCAATGTAATCTTGTGCCACTTTTCTAGAAAGCCACATCTCATCATTCATGATTTTATCCATGCCTTTGAGAAGCAGAGGCAGTTCATCATCAAGATAAAATACACCGACAAGATTACGCCATTTAAACAGTTGGCTTGAAGGAGCATCAACCGGACAGTTGAACACAACTTCTTTTATCGAGGTATTAGTTTGGTTCTTAACGCTGTTGTAGTTATCAAACTTGTCATCATCAAGATAGTGATAATCGATAAGCACTAGGCTATCTAGATCAGCACCACTCGTTTCCATACTTTTGAGCGTCTCAGATGACACAATATTAACGCTCAACTCTAGGCCTTTTTCCAGAGAATCCTTGAGCAATTTAGATTGCATACTGACATCTGAAATCAGAGAAATTTGGTAAACGTTACTATTCATCATGATGAGCACCCTTGCATATCTAATCGATGCCTTAAAACTATCGTTTAGTTACAAATAGTCAACATGTTGTTTAAGGAGCAATCATAACAATAAGCAAAAAGATGCAATTTAATCATTATCTTAGCCATTATTTCTCATTTGTAAGAAACGTAGGATCTAGGTGTTAAAGCGCTCGGTAGCTGTATTAACCTGACTAAAAGTAGTAGAAACAAAACAAGGCTGTGATTGATTGAAAGCCCCCCTCCACTGCCACCGCTTGAGGTTACCGTTTCCGGAGCTGTGTAAGTAGCGGAGTTGGTAACTAAGCTTCTTATTCCATCCGTTTCTACAACGTACGCTTTAGGCTGCTCCAGACCATTTATCACCCGAGCAATCCAATTTTGGTAGTCATAAACATCGGTGAATACTGAGGTAATTGGGAAGTTAATGTCGCCACATGTCGCAGGGCCGAAACTGGTAACCCCTACTTGAATATATTGACCTCCGCTATACCAGTACACTGGGCCTCCAGAATCACCACTGCACGTCGAGTTTCTATAACTTCCTTGCAACTCACCTTCAAAGCAGAGCTGTTTGCTTGTCAGGTTGCTGCCGTAACTTTGCTGGCAAGATTCTGTGCTTGTATATGTCAACGCTGCATCTAGAAGCAATGTCCCCCCCGCAACATTGCCTTCAATATACCCATGCCCGACAGCTTTAAACTCATCAGAGTCAGAGAATGTATCATTCGCACTCGTATTCAATAACGACCTGTAATCGCCAACACTGAGCCGGGTTTCAAGTTTGATTATGGCGATATCATCACGCCATAACGTCGCCGATGAGTCGTCGTATGTATCGGGATAATAAAAAGCCGTTGCTTGGGCTTGTTCAGCCGAAAGAAAGTTACTCTCGTCTTCAAGTTGAGGCACAACGACAGTATTCAGCATTAAGTCATCATCACCATAGATACAATGCGCAGCAGTTAGGGCAAATTGATCGTTGATCATCGTCGCTCCACAATAAGGGGAACGGCTATATAAAGTATTAGATCGGTAAAAGAGGCTAGCGAAAGAGGGGTAATTTGCAATATTCGCTGTCGCGCCATTAACAATGAATGGCGTAGGCTCGACAGCGTAACTTGAAGAAAAAAATAGCAAGAAAGGTAAAGACCAGTAAACTTTAGACATAGCAACATATCCGCAAAGAACCGATCTTTAGTTTAGTCTATTATCTGAATTTATAGACTAAATTACTTGCTATAAGTTTATGCTGACTTTCTTCTCCAACCGATGAACCCGAGCAGTGACAACGCAAGAAAACCAAGCGTTCCCCCACTGTCACCACTGCTATCAGAAGATGCGGTTCCGCCTATTGAAGCGGTTCGGTCAGATTCTGAAACGGTCAGTTTAGGAGTCTCATTACCGTTTAAAACTGAGTTAATCCAGTCACTGTGTTTGGAAATCGCCACTTCGGTGAAGACAGAGTTTGGCGTAACGGCTGGATCACCACATGTTTGAGGACCAAAACTGGTGATGCCAACTTGCTTGCCATTCCAATAAAGTGGACCGCCTGAATCTCCCTGACAGGTTGCATTGTCATAAATCACTGTTGCTGCCCCGGTCATACACAAATTGTCGCTCGTGTCAGATGAGTAAATGGAACACGCGACGTTATCTACCCATTTCAACTCTGTTCTTTGCAGCTGTTCCGAGGAGTCAACGCCATTTTCAGTATTGCCATGACCGACAGCATAAAACGTTTCAGATGCTTGGCGATACGTTGGTTGATCACTCGCCACTGCAAGATCGGCATACGTATTAACTGCGGTAATAGGGTTAGCCAATTTTAAGATGGCAATGTCGTCATACAAAGTGGTGTTGTTATACGAGCTTGGGTAATAGAACTCTTCAACCATTACTCTTTGTAAAATGGAATTGGGGAAGTCGCTCTCGTTTTCCAACTGAGGAACCACAGATGTAAAAAGTTGATACCTCGAACTTTCGTAGATGCAGTGTGCAGCTGTTAAGACATAACTGTCTGACAATAACGTGCCTCCGCAATACGGTGAAGATGCATAGACCCCGTCATAGTCGATCCTATCGTAAAATAGGCTCACAAAGGATGGATGAGTGGACGCGCTAATATTTGTACCATTAACAATATATGGAGTGACCTCGACACCTTGAGCTTGAAATGCCCAAACTGAGGCCAGTAGAACTGGAATACTTTTCATAATACTACCTTGTAACGAATCCAATCATATGTACGAATTACACGCACAAAAAAACCTCTCATAGAGAGGTTTTAGCACAAAAAGTTACAGATCGCCATACTGTATAATGAGTTTTGACGATTTATTAACCGCGGTAGTATCTCTGAGGAACGAACGGCATTTTCTCTACCGTCATCGCTAGCTTTTTACCACGAACATCAGCAAACACTTCAGTACCAATTGCAGCTAAGTCCGCGCGTACATAGGCCATTGAAACTGGCTTACCTGCATTTGGACCCGCAGTACCACTCGTCACGACACCGATCTTGTTATCTTCTGCGTCAAACAACTCAGCACCTTCACGTACAGGAGCCTTCGTTTGGCCAACTAGACCAACGCGCTTACGAGAAACATCTTTAGTTTCGATCTGCTTAAGGATGATATCTGCACCAGGGAAGCCACCTTCACGCTCGCCACCAATGCGACGAATTTTCTGAATACCCCATAGAAGGCTTGCTTCAACTGGCGTAGTTGTCGTATCAAGGTCATGACCGTATAGGCATAGTCCACACTCTAAACGTAATGAATCACGCGCACCAAGACCAATCCACTCTACCTCTTCTTCAGCCGTCAGTTTTTGCGCCAACTCTTCTGCATGTGAATTTGGCACTGAAATCTCGTAACCATCTTCGCCCGTGTAACCACTGCGGCTAACCACACATTCAACACCTAGAATGTCTAGCTTCTTCACATCCATAAATAGCATGTCGGCAACGTCAGCGTTAAAGCGTTTTAGTACGTCTACCGCTTTTGGCCCTTGTAGTGCTAACAATGCGCGGTCGTCGATAATCTCAAGCTCAACACCTGAAGGTAGATGCGCTTCTAGGTGGTTGATGTCTTGTTCTTTACATGCAGCATTAACGACAACAAAAAGATGGTCGCCCAGGTTTGCCACCATCAAGTCATCCATAATGCCGCCTTCTTCGTTAGTAAAGAAAGCGTAGCGCTGGTTGCCTTGAGGAAGGTCAATAATATCTACAGGAACTAAAGATTCTAAAAACGCAGCTGCGCCTTCACCGTGTAGACGAAGTTGCCCCATATGCGACACATCAAAAAGACCCGCAGCGTCACGCGTATGCAGGTGCTCTTTCTTTACGCCTAGCTTGTATTGTACTGGCATGTCGTAGCCAGCGAATGGAACCATCTTCGCGCCTGCTTCTACGTGTAGGGCATGCAGCGGTGTTTTCAGTAATTCTTGAGTCATCATTGTCTCCGTTTGATCAGGTTCGTTTTCCATTCAGGAAACCTTGTTTCCAATAATAAACACGAGTGGGGAGAATTTGCACTATTAACAAGGTGAGAACAGTTCAAAATGTGACACTTAACATCATATTCACATTATGACAGATAAAAAAATAGCGCCATCTTGAACATCAAACATCCAAGAAGGCGCTATTGTACTCATCAAAACAACAAAAGCAAACGTTTGCTTTTCTTATGTGAAATTTACAACTTTGTTACTTTATTTAGCAGTCACCCATAAAATGTGTGCATCTTGCTCACTGGTCGAAATCAGCATGTGCCCCATATTAGCATCATAATAAACACTATCACCTTCGCTCATTTCTACCGGCTCATAGAACTCTGAGTAGAACATCACCGAGCCAGAAAGAATCAGTAGGAACTCTTCACCATCGTGACGAACCCAGTCGCCATACTCTTCAAAGTTTCTTGCATGTACCTGACTTTTGAACGGCATCATTTTTTTATTAGAAAGCTGCGTCGCTAGCAGCTCATGCTCATACGTCGGTGTTGGGTGAGGTTTGCCTTGGTTAGCTTTGGTTATATCGCGACGACCTGTTGCCACCTTTTTCCTTGGCGGTTCAAACAGTTGCGGCATATCAATTTGCAAACCCATTGCGAGTTTTTGCATTGCTTGGAAGGTAGGAGAGATCTGTTCGTTCTCAATTTTGCTGAGTGTTGAACGAGCCAACCCTGTACGCTGACTGGCTTCTTCTAGCGTGATCCCAAGCTTTCCTCTAATGGTTTTTATACGTTGCCCTAACTTAAGTGGTTCGATGTTTTCATCCACCGACTCTTTTGACAACGTCAATGATGGGTACTCATCAAAGATATCTTCGGACATGGTTCCCTCTACTTTTTCTACTACTTCCTGTGTCATTTTTATTGTGCCCCAAGGCTTTCCTATAAGAAAGGTGTGCACAAGAAATAAACCGTGCTCTTGTTAACAAAAATAGAAACCTTGTTTCCAATAGGAAATTTTTGGTTGATTGTTCTTGCGACAACCGCTATGTTACAGCCTTGTTAGTTGTAGAGATGTTATTTCCGAATTCGATAGTTGATGAATTTAACATTCGGATTCGTTTTTCCCCGCAGTTTTGGGGCAGGAAATTCGCCTGTTCTTACGTAAGAGAAGAGCAGTAATAAATTAAAACTGACGAGAACTATTACCCTACAAAAAATCTCGTTGGCATGAATGGAAGGTCATCTACCATGAACAAACCGTTTCAAAATCACAGCCTAGAGAACTTTTTCTCTACTAACCTTGCTGCTACAGACGACGCTGTATTCGCTGGAATCCAAGCCGAGTTCACTCGTCAAAATGAACAGATTGAGCTTATCGCTTCTGAGAACATTGTGTCTAAAGCGGTAATGCAAGCACAAGGCACATGCCTAACCAACAAGTACGCAGAAGGCTATCCAGGTCGCCGCTATTACGGTGGTTGTGAACACGTAGACACGGTAGAGGCGATTGCTATCGAACGCGCTAAACAATTGTTTCAATGCGAATACGCAAACGTTCAACCTCATTCTGGCGCTCAAGCAAACGGCGCAGTAAAACTTGCCCTACTACAACCGGGGGACACTATCCTAGGTATGTCGCTAGATGCAGGTGGCCACCTAACTCACGGTGCTCGCCCTGCTCTATCAGGTAAATGGTTTAATGCTGTTCAATACGGCGTTGACCGTGACACACTTGAAATCAACTACGAAGACGTACGTGCCCTAGCAGTAGAGCACAAGCCAAAAATGATAATTGCAGGGGGTAGTGCAATCCCACGCGTTATCGACTTCGCTAAGTTCCGTGAAATCGCAGATGAAGTCGGTGCAATCTTGATGGTTGATATGGCGCACATCGCTGGCCTTATCGCAACTGGTGCACACCCAAGCCCACTGCCACACGCACACGTTGTTACAACGACAACACACAAAACATTACGCGGCCCACGCGGCGGCATGATCCTAACTAACCACGAAGAGATCATTAAGAAGATTAATTCGGCGGTATTCCCAGGCCTTCAAGGTGGCCCTCTGATGCACGTAATTGCCGCTAAAGCAGTTGCGTTCGGAGAAGCGTTAGGCCCTGAGTTTTCAACTTATATCGATTCAGTGATCAATAACGCAAAAGTTCTAGCGGAAGTATTGCAAACTCGCGGTTGTGACATCGTGACTGGCGGTACAGACACGCACCTAATGTTGGTTGACCTTCGTCCTAAGGGCTTGAAAGGTAACACAACAGAAGAGGCGCTAGAGCGTGCAGGCATCACATGTAACAAAAATGGCATCCCATTCGATTCAGAGAAGCCTATGATTACATCGGGTATCCGTTTGGGTACACCTGCGGGAACTAGCCGCGGCTTTGGCGAAGAAGAATTCAAACTCATCGGTAATTGGATTGGCGATGTACTGGACGGGTTAGTAGAAAACCCAGAAGGCAACGCTGAAGTGGAACAACGCGTGCGCAAAGAAGTGAAAGCACTTTGCGGTCGTTTCCCTCTTTACCAATAAACAATTTAAATCAAATTTATATTTGGAGATTAAGCAATGGACAACACACTGAAGTTTGCAGAAAGCCACGAGTGGGTACGTGACAACGGTGACGGCACAGTAACTATCGGTATTTCTGCGCACGCTCAAGAGATGCTAGGTGACGTAGTATTCGTTGACCTACCTGAGGCAGAAGACGAAATCGAAGCTGGTGAAAGCTTCTCACTCGTTGAGTCTGTAAAAGCAGCGTCTGACATCTACGCACCAATCACAGGTGAAATCGTAGAAATCAACGAAGAGTTGGAAGACAGCCCAGAGCTAATCAACGAAGAGCCGTACGAAGGTGGCTGGATCGTTAAAGTGAAGATGTCGGATGCATCTGAGCTAGACAACCTAAAAGACGCAGAAGAGTACCTAAACTCAATCGAAGACGAGTAATTAGGACAATTTAAGAAGCTGTCCCCTATTCGGGTGGCAGCTTTTTTTTAAAGTTCGGACATATAATTAAATGTATCAGTAATGGAATCCATTACCCGAACGACGGAGTAGGTAAAGGACAATGACTGAATTACTTCAAAGCCTCAGCACACAAAATGAGTTCGTTGCTCGCCACAACGGCCCAAATAAATCTGACCAACAGAAAATGTTGGAAGCGATCAATGTTGCAAACCTAGATGCATTGATCGATGAAACCGTTCCAGCGCAAATTCGCCTAGAAAAACCAATGACACTTGCTGAAGCAAAAAGCGAAGCAGATATGTTGGTTGCAATGCGCGAGTTCGCCGACCAAAACCAAATCAAACGTACGTTCATTGGCCAAGGTTACTACAACACCTTCACGCCAAACGTCATTCTACGTAACGTGCTTGAAAACCCAGGTTGGTACACAGCGTACACGCCATACCAGCCAGAGATTTCTCAAGGTCGCCTAGAAGCGCTACTTAATTTCCAGCAGATGGTCATGGACCTAACTGGCATGGACATCGCAAACGCATCACTGCTTGATGAAGCAACAGCAGCAGGCGAGGCGATGACGCTATGTAAGCGCGCAGGTAAGAGCAAGAGCAAAGTATTCTTCGTTGCAGACGATGTACACCCACAGACGCTAGAAGTTGTAAAAACTCGCGCTAAGTACATCGGCTTTGACGTTCTAGTTGGTTCACTTGAGTCTCTACCAGAACAAGACGTGTTCGGTGCACTGGTTCAATACCCAGGCACAACAGGTGAGGTTCGTGACCTAACGGACATCATCGCGAAAGCACAAGCAAACAAAACGCTCGTTACTGTCGCAACCGACCTTCTAGCTTCAGCACTACTGAAACCTGCGGGTGAAATGGGCGCAGACGTTGTAATCGGCTCAGCGCAACGTTTCGGTGTTCCTATGGGTTACGGCGGTCCTCACGCTGCATTCATGGCAACTCGTGACAAGCACAAGCGTACTATGCCAGGCCGCGTTATCGGCGTGTCTATCGACACCAACGGTAACCAAGCACTGCGTATGGCAATGCAGACTCGTGAACAGCACATCCGCCGTGAAAAAGCGACATCAAACATCTGTACAGCTCAGGCTCTACTAGCAAACATGGCGTCATTCTACGCGGTGTACCACGGCGCAGAAGGCCTACGCACGATTGCTCGTCGTACACACCACATGACTGCTATTCTAGCGGCTGGTTTGACTAAGTCTGGTTTTGAATTAGCACACAACAGCTTCTTTGATACCATCACCATCAATGCGGGTGACCAGACTGACGCGCTGTACGCGAAAGCACAAGCGGCTGACATCAACCTACGCAAACTGCCTACTCAACTTGGCGTTAGCTTGGATGAAACAACCACAACAGCGGATATCGAAGCTCTATTTGCAGTATTCGGCGTGAAAGAAGAAGTAAACGCACTTTCTTCTGAAATTGCGGGGAATGAGTTTGCAGCGATTCCTGAAGCGCTTCGTCGTACTTCAGAATACCTAACTCACCCAGTATTCAACACGCACCACAGTGAAACGCAGATGATGCGTTACCTGAAGCAGCTTGAGAACAAAGACTTCTCACTGACTCACGGTATGATTCCACTAGGTAGCTGTACAATGAAATTAAACGCAGCCGCTGAAATGATCCCAGTGACGTGGCCTGAGTTTGGTTCTATCCACCCATTCGCGCCAATCGAGCAAGCGGCGGGTTACTCTGCGCTAGCAAAAGACCTAAAAGAGAAGCTATGTGAAATCACAGGCTACGATGACTTCTCACTACAGCCAAACTCTGGTGCATCAGGTGAGTACGCAGGTCTTATCGCGATTCAACGCTACCACGATAGTCGTGGCGAAGGTCACCGTAACGTATGTCTGATCCCAAGTTCAGCACACGGTACAAACCCAGCGACTGCTTCAATGGTTTCAATGAAGGTGGTTGTGGTTAAATGTGATGATGATGGCAACATCGACATGACTGACCTAGCAGCTAAAATCGAGAAGCACGCAGAAAACCTATCAAGCATCATGATCACTTACCCTTCAACACACGGTGTTTACGAAGAGCAAGTGAAAGAAGTGTGTGAAATGGTTCACGCTGCCGGCGGTCAAGTTTACCTAGATGGTGCGAACATGAACGCTCAGGTTGGCCTAACATCACCAGGCTTGATCGGTTCTGACGTTTCTCACCTAAACCTTCACAAGACATTCTGTATCCCACACGGTGGTGGTGGTCCAGGTATGGGTCCTATCGGTGTTAAATCGCACCTTGCACCTTTCCTACCAGGTCACATCGAAAACGGTGTAGAAGGTGAAGAGTTTGCAGTATCAGCGGCTGATTTAGGTAGTGCTTCTATCCTACCGATCTCTTGGGCTTACATCGCGATGATGGGTGAAGCTGGCCTGACAGACGCAACGAAAGTCGCGATCCTGAACGCGAACTACATGATGGAGCGTCTACGTCCTCATTACCCTGTTCTTTACCGTGGTACAAACGGTCGTGTGGCGCACGAATGTATTATCGACATTCGCCCACTGAAAGAAGAAACAGGCATCAGCGAAGAAGATATCGCGAAGCGTCTAATGGACTACGGTTTCCACGCACCAACAATGTCGTTCCCAGTTGCGGGTACACTGATGGTTGAGCCAACAGAATCTGAAGATCTAGAAGAGATCGACCGCTTCTGTGATGCGATGATCGCAATCCGTGAAGAGATGGCAAAAGTGAAGAATGGTGAGTGGCCACTAGAGAATAACCCTCTAGTTAACGCACCTCACACTCAAGTTGATCTAGCGAAAGACGAATGGGATCGCCCATACTCTCGTGAACTAGGTTGCTTCCCATCACCTGCAACGAAGTCTTGGAAGTACTGGCCTACAGTAAACCGCGTAGACAACGTATACGGTGACCGTAACCTAATCTGTTCATGCCCTAGCATCGACAACTATGAAGATTAATTCTTGTAGTGATCACAGATAACCAAGTTGGAAACTGTGATAACCAAGTTGGAAACTAGCTTGAATAACAAAAGGCGAACCGTTTGGTTCGCCTTTTCTCTTTGCACGGTTTTCAGTCTAGTATGGTGTCATATTTTCGATGCTAGAAACTCAGCTATGACTAACGTGAAATCAAAGAAAACTCGGAAAGCTTATAGTCCAGAGGAAGCTGCTCTTTTCACTAAAGCAGCTAACACAGCAGCAAAACAATTAGTTACACTAAAGCTTCAACGTTACGACGACACTCCTTATACCCGTAACAAAAAGGATTCGTTATAGCTTACCAATAAGCGAGTAGGTTGCGATTCACTTCGACAAATCTCTTATGCTCTAAGGCAGTAACAGTCATAGAATCCATAACACATGCAGTCAGTTACAGCGGCTCGTATTCTATTGAGTTTTGCATCTCTAAGATCATTCGATGAGTTTTTATTTTCTTTTGAATACGTTCAGGTAAAAGAGAGGCATACTCCGCAGTATCTAGTTGTTTAAAATCTATGGCGATATCATTAATGATCTTGACATATTTATCACCAACTTCTTTAAGCTCATTCAAACGGCTTTTTTCCTTGCCAATCGCAACCAACAAGTGTTGTTGCTTACTCCAAAGTTCATCTAAATTTACACTACTCTCTAGGTCGGCTTTCTTTTCCTCTAAGCTTTCCGTTTCTTGTCTTAACCATTTGACACGGCTTTCTAACTCATTCAACGCTTCACTTGATACACCTTTTCTATCAAGTGCAGCTTCAAGCTCACTCGTAACTTTGTGATGCGCTCCTTCCAATATTTGTTGCGCTGTTCTTTGAGCGTTTTCAACCACTGATAACTCTTGTTTTAAAGCATTCTCCGTAATCATTTGAGCATTCTTTCTAGCATCTTCTATTTCCGACGCTAACTCAGCTAGAACATCATCTCTAACTTCTACTCTGACCTTTTCACGTTGTTGTTCTGCTTCAACTCTCGCATTGTTAATGATTCTTCCCGCTTCTAACTTGCTCAGATAGATGGTTTGCTTAAGTTGTTCTAATTCTTGATTTAAAGATGACTTCTCTTCTTCAAGCCGCACTACCGCAACTTGAAGATCATTCGCGAGGGACTTTATCTGCGTATAGAGCTCTTTTTGCTCCCGCTCTTTTTTTTGCCACTTTTCAACTCTTTGTTTTATTCGGGCTACCCTTTCCTCAGCTTGTTCCTCACGCTCAGAAATATTGTCAGTGATTCTTTGGACTTGTTTGCGATGCCTTGCTATCTTTCTCAACAACATATTTCTTTCTTTGCTGATACTCATCGCGGCTTGCTGCTCAATAAAATCCCAGAATGGATTTAGCGGATTCAATGCTGTTACCTGGACTTTTACATTTTCATAGCTGTTCAGCAGCGAATCTGAGTCCAATCCAACAAGCAATAACTCAAGGGCACTCCTACCCTGCTTTCGAAAGTCCACTATTTTATCTGGTGGGGTTTCATGAGTATTAGTAACTTCCACATAATACTCTTCCCTACCGATCTGGCAGACGATATCGGGAACCCTTCCGTCTCGATAAACCTCTAGACGGATATTTTTTACACCTACCATTTCACAATCACTAGAATCAAAAATACCACTAGAATATGGATGAGGAATGATCTTTTCCCGTTCGATGAACTCCTTTGCACTCAAATGTAACTGAGTTTCATACGAATACCGACATTCTGCGTTACTTTGGTGGCGTAAGTAGCTAGCTATGCCTTTATTACTATGTGCAGCAACCAAGAAGTCTCCACAGCAAGGACAGACAACGTCATCCTGAGTACCACTTTCTAACTCAGTAACTGAAACAACTCTACTCTCACTTACCTTCCATCCAAAAATAGAACGATTTCTCATGCACACCTCAACATTGGAAAAATAGTGATAATTAAAAACATAGGATATGAAACAAAACCCACATTGATTATCACAATATTATCAAGTCAAAGACAATATGTGCTTACTTCGTGTGATCCGCATCATCAATGCTAGGTGCCGAGTTAAGCGACTTTTCCATACTTCACGTAATTCATAACATGTTAATGTTCTGATTTTCGTCCAATTATGAGCTACGATGCCAACATGTCGCCTACACGCTCTAATAATGACCAAACTGAGGATGTGTAAGCTCGAATATGAGTTACATGAAATCATGTGTAGTCACCATCAGTTGATACTACATAGCTAAAGGCGAGCCAAATGGTTCGCCTTTTTATTGCTATAACAATAAATCGTAATGAGAATTGATTGCGATAAGTTAACCAATTACTTATCCTGTGTGCTAGTCAGTTAGCACAGATAAGCATTACCCAATGAGTGATCATTCGTTCTTCGACCATCTGTTTGAACATTCCAAGCAGGTCACACCATATCTAGATGGACACCTAGCCCCTTTGGCTATTCGCGATCCTTCGCTCATTCATATCGATCACCCGAATTCGCAATCTATCCGCGAACTCTATTTGAGCCTAGAGAAAGAGCACCCAGAAGCAGGCGCTCCTTACTGGTTGACCCGTACCTGGACTCTACTCTGCTGGCAACCGATTTATGTTGCCTTTATTTCCATTTACGCCTGCCGAGGTTTACCCGATTTAACAAAGATGGCGCAGAAGGTTCAACCAAGGTTTATCAGCGGTTTTCAGTTTGAATCATCAGGCTATTCGCAAGGCACAGAGGCAGAGTTAATCGAACAAGCAGGCAAACAACTCATCGAGCTGTTTGAGCACTTTAGAGCGGAGATGAGCGAGTGGACGCGGATCCGTCCCGGTTTTACTCGTCACCTGTTTGCCGATGGTGTGCTTGGCTGCGTGGTAAAACTCCACCACTTCTTCCCTACTCTGGATGAAGAGTATCTGATGCAACAAGCTCGACTGTGGTTACAAGCCTGCGATCTACCAGAAAAGCTACTTCAATCCTTAAACTACTACCCTCACTCAAACAGCCTAAAACTGATTAGAACCAGTTGCTGCTTAGTATACAAATGCCATGGGCGTAAACTGTGCAATGATTGCCCAAGGCATCCAGACAACAAACGCTAAGCTGACTTGATCTCCTTTGGCTGCTGCTTGTCAACCATCAGATAAGCAATAAGAACAATCAGTAAAGAAAAGGTAATACACAAGTAGATTGGATAGTCAGCAGACATCGTTGCAGTCACTGCCATCAATGACGCGAGACCGTAACCTATGGTGTGGAACATCGAAATATAACCTGCCACGGCACCCGGATGGTCACGCTGCTGCTCCGTAGCCGAACTCGTATAAGCAGGCACAAGTAACGCGGCTCCGCAGGCAGCAAACATCATCGCGATACCAAAAGCCCAAATGTTGGCAGTAAGAAATAGAGCAAACCCTAACAATAAGCAGACTGAGCCAATTCGATACATAGACAGTGGCGTAAGCTTTTTCTTCTTAATCACCATTATTTGAGTAACAAAGGTACAAGCCGCACTGATGGTCAATAACACACCAATGGCATCGCTGATTTGTCCAGTCGTCCACTGTGTAATGGATCCGATCAATGGAGAGAAACTGTATTGCAACAAAGCAATCGCGGCACACAATAGCAACCCACTAAACAAATATGGCACCAATGTTCTTTGTGGTAACCAAGGCAGAGGCTCTTTCTTAGCATTCGCTGTCGCTTCAACGTGCGGCGAAGGAAGTGACAAGGCAGCAACAAGCGCCAAACAAGGCAGAGCGACCATCACCATTAACGGAGCATAAGGGGACAGCTTTAACACTAAGATTGAGATCAACGGGCCAATCAAACGTCCGGCACTTAAACCAATACTGACTGAGGTGATCGCTTGTAATCGGTTCTCTTCACCGCACAGAAGAATCGCCCAGTGCTGACTCGCTGGAACCATCCCCGATACTGTACATCCGTAGATGATTCTCGCAACCAACAGCCCCATCAAACAGAGACTCGCCATTGCTTCACCATTAAGACTAAGAAAAGCAAACAGACCAAGTAGTAAAAAGCTCAGCGCCATACCCGAAAGGGCTCTTACAACGACTACCTTTGGTCCATGTTGATCACTGTAGCGTCCCCAGTAAGGAGCCGAGGGAAGAAAAAGTAAGCTGCCGACCGCGATAAGAATCGACCAAGTCGACAGACTGAACGCAGATTTCTCGACCAAAAAGGGGAGAGAAACCAAAAGTCCATTTTGCCCAATTCCCATTAAAGCAGCCGCAAGACCTACGACACCTAACTGGGCAGTTTTATTTTGTGTAACTGACATCATATCGAAAACACTATAAGCGGAAATCAAATTGCCATGCAGTAGAACACCCCAAAAGGCAAAGTGATTATGAAAATAATTATCATTTATATTTCTGTATGATAACATTACCCACTCACAATCAATAACAAAACTTGATAATTAGCCATGTTCCAACTTGTCGACGCGTCGTTTGAAATCGACAGCAAGACCATTCTCTCCCCGACTAACCTGACTTTCGCCCAAGGGGAGATCACGACTCTGCTAGGCCACAATGGTTGCGGTAAGTCGACTCTGATTAAACTGCTAAGCAGGCAAAATGCACCGAGCCACGGAGAAGTATTGTTCCAAAACGAACACGTATCTTCCTATAACCATTTAGAATTTGCCCATCAAGTTGCCTATCTGCCACAGCATCCACCCGTCACGGATGGTGTCACTGTACGTGAATTGGTCTGTTTTGGGCGCTATCCGTGGAAAGGAGCTTTTGGTCGCTACAGCCAACAGGACTATGCCATCGTTGAAACCGCCATTGAAAAAGTGGGTCTTAGCAACCTAGCCGAAAGGTATGTGGCGACTTTATCTGGAGGAGAACGACAACGAGCTTGGGTCGCGATGCTGCTTGCTCAGCAAAGCCAGTGCATCTTACTCGATGAACCCACCTCTGCACTCGATGTCGCCCACCAGCACGAGTTACTCGCCTTAATCCGTGAACTTAACCAATCTCTCGGTCTGACCGTCATTATGGTCTTGCATGACGTCAATATGGCGGCCAAATTCAGTGACCGATTAATCGCTCTACACTCAGGCAAAGTGATTGCTTCAGGTACGCCAAAAGAGCTGATGACACCTGAGACTCTGACACAGATTTACGGTATGGAGCTCGCACTGTTCCCTCACCCAAATACCGGCCAACCCATTAGTTATATCCCTTAACCGAAAGGAACTCTTTGTGAAAAAGTTTATCGTGATGCTGTGCGCAGCTTTAACCTCTATTCAAAGTTACGCTATAGAGATTACCCATGAGATGGGAGTGCACTCTTTTGAGCAATCACCCAAAAAAGTGGTTGCGTTAGACTGGGCACTAACGGAATCAGTGCTCAGCTTAGGTGTTGAGCTAGAAGGTGTCGCCAACCCTCAGGGTTACGAACAATGGGTGGTAGAGCCTAAACTAAGCTCAGAGGTAACCGATGTCGGATCGCGCAGAGAACCAAACCTTGAACTTCTGAGTGAACTCAAACCTGATGTCATTCTGATCAGCAATCACATGGCCGCTGCTTATCAGCCACTCAACAAGATCGCACCTGTCCTTGTATTCACTATCTACAGTGAAAAGAAACAACCTCTGAAATCAGCGGAGTCGATCACGCGATCGCTAGGTCAACTGTTCGACAAGCAACAACAAGCTGAACAAGTGATTAAACAGACACATCTGCGATTGGAACAGAACGGTCGTAAAATCCAATCGGCAGACTCTTCACATAAGCCAGTCATCTTTGCTCGCTTCATCAACGACAAGACGCTGCGAGTCCATAGTAAAGGTTCTTTGGCTCATGACACGATTGATGCGATGGGATTGCGCAATGATTGGAATGAGACAACAAACATGTGGGGATTCACCACCACTGGGACAGAAAAGCTTGCCGAACACCAAGGTGCTAACGTATTGCTGTTTGGCCCGCTCAAAGAGAAAGAACGCGCTCAGCTTAACCAATCGCCACTTTGGCAAGCCATGGAGTTTACTCGCAGTGACTCAGTCTACGAGCTCCCGGCGATTTGGACTTTTGGTGGCCTTATCGCAGCACAACGATTCAGTGACCATATCACTCAACAGTTAGTTAAACCTTAATGGACGTAAGTAACCTTCCACAGCGCAGTCGCCTCAACAACAAATCACTGCTACTCATCTTTGCCGTTATAGTATTGATCAGCGGGTTGCTGCAAGTTACCGCTCCCTATTCACAGGGAGTGGGTTTGATTTGGCAGTCTTTGTTTCACTTCGATTCAGCAAACTACCAACATATCATCACCCATTACACCTACCTTCCACGGCTTGCGGTAGCGTTGATTTGTGGTTTCGCGCTCGCGGTAGCTGGCTGTGTGATGCAATTTGTACTGCGAAATCCCATCGCTTCCCCAACCACACTTGGTGTCGCTGCTGGCGCTGAGTTCGGCATGGTTCTCGGTTTGTTGTTACTCCCTACAACTAGCTTAATCCCAAACTTTATTCCAGCCTTTATCGGTGGCTGCTTAGCTACGGGACTGGTTTTTATCCTCAGCTCCAGCCGAGGGTTTTCTCCGTTACACATGGTATTAGCAGGTCTAGTCGTTAGCCTATTTCTTGGCTCAATCAATACCATGATGTTGCTATTGCATGAACAACGCTTAACGACCGTTTTTGTCTGGGGTGCAGGCGCGCTTAACCAAAATGATTGGTCGAGTGCTCAGATACTTGTTCCATTGGTTACCCTACCAACTGCCCTGTTGTTACTACTCCAGAGACCTCTGTCTGTATTGCAATTCGGTGACAATGTCGCCACCTCCCTAGGGGTGAACATCAAGCAGATCAAATTGCTTTGTCTGTCGCTGGCGGTTTTTATTACCGCAGCGGTCGTCAGTGAGGTCGGTTTAATCGGCTTTGTCGGTATTGTAGCCCCTGCCATTGCAAGAATGTTGGGAGCGCGAGCATTAGCCAAGCAGATCATTGTAAGTGGTTTAACGGGCAGCTTAATGTTACTGATTGTCGATCTTGTTATTCAGCCTTTCTCTGGTGTGGGTGGAGAGTTACTCCCCACCGGGGCAATGACGGCTTTAATTGGCGCACCATTTTTGCTTTGGTTGTTGCAACGAACCAAACTACAGTCCGATCTAAAAGCCCGCAGCGAATCGGTTGGTCATTATAAAACCGTGGGTGCGACTAAAATAACTGTTCTGCTGGTTTGTGTTTTGGTAACTACCGTCGTTATCGCTTTAGTGATTGGCAAAAATCCATCGGGGTGGAGCGTCGGGCTCACCCAATCCTTGTTTGATCTGAGACTTCCTCGAATTATGGTTGCACTACTGGCAGGCATTGGATTGGCTTTTGCCGGCACAGTAATTCAACGCATCTCCAATAATCCAATGGCCAGTCCTGAAGTGCTTGGCATCAGCTCTGGTGCCGCTCTGGCTTTAGTGCTTGGCACACTTACAGGCCTAACGATTGAGCGAGAACAACAGATGATTCTCGGTACCTTTGGGGCAGCGTCGGTAACCGGTTTAGTCTGGTTAATGGGCAGGCGACACAATTTCGCGCCAACCCAAACGTTGTTGACTGGTATCGCACTCAGCGCAGGGCTAGACGCGCTACTCAGAATTGCAATTAGTTCAGGACACGAAAATGCAGCAGCATTACTCACTTGGCTATCCGGCTCAACCTATTTAGTCAGCTTGAACGACATGTGGTTATTAGCAGGCGGAGTCTGCCTTGTTGGTGCTTTAGCTCTATCACTCCATCGCTGGGTTGCGTTGATCAACCTTGGTGAGGTAAGTGCCACTAGCCTTGGGCTTAACGCCACTCTGGTCAGGTTAGTGCTACTCCTTATCGTTGCAGCGCTAACGACCCTCTGCACCATAGTCATTGGCCCACTAAGCTTTATTGGCCTATTGGCGCCGCATATGGCTCGATCACTACACCAATATCGTGCGATTCCGCAAATGCTCACAGCGGCGCTCTTAGGAGCAATTATTATGGTAACTGCTGACTGGATTGGCAGGACATTGTGGTTCCCTTGGCAATTCCCAGCAGGACTATTAGCCTCGCTAATTGGGGGAGGTTACTTCCTTTATTTAATGAAGAAATAGCACCGATCGTCGGTGAAAATAACCATTTAACATAGAAAACTCTCGTATATTGAGGCTCACCAATGAGCCTCAGATTCAAATTCAACCCTCATAAACTACTGATAAAACAATCATTTAACCAGGTCATTACAAATTTCTATAAATTATTAAAAATTAGTTGATCATACGAATGATAATAATTAGCATTCGTGCAGTCGGTTTAACTAATAATAATTTGAGAAAGAAAATGAATCGTAAAAACGATCAGCTCAACTCCAAAAATTCAAACCATCAGGTCACCAACAATGACCCCGCTTTGGCTTGTTTTCTCAACTCTCTCGCCCGAGAAAGTCATACCGTTCAAATCGAACCTCACTCAGAAGGCTTCACCTACCAGTTGTCTCTATCTGGTGGCCAAGCCATTCACATTGCTCTCAGCTACTTTTCGCAGTTAGGTAGCCACGAATATCAACTACCTTCTTTGCTTCTTAGTGGTGACTCTGTAACAGCATTATCAGTCACTCAGCTTATTGAACTTATCGTGTCCGAGCCCGCTATTGTCGGATTCATCAGTGAAGAGCAAAAACAGATCTTTACGACTCGTGTGTTAGAGAGTCAGCACAACACGAGCCAAGGTATACTGCACTCTCCTTATCAAACCCAACTCTTTACCGACCAGCTAGACTTCAAAACCGCAGAGCAGGGCTTGTTAATTGGACATTCATTCCACCCTGCGCCAAAGAGCCGAGAGCAATTTAGTCTCGAAGATGCCAAGGTTTATTCTCCAGAGCTAGGCGGCCAATTCCAACTCTACTGGCTAACGGTTGATAACGAACTTATTGCCCAAGGTAGTTCCGCTGGTATCTCATGCCAACAACGTATGTTCGATCTGGTTGCTCATGAACCGAGGCTGCAACAAGCACTAGCTGAAGCCAGCGCACAAGACAAGAGTCTGCTCCCCGTTCACCCTTGGCAGTGGAGCGTAATGGCAAGCAACCCAACGATTGAAGAATACCTCAAGGCTGGCCGATTGAATAACCTAGGCCAAGTAGGTGTTAACTGGTATCCAACCTCTTCAACCCGCTCACTATACGCCCCATCGCTGCCTTACATGCTTAAGTTCTCTCTGAGCGTAAAGCTGACCAACTCAATTCGTAACCTATCGCTTAAAGAAGTGATTCGCGGTACACGTTTAAATGATCTGTTCCAGCATGAAGTTCTTGACCAGCAGCTTGGCAAAGGCCTTGGTTTCCAGTTGATGCAAGAGCCTGCTTACATCGGTCTTAAAGATTACGACGGCAATATTATTGACGAAAGTCTTGTGGCATTTAGAGACAATCCCCTTGAGGAAAAACCTGATCAGGAAGCAGTCGTTCTCGCGACCTTGACTCAACAAAACCCTTATGGTGGTTTGAGTTTGGTGGCCGAACGAATTCGTCATTATGCAGAGCAAGAAAATCTGCCATATCAACAAGCCGCCAAGCAGTGGTTTAAAGCATACTGTACTCACAGTGTGGTGCCTCTCTTCCACCTTCAGGCTAACTTCGGCATCGTTTTTCTAGCCCACCAGCAAAACATCGTAATGCAGCTTGAGCAAGGGTTCCCAGTCGGTATGTACTACCGAGATTGTCAGGGAACGGGATATACAGACCTTGCACTCCAACGTTTTGGAGACTTACTCGGTGATGAAAAAGAGACGCTTGAAAACTACTGGAACCAAGAGAAAGTCGAGCGCTACTTCGCTTACTACCTCATCATCAACTCCACCTTTAACGTTATCTCAGCTATCTGCGCCAACCTCGACGTAAAAGAGTCACAACTAGTCGAAATCCTTCACGGTAAACTCGATGCCCTGCTGCAAACGGGGGTGAATGATGCTCGCTGTTTGAACTATGTACTTAACAGCTCGTCATTGTGTTGCAAAGGAAACTTCTTCTGTTATCTGCAGAACTTTAACGAAAACTCGATTCCCGATCCGGCCGTCATTTACTTTGACTTGCCTAACCCTCTTGCTCGCGTCAAGGAAGTCGCAGATGTCTAATTTCAAAACCTTTATCTATCAAGATAACCAAACACCCAGCGTGCGTGTTGTCCTCCAAGCGAGCGACCTAGAGCACACGAAGTTGTTCGAGACATTGACTAACGAACTTGACCAGTTATTTAGTCACAATAAACAGCTGAAGTTAGTCACCCTAGCCAGTGATGATCAGCAGGTTAATCAACGACTTGCTCAAGCACTTCCCATCATCAACGGAGAACTTCATCGCGACTGTTTTTATCAATTACCTCTGTGTTGGCATCGACACAAAACGTCGACCCAATTCCCAAAGCGTTTAGTTCAGTCGAACGACCAATACCGACATCACCCTTTAAGACCGTCAAAGCCCGAAGGTTGCGTCTATAAAAGATATGATGCAGATGCCGATTTGGACGTCAGTTTTCGAGCCATCGATATCGACAAGGATCTAGCACAGTTTACTCGCTGGATGAACGACCCCCGCGTAGCCAACTTCTGGGAACAGGCATGGAGCGAGGAAAAGCTGGCTGAATTCCTGCAGCAACGCATCGCAGATCCTCATATCATTCCACTCATCGGGGAGTTTAATGGTCAAGCGTTTGGCTACGTGGAAGCGTATTGGGTGGCGGAAGACAGACTTAGCCCTTACTTCGATGTGCAAGATTTCGACCGTGGTATTCACCTATTGGTTGGTGAACAGCAGTTCCGTGGCCCTAAGTTCTTTAATGCGTGGATGAAAGGGATCAGTCATTACCTGTTCATCGATGATGCACGAACTCAGCGCATTGTTCTCGAACCGAGAGCAGACAATCAACGTCTGTTTAATCGCATCCTGCCTTTCGGCTATGAGAAGTGTTTTGAGTTTAATTTCCCGCATAAACGTTCGGCTTTACTGATGTTGAACCGCGACCGTTTCTTCTCGGAGCGATGGTAATGGAGCAGATAGCACTACATAAATATTGGCCACTCGCTAACCAGAAAATGGTCGCTAAGATTATCAGCGAGTTTGCCTATGAACAGGCGTTTCGCATTGAGCAACATGCCCAGGGCTATACTCTCCAGATAGACAATGGCATTAGCTACCAATTCCAAGGTAGCGAAAACATCTGGGGCCAAGTTCTGATTGAGCCAAACTCGATTGTTCGCGAGCCAGAACTCGCCATTTCAGCTGCACTGTTAATGCGTGACTTACAGTCCTTACTTCAAATGACTGACGACGCATTCGCCGAGCATTTAGAGGATCTGAACGCGACTCTGTTGGGCGACTGTAAGTTGATGCAGCGAAAAGAGGCGTTGACCGCCCAAGACTTAGCATTGTTACCCTGTGAGCAGCAGCAGACCTATTTTGACGGCCACCCTAAATTTGCCTTTAACAAAGGTCGACGCGGTTGGGGCAATGAGGACTTACAACGCTATGCACCAGAAGCTGAGCGTCCTTTCCAACTGGGTTGGGTCGCGGTAGAACATTCGATTCTGCAACTGGCGACTAATGATAGCGTCAGCTGGCAAGAGCTGCTTAATGCCTCAATGAATGAGTCAGAGCGTAAAACCATGGATAGCATTGTCACTTCCTATGGGGTTGATATTGCCGACTACAGTTACGTCCCTGTTCATCCTTGGCAGTGGGACAACAAGTTGTCGTTGCTATTTGTCCGTGAGATGGGGGAGAAACAACTCATCTATGTAGGGGAATTTGGCGATCAATTTCTGCCTCAACTTTCATTGCGAACGTTAAGTAACCTTACTCGACCTGATAGCTACGATATAAAGCTGCCTTTAACGATCATGAATACTTCATGCTATCGAGGTATACCCGGCCGATATATTCTTGCTGGGCCTATCGCATCTGACTGGATCGAATCTGTATTCAGCTCGGACCCATTGCTGATTGAAAAACAAGCTGAAGTACTTCAGGAGCCCGCAGCCGCCTTTGCAGCTCAAGCCGACTATCAGTTACTAGAACAGGCACCCTATCGCTATCACGAGCTACTTGGCGTTATTTGGCGCGAGTCTGCAGCCTCAAAACTCAAACAGGGTGAGCAGGCAATACTGATGGCTGCTTTAATGGAAAGCGACAATCAGGGCAATCCACTAATCGCTGAATACGTTGAGCGTTCAGGCGTCTCTATTGAGACATGGCTAAGCAAAATGTTCGATGCCGTCGTCATTCCTTACTACCACTTGTTGTGTAAATACGGGGTTTCTTTGATTGCTCATGGGCAAAACGTCACTCTGGTATTAGAAAACGACCTGCCAAAGCGCATCCTACTTAAAGATTTTCAGGGCGACATGCGTCTAGTTGATAGCGATTATCCAGAGCAGGCAACACTTGATTCAAGCGTAAAAGAGGTCACGGTGCGTCTCAAAGAAGAGTTGATCATCCACGATCTTCAGACTGGTCACTTTGTTACTACGTTACGCTTTATTTCGCCTTTAGTCGCCAAACTCGGCTTCTCAGAAGCTCAGTTTTACGCCCTGTTGGGTCAGAGAATCAAAGCCTACATGGCGAAGCATCCTGACTATCAGCCCCGATTTAGCAAATTCGATCTATTCAAACCGCGCATTCTGCGCATAGGCCTTAACTTAGCCAAATTCCGCCACAGCACCGATGCTAGCGCATCGAGAATGTTACCCGATATGGATGACATGCTCGATAACCCGCTAGTGACAGCACTGCAAACGGAACAACACGCTTAAAGCTAAAAACAATAATAACGGTAAGTTAAGCCGCATATATAACCCAAGAAAAAAGGATTGTGATCATGGGACACACTCACAACGTCAAACTCGATTTAGCAGGTATTGGTGCAGGTCCATTTAACCTAAGCATTGCAGCACTGCTAAATGAACAACCGCAAATTAAGTCACGCTTTTTTGAAGGCAAAGAACACTTCGCATGGCACCCAGGCTTACTGCTGGATAACACCAATATGCAGACCATGTTCCTGAAAGACTTAGTGACTGCGATCAACCCAGAGAGCCAATACTCTTTCCTCTCTTACCTGGTCAAAAATAAAAAGTTCTATCGTTTTCTATCAGCAGAACTTCAATGTATTAGCCGACATGAATTTTCAGACTATCTAGCTTGGGCTGCACATCAAATGGACAACGTTCAGTTCTCCAGTCGCGTCGAGCAGGTCGAGTACACAGGCAGCACATTCAAGCTACATACTAATCAAGGGGTTTATCAGGCTGATAACTTGTGTATTGGTACCGGTAAAGTGCCGTTTATTCCTGAGTGCGCTAAAACTCATATCGGTGAACGTGTTTTCCACGCCGCTGAAATAGGCCTTCGTCAAAGAGACTTCACTAACAAACGTGTGATGATCATCGGTGGGGGACAGAGTGGCGCCGACATCTTTATTAATGCACTACAAAGTAAGTGGGGCAAACCAAAATCTCTAGACTGGTTGTCACGTCGCTCTAACTATCAGCCACTCGATGAAGCTTCGTTTACCAACGAGTTTTTCACACCTGATTATGTCGATGCGTTTATTAACTTATCTCCGACGGTTAAAAACACCGAGATCACCAATCAAAAGCTCACCTCAGACGGTATTACTCAAAAAGCCCTGCTGACCATTTATCAAGAGCTTTACCATCGTTTTGATGTTCTCAAAGAAGATAAGTGGGTCAAGTTGCTGCCTCACCGCACTCTCACTCACATGAGCCAAGATTCTCAAGGCTTCAACCTGACTGCCAGCAATGCGCTGGGGCAAAGTTTAGAAACACACCAAGCAGACATCGTTATTTTAGCGACTGGATTTGAAGCACCTTATCCAGCGAGTCTTCGTGACCTACTACCGCTATTTGATATGGACGAGAACAACCAGTATCAAATGAATTCTGACTTCGAACTTAAATGGGAAGGCCAGCAGACGAATAAGATTTTTGCCGTCAATGCAGGTATGCACAGCCATGGTATCGCTGAACCACAACTCAGCCTGATGGCGTGGCGCAGCGCAAAAATCATTAACCGTCTAGCTGGTGAAGTGTTGTTTGATACCGAATCAGGCCCCGGAATGATCGACTGGTTAACACCAAGTTCGAATAGCGAAAAGTCCACCATTTAAGCCACTTTATTTATTACCAGTTTGAGTACTTTGCTTCAGCGAACAACTGGGGCGAAGGCTTAATAATCAAAGTAAAAAACCAGGCCATCACACAAGAGGTCAAATTCTTGTGGAGCCTAGAAACAATAAACATAGAGAAAAAAATGAACGTTAAAAAAGGAAATTTTCCACTATCCGCCATTGCATTAGCCGTTGCTACGACCGCTGTATTCCCTGCGCAAGCCGAGCAATACACCACCGATGAAAAGATGGTGGTTGTCTCAAGCCACATGCCAAAAGCGATCAGTGATATTCCAGGAACCGTTTGGTACATCGACTCGGAAACTATCGAGCAAGAGTACCGTGGTGGTAAAAGCCTTGATGAAATTCTGGCTGCCACCATTCCTTCATTGGACGTAAGCAGTGGTGGCCGTACTCACTCTGGTCAAAACTTACGTGGTCGTAGCCTGATGGTAATGATTGATGGCGTATCACTTCAGTCAGTACGCTCACTAAGCCGTCAGTTAGACTCAATTGACCCATTCAACATCGACCGTATTGAAGTACTTTCTGGAGCCACTTCAATTTATGGTGCAGGCTCTGCGGGTGGTGTTATCAATATCATCACTAAGAAATCGTCTGGCGAGGAAGTCGAATTGGAATCCTTCGTTGGCGGAACGTCGGGCTTCTCATCAGGCGACGATTTTGACTACAAACTGGCCCAATCTATCGCTGGTGGTAACGAGAAAGTTCAAGGTCGCGCATCCGTTGCGTACACCAAAACACAAGGCTATTTCGATGCTGATGGCGAAATGGTAACGCCAGACATTACTCAGGGCTCTACCCAGTTTAATGAAACCATTGACCTGTTAGGTAATCTACAAATTAACATCGCTGAAGGCCAGCAACTCAACTTGTTAGCCCAATACTACGATAGCCAACAAGACACGCCATATGGCATCTACTTTGAAAAAGATGCCAGCGGTAACTTCCAGTTTGTCGACGTGAGAGAAGGCTACTCGGCCGATCGCGAACAGGGAACAGAACGCGTGATGCTGAGTGCGGCATACAGCAACAATAGCTTCTTAAGCCATCAACTCATCGCAGAGCTATCTTACCGCACTGAAGACCACACCTTCATGCCATATACAGAAGATGGGCGTTCGTCTCTATCGACCAACTCTTCTCGCCAATCTACTGATATTTTGGCAATGAAAGTGGCACTGAACAAATCATTTGATTCTTTGAGCCTGACCTACGGTATTGACGGATACATTGATAAATTTGACAGCGATAAAGCTATCTACGATCAGGCGACGACTGAGGCGACAGGTGGCTTGGTTCACGTAATCAGCGAGATGGAAGGCCGCTACCCAGGTATCGACACTCAATCTCTTGCCGGCTTCTTGCAAGCGGAATACAGCATCACTGAAGACTGGTCGCTACAGGCAGGTTACCGCTACCAGGCAATGGACGTAGATGTTTCAGACTTCCAAAAAAATGCTAGCTCAGACCTTATTCCAGGCGGTTCGACTGACTACTCGGAAGGCTTGTTTAACCTAGGTACTATCTATAACCTAACGCCTACTTCTCAGATTTGGGCTAACTTCTCGCAAGGTTTTGATATTCCTCAACTATATCGTTACTACGGTAAGAGCCCGACTCAAGATGTCGCCGCGTCTAAACTCGATGGAATCAAGACTGACAGCTACGAAATCGGTTACCGTAACGAGCTAGATAATCTCTCGCTACAATCTGCGCTCTACTACTCGCACTCAAGTGCAACTGTTCAGTACGAAGATGACTTATCTATCTCGGGACTTGCAGACCCTAAACGTGTCTACGGCGCAGAAGCTCAAATCAGCTACTGGGCAACAGATATGCTCCAACTTGGTCTTTTAGGCCACTATGTCGTGACAGAAACTGAAACAGACACTGGCTGGGAAGATCACCAAGCGATGGAAGCAAGTACGTCTAAAGCAGGAGCTTGGGTAGGCTGGTACGACAATGACTACAGTCTGAAGCTTCAAAGCTTGACTATGTTTGATTACAAAGATGCTGACGACCGAGAGCTAGATGGGTTCACTGTGTTTGATTTCGCGGGTCACTACCAGCTACCTGTAGGCAGCCTTGGTTTCGGTATTAAGAACCTACTGAACGAAGATTACTACACGACTTGGAGCCAGCGAGCTCAGCACTGGTACAATGGTAGTGATGCGCTATACCAATACAAAGGTCGTGGCCGCACTTACACTCTAAACTACCAAGTGAAATTCTAATCGCTGAACAACAAAACGCGTAGAAAAAGGCGAACCAAATGGTTCGCCTTTGTATTGTTAAAGCTTACATACCCAAACTAGGTTGGATGCTACAGGGTGATTTTCTTAACCATCCCCGCTTCAGCATGGCCCGGAATATTGCAGGCAAACTCAACGTTGTTGTCACCATGGAAATGCCATAAGAGCTGTTTCGCTTTACCTGGTTTGACGGTCACAGCGTTACCCGAATCATGCTCGTGGTGGCCCATGTTCTTCATCATTTCACGGTGCTCTAACTGCTCTTTAGCAGAGCCAATCGTGAACTCGTGGTCAATTTTCCCCACGTTCATCACCACAAATTGAACCACATCATTTGGTTCGATGGTGACTGGCTTCTTAAACTGAATCTTCATGTCATCGGTCAGTAAAACATGCACCACTTTGTCTGGCTTCGCCCCTTGCGCTGGCATACCGACATCTGACATCCCTTCCATGTTCATCATTGAGTGGTCCATCTTGCTGTGATCCATTTTGCTATGTTCCATCTCACCATGCTTCATCGAACCATGATCCATCTTCGAGTGGTCCATTTGAGCCCACACTGGTGTAACTGATACTGCCAATAGAATCGCTAATACTGTCTTTTTCATTTTTGCTTTCCTTTTGCCTTTAATAGGCTTGTTTGGGTAACGGTGACCGCCACCCATTAGTGCTAATCTAAGAGTGTGAAGTTGGTTTATGTGTCAGCGCTTTTAGCTCACGCTGTTTCCATAATTTGAAGATCGCAGGCAGCACAAGAAGAGTCAGAAGCAGAGCTGACGCCATGCCACCAATCATCGGAGCGGCAATACGCTGTATGACTTCTGAGCCCGTCCCTTCGCCATACATAATTGGGATAAGGCCGATGATGACCGTTAGCACCGTCATCATGACAGGTCGAACTCGAAGCCCTGCACCTTCACGAATCGAATCACTGAGATCTTGTTGATTTAATGGGAGCCCTTTTTCTTGCGCATCGAGTTTGGTGTAGTGCCACGCTTGGTTGAGGTAGACCAACATGATCACGCCAATCTCAACCGCAACACCGGCAAGCGCGATAAATCCTACCCCAACGGCAATTGAGAAGTTGTAGCCTAAGAAATGCATCAACCAGAGCCCGCCAACCATGGCAAGGGGTAAGGTCAGCATGATGATCATCACTTCGCCCACTCGGCGGAAGCTGAAATAGAGCAGCAACATGATGATGGCAATCGTAATTGGAACAACCACACCCAAGCGCTCTTTAGCTCGCTCCATGTATTCATATTGCCCAGACCACGCCAGTGAGTAGCCAGCCGGTAAGTTCAGCTCTTGGGCAACCGTGCGTTTTGCTTCTTCAACGTAAGAGCCGAGATCACGTCCTTCGATGTCAACAAACACCCAGCCATTCGGGCGAGCATTCTCTGTTTTGATCATCGGAGGACCATCTTCATAACGAATGTTGGCGACATCGGCTAACGCAATGCGAGCACCATTTGGCGTCACTAACGGCAGGTTTTGCAGCTTAACGACTGAGTCGCGGTAATCTTGTGGGTAACGAACGTTAATCGGGTAACGCTCCAAACCTTCGATGGTTTCACCGACGTTCATACCACCTACTGCAGTCGACACGACTTGCTGAACTTCTTTGATACTCAAACCATAACGGGCAGCAGCTCTGCGATTGATATCAATAGTGACATAACGCCCACCAGCCACGCGCTCAGCATAGACAGAAGCTGTCCCAGCAATACCATTGAGGACGGGTTCGAGCTTAGAACCGATTTGTTCGATCACTTTAAGATCAGGTCCGGCAATCTTAATTCCGATTGGCGTTTTGATACCCGTTGCAAGCATGTCGATTCGAGTTTTTATCGGCATGACCCACGCATTGGTTAAACCGGGGAACTGAACTAAATCATCAAACTCTTTACGAAGTGATTCTGTCGTCACACCGTCACGCCACTCTTCTCTTGGTTTAAGCTGAATGACCGTTTCTATCATGGTCAGCGGCGCAGGGTCGGTTGCGGTTTCTGCACGCCCAATTTTGCCCCATGCCGTTTCCACCTCTGGTACCGTCATGATCAGCTTGTTGGTCTGTTGCAGTAATTCCCGAGCTTTACCTATCGAAATACCTGGGTAAGTCGTCGGCATGTACATTAGATCGCCTTCATCCAACGGCGGAATGAACTCACTGCCCAGTTTGGTTGTTGGGTAGTACGCAGAACCCATCAAGACCATCGCTAATACGATCATACTCTTAGGGTGTTTTAGACTGATGTTAAGCAGCGGCTTATACAGCGTAACCAGACCTTTGTTGATCGGGTTCTTATGCTCAGGTAGCACTCGGCCACGAATGAAGTAACCCATCAATACTGGTACTAAGGTGATCGCAAGACCCGCCGACGCCGCCATCGCATACGTCTTAGTAAAAGCTAAAGGAGAAAACATCTTCCCTTCTTGCCCTTCTAGTGCAAACACGGGAACAAAGCTCAAGGTAATGATCAGCAAAGAGAAGAACAGCGGTGCCCCAACCTCCTGAGCGGCATCATCAATCACTTGCCAACGGTTCTTGTCGTTGAGAGGGGTTCGTTCGATGTGCTTATGAACGTTCTCGATCATCACGATCGCTCCGTCCACCATCGCACCTATTGCAATCGCAATACCACCTAATGACATGATATTGGCGTTGATGCCTTGCCAGTGCATGATGATAAACGCTGATAAGATCCCGACAGGTAAACTCAGGGCAATGACCAACGAGGAACGAATATGGAACAAGAACAGCGCACAGACAATCGCAACAACAATGAACTCTTCCGCCAGTTTCTTCCAAAGGTTTTCAACGGCCGAATCAATCAGAGTAGAACGATCATAGGTTGCCACAATCTCTACGCCATCAGGAAAGCTACGCTGAAGGTCTGCAAGCTTATCTTTGACTTTGGCAATCACCTCGCTGGCATTTTCACCAAAGCGCATTACGATAACGCCACCGACCGCTTCGCCTTCCCCATTAAGCTCAGAAATACCACGTCTCATCTGCGGACCAAGGTTAATGTCGGCAATGTCCCCAAGTAACAATGGCGTGCCTTGCTTAGTCACCTTCAAAGGCAGGGCTTGGATATCTTCAATACCTGAAAGATAACCTGTCGTTCGCACCATATGTTCGGCCTCAGCGACTTCGACCACGGATGCACCGCTCTCTTGGTTACCATTCTGGATAGCCATGTTGACTTGCTGCAAGGTCAGGTCATAAGCGCGCAGCTTGGCAGGATCAATTTGTACTTGATACTGCTTCACCATACCGCCAACGGTCGCCACTTCTGAAACGCCTGCCACAGTTTGTAGCTCATACTTTAAGAACCAATCTTGCAGGCTGCGTAGCTCAGCCAAATCGTGTTGCCCTGTTTTATCTTGCAGTACATAGCTGTAGACCCAGCCGACCCCGGTGGCATCCGGACCCAATGTTGGTTTAGCGTTTGCAGGCAGTTTGGGCGCAACTTGGCTCAAGTACTCCAATACTCTGGAACGAGCCCAGTACATGTCGGTATCATCGTTAAAGATGATGTAAACGTACGAGTCCCCAAAGAACGAATAACCACGAACCGTCTCTGCGCCCGGAACAGCAAGCATGGCAGTGGTGAGTGGATAGGTTACTTGATCTTCCACCACTTGAGGGGCTTGGCCGGGATAGCTGGTTTTGATGATCACCTGAACGTCTGACAAGTCAGGGATCGCATCAACAGGCGTGCTCTTTACACTGTAGAGCCCACCAAAGATGAGCGCAAAGGTGGCAAGCAGCACCAAAAATCGGTTGCTGATTGACCAACGAATAATGGCATTGATCATTGGCTCGCCTCACTCTGCTCTAGTTGTTTCAACAGGTAATCCGACCCTTGCTTCTCAATCAGAAAGCGAACACCTTGCCCTTCTTGAAAGTCGCTAAGGTCCACCTCGTCACCTACAGAGAAGTTCATTTCTCCTGCTGACCAGTTCCACTCCGTGACCCCCTGATGTTGCAAGGTAATCATGCCGAAATCAGCCATCAGCATAGTAATATCACCTTCAACCCAAACTGCTGCCTCTATCTGAGATTCGCTGACTTTATAATCGACGATTTCATACTGGCCAGAATCTGATTTCTGCATTTCAAACTCAATCAACTGCCCTTGATTAAACGAATCAAAAGCAACACCTTGGGCGACGTTAAAATTCATCACCATTCCAGGCCATTCCCATTCAGGTACTGGTTGGTGATTGATAGTGAGCATGCGGTGGTCAGCCATCACATCGGTAATTTCGCCTGTTGCCCACGCGGTTTCTGCTGGGGCTTCAACACCATTGATTCGAGAAAGATCGGCCGATTGGCTCGATTCAGAGTCCAACATAAAGTGCGCAGAAGTGACTACTTCCTGGCCGTCTAACAGCCCCTGAAGCACTTCAATTTTGTCAGCGGCTTCTCGGCCAACTTCGATGCGAGCAGAGCGATATTTGCCTTCACCTTCCGCCAATACCACACGGGTCATTCCGCCGGAGTGAATCACAGCAGAACGAGGAATCGTCAGCACTTGATCGCTGGTCACGGGATTCAGCGCGACATTGGCGAACATATTCGGTTTAAGTTCACCTTGAGCGTTTTCAAAACGTAAGCGAACACGCAAGGTTCGTGTATTCGGGTCTAAGATCGGGTAAACGTAGTCCACTTCCCCTTTCCACTCACCACCAGGTAGCGCATCCAAAGTCATTGATGCTTGGCTTCCTTGTTTGATCCAGTGAGATTGACGTTCAAACACTTCCGCATCGACCCAAACTTCATCTAACGGACCCGCACTGATCACTGCTTGTGCTGGCGATAGATAGCCGCCTTCACGAATGTTCAAACTAGCGATCACACCATCAGCTGGCGCTTTGACCTCAATCGTTTGAGACGCTTTCCCCAAGCGAGCAATGGCTTTAATTTGGCTACGATCGACACCTAATGTGAGTAATCGATCCGTTGCGCCTTTGATCATCCCTTGCCGTTTGGTTTTGTAGGCACTGATCAGCTCTTCTTGCGCTTTGACCAATTCAGGCGAATAAAGCGTGAAAAGCACTTCGCCCTGCTTAACCTTTTCACCGACTGCATTGATGTAAAGCTTTTCTACCCAACCCGACACGCGCACGTTAGTTTGCCAAAGTTGGCTTTCATCAAAGGCAATGTAACCCACGGTTTCAATTCGAGGAGAAAGCAATGCATGTTCAGCTACAGCGGTTTTGACCCCCAGATTATTTTCAACAGCTGGATCAATTTTTACGGTTCCTGGTTTGTCATTCGCACCATTTAGGTCATCGGCATAGACAGGGATAAGATCCATCCCCATTGGTGATTTGCCTGGTTTATCTCGCTGATAATTTGGATCCATGGGAGCAACCCAATAAAGTGGCTCATCACTGGCTACGGTCTCACTAGCTACTCCGTCATTGGATATAGGTATCGAATGATTCATACCCGAAAGGTAGTGATTGACCCCAAACCCAACGGCTCCACCAACAAGTAACGCAACAGTAGCGACTTTAAATGTACTCATTCTGATTTCCCTTTATTCTTGTAGTGAGCGGAAGGAGCCGATACTTGGTATTCAAACCCTCCAAGCAGTGATGCAAGCTTGCTGTTGGCCTGATTTAAATCGGTGATAAGGCGTGCGAGTTCGACTTTGAGTGCCAGTTCGTCAGAGGATGCAGTGATCACATCACCAAACTGGGCGGTGTTGTTTTGATAGCCACGTTCAACCGCTTCAATACGTGCTGTCATCTGAGGAAGCAACCGCTGCTGATAACGTTCAATACGTTCCGTTAGGTTCGTTCTGTCGATCATCAAGGCATTGACCTGCGCGTTCATCTGCGCAAGTAAGGTATCTTTTTGATACTGCGCTGCGCCCACTTGATATTGAGCTGCCGACACATTTTTATCTTGGCGATTGTCAGTAAACAGAGGGATGTCCATCGTCAAATACGTACTCAACAAATCCGAAGCTGGCTCTCCCATCATGTTGTTCGCTTGACGATAGGCGTACATCACTTCAACACCAACCTGAGGGGTATACGCTTGCTCGGCGACTTCGACCTGAGTACGACTTGCAGCAATATTGGACTCTGCAATTTGAGCCATTGGATGCTGATTCAACAAGGTATAGAACTGCTGTGAACTACCGTATGATTGCAAGATACCGTCGAGATGCGACCAGTTAAGCTGATAGCTGGCATCCAGCGCTTGGTTAGAATCCAACCATTGCGAACCCAACCACTCAGACAATTGCGCCATAGCTCTATGCTGCATTTGTAGATTTGATTGATACTTTTCATCTAACTTGTTGCGCTGCAATTGAATATTCAGCAAATCTTGCGCTTCACTCTTACCAATCGAATAATTGGTTTGAGCATATCGCTCCATCTCTTCCATCAGACGTTGGTTGTCTTGGATGACACTTGCCGCATAGCGAAGGTAACCGAGCTCCAACCATTGTTGAGTGATGGCATTAGCAACGTCACGCTCTCGCACTTGGATTTGATACGACACCCCATCAGCCTGTTGGTTGGCTTTGCGCTGATTCAAGGCCAAAGTCGAGCCACGCTCAAACTGCTGCATCAAACCCACTGATAAGTTAGTCATTGGATCTTCATCCAGTTTGAACGAGTCGGTTGGTAAGCCGCCGAAACCCACTTTGATCTTGGGATCCATTAAAGTGGCGCTCGCCGCCCCAGATTGACGCATCGCTTGCGATTGCGCTGCATATTGGGCACGACTGGAATCACTGTCTAATGCCAACTCAATCAACACATTTAGCTGCTTAGTTGATGCGGTAATAGTCGCTACAGAAACTTGATCTTCTGCGTACGAGATAAGAGGCATTGCAGACACAATAGCCGCAACACTTAAAGGCAAGGTTTTCATTAGACCAAGCCCGTTTAATTCAATATTCACGATGTTTATCCACGAATAAAAGATATGGACACACCTCAAACTCAAATCAGGGTTGATCAGGGTTTGAGAGCTAACAATGAAGGTATTGAATTACGCCGACGGCGGGCGAAGTAAGGTTTGAATGCGTGTAACAGGGGCACCAATCGTATCGGATTGATGTAAGGCTAATGAAAACGAAAGGGTATGCAGCGCATCAACGCCGCTCGTAGGGAATGAGGTACTGGAACAAACGGAGATGCAACAGGTGTCTCCGCCGAAGCTAGTATCACCGCAGTGAGTATTTTTCATCGCGGAGTAAGCAGAGATATCATCCTGAGGCTGGCCTTGTGAATGACAGTGGCTAGCGCTGTGTTCTGTCTGGGTATCTCGAGACATCTCAGTGTACTCGACTGAATGATGGTGCGGGTGAGTGTCGCTCTTTTCGGCAGCAGTAGAGTAAGAAGAAGGTAAGCTGTTCATCGCCATCATCGGCATACTCGACACATAGCTAGACATCAGCATCGCAAAGAGGCTGAATATCGCAATCCATGTGTTTTTCTGGGAATGAATCATAACTTACCTTTCAGTTAAGTCTTGAGTATAGACCTTACCCTTAGGGGAAGGTCAACCAGTCATCCCGTAGAAATCTCAGTCTTTTCACTCTGTGAATCTGATTACTTAACAACAAACGTCATTCAGGCCACAGCATAGTATCCACCTGTTTTAGATGTGCCGTTATTGAATCAACCATATTCGGAAGTGAAGCAACATCATTCAGAAACTCACCCTGTGAATAGACAATAGGCTGAACGCTGAGTAGCCATTCATAAGAATCGTAAGCTATTTGGGTAACTTGATCATCAAACGGGGGACGAGCGAAATATAGCAAGGGTAAACACACGAATATTATTCCCCATGAAAGTCTAAGTGACGTTCTTAGATTGAGAATTCTAGTCGGTGTACGCCGCCATCTATCCCCATGCTTTTTAATGTCTTGGTAGCTCCTAACATATTGAAACAGGCAGTACAGAAGATAGCCCCCTACGCACCAATAGAAAATCCTATCAACAAACACTAACATCGCGTGAATTAGCGGGGTTAAGGCATTCACGAAGTTATAGGTAATTGGCGAGTACCTCGACAGTATTGATTGCACTTCTTCATGCCAACCAATGATCAAAGGAGCATTGAGAACGATGAGTACAACAACTAGGATAATCAGAGGCTTAACCAACAACATCACTTCTTGTAGGAACTGACTTTTTAAACTGAAATCACGCGAGACGCGAATACGTTTACTGATAGCATCAGACAACCCGACAAGTGCCATTGATACCAGTTTAACCACTGACGTGACTGATAATATGACCGATAGCACCAACGCAATACATGGAATTAAGATAGCTCTTAGTGCATCTTTACCGGCGTTTTCAAGTTCCCCCCCATCCTTAAATGAAGAGAGTTCGCCTTCTATGTTGTTGCGCATTGACGTGACTTGCCTATCAATGAAAGTTTCCCTTATTGATGTATACAGCTGAGCATCACTCCAGTTAAAACTAAACCCTTTCACGTAATACTCCCCCAAAGCTTCGCGCGCTTTGTCCTGTATATCGGGATGCTTTTCAAACTCACTAAAGCGTCGAATGTTGGGCTTCATTCTAGTAATGCCGCTTTGTGAGAGTTTGCTATTTAACTCCGCCTCAAAGCCAGTGATTATCGCATGCTTCAACCATGCACGAGCGACATAAGGAGGGTCTAACTGAAATGAACCCTTTGGAAGATCTAATTCTTCTTGCAGCTTTCGATTGAGATCTGAGTATGGCTGTTGAGCTTGTTGAATAAACCTTTTGGCAGAGCCGCGAGTAAGCTTGCTATTGCCATTCTCGTTCGCATAACGTTGTAACTCAACTAAGCTGCGATCGACATTAGCTTCGTACTCTCGTTTAACTCGTCTGTTTCGTAATGAATACCCAGCATTTTCCAATTGAGTAAGGATATCTTTCCTCACGTATTCCGTGCTCGCTTCATCATAGATCTGTCTCCATTTCCGTTTGATCACCGAATCTTTAAGGTTATTATCCCTCTCTTTGTGTGCGTGCCCATAATCACTAAACAGTGCGTTGACATCATGTCCACTGCTGTCAAATTTAGGGAGAATCTCAGAATGAAACACAGAGGTATATCTGCTACTCGCAATCGACAACAGGATCGACTGAAGTTGATTCATTGCGCTATCTTTAAAATTCTCGTTGTATAAAAAGCCTGCAGATAGCAGAGACAGCATGACTTTTTGCTCCACATCCTCTTTAACAGAGTCACTAAAGGTGAGTGATTTAGTCAGCAAATCTTGGTTGTATAGACCTGTTTTTACCGTATTCACTAAAAGTGCATCTCTGCGTACTTCAGCCGAACTAGGTTCAATCAAAAAGTGCTCTACTAACGCTTTTTGACCGAAATAAACGGCTAAAAATATGGTAGAGAAGATCAATACTTTAACAAAACGATTCAAAGAGTTAGGAAGTTTCGTAAGAATAAAGCGAGTCATTAGAAGGCCAGAACCAAAACCAGAAATTAGACGCCCATATATTTCGACTCTTTGAATATCAGCAATACTTGCCGCGGGATCAATAACTGTCGATGTCAGTATTGCATGAAAGCTCGACTCTAGGGCCAAATAGAGCAGCATGGCTAAAACAAATAACCAATGCTTACTACATACCCAGGCCTTAACACTATCGGACACTTGTAGCGGTGCTAAGTTGGTCATTATTTCTCACCAGGAAGTTCAAAAGTCACTTGGATGCGTTTTGTCTCTATCACTTCATCTGGATGGGAATGCATTCCTTCATCAACCCCGTACTCTTCCACTGATGTTCTTGGTAATAGAGTTTTAGCCTTGGTTCTTTCAGACCCCGACGATTTTTTTGAGGATGGTTTTGGGGCTTTTGACATCAAATCATCAAGCCTTTTTCTGTTTATGTAGTCTCTTTCATAACCTTGGATGGTTGGGATGTACTTGCCGGCATCAATCGCTTCCATGTAATCCCAAAAGGAATAGGAGTAAGGGAATATTTGATCGTTATTGTCCGTATCCGTGGTTTGATAGGCGTACATAAAACAATAACCCGCGACTTGCTCTTTTCTCTCTCTACACTGAGCCAAGCGCTCTTTGCCCTTTGCATTAAGCTCTGGAGTTAACTGATCTAGAGTTTTGTTCAAGTAGTCATCTGGAAGATGATCGAACCACTGGGTCCTATTTGGTTTTGTCGTCGCACAACCTGAAAAGAGTAAAACTGATAAGAGTATTGAGAGATAACGAAAGAGTTTCATCAAAAATGATTCCTGAGCAGGCGATCTGATTATGAGTATCCGAGGCGATGGATACTTTACGTGTCACCAGTATTGGCAACACAAGGATAAGAAGTGGCGCCACTATCGATATCTTCGATAGTGGCTGTTTACTACTGTCGGATGTCAGAGGCTTCAGAGCTCAAAAACTCAATTAGCCCCTCTTCATCTGGGATTTCATACCCCTTTCGGCATGGATAAGCTAAGCCATCAGCAAAGTTCAAGAATGAGTAGTCTTGACTAATACTTGCTTCCGATTCTTCGTTCTGTAGAGGTTTTAGCGTGTTGCTTTGTTTAGATACGAGGTAACCGCATGAGTTGACAGGTATCTCCACGCTGCGTTTAAACACCATTTTATGGCTTGAGTTAGCGTAGTGATAAGCACGAATTTTCCCCGCTAACATTATGTACAGCGCACCGCCAACGGTGAGAATCAAGGCATTCGCTGCCAGCTTACCAACAGCATTCGCCGTCGAAATGGCGGCATTTGTTGTTAAACTAAGAGCACTCTGCCCTTTGTTCCCATAACGGTCATAGGAATAAACGTAATTGGGGGTATGTTTTCGCTCAACATACGCTCGTTGCTTCGCGGAGGTGTTGTTTATGTATTCTTCGCCGCCAAAAGCATCAATATTATGTACAGCCACAGGCTCGCAATAATAGGTTTCACCCTGCCAAATTACCGTCTTAGATTTCATCTGCCATGGTAGGTACTCTGGCTCTAAATACTTCTCACATATAGCTGGCAAGAAGTTACTCAATATGGCGGTGTTGTGCTCACTTTGCGCCATATTGAATAGCTCTTGCGTAATCGCTTGAGCATGGGCTTGTTCACCAGAAAGCGCAGAAATAATAAATAGCACTACCTTACCCCAAAATTCCTCATGAATGAGGTAGTCCTCGGGAAGGTTAGTGACCGCTTCCAATGCCTTCTCAATATCATTATCTGCAAGTGCTTCTAGTACCTCGCTGAGATGGTGAGTACGATGTTTTGGGTCAGCAATAGGGTTAAAATACTTGTTCCAACGCTCGGTGTACGTTTTCAGTCGTTTGGTATTCCGCAGCTCTTGTGTCACACCTTCAACCGTTAATAATTTAGGCTCAACATACTTTTGAATGTGCTTTTTATTTCCATTACGCTTTTTAAGTGCTTTTTGGTAAATTTTTTCATCAGACTTGAATAAGTGCAGAGGTAAACCATAACTGGCATACCATTTTCCTATTTGGATATTACTGGTCTCTAATGAGGCCTTTGCCAATGCATTTAAGTGTTTTTCCTTCATCATTCTTTCCGCCGTCTTTATATAACAATAGATGCGATTACGAGTAGAACAGCAGCTACGATTGCTATTTTGATATTGCGTTCATTTCTTCTTACTCTAGGCTCTTCGACGGCTGAAATTTCCGCTCTCATCACTTTAAAGTCTTCAATTCGCTGATCATAACGCCCAGCTCTTTGGTTATATATTTCAAGGAGCTGTTGTACTTGGCTCAGTTTTTTATTTTCCATATTTAACTCTTGATAGATGGATATTAGAAAATGAGTATTAATTTAGTAGTTGTTCAATCTCTGACTCTATTTAACTTGAAGTTGTAAGCGTCAAAATAGTTGATGCTAAGCATTCATTAGCTCAACAGTCGGCTATAGGCCTTGGAGTGAAAAACAATAAAAAGAGTGACACAAACAATGCTACACGCTGCGCCTTTAAACCAGCCGCTGTCGTCTCTTTTCTTTTGTTTGGATAGGTTAACGATAAAACAGTAAATCGGAATTGGGAGAAGCAAGAGCATTTGTAAGTACGGAATGTAGTCATATCTATTCGCGACAACTCTCATTAATCCGTATTCAAATAATCGGAATGGGTAATCATCTCCACGATATTCGTAACGGGATGACGCAAACCAATCGTAGTTATGGTTTGCAAACAGAACAAAGAGAACGAGAACAACAGTAATCATTACAATCTCGAATCTATCAGATTGGTCATCCAAGTAACCAGGCCAGAATAGAAAATGGTTTATAAGACACATACCGAGCAACAAACCCATGGTAAGGCCAAAGTGGATTGATGATAAGTAAGGTTCATAGGAGTTAGAACGGATCGGAGACTCAACCCAGCCAGCAAAGCATGCAGCCCACCAAGTTCCCATTAGCAATATACCCACGACTCTCAGAAAAAAAACCAGTCCACGCTCTTGGCTGATATGATAAAGCGTGCCGATAACTAAGAATTGAAGCGAGTGAAATAATGGAACCAGTATGCAGCCATAAAAAACGACACCTGCTACGACTAAATATAGGAGTGGGAATAGATAGTCTATAACGCTGGCAAACATGCCTTTATTAGAGAGTTCTGAAAAGCCAGTCGTGTAAGCGATCACCACAACGGTTGCAAGAAAAGTGATTATGGAAAGTACATGTGTTAGGACTATCGAGACATCATTTTCAATTTGTTTTTGATAACGTAATCTAGCCATTGTCCCCGTGATATAGATAGGAACCAAGAAGGCTAGTTCAGCGCATAATATGTAAGTATCCAGTAGGCCTATTATGGCAAACACTGAACCAATAAATATTGACATCATGCAGAAAAAGCCAAACAGCGGTAATAAACCGGGGCTCCCCTCTATCAAATCATCTTTAATTAGACTCATCCCCATATAAGTAACAATAATAGGAAAGTAGGCGAAAGGAATAGTGCTTCCAACAAAAAATCTCGGTTCTTGGCTATTACTCATAATAATCTCTTTATAATAGGCAACAGTTATTTAGCTAACTTATGGCAATGGCGAATTAGCTTGGATCGATAAAATCAGCCGCTGTTCCACCAAAAAGGGCATAGAAGATTGAGTAGAAAGCAAATATCAAACCTAGCCCTAAAAGGAACCTAAAAAAGAGAGTGAAATTCTCAAAAAAGGCATAGAGTAGATCTAAAAATTTTTCGTCTAATCTGTTCATTTCCGTCGCAAAAGAAGTTCTTAATGAGGCACATTATTAGTATTTAAATTGATATATCAATGATTTTACAAAATTAAAATATATATTATTTAAGTATTGATGCTGTGAATGGTTATATAAATCAAACTCTGTAGATTTATGCGTTTAATTTTATTAAGACGTTTAATTTATTGCTGAAATATTAATCGAATTGTTCATATCTCTCCCTGATTAAATTATATGATTCTTATTTGAACAATATTTAAAGCCTAAAGAAAACCGAACGATCGGAAGCATAACTTATATTTGGAATAAATATTTGAAGCTCTATAATGGGATAATAATATTTAATTAAACAAACTGATCATTTATAAACCAGACAAGCTTAAAAAGATGAGAAATCAACCCATCTTCGATCTAATTTTGATCAACTGCAATAATTTACAAATAAAAAACTAAATCACTTTATGTGCATAAAAATTTGGAATGTAAACTAAAAAGAGATTATTCCCATCATTGATTGAAAGTGTAATTTTTATTCGAATTGTAGAAAATTCTCATATGGGGTTATGCTCGTAAATGAGTCACAGAATAGTATTTTTCCTCAATACCATGACCTATTGAGGAAAAAAGTATATACATAACCCATGTTACTCGAACGATTAGAGCTAAGATGTCACTCAAAGAGATCCTTCAAATTCGCAATGTTCGCTACTTCTTAATGTTTCGAAGCAGCTACTTTGCGCGCTTTTACTATCCCGTGTTCACCCTCCTCTATCTAGATTACGGCTTAACCCTTTCTCAATTTGCCATGCTTAACGTGGTTTGGGCTGCAACGATTGTATTAGCTGAGGTGCCCTCTGGCGCTTTTGCTGACACGTTAGGCCGTAAAAAGCTGGTGGTGCTATCGTCTTTGGTTATGTTTATTGAAATCGCCATGATCGCGTTTGTTCCGACAGGAAACCTCGATCTCGTTTTCATCGTCTTTTTGATTAACCGAATATTGAGCGGCTTGGCGATGGCTTTAGCCAGTGGAGCTGACGAAGCCTTAGCCTATGACACCTTAAAAGAACAAGGCAAAGAGGACCTGTGGCCACGCGTTCTGCAAATTCAACTTCGTATCGCTTCAACGGTCGGTATTTTCGTTACCCTTATTGGTGCCGCCATGTACGATGTGAACTTTATGGCTAGCGTCTATGACTTATTAGGGTTGGCAAAGCCTGAAAGTACGCAAGACATAATGCGTATACCTGTCTATGCGACGTTGGTGGTTGCACTCATTGCTATCTACGCCGCAACCAGCATGAGGGAAGAGAAAAAGGTTATCTCGAGCGAAAGCAGCAGGCTGGCAACAACCATCGAGAGTATGAAGCTGACTTTAGACACTGGGAAATGGGTACTTTCGACTCCGTATGTGTTGTTTATATTGCTTTACTACAGCTTATTTGAACACACCTCACGTATGTTCTTAACCATGAACAGCCAATACTACAGCGCGATCAATATCCCTATCATCTATTTCGGTTTAATTGGTGCAGGGATCAGTGTGCTTAAGATACTACTCGCGGGGCAAAGCCGCCGATTAGCAGAGAGCATGCAACCCAAAACGTTTATCGCCGTGATGGGCGTGGCATCCATGGCAACCTACTATTGGATAAGTCTCGGGTGGTCAGTCTATGGGGTGATCCCAGCTCTGATACTGATCTTCATTATCATGACAATGAACATTTTCATCAGTTTTCACCTCAATAAAAAAACAGAGTCGCATAACAGAGCGACTGTACTGAGCTTTAAAGGCTTGATGTTCAATTTAGGCTACGGATTGATCGGTGTGCTATACGCCTACTACTACAAGTTACTGTCTCAAGGTTACACACAGGAACAGATAGAAGAGCATGTTGATTTCATTGCGTCGCTTTCTTCGTTCTTCTATTACTTTACGTTTTTATTCATCGCTATCAGCCTGTTTTTCTATGTTAAGCATCGACAGAAAGCGATTTTTTAAATCGTGAACCCCATTAAAAAGACTAAAAAGGCGAACCAACGGGTTCGCCTTTTCATTTGATCTATCGAGTTACTTCAGAGGGTCATCATCAGGCAACGCACTATGAATCCAAACGGCAAGACGATGTTTGATACTCGCTCCATCCAGTTTGCTCTCAGGTAGAGGAGTAATTTGCTTGGCATCCACTAAAAACAAATAGACAGCTTTCACTCGAACTGGTTGAGGAGACTTAGGCAGCTCGAAACCTTGCATCTTCGCCATCTTACCGCCAATCTCTAACGCTTTCTTAACCAGTTTATCTTCGTTGGCCAACTTAGAAGTCTTTGACATATTTTGAAATCCTGTCTGTTGAATCTTTTGACAGTATAACAATATGAAAAGCTGGCAACTTTATCTCGATCTCACTTTTGTCTAGCGACGCATTAATTCAGCTCGAAAGCGCCTATTGTTTCTTGGTCGTCTCTCGGATCACGAGCCGTGCAGGCACCATCATCTTCACCAAGCTTTTATTTTCTTCTTGGATTTGAGACACGATCACTTTCACTGATTCACGAGCAAGGCGTTTAAAGTCTTGGCTAAACGTGGTCAGTTGATAATTGAGCCATTGCGCCTGAGGAATATCATCAAAGCCTATGACTTGCAGATCACCTGGTACGTTGAGGCCCAATTCACAGCGCGCGACATCCATGACAGCCATCGCTAAATTATCGGTCGCGCAGAAAATACCGTCAGGACGTTCGTCACTCGCCAATAAGTGACGAATAGTGTCCAAAGATTCCTGGTAATCGTAATCCGCTTCGACGATTCGAACTTGAGTGCCGATTAGCTCCTCAAACTCAGAACAGAAACCCTGCTCTCGTTCACTGTTGGTGTAGGTTGGGACATTACCGGTTAAATAGACCGCTGACTTAACCCCTACCTGTTGAAAATGCTGAGCGGCTTGCTGACCTGCGGCGTAGTTGTCACTCACAACATGGCTGCTTTTCGTTCCTTCGACCACCCGTGCGTACTGAACAATAGGGATATTGAACTCTTCACACTCTTCATAGAGGGACTTGTTGAACGTCGCAGAGGCTGCAATAACACCATCTACTCGGTACTGAAAGATGTTCGGAATCGAGTGATTGTCTTCCCCATCAATTTTCCAAGGGATCAACACCGTCGCATACCCCTGCTTTTGCAGTTCAGTAGAGATAAGTTGCAGCGTTTTCATGTGGATTGGGTAATCTGCATCAGGAAAGACGACACCAATTAGCTTCGACTCATTGGTCGTTAAACTGCGAGCAAAAGCGTTTGGACGATAGTTGAGCGCTTTTGCTGCCTCATACACTTTCTGTTTGGTTTTTTCTGAAACCGAGCTACCGGGAACAAAGACTCGAGAAACGGTAGATTGAGAAACTCCCGCCAGCTTAGCGACGTCTTTAGAAGTGACTGTAGTTTTAGGATTAGTCATAGATTTGAACACAAAATTGAACTGAGGAAATTATATCACAGTAGGTACGTAGTCATAGGTTCATTGTTGGAAAGTGCTTTTGATATAAAGAGATAACCCGCTATTTTGGGATAACCCACAAAAAAGCCAACCCTCAATTGGGTTGGCTTGCATAAAAATCAAATCTAGCAAAATGATTAGTATGACGGGTTCATGATGGTTGATGTACGCTCAAACACATCTAAGCCTTGCTGTTTAAGCCAGTAAGGTAGGTCGATAAGAACCCAGTTTTCAGACAGTTTATCGTTGTCACGATAGTAAACGTCAACCACTTGCATATCTGCGCGAATTTCACCACCAGGCATACCTAGGAAACCACCGATTGGTGTATTAGATAGGTTTGGCCAACCGAAGAAACAAGAGAAGTTGCCTTCCGCGAAACGACAAACGTGGCCGTTGAACTTCTTATCTTTTAGGTTGTTACGGAAAGGTAGTTGATGCTGCTGTTGGTAACGAGGGATCGTGTAAGATGCGCCAATACCACATGGGCCATACCAGATCATGTCTTTAGACCAGCTCTTCTCTAACACTTCTGGTGGGCAGCCCATCGCGCCGCTGTCGTTAAGCGCAGATAGATCATCGACCATCTTGTTCACAAGAGCCAATGTTGCTTGGCCTTCTTCTGGCGCTGCATCTTCGAACAGTAGACCGTCATGGTTACGAGGGCCTGGGTATGTAAAGTGCTTACCCGTTGATGGTGGCAATGGGTAGCAACCCGCTTGATCCATAACGCCAAGTAGATCTAGGAACAGACCTGTCTTGGTGATCTTGCCGTTTTCCACACAGTTAAATTCTGCGTAACGGATGTTCATGATCTTGCCTGTTGGACGCATACCTAGGTATTCCGCATCGAATAGACCCATGAAATGACCCATACTCATTACCCAAATCTCATCTGGGTTGATTTCGTTGTTACCACCGATGAAGATGTCTTGACGACGTTGCATTCGAGTCATTGACTTCATGATTGGTGACCAGAAAACGTCAGCCGCTGCTTGCGCGCCTTCTTGTTCACGGAACGGGTACACGCCACGCCATAGGTAATCTTCAGACGTAAATGACTTTAGAACTTCTGCAACATTCTCATGTGTCGCGTTTTCCATTGCGTCGAAGTACTCGCGAACAATGCATTTTGCTTCTTGGTATTTAGCCATGATGTTATCTCTTTTATTTAATCACCCATACGCTCTTAAGCTGTGGGTGTTGGAACAGGAGGAATTGAGTCTGGCTGATGGAAACCCACCAGCCATTTAGATTAAGCGTGTGCTGCTTGAGCTTGTTTATTCTTCTTGTAGAAGATGCCGCCTTTGAGTGTTTCTGGCAGTGATAGCCACAGAAGACCAGCCACAATCCATACAATCGGTGAACCCCACATTGCTGTCGCAAGGTCGCTACGCTCTTGAATGAAGATAAGAACCATTGGTGCCCACATGCCGATAATACGACCGCCGTGGAATAGCGCAGCACCGAAGCTACGTAGGTGTGCAGGGAACAGTTCTGAGAAGTAACCACCCCATACTGCAGAAGCTGACAGACCGAAGTTGTAGATTAGACCAAGCAGAGCCAGCATGTTTAAGCTGCCAATCATTACATCGCTTGGCGCGACAAAGAACACCGAAGCCATGATGCCCGCCAGAATGAAACCAAACGCGTTCACTTTACGGCCGAATTTGTCTGCGATTGCACCCCAAACCCAAGCACCAAAAAGTGAGCCAAATGCTGAGATTGAGAAGATAATACCGATTGTCGCACCATCAAACTCACGCACTTCTTTCAGGTATGTCGTTACGAAGCCAGAGAAGAATTGGTAGCCGTAGAAGTTTAGGCCTGCTAGTAGTAGACATGTGATAGTTAGCTTGCGGTAAGGCGCGCTCAACATTTCACCCCAAGAGCCCTTCTTCACAGGCGCTTCAGCGGTTTTCTCTTGTTCTGCTTGCTCTTCTTCACCGTAAGCAATCACTTTCTTGTCAGAAGGTAATATGAAGATCATAACAACCGCTGCCGCCAGTGGTGGAACACCGCCAACCCACATTAGGCTTTGCCATGGCGCATCGATCTCGGACAAGAACGCTGCGTATGCGCCCATCACCATTAGAGCAACGGAGAACATAGATGACGCGAATGCTGTGAGTTTACCGCGTACAGTTGGAGTAAATAGACCAATCATGAGGCTTACAGCAACGGTAAAGTAACCACCAAGAGATAGACCGATGATAAGACGCATCGCAGCCCACGTTGCGTAGTCGGTAAACATCATATTGATGATCGTTGCGCCGCCATTTAACGCCGTGATAGCGATAAGGGTTGGTTTCTTGCCGAAGTTGGAAGCAAACCATGCACAGCTAAGCGCACCGATAAGTGCACCAATAGACTGCCACGTATAAAATTGTGCTGTATCCGCTAGTGAAATGCCGTCATAAGCTTCAACAATGTAAGGGCGTACGTAGTCAATAATTACAAAGTTATAACAGTAAAAGAAGTAACCAACCAAGATGGCTAGATACGCTGCTACACGTTGAAACATTGGTACATCGCTCATGTGTTTTTTAGCGTTCATTACCAATAAACCTCTATTTTCAATTATTTATAGTTCCATCTTGAGAAGAAAGACAACTAAGATCTTTCCGATCCGAATTCTAATGACCGGATAATACTAAGGTCTTTCACTCGATCCGTTCTGTGATCCTACTCAAATCAAAAATGAATACGCACCCATTTTATGCATATTGGTGATCTGGATCACCAATATCACGACCTGTTCGTTCTTTAGGTAACTCTTAGCCCATTCTTCTGGTGACAAAGTTCACAGTTAGTCAGCTGAAAGTCTAATTGTTAACCGAACTAAGGTAGTATCAAAGGCGTTTTAAAGACATATCCACGGAATTGCACCAAAATGGTTACGTACTCAAGCCTTGTTGTTATAGCGCTATACGTCATAGCAACCCTGACAATCAGTTACCTTGTGAATCGACGCTTCAACACAGGTGGGGATTTCTCTACAGGAGGTAAACAATTTGGTTGGTTCACGGCGGGAGTGTCTATTCTAGCGACGTATGTGAGTGCAATGACGTTCGTCGGTATGCCTGGCTGGGTATATAGCTCGGGTATGGAAGCGATGAGCGTTCATCTTAACTACCCCATCGTTATTTTCTTCTCTGTGGTGTTCTTTGTTCCTGTCTTTTACAAACTCAAACTAACGTCGATTTATGAGTACCTAGAATTAAGGTTTGGCGTAGTAGCAAGAACCATTAACTCGATCGTGTTCATTGTTGTTCAATGTATTTCGGCTGGAGTGATCCTTTATGCGATCGCTTTGATTCTAATACAGGTGTTGCCACTCACGATCTCTGAGGCGATCATCTGTATTAGTCTATTTACTGCCGTATACACCTACGCTGGCGGCATTTCGACGGTGATTTGGACTGACATGTTGCAGTCGGTAGTACTGATCTTAGGTAGCGTCGCAATCTTCATAATATTATTGGGCAAGGTTGGCGATCCCACAGCGCTAGACAGCCACCATCTTAATATTATTAATCTGCAATTTGATCTTGGTATTGATACTTCCCTTTGGGCCGGAGTGGTTGCGGTTAGCTTTCTCCATTTGAGTGTTTACGGCACCAATCAGTTGATCATCCAACGAACATTGGCAACGCGCTGTGTTGATACTGCTCAGAAGTCGATGTTGGTCGTCGGTTATGGTGCTTTCTTTGTTTACCTGTTCTACGGCATCGTCGGTGTTCTGTTGGCTATGTTTTATCAAAACACCACTATCGCAAACAGTAATGAAGTGATACTCGATTTCGTCTTTAATCATACCAACCCAATTGTGGTCGGACTGGTCATCTCGGCGTTAGCAGCTGCGGCGATGTCGACGTTGGATTCCACATATAATTCCATGGCGACAGTGGCTACGTTTGACATCTATAAGCGCTTTATTAAAACCAACAGAGAAGATGCCCACTACGAGGGCGTTGCTCGAAAAATGAGTCTGGTTGCGGCCGCTTCAGTGATTGCCCCTGCTCTAATGGCTGTCTCCAACGAATCCGTACTCAAAACCATCGCGAGTCTGACCTCTATATTTGTGGGGATTCGCTTAGGATCTTTTGTTTTGGGTCTTTTCATCCACAAAGCAAATGAGAAAGGGATGATCGCAGGCAGCATTGCTAGTGTTATTGCTGTGTATGTTTGTCGAACCGCCGATATCGCTTGGCCGTGGTATGCCCCAATTGGCACGATCGTGTTCTTACTATTTGGAGTGGTATTTAGCTTGATGATGGGCAACCTAACCCAAGAACAACAAGATTTTGTTGCCAACCAACGCTCATTGTTCATTAAACCGAAAGCCAGTCATTATGGATTGCTCGTTTTTGCCGCCATCACAATCTCAGCATGTTTCGCTATACCAGATTGGTTACTGATTGCACTTTCATAGCAATAAAAAAGCTCAGGCAAGTTTCCTCACCTGAGCTTTTACGATCTGACTCTAATCTTACTGCTGCTGATTTTGCAGCTTCTCTTTCGCTTCTTCAACTTTAGAGAAATCTAAGCCTAGCTCTTCTACGGCTTCTTTAATCAGCGCAGGGTTTTGCATGACTTGACCCATTAGAAGCTGAAGCTGCTCTTGCGGCAAGCCAAGCTGACCAATTGTTGCCATTGCAGCTAGCGGGTTTTCTGTTAGCGTTTGAAAAAGCTCATTGATTTGTGCATCGTTGATGTTGTTCTCTTTCAATAGTGCAAGAATTGGATTCATCGTATTACCTTAATGTCATTCAGTATGATTCGACCAAACGCCGAACGTTTCATTGACTTATATTTGGTATCAACTGACCGCTTTTTCAAGTAGCTCAGCAAAGAAAGCGCGTAATTGGTTATCTTCCAAATCCAGTAAATTGTCTCCGACATACCATTCAACCACACTTTGATTAGGATGTGCGGTCACTTGAGGATTGCCAAACCAGATCCCTTTTTCCAATGCAAAGTAGCGCTGAATCTCCAACGCCTTAGGCTGACTGCATGGCAGTATAAGATGGAACATATTGGCCTGTGGCTGAGTCGGGTTTGGCGTCAGCTGAGGGTACTCTTCTAAGATTTGGTACACCTGCTGAGTTCGCTCAAACAATTTAGGCATTTGCGCTAGCCGCTTATCGAACTGCATCGCCGAGGAAACGATATAAGGCGTTCGATGATATAGGTTACCACCTTGTCGTTTCATCCATACCGACGCTTCTGCAACGAAATCTTTTGAACCAAGCAGCATAGAGCCACCTAGGCCACCAATCCCCTTGTATAACGACACATACGCCGTATCAAAACCTTGGGCAATATCACGATACTCTTTTTGGTAGTACGCAGCTGTTTCCCATAGGCGTGCGCCATCCATGTGGAGATGAATATCTTGCTCACCGCAGTAAGTTTTGATCGCTTCAAGATCATCCCATTCTGGAAGTTGACCACCAATTTCTCTCATGGGTAACTCGTAAAGCACCGCTGCTATCTCGTCAGGCCAAGCTTTAAGATCGTCTAGCTTCCAAGTTTGGTATGGGTTGCCTAAAGGGAGGATCTTAAAGCGCTCTTGCAGTTGGTAGTTTTGCTTTTCATGCACGCAAATGTGGCTCGAAGGGTGCATCGCGACAACGGGGTTTCTCTTTTTTCTACCAACAAGATCCAACACGGTCGGTTGAGTCATTGTCCCTGTCACCACAAACAGACCCGCTTCAAAACCCAAAAGCTCAGCTACCTTCTGTTCAAACGCTTGTATTGTGTCTCCATCACCGTAGACATCGTGGGCCACATCATGCTCTTCACACCATTTGGCCATTTTGGCAAAGTGCTCAGCGGGCGTATCTTCTCTATTTCCTGGTAGATGGGTGTGGCAGCGCTGCTTTAACTCAATACTCATTATCTGTCCTTAGAATTGTTATTTGATGCCAATCTAACCCTGAACGGTTGATGAGTAAATATCTCAATATAGTCAAATATCCTCTATCATTCAGAGGACGAACCTCTACAATAAATGGTCAACAGTAAATAGTTGGATGCTTAATGATCACTTGGAAACAGTCTCTTCCCGGATATGAATGGCTTGTCCATCAGATTTGGTATTTAGAAGTCGAAAAAGATGAAGAGATTGAGTCATTGCCAAAGCTTATCCCAAACCCTAGAGCACACATTATCCTATCGCCATCAGCGCAGGCCTATCGTTACTATGGAGACAACGGAGACTATTCTGGTCTAGGTTGCCATTTACTTACAGCAAGCGAGCAGATTCTTACGCTTGAAGATTCTGCACCGTTAAAGCGTATCGGCATTACGCTTCGCCCTGAAGCACTCTATTTACTCCACAAAAACTCATCTGATAAGGCCAATCACATTGGTTGGGACACATGGCTAGATACCCTTTTCCCCGCGCAGCAAAAAGATGAGCTTATTGAACAGTCGGACAGGCAAGCGATCATAAATCGCATTCAAGGCCTTGTTAATAACATCAAACTACCAACTGTTGGCGATCGCGCTTATCAATCCACTCATCAAGCAATTGGAATATTAGAAAGCGGAAGTAGTGACTGTGATATAGAAACGCTCGCAGAGCTCTGTGCATGCTCAAGACGAACCTTAGAGCGTAATTTCAGGCTGGTGACTGGATTGACGATAAAGAAGTTTCAGATGATGATGAACCTTGAGAACATCGTGCTCGATCTCTATCAGCACAATAAGCCAATCGACTGGGCCGAATTCTCTCAGCGCTACGGGTTTAGCGATCAATCTCATCTCATTCGTCAACTCAAGCAGCAATTAAAGAAAACGCCAGCAAGTTATCTCAAGCAACGCGATCTGACCATCGACATTTATGGGGACTTTGAGTAAAAGTTGTCGCAAAAATCCAATCGTTCGCCAAAGCTAGGCGCTAATATGCCGTCAACATTATGAGGTAACACATGACATACGAACAATTAAGACAAGGTCAACCTATCCCATTTGGCGACGAGCTTACAATTCGTTTGATTCAAACGGATGACTTAAAAGATATCATCGAAATGTTGGGGGACGACAAGGTAAACAAGTTCCTATTTTTCGCTCCTGCCGATGACAGTTTATATCATGGGTTCTTTGACCCAATCATTGAAAATACAGCTCAATCAATAAAAGACAAAGTCTGGCCAGATAACCCAACATTTATCATTCGAGACCAAAATGGCAAGTACATGGGAATGACCGCCGTGACCCAAGTCATGTTCCATACTGGAAACTACGAAGTGGGTTACCAACTTGCTTCACACGCATGGGGACAAGGGATCGCCACTCAAGCTTGTCAGCTAATGACGGCGATCGGCTTTAAAGAACTCAATGCCCATAAAGTCAGCGCAGACTGCTACGCTTCCAATATCGGCTCCTACAAAACGCTCGAAAAATGTGGCTACGTCCAAGAGGGGCGACAATCTGACTACTACAAAATGCCGGAAGGGTTTGACGACAAACTCTATTATGGCTTAACCAAAGCACAATACATTCAAGCGACGAATTAACGCCTCTCTTGATAAACAAACTAAAAATAAGATGAGTCCATTTGCTCATCTTATTTTGTTTTTAAGGTCAACATGATTGAACCTAAGTAACGCTAGTGCCATCATGTCGCCCACTGTTCCCGTACTTGAAAAATATCATGCCTTTTGCACAACTCTCTTTTAGCCAAATTCCTGTTGGCATTCGCTTTATGCTTCTCTCAGCTTTGGGCTTTGCATTAATGTCTGCGTGTGTGAAGTACGTAAGCACTTACGGCATTCCAGTCTTTGAAATTGTCGCTGCACGTGCGTTGGTGTCTCTTATCATCAGTTATGTGGATGTGAAACGAAAAGGGATCTCCGTTTGGGGCAATAATAAACGCTTACTCTTTGCTCGCGGCACAATCGGCACAATGGCCCTTATGTGCGTATACTACTCTGTGACCACGCTGCCATTGGCCGAAGCGACCATATTGCAATACGTTCACCCTGTCTTCACGGCGCTGCTCGGTTTGCTGTTCTTGAAAGAGAAGATCCAGAAATCCACTATGGTATGTATCGCTTTTTGTCTGGCGGGATTACTGGTAATGGTGCAACCAAGTATCAACAGCAACGTAAACTACGACTTACCTCTGTTCAGTATCACGACTGCTTTGCTAGGTGCGCTGGGTAGCTCTATCGCTTATGTCATTGTGAGAAAGCTGAGTCGCACAGAGGACAGTTCGGTGATCATATTCTACTTCCCGCTTGTAGCCCTGCCTACGTCCATCGCGTTAATGTGGAATGACTTTGTATGGCCAAGCGTCTACTTAACCTTTGTGCTTGTTTTGGTGGGTATTTTTACTCAGATTGGTCAGTACGGATTAACCAAAGCAATGCAGACCCAGTCGGCAGGTCAGGCATCGGCCTACTCTTATGTTCAGATTGTATTCTCTGCGTTGCTCGGCGTATGGCTATTCAATGAAATCCCTTCAATTTGGACCTACCTTGGTGGTGGCTTGATCGTGACTGGCGCTCTAATCAATGTATTTGGAAGTAAAACAGCGAACGCTCTAAAGAAGAAGGCCTAAAAATTTGCCCGAGCAAATTTTGGCACACCGTTTTTTGTTTATGGTAGGTAGATTATTGCTTGCCTCATCTAACAAAAAACAACTAAGCACCTGTTTTTATTAAAAATTATATTTTAGGCATGGCACTTGCCCTTTAGTCAGTACATTCACATGTTAAACACACTAAAGGAAAGGATTGTTATGCCAACTCCATGTTATATCTCTATCGACGGTGAAACCCAGGGCCTAATCACTGCAGGCGCATGTACTGCTGACTCTATCGGTGATTCTTTTGTAGAAGGTCATGAAGATGAAATGCTAGTACAAAAGTTCGACCATGTTGTGACTGTGCCAACCGATCCACAGTCAGGCCAACCTTCAGGTCAACGTGTCCATAAGCCGTTCAAATTTACGGTTTCTCTAAACAAAGCGGTTCCTCTGCTATACAACGCACTTTCTTCAGGCGAAAAAATGAAGACAGTTGAGCTCAAGTGGTACCGCACGTCTATCGAAGGCAAACAAGAAAACTTCTTCACGACTAAGCTAGAAAACGCATCAATCGTAGATATCCATTGTGAAATGCCACATTGCCAAGACCCATCAATGGCTGACTTTACGCAAAACCTAACGGTGTCGATGTCTTACCGTAAGATCACATGGGATCATGTTAACGCAGGTACATCTGGTTCGGACGACTGGCGTAAACCTATCGAAGCCTAGTCGCTTTTACCTTAGGCCCACCCTTTTGGTGGGTCTTTGTCGTTTTGTCCAAGCCGTAGGATCTCGTTAATGCCAACTCTACACTTCACCCTTACCGTAGATGGACTCAATCCAGATACCTTTGTCGTCAGAGAGTTCGATGGTACCAGTTCAATCTCACAGCAATCTTCTAGTGACCGTGTCCAATGCAATGGGTATCGCTATGATGTGCAACTCGCAAGCCGAGACCCTTTTATCAACCCCGATGATATTCTCGAAAAAAATGTTCAATTGACTCTCTATCGGAACGGAGAAATTAGCCAACGCATCGAAGGTATCGTTCGCAGCTTTTCTACGGGAGATACTGGCCATCACTATACCTTTTATGGATTAACGTTAACGCCAGCGTTAGAGCGCCTGTCTCTGCGACAAAATTGTCGTCTCTTTCAGCAAAAAACAGTCCCTGAAATTATCTCTATTTTGCTAAAAGAGATGAATATTAATGACTTTGCTTTCTCAACCAAAACCGACTTTTCTCAAAGGGAGTTTTGCGTTCAGTATCGAGAGACCGACTTAGACTTTTTACATCGCCTTGCGGCTGAAGAGGGGCTGATTTACAGCTTTATTTTTAGCCAAGGAAAGTACACATTACTGTTTTGTGATTCGAGTGCTCAGCTTCCCTCCTTACCTGATCCCATTTTGTACAACGCGTTAAGCGGCGGTAACGCTGAAGTCCCTTTTATCTCGCATTTTGAGGTTGCTAAATCCAATACTTCAACCAGCGCAGTGCTAAAAGATTACAGCTTTAAAAAGCCAAGCTACTCATTTAAACAGGAAGCACTCAGTAAGCATGGCGGCACAGATGAAAGTCTATATGAACATTTCGATGCGCCAGGTCGCTTCAAATCAAGTGAGGTTGGTAAGCACTTTTCTCACGTTAGAGCAGAATTCCTAGCAAGAGAAGCTTACATCGCAACCGGGAAAAGCGACGTTCCAACTCTACAAGCTGGATTTAAATTTTTCGTGCAAGACCACTTCGATAAAACAGTCGCTCAAGAATGGCTGGTCGTTTCTGTGCATCACACAGGCAGCCAACCTCAAGCACTGGAAGAGGAAGGCGGCTCTGGCGCGACAACGTACAGCAATCGCTTTTCCGTCATCCCCAGTCAACATAACTGGCAAGCAGAACCAACAACGAAACCCATAGTTGATGGACCGATGATCGCTACGGTTGTTGGCCCCGAAAATGAAGAAATATACTGTGATGAATTTGGTCGAGTTAAAGTACAGTTCCCTTGGGATAGGTACTCTAACGGCGATGAATACAGTTCATGTTGGATTCGTGTATCTCAATCATGGGCAGGCAGTCAATATGGAACCATCGCCCTGCCTAGGGTCGGACACGAAGTCATTGTCGAATTTCTTAATGGCGATCCTGATCAGCCGATTATCACAGGTAGAACTTACCACGCGACCAATACGCCCCCCTACCCGCTTCCTGAACACAAAACGAAAACCGTTTTACGCAGCGAGACTCACCAAGGCGAAGGGTACAACGAACTAAGCTTTGACGACCAAGGCGGCAATGAGCAAGTGTTTATTCACGCTCAAAAAGACTGGGACAAAGAAATTGGTCATGACTCCACAACGCACATTAAGAACGATGAACACATAGTAGTTGAAAATAACAATTTCAGTCATGTTAAGCGCCATTACCACGAAACTATAGAAGGCGATAAGCGCAACTATACCGCTAAAGATCAGACCTTGATCGTTGAGGGTTCACTCCATCTAAAAACGGGAACTGTGTGGGTAAACGAATCTGGCTCTGAGATTCACATAAAAGCGGGTAACAAAGTCGTGATTGAGGCTGGCTCTGAAATAACCCTAAAGGCTGCAGGCAGTTTTCTTAAAGTAGACCCTGCTGGAGTGCATTTAGTCGGCGCAGGTGTGAACCTAAACTCAGGCGGCAGTGCTGGAAGCGGCAGTGGGTTTGCAGGACAGGCTGCTGAGTTGCCAAAGTGCTTATCCAATGACACTTACGTTGAAGAGATCGATAAGCACGACGTTGTGGCAAGCCAACATACCACTGCATCTAACGTTAAAACTTCCTTTAATGCGCAAAATGAAGTGTTGTTCCCATATCAAAGTAGCTCTATCAGTTCAGTTTTAGAGGTATCGAATGCCATTCTTACCATCGACGAAAATGATCAATCAAAGGGTGAAGCTTTAAGATTAAAATCCCTCTTGCTTAAACAATCACTCACTCTCGATAAACTCGCAAACCGTGAATCTCATTCCTACAAGAAAGGTTCAAATGGGCAAGAGGTTGAATATATTCAACAAGCTCTGTTAGAACTAGGGTTGGATCTAGGCAAGTATGGGGCAGATGGTGATTATGGCTCAACGACCAAACGACAGATCAAACTGTTTCAAGAAAGCTATCAGCCAACCAACACCACACATTTAGCCTATAGCGTTGGCGCCGCAGACGGCATTGTTGGCCAAGGGACTATTTTGGGACTAGATGAAGCACTTGTGGAGGGGTGGAGATACCATCAACTCACTGTTAACTGGGCCGATAGTGAGTTTGGTTTATTTTTGGGTAATGTAGAATCAAACAATGATTACTCCGCTTACAACAAAACAAAAGGTGGATTGCGTTCATTTTATAATACAGACCTCACAAGTATGACTATTGTTCAAGTCCAAGAATTACAAAGAACAAGAGAAGCGTTTGCAGTTGGACGGTTTCAGCTAATCCCGAGTACGCTGGATGCTGCAATTAAACAACTAAATATAGATAAGAAGAAATTGTTCAATAAAACAGTACAAGATACGATTTTTAACGATTATCTAATTAGAGTTAAGCGACCACATATTATTAGTTACCTTGAAAGCGATGGATCATTAGAAGATGCTATCTATGCTTGGGCCAAAGAATTCGCTTCAGCTGGAGTGGAAAAGGGGCAAAAGATAAGTAAAAACAGAATAGCACAAGGTGGGGAATCATATTACTCTGGAGATGGTTTAAACAAGGCTCATATATCTCCTAAAGAAATGAAACAAGTACTTTTGAAATCTAAAATAAAGGCATCAAAATGAGAAAAGCATTGTTGCTTACATTGTTACTTAGCTTAAACGGATGCATGTCTGGAAATGTCTCTGCTTCAATAACGGATATTACCGAAAATGAAGAATTCTCTGATGATTTTAAGCAGGCCTTTATAAGAGTGTATGAGAAAGGGCCTAATTTTAATGCTGACGACTTCGTAATAACTTACCCTTGCGGAGGTGGCGCAATGTGCGGCAGTATTTTCGACTCTTCAAGTCAGCGCTTTATTTCACTTCCCGACGATTTTATTGGAGCCTCAGATAGACAAGAGTTTGATGCCAAATATAACGTTACATCAAATCGACTTTGCATTTGGGGGGAAAGTGCTTACACGTTGAATGTGTACAAAAACGTTTGCTACGAATACGACGGAAACGCCCTGCAGCCTATAAACTAAAAAAGCCTCGCACAGTGCGAGGCTATTAGCAATCAATACAGCTCTTCAAATTCTTCAATTCGCTCTTTGCCACGCAGTAGCAAGAAGTTGAGAAAACGTGAAGTAGAGGTCGAGATGATTTTTTCTTCATCGACTTCGTACTTTTCGAGCAAAGCTTTGGCTAAATCCAATCGTGCTATTTCTTCACAGAAGTGAGCATCTGAACCGGTGGTAAAGTAGACTCCGACCTCTTTGCCTATTCTGACAATCTCAGAACAACGAACGTCACTTCCCTTACGGCTTTTACCTGTCAGTGAGGTGTTATTCACCTCAATCGCCACATTGTGCTCCTTGGCACACTCTAATACGGCTTGAATATCGAATGGAAAGTTCGGATTGCCCAAGTGACCAAGTACATCGACTTTACCGTTTTGAATCACGTTAATGAGCGCTTGAGTGTGCACCTCTTCCGTTGACGGCGGAAACACAGGTTCATGGAAGCTCGCTATCGTCCAATCGAGGTGTTGATATGTTGAAGGAGCCAAATCTAAATCGCCTTCCACATTCAGGGTATTGGCCTCTACGCCTCGTAAAATTCCGACTCCATGTAAAAAACGGGGTAAAACTCTTTGATTGTTGAAAAACCAGTAGTGGGGGGCACCTGGCATTTCTGGAGCATGATCAGTCGTACAAAGAAGTTTTAACCCCTTATCTTTTGAGGCCTGAGCATTCTCAATAATAGTGCTGTAAGCGTGTCCGCTCGCAATTGTGTGTGTATGGCTATCGACGACAATATTCATCACGAGCTCCTACAAAGATTTAGTTAATTTCAAAGATTCACCAGTATTTTACGGTTAACTTATGGCGCTTCAAGAAGCTTAGCGAAGTAATCTAGCCCCAGCAATTCAGCTAGGGCTTTGATAAAACGAAGCTATTTCAGTTTTTATGCGGTCAGTTGCGACTCAACAATGGATTCATTAAGTAATCCAGCGTAAATGCCATTTTGAGCCACCAGCTCCTGATGGTTACCTTGCTCCACGATCTCCCCTCTTTCGAGTACAAGAATCGTATCTGAGTGACGCACGGTACTAAGCCTATGAGCAATAGCGATGACGGTTTTCTCTTTGAATAATCGCTGCATCGCTTTTTGAATAAGATCTTCAGTGATCGAGTCGACAGAGCTTGTCGCCTCATCCAGCATCATAACTTGTCCACCTTGCGCGACTGCTCGAGCAAACGAAATCAGCTGTGTTTGACCCACCGATAGGTTCGAACCGTTTTTATCCAGTTCGAAATCATAGCTATTCGGAAGCTGCTCGATAAAACGATCAGCGTACACATAGCGAGCGGCTTGTTCAATTTGCTCACGGTCGATATCGGCTTTGCCAAGTGCAATGTTGAAACCAATACTTTGTTCAAAAAGATGAACGTCTTGCATCATCATTGAGAATAAGTGCGTCGAGTCTTCAACAGAAATATCTGAAAGCTCTATGCCATTCAGCAAGATGCTGCCTTCATAGTCTTGATAAGTCTTAGAAATCAAACGCAAAATCGTCGATTTGCCAGATCCTGTCGATCCAACAAGGGCAATCTGGTGACCTTTCTCCAAAACAAACGAGACATCTCTTAACACGTAAGGCATGTCCGATTTATAACGGAAGCTCACACTCTTGAACTCTAAGCTTTCGAAAGTTTCTAACTGCTTTTTGACCTTCTCAGTCGGTAGCAATTGTCGACCTTCTTCTTCCGTAGGCTCGACAAACAACTCTTCAATGTGGTCAAAAGCGGCGAATGAACTTTGAATCGAAGCAATCTGAGAAGTAAAGTCTCGAATTGGCACAAAGACCTTCTCTAACGTATTGATGAACGCAATCAGTACACCGAGTGTCAGTGCGCCTTCCAACACTTGCTCTGACCCGTACCAGATCATCAGAGCGATCGTGATGGAAGTAATACCCGAAATAAACGAAAACAAAATCGCGTCGTACTTGTTAATCTTCTTCTGAGCATGAAGAAACTCATCAGTGTAACCTTTGAACTTGGCTTCCACTTGCGCTTCAGCGCGGTAAAACTGGACGGTTTTCGACCCAATCAATGCCTCCTGAAGGTAACCAATTCCGCGAGCTAACGCAGAGCGTGTCGTGAGATGAAGCTCACGAAGGCGGTTACGTACATAGGCCGTCAGAACCATCACTGGTGGCATTACAACAAGAACAATCAGAGTCAATCTCCAATCAATCCACATCATCATCATGATCAATGCGATGGTATTGAGTGTGTCTTTAACTAAACCAACTACTGACTGAACAAACGACTCACCGATGGTTTCTAGATCGCTGGTCAAGCGTGACAAGGTCACCCCTGTTGGCGTGTTGTCGAAATAGCTGCGTGGCAATTTCAGTACGCGCTCAAACAGTACTGAACGCATATCAGTGATCGTATATTGCCCCGTCTTTCTTAGGTTGTAAGCGTACGTCGTGTCTACAATATAGCTTGCGATCAACACCAGAACTAAATACGTGGCATACTCCAATAGCCCATTCATATCACCTTTAGTCAAATGGACATCAATGATTTGGATAATAAGCCAAGGGAACAATAAACTCGTTGCCACCGTCAGCGGTAACATCGCAATGCCGATCAGAGCCGTTCGCTTATACTTCTTGGCAAACTGGAAGAAGTGTTTGAGGTATTTAACATCTACACCTTTTAACATGCTGCTGCCTCCGTTTCATTCTGCTGTAACTGCCAAGTCTCCAGATAATAAGGACAAGTTCTAAGCAGAGTCGAATGGTCACCCTTAGCGATGATTTTGCCTTCATTGAGTACGATGATTTCATCCATGTATTCGAGCGCGTTGACTCGGTGAGAGACCACCAGCACAGACTGATTTTCTAAGCGTTCAAATAGGCCTTCTAGAATCTTACGTTCCGTTTCGTAATCAACGGCGGAGAGTACATTATCCATGATGATCAAGTCCGCGGGCTCCAATAGTGCCCGAGCAATACTCAGACGCTGTTTTTGTCCGCCAGACAACATTATGCCTTTCTCGCCTACCAAGGTTTGATCGCCATTTTCAAAGCGGGTCACATCCCCTGCAAATTGACTCAGTTCCAACACTTCATCAACCTGCTCTTTGGCGATATTGGCATCCTGACTACCGAATCGGATGTTGTCTTCCACAGTCGCAGAGAACAAATAAGGGTCTTGCGTCACGGTCTTGATATAACGGCGCAGGTCACTGCGAGAAAACATCGATACGTCTTTATCACCTAAGTAAACAGCGCCTTCAGGCAAATCCAAATGGTGGTTTAAGCAATTGACCAATGTCGTTTTACCCGAACCAATACTGCCGAGCACGCCGACTTTTTTGCCCGCAGGAATATCGAAGCTAATATCATCCAGTATCAGGCGCTCGCCCTCTTTATAAGCAAAGCTTAGGTTGCGCACCGACAATGTCGCCCCTCTTAGCTCTGCCACTTTCGACTGCTCTAACTCAGTTTCATCGGTCTCTGGCACTTTAGCGTTTAAAATTGTCTGCGCACTTGTGATGCCGACCATACCTCGCTGAAAGATGGTCGCTATTCGGCCTAACTGCATTAGCGGCATCGCAAGCAGCACTGAGTAGGTCAAAAACGCAGTAATCTCGCCCAGTGACAGCTCTTGATTCATCAACATGTAGCCGCCAAGACCCAAAATTAAGATCTTCATTAAGTTGTTGGCATAATCCAGAACAGGCATGAAGAAGACTTGAATACGGGTAATCTTCATTCGACATTGAAGCAACAGTTGATTAAGTTTTTCCGTTTCCGCCCTCACCCACGGCGACATCTGCTGGCTTTTGATTAGATCAATGCCAGACAAGTAACTCATCATTTGCGCAGAGAGGTTTTGTAGGCGGCGCATGTGCTCCATGTGAAGAGTTTTCATGCGAACAAACCCAACGCGGAAAATAACAAACGCAATCAAGATTGGAATCACAGAGTAAAGCGTCAGTTCTGGGGAAATTCGCCACATCCAGATAGGTGTCAAAGACAAGGCGAGTAATGCATTAAAGAACTGCAAGAACCCGACACCGAACATCAAACGAACCCCTTGCAGATCATTATTCATGATGGAGATTAGACGTCCTGATGCAAACTGCGCATGAAAGCTATTCGGCAAGCGATTGAGCTTATTCAATAAGGTGTTTTTTAACGCAGCTTCTGTAATACGACCTGGGTTGAGTGCGTATATTCGAGAGAGTACACGCACACCGATCATCGCCACTGACAATACAACAACCAATGCCACGTAAGTTTTTAGCTGCTCATGCCCTGATACTGAGGCGTCATCAATCAGATCAATGGCTAACTGAATATACCTAGGGATCTCGACTTGTAGCCAGTTCACAAGAAAAATGAACACGATCGCAAGCAGATAAGAGGTGCGATTTAAACGCAAATAGTGCGCGATAAATTGCTTTTTGGTCATAAGACTCTTCTTTTCATTAATTACAACGATTTCGTCGGTCAAACCAATCGTTTTATTTACAGCACAAGTTGCCAGACATCGCTTTGGTTATGCGCTCAAATGTCTGCAAGTCTTGTTCAGAAATGCCATCTGTCAGCTTGTCCGCAACCGCTCGGTCGATCGTCTTAATATGTTCAATCACGCCCTGCCCTTTTTCAGTAATCAACAAACATTGGCTGCGTTTATCATCAGGGTTTGGCGTTTTCTGAACGTAATCCAGCTCAATCAAAGTATTGATAAGACGCGTCACTTGACCTTTATCTCGGTCAAGACAAGTGGCGATATCCATCGCGGTACACACTTCTCTTTTGTTGATGATTTTAATCACCCGAACATGCATTGGTGCGATATCTAAATTGAGCTGCTCTAGCTGCCGATGCACATTACGTTTACACATGTGCATGAGCTTAAACATGCTCTCTAAGGTTTTGAGTTCTGACATCTTCATTTCCTAATCTGGCCACCGACGGCCAGATTAACTAAAAAATATAGTTGCTAATATCAACTAGTGTAACATGAAATATGAAGAGTGATCGCAAGCAGTACGATTTATTTTGGTTTACAAGCGCCCGAAGTAGACGGTGGCAAGGTGATAGATAGACGCGAGACAGTAGATGGGGAATAAAATTAAGCCTCAAGTGACTGAGGCTTAAATGGAACTACAAAGCTAGAACGGCGTTACTCATCAACCGGTAAATCAGCCATTTGTTGAAGACTGTAAGCTGTCACTGGATCGATGGTTTTCACGAGTTCTTCAACTTGCTTGATCGCTTCTACCGATGTGCTCGCTTTACGATAGCTCAGGTAAATAGGGCGATACCAATCCTCAACTCCCGTGACTTTATGCAGCTGCCCACTCGCAAGGAATGGCTCTACCAATGATGCTGGCAAATACGCACTTCCGCCTTTCTCGAGAATGAAATCTAACGCGATACGAGCCGTTGATGTGCGAAGATAAGGGGCTGGAATTTTTGGATGTCGTTCAGCATGTTCAGACGCAAATTTGGTTCCCCAATCGACATACACATACTTCTCTTGAAACACGGTTTCCAAGCTTTCTTGCTGCGTTGAGACCAGAATAAGTACCACGTCCGCCACTTTCTTACAGTTGAGCTCGTCTGCTTTAATCTGATCAAAAGCGAAAGCCATATCTAGGGTACGTTCATGCAAATTACGTGTTAGCGCCTCACGCCCCATGATCTCAGCCATAAAGCCGTAACCTTCGAATTCATCGGTCACCAAACTTAAACAGTTTTGTAAGTACGCATCCCACACGTTCGGCGTACCACCTAACGTCAGTTGAAGCGCCTTACCACTTTCAAGAGACAGTTCTAACTTAGCTTGCTGAAGTGTACTGACCATTACCTCTGCATAGCCAATCAAGCGTTCACCTGAAGAGGTCAATTTTATGTTGTTGCGATCACGGATAAACAGTTGAGTATCAAAGTAACTTTCAAGCTGTTTGATACGCGCACTGACAGCCGCCTGAGTAATATATAGATTTTCTGCGGCCTTTCCGAAATGTCTCACCTGAGCCAATTCCAAAAAGGTTCTAAAGACTTTTACGTCCATTGGATTTCCTCTACCGACGATCTTGTAAGATTAGCAAGTGCGGCGAAATTTTATAATCTTCAAGTCACTAAAGTGTTATCTAAATTTAATAAAACTATTCAATAGTGAAGATAAAAAGGTTTTGTTTTTCTTTTATGAATTTTCCGCCTACTTTTCGCTCTAGATTCCCATGTAGGTTTTTATAGAGGCTACCAAAATGTCTGACACTCAATTTCGTCATGGCAAAAAACGTTTTTACGACAACACTAAGTTTCCACGTGGCTTCGCCAAGTCTGGCGATTTTACTTTGGCTGAGGAAGAAATCCTAACGCTTTATGGCGACACAATGCTGGGCTTGGAGTCTGGTGATTTGCTGCCTGAAAACGCGGAAGAGAAACACTTCATCAAGGTGATTGCTCATCCGGGTAAAGCGAAGTCAAAGCTAGAACGAGTTTGGCTTAAGTATGTTCAGCTTGCTCGTGGTCGTAAGCGATTCCATACATTGAATGGTCGCACAAAACCTGACGCTAGCAGCATCGAAGACTACTCAGAAGATGCCAGCCTAGTCGGAGAAGACTAACACCTAAGCCCCTGATAATCTTGACTCAGTTGTCGGGGGCTTTCTTTATCGATTGAAGCAACATTTGAAGTCACTCGTAAGACTCTGCTGCCTAGGAAGCAGTACGACAAAATAGTTTGGGGGCGTCTTTTACTCTAACAATCCCCACCGCAAATGCTTTTATTTATTCGCATTCATCCGGCTAATTTTATTGTGCAAATAATTGAATGACCATTATTTGAACGATTTATCAGCCAAATTTAAGGATGAATAATGAAAGTAAAAGTGATCTCCCCTCTGATTGCAGCAACGACTCTTGCCGCCATCAGTTCATTTAATGTTTCTGCTCATGGTTGGGTAGAGTATCCAAACGCTCGTCAGAATATCTGTTATGAAGATGGCGGCTTTTGGACCAATGAAATCCCAAACCTTGCCTGTCAAGCAGCTTACGATATGTCAGGGGCATACCCATTTGTTCAACGTAGCGAGACCGCTGCGAACGTTCCAAATTATCGCGATATGGCGCATGTACAAGCGATTGTACCAGACGGCCAACTCTGCTCGGCTGGCGATGGCGCTAAAAAAGGCTTAAGTATTGCTTCGCCGCATTGGCAAAGAACCAATGTCGCGTTAGATGAGAACAATCAAATCGATTTTGTCTTCTTCGGCAAAGCACCTCACAACCCTTCTTACTGGGAGTTCTATCTAACCAAACCGAATCATGATTTTTCAAAGCCTTTAACTTGGGCGGATTTAGATCTGATCGACACGGCTGGTGACATCGCGGTTGATGCAGAGAAACGTTACCGAATGAAAGTCACCTTCCCAGCTGACCGCTCGGGAGATGCTATCCTCTACACTCGCTGGCAACGTATTGATGTGGCGGGTGAGGGTTTCTACAACTGTAGTGATATCACTTTAACGTCAACCGGTACAACGCCACCGACAGACCCAGGCGAACCAACTGATCCTGTTAATAATCTCACTTCACTTGGCTACTATGTTCCACAAGGTTTTGGCCCTGTCGAAGCTGGAGACACCATCCGCTTCCGCACATTTGATGCTAGCGGTACTGAAATTGTTGACTTAAGTCTGCCGATTTCAGCCACCAATACACAAACTTGGCCAGCGGAAATGGCCGATCAATTTAATGCTCAGCAAACTGGCGACTGGTACGTAGGTATTTGGCATCAAGAGATGAACCACTACATGTTTGATACCAACAACATTTACGCCAACCAAGTCTTTGCTCTAGATAACTCCTTTAGCTATGCCCTATCTCTAATTAAAGGGGATACCCCACCAATTGACCCCGTTAATTTATGGGATCAAGCTGCAGTCTATAACACTGGCGATGTTGTCACCCACAATGGTAGAGAGTGGACAGCGCAATGGTGGACAAAGGGCGAAGAACCAGGGACTACCGGTGACTGGGGCGTTTGGCGTTAATCCAGGGCCAATAGACCTTCCCTTTCAACCTAATTGAAACCAAAGCCGACAATCTATTTGTTGGCTTTTTTAAAATAGACTAAAAAAACTCTTTACCTCAACTTAACTTGAGGTATTAGCATGATTCGTGTTGGCAAGGATAAGAGAAAAAAGGAGATACTTATGATCCAGCTTGAACATGTAAATCTCGTCGTAAAAGATATTCCAGAGATGCTGAAGTTTTACCAAGCCGCTTTCCCACACTGGTATGTGCGTGCTGAAGGTCAGGGTGAATGGAGTGGAAAACCAAGAAACTGGCTGCATTTTGGTGATGACTACCAATATTTGGCATTGAGCGATCATGGCGAGGGTGAAAACCGTGAGCTCTCAGGTCACCAAGTTGGCCTAGCCCATTTCGCTTATGTAACTAATAGCGTTGATGCCGTCATAGAAAGGCTAACTCAAGCCGGTTTCGACATTGCGATTTCAGGGGCTGACGAGCCGTATAGAAAAAATGTCTATTTTATTGACCCAGCAGGCTTTGAAGTTGAGTTTGTTGAATATCTCAGTGATGAGCCAAAACTGCGAAACTTAACTGTCTAACCCATACAAAGAAGCCCGCGTAGAGTACGGGCTTTAGTCATTTGGCAAGTTGCGCGACTTTCTTTAAAAAACTGTCGCGTAGATGCTCTTGGTCATAATCAAGATGATACGTATTGTGAAAACCCACTTTTAGCTCAACGCCATTACCTCTGAGGTAAACGTTGTAGCCATCGTAATCAGAATAAGCTTCAACACCTTCGTATATTTTCCCATGTTCGGTGGGTGAACCGTTAGTCATCACCATTTCATAGGCTTGAAGAACTTTGGTTGGGTCTAATTCGTTTTTCATACACTGCCGTCCTTAGCTCATTACAAGCAATAACCCATATTGAGAGAGTATGGTTGGCAAGGCACGTTTTAGCCAATTGTTCCCTTGAGTCAAATCAAGCTTTATGCGCTTTTATCGTCTCGAACCAGTTCAGCGAGCGTCGCCAGTCGTTGCTGACTGTTTTTAACATATGGGTTATCTTGATCCCAAGCATAACCAGCCAAAATAGAGCTGATCATCTGCTTGATTCTAGGGTTTGGCGTTTGATAGAAAATCACATCTTGAAGCATGCCGTTGTACCAACCTTCAACGTAGGTCCTGAACGTGTTCACACCGACCATTAGAGGCTGGGCATACTCTTGCTGCCAATCGACCTCTTCACCATTTAACTGTTTTACGACGCATTCAGCCGCATATTGCGCAGACTTCATTGCAATCGTAACGCCAGATGAAAACACAGGATCTAAGAACTCCCCTGCGTTACCAAGCAGCGCATAATGTGGTGTCGCGAGATGCTTAACGTTCGCCGAATAGCCCCCTAGTTCTCCGACCGGATTCGGGTACTCTGAATTAGAGAGTAAAGTCGCTAAGCCTGGTTCTTCATTAGCAATTTGTTTTAAAGCAGCTAACTTATCATCTGGGTAGTTTTCGAAGAACGATGGTTCGCCAACAACACCAAATGAGCACACACCATTTGAAAATGGGATCAGCCAGTACCAAACGTCATTATTCTCTGGGTGGACAGAGATGAGTATTTTGTCGCGGTCGTACTCAATGGCTTGCGGGTCAATGTTATCCACTATATGGGTGAAGATCGCTTTACGTGGAGGCAAACATGACGGCTCCTCAAGATTGAGCATACGTGGTAGAACTCGGCCAAAGCCACTCGCATCTAGCACATAATCGGCTTCAATCTGGTAGTTCTCGCCATGTGCACTCTTAACCGTTAAAAGTGAACGCTCGCCAACAAACTCCAGTTCAATTAGCTCATGCTGATAACGAATTGGTACGCCTTGTTCCGCCGCACTGTCTGCAAGCACTTTATCAAAATTGCCACGCTGAACTTGGAATGTCGTTCCTGGGCCTTCAGTAAACTTATCGGTAAAATTAAACTGGGTGTAAACCCCGTTGCGACGAAATGCAGCACCATCTTTAAATTGGAAACCATAATTATTAACCGCTTCCAACATACCCGCTTGCTCAACCACTTCCATACAGGCAGGAAGTAAACTTTCTCCAATCGAGAAACGAGGAAAAAGCGATTTTTCAATCACAACAACATCAATGTTCTGCGCATGTAGCAAGGCAGAAACAGTAGAACCAGACGGGCCTGCGCCAACAACGACAACTTGGGTATTTTCTTTTTTCATGATTACTTCAACTGCTTTGGCCTCAGGTATCCCCTAGCCACTGATCATTATTTTAATTTTAGTAGTGTGTGTCCAAGACCAATATTATCGGTTCGCTCTTCTACGACAAGCCCTGCAGCTTCGATAATTTCGAGGAAATCATCACTACGATAAAAACGGCTGTTGCCATTAGCTAGGCAAGTAAAATAGAGCGAAGTTGCATTCAAACTATAAGACGCCGCTTCGTATTTTTGAGCATCCCAGAATAACTCTAAAATGTAGATGGAATCACCCTCGCGAAGCTGATTCTTCACTCGCTTCAAAATGCTTAGGATTTCCATAGGAGAGAAACAATCTAAAAACTGACTCATCCACCAAATATTGGCCGAGTCAGGAAGCGCTTGCTGTTTATCCAACATGTTGGCCGGAAAAGGATGCACACGTTCAGAGTGTCCATGCTCTGCAGCGTTCTTCATTGCCATTTCAAGCTGCTGAGGAAGGTCAACGATCGTCACTTCGACATCAGGGTTATGATTACAGCACTGCATCGCCCACTTACCCGTGTTACCACCAATATCGACAATCGTCTTAGGGCTAGACTTAAACACTTCTTCTAATAAAACTGGAAACGAACGATCGGAATAGAAGTGATCGAAATTAAACCAGCTCTGTTTCGCCTGTTCAGGCAGTTGAGACAACCCTTGATAAATCGTCTCCCACTCACCAAGCTCTTTAAGGCCAGCAGGCTTACCCTCTAAAATCGCTTCGGTTAAGTGCATCATCGCGGCGTAACAAACGTCCGCGGTAAAATCCATGTTCGCTTTGGTCATCCCATCATAAAGCAGGAAAAACCCAAGGTTTGCGAGCGAATAGTTAGGCTTGTCCCACAACACGATATCGGCGCTGATTGCCATATCGAGCAAGACTTTAACACCATACTCTGAAACACCAGTTTCTTGTGCGATTTGCTCTGCGGTAAGGCCTTGACTGCCCGCTTTATCTAACGCAGCTAACACACCAATATCACGTAATGTTCTGGCTGTATGGAATACGATTGGAGCAAAAGAGAGCTTTTGAGCTTCTGTTTTTGCTTCCAATGCATTGAAGGGATCTCTGTTTTTATCTCGCACGAAAAACCTAACTATTCATCATTTATGGAGTTACTTAGATGCCGCTACTAACGACAACTGACGCTTAATATCTACATTCAGGTTGTTAACCCAACGATTGTAGTTTCGATGGATTTTGCCACCTTCCGCTTTCAAATTATCTGAGTTGAGATAATAAATTGAGTAAAATTTCTCGTTATATGGAATTTTTACTTCCGCATAATGCGAGCGAACATGAATTTTTGCATTCAACTCAGAGTCATTAACCTCTTCAACAACCCAACCACGATTCGTCGCTGCTTGCATAATCGCCATCTTCACCTGTTTGCTTTGAAGATTATAACCAACTGGAGTATCCTCAACATTCATTACAGGCTGGACACGACCACAACCAACGAGTAATAAAGCAAGCAATAGTGAGCTAAGTAACTTAAGTGGTGACATTTCGAATAATTCCTTATTTGGTTTATAAGTCAGTAATAGTATTTCGCTGTCAAAATAACAATGCAATCTCTTATGCCAAACTCTAATCTAAACATTTCATTTAATATTGATGCCTGGCTTGCGCATTCTAACGGATTTTCACTGTCTCAGGATTGGGAAAATTGGGCAAACGACTTGCATTGGCCGGAAGAAAGCAAACTCATCACCTCTGCTATTCCTGCAATGATGCGCCGCCGAATGAGTAATTTGTCTAAGCTTGCCGTTCAAACCGCAATTGAACTGTTAAATGAACATGAGGTGGATTACTTAGTGTTTGCTAGCCGTCACGGTGAACTTCATCGCAGCATGGGGCTGATTAAAGACATTCTACAAGGCGAAGAAGCGTCTCCGATGGCCTTTTCTCAGTCGGTACATAACACCGCTGCCGGCCTTGCGACAATCGCGACGAAAAAAGCCTTACCTTTAACTTCCATCGCAGCCGCAGAAAACACGTTCCACAGTGCTTTGTTAGACGCTTGGATCTACTTGGCTGATAACCCTGAACACAAAGTGCTTGTGATTGATTTTGACGAACCTCTTCCTGAACCTTACCAGCAATTTGAAACGCAGAACTATCGCGGCTATGGATTAGGTTTGGTTTTATCTAGCGGTGACAATTATGCTGTGTCTCAAGAGCAGAATAACGATGGCTATCAAGCAGAACTCCCGCAAGGGCTAGATTTCATTCGTCATTTCTTATCCAATAATAACGACTGGACTTTGCAATCTGAGCGTCAGTTATGGAAATGGACGCGCAAATGAAAACGTTCGATCAATATTGGCGTATTTTCGCGACTGGATTCTGTTTTACTACCTTTGGTTTAGGCGGCTTATTTTTAAGCTTTGTCATCATTCCTTTAATCCGTTTATTCACCAAAGGGAAAACCGCGACCGAATATCGAGTTCAAGGTGCCATTCAGCATTCATTTAATACTTTTTGTCAGTTAATGAAGTTTACGGGCGCCATTGATTACAAAATTGTCGGTGCAGAGATCTTAAAACAAGACCGAAATTGCCTGATTGTCGCCAACCACCCGAGTTTGATTGATTACGTGCTCATCGCCTCACAATTAGAACGATGCGACTGTTTGGTGAAATCAGCAATTTGGGCGAACCCTTTCATGAAGCATATTGTCAAAGCCGCGGGGTATATCCCAAACGAAACGCCTGACGACTTGCTGTCGATATGCGAGCAACGCTTTGACCAAGGTAATGTTCTTCTGGTTTTTCCTGAAGGGACGCGCACAACGCCCGGTATTGAGTCAAAGTTGCAGCGTGGCTCTGCACAAATTGCCGTCAGAACAGAGCGTGATATGCGCGTCGTGCACATTACCGTTTCTCCGAGCTTTCTCACAAAAGAGAAAAAGTGGTATCAAGTACCCCCAACAAAGCCTTTTTTCCTTGTCGAAGTTAAGGATAAAGTTGAGGTTGCGCCCTTTATAGAGCAAACTACGTCTCCAACATTGGCTGCGCGCCGATTACAAAAGCATTTAGCTGAGACACTCTTTCCAGAAAACCAATAGTCAGAAGTAGGTAAAAGTGGAAAAACTACATAACGAAATTAAGCAACTGATCATTGATGCTCTTAATCTAGAAGATCTAACCATTGATGATATTGAAACAGAAGCGCCACTGTTTGGTGATGGCTTAGGTTTAGATTCTATCGATGCATTAGAACTGGGTTTAGCCATTAAGAAAAAGTACAACATTGTGATTGATGCAGATGACTCAAATACTCGTGAGCACTTCGCATCTGTTAGCAATCTTGCGAACTATATTTCTGCACAAACTGGCGAATAATTGGTAGGTAATTTCATGTCTGATGTAAACAAAGAACAGGTATTCAAACAGGTAAAAAGCGCCCTTGAGGAGCTGTTTGAAATTGATGCCGCTGATATTGTTCCTGAAGCTCACCTATACCAAGATCTTGATCTCGATAGTATTGATGCCGTTGACCTCGTCGTTCATCTTCAAAACGTGACTGGCAAAAAAATTAAGCCAGCAGAATTCAGCACAGTTCGTACCGTCGACGACGTTGTTAATGCTGTAACAGAGCTTCTAAAGGAAGCCTAATGCGCCAATTGCTGACAGTTCTGTCTGCAGTTGTTCTGCTTGCCTATCCCTTTGCCATCTTTTTTGGCATTGAGCGATACGGACTCTCTTTGGTGGGAGTACTGCTTATTCTCGCCTTAGGGGTCCGACTGCTCTCCGTTCAGCGAACCCAATTAAAAGAACTCAAATATGTCGCTCAAGTCAGTGCGATAACGGGTATTACTCTTGTCAGTTTAGGCGTGTTGTTCAAGCAACATGGTTGGCTAACTTTCTACCCTGTTATCGTTAACGTATGCATGTTTGCCGTATTTGCCGCTAGCTTTAAACAGCCACAGACGATTATTGAACGTTTGGCCCGATTACAAGAACCTAATTTGCCACAAAGCGGTGTGCTCTACACCCGTAAAGTTACTGCAATTTGGTGCGTTTTCTTTGTGCTTAATGGCTCATTCGCGCTGTATACCTGTTTCCATTCGCTAGAGCTTTGGACGTTATACAACGGTCTCATCAGTTATCTACTCGCAGGCTGTTTATTCGCAGGGGAATGGATCGTTCGTCAGTTTGTTCGAAAGGAAGACTCTCAATAATGCACTCTCAACACGTTGAATTCTGCGCAGTTGAACAACTGCTCAACACAACACGTGACCCTCACTCTATTGTTGCGTTTGATAATCAACACCAGATCAACTGGCAATCATTCCTAAATGATGTGAACCACTACCAGTCGTTGCTTATAAGTCACAGCGCCAAAAGAGTTGCGCTTTGTTTTGCTAACAGCTACTTGTTCTCAGTCGGCTTATTTGCCGCCATTCACGCAGGCAAAGCTTTGGTTCTGCCGGGAAACTATCAACCTGAAGCGGTCAGGGAGTTAACGCCCCATTTTGACGTGTTGCTTCACGACGAGAATATCGAGATCGCCGAAGGCGTGGAATCCCTATCGGTTAAATCTCGCTCATTAGAGCAGTACATTCAGCCGCAGGTGAAAAACCTTAATGCAGACGAAGTAGAGCTCACTCTGTTTACATCAGGTTCAAGTGGTCAAGCCAAAGCTATTCAGAAAAGTCTGACACAACTCGATTCTGAAATTGCCATTTTAGAGTCACTGTGGGGAGAACAACTTCGTTGCAGTCGCATCGAGAGCACAGTGTCCCACCAGCATATCTATGGCCTATTGTTTCGAGTTTTGTGGCCGTTATGCGCTGGTCGCCCATTTGCTATACACAATTTGGAATACCCTGAGCAGCTTGTTCATCATGCGGATAAAGATACCGTTTTGATCAGCAGTCCAGCACTGCTCAAACGCTTAACCCAAGAACATCAAAGCACGCCATTACGCGGGCTATTTTCATCTGGGGGACCACTGCCAAACTCAGCAGCAACCCATAGCGAAGCGTTGTTTGATCATCTTCCGATTGAGGTGTTTGGCAGCACTGAAACTGGCGGTATTGCTTTCAGACAACAACGCACGCCTGATACGAGTTGGAGTCTCTTCCCAGGCGTACAAGCCGAATTGAACCAAGAAAATTGCTTGCGGTTACTTGCGCCACATATCAATGGCAGCGAGTGGTATCAGACTGCCGATGAATGCCACTTTCATGATACAGTTTCATTTGAACTGAAAGGGCGTACCGACCGCATCGTTAAGATTGAAGAAAAGCGAATTTCACTGGTGGAAGTCGAGAAACGTCTCGATCAGCTAGAGTGGATTGAAGAGAGTGCTGTCATTCCTTTGGTGGACGATCAACGCCTTTCACTAAGCGCGGTAATCGTACTATCACCACTCGGTTTGACTGAACTTGAACGTATTGGCAAAGGTAAGTTTTGGATTGCCCTAAGAAAACGACTGCGTGATTGGCTAGAGCCTATTGCTATCCCGCGAAAGTATCGACTTTTAGAAGAGATCCCGCTTAATAGCCAAGGCAAACGCCAAGTTGCTGAAATAGAAAAACTCTTCCAGTAATTCGACACCAAGAAAGAACTTAAAGAAATGGAAAAACGTAAACCCACCATCATCGCAGTCGAGAACAAAGATAACAACGTGACCATCACGATGAAGGTCGACGCTGATATCTTAGATTTTCGCGGCCATTTTACCCATTTTCCGCTGTTACCAGGTGTCAGTCAGATTGATTGGGCACTGCATTATGCCATCGAGCACTTGCATACGCCGCCCACATTTAAAGGCATGGAAGTGATTAAGTTCCAAGAGCCTATCCTTCCTGACTCGACCGTCGATTTGAGCCTTGTCTGGGATGGTGAAAAACAGAAGCTTGCGTTTAAGTACAGCTCTCTACGTGATGAGCAACTGATCATCCACTCATCTGGAAAAATGAAGCTAGGTGAGTAAGTGAGCCAATATAATCCTTGTTTTCTAATCCCTTGCTACAACCATGGCAGCACCATTGCTGCTGTGGTGTCTTCGCTGAACTCTTTTAAATTCCCTTTTCTTTTAGTCGATGACGGTAGCAACGCAGAGACAAAACACGCACTCCAAATCGTTGCTCAAGAAGAGAACGTGACTTTGGTGACCCTTGCTGAAAACCAAGGCAAAGGGGGCGCGGTTATGGCGGGTATTCGCCATGCTCACGATCTTGGGTACAGTCATGTCATCCAGATTGACGCTGACGGCCAACATGATATCGAAGCACTTCCGCAACTCATTGCGCGCTCAAAAGAGAGCCCAACTCATTTAATCTCTGGTCAACCTATTTACGATGACAGTGTACCTAAAGCGCGCTTATATGGCCGCTATGCTACACACATTTGGGTATGGATAGAAACGCTATCATTTGCCATTAAAGACAGTATGTGTGGATTTCGTACGTACCCCGTCTCTTCCACCGTCGCGGTTCTCGACAAATATGACATCGGCACTCGAATGGACTTCGACATCGAGATTTTGGTGCGAATGTATTGGGAAGGCATTGAGATCGACTTTGTTGAAACTCGTGTTATCTACCCTGAAGGTGGCATCTCTCACTTTGATGCGCTCTGGGACAATGTGAAAATCAGTTGGATGCACACTCGCCTGTTTTTCGGCATGCTTCCACGTATTCCAAAATTGCTGGCACGAAAACGCCTTCGCAAAGCCTCTGACAACCAACAACATTGGTCTAAGCGTCAAGAGCAAGGCACCATCTTAGGCATAAAATTGCTCTTAGCTGTGTACAGCTTGCTTGGTCGCGGTGTTTTCAACCTGATCTTGAAAGGGGTAATTCGCTACTACCACCTAACCAGCAAAGACGCCAAACAAGCATCAGAAATCTATCTAGAGCAGTTGAAGCGTCATGCCGAGCAGCAATCTATCGCACTACCAAAGTCGCTCGATAGTTATCATCACCTGCTCTCTTTCGGCCATACCATGCTCGACAAACTGGCGGCATGGAAAGGCGATTTTAATGTCGACAACTTAACCATTCATGGCCAAGAACATTTTCAAGAGATGGTCGACAACAAGCAAGGGATACTGATCCTAGGCTCTCACCTTGGCAATATTGAACTTTGCCGAGCTCTCAGCCGCAGACACACTCATGTCAAAATCAATGCCCTTGTGTTCACCGAACATGCGGAACGTTTTAATACAGTGATGAAAGCAGTAAACCCAAACTCAGACCTGAACTTAATACAAGTCAGCACTATGGGGCCGGATACTGCCATACTCTTACAGCAAAAAATTGAGCAAGGTGAATGGGTCGTGATTGTTGGGGATAGAACCTCCACCAGTAAAGAGAGTCGCTCAGTATGGGCTGATTTTTTAGGTAAGCCCGCTCCCTTTCCGCAAGGACCATTTATGCTCGCCTCCGTATTAAAGGCGCCTGTATATCTACTGTTTGGCCTTCGTGACGACACTAGCGACAAGCCGCACTTTAATGTTTATTTCGAACCTTTTAGCGACAAGATCGTACTTCCAAGAAAAGAGCGCCAGCAAGCGCTTAACGATGTTGTTCAGCGATATGCCACACGCTTAGAGCACTACACTCTACAAGCCCCATTACAGTGGTATAATTTTTTCAATTTTTGGACTTTAAGTAATCAGAAAGATGACGACGCAAAACAATAACACCATTACGTTCGGCGCAGAGGCTCTTACCATCGAAGATGTGGTCGCTATTGCGCAAGGTGCCAACGCCAATTTAAACAACTCACCTGAGTTCACTTCTAAGATTGATCGTGGCGTGGCCTTTTTAGAGCGCTTGCTAAAAGAAGAAGGCGTTATCTATGGCGTAACCACAGGCTATGGTGATTCATGTACTGTGGCCATTCCACCAAATCTGGTCGATGAACTTCCACTGCACCTAACTCGTTTCCACGGCTGTGGACTAGGCGAAGTTCTTTCTCATGAACAGGCTCGCGCAGTTTTGGCCACACGTCTATGTTCATTGGCTCAAGGTGTGTCTGGCGTTACCCATGATTTACTGAATCAGATCGTCACTCTCATCAATCAAGATATTGCGCCGCGTATTCCTCAAGAAGGCTCCGTCGGTGCAAGTGGTGACTTAACACCGCTTTCCTACCTTGCTGCCGCACTGATTGGTGAACGAGATGTGCTTTACAAAGGCGACGTGCGCCCAACCGCTGAGGTGTATGCCGAACTGGGAATCAACCCAATCCACTTAAAGCCGAAAGAAGGCTTAGCGCTGATGAACGGTACATCGGTGATGACGGCCCTAGCGTGTCTTGCGTATAAACGCGCCGAATACCTTGCGCAGCTTTGTACCAAGATTACCGCGATGGTGTCAGTAGGTATGCACGGGAATGACTTCCACTTTGATGAAGCCCTATTTGCTGTTAAACCTCATCCGGGTCAGCAACAAGTCGCGGCATGGTTACGTGACGACCTCAAAGCGGATCGCCCGCCGCGCAATAGCGACCGTCTACAAGATCGTTACTCTTTGCGTTGTGCTCCGCATGTTATTGGTGTGGTGCAAGACTCACTGCCGTGGCTACGCTCAATGATTGAAAACGAGCTAAACAGTGCCAACGACAACCCAATTATTGATGGCGATAACGAACGTGTACTTCATGGTGGTCACTTCTACGGTGGTCACATTGCAATGGCGATGGACACACTGAAAACAGGAATTGCCAACCTAGCCGATCTGCTTGATCGCCAAATGGCACAGCTGATGGACTACAAGTTCAACAACGGCCTACCCTTTAACCTAACGGGTGCAGAAGGTGAGCGTAAACCTATCAACCACGGTTTTAAAGCCGTTCAGATTGGTATTTCCGCTTGGACAGCAGAAGCCTTAAAGCACACCATGCCTGCGAGTGTTTTCTCACGCTCTACCGAATGTCACAACCAAGATAAAGTCAGCATGGGCACTATTGCAGCTCGTGACTGTATTCGAGTGCTAGAGTTAACTGAGCAAGTAGCAGCAGCCTCTCTACTTGCGAGTATTCAAGCGGTTGAGATTCGCCGTCGTCATAACGAGCTTGATGAGCACCACATGAGTGACAACCTCAAAATGATTCGTGATGCGGTTCTGAGTGAATTCGAATTTGTCGTGGAGGATCGTCCGTTAGAAAATGACCTTCGCCACTTTATCGACCGCATTCAGCAACGCCACTGGCCACTTTACCCGGAGGCATAATGGAGCAAGCGATTGAGTTTCCGCTTGAGTCAGAGGTAACGCTGGTTACCTCTTTCCAAGACGCTGACCCTATGGGTGTTATCTATCACGGTAACTACTTCCGCTTTTTCGAGGAAGCACGCCGAGTGATGATGGAAAAGATCAACTATGGCTACCTTGCGATGAATGATTCTGGCTACATGTGGCCAATCATTGATACGCGCGTAAAGTATGTCAAAGCGATTCCTTTCAATCACAAGATTCGTGTCGCAGGTAAGTTAACCGAGTGGGAAAACCGTCTACGCATCGATTTTGTTATCTATGATGCCGAGACAGGCCAGCGGATGTGTAAGGCCTACACAACACAAGTTGCTGTCTCGATTGAATCTCAAGAGATGTGTTTCGCTTCACCCAAGGTGTTTATCGATAAAGTAGAAGAGTGGCACCAAACAGGTCGCATTGGTGAGGAAAATCAATGATGAAGAAGTGGTTCTCTTTATTGCTGCTAATCATGTCCCCACTGGTCAACGCGCAAGTTTCCGACCTAACTGCTTTGCAATCACAGTTATCGGCTAACGACATTGTACGTGGTGATTTTACTCAACGTCGTCATATTGAAATGTTTGCCCAGCCTCTCAGCTCCGAAGGGCAATTTACCTTGAGCAAAGATAAGGGCTTACTGTGGCAACAAACAACGCCGTTTCCGGTCAACCTAGTCCTGACGCAAGATAAACTACGCCAAACATTTGCAGGCCAAGAGCCACAAACCATCACCGCTCAAGATAATCCAATGGCATTTTACTTTAGCCACGTTTTCCTGGCGGTGTTCCACGGTGATACGGACGCACTTAAAGAGCAGTTTGACGTCAGTTTTAGCTCAGATGAAGCCCAATGGACCATTACATTGGCACCGATTCAGGCACCTTTAAACTCTGTGTTTGAAACTATTACGCTCTCTGGCCAAGAAGATATTAACAAACTTGTTCTGCAAGAGCTTCGTGGTGACAAAACAGAAATACTCTTCTCCAACCAAACTCATCAACCCGAAGGACTCACCGATGCTGAACAAGCGCAATTCAGCTTCTAACGAGTTATCCGCTTCGACCAACAAAGTCGCTTTAGCTTGGTTGGTCGTTGTTGTCGTGTTCCTCGTCATGCTTACTCAGCAATGGTTAGGCTCAACACGCTCTCCCATTGAAACCAATATCCTCAAGCTGCTGCCGACAAACCAGCAAAACCCAGTCGCGGAGCAGGCGTTTGAAGCCGTTTCAAACAACCTAAGTGATAAGGTGGTCTTCGTCCTTTCTAGCTCAAATAGCGACAACACCTATGCCGCTGCGGGCGACTTTGAGCAATCCCTGTCAGATACTGGCCTATTCTCCGATGTGATTGGTCAGGTCGATGCGACCCAACAGCAGGAGTGGGCAAGCTACTACTTCTCACACCGTTTTCAGCAGCTCACCGACGAGCAGCGTCAACGTCTAAGCACACAACCTCAAGTCCAAACCCAGCACGTCATCCAGTCGATATACAATCCATTTTCTGGGGTGACCGGCAACGAGCTAAGCAGTGACCCGTTTTTGATTTTTCGAGATTATCTGGCTCAGTTAACTCAGCTCAATAACGCTTTTACACTCAAAAATGGCTACTTGGTGACCGAATATAATGGCCAAGACCACCTGTTAGTAACTGCAACACTCAAGGAATCCCCTTATAGCCTTGCAGCTCAGCAAGGTGTCAGCAAGATTCGTGATATCGAGGCCAAGCTGTCTGAAAACTATCAGGTTGATACCATTCACACAGGTGTACTCTTCTATGCTGAATTTGGCACACAGAGCGCCAAGCAAGAGATCAGTACCATTGGCCTTTTTTCTCTTTTAGGCGTTGTTGTACTGATACTCGCGGTGTTTCGCAGTGCTGCACCACTTAGCCTCGCGCTACTCTCTATCAGCATCGGCCTTCTCGCGGCATTGGCCGTGACCACTTGGGTATTTGGCCGAGTGCACCTATTTAGTTTGGTGTTTGGTGCAAGTCTGATCGGCGTTTCTATTGATTATGCTTTCCACTATCTGACCGAGCGTCTCGCTGCTGGGGAGAAATGGGATAGCAAAAAAGGACTGCAACACATTTTTGCCGCGATCACGATGGGATTAGTGACCAGCTTGATTGGTTATTTGGGGATGATGATTACACCGTTCCCTGGGTTGCAACAATTGGCACTGTTTTCTTCAATCGGTCTGATCGCCGCCTATGTGACCGTTGTGGCTTGGTATCCAGTACTGGCAAGAAAACCTAGCAGCAATCGACCAATACCTGGCAAAAACATGTGGAACGCTTGGCTATCCCTTTGGGCAAAACCTTCGACTCGAATCGCATTACCGGTGCTTTGTCTTATCGCGGCTGGCTACCCGCTAGCCAATCTTCATTACGACGATGACATTCGCCAGCTTCAAGCAATGCCAGAGAGTTTAAAACAGCAAGAGCAGTTCATTGCACTGCTGAGTGGTGTCGAGTCATCTCAGCAAATGTTGGTTGTCACCGCCAACGACGATCAATCACTGCTAGAAAAACTCCAGCAACTCACGCCAAAGCTTGACCAATGGCAGCAAACGGATGTTATCACTGGCTATCAAAGCCTAACCCAATACATCAGCTCTGTGGCTCGCCAAGAAGCCGATCACAAACTGATTGAGCACCTTTATCAAAGCCAGTCTACGGCGCTGTCACAAGCACTGCAGCTTCATCAGCCCCCAGTGTTTGAGCAAGACTTCAAACCCGTCTCTTTGCAAGAGTATCTAGCCAATTCCGTTTCTGAACCTGTGCGTTTTCTCTATATCGGGCAAATCGACGACCAAGTTGCGGGGGTTATTTCTTTACGTGGACTGAGCGACTCTGACGTAGTCAAAAATTTCGTTCAAACAGACAGCCAATTGAGTTACCTAAATAAAGCCGAGGAGATCTCTGTTCTATTTGCTCAATACCGCATAAAAGTGATGGAACTCCTCGGATTGGCGCTGCTGGTCATCGCAACGCTATTGACCAAACGCTATGGCTGGAAGCACACAGTTTATATCCTATTGCCGTCGTTAATTGCCTGTCTTGCGGGATTAGCGGCCGCATCTGCGGTTGGCTCCACACTCAATCTGTTCAATTTACTCGCACTTATTCTCATTATTGGGATTGGCATCGACTACACCCTGTTTTTTGCTGAAAAAGCTCGAAGCTTGAGTACATTACTCGCCATCACTTTATCTGCACTTACAACCCTGCTGTCATTTGGCTTGCTATCACTCAGTCAAACGCACGCAATACACAGTTTTGGCATTACGGTACTCAGCGGTATTTTTGTCGCTTGGTTATTGTCTCCTTTGGCGATTCAAGAGAGGAAATCATGAGTAACTCAATTCTAAAGAAAGCGATCTTGAGAAAAACACTGTTAGCGGCACTGCTTACAAGTGTACTTTCTGCGTGCAGCATGCAGCCTCAAAGTGTCACGCCCAGCGTGAAAATTACCGAACAAGAGAAAGTAAATCTGCCAACACCCAGCTCTCTTGGCTACACTTTAACAGCAAGCCAACTGATTAGCGCCTCATGGGAACAGGGTGAACAAAGTGGAACTCAACAATTGCCGGTTCAATTGCAAGTGGATCAAGATAAGCTTGTCTTGGCTGGGTTTTCGTCTTGGGGTACACGAGTATTATCGCTGTCTTATCAAGGCGATGAGATCTCAACCGAGGTGCTGACAGGTTTGAACAACGTCTTACCTGCGCCAGAACAGGTACTATTTAACCTAATGATCACCCTCTGGCCGAGTTCTGCTTGGGAAGCCCCTTTAAATAAGGTAAGGTGGCAATTAATTGATAAAGGTAATTCTAGAGCGGTTTTTGATAAACAAGGCAATCAGGTTATCGACATACAATACGGCAACAGCGACAAGCTAAAAGGTCAAATCACCTTTCGCCACTTAGTCGACAACTACACCATCGTCATCAATACGCTTGATTATCAAAAGTAGTAGCAACGCCATAGTAAACATCATGTCGACGAACGTATCTAAACCAATTTACATCCAAGCTTGCGGCTTTCACTCCGCGATGGGCGCGAGTGCAACTGACATTCATCAATGTTTGTCCGGCCAACGAAACGCGAATATGGTTCGTGACGATCAGGCGCTCAATACAGGAGCCTCCACGATTGTCGGCAGAGTTGATGATTCGCTACCAAACATCCCAAAGCATTTAAGCCAATTCGATACCCGCAATAACCAACTGGCGTTGTCCGCTCTCAAACAGATTGAGCAAGACGTGCAGCAGGCTGTTTCGCAGTATGGTTCTTCTCGTATCGCTGTCATCGTTGGTACCAGCACATCAGGTATTTCAGATGGTGAAGTGGCTTTCAAGCACAAACTTGATGACGGCGAATACCCTCAAGAGTACCACTACCGTAAACAAGAGCTTGGTAACAGCAGTGAGTTCGTTGCTCAGTATTTTGGTATTACAGGGCCATGTTATTCCATCTCTACCGCATGTTCGTCGAGCGGCCGTGTGTTTATTTCAGCCCAGCGTCTATTAAGAAGTGGACTTGTCGATGCCGTTGTCGTAGGTGGTGCAGACACAATATGCCAATTAACACTGAATGGATTCCATGGTTTAGAAGCGCTTTCGAGCAACTTGTGCCAACCATTTAGCGATGACCGAGATGGGATCAATATTGGTGAATCAGCGGCGTTTATGTTGCTCAGCAATCAACATTCACCCGTCGCGCTACTTGGGGCGGGAGATAGCTCAGATGCCCATCATATCTCAGCACCACACCCAGAAGGCAACGGCGCTGAGCAAGCAATGAATAAAGCGCTCAATGATGCCGGGCTAACCATCAATGACATCGGCTACATCAATGCCCACGGAACAGCGACACCTCTCAATGACAGTATGGAGAGCAAAGCGATTTATCGTCTGTTTGGAAGCTCCGTTCCCGTCAGCTCAACCAAGCCTTTAACAGGACACACTTTAGGTGCCGCTAGTGCGACTGAAGCCGCCATTGCTTGGCACCTTTTAAAACACGATTTACCACTGCCTATTCAGCATTGCCAAAACAGAGCAGAAGACATTCAAGTCAACTTGGTTGAAAGCACAACCAAGCTGCAAGGCAAAGCCATTTTAAGTAACTCCTTTGCATTTGGTGGTAATAACATTAGTCTTATTTTCGGTTACACCCATGACTAACTATCCCCCTATTGGGCACTTGCTGCCTCATGATGAACCCATGATTTTAATCGATAGAGCGATCGATATTCAGCAGGATTCAATTTATTGCCAAGTTGAGATTGGCGAGAAAAACCCGTTTTTCAACGCTGAATCTCAGACGATTCCTGCTTATGTAGGTATCGAGTTTATGGCCCAATCCGTCGCAGCATGGTCAGGCTATCACGCCAAACAGAAGGGTGAAGAACCACCGATTGGTTTCTTACTTGGCAGCCGTCGTTACTCTTCACATTGCGATCGATTCCAAAACGGTCAACTGCTTGATGTGTACGCTGAAAAACTGATGGAAGATAATGGTATGGCTGTATTTACAGCGCGCATTGAATTTGAGCAACAAGTGATGGCGAGTTGCCAGCTCAACGTCTATGTTCCGTCAGAAGAAAAATTAGAAGAAATGAAGATTAGGAGTCAACAATGATCCGACAAGTATTAGTCACAGGCGCGAGTAAAGGGATCGGTAAAGCGATCGCTACTCAACTAGCGACAGATGGATTCACTATTGTTGTCCACTACATGGGCGATGAGAAAGGCGCTCAAGACACTTTAAATACAATCATTGAAAATGGCGGTCAGGGTCGCTTGATTCAGTTTGATATCAGTAATCGCGAAGAGTGTCGCACCAAATTAGAGGCTGACATCGAAGAGCATGGCGCATACTACGGTGTGGTCAATAATGCTGGTATCACACGTGACACCGCTTTCCCTGCCATGACCGAAGAAGAGTGGGATGGTGTTATCCATACCAACTTAGACAGTTTTTACAACGTTCTACACCCTTGTGTAATGCCGATGGTGCAAAAACGCAAAGGTGGCCGAATCGTCACATTAGCTTCGGTATCAGGCTTGATGGGTAACCGTGGCCAAACCAACTACAGCGCAGCCAAAGCAGGTGTGATTGGTGCGACTAAATCGCTGGCACTGGAACTTGCCAAGCGCAAGATCACCGTAAACTGCGTAGCCCCTGGTCTGATTGATACTGGAATGGTCGACGAGCATGTAAAAGAACATGCGATGCCACAGATTCCACTGCGCCGTATGGGTGAACCGGAAGAAGTCGCAGGCCTTGTCAGCTACTTAATGTCGGATATTGCAGGTTACGTAACTCGCCAAGTCATTTCCGTTAACGGAGGCCTAGTATGAGCCGCCGCGTCGTTGTTACAGGTATGTCGGGCGTTACTGCATTTGGTAATGACTGGCAAGCGATTGAACCTAAACTGCGCGCTTGTGAAAATGCCACCCAATACATGCCCTCTTATGAGCAGTACGATGGCTTAAACACCAAGTTGGCCGCACCTGTTGACGATTTTGAACTGCCAAAACATTACAAGCGCAAGCAAGTCCGTGGTATGGGCCGAGTGTCTAAACTGGCTACTGTCGCGACTGAAAACGCGCTTGAACAAGCCGGCCTAATTGGCAGCCCAGTCCTGACCAATGGACAGACAGGTATCGCTTACGGTTCGTCAACAGGCAGTACCGATGCCATTGGCGCATTTGGCGTAATGCTGAATGAAAAAACCACCAAAGCCATCACTGCAACCACTTATGTTCAGATGATGCCACACACAACCGCAGTTAACGTCGGTCTGTTCTTTGGGCTTAAAGGTCGTGTCATTCCAACCAGCAGCGCATGTACGTCAGGCAGCCAAGCGATTGGTTACGCTTTTGAAGCCATCAAGCACGGTTATCAAACCGTCATGGTGGCTGGTGGTGGTGAAGAACTTTGCCCAACAGAGTCAGCGGTCTTCGATACTCTGTTTGCCACCAGCTTAAAGAATGATGCGCCTAAGTCGACGCCTCGCCCTTACGATACGCATCGTGACGGCTTGGTGATTGGTGAAGGTGCAGGTACGCTCGTTTTAGAAGAGTACGAACATGCCAAAGCGCGCGGGGCGACGATCTTTGCGGAAATCATCGGCTTTGCTAGCAACTGCGATGCCGCTCATGTGACTCAGCCACAGATGGAAACCATGCAGATTTGTATGGAAATGGCACTGCAAAATGCAGGCATTGAGGCGGACAGAATCGATTATGTCTCAGCGCATGGTACAGCTACAGACCGTGGCGATATTGCAGAGAGTAACGCAACAGCCAACGCCCTGGGTAAAGTGCCGATCAGTTCGTTAAAGAGCTACTTTGGTCATACGCTTGGCGCTTGTGGTGCGATTGAAGCGTGGTTAAGCCTAGAGATGATGCACACAGGATGGTTTAGCCCAACACTAAACCTAGATAGCCTCGATGAGCAGTGTGGCAACCTAGATTACATTACAGGCTCAGGTCGAGAGCTTAACGTGGAATACTTGATGAGCAATAACTTTGCTTTTGGTGGTATCAACACGTCGATCATCTTCAAAAAGATCTAACCTGAAAGCCTTATCCAATAAGCCCTCAAGTGTGAGGGCTTTTTATTTCTGGCAATAAAAAACCACGCATTGAAGCGTGGCTAAAACAAAAATCAACGGCAGTGGAATGTTGGTTTTTGACTATGCGAAGCTCAAACTGAGCTCCAAAGACTATTCTTAATACGTTTCGAACACACCTGAGTTGTAGTCATGAATGGTTTGTTCGATTTCCGCCATACTATTCATAACAAACGGGCCATAGTGCACAACAGGCTCATCAATGGGCTGGCCAGAGAATACAAGTGCACCGACCGAGTCTAATGCGCTTAGCTCTGCCAACTCCCCCTTGGTCAATAGCGCCATTTCTCCTTGCTTTAACTGCTTGCCACCAATCGTCAATGATCCTTGATGGCTGTAGACCATCATGTTGAACGCTTCTGGTGTCGCAATTGACACCCTCTGACCTTGTTCTGCGCGCCAGTCGGATACGGTGAGATCAACGCCTGTTTTATCTAATGGGCCTTTAACTAACTGACTATTCGCTGTCACTGAACCCGCTAATACTCTCAGTAAGCCGAGCTCTGGCGTGGCATGTTCTGTGATCATTTCAGGTTGAAAATCAAAATATTGTGCGGGCTTCATTTTGTCGCGAGCAGGCTGGTTTATCCAAATCTGGAAACCGTGTAAATCACCCTCTTCCATAATTGGCATTTCACTGTGAATCACTCCACGCCCCGCAGCCATCCATTGAGCGCCGCCAGATCTCAGCTCACCGACATTACCCATATGGTCTTTATGTTGGAAATGGCCTTTCATCATATAGGTTAAGGTTTCAATACCGCGATGCGGGTGAGGAGGAAAGCCGCCAACATAATCTGCTCGCTGATCGGACTTAAGTTCATCCATCATTAAGAAAGGAGAAAATTCCGCATTGTTAAAACCAGCCACACGCTTGATTTTCACTCCATCACCATCGGATGTCGCATGCGCTCGAATGATTTGGTTGATTTGTCTTGAGTTGCTCATAGTAAGCCCCTTAGCTGTGCTTTAACTGAATGAAAACAGTTTAACGCTTCAACCAAGGAACTGGAGCATAGGGATTAGAGCTAGTCGTTCGAAAAAATTGAATAAGTAAAAGCTAACGAGGCAGTAAAGTATTCAAAGATTTAGGCACTATCACTTTATGTACCGGAGCAACAAAAAGCATGTAGATTTTTCCAAAGCGATTTTTGACATGGACGACCGTCGTAGCATGCAAGGTTGCCATGTTTCCCTTTGGCACAAGAAGAAACGACAAACGAACATTAAGGTGCTTATCGCAATCCTCCACCACAACTTCATTATGGCGTAGGCTGACAATAGAAAAGATCCCCACTTGATCGCCAACTTGGTAATCCTCCATAGGTTTCTTATTGTCTACATCCCCCATTCGTCCTAGGTGCTTCAAACCCAGCTTGGACACAATGCGATTACGTAAATCCATCAAGACGTTCACCCATTTAGGCGTGCGATTGACCATCTCAAAATAGATCTCTAGAGCCGACTCTCCTTGATAGGGAAGCTCAATTGAAAAGCTATCAGCAAAGTAAGCTTGCGGAAGGTAAGGATGAATATCGGCTTCAGCGGGTAAATCCATTGGCATTTCTCTCCATTTTTGAAGGTAAAGCCACCTTATCGGTTACCATGAATAAAACAAAGTCGAGGTCACTTAATCCCTCGCTTTGTCTTACATATAATACGAACTCATGATCGAATATGCTGTTGCCAGTAATGGTACAAGCCATCAATGTCTGCGCTGCTTAGTAGTTTCATTGCGCCAGCAAGTTGTTCGTCAGACCAATGCCACCACTGCATGTCACTCAACTTACTGATCTGCTCTGGCGAAAAGCGAAACTTAATATGTTTGGCAGGGTTTGAACCAACCACTTCATAAGGTTTTACATCTTTGGTCACTAACGCTCGACTTGTAATGATTGCACCATCGCCGATCGTGACTCCCGCCATGATCATCGCCTCAGAACCAATCCAAACGTCGTTCCCAATCACCGTGTCACCTGCTCGTTCAAAGCCATCTTCTGCGTCAGAGAAGTGAGTATTGTCTTGGTAAAAAAATGGGAAAGTTGTTATCCAATCGGAGCGGTGCCCTTGGTTGCCCGCCATCATAAAAACAGCGCCTGATCCAATTGAACAAAAGTTGCCAATAATCAGTTTATCGACATCATCCCTCTCTGGTGACAAGTAGCGAGCGCAATCATCAAAGCTATGGCCATGGTAGTAGCCCGAATAGTAGCTGTGACGACCCGCAATAATATTGGGGTTAGTGATTTGTTCGATCAACGATTTACCCGCAAACGGAGATTCAAAATAGTTCATAGTTTCGTTCTTTTAGTTAGATTTAAAGTCCGTGACTCTAGGTGTTTAGGATACGCCGACCTTTGACCGTGGTCACTCAACATTATGCATCGGCATACGCGCACCACAGTTACTAAAACTTACGTTGGTCTGTTAACAGCATCGGGGTAAGATACCCCATCACCACTTCATGGAAGTCAAAACAACAAAATGAATGCTCAAGAATTTATTGATTCCGGCGTAAAGTACACGCCCCACACGTTCCAGCTGCCGCTCGATTACTCAAACCCAAACAAAGGTATTATTGAGGTTTTTGCGCGTGAACTTAGCCTTGTGTCAGACGGCGACAATCAAAAGCCGTGGTTAGTTTATTTTCAAGGAGGCCCTGGCTTTCCTTCTCCACGTCAAAATGGCAACAGTGGATGGGTGAAACGTGCACTGCAAGAGTACCGTGTGCTGCTACTTGACCAACGAGGTACCGGAAATAGCTCTGTCATTACGCATCAAACACTGGCGCACCTGACAGCTCAAGAACAAGCAGAGTACCTGAGTCACTTTCGAGCAGACAACATCGTTCGCGACGCAGAAGCCATTCGTGAAAAATTTGGCGTAACTCAGTGGGCGATTCTAGGGCAGAGCTTTGGTGGATTTTGCTCGCTGACCTATTTGTCACTGTTTCCAGATAGCTTATCTCGCAGCTACATTACTGGTGGTGTTCCATCGATTTCACGTCATCCAGATGATGTTTATCAAGCGACCTTTAAACGTACTCTTGAAAAGAACCAAGCCTTCTTCGAGCAGTTTCCCAAAGCTCAAGAGTTGTGCCAAGACATTGCTGACCACTTAATTAGCAACGAAGAGCTTCTACCAAATGGCCAGCGCTTTACCGCTGAGCAGTTCCAACAAATTGGTATCAATTTTGGTATGAGCGATACGTTCTTACCAACCTACTACTTGCTTGAGAACGCATTTGTCGAAGTGAACGGTAAGCCACAGCTTCGCTACGAATTCTTAAATAGCATGTTGATGGAGCAAGGGTTTCAGACCAACCCTATCTACGCAATTCTGCACGAGTCCATTTATTGCCAAGGTTTTGCGTCACAGTGGAGTGCTCATCGCGTTCGTCAACAACATGAAGCGTTTAACTACCAACCTGGCAAGCCATTCTTGTTCACAGGTGAAATGGTATTCCCTTGGATGTTTGACCAATATGAGTGTTTAAAACCACTGAAAGAAGTAGCCGAACTACTCGCTGAAAAAACCGATTGGACGTCGCTTTACAATGCAGAAGTACTGAGCCAAAACCGAGTTCCTGTAAGCTGCGCGGTTTATGCAGATGATATGTTTGTCGAAATGGATATTAGCCGCGAAACTCTGGCTCTTATTCCGAACGCTAAAGCATGGATCACCAATGAATATGAGCACAACGGCCTACGTGCTGATGGCGAACGTATTCTTAATAAGTTGATTGCCATGGGGAATCAGACTGCGGCAACGCTAGCGTAAATTAAAGCCCAATATAAAATAGCCCCGAGGGTTTCGGGGCTAAACCTGATTATTTGACTTCTTCAATTTTAGTTTTAGCTTTAAGAACTAGGTCTTTAACCTTAGAAAGGTCTGCGAGGTTGTAGTAAGCCGCTACACCACCAATTTTCCCACTTGATACCGCAGCCATCACTTTATCACCAGAACTAAACGTCGAAATTTTCAAGTCACCTTTCGTTGAGTAGTCCGCTTGGAAGTCTTGGAACTGAGTCACCTCTGGATTTATCTTAGAAATGTAATCAATGCCCGCAATAAGAGAATCGATCTCATCATAATCAATAAAAGTAGTATGTGATTTATCGTATCGTCCATCTTCCTTAAACGCTTCGATCGTTATTCCATACTCTTTTTGACCAGTACTGACATTGGTAAACTCTTTGCTCTCAACATTAACCACCGTGCTATATAGCCCTGTTGCTGAGCCAATTTTTTCAAATCCTCGAACAAGAACCACACCTGTTTTGGCACTAAACTGCTCTAACTTCGTTTTTGGCACTGGTACTGTATCTTTTAAATTGCTTGCGAAAACACTACAAGACAAAGTCGCTAATGCAATAATGAATAGATTTCTCATAATAGGATGGTCCTAGTTTATTAAAGGTTGTGGTATACACGTTGATTTCATCGTGTGCGTAAAAGGCAGACTTCACGTTTACCCTATGGTGTTATCGAAATGCATTTAAAGTTATGCATATCGATATATGAATATTAAAACTTACTTAATCAACATAGCAGGTAGCATCAGAAACTCTCACCGAGACCAAAGTAGACCAACCACTCATCAGAATTGTTGTAGGTTACATCCATTCGTATATTGATTCGTTCATCATCTAGAACGCGATAACGCAAACCAGCACCAACCATTGCTAACGTATCAGCATCACTAAAGTTTTGCTCTTTTTGAAGAGGGTTAGCTAAACGCCCATAGGCCTTTCCTACCCCTGTCAATGTCACAAGTGTAAGGCGGTCGATATGTTCATAACCGCTCTCTTCAATGCTGTACCGATACTCCACTTCTAAACTGGTTATATTTGCGGTTGGCATGGTATTACCTACGATAAAGCCTCTTTGAAGATCCCGACCTTGCCGACCATAAAGGCTCAGAGCACTGCTTGGCGCATGCTCTGAGTCGAGTAAGTATCGGTTCAACCATCTTGCGGCTAAAAACTGATTATTCTTGTCGTTGATGCTGTGATAATAACGGAGGTCAGAATCTAACAGAGAGTATGTCGCGTCAGAGTCGTTTCCCATCCATTCTTGGTGCCCTTCATAAGTAATGGAAAACATATAGCCACCGTGCGGGTAGTAGTAATGCTCTCGAGTATCGATCAACAAAGAGATCGACGCTCCAATATCAGAACAATAAGATAGGCATCGATTTGCGGCCAATAGCTGCACTCGGTCACGATAGGTCTTTCCGCTGTATTTTTCTGTTTGGTAACTAACGCCGATGCCCATGAAAAAGGTATCTGTAAACGAATAATAGAGGTCACCAAAAAAGTTAATTTCTTCTTGAATTGCGGATGCTTTATGCCTCGCTTTATCAAAGAACTTCACGTCAAGATCAGAATAGTTAAAACCAAAATCGGTAACTAAACGAAATTTCTCCAGTAACAGATCGGTATTCCCACGCAGGCTATAGCTGTCACTTTGTGTATAAATTAAGGTCGCAGATATGGTCGAAGGGCTAGTTTGTCCATCATATGTATAAAAGCTATACATCGGTATAACTGACACGCCAGTATGAATACTAGGATCATAGAAAGGAATGGCGATTAGCTTGAATTCAGAGTCTATTGGTTGCTCAATATCTTTGCGCTGATCCTCACTCGCCATTATGGATAGCGGTACAGCAGTACAAATCAGTGGAGCAAATCTAACTAGGGACATTTCAGTCTCGCTAAACTTTGATGCTTGCCCTGTCCTCACATAACAACCTAAACATCACCCCATCAAATATCGTTATCCATATCGATATACCAATTAATAATGGTGGGATTATAGACAATCCTATAAACAAGTAAAGATTTAATTCGATTTTACATACGAATTAAATTCTCGTAATAAAATAGAGATGGAGGAGTAACTATTCTTAATCTAGAGCCATTTTAGCTTTTTGGGTCACTCTTGGGTGAAGATCTTTCCTTAGCGATTTTCATGACCGACAACCCCATCAGTTTTTGCAGCAATACTAAACCATCATCTCCGAGTGATTGAGCAACGACTTCTTCAAGGCGCCTTACTCCATAACCCGTTAAATCAACCATGAATGGATCGCTACAGTTGAGGTTGATAAGGAATCGAATAATATTCACGAAGCCATTATCTTCCAACGACTCAACCCATGATTGTTCCAAACTACACAATGAATCAAAGTTGAGTTTGCCGAGAAAATAGGGTTCGATTCTACCTCGTATTGCGGTCACTAGAGTTTCACTTTTGTGATAACTCTGAATGGTCGATTGACGCCAATTCACATAATGAGCAATGTTATAGAACGTAAGCGCATCGTAGCCTTGTTCAAGAAACAGCTGCCATATTCCATCATTCAATTGTTCTAATTTTCTCTGTCTCTCTTCTCTTGAAATCCTAGCCATATGCTACTCCTAAAGGTAATACGATAAATGTTATCCATATCGGTAAATGGAATCAATTGAACTTTAATGTAAAGAGACATACTTGGCAGCAGCCTATAAAATAAAAAGCCCCCATCGTTATCGGTGGGGGCTTTCTATTTTCAGGTATCTAATACCAACCTAACTCATCGAGTGAAGACCAATCATATTACCTTCTGTATCAGACACCATTGAGATAAAGCCGTGTTGCCCGATAGAGAATTTAGGGTGGACGACTTTACCGCCCGCAGCTTCTACTCGCCCTTGTTCTATCGCGCAATCTTCACATGAGAAGTAGACCAAGGTACTATTCCCACCTGGTGAGACCCCTTCCATTTTTGCTAATGCCCCTGCTGCGCCATATTGCTCCATGGATGAAGGGAAAGCCCACATATCAATATCCACTTTAGGCTCGTCACCAATATTTTCTAGCACAGTATTAAACACCTTTTGATAGAACCCTTTCGCACGGTCCATATCTTCGACGTAAATTTCAAACCAACCTACTGGATTCATTTCCATAACACAGTCCTTATTGCCACCAACAGTGATAATAGAAAGCTAGCTCACACAGCACATTTTCGCTCAATTAAAAACCAACTTCCGCTTCCATTCTTGAAGATGATTCAAGGCAGCACACTTTGTTTCGACCTTGCTCTTTAGCCTGATAAAGCGCTTTATCTGCCATTTGTATAACATCTTTCACTGTCAGATCTGGGTGCCCTACACAACTAGCGACACCAATAGATAAAGTGACTCGGTCACCCACTTTCGACGCCGGGTGGCACAAATCAGCTTCTTCTAGCGCGCACACTAATGTCTGTGCTTTTTGGTAGGCTGATTGAACCTCATCCCCCTGTAAAAGGATGAAGAACTCATCACCACCATAACGAAAGACGTCCCCAGAAGCGTCGAATGTATTGTGCAGTAATGCGGATAAATGGCCCAACAGTTTATCGCCCGAACTATGGCCCAATGTATCGTTGTACTGTTTAAAGTAGTCGATATCGATCATGATCATACTCAGTGACTGATCCTTTTGCGCAATATATTGCCCAGCAACCTCGTCAAATGTACGACGGTTGAGTAACCCAGTCAGCCCATCCGTTTTCGACATTTTCTCAAGCTGGCGTCGCTGGGTAATATTATTGATCGCTACTGCGATAAACTGGCCTAGTTGATCCATAATATCGAGGTGATGTTGCTCATAACGATACGTTTTACTATGTTGTAATGACATACAACCTAGCACTTCATCGCCCAAGATGATCGGCGTAAATATTCCTGAAAACGTCATCGTTTCTGTACCGGGAATATAAGTGATATTTTCAGATGCTAGATGAGGTAGATAGTAATAAATCTCTGAAGGGGTGCCTGTATTCAATAAAACAGACTTTCTTGTGCTACAGCAATATGCCGCTATGCTGCTCATGTCCGAGTAGCAGTATGAAAGAGGCGGCAACACACCATCCATCTTAACCTGATAGTCATTGTGCATCATGTCATTTTCTTCATCTAACATTGTCAGAGAAAAATACTCACACGGCAATATACGCTTAACCCCTTCTAGGATATTGGGCAGCACCCAAGCAATATCATCACAAGTTGCGATCATTTGACCGATGCCACTAATAGCGGACATGTACTCTTTCATTTGAAGGTAGTTATGTTGCTTCTGTTCTCGCTCAGTCAGCACAAGCTGCTCACTGACTAGAAAAGCTTTTTCCTCAGACTCTTTCTTTCTTAGTTCATCAAAAAGAGAACGTTGAATCTCAACCTGATTAAAAGCGGCCTCGTTCAGCCCTGTTTCTCGGTAGCACGTATAAAGCAGTTGATGAAGATGCATTTTTAGATGCAAATTTTCCTGAGTGTGACTGTGACCCTCTACATATTCTAATCGCACCAAAGCATCTTCGTAGCGGGCTTGACTGACAAGATATTCCCCATATTCAAAATACACTTCATTTATCGTATGGATCACACTGGTTTTTCCCATCTCACTCATCGCAGAGCGAAAATAGCGCTCTGCGTGTTCATGCTGCTGCTGCGCCACATGCCACTGAGCTCTAGCGAGGCTGTTGTATCCTTTGACATAGTCACTCTCAATCTCGATAGCAAGTGTTGTTGCACTATTAAGATGCTCAAGTGCCGAATCAAACTCACCCAATTTAGTTTGAGCTAGAGCAATATTGTGATGATTGATCGCCATCGCTAGAGGGCGAGACAAGGTATTTTCACTGGTGATCACTTGCTGCCCGCATTCAATCGCATGGGTGTTATCACCGAGCTTCAAATAGATATCGGATAAGAATATTTTGAGAACCATTAAGTAGGATGGCTCAAAAAGGTGCTCATTTCTCTGTGCTTTCATCAAATACTGTAACGCAACCTGATACTCGCCGAGATCACCAAATAAACGACCCAAATTTACGTAAACAACGTTTTCAAGTACTGCCTCATTCTGACTTAGGCAATTCTTTATTAACTGAGAAAACGCATCAATCGCGATGCGGTGAGGTTGAGTCCGATAAGTGTGGCACGCATCAATGAATTCACTGTAGATCGATTTAGGCTCGATATCTGCTTTTGCTGCTATTTCTTTGATTTTACGCTTTGCATCATCAAACGCTGACGGCGAATGATCGTTTTGGATATTAATGGCAGCGTATAAACACTCTTGATGAGCAGCGGTGGATATCATAGTCAAACTCAGTAATAAAATTTCCACCGATTATATAGAATGACATACCATGTAACAACTCAATACCGCGATTCGTACAATCGCCTTTTTATGAGGTACACTGAGCGAGTTTTCATTCGAATAAGTCCGCATGTTAAAAATATCTAACACCGTCACTCTCCAATCATGGGAAATTCAACTCAGTGCAATCCGCGCTCAAGGCGCTGGTGGTCAGAACGTCAATAAAGTCTCATCAGCCATTCACTTGCAGTTTGATGTCAAGCACTCCACCTTGCCTGCGATCTACAAAGAGCGAGTTTTAGCGCTCAAAGATTCTCGTATCTCAAAGGAAGGTGTGATCACGATTAAGGCACAACAGTTTCGCACTCAAGAACAGAACAAAGAAGATGCGCTAAACCGCCTTGCGGAGATGATCCAAGCGGCAATGGTGGTGCAGAAAAAGCGCAGAGAGACTAAACCGACTCGCGCTTCAAAAGAGCGCAGACTTAAAGGGAAAAACATCAAATCTCAGACCAAGTCTTTACGCGGTAAAGTTCAACACTAGACCGCAATATTGTATATGCTTGATGTTCAAGGACTGAATTCACAATGGCAGACATATGGCAGTAGTAAGAGTAAGCACACTTATTTGTTTGTGTTGGTTTTCACTCGAGGGTAGTGCGAACGCTGCTCAGCCTTGGCAATTTGATAGTGACCGAAATGGCATTTCTATTTTCACCCGTGAGCACAAAGATGGATTAGTCGAAATTCGTGCTCAGATGTTTGCAACCACAAGCTACAGTGCTTTTCTGACCCTGCTTGAAGACAGTGAAAATATCCCTAACTGGATTGATAACGCGAGCCATAGTCGTGTACTGACCCAAATTTCGCCAACAGAAAACATTGTTTACACCCAATTTACAGCACCTTGGCCAGCACGAGACCGAGATATGGTGACCTACTCTACATACGCCGTCGATGAGTTAGGGTTAACCCTGACAATAAAAGATGCACCGGTTACTGCGCTTGCTGAGCAAGAGGGTTACATCAGAATTAAGAAAGTCGATGCTAGTTGGACTCTACAAACACTGACGAATGGCTCGACCTTCATCGAATATACCGCTTACGCTGACCCAGGAGGGTTCCTCCCTAACTGGCTCAAGAACAAGCTCTCTAAGCAGAGCGCGCAAACAACCTTTGAAAACCTTCGAGATCAGCTCCCTAGCTACCAAAAGTTCACACACCCTCAAATTCGCGAGTAGCTCTTCCTCGACCGCTCCAAAAAAAAGGTCAGCGATAGACGCTGACCTTAAAGCTATTTGAAGAACAATTTTGCTATTTAAGCTTGTAGAACACGGTTGCCAGAGGAGGAATACGCAGTGACAGAGACTGCTCAAGACCTTCACTTTCTACAGCTTGCGTTTTCGCGCTGCTCACTGTTTCAAAACCGCTGCCATTGTACTTAGCGTCATCGGTATTGAGCAGAAGCTCATACGTTCCTGCCAGAGGGACACCTAAGCGGAAGTCCTCGTGCGGTACTGGCGTAAAGTTAGTGATCACGAGAATGCGCTCACCGCTATCACTTAAACGTTCGTGCGCTAAAATCGATGCTTCAGCCGCATCTTGTAGGCGCCATTCAAAACCGCGAGGTTCGCAATCCAACTCGTGCATCGCTTTTTCGCTGCTGTAGAGCTTATTCAGATCACGTGTCAGCGCTTGTACACCTTGGTGACGTTCAAATTCCAGCAAGAACCACTGCAATTGATCATCATGGTTCCATTCCGCCGTTTGACCAAACTCTGCGCCCATAAAGTTCAGTTTCTTACCCGGCTGCGCATACATGTAACCTAAATAAGCTCGCAGGTTAGCCGTTTGCTGCCATTCGTCGCCCGGCATCTTGTTATGGATAGAACCTTTTCCGTAAACCACTTCATCATGAGAGAGCGATAATACGTAGTTTTCGCTATGCGCATAAACCAACGGGAAAGTAATGGTGTTGTGGTGGTATTTACGGTGTACCGAGTCTTCTTGGATGTAAGAGAGTGAATCGTGCATCCAACCCATGTTCCACTTAAAGCCAAAGCCCAAGCCACCCATGAATGTCGGAGCAGAAACGCCAGGGAACGCCGTTGACTCTTCAGCAATGGTCATCGCATTCGGGAAGTGTTTATATACTTCTTCATTCATCCATTTCAGCGTTGCGATCGCATCATAGTTCTCGTTACCGCCATCGACGTTTGGAATCCACTGATCGTGACTACGTGAGTAATCCAGATACAACATAGACGCTACCGCATCAACGCGAATACCATCAATGTGGAATTGTTCGAACCAGTACAACGCATTCGAAACTAAGAAACGGCGCACATGCTCACGACCAAGATCGTAGATGTATGAGTTCCAATCTTGATGCCAACCACGGCGAGGATCTGGATCGTGGAACAATGGCGTACCATCAAAGTTTGCCAAACCGTGATCGTCTGAAGGGAAGTGTGCTGGTACCCAATCAAGAACGACACCAAGGCCAGCTTGGTGACACTGGTCAACAAAGAATTTGAAATCATCCGGTGAGCCAAATCGGCTTGTCGGTGCGAATAGCCCGACTGGTTGATAACCCCAAGATCCGTAGAATGGGTGTTCAGATACCGGCATTAGTTCAATGTGGGTGTAACCCATATCAACAAGATACGGGATAAGTTGCTCGGCCAACTCACGGTAGTTTAAGAAATCACCGTTTTCGTTACGACGCCAAGAACCAGCATGCAGCTCATAGAATGACAGAGCTTCTTTGCGCTTTTCCGTAATTGGGCGGTTCTGCCACTTCGCGTCTTGCCACTCATAGCGGCTATGATCGTAGGTAACCGATGAGAATGATGGGTATTGTTCAGAGTATGCGCCCCAAGGGTCCGCTTTGTGTGGTAAGCCTTCACCATTTGGGCCCTTCAGTTCGAACTTGTACTGAGTGCCTTCTGGCAAGTTTGGAATGAAAATACCCCAGATACCATAGTCTAGGCGCTGCATTGGTGTACGACGACCATCCCATTGGTTGAATTCACCAACAAGACTACATGCCGTTGCATGCGGTGCGTAAACGAGGAATCGAATACCTGAAATCTGCTTGCCGCCACGCTCTATAGTGACAAACTGTGACCCCATATGCTTGTACATCTCTTTAGGCGTATGAAGATCATCATACTCGGCATACAAGTTGTGGTATTGGTATGGGTCATCGATAAGCTGTTCGGTATCACCCCAGTTCACGGCAAGAAGATAGTGAGTCAGGTGAAGATTTTTCTCTTGCTTGAGAATAAAGCCAGAAGCATCTTCACGCTCTAGTTCAATGCGCTCATCATCAATCACCAACGAAACACTGTCAGCACCCGGCATCCACACGCGTAGCGCGCCTTGCTTTGGGTCGATGAATGGGCCAATAAAGGAAAACGGGTCAGCAAACGACGCATGTGAAAGTTGGTTATATGTCTGTATTGCCTTATCTAACGTTTTTGTTTTCAAGTTAATTCTCTCCCTAACCTAACTTTCATTAGTCCGATTTTATCGGTTGTTATAAGTCGAGGTCTATGACCCCAAAAGCCCGCAAAATGCGGGCTTAAATAATATCCGGTAAGTTTACCGAATTACGGCTTTACTTAGAGTGACCAAGTCGATCATTTTCTATGTACACCATGCAACTCAATGTCTATTTACTCACTTTAGCTCGAACTTCAGTCAGCTTATCAGCGATGCGATTAACACCCGCATGTGCAAAGACTTCATCCAAGTTCATAGACAATTTACGACGCCAGTTCGGATACTCATCCACTGTACCTGGAATGTTGACTGGTTTATCCATTTCTAACCAGTCTTCAAGTTGCACGCTGAGTAATGTTGAAGAACCAGCAGCAACATGAAGCTGCAATGCTTCTGCTAGGTAACTATCCATTGGAACGTATTGAGCGTCACGGCCTACACCTTCAGGTAGGTAACCGTGCCAAGCCACAGAATCTAAGATACCTTGTTTGCACTCAAGACGGTCGGCAAACAAGCCTTTCAGTTGTTCCGCGTCAGGGTACAGACCAATCTCTTCACCCATTTTCAAATCGTCACAGTGCCAGAAGCCACGGAGTGTTGGCATGTCATGCGTACACAATGCAGACATAGACTGCTCTGCATAATGCTTAGGTGAGATAAAGCCACCATCCTCTTCAGACGTTTCGAAGAAGAACACTTTGTATGAGTGAATACCTGCTTCACGTAGGATGCCAACGATTTCATCCGGTACTGTACCCAAGTCTTCACCAATCACACTACATTGGTAACGGTGCGATTCTAACGCAAGAATAGCGAGCATATCTTCCACTGGGTAGTAGACGTACGCGCCTTTTGTCGCGTTTTCACCTTTAGGAATCCACCATAGGCGTAGCAGGCCAAGAACGTGGTCAATACGCAGTGCACCACAGTGCTTCATGTTTGCACGCAGCAGTTTGATGTAGGCGTCATACCCCGTTGCTTGAAGCACTTGTGGGTTAAGAGGTGGCAGACCCCAGTTTTGACCAAGTGGACCAAGAATGTCTGGCGGCGCACCGATGCTTGCATCCATGATTAGGTTGCCTTCATCTGCCCATGTTTCTGAGCCAGAATCCGCCACACCAACCGCAAGATCTCGGTAAAGGCCAACCGACATGCCTTTTTCTTCAGCAAGAGCCTGCGCTTCTTTGATTTGCACATCCGCAATCCACTGCAGGTACATGTACAAGTGAACTTGGTCTTGGTTTTGCTCGATAAACTTCTGAACCGCACTGTTTTCAAAACGACGGTATTGCTCAGGGAATACTGGCCAACCCCAAACGTTCGAATCTTCGTTATGAAGCTTAGTATGCAGCGCGTCGAACGCAGCTTGGTGAACTAGGCTTTCACCACCTTCTTCAACGAAAGCCAAGAATGCTTGTGCACGCTCAGTATTCTTATCAAGGTGACGCTTTTTAAACTCTTCAAACAGTTGTGGTAGAACGCTAAGTTTTAAGTCAGCCACTTCACTGTAGTTTACCCAGTGCGATTCGCGCGCTTTTTGTAGGCGCTGCTGGAAATCCGCACTACCCACTTTTTGCTGCGCTTCAATGCTCAAAGCAAACTCAGGAACAGAGCTCACGTCAATGTATAAGATATTCAACCAACGACGTGAAGATGGGCTGTAAGGACTTGCCCCTTCAGGGTTTGCTGGGAACAGAGAATGGATTGGGTTTAGACCAACGAAATCACCACCACGCGATGCGATATCCGCCACTAATTGCTTTAGGTCACCGAAATCACCAATACCCCAGTTGTGCTGAGTTCTTAATGTATAAAGCTGAACGCTTGGGCCCCACATCTTCTTGCCGCGTTCAATATCATCTTGCTTGAAACACGCTTTTGGCGTCACGATCAACGTCATTTCATAAGGCGCTTTACGACGTTTACGAGTGATCGTCAGTTTGTGGTAACCCCAAGCAATATCGCTTGGTAGTGCAAACACTAAAGGGCCACCCTCTTTGCGCTCATCACGAACGATTTGCGACTGAAGATAGCCTTCAAGTACCTCTCCCTGCTCTGTATCAAGACGCCAGCTAAACTCACTTTCACGAGCACTGACACCTAAATTCATCGCAACTTCTACTGGCTCTCCATCACGGACGACCAGAACAGGATCCAGCACATCTTTCTTGTGCTTTTTCTCTGCCGACTTTAGAAGAGTTTCATCATTGGTTGTGTCATAGCCTAAAGACGAAAGTAGGTGACGAATCGTTTCGTCTTCGACCTTTGCTTCATCTCCCCACGCGCTAACGTAACTGTCGGCGATTTTCGCCATTTCAGCGACTTGTTTTAATGCGTTATTCTCTTTCATCGCTCTCTCCGAAGGACTGCTTACCTTCAAAATTGTAGGGTTATTTATCGTTTAAAAGAGTAGAGCCAAGACCGTTTGGCCTTGGCTTTATTCGTTTGAAATTAGCGTTTAACTGGCTCTAATTTCCAAATGTTGTTTACATAGTCTCGAATTGAGCGGTCCGATGTAAACTTACCAACCAAGGCGGTGTTAAGAATCGCTTTCTTAGCCCAGCCAGCTTGGTCTTTGTATTGCTTGTCCATGTCTTCGTGTGCTTTCACGTAAGATGCAAAGTCCGCTAGACATAGGTAAGGGTCACCGCCATCTAGTAAGCTATCAAACGTTGCACGTAGTAGACCTGGTTGACCCGGAGTGAACTCATCACCCGTTAGTAGATCAAGCGATGCCTTCAGCAGTGGGTCTGCATGGTAGTAGTCGTATGGGTTGTAACCTTGCGCACGAACTTCTTGTACACCATCAACGTCTAAACCGAAGATGTAGATGTTCTCGTCGCCAACTTCCTCACGAATCTCAACGTTTGCACCATCCATCGTACCGATAGTCAATGCACCGTTTAGCGCCATCTTCATGTTGCCCGTACCTGATGCTTCTTTACCCGCTAGCGAGATTTGTTGAGAAACGTCAGCCGCTGGAATGATGATTTCCGCCATGCTTACACGGTAGTCAGGGATGAATACCACTTTCAGCTTGTTGCCAATACGTGGGTCATTGTTGATCTTCTCTGCCACCTTGTTGACTGCAAAGATGATCTCTTTCGCTAGGTGGTAACCCGGTGCCGCTTTCGCTGCGAAGAAACATACGCGAGGCTCACACTCAAAACCAGGCTCGTTTAGGATGCGGTGGTATAGAGACAGAATGTGTAGCAGATCTAGGTGCTGACGCTTGTACTCGTGTAGACGTTTGATTTGAACATCGAAGATTGCATTAGTATCGAGTTCGATACCCATGTTCTCTTGAACCCAATCCGCAAGACGCTGTTTGTTTTGTTTCTTAACAGCCATGAATTCTTTTTGGAATTTCGCATCTGTTGCAAACTGAGCGATGCCTTCAAGCTGCTCTAGCTTAGCTGGCCACTCAGTACCAATCTTCTCAGAGATTAGGTTTGATAGGCCTGGGTTACAGAACTTCAACCAACGACGTGGCGTGATGCCGTTTGTAACGTTAGTCAGCTTGCCTGGGAAGATTTCGTTAAACTCTGGGAATAGGTCTTTCTTAACGAGCTCAGAGTGAAGCGCCGCTACACCGTTCACTTTGTAAGAACCGATCACACATAGGTTAGCCATGCGAACCATGCGGTTGAAACCCTCTTGGATGATAGAAAGCTTCGCTTGCTTCTCACCATCACCCGGCCACATTTTACGAACTTCTTGTAGGAAGCGGTGGTTGATTTCAAAGATGATTTCCATGTGGCGTGGAAGTAGACGTTGGATCAGAGATTCAGGCCATGCTTCTAATGCTTCAGGAAGTAGTGTGTGGTTCGTGTACGCGAATGTATGCGCACTGATTTCCCACGCTTGATCCCAAGTTAGACCTTTCTCGTCTAGTAAGATGCGCATTAGTTCAGGGATAGCAATTGTTGGGTGCGTATCGTTTAGCTGAATCGTTTCTTGCTTAGGAAGGTCTTCTAATGAGTAACCTGCAGCTTCGTGACGACGTAAAATGTCGCGAACCGATGCTGCCGAGTGGAAGTACTGCTGCATTAGACGCAGTGTTTTACCTTTCTCATGGTTGTCGTTCGGGTAAAGCACTTTGGTGATGTTACCGGCATCGATTAGCGAGTGTTGCGCTTCGAAGTAATCACCGTTATTGAAGCTTGCTAGTGAGAATGGTGCAATCGCCTGACATTCCCATAGACGCAGTGGGTAAACGGTATCTGACTCGTAACCTACGATTGGTAGATCCCAAGGCATCGCTTTTACTTCCATACCTGGTACCCAAGTACGCACTTCACGGCCATCAATATATTCCACATTCACATGGCCGAAGAAGCCGATGTTTTGTGCAAGCTCTGGACGAGCCACTTCCCACGGGTAGCCTTCAACACCGCGCCATGCGTCTGGTGCTTCTTTTTGACGACCTTCTTGGAAAGATTGCTTGAATAGGCCGTATTCATAGTGAAGACCATAGCCAACTGTTGGGAATTCTTGCGCAGCACATGAGTCCATGAAACATGCTGCTAGACGGCCTAGGCCACCATTACCCAGTGATGGGTCGCGCTCTTCTTCAAGTAAGTCAGTTAGATTGTGACCAAGTTCTTCCATCGCATCTGTAATCTGCTCATACAGACCCATGCTGATAAGGTTGTTACCTGTCAGGCGACCGATTAGAAATTCTAGAGATAAGTAGTTAACGCTTTTTGCGCTTTGGATTTTAGGATCTTGCTCAGTTTTAAGCAGGTCTAATGTTGTTAGCTCAGCAAGAGCACGACCCATTGCAAGATACCAATCACGCGGTGTCGCGGTTGCTTCAGTCTTAGCGTACGTAGTGGATAGATGTTGCTTAACGCTTGCTTGGAACGAAGCTTTATCAAATTGTTTTTGTTGCGTAGGTTTCATAAGAGAAATCTCACTTATTGGTTCTAATCCATTTGAGACATATCGTGCATTGATATGGCGTGCGTAACATCCTCCTACCTAGACGGCGTATTGGGAGGAGGACATAGGGCGTAGAGGGCGTACAACCAGACGCTCAGTGATCTAACTCTCATTAAACTTTCAACACGACTGAGCTCTGGTGATTAAGATCACACCGCCAACGAAATTACCCTATACCTGATGTATTAAACTTAGGTTTCGAACAAAATAGTTAATTGAAGAATATGCATACTCGATCACATTAAGATTTTACTTACGCTGCAATTTTCATAATATTTGGTGCAAATAGGTGTTTCGATCCCACTCGCCACCACACCATTAAGTGATAAACATCACAAAATTAGGGCGTAGTTCACCCCATTTTGTGAATTAAGCAAAAATCCCGTTGTTACCTCAACCCGTACTGTTCATTTCTCAAGTACCATTCTTATAAAGCGGAATAACTGCAGTTAGATTTGTCGAGACTTGCAGCACTGTTTTGCATCAACGAGCAATACATCATGGATTAAGGGAACAGAAAGATGTGGATTCCTTCGAAACTGACGCGCCCAGGTCGCCTTCACAATGCCATCGTGCGTCCTAGGGTTTTGGACTTACTGCAACAAGCCCCGTTTTATAAGCTGGTGCTGTTTCGTTCTCCAGCAGGATACGGAAAGACAACCATGGCTGCGCAGTGGCTGTCCGATAAGTCTCACGTTGGTTGGTACAGTATTGATGAAAGCGACAACGACTCGTTCCGTTTCATGAACTACCTTCTCCAAGCTTTGAATAAGGCAACCAACGGTAGCTGTCCGAATTCACAAAAACTGGCAGAGAAGCGTCAGTTCTCGTCACTTCATTCTCTTTTCGGCGAAGTTTTCACAGAGATCTCTCAATTTCATCAAGAATGTTTCCTTGTGCTCGACGACTATCACCTCATTTCAGATGATGACATTCATGAGGCGATGCGTTTTTTCCTAAAGCATATGCCAGACAATCTCACGTTAGTTGTTACCAGTCGTGCCGCACCTCCTCTAGGTACCGCAAACCTACGTGTCCGTGATTTGATGATTGAGATTGGCGATGAGCTGCTGGCTTTTGATACCGAAGAAACTACCCGTTTCTTTAATCAACGTGTTGCGGATGGCATTGATGACACAACAGCGAACAATCTACGAAATTACGTTGAGGGTTGGCCATCGGCGTTGCAGTTAATTGCCCTTCAAGCGCAACACCAACACAAAACGTTGGCACAGTCAGCGGAGTCTTTCTCGCAGTTTAATCATGCTCATTTGTGGGATTACCTTGTCGAAGAAGTGTTTGATCTGCTCGATCAAGAGACTCGTCAATTCTTGCTTCAGTGCTCTGTTCTCAACCACTTTAACGATCACCTCGTGAGTGAGCTGACGCAGCGTGAAGATGCACTGAGTATGATTGAATCCCTAAACCGTTATGGTCTATTTATTCATCCTCTTGAAGGCGAGCAAAACTGGTACCGCTTCCATAACCTGTTTGCCGAATTTTTGGCGCACGAGCGTACTGCACGTATTCCACAGCAAGAGACACAACTGCACCAGACCGCGGCTAAAGCTTGGTTGAAGCTCTCATCACCACATCAAGCTTTGCATCATGCTCAAGAGGCGAAAGATAACCAGCTCACCGCTGACATTCTGACTCAGTACGGCTGGAAGATGTTTAATGGCGGTGAACTGCAAAGCCTTGAAACGGCGATCAATAAGCTTGCACCAGAGCAACTCTACAGCGAACCTAAGCTCTGTATGCTTCAAGCTTGGCTAGCGCAAAGTCAACACAGATACAATGATGTTGGCGATCTCCTTTCCAAAGCCGATGAATACATGCAGCAATTCAATGTCGTATTGAGCGCCAAAGAACAAGGTGAATTCAACGCATTAAGAGCCCAAGTTGCGATTAACCAGAATGAGCCAGAGAAAGCACTAGAACTCGCTGAACTGGCCCTTAGCCAAGTCGATAGCACTGTCTATCGCAGCCGTATTGTTGCCACGTCAGTCATTGGTGAAGTGAACCATGTATTAGGCCACTTAAGCCGCGCTCTACCGATGATGCAGCAGACAGAAAAGCTAGCACGTCAATATCAGGTGTACCATCAAGCTCTATGGGCAATGTTGCAACAGAGCGAGATCTTGATAGCCCAAGGTTATGTCCAAGCCGCTTTCGAAATTCAAGACAACGCCTTTAAGCTGATTGAAGATCAGCAGCTACAACAATTGCCTCTTCACGAATTTTTACTGCGTGTTCGGGCACAGATTCTTTGGTGCTGGAACCGATTGGATGAAGCGGAAGAGTGTGCCTACAAAGGCCTAGATATTCTTGGAAATCACAGCCCGAGCAAACACCTGCACAGCTACTCCATGCTTGCGCGTATCGCTATTGGCCGCGGTGAAATTGATAAGGCTGGCAAATTCATCGAACAAATCTCGCACCTGTTGAAGCAATCCACTTACCACGTCGATTGGACGGCGAATGCTTCGTTGTCTCTGATCTTATTTTGGCAAGCGCGTGGTAACTTAGATTCCATTGAGCAATGGCTAGAAACAACCGTACGTCCGCAGCAAGCTTGCAACCACTTTACCCAACTACAGTGGCGTAATATCTCTCGTGCTCAGATTGCACTTGGTCATTACACAGATGCTCATGAGACGTTGGAGTTCTTACAGAATCAAGCGAGCGAAAACGAGCTACTCACAGATACCAACCGAAACCTTATCGTTAAGTCTGTGCTGGCTATATCGCAGCAAGATAAAGAGTCGGCTAGAAAACACCTGAAAGAGGCGTTAGCACTTACCAACCAGACAGGTATGTTGGGTAACTTTTTGGTCGATGGTGAGAAGATTGGTCATATCTTAGAGTCATTAAGCCAAAGTAATGAGTTAAGCGATCTTGAACGCCACCGTACTCAACAACTGCTTAAAGATATCTCAACCAACCAACGCAGTAATTCTATCCACTTTGATGAAGAGTTTATTGAAAAGCTGGTTAATCACCCGAATATTCCGGAGTTGGTTCGCACAAGCCCATTGACTCAACGTGAATGGCAGGTGCTGGGTTTGATCTACTCAGGATTTAGTAATGAGCAGATTGCCCAAGAGCTTGATGTGGCAGGAACAACCATTAAAACCCATATCCGTAACCTTTACCAAAAGCTCAATATCGCTAATCGTAAAGAAGCGATCAAAACCGCAGAGAACTTACTGCAGTTGATGGGATACTAAGTCGAAAAACCAAAAAAGCGCCATCACGGCGCTTTTTCTTTGATTCGAACTTTTACGAGTCAATTAGAACTTCTTCGGTGCGTAACCTGTCATGACTTCTATGCGTAGCTCTTTACCTAGCTTAGTCATTGGGTGTACAACCACTAGACCGCGAACCGACTTCTTCAGCTTACCCATATCCGCTTGTTCAGCTTTAGTGATCTCACGAGAAAATGGCATGTCTAGCAGGCTTTTACGCTCTTTGTTCATGTCGTAGCTCTGCTTGTACTTCATCGCATTCGCTTTTTTAGTCAGCTTTTCAATTTCATTGGTGAACTTAGAGATCATTTCATTATCACCACGGCCTTTCGCTGCTTCCAGTTTACGATTGCAGTTATCAATTCGGTTATGTAGGTTTTGCAGTTCTTTTTTAAGGCTCATGGCTAAATATCTCACAGAAACAGAAAAGGGCGGCGAGTGTAGCACAAGCCCACTCACTGCCCTAATTATAATCTCTTTTATTTTCGTTGTTCGTAGAGGTAAACAGCTCGTTGAAATCGTTGACGATAAACAGCGCCTTCTCAACCCAAAGTTGTTTTAAAAGTGGTTCATTTCTCATCTTTGGTCTCCTTCAGGCGGCAAGAGTAAGCGAATCTTAGGATTCTATGTCAGTATAAAGTAAAGCTATTTATTGATTAGAATAATAAGGCCAATCTATGTATTTTCGCTCAACCCTTTTACTTGCTGCGTTACTTAGCTCGAACGCTGCTATAGCCGCTGACAACATTACAATTCGCTATCTAGACCCACAAGGCCATGACGCGCAACAGTCGCGAGATGACATCAAGAAAAGTGGCGTTAATGAAACCATGATTGAATTAGCAGACGAACTGATGCCATTCAACAAGACGTTGACCATTGAATACGGCAGTGACGATGGTCCGCTGTATGATCCAGAAAAGCACGTCGTCCAAATGCCCTACTCTTTTTACCATGAAGCACTGACCTACTTTTCTAAAAACGACTATCAAGAGAAGTATGGAAAAACCGCGCAATCAGGTGCGATTGATACGGTGCTGCACACACTCATCCATGAAGCTGGGCATGCTTATATTGCCGACCAAAACATCCCTATTTTGGGCAAAGAAGAAGACGCAGTCGATAACCTTGCCGCGGTATTGATGATCGAATACGTCGAAAATGGCGCTGATGCTGCGATCAGTGCGGCGGATATGTTTGCCTTTGAATCCGAAGACAGACCTGATTATTACGATTTTGGCGAATATATTGATGAGCACAGTTTCGATCTTCAACGCTACTTTTCAACGCTCTGCTTAGTCTATGGCAGCGATCCAGAACAACATGCTAATTTGCTAGATGAGGTCGAGAATGACTACCTTGCCGATCGCAAAGATTTTTGTGTGTTCCAATACCAAGCGATTTCAGATAACTGGCATCGTTATCTGGCTAAACTAGACTCTGATCAATAATGCGCATTTCGTCGTAGAAACTGCCAAAAGAGGTAACCATGACTCAACTCACCATTTTCTACGACGGATACTGTCCTCTCTGTGTAAAGGAGATGACGTATCTAAAACAGCGCGACCACAACGATTTAATACAAACAGTTGATATCCATACTTCCGCTTTCAATCAATATCCGCACATCGACCCCGAAGAGGCGTCGACCATTTTGCATGCCATTAACCAAGACGGAGATCTTCTACTCGGCCTTGACGTCACCTATCAAGCCTGGCATCTCGTTGGCAAAGGTTGGCTGTATGCACCTCTAAGATGGAAGCTTATCAAACCACTTGCCGACATCGCCTATCTCCACTTTGCTCGAAACCGTTATCGCTGGTCAAAGCTCCTGACAGGCAAAAGCCGTTGTGATAACAATCAATGTAAGTAATAAATTGAACTAATGTCTAATAAGTAAGACGTGCAAACCTTTCAAGATTCACATAAACCCGCCGATAATTTAGCTAATCTTATAGAATAAACTTTTGGTCTAAAAAGAATAATCCATAAACAGGTTCCACACCCATGCGCAAACGATTGCATTTTGAGGTGAGAAGCCAACACTACAAAAACAGGATGTTTGTATGAGTCTTACTATTCGTAGCCGCCTTTATATTTTGGCACTGGTACCGCTGCTGGTTATCGCACTTGGAATGATGGGGGTAACTTACGTTAAAACCACCGAGCTGAATCAACAACAAATTGAGCTCACCCGCTCTAACATGATGAACATGAAAAAAGCGGAACTTAAGAACTACATTCAAATGGCAAAGTCTGCCATCACTCCATTTCTTGAACGAGGCGCCTCTTTTGAAGAAGCGTTACCCACCCTCAAAACTCTCGAGTATGGCGAATCAGGGTATGTCTTTGGCTACGACACAAAAGGGGTTCGTGTTGCAGTTGGTAAAAGCGACAAAGGGCTCGGGGAGAACTTCTGGAATCTACAAGATAAACAAGGTAATTACCTAATCCAAGACCTTATTCGCAATGCGAGCAAAGGCGAATTCACAACCTATTATTTTCCAAAGCCTGGTCAAACAGAAGCGTTGCCTAAGTTGAGTTACTCAATTTTGATTCCTGAGTGGGATCTGATGCTAGGTACGGGTTTTTACACCGATGACATCGACGCTATCGTCGCGGAAATGGAAGCCTCAACCAACTCTGCACTTCAAACTACGCTATCTGCCATCATTATATTCTGTTTAGTGATTGCCGCTATCGTCGCTGTCTTCGCAATCGCCGTTAACCGTACCATCATGCGACCATTGGAAATGTTTGATGAGTCGATTAGCTCTTTCGCTAGTGGTGACGCTGACCTTACGGCTCGAATGGAAGACTTTAAAGCACCCGAGTTTTCAAAGCTCAGCCGAAACTTCAACGCATTTGTCGCAAGCTTACAAGAAATTATCCGCAACGTAAGTGACGTCGGCCAGCAAGTGGTGTCAGAGACCAATAACATGTCTCAACGCGCACACAAGGTTGACGAGATTGCTTCAGGTCAACGTTCTGAAACCGAACAGGTTGCGACGGCCATGACAGAGATGACAACGACGGCGAGTGAGATTTCTAATAACGCAAGCCAAGCGGCTCATTCAGCCAAGGAAGCGGATGATAATGCCAAAGAGGCACAAGGTATCGTCAACTCAGCGGCTCAATCGGTTGAAGCTCTAGCGGAAGAAGTATCGCAAGCCAATGGCGTCATTTCTCGCTTGGAAGGGGACGTTCAGAACATTTCATCTTCACTAGAGGTGATTCAAGATATCGCAGAGCAAACCAACCTACTGGCACTTAATGCCGCAATCGAAGCTGCACGAGCGGGCGAGCAAGGGCGCGGATTTGCAGTTGTAGCCGATGAGGTGCGTAAACTTGCTAGCCGCACTCAAGACAGCACAGGTGAGATTCACCAGATGATTGAACAGCTCAAAGCCGCTTCAGATGACGCTGTGAAAGCGATGGAATCAAGCCAAAAACGAGGCGCAAGCACAGTCGATGAAGCGAATGCTGCGGCTCAAGCTCTAGTTCAAATTCAAGATTCGATCGGCACAATCATGGACATGAACTCCCTGATTGCAACAGCAACCGAAGAGCAGAGCCTTGTAGGTCAAGAGATCTCTCAACGCATCGTCGTTATCTCTGACCAAAGCTCACAATCGGCCGACCTCGCCAATGAAAACCGCGAAGGCAGCCAGGCTCTTAATCACAGAGCGAACGAACTCTACGATCTCGTCGGCAGATTTACAGTGTAATTTCACTCTCGTTCACTATTAAACCCGCACTCGAAAGGTGCGGGTTTCTTATACCTATCTGGATAAATAGGTGGTCAGATAATTGCGCAGGAACAATTGCTTAGAGCAAGGCGTAGATTGCAGCTAGCTAGTTGACCTACCTACAAAATCTACAACGAAGCTATCAGCGATTTTAACCAGCAAGAATGAACAGATATTTATTCTGATTGGTATTGCTTGTACGGGTTTTATCCTAGCTTCAACGGCGTGCCCTCGCATTTTCCTTTGTTTACGCCTTCCAACTGGAGTGTGTAGCTAGTCACCTGTATACAAAGTGAAGTATGATTGTTCTATTAAGGAAATAAATACGTTGAGGATTAAGTCCTGCTATGACCAATCTGAAAAACTCTGTGGCGAAAAACATTAAAACCAAAGTCGCCGGACAAACTCAGGACGATGTTGTCTATTGCTACATCTTTGATGCGATACTTGAGCAGCGTTTACCACCAGCAACGAAACTCAGTGAAGAAGCACTGGCAGAGATCTTTGGCGTCAGCCGCACCATCATTCGTCGTGCTCTATTACGTCTCTCTATGGAACAAGTTGTCACGATCAGACCGAATCGTGGAGCGATGGTTGCAGCACCTACAAAAGATGAAGCGAAGCAGATTATCAAAGCCCGTGAAGTGATGGAGCTTGCAATAACAGAACTTGCGGTAACCAATGCCACGGCGGAAAAACTGGAAGAGTGCCGAAAATTGGTTGTAGACGAGAACCAAGCTTTTGCCGATGGCGACTATGGTAAAGGCCTTCGCCTATCAGGTGAGTTCCACATTAAACTGGCAGAGATGGCAAACAATGCCCCTTTGCTTGCATTCCAACGCAGTCTGGTATCACAAAGCTCGTTGCTCATCGCGCAGTATGAAACGGGTAATCACTCTAACTGCTCTCAGGATGAACACACGGCCTTACTCGATGCTATTGAAGCAGGCGATCAATCGTTAGCCATAAATATGATGCAAGAGCACATCAATCATATCCGTTCGAAACTCAACCTTGATAGCAACATGGCTTCGAGCAATCTCCATGATGTTTTCTCCGACCTGTTGAGCAACCGTTAACACGCGATACTATCTATTCTCAAGCCCATCAAACCGATGGGCTTTTTAATTCTGTTCATTCTTAGGCTGACAAGGGAAGGAATAGAGAACCTCCCTAACGATTCATTGAACTAAACAGATCCCCAACTCACTCATTCTTCGTTCTTGAGGATGACATCTAGTCCTCACCCTTAAAAATTGTACACAATAAAAAGTACAATATTAAAAAACTTTACATAAAGATTCTTCAACCAGATTGGCAACAATAAGTTCTATTTTTCATTACCTTACGTAGAAACAGTCCGCCAATGAGTCCCATTAAGCCCGTCTATAATGTTGCATTTTTGTAAATTCAAAGTTGACCTTGAGGTCAAAATAACCAATTATTGACCCAAAGGTCAGAAAAATAACATTGGAATAAAGTGTCAACATACAAGGAGGTCTCTTGATTACTTTCCTACTCAATCAAGAACTCAAACAAGAAAGTGAGCTGTCACCGAATATGACAGTGCTTCAATACCTGAGAACAGAAGTACAAAAAACAGGGACAAAAGAAGGCTGTGGTTCAGGTGACTGTGGTGCCTGTACCGTGGTACTCGGTGAGGTCATCGGAGGGAAGCTTCAATACCGCTCCGTGAACTCTTGTTTGACGTTCGTCTCTAGCCTACATGGCAAACAACTGATCACCGTTGAAGATCTACAAAACAAAGACAAGCTGCACCCTACCCAGCAAGCGATGGTCGACTTCCACGGTTCACAATGCGGTTACTGTACACCGGGTTTCATCATGTCAATGTTCGCTTTAAGCAAGAATAAGCCAGAAGCAAACAAAGAAAATGTGATGGAATCACTGGCAGGCAATCTATGTCGTTGTACCGGTTACCGCCCGATTGTCGATGCAGCTTTGTCTTTAGCTTCTGATAAGCCATTGATGGATCAGTTCGTTGAGTTGGAAAAAACCACTATCGCAAGACTGCAAACCCTACAAGAACAGCCAGCAAGCCTAAGTTATGGCAACTTAACTGCATACCTTCCCCGTAGCGTTAACGAGCTGGCTGTTCTTTACTCTTCTCACCCTAACGCCAAATTAGTTGCCGGTGGTACGGATTTAGCGCTAGAAGTGACTCAGTTTCACCGTGAAATCGAAACATTGATCAACGTCACTCAAGTTGAAGACATGAAAGTGTGTGAAGAGAGTAAAGATGCGCTGCACATTGGCGCCAACGTAGCAATCAGTGACGCATACAAACTACTGACTAACCACTACGCCGACTTTGGTGAGTTACTCCACCGTTTTGCGTCACTGCAAGTTCGTAACCAAGGCACGTTGGGAGGCAACATTGGTAACGCTTCGCCAATTGGGGATGCACCGCCACTGCTTATCGCGTTGAATGCTCAGGTGAAGCTACGTCGCGGAAAACAGTCTCGCGTTATGCCAATCGAAGATTACTTCATCAGCTACAAAGTCACTGCTCAGCAAGAGAGTGAATTCATCGAGCAAGTGATCATTCCAAAGCCAAAAGACAATGAGACATTCCGTGCTTACAAGCTGTCTAAACGTTTAGATGATGACATCTCTGCGGTTTGTGGCGCATTCAATATCGAAATTGAAGAGAACAAAGTGATCAGCGCTCGAATCGCCTTTGGCGGGATGGCAGCAACGCCAAAACGCGCAACGCGCTGTGAAAATGCCTTGTTAGGTAAAGAGTGGACTCAGGCCCATGTCGACGAAGCGATGAAAGAGATTTATAACGATTTTGAACCACTGTCCGATTTCCGCGCCAGCAAAGAGTATCGATCGATGACAGCGGCCAACATGCTACGTCGTTTCTACATCGAGCAGAACCATCACAACAACCAGATTGAAACAAGGGTAACGTCTTATGTCTAACGCACACCAGCCGACACTCTCTCATGATGAGATGGTCGCCATCGTAAAGCAGGATCTTAAAACTGGCGTTGGTAAAAGCGTAAAACACGACAGCGCCCCTAAACAAGTAACGGGGGAAGCGGTTTACATCGATGACCGTTTAGAGTTCCCTAACCAGCTCCATGTGTACGCTCGTTTAAGTACCCAAGCACATGCGAAAATCACTAAGCTTGATGTCTCGCCATGTTATGAGTTTGAAGGGGTTGCGATTGCCATTACCCACGAAGACATTCCTGGCCAACTAGACATAGGCGCGGTTTTCCCCGGAGATCCACTACTGGCTGATGGCTTAGTGCAATACTACGGCCAACCGATCATTGCCGTTGCTGCTAACGATATGGAAACAGCACGTAAAGCAGCTCAAGCGGCTATCGTTGAGTATGAAGCACTGCCACCTGTTCTTGATGTCAAAGAAGCACTGGAAAAAGAGCTGTTCGTGACAGAAAGCCACCAGCAAAAACGTGGTGACTCAGCGACAGCGATTGCGAATGCCAAACACGTGATTGAGGGCGATATTGATATCGGCGGTCAAGAGCACTTCTACCTTGAGACCCAAGTGAGTAGCGTAATGCCAACTGAAGATGGTGGCATGATCGTTTACACCTCTACCCAGAACCCAACTGAAGTACAAAAACTGGTGGCCGAAGTGCTGGGTGTACCGATGCACAAAGTCGTAATCGATATGCGCCGTATGGGCGGTGGTTTTGGTGGTAAAGAGACCCAAGCAGCAGCGCCGGCGTGTATGGCCGCCGTGATTGCTCATCTTACTAAACGTCCGACTAAAATGCGCCTACCTCGTGCTGAAGATATGACCATGACGGGTAAACGCCACCCATTCTACAACCAATACAAAATTGGTTTTGATGATGATGGTGTGATTCAAGGCTCTGAGATCATTGTGGCAGGTAACTGTGGTTACTCGCCAGATCTATCAAGCTCGATTGTCGACCGTGCGATGTTCCACTCAGACAATGCCTACTACTTAGGGGACGCAACTGTAACTGGTCATCGCTGTAAGACCAACACGGCATCGAACACCGCTTACCGTGGTTTTGGCGGCCCGCAAGGCATGATGACGATTGAACACATCATGGATGAAATTGCCCTCTATCTCGGCAAAGATCCACTCGAAGTGCGTAAAGCGAATTACTACGGTGGTGAAGGACGCAATGTCACTCACTACTACCAAACGGTTGAAGATAACTTCTTACCAGAGATCACCGAACAACTTGAGCAAAGCAGTGACTACCACGCGCGTCGTAAAGCCATTGCTGAGTTCAACAAGCAAAGCCCTATCTTGAAAAAAGGCTTAGCGATTACTCCGGTGAAATTTGGTATTTCATTCACGGCGACTTTCCTAAACCAAGCAGGTGCTCTAGTACACATCTACACCGATGGCAGTATTCATTTGAATCACGGTGGTACGGAAATGGGACAAGGCTTGAATATCAAAGTGGCACAAATCGTTGCACAGGAGTTCCAAGTTGATGTTGAACGTATCCAAATCACCGCTACCAATACCGACAAAGTACCGAACACATCGCCAACCGCGGCCTCATCGGGCGCCGACCTCAACGGTAAAGCAGCCCAAAACGCCGCACTGACGATCAAACAACGTCTAATTGATTTTGCCTCTAGTCACTTCAAAGTCTCGCCAGAAGAGGTGATCTTTAAGAACGGTATGATTGTCATCCGTGATGAAATCATGACCTTTGAATCCTTTGTTCAATTGGCCTACTTCAATCAAGTATCGCTATCGAGCACTGGTTTCTACCGTACGCCGAAGATCTACTACGATCATGAGAAAGCACGTGGCCGTCCGTTCTACTACTACGCCTACGGAGCCTCTTGTTCAGAAGTTGTGGTTGATACGTTAACCGGTGAGTACAAGATCCTTCGTGCAGATATCCTTCACGATGTAGGCGCTTCGCTGAACCCTGCGATAGATATTGGTCAGATTGAAGGCGGTTTCTTGCAAGGTGTCGGCTGGCTAACCACTGAAGAGCTGGTTTGGAATGAGCAAGGCCGATTGATGACCAACGGCCCAGCAAGTTACAAAATCCCAGCGATTGCAGATATGCCAATCGAGTTCCATACCCATCTTCTGGAAAACAGAGCAAACCCAGAAGATACGGTATTCAACTCAAAAGCTGTGGGTGAACCGCCGTTTATGCTCGGTATGTCAGTGTGGAGCGCTCTAAGAGATGCTATTGCTTCTGTTGCTGTAGAGGGTGCAATTCCAAAACTGGATACACCAGCGACACCAGAGCGCGTTCTGATGGCGATAGCTAAAGTAACTCAGCCTAAAAAGACCGCACAGCAAAGCACTCAGGAAGCATAACAAAAGGCTTAACCGTTCAAGGAGAGACGCATGTTTAAGGACAATTGGATTCATGAACTGGCACAACTAGAGAAAAACGGCGAACCGTGTGTGATGGTAACGGTATTGGAAGACCGCGGCTCTGTGCCAAGGGATGCCGGAACCAAAATGCTGGTGACCCGTGACCGACTGATTGCCACTATCGGTGGTGGTCACCTTGAGCATGTAGCGACCAAAATGGCGCGTGAAATGCTGATTGCGGGTGAACGCTCACTCAAAGTCGAACGCTTTAATCTTGGTGCACAATTGGGGCAATGTTGTGGCGGTATGGCAACGCTGAGCTTCGAACCCATTGGCACCGCTCAAAAACATCTGGTTGTGTTCGGTGCGGGTCATGTTGCCAAAGCCCTTTTACATATCGTCTCCACCCTTCCCTTCCGAGTTACTTGGATTGACGAGCGTGATGACGTTTTTCCTGAAGAGCTGCCACGGAATGTCTCCAAGCTGGTCACCGATGACCCAGTGGGTGAAGTTCGTGATTTACCACCAAACAGCTACTACTTGGTGATGACTCACAACCACCAGCTCGATTTTGACCTAGCAAGAGCCATCATCGACCGTGATGACAGCGTCTACTTCGGCATGATTGGCTCACTCACCAAGCGTAAAAAGTTCGATATGCGTTTAGCGCAGCGTGGTTACACCGATGCACAGATCGACACTATGATTTGCCCAATTGGTGTCAGCATGGTGAATGGCAAGCACCCAGCTGAAATCGCGGTATCGGTTGCTGGTGAACTCATCGCACACTATCAGGGGATTCCCCTTGAACAAAAACGACCTACGACACACAGTAAAAGTAATCAACAGAGCGATTCCCAATTGGAAGAGAAAATCGCCTAACTCGATTGCACGGCAATGGAGTTTTAAAAGGAAGTAACAATGACAACGCAACGTAAAGCTTATCGTGCAGCCATTTTGCACAGCATCGCTGACCCGAAAGATGTCGGTCTGGATAATTCATATCAGTTTTTTGATGATGGGGTGATCGTCGTTGAAGACGGCCATATTGTCGATATCGGAGAAACTGAAGAAGTCCTCGCTCGCCAGCCTAAAAATATCAGCATGACTGAGTATGAAGATAAGCTGATTACCTCAGGATTTATCGATACCCATATCCATTACCCTCAAACGGGCATGATAGCCTCTTATGGTGAACAGCTACTTGATTGGCTTGAGAACTACACTTTCCCTGAGGAACGTCGCTTCAAGAACCCCGTCTACGCCCATAAAGTGGCCAAGCTCTTTTTTGACGAGCTCGCAAGCAACGGCACCACTACCGCGCTGGTTTTTGGTACCGTGCACAAAGAGTCGGTGGATGTATTTTTTGAAGAAGCGCAAAAACGCAAACTGCGCATGATCGCGGGCAAGGTGTTGATGGATCGCAACGCGCCAGATTACCTAACCGATACCCCAGAATCTGGCTACGAAGCCTCAAAAGAGCTTATCGAGAAATGGCACAACACAGATCGACTGCTGTACGCCGTAACCCCTCGTTTCGCGCCAACCAGTACACCAGAGCAACTTGCAACAGTAGGTAAACTGCTCGAAGAATACCCTGATGTGTATATGCACACTCACCTCTCTGAAAACAAGAAAGAGATTGAATGGGTATTAGATCTGTTCCCAGAGCGTGACTCATACCTTGATGTTTACGATCATTATGGTTTGCTGCACAAGCGCTCCGTGTTTGCACATGGCATCCACCTATCAGACTGTGAATGTAAACGCCTGGCCGATACCGAGTCTGCTATCGCCTTTTGCCCGACTTCCAACCTATTTTTAGGCTCTGGCCTATTTAAGCTACCAAAACTTGAAGAGCATGGCGTAAGAGTCGGAATGGGCACCGACGTGGGCGCAGGTACTAGCTTCTCGATTCTGCAAACCATGAGTGAAGCGTACAAAATCATGCAGCTTCAGCAAGAAAAGCTTCATCCATTGAAGTCTCTCTTCTTAGCAACACTCGGCGGTGCTCGATCGCTGCACCTTGAAGATAAGATTGGTAACTTAGAAGTGGGTAAAGAAGCGGACTTTGTGGTGCTTAATTTACACGCGACTCAGCTAATGCGCTTTAGAATGAACCAAGCAACCACGCTTGAAGAAAAACTGTTTGTCTTGATGAGCTTAGGTGATGACCGCACTGTGTGTGAGACCTTCATCTTCGGTGAAAAAGCTTACGACGCTAACGGGCAGATCGACGTAAAAAAGTTCGCTAGCTAGTGGCTAACTTAGACCAACTTTCCTAGACCAAAGCGCTCCTATCCTTCCCTGGAGCGCTTTGCTTTACTGCAGTGGTAATCGACTATGAGTGGCTAGGATTATGGCGTTATCTCTCCAATCGAATAAAGAACTAACTCTTCTGGGTTCATGCCCTCGCCTAAAGAATGGATATCTTCGCCTTCTGATTTAAGCTCTTGAATTGCTCTAAGGGCCGCCTCTTGTTCTACACCTATGATGATCTTCATTTCTGAAGCGGAGACACCATAGATTGTCTTGTTCAGCAACTCTTTCACTTTTTCTTTATCTGATTGCATCTTATTTCCCTAGTTTTCATTGACCTACTATATAAGCCTGAAAAGAGTATAGACGTTTAGAACAGACCAAAGTGATACCAAGATCAAGGTGATTCTTGAATTTGTTCCCAAGAATTTCAATGCCCTCTCAAAACACCTGATCGACCTAAATATTCTTGCGTACAACTCATCACCTCTAACAAGGAACGTGCAGTACCCGACTCATTAAAGGAAAACATTATGTTGAAACGTATTTTGCTCTTATCGACCGCTCTACTTGCCAGTGTGTCACTTCTTATTCCCGTCAGTGCACATGATCACGGCATGAAGAAAGCTGACATAGTTGATGTCGCTGTTGAAAATGGTTCTTTTACTACCTTGGTCGCAGCTGTTAAAGCCGCTGGTTTGGTGGATACATTAAAAGGCAAAGGGCCATTTACGGTTTTTGCACCAACAGACGAAGCCTTCGCTAAACTGCCTGAAGGCACCGTAGACATGCTGTTAAAGCCAGAAAACAAGGATAAGTTAGTCGCAATTCTGACCTACCATGTTGTTCCAGGGAAAGTCATGGCAGCGGATGTTGTGAAGCTAGACTCTGCAACGACGGTTCAGGGACAAGATGTCATGGTAAAAGTCATGGGCGACAAGGTCATGGTCGATAACGCAACCGTTGTAGCAACCGATGTAAAAGCGAAAAATGGTGTAATCCATGTGATTGACACTGTAATTATGCCGAAATAAGGAATGGTAGGGGCGTATTCTTACGCCCCTCTTAAAGCATATGCCTAATGTCACACTCTCACAGAAAGACCTAAATAGAATGGAGCACCGCAAGCGCGCTCGCCTGGTGAACTCGCTAGCTGGCTTCAAAAGCGCGAACCTTATCGGCACACGCGATAACGATGGCAAGGAAAACCTATCCGTCGTCAGTTCTGTTATTCATTTAGGGTCCAACCCACCTTTACTCGCGTTCGTTTCCCGTCCAGCAACGACTAGGCGAGATACTCTCGACAACATTTTGCAAAACGAGTATTTCACCATTAACGCCATTGGCGCAGACTTTGTCACTCAAGCTCATCAAACGTCAGCGCGTTACCCGCAGCAGGCGTCAGAATTTGAGATTGTCGGACTCACTCCCTATTATCAAGACGACTTTCCTTGTCCTTTCGTTTTAGAGAGTGCTTTAAGAATCGGACTGCGTCTCAAAGAGCATATTTCTATTGCCAGTAACAACACCGAAATGGTGATAGGGGAAGTTCTTACGATTGCAGCCCCAGAGCGCGCCTTGATGCCTGATGGGTACCTTGATATCGAGTCACTTGATCTCGTGACGATTTCAGGGCTCGACAGCTATCATGTGACTCAAAGAGTTCATCGTTTAAGCTACGCCAAGCCTGAAAAAGCACTCTTTCCTTTAACTCGTGAAGGCGAACCCACCTCTTGGGGCGCATTTGAAGTCGATATAAAATAGTCGATACCAAAGTGGCTTAAGCTGGCTGAAAATAGCTTTCAAGCGTACTGAAAGGTACTTCGTTCACAATATTAAAATGGGTTTTTAGTGCGTGATTATATGACTCTTCACTCTCCAATATTGTTTCAACGTGACCACTTTTTTGGGCGATTTTGAGACGATTGTTGAACAGCACATTAGGGCCATATTCTGTTCTAGAAACAGCAACAATGTTGGCAGTGAACAACGAGCCTTCTCCAGTAGAGGCAAAGTGATTGCCGTAATCAATATCTCCCTTACAAACGTAGCCCAAATCTAGGCTATAGAGATCTGACCAAGCCCCTTCCTCTTTACTTTGAAACATCACTCCAAAGTTCGGATCTTTCACAAATCTAAAGGTCTGTGTATCTGTAGTCAGCTCTGTCTCGTAAACCAGCGGTAGAGGTGATCTTGGAGTGCTTGCACCAAATCCAGCATCGACTAACCAAATTTGACCGTCAATTGTAACGGTATTGATTAGATGTCCACGTCCAGACGGTTTACCCGATAAGTGCACTCTCGCTAGTTTCTGTTCTACATCATAGCCGACGGCTTGGAGCACAAGGTGTAATAGCCCATTTAGTTCATAGCAGTACCCACCCCTATCGCTAAGAAGCAGCTTACTAAATAGAGCCTCTTCATCCAGCTGGACTCCTTTGCCATGAATAACATCAAGGTTTTCGAAGGGGATCGTTTGATGCTGTCGTTGGTGCAACACATAAAGCGTTTTAAGATCAGGCGTCACCGCTCCCTCAAATCCAACTTTACTCAGATACGCTTTTAACATTTGCTCATTCATATTACTCACCGCTCTAAATTGCTGAGGACGCATACGCTAGGGCTTGATTAAACTCAACTTGAGTAACCACCCCTTTGTCCAAGTCAAAATTGTCATAAAAGTTAGGTAGAGAAATTGTACCGATAACATTTGCTGCAAAATATGGTGCTGCTGACGCGGCGGAATCAAGAACGGTTTGAGCACCATTGGCGCCAGGGGAAGTAGATAACATCAAAACAGGCTTATTTTGAAATACCTTCATATCAACTCGGGACGTCCAGTCGAAGAGATTTTTATACGCGGAAGTATAGGTTCCGTTGTATTCGGCAAATGAAACAACGATAAGATCTGCGCTGCCTAGCTCGTTGTAAAACGCGTGTGCAAGTTCATGAACGCCTGATTCTTGCTCTCTATCTTCACTATAGATAGGCATTTCAAAATCATTGATATCGATGAGGGAAACATCGGCACCCTCGAATTGTTGTGCAGCATACAACGCCAACTTTTGGTTGATCGAATTTTTGCTGTTACTTGCGCCAAAAGCTAATACTTTCATGTAATGTCCTCAAATTTAGATCATGTATCGTTAGGTTGCTCAGCCTAAAGAAAGTGAAATAAGTGGCTGATAACCTAAGCTTTAGACGCGATTGTGAAACCTCAACCTAAGTTGAGGTCAAGCGAATATTTTAAAAATTTCGAATTCTTGATTCTAAAGAACGTTCATTGGTGCGAGTAAAGCAAAGAAGCGCTAATATGAATCTTCCTTCAAAATAGCTTCAGAGAGCTTTCAATGAACATAGTAAAAGTTGACGCAAGCAACACCCATGTTTATGCCAATTTGTATCAAGGCTATGGTGCCGAGTTTTCTAGAATTATTGACGACAAGCCTAATAAAGACGGTCTATTCGAGATTTATCCCAAGCTAGAGGGAAACGTCACAGGTTACTTACTTTACTTGGAAGGAGTTCCTGCTGCCCTGACGGCAATCGATGAAAAGTCTCCACAAGAGTTTGAAATCTGTGACTTTTACGTTCTGCCCTGCTTTCGTAAAAACAAAGTAGGCAAAAGATTCATCTCACAACTATTTGAACGCTTAGGTGGCTCTTGGGAAATAAAACAAGTCGCTGGCGCTGACCACGCAATTCACTTTTGGCGTGATGTCGTCGGTGATTACACCTCTGGCAACTTTGAAGAAGATATCTATCAAGATCATAAGTGGGGCACCGTTACTAGACAGCGTTTCACACACGATGCAGACCTTTAATTAAAAGAAAGGACTGACCTTTACAGCAGTCCTGTCTTAATTTCGAAATAAGAAGAGCAATGCAAAGGCCATTTTTGGGAAAGTCGCTATAAATGCTAAGCACTACTCGATGAGAACGTCTTATTCGCTGCTATAGCTTTAGTTCTAATTCGTCCATTGCTTTGCCATGGCCGCCAGCCATCAATCCGGTGATTTTTTGCTGGTGAACATTGAGCGATACGTTGATCAAACTTGGTGAGCGAGGGGTCATGTATGCTCCTTGTTCAATCGTCATTTCAGAAGAACCTTGCTCAAGGTAGTCGTATAGATAGCAAGCAAGAGGGCCAGCCGCCATGCCTGTTGCTGACTCTTCTTTGATTGAGTATCTAGGTGCAAACATTCTCGTCGTAGCTGCAATATTATTGTCGGCGTGATCTTGAGTGAAGACATAAAAACCAATGAGATCTAATTTGTTACTAATATCTTCAATCAAGTCAAAATCAGGTTTAAGGTTTTGTAAGATCGTGCTGTTTTTTACCGGAATAATGACAAAGCTATTACCAGTATTGACCTTTAAAATCGGTGCCCCTTCTATTAAATCTGAGGGAAAAAGGTCAAGTGCTGCCAGCACATCTTTTTTATCGACGACTTCACACCATTGGCTTGGTTTGTCATAGGTTGGAGCGAGTTGCTCCATATAAGCCGCGCCATTCTGAATAAGAATCTTCCTAGAACCATCAACGGTCTCTTTGCTCGCTTCACCTTCTTGAATTAGCCCCTGAGCAGCCAGGTACGAAAACGTTGCAATTGTGGCATGGCCACAGTGAGCAATACGCTGGTTAGGGGTGAAAAAATCAAGTTTGTAAGTATCACGCTGAGAACGGCTAACGAATGCGGTTTCAGATAAGCCAATCTCTTGAGCGATTCTTAACATCTCTTCCTCGGAGTATTGATCCGCATTCATTACCACCCCTGCAGGGTTTCCCCCTTTGTCGCCTTTGGTAAACCCATTAACGATCTGCGCTTTTACATATGCCATGTTCAATTTCCTTGCGAGTTTTCATTGCTGGAGTCAGTAATACTAGGGGCAACCCTACAGGATAACTACCCGTCAGAGATGGTATTAAGTTATGAATAGCAGTCGAAAAAGTTTGGGTACTCACCAATCTGAGGGTTAGCCTTACATGTATAACTTTTAGTTATTGAATGTAGAATTAACTTTCATTTTTCTCATGCATAAATTCTTCTTATAGTTTATTCAACGCAACGAAATGAGTCATTCATGAGGAGAACATTATGAATAATCTAACTAAAGCAACTTTAAGTTTAATTGCCATCAGTGTATCTAGTGCATCACTCGCAAGTGATACTGATTACTCAATATTGTTTCAGCACTTAAATCGAGAGACCACGATGAACTTTCGGAACATTGCACATAATGCACAAGTAATGTCACACGCCGAAGACGAGATTGAGTCACTACAAGTAGGCAGTGAGCATACAAGGATGATGGTTAGCCAATTGCATGACGAAAATGCTCAAATTAACACCGAGCAGAACAAACAAATAGCGGGTAACCACCAAAATATTGAGCGCAATGTAGAAGCAATGGCACACGTAAAAGATGATATTGAGTCGCTTCAGATAGGCGCTGATTATACGAGAATGATGGTAACCATAGTGCACGATGAGAATGCTTACATTAACACCGAGCAGGACAAGCAAATAGCGGGTAACCACCAAAACATTGAACACAATGCAGAAGCAATGGCACACGCCGAAGACGATATTGAATCACTACAAGTAGGAAGTGATCATACAAAAATGATGGTTAGTCAATTGCATGATGAAAACGCTCAAATCAATACCGAGCAGAATAAACAAATAGCGGGCAACCATCAAAGCATTGAATCATTACAAGGTGAAAACCAAATGATTAAGCAGGCTGTTAGTGATACGCATCAGCAAAACGTTCGCACCAACCTTCAGCAAGATGCCCAGATTCATAGCAATGCTTTGGCGAATTCAAGACAAGACCAACAGATCCTGCAAAACCACAATGAGATTCAAGGTTTGAAGCAAGATATGATTCAGATGGCGAAAGAGGTGGACGGCGCTTATGCGGAATCAGCAGCATTTGCAGGTTTGGTTGAACCTTATGGCGTGGGCAAGTTATCAATTACAGCCGCACTTGGTTACCACGGCGATGCTCAAGCGGTCGCTTTTGGTGTGAGTGAGCGTTTTAGCGGCCAGTTAACGGCGAAGTTGGGTGGTGCTTACGATACCGCAACGAAAACCGAAAGTGCCTTTGTTGGTGTTGGGTATGAGTTTTAATCATTGAGTTAGCATATCATCTTAGGGTCTTTCACCTTACTATGATGTCAGCCAATATACTGACGCAGACAAACACCTTATTGATATCACAAAGTATTCCGTGAACAAGAATGAACTTCCCTTCTTAAAAAAACGGTAAAAGAGGCGTGTGTGAAAAACTACAAACTGTTGCCGATTCTGCATGAAATTTTGCAAACTCAAAACCTGACCGAAGCAGCAGAGCGACTTAATGTAACTCAACCTGCACTGAGTAAATCTTTTCAGCAGATAAGAGATGAGTTTGGTGACCCTATCATGGTACGTGAAGGTCGCCGCTATGTTCTCACAGAGAAAGGTGAAGAGTTGCTATACCAATTGCCTCAATTGCTTGAGGCGGTAAATTCACTGTATCAAAAAGAAGCTTTTGTTCCCGAGCAGTACACTGGCAGTTTTAATCTAGCTTATACCACATACTTAGCCCCTTGCTTGATGCCGCTTTTACATCCGGTTTTAGAGACAGATGCACCAAATGCTTATTGTGAGTACCGTATTCTACAATCTTCCGCTTTGGGTGAATTAGCAAGTGATCAGCTCGACTTTGCAATAGTGATGGCGAATGACGTTCCTGACAACTTACATATGCATGTATTAGGGCAAGATAAATACGTTGCAGTCATGTCGGAACATCACCCTCTTAGCGAGGTGAAGTGGTCTCTAAAAGACTATGCGCAACAGTCTCATATCCAAGTGCATAATGTCACTGACACCAAGGGGTTCATTCAAACTGAAATGGACAAGCATGGCTATCAACGCAAGGTAGCAGGCAAGGCCCCGACGTTTTGCTCTGCGGTTCAGGCCGTCGCTAAAACACAAGCGATTGTAACGATGCCACTGCACTTAGCTGAAAATTATCATAAGCAGTATCCCGTCACTGTACGTGCGTTGCCCTTTGATTGCCCGACACACCAATATTGCCTTGTCTGGCATGCCAAAAAGCATCATAGCGCCGCGCATAAGTGGCTAAGGGGGGTGGTTACTCCGTTGCTACAGCAATATTTAAGCACTTCGATTTCTCAAGGTGAGACGCTTTTAACTGCCATCGACCGCTAAACGTTTAATTCTCCAGTTACTCAAAGCAATCAAAATTCTATCATTTCCGCTCTGCAATAAATGCTGAGCGCGGCTCTCTGCACGCTAAATTTACGGCGTCACGACTACAAAACAAAGAGGATTCATTATGTACCGATACAATGATTACATTCCTGAGCTCACGCATAAGTCTTATCAAGAAGGGCGCATTATTTATCCTGCCAAAGCTTGCAAGCCTAATTCCTCTCAGCCTATAAAAGGCAAGCTACCAACGGTCATCGTTTGGGTACTCATTATCACGCCTTTGTTGAGTTCTGCACTAACGGTCGACAACATTGTTTTAGGTCGAATACTTAACGCACTTCACATAGCTTCAAACTCCTTTTGAGACATAAAAAACCCCGGAACAGGGGCCGGGGGATCTCACATGAGATAAATAGCGGGAAATACCACGTTTGCATGAATCTCACTTATCGGACTCAACATCCGATAAGTGGGATTAGGTGAAGCGGCCCATTAATTGATCGATGAACCTTGAGCGACCCAATTTCCAATGAGCGTACGCTCGTCTTCAGTCATTTGAGTCATATTGCCAAGTGGCATGTATTTGGTCGTGACAGTTTGCGCGATACGCGGACTGTTTGCTTTGATTTCCTGTGGTGTATCTAGGATGACACCCGCAGGCGCAGCAGCAAAAGAGGCATGCGTCGGCGTCGCTGAATGGCACACTGAACAGCGCTCTTGAATCACTTGATTGATTTTCGCAAAGTTGACTCCAGTGTCCGCAGGTTGCGCCGAGGCCGTCGCTGCTTGACCATGATCTGTCGAGGCCACTTCCGTCGCAGTTTCTGATGAAGCTTCCACTGCCACAGGTGCCTTCGCGACCGGAGCGGCAGGTCTGTTCGCATAAGGCGAAGTCACAAACGCAAGCGTAATCATACCCAGTGCTGCTACAGGGACAGTCCAAGCAAACTTCTGGCTACCATGGCGCGTGTTAAAGTAATGGCGAACCAAGATACTAAAGATCGCTAGGCCAGCAAGAATTGCCCAGTTGTACTCTGAACCATAAGTGCTTGGGAAGTGGTTACTGATCATAATGAACAGAACTGGCAACGTCAGGTAGTTGTTGTGACGAGAACGCAGCAAACCTTTCGCTGGCAGTGCCGGATCAGGTTCACGACCCTCTTCAATTGCACTCACCAAGTTGCGCTGCGCCGGCATAATCACTCGGAATACGTTACCCACCATGATGGTACCGATGATTGCACCAACGTGAATATACGCACCACGTCCACTGAACACTTGAGATAGACCATAAGTCGCACCCACTAACAGTACAAATAGCACTGCGCCGAGCAACATTGGTGTTTTTCCTAATGGCGAGTCACATAGGAGATCGTAGATAAACCAACCTGCAACCAAGGCACCAATACCGATAGCGATCGCTGTTGTCGGCTCCATGCCTGAGCCTGGTGCAATTAGGTAGATTTCAGCATTGAGGTAATAAACCACAGCCAGTAGCAGCACACCTGTGATCCACGTAAAGTACGCTTCCCATTTGAACCAATGCAGGTGTTCTGGCATTTCTGGCGGCGCAAGTTTGTACTTCTCTAGGTGATAAATACCACCACCGTGAATCGCCCAAAGGTCGCCCGAAAGACCCGTTTTTGGATTGACTCTGTTCAAGTTATTTTCTAACCAAACAAAGTAAAACGAAGCACCAATCCAAGCGATGCCAACTATCATGTGAACCCAGCGAATCGCTAGATTCAACCACTCCGTGATATGTGGATCCATAATAAATTCCTTCTTACAGCACTCTACTCTGAGAGCATTACTTCCTGTCTGTTACTCGTCGGAATATCTTCTAAGTGTAGTGAAACCAAATTGGCTTCAAAGAAGACTTCATCACAGTTATGCCCTTCACCACCGCGGTCGACGACCAGAAACTGGTCTTGATCCGTCAACGCGAGAACAGGGTGATGCCAAACGCCTTTGTGGTAGTTGACACCTTGACGGCCATTGCTCCAGAAAGCACGGCACTGACTCAGTGATGGGTTATCTCCTTTCGGAGCAACAACAATAAGATACGGTTGACCAAGCAACGGAACGAAAGCCTGTGAGCCCAAAGGGTGACGCTCTAGCATTGAAATCGTTAACGGGTAGCTAAGCGGTGTCGCTTGAAAGATACTGATGATGGCTTCACCACCTTGATCTTGAACGTCCGTCTTAGCTAATTTATGGTAACGACGAGTCGATCCTTTGTTGATCATGAAGTAATCACTGTTATCCACTTCAATCACATCCCCAAACTCTGCAAAGCTTTGTTTGGTTAAAGGTTCGATCTCTAAACGGCGAATTCCATTGCTCATAATCATTCCCTCGCCTAGCTCGCTTTTGTACCAAACAAACGCAGACGGCTAATACCACCATCAGGGAAAATATTCAGACGAACGTGCGTGATTGCACCTAGGTCATTGACCTCTGACGTGAACTCGTGAATATCGTGAGCTTTGAGTTTCTGAGCTGGTAATAGCTCGCGCCAGAACAAGCTTTGCGTCGCGACTTGGTCGTCTGTACCACCTTTCACATAAGCAGCTTGAATCGAACAGCTGTCAGGGAAGTTACCCTTGAAGTGCGCAGTATCGACCACAACGCGATCAACGTTACCTGCATGACCAAGAGCGACAATCACCCAGTCATTACCTGGCGTGCGGCGACGTGCTGTTTCCCAGCCATCACCCATGTTTTCACCGCGTCCTGGACCAAGGATGTTGGACTTATTGCCGTAGTGCTCATCACTACATGCCAACGCACGGCCACCATTTTCAACCGCAGCTAAATCCACTTTTTGTTGTGAATCCACACGATCCCAATCGACGCTTGGGCGACCATAGACTCTCAAACGAGCAACACCGCCATCTGGATAGATATTTAGACGTAAGTGAGTAAACACCTCTTCGCTAGCGATCTCTTCGATATGATGATGATCGCCTTGAAGACTCATTGACGGAAGAATCTCTTGCCACTCTGTTGCATCAGTTGGGTCACCGTCTGGGGAGTAACACGCATCAATGGATGCAGAAGGCGGGAAGTTACCAGTGAAAAATGAGGTATCAATATCCACACCTGCAATCGTGCCAGCAAGACCTAAACGGATCACGCAGTAATCGTAGCCTTCACCGCGTTTACGACGACTTTCCCAGCCATCCATCCATTTGCCATTGTCATCATATACACCCTCTTTCCACTCCGGCGCTTCACGGCGTAGAAGTCGGCTTTTGTCAGCAAAGAAATCGTCTGTGGCGAAGATAGCCTCTGCGCCCAGTTTGTCGTCAGCAAGATTAATGTATTGTTCAATATCTAAGGACATGTCCTTTATCCTTCCAATTATTCAAAAATAGGTTAAGTGAGTATTTGTGTTAAAACGAAATAGTCGCCATCTCCGTGACTTACATATCTCGTAGGCGAAACAGAGCGATCTTGTTGATCTCCTGAATCGCTGTAGCAAACTCAGTGTCACTATCATTGCCTAATCGCTTCTCGAACGACTCAAGAATTTGATAACGATTGGCCCCTTTCACTGCCATGATGAAGGGAAAGTTGAAGCGGCTTTTGTAACTGTCATTGTACGTAGTGAATGTCTTGAACTCTTCAGCAGAGCATTGATCAATACCTGCGCCTGCTTGTTCAGCCGTCGATGCAGCTGTAAGTTCTCCATTGATTGCTGCACGCCCCGCTAAGTCAGGGTGCGCATTAATAAGTGCTAGTTGCTTTGTTTTTTCCGCACCCAACAGCGTTTCAGCCATTTTAAGGTGCAAATTGGCGACCACATTATCTTGGTCGTTAAGCCCTTGATCGAAAACAGATTCTGCGACCCAAGGACTGTGTTCATACACATCACCAAAATGAGAGACAAATTCCGAACGTGCCATTTCAGATGGTTTGCAAAAACGAAATTCAGTCATGTTATTTCTCCTTGTTTGGTGTGTATGGGTGGTGCTCATGCCAATGACGAGCGATATCAACACGGCGACATAACCAAACATCGTCATGTTGTTTTACGTAATCTAAAAAGCGTTTGAGTGAAGCAATACGTCCCGGACGGCCAATCAAGCGGCAGTGCAGACCAACCGACATCATTTTTGGTGCGGTTTTGCCTTCGTCGTAGAGAGTGTCGAAAGTATCTTTGAGGTACTGGAAAAACTGTTCACCCGAGTTGAAGCCTTGCACTGTGGCAAAGCGCATATCATTAACATCTAAGGTGTAAGGAATCACCAATTGAGGTTGCCCTGCTTCGGTGTGCCAATAAGGTAGATCATCATCGTACGCATCAGAGTCGTAGAGAAAGCCTCCTTCTTCTGCCACGAGTCGGCGGGTATTGGGACCAGTTCGGCCTGTATACCAACCCAATGGGCGCTCACCAGTAATCTCTTTGATGATCTCTATCGCTTTCATCATATGATCGCGCTCTTGCGACTCGTCCATGTATTGATAGTCAATCCAGCGATAACCGTGGCTACAGATCTCATGCCCCGCTTGTATCATCGCCTCGGCTACATCTGGGTGTCGTTCAATGGCCATCGCCACAGCAAACACCGTCAGAGGGATTTCATAATCATCAAACAATTTGAGCACACGCCAAACACCTGCACGGCTGCCATATTCGTATATTGATTCCATACTCATATGGCGCTCACCCTTAATAGGCTGAGCCGCCGGAATCTCGGATAGAAAGGCTTCGGATTCATCGTCACCATGAAGTAGGCAACGTTCCCCGCCTTCTTCGTAATTCAATACAAACGACACTGCAACACGAGCACCGCCTGGCCATTTAGGGTGAGGAGGGTTCGCTCCGTAGCCAATCAGATCTCGTGAATAATCCTTATCCATCTGAGCTCTCCTTAAAACAAGACCTATGTTCTGTTACTTCGTTATATTCATTGTATACAATAAAATATCTTAATGTAAAGATTTTGTTTCTAAAGTTAATCAACGTTAACAAAAGGTATTATTTCAATAACTTAGCTCAATTAGATAAACAAAACGCCAAAAATAGAGGTCACACACTGAGAAAAACGGCTCAGCCAGTAGTAACAAATTTATAACAACAGACTTTACTATCCGCATATTTTGTGTACAACTATAGGTATGGAAGACAAAACTAAAGAAAGTTTGTATACAATTTAATTTTACTTGAGCGAAGGAGAGCGCAAGGCGCAATATTCAGATATGGGAAAACTAACAACACACGTATTGGATACAATGCACGGCGTGCCAGGAGCCAATATCCAAGTAGAGCTATTCCGTGTTGAAGGAGATAGCCTCACCAAAATTAAATCAGTCACGACTAACTTTGACGGCCGTACCGATAAACCGGTATTAGAAGGCGCTGAATTCACTGTGGGAAAATACCAACTTGTGTTTCATGTCGCTGAGTACTACCAGCATCGCGACGTCGATTTAGGCGAGGTTCCTTTCCTAGACGATGTGGTCATTCGGTTTGGCTTAGGAGAGGAAGGCGCACACTATCACGTACCACTGCTTGTCTCGCCTTATAGCTTTTCTACCTATCGTGGAAGCTAACACCCAATAACATACTAATAATCTAACACTCTAACAACGAACTGTATCAGGAGAATTGAATGGCTCTTGCGGGCTTTTTTGCGCCTAAATCGAGCCAAAAGCAGTATTCAATTTAAGCAAAACATTACTAAAGGACTTGCTGACATGAATGAAAGCAAAGCGGAAGTGCTGAACGAGCAACAATCAGGTGGTTTACTTGAGCGCTTCTTCAAACTTAAAGCACATGGAACCAGTGTAAAAAACGAAATGATTGGCGGGATCACCACCTTCGCCACCATGGCCTACATCATATTCGTCAACCCGCAAATAATGGCCGCTTCTGGCATGGACTCAGGCGCTGTTTTCGTCGCGACCTGTATCGGCGCCGCGATTGGTTGTCTATTGATGGGACTGTTCGCTAACTGGCCTGTCGGTCTTGCACCCGGTATGGGCCTTAACGCGTTTTTCTCTTTCACGGTCGTCAGTGAAATGGGCTACAGCTGGGAAATTGCGCTAGGCGCGGTGTTCCTATCGGGTATCCTCTTCGTCGGAATGAGTTTCTATAAAGTCCGTCAATGGATTATTGAAAGTATTCCAGTCAGTCTACGTTACTCAATGACAGCTGGTGTCGGCCTCTTTCTTGGTCTTATCGGCCTCAAAACAGCCGGTATCGTCGTAGAAAACCCAGCAACCTTGGTCTCACTTGGTGACTTCACCAAGCCTGACGCTATGCTAGCAGCGATTGCTTTCTTAATCATTGCTGTCCTCAGCGAGCGCAAGGTGTTTGGTGCGGTTCTGATCGGTATTCTCAGCGTTACTGTGATTGGTATGATGTTAGGCCTAGTTCAGTACAATGGTTTCTTCGCCGCTCCACCAAGTATTGCTCCGACCTTTATGGCGATGGACATTGCTGGCGCATTCAACATCTCAATGGTGAGTGTCATCTTAGCGTTCTTGTTCGTAAATATGTTCGATACCGCCGGAACCCTGATGGGCGTGGCTGAGCGAGCACATTTAGTCGATAAAGAAACTGGCAAAATTAAAGGGCTTAGCAAGGCGTTAAAGGCAGACTCAATCTCCAGTGTTGCGGGCGCATGTGTTGGTTGCCCACCTGTCACCAGTTACGTCGAAAGTGCAGCAGGGGTTGCAGCAGGCGCTCGTACGGGTTTATCTGCGATTGTTGTCGCGGTACTGTTCTTGGCTGCTATTTTCCTTTCTCCGCTGGCAGGGATGATCCCCGCTTACGCGACCGCAGGTGCTCTGATTTATGTCGCGTTCGTCATGATGAGCAGTATGCAGCACGTTGATTGGAAAGACTTCACAAACGGCGCACCTGCCGCAATTACTGCACTGATGATGCCGTTAACTTTCTCAATCGCGAACGGTATTGCACTTGGCTTTATTACCTACACAGTACTTAAAGTCGCGACTGGTAAGACGAAAGATGTCTCTATCTCGATGTACATTTTGACGGTTATCTTTGTTGCTAAGCTTGTCTATATCTAAACTCACTATCAGGTCGCCTAGCCCAACGCGAGCTAGGCGGTCTAACTTAAGCGTATCAACACGAGTAGTTACGTTCAAAATACAAGCAAAACATCAATATGAGCTCAATTGCATTATGTGAGCTACAACTCACTACTAAATCCTAAAATTTGCATAACTAGCCATTCAGATCAAAATTGATAAGAAACTCAATGACGGTTAGGTGCATCTTATGAACAAAATTTTCATTTCTGCATGCGTTACGTGTGCTATTTCGTTTACCACTTTAGCAAATCAATACCCCTACATCGGTGTTGGGTATTCATCGGTAAATTCTGATATTCTGAATAGCTACTCCGTTGACAACTCGTTAGTGGGGTTAATCGTGGGTTATCAGTTCTCACAAAACTTTGCGATTGAAGCTAGAGGCTATGGCAGCGTCTCGGAAGATGAAGTTCTGGGCGTTGAACATGAAGTCGAACGAATGTTTGGTGTATATGGCAAAGGCCACGTTCCCATCGGTGAGTACATAAAAGTCTACGGCACCATTGGGTACGGCCAATTAAAAGGGGCAATATCCATTCCTGGGAGTACATTTACTGATACAGACAGTGATATTCAATATGGTATAGGTGCTGCTGTTCATAAAGGCGGCCCTGTTGAACTGCAAGTTGAATGGATGAACCTTTATAGCAGCAATGGAATTGATAGCACGTCTGTAGGTATCAATTTAGTGCACAAATTGTAATAACAAAGGCCCGTACTGTCCTTTGTTAACAAATCTAAGCGAGCAAGCGAATGAGTCTACGATAACTTTTTCCACACTCGCTTATTCTGCCCATCTACCTTATTTATGAAAGGTAACTGACAGCTTTCAATCACATTTCTCATCCATTCTTTTCGTCGTAGATCTTACGAGCGCGTCGAATTTCATCTTGATGATCATCAGCCCAGCACACTAATTGGTAGAGCGGTTTGACAATGTCTCGCCCCATCTCGGTCAGTTCATATTCCACACGAACAGGCACCTCTGGGTACACCGTTCTTTCCACGTAACCTTCACGCTCTAAGTCACGCAGAGTTTGCGTTAACATTCGCTGCGAAATCCCCTCAATGCGAGACTTTAGGGCGTTAAACCTATCAGGGCCATCCACCAACGCAAACAAAATCAGCAGTGACCATTTGTCACCTATCTGCGCAACAACGTTACGTACCGGACAATCCTCATTGTTGTAAAACTTGCGTCTCTCTTGCTGTTCTTCTTTTGCCATTTTCTTTCCCAGTTCATCACTTTCACTGCCAAGAGTTACCAAAATGTGCCTAGGGTAGGAATTGGTGCCTTCTTGTACAGTTGGTTACTATTAATTACTATAGTTACCAATGTATACCAAACAAGACAAACAGTCACGGAGTTACCTATGTTAAAAGCCATTACGACTAGCCTAATCCTGCTTGTTAGCACCGCAACTTACGCGCAAGCAAACAATCCATTGACCATTGACCTACCTTCACTGCAAAAACCGCACTGGACAGAAGAAGAACTCGCGAACGCAACCCTAATCACCGATTTTGTTCAAAACTTAATGAACAACCACAATTTTGAGTATGTGTTAGAAAACTATAACGACAGTGCTTACGTTCAGCACAACCGTAACCTACCTGACAAAGTCACCGGACTTGTTTCATTTCTCGAAGAGTTTGTCGAGGAGTACCCAGACTACACCTACGATGTGAAACACATTTACGTCGATGGTGACTATGTCATATTTCACTCACACGCGACATTAGACAAAGATGATCGTGGTAACGACCAAAAAGGGATGAATATTATAGATACTTGGCGTCTTGAAAATGGCCGTATCGTAGAGCACTGGGATTCAATTCAAGCACTCGATTTTTCAATGCGAGTATATTCCTTAATCAGTGGGGGAGATATTGCTAACGGAAATGGTGTTTTTTAAACTCCGATTATTTTAGACTGCTTTAAAAGATTGTCGGATGTAACTAAGGATTAAACATGAGCTCAAATACTATTTTAAGCCAAGCACTCGTAGAAAGTGGTCGCGATATCCCTCTAAACGAGTTGCTATTTGCAAAGCGCGTCTTAGATAACTATATATCAATCGCTCAACAAAACAGTCCAATTGAACTTATTGCTGAGATAAAAGCCGCGGCTCTGGCTGTCGAGTACTTTAAGACAAATGACAACCCTTGCGAAGCACGTAACGTAATCAGTGAAATGTTCAAAGAGATTCAATCTGTTGAATCATTTGAAGACTATCACGCGCTTGCGGGCAAACCTCGCCAAGCCCTTCACGAGCTCGTTGAAGACCGTGCAAGCCTAATCAAACATGAACGCGGTCTATTACTAGCAGCAGGTTACGATATTTCTTAATCCTATTTGCTATTCAAATCCAAAAGCCAGCAAGATTCAATGCTGGCTTTTTTATTGTTTTATAACTGCACGTATCATCGATAAATACTCCCCACTTAAACCCGTATATTTACCTCATAAATACTTCAAAATTTAACTTTGTAACTTCAGTTGCCATTTATAAATACTAAGGTATATTGCCCGCATCGGAACCAATGAATATATGGATTGCTGTGTTAACTAAAGGATTGGAAAAGTGGCTTGGTGTAAATCGAACTCAAGAAGAATTTAGGGACAGTGTCTTTGTCTTTTCTTCTCTGACGATCTTATCTTCCGTACTCTCGCTATTCATTTATTACAACACCGTCTTTATTCCAAATTATTTATTAGCGTCTATTGAAGCAGCGGGATTAGCGCTCTGCTTATTGGCTTACTTTTGGTTGTGGCAAAGTCGTAATGTAAAGGTCGCGGCAACCATCATGGTAGTAGTGATGACATCTGTCAGTTTGCTGTTTATCGTCGGCTCTGGACACAGTGAATTTGCATTAGCTTTTGCGTTCCTAACACCTGTAGTCGCCATATTTGTCCTTGGTTACAAAGTAGGCTCAGTGTTTAGTTCGGCTAGTTTCGCGATCATCTCGTACATATGCCTAATTGATATGCACAACTGGCCACCCATTCCATTCGATACCATTAGCTTTATTCACCTGTCCATCGTCTATCTGTTTTTGTTCTCGATCGCCTATTTCTATGACTCAGGACGTCGTAAAACGCTCGCCTTGTTAAGAGAATCTAATCGACAGCTTCAAGCTCTATCTCATACTGATATGCTGACTCAATTGTTTAATCGACGTCACATGGAAGAACTGTTGCTTGAATCTCAACAGGTAAAGTGGCTTGCCATCATAGATGTTGATGACTTTAAGAAAATCAATGACGACTATGGCCATGATGTCGGCGATCAAGTGCTTATCCAAGCGGCTCGTATCTTAGAAACGGAAGTTGAGGGCGCCGGAAAAGTAGGACGATGGGGAGGCGAAGAGTTTCTGATTGCTTTCGACGCCGCCGACTATGCCATTATCGAGCAGAGAATAAAATCTATCCAGATAGCCTTAGAAAGGCATGACTTTGGTATTGATCGAGCGGTAACAATCAGTTGTGGCGTAGCCCCTCATCTATCAACTGATAGCGTCCATTGTTTCCGAAAAGCAGATGAGGCACTTTATCAAGCGAAGAGTGCTGGTAAAAACTGCTTCCAAGTCTCCGCTCATTAGACGCACTGATTTACTCCCCAGCAAACCATGCATTGGGCACTTTGACCGCGACGACTTCGGCTTGGCAGCACAACTCTTCTTGGGAAAAGAGTTCACAGGTCAGCACCATTTTCTTCTCCAGCCTTTCGACAATTCTAGCCTTTAACGTCACTGTGGAATTTAATCGAACGGGTTTTAGGAATGAAAGGTTAAGATTGCCTGTCGCAAACCATACTGGCTCACCAACACCAACATCTTGTCCTTGAATCTGATAGCCTTTAGCAATCGCCATACAGACACAGTGACAGTCGATGATGGTAGAAATGATCCCACCGTTGAGAAAGTGAGTTGGCCCCGCACAATGATGTTTTTCAGGTTTGAAATCGCAGCTTGCTTCTGTCTCTGACGTCCAATAACTTTTAATCTGTAAGCCCGAGTGGTTCTCAACCCCGCAGCCATAACAGTGATTATTGGGTATTTGGTCTTGAATCGCTAACTGTTGCATCACGGTTCCTCTTTTATATCCATACCATGACTATAGTCGCTTACGCTTATATTCACTTATATTGTTGCTTTTGCTGGAAAATCAGACCTAGACGCTTAGAATAATGGCGTATGGAAACGAAGGACTGAATGGATAATGAAAACCTCACTCACACTACTCATCGCAGTATTATCTTTAGCTAGTGCCTCGGTATCGGCTTCTGAGCGAGCAGAAACAGGCTGGGAATGGATTGAACAAGGCGCTCTGATTGTCGATGTAAGAACACCACAAGAGTTTGCCGATGGGCACTTAGAGAGAGCCCAAAACTACCCACTGTCTGAGCTAGACAAGCATTTTGCTAACATCGACAAAGACGCTCAGATCGTTCTCTACTGTCGCAGCGGTAATCGCTCTGGTAAAGCTTTTCAGTATTTAACCGCTCAAGGGTTTACTAATCTGCATAACGCCGGTGGTTTGGTCGAAATGCAACAGTCAAAATAACAACTCAAACAAGGTGTGGGGTAGAAATTACTTTCCGTGGCCATACATCTTGTCGAAGTTTGGAATGTTGTTCTCCCAGACCGGCGTACCCTCGCCAACAATAGTTTTGAGTGTATCAAGGAACAGTTTCGTTTTGATTGGCGCATCTCGGTGCGGATACACGGCGTAGAAGGTACCAAAATCATCTATGTTCAAGTCAGTCATAATCGGCACCAACCTCCCTTGCTTGATTTCGTCCTGAACCATTTGCGCCGTCACTACTGCAAGTGTGTTTCCGCCTGCCGCACTTCTCGCTAACATTTCAACATCATTTACCTTGTAAGCCGCGTTCAACTCAAAGTACTGCTGTTCTCCTTGCTCATCTTGGTAGCCGAACCTGTCAAACAATAGACCCGGTGCGGAGTAGATTGTCGCGGGTAGCGACTCCAATTTCTCTAGGGAATCAATCTCACCATGCTTTTCTATAAACGCAGGAGCAGCAACAATCAACAAACGGCTTCGAGCAATCTTTCGTGTAATCAAACTCGAATCTTTAGGTCTGCCAATACGAAAACCGATGTCAAAGCCTTCACGCACCATATCAACCATGCGATCTTCTAAGCGCAGCTCAAACTCTACATCTGGATATTGCTGCTGAAACAGAGAAATCGCTTCTTGAACGTATTGGCGGCCAAACATGGTCGAACTGGTAATGCGCAACACTCCACGAGGCTCTTCATGGTAGTTCTGTGCCAAACGGTGAGTGTCACTCAGCAATGTACGAAGAGTTTGGGCTTGATTGATCATTTCATTCCCTGCTGCTGTTAACGAGAGAGACCGTGTGGTGCGATTCAGTAAGCGAACGCCTAGCTCCTCTTCCAATCGACTGATCTGTTTTGATATCACCGAACGATCGACATTCTTTTGCTCTGACACCTTAGTAAACGAGCCAAGCTCAACCACTTCCAGTAACAGTAATAAACGACTTGAGAAATCCATAACGCCCTACCTACAAAATCATTGTTGCTTTAATAGCACCAATTATGTGCCATTTTGTTTATTTTTTTCATCTTATAACAAATCTATAGTAGCTGCATACGACGGGGGAGAGAGTAGTTCCCACAACAAAACCATCAACATCGCACGCACAGCGTGAATGAGGAAAGCACAATGAAAACACTAACTATCACTGAGCAAAATGGCATCGCTACTGTTGAAATCAATAACCCACCAGTCAACGTTCTAACGATTAACTTGATCAATGAAATTAACGAGTTTGTACTTTCTCTAAAAGACAACCGTGACACTAAAGTGGTGGTGTTTAAGTCGCTTCATGATTCTTTCTTTTTGGCGCACTTAGATTTGAATGTCATCAACGGCACACAAGGTGGTCAGGCAGCTTCGATTGAGTTCAACCACATGATTGCCAACATCAAAGCGATGAAACAAGTATCGGTTGCCGTGGTTGATGGCGTGGCTCGTGGCGGCGGTAACGAGTTTGTTATGGCATGTGATTTAGCTTACGGCACCGAAAACGCCGCATTTGCTCAGCCAGAGATCCATGTAAACATTCCGACAGGTGGCCAAGGCGCGGTTCAGTTCGCTCGCCGTATGGGCAAAAACAAAGCGCTACAAGCACTGTTACTTGGCAACGACTTTACCGCCCAGCAAGCAGAGCAGTTGAACATCATTACTCAGTTTGTTCCAAAAGCAGAGTTGGATGGTTTCTTAGCCGCAACATTGGGGGTCATTAGCCAACTAGAAGTGCGTGACATCGTGATGTACAAAGAGATCATCTCAACATCGATTAAAGATGAAGAGGCCGGCGCAGAGCTAGAGCTACGCTACTTCTTAGAGCGCGCTAAAGAGCAAAAAACTGCAGCGATCATCGAAGCGTTCCTAAAACACGGTGGTCAAACCGAGCGTGAAGCGAAAGACATCCAAGGCATCTTTGTTGATACCGCCGCAGAGTTATCAAAATAGCGTCGAACAAGGGCATTCCTAAGCTCAAGAATGCCCTTTCAAACTCAGTATTAACGCTAAGCTTCAAAAATCGAGATGGTAGTTGTTATTGGATTGATTCAACGAAATTACCCAGTTTTTCTCAGGCTCACTGGCACTCATTGGTACCCACTGTGCATAGAGTTTGCTCCAATTGCCATTTACTTCTAGCTCGACCTGATTAGTACGGGTCGGGTAAATAGTCGTTATCCGGGACATGGGATCAGCAATCTCAGTGCCATCTTCAGTCGTAAACGCCGATTTGGTATAGAGGTGCAAAGCTCCATCAGCAGTGCCTTGGTAATTCATCGATAGCGTTATTTTATCCCCGATACAAAAAGCAAAATCACGCTGCGCAACAATATCTTGAGTATCAATAAGCTCTACAGATGCAGTTTGAGCTGGCGTTTGTGCTGGTGTAGAGGAAGAACCAGAGCCACTACTGCCTCCGCTACTATCACCGCCACCGCCCCCTCCACAAGCCAAGATTAGCGTGGAAGTCGACATGATGGTCAGAAGTTTGATTGAAGTATTCATGTTAAGCTCCTTGCTATTCCGTGGCTGAAATGACTTTGCCATTCGTTGGCGTGTTGTACCAGTTGGTGTCTGTTTCACCACTGCTTGTTACCCAAGTCGAAAAGTTGGTATAAGCGTGGCTGATGTCGGTGTTCTCGGTTGGGTGCTCCCATTCATCTCGAACATTGATAGCCCATGGCATATTATTGTTGGTAAGGAAGTATTTAGAGCCGCCTGTCGCATCATCATGCAAATTAAACAGAGCATTGTTCATGTCCCCTGTCCCTGAAAATGACTGAAAGTGAGTTTGCCAACTCATACCGGGGAAAGTCAGAACAAAACTGCCGTGGTAAGTTCCTTCTGACGCAAAGATAAACGAGTCATAAGGCGGGTAACCCACTTGGTCTCGTGCAACGGGAGTCGTCAACTCCACCACCATTTGATAGCTAAGAATATCGGCCGATTGCTCATCAAGGCAGCTACTTTGAGTACGATAGAAAGTACAGCTGGCTGTCAAAACACCTAATGCATCCAGCTCGGTTCGCAAATTTTCCGAAACCACTAAAACAGTCTCACTGCCCGCCTGCAAGACCTCATGTTCAACAGCCTGACCATTTTTGGTTACGGTGACAGAGGCTACGTTGGATGAGTCGACATTCGGCAGTTTCACCGCAAAGCCATTTGAGTAACCCGCTCCCATAGCTTGCAGTGTGTAATCGACCGTGATGGTTTTCAATTCACGCTGACCGTTCAAAAGCTCTGTTACTCGGTAACGCCAGACAACATCATTGAAGTCATAATCCCCCATCAAAGGCCAACGATCTTCAAATGCCATCGTGGCATAGGTGTCAGAACTAGGGTAAACCGAAGTAACCGTGACTTCTGGGTCATTTTCTTGCACTAACACTTCGTATTTTGAGTCGGTAGTACCGTCATTATTGACTCCATCTACCGCCGAAAAAGGCGAAATGTCCACGGTGAAGATTAAGTCGTTAAAATCGTTGTCACCACTAGGGCGTTTAATATCCTCAAATCCAAGTACCAAGAACTCATTCTCAGTATCCAAGAAAGCAACATTATGTCTGCGATAATCCGCTGTGCTTTCCGGGTTCAAGCTAGAAAGACTATAGAAAGGCGTATTCCAAGGACCAAGGTATGGAATGTTGTTGTATGTGCTCGCACTCCAACCATTTGGAATAACGAAAAACGCCAACGTTTGTCCTGCCGCAAGCTGCACGTCAAGGTCTATCGTGTCACCCTCTTGCATGTCCCCATCAGGTGCCTTTGAGGCATTTGGGAAGATCACCATGTGAGCTTCGATATCATCCTTGTTAGCCGGTGGGTTGTTGGTGTCATAAACAAAATAGCCCAACGTGTTGCGATACCCTGCACCTTCGTTGAGAAAGGTAACTGAAGCAGTCGCATAGTCAGCGCCGCCAAGTTCATCATCAATATCAATATTGGAATAGCGCTCCGGTGAAATAAATGCAGTATTCACATAAGTGCCTTCCGGTAACATCGAATACACGTTGGTAAGTGTGTCTTGGGGTAACTGGTCTGCAATCGAAGTAGCCTCTAACGGCTTACCCTTGTAGGTGTAGTTGGCGTTTTCACTGCCTGATTCAAACGATAGATCGTTGGTCGTAAGTGCGTAGCCAGATATCGATACGCAACAACCGGTTAGCGCTATAAATTTCGCTGCCTTCATGCTATTCCCCTCGTCGACTAAATCCTTGGTCTTAAGGGGTTAACGCAAATATGATGCCTAATTTATACTCAACAAAAACAAAGAGTTAAAATGCTATCTATGTTATTCCTATTTTGAGAATGAAGCTGGTTGGCAAAGTGATTAGAAAGAAGAAAAGCCTACTACTCTTTTTTACACTCTACCTGTTTTATTAGCTCGACAGCAGGCAGCGGCGATTGACTATGGCCTAAGCTCAGTCTTGATTATAAATATATGATTGGCCCGTCATGCACACAATCCACACCAATCCACCTTCAAAGCGAACAGTACCTGTGTTATCCACTTCGCCCCCATTTAGCACACCATCAAACTGTTTGTTGATTCCTTTGGCTACTTCCTCAGGGACACTCCAAATACACGCTGCCACATTGCAAGATTCAGAATTGGCATCACAACCTTCTGGTGTACTTCCTTTGCTCCATTGAGTATCTTGTTTCGCGAGGAGTTGAGCGGCAATGTAGTCAGGGTGACTCACGTATTGCTCAAAGCCAAACCAATCATTGTTGTATGGTAAATAAGGTCCATTCCACCCTTCAATGCCGGGATCTTCGATCAAATAGTCTATCGCGAGATACCCATACTCAACGTCTGTATCTGGGGTGATTGGCAAGGTGCGGCCTGTGTCTTGTTGATACTCAGTAACGGCCTGCAACATGGCTTTTAGCTCTTCAACGACTTGTTGCTGTTCATCCATCACAGATTCATTTGCTTGGACTGACCAACAAGCTAACGAAAATAATGATGTCAGTAGGGTATTTATAATTGTGTTCGTTTTCATAACAACTCTTATTTCATGTTAGTTCGCATCTGAGCGAGTATTGCATCACTAATCAAATGCTTTTTTTGCCGTCCCAGTTACCCAGAATTCACTTTCTCTTTGCTGAACTCGTTCTGCTAAGAAATCGACAAAGCAACGAATTCTCGCCGTCGTTCGCAGATCTCGATGCAGCAGTAACCAAATGCTGCGGTAAGGTAACGGTTTTTGAAATGGTGCGCGGACAAGGTTTGGGTGTCTATCGCCAAGGTTACACGCCAAATAGGCCATACCAAAGCCTGAAGCGGCCAATGAAATTAACGGAACCAATTCAGATACTCGATGCTTCAACGTCGCTTTAGGGTAATAGCTCTCTTTCAACCATTTGGCCGTTGTATCCCCTTCAGGTTCATGCCAACCGATAAAACTCAGCCCTTCACCTAAGTTATCTCTGATTTTCTGCGCGTACTCATGACTACAATAGGCTGCCTGAGACATTTGAACCAGACGACGCCCGACAGCATCATCGTAGACTTCATCGGCGACACGAATAGAAACATCAGCCTCGCGGCGGTTGAGATTAGCAATGTCGTTTCCAAATTGCAGGTTGAGCATAATATCTGGATAACGATCTGAAAAGGCAGCCAAATCGTCCATTAAAGACGTCATCGCCATGCCATGTGGCATCGAAACATAGATAGTGCCCACCGGATCAGCGTCTCGACCTATGATCATACGCGAAGCCGCAATCATTTCTTCTTCCACTTTTTCGGCATACGGGAGCAACTCTTCGCCGATTTGAGTTAGCACTAGTCCTTGCTTAGAGCGGTCAAAAAGGCGGCTTCCGATATGTTCTTCCATTACTGATAGGCGTCGAGTCAGCGTCGTGTGATTGATATCAATACTCTCTGCTCCTCCACGTATCGTCCCTGCTCTTACAACGGCTAAGAAGACTTTGAGATCATCCCAGTTAAACGCATATTGCTGATTATTTGGCATTTCCTTTCCATGGTTCATTTTTGACACACGATGTCCATTTTTACCTATCTACAGAGCACATTTCAACCATGGTAACTTAATCGTCAGTCAGCAATCACAGCAAAAGGGACGATCATGGACACGATAAAAACCGTTTTAATCACAGGTGCAAATGCAGGACTCGGCTTTGAGGCCGCTCGCCAGCTAGCACAGCGTTCAGACATCAAAAAAGTTTACCTAGGATGTAGAAACCAACAAAAAGCAAAGGAAGCCAAACAGCAACTTGTCACCGCTACTGGACGAGATATTTTCGACATCGTCATTATCGATGTATCCAACTCTGATTCCGTTCAAAACACGGTCAATCAGCTCAACGCCCCTATTGACGCGGTAATCCTAAATGCAGGAGGAACAGGAGGTCGCACACCGAATCAACTGACCAAAGATGGTGTCACTACGATCTTTGCCTCGAATGTATTTGGTCATGCAGTCTTGGTCGAAGCACTGATCAAACGTCAGCTCATAACCTCAACCATCCTTTACGCGGGTTCTGAAACTGCGCGAGGAGTACCTAAAATGGGTGTACCCAAACCAGAACTGAAAACCTCATCAGTCGAAGAATTTACGTCGATTGCGAATGGAAACGTGTTTGGTACCAAAGCCGATCCTTTAGAGATCTACGGCACCATAAAGTTAACTGGAGCGTTGTGGATGAGCTCTATGTCTAGACAACACCCACACCTTAAATTCATCACAATGAGTCCAGGGGGAACGACAGGAACCAATGGTATGGACGATTTGCCTTTCTTGAAGAAGCTGTTTTTCAAACACATTGGTGGCTTAGTGATGCCGATGATGGGAATGATGCACAGCGTCGAAAAAGGGGCAAAACGCTACTTAGATGGGCTTTTCGATCCTCGCTTTGAAAGCGGCCGTTTTTATGCAAGCCAAGCGGGATCTCCAACCGGACCACTTGTCGACCAAGTTTCAATTGAGCCTTCATTGGGTAACGTCGCGGCGCAAGACAACGCACGCCATGCTATCCAGCAATTTATTAATGTAAACGCATAATTTAAAGGAATTCACCATGGATATGACACTTCAAATTCTCGTCAGTTTAGCGACCTTTCTTTTAAGTGCACTAGGCTTGATGTCGATGTTCGCCCCACAAAAAATGGTAGCGAACTTTTCATTAGAACCCGTCGGTAATGCCGGTATGAATACGATACGTTCAGTCATGGGCGGGCTTTTTCTGGCCAGTGTGTTTATGCTGCTACAGGGGTTAGTGACAGGTGATACAGAGAGCTACTTCTTTGTCGCGATTATTATGATTGCCGTTGCGATTGGTCGCTTGGTTGGACTTATCTTTGATGGTTTTAACAAAGCCGTGATACCACCGCTTGTCCTAGAGATTGTCATTGCAGCAGTATTGATGTTTGCTCACTTCAAAGCAGAGGGTTTTTACTAAATCCTCCCATTCATCTGCTGCAATTAAGAAGAGCGCCTATGCCCGGTGGCGCTCTTTCTTTGTTAAATGACTGCCGTTAACGCCAGTTTAAGCTGCTTGCGGAGAATTATAGTTCCCTAATAATGCATCATAGAATTCACTGTCATTCAGCACACCGACCAACTCGCCATTTTCAACCAACAGGATAGGTTGTCCACTGCGTTGCTTGAGTTCGATGGCTTCACGCATTCCGATATTAGGGCTAGTGACGACAATTGAGCCTTGATTGACTTGCTCAATGTCACCGCTTTCACTGTCCCACTCGATTAAGGTTAGGTCGTCGCCTTTCACAAGTGACAGTTCGCTAGTCGATTGATCTACCCAAACTGGCTGAGCTGAGCAGACTTGTAGTCGATTCTGCTCTTGTTTTAGCTCCTCAACTGGCTGCATGAGTGAGCGCCCTTTGAGTACATTCAGTGGATTAGTATGAGCGACAAAGTCACGCACATAATCATTTTCAGGCGTAAGAATAATATCTTCAGGTTTGCCATGCTGAATCAGTCGACCTGACTCCATAATCGCAATGTTGTTGCCGATTTTCAGCGCTTCATCTAAGTCATGACTCACAAATAAAATCGTCTTATTGAGCTTCTCTTGCAGCATAATGAGTTCATCTTGAAGCTGTGTTCGAATCAGAGGATCAAGTGCTGAAAATGGCTCATCCATCAAGAGGATATCCGTGTCCATGGCAAAGGCTCGGGCTAAGCCTACACGCTGCTGCATACCACCAGAAAGCTCGTGAGGGTACTTATCTTCCCATTCAGAAAGCCCCACCATTTCAAGTTGTGCACGGGCTTTCTTTCGGCGTTCAGATTTCGCCATTCCTTGTAGCTCTAAACCAAAAGCCACGTTATCCAGTACGGTGAGCCAAGGCATTAAAGCAAACTTCTGAAATACCATCGACACACGGTGGGTACGCAAGCGGCGCAGGGTCTCATCATCACAGCTTGCTAGATCGACTTTCTCATCGCCATCTTTTAGCTCCAACGCGCCACGTGAAATCTCATTAAGACCATTTACCGCGCGAAGTAAGCTCGATTTGCCTGAGCCAGATAGGCCCATCAACACACAAATTTCACCTTCTTTGACAGTAAGAGAGACATTATCAACGCCAACCACTTGCGCTGTTTCATCGATAATTTCTTGACGAGTTTTGCCGTTATCTAACAGCTCTAACGCCAGTTGTGGTTTATCACCAAACACCACATCGAGGTTTTTAATGGTAATCGCGTCCATGATTAAGCTTCCTTCTGGTTTGGTGATTTACACAGACGATCAAGAATGATCGCCACAAGAACGATAGCAAGTCCAGCTTCAAAGCCTTGCGAAATATTTACTGTGTTCAGCGCGCGAACCACAGGTTTACCTAGACCGTCTGCACCCACTAGCGCGGCAATCACCACCATAGAAAGAGATAACATGATGCACTGCGTCACACCCGCCATAATGCTCGGCATAGCGGCTGGCAGCTCAACTTTGAATAGCAACTTCATTCGCGTTGCTCCAAATGCTTTACCCGCTTCGACCAGTTCTTCTGGGACTTTCGTAATACCTAGATAGGTCAGCCTAATTGGTGCCGCAATCGCAAAAATAATGGTCGAGATAAGGCCAGGAACGATACCCAGGCCAAACAACACTAACGTCGGGATTAGATACACAAACGTTGGAACCGTTTGCATTAAATCTAAGATGGGCCTTAGCACGGTATAAAGCCAAGGACGATGCGCCGCCATAATGCCAAGAGGTACGCCAATTAATACAGAAATCGTTGTCGCTGCAAACACCAGAACAAAGGTTTCTAGCATTTCTTGCCAGTAGCCGAGATTTAAAATGGTCAGTAGAGCGCCAATGACAAACAGAACCAACGGAACACTACGATGTAGATACCAAGCAATAGCTGCGGTAAATACGATAGGCATTGCCGGTGGCATCCACTTAAAAATATCTACAACAAAAAGAATGATTGTCTCTAGAAAAATAGCAATCGCATCAAACAGACCAGCAGCATTAAAAGTTAGCCAATCAACCCCTGCTTCCATCCATTGACCCAATGGGATTTTGTTGTCGGTAATAAAGTTCACAATACAGCCTTTGTGGTAATGATTATTTAGCGTATGAGAAATGGTGGGTAATCCGCCCACCATCGATAATGCTAATTAAGCTTTAGAGTTGATGTAGGTAGCCACTGCGCCCTGCGCTTCTTCACCTTTCAGAGTTTTTACTCCGTCTAGCCACGCTTCAACTTGCTGTGGGTTCGCTTTTAGCCACTGCTGAGCCGCTTTTGCTGGTTTCACGTTCTGGTTGAGGATGGCTTCCATCAGCTCGTTTTCCATCTCTAAGCTGAACTCAAGATTTTTAAGCAAGTTGCCTACGTTTTGGCACTCAGACAGGTAGTTTTGACGAACATTGGTATAAACATTTGCTCCGCCGTAGTTAGGGCCGAAGAAGTCGTCACCACCGTCAAGATAAGCCATTTCAATATTGCTGTTCATTGGGTGTGGAGCCCAACCAAGATACACAATCCATTGATTACGACGTACAGCGCGTGAAACTTGAGACACCATGCCCGCTTCGCTTGACTCAACTAAGCTGAACTCTTTTAAGCCAAACGCATCGCTGTCGATCATCGACTGAATCAGACGGTTACCATCATTACCCGGCTCAATACCGTAGATGCGGTCTTTGAATTTGTCGCCGTTTTTCGCCAAATCAGCAAAGCTCTCCACGCCCGCGTCATACACATACTTTGGTACGGCTAAGGTATATTTTGCACCTTCAAGGTTCGCGCGAACCGTCTCAACTGTGCCGGCTTCACGGTATTTAGCGATATCTCCCTCCATGGTTGGCATCCAGTTGCCAAGGAAGATATCGATATCACCGTTCGCCATCGACGAGTAAGTCACAGGCACTGACAGCAAATCCGTTTTGGTTTTATAACCCAAACCTTTTAGTAGCTCAGACGTGACCGCCGTTGTTGCAGTAATATCTGTCCAACCAACGTCAGCAAAACGGACGGTTTCACATTGGTTAGCATAAGCGTTCATCGCTAGGCTGCTAAGCGCGATGGTCGAAAGTGTTTTTGTCATCATAGACATGTTGTTTTCCTTGTAATGATTACTGACTTGGGTGTTAACCCAACTCTCTACGTGGAGAGCCATTTCTTTGTGTTGTTTGCCAGTCTGGGGCGATCCAAACTGGTTGTTCGTTCATTTCCATCGCTGGTTTACCCAAAATCATGTCAGATGCACGCTCTGCAACCATAATGGTTGGTGCATTCAGGTTACCGTTTGGAATGGTTGGAAAAATGGAAGAGTCCACGACTCGTAGACCTTGAATACCGCGAACTCGACAGGCTTCGTCAAGCACTGCCATAGGGTCATCATCTGCGCCCATTTTGCAGCTACATGATGGGTGGTAAGCGCTTTCTACGTTCTCTTTCACCCACTGGTCGATCGCTTCATCAGAGTGAACATCCGCCCCTGGCTGAATTTCTTCGCCGCGGTAGTTGTCCATAGCAGGCTGCATTAAGATTTCACGAGTTAGGCGAATACAATCACGCCAATCTTGCTTATCTTGCTCCGTCGAAATGTAGTTGAACTCTATTTTGGGTTTAGCGTGAGGATCGGCAGATGTGATAGCAATTGAGCCTCTGCTCTGCGGCTTGTTCGGCCCCACATGAACCTGAAAACCATGGCCATCAAATGCGGCTTGACCGTCATATCGCATCGCGGCTGGCAAGAAGTGGTATTGGATATTTGGCCATTTCAATCCTTTACGTGAACGAATGAAAGCGCAAGATTCAAAGTGGTTAGTCGCGCCTAGGCCCTTACGAGTCAGAATCCACTCTGTCCCAATCAAACCTTTGCTGATAAGCCCCAACTTACTGTTAAGCGTAATCGGTTGTGTACAGTGGTATTGGAAGTAAACTTCGAGGTGATCTTGAAGGTTTTCGCCAACGCCCGGTAAGTCATGCGCTACCTCAACACCCGCTTGTTCAAGAACGGATTTAGGGCCGATGCCTGAAAGCTGCAAGAGTTGAACAGAACCGACAGAACCGGCACTAGAAACAACTTCTTTATTGGCGAAGGCTTTGTTTACGACACCTGACTTTTCGAACTCAACGCCCATTGCCTGCTTATTTTCAAGTAGAACTTTATGTACAACCACACCCTTAATTAGAGTGAGATTAGGGCGTTTGAGCGCACGCCTTAAGTAGGCGTTAGAGGTTGAGGCACGCACACCACCATCGACGGTCATATGCATTGGGCCAAAGCCTTCTTGCTGGTAGCCGTTGTAGTCAGACGTTTCTGGATAACCCGCCTCTTTTCCGGCATCAATGAAGGCTTGATAGAGCGGATTTCGCTTCATATCGTTGCCATTGCAAGTACCAACAGGTCCATTGCCACCGCGATATTCATCTTCACCACCAATCCAACTTTCGGCTTTGCGGAAATAAGGCAGACATGACTGATAATTCCAGCCTTGTGCGCCATGCTCTTCCCATTCATCGAAATCACAAGCGTGGCCACGGACATAGACCATTCCATTAATCGAGGAGCTACCGCCTAATACCTTTCCGCGTGGACAATGCAGCTGTCGGCCATCAAGCCCTTTTTCAGCCACTGTCTCGAACTGCCATGCATATTTTTCAGTATTCATCGGGTAAGAAAGCGCCGTCGGCATTTGAATGAAAATGCTCTTATCTGTACCACCAGCTTCTAGCAGTAGAACATTGTGTTCGCCGCTTTCACTCAGCCGATCCGCCAACACACAGCCGGCCGAACCCGCGCCGACGATAATATAATCGTAGCGTTCCATCATTTAGTCTCTCCGTGATTTCAGTTAGGCGTACGGGCTGGCGTAGTCGCCAAGCTCAATCAATACACTCTTTGTTTGGGTGTAGTGCTTGAGTGTTTCAGGGCCATTTTCACGGCCAATACCAGAATGTTTATAGCCACCAACCGGCATTTCAGCAGGTGAGTCACCCCACGTATTAACCCAACAGATCCCAGCTTGCATTTGATGAATAACTCGATGAGCGCGCGAAAGATTTTGCGTAAATACGCCCGCGGCTAAGCCGTAGTCAGTGTCGTTGGCTCGCGCAACTACCTCTTGTTCATCACTGAAGGTAAGCACAGACATAACAGGGCCGAAGATCTCTTGCTGTACGTGAGCCATGGTGTCGTCACAATCAACAAACACGGTTGGCGCAACAAAATTACCACTTGCTAATCCATTCTCTGTGACCTGATAGCCACCCGTAAGAAGCGTCGCACCGCTTTGCTTTGCGCTTTCGATTGCGGCTAATACTTTGCCTAAATGTTCTTTTGAAATGAGCGCGCCAATCTGAGTATCCTTATCCATTGGGTTACCAACGATAAGTTTCTCAGTGCGAGCTTTGAGCTGTTCAATAAATTGCTGATAAATCGATTCGTGAACAAATACACGCGTACCGTTAGTACACACTTCACCTTGGGTATAAAAGTTCGCAACCATAGCAGCAGAAACCGCATCATCGAGCTTGGCATCATCAAACACAATCATCGGTGACTTTCCGCCAAGCTCCATTGTCACTTGCTTGAGCGTCTTCGAACTGTCAGCCATGACTAACTTACCCGTACCCGACTCACCTGTGAAAGAGACCTTGGCAATGTCCGGATGTGCTGTCAGCATTTGACCCACTCGATGGTCGCCTTGTACTACATTGAACACACCATCAGGCAGGCCAGCTTCCGTAAAGATTTCCGCTAACTTTAACGCTGTCAAGGGCGTTTCTTCAGAAGGCTTGAATATCATCACGTTACCTGCCGCTAGAGCAGGAGCAGACTTCCACATTGCGATTTGAATTGGATAATTCCACGCGCCAATTCCCGCACAAATACCCAACGGCTCGCGGCGCGTATAGAAAAATTGAGAGTCACTTAAAGGTTGTTGCTCACCTTGCATCGCTGGGGCAAGGCCTGCGAAATACTCAATAACATCAGCACCAGTTGCGATATCAACGTCAATGGCTTCTTGCAATGGTTTGCCCGTATCAGTCACTTCCAACGCCGCTAATTCATCATTGCGTTCGCGTAGAATTGCGACAGCTTTTAGCAAAATTCGGCTTCGTTCAGTAGGACTCATCGCCGACCAAACAGCAAAACCTTGCTTAGCGGCCTCAATTGCTGACTCTATGTCTTGTTGGCTTGCCTGACCAATTTCCGCAATAGGTTCGCCGTTAGCCGGGTTGTATGTAACAAAGATTTCGCCAGATGTTGCGCTGACAGCTTTGCCGTTGATGTAAAGGTTTTTCATATCCATGTGAAAGTCTGACTTAATGATTATTTTTTTGAGTAAAAGGTAAGCTGCTTATCGAGGTAGTCATTAATGATCAAGCGTGCTTTATCAGCATCAATGCCTTGTGGGTTGAGCGTTCCACGTAGCCAGATACCATCAATCAATGCCGCAATACCATGAGCGACAACTTCAGCTTGGTCGTTGGTGAAAAGAGCTTTAAGTTCGATTTTAAGATGGGTCAGTAAGCGCTTTTCATTAACGTGCTGCAATCGCTTAAGCTTTTCGTCATGCATCGAGTAAGACCAAAAAGCTAGCCAGGTTTTAGCCACTTGGTTTTCTGCTTGAAAGCCGACAAAGTTGCCATCAACAATCGCGATAATGCGCTGCTGATGTGCCTCTTTTCGCAACTTAGCAAGTTTATCCATGATCGTAGTCGAGTGCTGACGCAAGATCTCTCGCATTGTCTCCTCAAGCAAACCATGCTTACCACCAAAATAGTGATTGATGATCCCCGTCGATACACCCGCTTCTTTGCTGATCAGCGCAATGCTTGCAGCATGTAAACCGACACGATCGATCACCGCCATTGTGGCTTTTACCAGCTGAGGTTTCCTGATTTCTGGCATGCCAACTTTCGGCATTTTGCGCCCCTTTTATTTTTTATTGAACGTTCAATTAAATATAAAATGCCTCAAAATCATTTCGATCTCAAATTATTTATCTATAAATTTGATCAATTTAAACAAAATCAACCACTATCACTAACGAATTACCATACTGATTAAACTCGCTCACATCCAGTCAACCAAACCAATGCCATAGCTAACAAACCGAAATAAATACAAACAAATCAAAAACTTATATCAATATCACGCATAAACTGCCATCTTGGAATGAATCAAGCCACCAAAGATAGAATGCAGAAAATACACAGTAGAAAAACATTTAGAAGGCGAAACATTTTTTAAATCTACATTTCTGGAAAATAGAGGAGAGGAGTGAAGAAAGCGAAAGAGGTAAGAAGTGTTGTTCGAGACTTATTCAAAATTATCTATGCGTTGAGCACAAAAAAAGGCTCCAATGCTGAGCACTGGAGCCTTCAATTCTGTGTAAAAATGTTACGCGTTCGCGGCGTCTTCAACCATTGCTTTCGATAGCGCTTCCGCTACCTTAATACCGTCGATGCCTGCAGATAAAATACCGCCAGCATAACCTGCGCCCTCACCCGCTGGGTAGAAACCTTTTAGGTTAACGCTCTGGAAGTCTTTACCACGCTTGATACATACCGGAGAGGATGTACGAGTCTCAACACCAGTTAGTAGGCCATCGTCAGACGCAAAACCTTTGATCTTCTTGTCGAACGCCGGAATCGCTTCACGAATCGCTTCGATAGCGAAGTCCGGTAGCGCTTTAGAGATGTCCGTTAAGTGGATACCCGGAGTGAATGACGGCTGAACATCGCCAATCTCACTTGGATCGCGACCTTTCAGGAAGTCACCAATCTTCTGCGCTGGCGCATCGTAGTTTTCACCACCAAGTACGTAAGCACCTGACTCAAGCTCACGCTGGAAGCGGATACCTGCTAGAGGGTCTCCTGGGTAATCACGCTCTGGGTCAATACCCACAACGATAGCACTGTTTGCGTTACGCTCTGAACGAGAGTATTGGCTCATACCGTTCGTTACTACGCGGCCTTCTTCAGAGGTTGCTGCAACAACAGTACCACCAGGACACATACAGAAGCTGTAAACAGTACGACCATTCTTACAGTGGTGAACCAGTTTGTAGTCTGCCGCACCAAGAATTGGGTGACCTGCGTTTTTACCAAAGCGCGCTTCGTCGATCATTGACTGTTTGTGCTCGATACGGAAACCCACCGAGAATGGTTTTGCTTCCATGTATACGCCACGCTCATTTAGCATTTCGAACGTATCACGCGCACTGTGGCCTACCGCTAGAACAACGTAGCGAGATTTAATCTCTTCACCATTAGACAGCGTTAGGCCTGTGATTTGATCGCCATCCATGTGAATGTCATCAACACGAGTGCTGAAACGGATTTCACCACCCAGTTCGATGATTTTCGCACGCATTTTCTCGATCATTGTCACCAGTTTGAAGGTACCAATGTGCGGTTTACTTACGTACATGATCTCTTCTGGTGCACCTGCGGCTACGAATTCAGTCGTCACCTTACGGCCGTAGAAGTTTGGATCTTTAATTTGGCTGTATAGCTTACCATCAGAGAACGTACCTGCACCGCCTTCCCCAAACTGTACGTTTGATTCGGTGTTCAGCGTGCGCTTACGCCAGAAGCCGAAAGTATCTTTAGTACGCTCACGGACTTCTTTACCACGCTCAACCACGATAGGTTTAAAGCCTGCTTGTGCAAGAATAAGAGCAGCAAATAGACCACAAGGGCCAAAACCAATAACCACTGGGCGCTCTGTTAGATTCTCTGGTGCTTTCGCAACGAACTTGTACTCCATGTCTGGAGTCTCTTTTACGTGCGGGTCACTCACGAACTGCTCTAACAACGCCGCTTCATTTTCAACGATCACATCGAGTGTATAAATCAGCAGGATGTTGGCTTTTTTACGAGCATCGTAGCCACGTCTAAATACATTGTAAGAGATGACTTGGTCTTCAGAGATGCCAAGTTTCTTAGTGATGGCAGCAGTTAGCGCCTCTTCCTCGTGATCAAGAGGAAGTTTAATTTCATTTAAACGTATCATGTTTGATGTCTCGTATAGATAGGTGTCTTAGCCGAAACCGTGTGACAAACGGTCAGCTCACAATGGCGCGCATTTTACGAGAAATTGAATTGTCTGTCATACTAATTCATACACAGGAAATAACATTCACGATTTAGCATATTGAATTTTGGCTTGGGATGAGTATTATCCCCTTTCCGAAATTCTGACTACTATAAGAGCATTCATCATGGCGTTTGTCGTAACTGATAACTGTATCCAATGTAAATACACTGACTGTGTCGCTGTATGTCCGGCAGATGCGTTTCATGAAGGTCCAAACTTTATGGTCATCAACCCAATCGAATGTATTGATTGCGGTTTGTGTGTTGATGAATGTGATGCCCACGCCATCTTCCAAGAAGACGAAGTACCAGACGATCAAACTGTCTACATTTCTTTAAATGCTGAACTCGCAGAACTGTGGCCAGTACAAACGGAAGTGAAACCTGCAATGGATGAAGCTGAAAAGTGGAATGGTGTGCCTGACAAGTTAGGTATGTTGGAGAAGTAACCACTTCAACTCACTATTCCAGAGCGTAAGGCTCTTCAGTACTTGCACTCATTCATAACGCTTAAACCACAGCTCAAAAAACTCTATGAACTTATATACCTTTAGAGGAGTATAAGTTCTCTCTGGATATACGAGACTGACTGTTATTTTACCCTCTTGATAGTCTGGTAATAGTGATACCAAGTTTATTTTCTCATCTGCGCCTTTCAGAGAGGGTTTAGGCAAAAAACCGATGCCCGTCCCTTGCTCAACAATATGACGAACGAACCCAGTACTGTTAGCCCTTACCCTTCTGTTGAAAGTGACATGCTCAACCTTTCCCTGCTTTTCAAAAGCAAAAGTGTTTGAGCCTGCATAACGGTGTGAAATCAGTTGGTGGCTTGCCAGATCCGAAGCCGTAGTTGGGTGCCCATTCTTCGCCAGATATTCTGGTGACGCCACTAAATGGACGCTCAGCTCTCCAATACGCTTGTAGATAAGTGTCGAATCCGGAAACTCCGCGCTTGCTCTGATACAAAGGTCAAAACCTTCCTCTACTAAATCAACGAATCGATCTTCAACCGAAATATCCAGTTCAATGTCAGGGTACTCTTTCAAAAATGCCGCACACAAATTGGCGCTCTCTTGATCACCTAATACACTCGGCATACTGATACGCAACAGGCCAGAGGGAGTACCTCTAAGTTCGGCGATTTCACTCTCGGCAATCGATAACTGGGTATCAATTTGACGACAGTGTTTGAGAAACGAATGTCCAGCTTCAGTTAATGTCAGTACGCGTGTCGTTCTTTGCAGCAATCGCGTACCCAAAGACTTTTCCAAAGCAGAGATCTGCTTGCTGATGTAAGAGGGCGTGGTGTTCATCTCATCAGCAGTCTTCGAAAAGTTTCCAGTTTCAGTGACGCGAATAAACACCCTCATTGCGTTGAGCTTGTCCATCACATTTCCCTTATTTGTTCCAATATGGAAAAACTGTTAACCAAACGAGTGTGTTTATCAATCAATTAGGAATAAATACGATAACTCTCGATTCGTAAATGGAGAGACATCATGAAAGCAGTTCAACTCAATGAAACTGGGCAGATTGAAATTCGAGATATCGCCGTTCCAGAACCCGATCACGACGAGGTCCTGATTAAGGTGTCAGCCGTCGGCATAAACCCTGTCGATTGGAAGATAGCATCAGGGCAGTTGGAGCAGCTGATTGGCCAACCTCTTCCTCTGACCCTTGGCTGGGATGTGGCGGGTGAGGTAGTGCAATCAGGAAAAGGTTACCTTGCAGGGGACAAGGTCTATGGAATGAAAACCATCGGTCAAAATGGTGCCCTATCTGAGTATTGCACCCTAAAGCGTTCGCAAATGTCACTGGCTCCTAAGTCCTTAGATTTAAAACAAGCCGCTGCTTTACCAATGGTTAGCTTGACCAGTTGGCAAGCACTATTTAGCGCAGGGAACATTCGCCGTCATCAACGCGTATTAATCCAAGCGGGTGCAGGCGGAGTTGGCTCAATGGCTATTCAACTGGCCAAAATAATGGGAGCCTATGTTATTGTCACCACATCAGCTAAAAACCAAGATTATGTGCTTAGCCTTGGGGCGGATGAAGTGATCGATTACCGAAGAACCAATATTGTTGATGCGCTCAAAGATAATCCCGTCGATCTCGTTTTGGAATCCCAATCAGGCGATTTCCAGCTTGAAGCAATAGAAGTTCTCAAACCTTCCGGAAAGTTAGTCAGCATTTCGTGGATATCGCCTGAAATCGCCAAAGCGGCAGAAGAAAAAGGCGTAGAGACAGAGTTCGTGTTTGTTCAGTTCAATGCCGAGCACTTACGTTATATCACTGATCTGGTCGATGATAATCAACTTACAGTGAACGTCAGTGGTGAATATCATTTTAAGGACATCACAGCAGCCTATGATGAAAGTAAGCAGGGGCGTGTAAGAGGGAAGTTGGTCGCAACATTCTAAGCGATCATAGCTTGGTTGGTTCGTTATATTGTTTGATTCGCTAGCAGCAAGAAAACAACACGAAAAAGCGCAGTGATTGGCCATCACTGCGCTTCATTGTGATCTTTAAACTCGTTAACTATGTTGACGACGCAAGTTATCTAAAATAATGCCGGTTGCCATTGCTACGTTCAGCGACTCTGCGCCGCCGAATGCTGGAATCGTAATCTTATCTGTTACGAATTTCGCGGCCTGTTCACGAACACCGTGGGACTCACTGCCCATCAACAAAATTCCCTCTGCGGCAAATTCTGTTTTATGCACGCTTTCACCTTCTAAAAACGCACCGTAGACTGGTAAGTTAGACTGTTCTAAATAGCTTGGCAGATCCAATTGGCTAACAGTCACACGACCAAAACTGCCCATTGTCGCGCTGATGGTTTTCGGGTTGTACGGATCCGCGCAGTCAGTGCTCGCCACAATGTGCTTAATTCCATACCAATCTGCAACACGAATAATGGTGCCAAGGTTACCCGGGTCAGACACACCATCGAGCGCAATCATCAAACCCTCTGCTTTTGGCGTTTCAACACTTGGGATTTCTACCACGGCAATCGCAGCGTTGTTGCTCACCAATGTGCTTGCTTTGGTCAAATCATCAAGTGACGCTTCAATACATTCGAAAGCATTCAACTCATTACTGTTTTCAGCCAAGAACTCCTGAGTAGCAAAGATTTGTTTTACCGTCAGTGAGCTATTTGCCAACTCAAGTACGTTCTTTTCTCCTTGCACCAAAAATAGACCATGCGCTTTGCGCTGCTTCTTTTGGCCAAGTGCTCGAAGTAGTTTAAGTTGGTTTTTTGAAATCATAATCTGTCCAAGGTGAGTGGGCATTACCCAAATAAAAGCGCGGCAATTATAGAGTAAAGCCTTAGTGAGCTAAAGAGCGGATTAAAGATTACCCTTGCTCTGATTGAACAAGTTGGATGATTTTCACCGCCTTTTCAAAATGATCGAGTTCATGGGTTTGAATCCACCACGTGGCCGCTTCCATCAACAGATCTGGATCATCGTTCTTGTTAGCAAAGAAGGCATAAAACGAGACGCCTACCCCTTCGCCCTTTTGAGCAATTTTCTTTTGGCAAACGGCAATGATTTTATCTTGCAGTGATTGGCGCATAGTTTCTTCCTGAATGACTAAAGAAGGTCATGGTATCAGTAAGTTAGTATTGCTCCACTCGACTCGTCCTAGATTTGGGGATGAGCCCGCTTTTGAGACAAATTAAAAAGCACCTCACTGGGGGATGTGAGGTGCTTTAACTTAACGTGACTAAATTCTGTTAGCTTGCTTGATACTCTGGGTAATCAAGTAGACCTTTTTCTGCGCCACCAAATAGGGTGGCAGGGTCATGTTGCGCTAATGGGTAGTCATTACGAATACGATTTGGCAAGTCAGGGTTGGCGATAAATGGGCGACCAAAACCAACCATATCAGCTAAACCATCATTCACCGCTTGTGCAGCTTTTTCAGTGTTGTAGCGACCTGCGTAAATGATCGTACCTTGGTACGCTTCACGAACTGCCGTTTTGAACTCTGCTGGCGTATCTGGCGCATCGTCCCAATCCACTTCAGCGATGTGCATGTACACAACATTGAGTTTGTTTAGTAGTGCCGCTGCCGCCGTGTAAGTTTCAACTGGCGTTTTGTCGACTGTACCATTCAGTGAAGTGAATGGAGCAAGACGCACACCTACACGATCAGCACCGATCGCATCGCTCATTGCTTCAACCACTTCACCTAAGAAACGTAGTCGGTTTTCAATAGACCCGCCGTACTCATCGGTACGATTGTTCGCTTCAGAGTCGATAAATTGGTTGATCAAATAACCGTTCGCAGCATGCAATTCGATACCATCAAAGCCTGCTTCAATCGCGTTAAGCGCGGCCCAGCGATACTCTTCAATCACTTTTTTGATGTCGTCTTTGGTCATCGCACGAGGCTCAACCACATCGACAAAGCCCGGCTCATCGCTACCGTTATCGATAAACACTTTTACGTTTTCTGCTTTTAATGCAGACGACGAAATTGGTTGCTCGCCACCGATATTATCAGGGTGAGTCACACGGCCTACGTGCCAAAGCTGAGCGAAAATTGCGCCACCTTTTGCGTGTACCGCATCTGTCACCTTTTTCCAACCAGCGATTTGCTCGGCAGAATAGATACCTGGTGTCCAAGCGTAGCCCTGACCCATCTCAGAAATCTGAGTACCTTCTGCCACAATCAGACCCGCGCCAGCACGCTGAGCGTAGTACGTTGCCATCATATCGTTCGCAACATTACCCGGCTGACTTGCGCGTGAACGAGTCATCGGTGGCATAACGATACGGTTTTTAAGTTCAAGTTTACCTAACTGAATAGGTTGAAATAGTGCGTCTTTCATTGTCATGTGCCCCATTACTTGCTTACTTGAATAAGTTCAATTTGGTAACCGTCTGGATCAGTGATGAATGCGATATGCGTTGAACCACCTTTTACTGGACCAGGTTCGCGAGTGACGTTACCACCTAGCTCTTTGATTGAATCGCAAGCCGCATAAATATCTTCCACACCTAATGCTAAGTGACCGAACGCATTACCCATGTCGTATTGATCAGTATCCCAGTTATGGGTTAGCTCGATGGTCGTGCCGCCTTCTTTATAACCAACAAACACAAGTGTGTAGCGGTATTGGGTGTTTTCAGTACGGTCAAGAACACGCATGCCTAGCACCTTAGTGTAGAACTCAATTGACTTTTCTAAGTCAGTTACGCGAATCATAGTGTGCAGAAATTTCATCATTTACCCTTATCTAATGGCGACAACAGCTTGGATTGTTCAGAGCTATTGTGTCTCTCGTTCGTTTCATAAACTTTGCACTTACAATACGCTCAAGAACCAAAGACAGGAAATTATTGATTTTTATTATTTACATAACACTTTGTTATGACACATTGTCACGTACTTTTGTTTTGCGGTGGTGATACACCATTGGCAGTACCGCACTGGCGACAATAACGGATAAGCCCACAATCGCGATGTTGTTTGGCAACTCAGCAAACAACCAGTAACCAAAACCAACCGAATAAATGATCTTGGCGTACTCAACATTGGAAATGACGTTCGCTTCACCATATTTATACGCAGTCAGACCAATCCACTGAGCCAGCGATGAAATTGCCCCAACGCAGATCAGTAAACCTAACTCACTCCAACTCGGCCATTGCCAACTAAGTAAACTCGGGATTAACGCCATAAGCCCAACAAAGATCGCTTGATACGCGAGTAGTGTGATTTTCGGTTCTTCTTGCGCCACTTTTCTTACACATATCACCGCGACGGCTGCCCCAAATGCCGCTATCAGCCCCGTACCGGTATACATAAGCGAGGTTTGGTTAAAATCAGGCTGAACCACCAACATCACACCGATAAACCCAACCACAATGGTAAAAAGGCGAGAAACAGAGATTCGCTCTGATAAACACAACCTTGCAATACAAGCGACAAACAGGACTTGAGTGAACCCAAGGGCGGTTGCGTCTGCTAATGGAATATTACTTATGGTGACGAACCCTAAATAGAGCGCAGCAAAGGCGCCTAAAATACGTAAGGTGTGTAACTTCACCCTTTTGGGCTTGATGAGAATTTGTATGTTCTTCGCAATCGCAGGTAAGAGTAGAACAACAAAGACCAACTGGCGAAACAGTAAGATCTGGAACAGATTTAATGAGTCACTGAGCAGGCGAACAAGCACGCCGACCAAGGTAAACAAAGCCGTCGAGCATAGCGCCAATAGTACCCCTTTCCATACTTCAGGTAAGTTGGAAAACTGCGTGAACAACGCATTCATATAATGACGGTTTGAGATTTTATTTGGCATAGTGTTCGACCTTAACATAAACAGGTTCGCAGCCTAAAGGTGACACTAGTAGACGGGTCAAGAATCGATTTCTCGCCGCCCGCACATGATATGATTGAGTAAAAAGAACAACGAGTATTGTGATGCAAATAATTGAACGCTTCGAACGACCACTATTGGACTTTATCAGCCGAGAAATGGTGCAAGACCCCGCCCACGACCTGAGCCATGTTAAACGCGTGGTCAAAACCGCTTTGGAGCTCTGCCAACTCGAACATGCACGTATCGAAGTCGTCCTGCCAGCCGCTTATTTGCATGACTGCTTTACCTTCCCGAAAAACCACCCAGACAGAGCAAAAAGTTCGTCTATCGCTGCAGACAAAGCCGTAGAATATTTGGTTAGCATTGGATACCCAAATCAGTTCTTAGACGATATTCATCATGCCATTTGCGCTCACAGTTACAGTGCGAATATCTCGCCACAAAGTCTTGAAGCACAGATCGTTCAAGATGCGGATAGGTTAGATGCGCTTGGCGCTATAGGTATTGCACGCTGCTTGCAAGTAAGCACTAACTTTGGTGCAAGCCTTTATTCGATTGACGATCCTTTTTGCCAAAGTAGAGCGTTAGATGACAAGCAGTACACGGTCGACCACTTTTACAATAAGCTCTTTAAACTGGAAGCGATGATGAACACCGCTTCGGCAAAGCAAGAGGCAAAAAGACGAACTGAGTACATGAGAGGATTTCTTTCTCAGTTAGGACGTGAAATTTAATCACGGCCTAAATACACTCAATACCCCACTCAATATATATGTTAAGAAGACCCGCTGGTACACGGTCTTCAGACGTCTCGACGCGTGCAGAAACATGAACAATACCATCTGGATTAAAGAGTTTAGGGTGAAGCTCAACACCTTGCTTCCAGTAATTGATGTCACCTTCATAAATATTTGGTGCTTCGAGCTTAAAGTGCACTTGAGATGGATCAATGATCTGTTCCAAGTCCCCTAAGTGGATTTGATTAAGTTTGAAATGCACGCGAGCCCCTTTACGATTTGAAACTAACTTCAAGGTCGTGGTTCGGTTTTCGTAATCGTTACCAAACGCGAGCGCGCCAAGGTTCTCTAGTACCGTAAGTCCACACTGCTCAGGCACCTCTTTGTGGAACGTAATAGGCGCAGAGACATTGGCTAAACTGGGGCAAGCAGAGAACAATAGCGCCAACCACAAGGCTAATTTACGCATTAATTCACCATCACTCGAACCATGAAATCGATCACCGCGCGTTCAGTTACGTCAACACGGCTTAATGTCTCCATTTCAGTCGTCGCCACTTGGTAAACAGAACTGAGAGTGATCGGCTTATTTTGATAGGTGTATGAGATTATAACGTCGCAGTTTACACGTTGTTCCTCTTCTCCAATGGTAGAGGTATCGGTGTAATTAAATCTGCTTTCAATTTCCACGAGCTCAATCTCCGTCCAGTCAATGTATTCCGAGTTTGACAGTGCGTCGAATATTCTACGTTCATGATTCGCAGCGCCTTCTCGACACATTGCATCCCACTGGCGCACTTCCTCAACTTGAAAGCCATTGGCGTACACGGGATAGCTTAATGCCATTGAGAGCAATATAGGTACTCTTAGTCTCTTCATAAAATTGGTCGGTTAGCCCTGAAAAAGGGCTAACCTCTTCACTAATTAGATTAGCCGCAGTGGATTTCCCAAGTGGTGTTCACTTGATACGAATCTGCATCAAGGTTGTTCTCGTCAAACACTACGGTTGAAGCAAGGTCTACCTCATTGTCATCACGCAGGCTGTCTCTAGGTATCGTCAAGTATCCTTTCTCTTTCCACTCTGACGCCGTCCCTTCGCCAGTCCCCATAACACTAAAGGATTTAAACTTAATATCATCTTCTGTGACGTTTTGATCTTCCAACGCACCCAAATCAATGTGCTTGAGTTTCATCTCAGTATCTTTGTCATAGTTGTTGATCAGTGTAATGGTGGCAACGTCAGCGTTGTACGCCCCACCAAAACCTAATTTACCCTCTGCATCATTAACCTCGATACCGCATTGACCTTCAACTTCCGCTTGGAAGATAACGTTACCCTGATGATCATCCGGCCCTTGTGCAAACGCCGCAGAACTAAATGCAACGGTTAACACCGAAGCTCCCAACAGTTGGTTTAATTTACTCATGTTTACTCCGAAAACACTGTGTTGTTTTGTTTCATTTTAAGTAGCCGATATTTCTCAGCTTCAATCTGTAAAAGTTTGAGCTCATGTTCCGCTTGAGCTAACTCTTCCTGTCTCGCTCTATCACGAAGTTCAAACTCATAAAGTCGAGTACAGTCGACCCTGTCGTTCCCACCAAACTGGAATGTGACGGCGGCATAGACACCAGCTTCATCCTGGTTTTGGTAGTAATAATTGTTGTAATAGTTATCGCTATCCTCATTCCCTTGTGCGCCATAAGTCCCGAATTGGAAGGTTTTACCTGTAGAGATCGCTTGCTCACAGGTAGCACCCGCTGCGGTGCGCACGCGGTCCGTTCCTGAAGGATTTGAAACACTGGGTATAGGATTAGCCCAAGCCGCGCCTGTAAGGAGCGTACTCGCAATGCCAAGGACAATGAGTCGCATGAGTTAGAACCTCTTGAAGTGTAAGGTGCTGCACACCTCGTAACTGTTGGGAGAATCACTCACCATACGGGTACACACCAACTTTTCAGTTGTCTTGCCTGGCGGGGTATTCACACTAATGTCCAGTTCGATCTTTTGATTAGGACCTAGTGAGATCTTGTTTGGGAAGGACTTGTTACCGATACGCAAGTAGTAGTCAGCTGGCTTGTTGTAGCGATTCACCAAAACAAAGCTTACTTGAGTCTTATCTGAATAACTTTGAAACTCTTTGTTCTGCCATTTATGAACGTTGGCATAGGACAAAGACGTCATCGAGAAAAAGGTTAAGAATGTACAGGTGAGCTTTCTCATGGTTTGTCGTCTCCCAAAAGTGAAGACGACAAAATATCGGTAACTTATCTCGGTTACTTACCATTTTCCGCCACCCAAAAAGCCATAAGATCCTTTTGACGTGGCGTTGACATTAGAGAGGGTTGAGCCTGATTTTTAATCATCAAGCTCAATATTTACGCTAACAATCAATACTCTGATATATGAAACAACATAGATTCAGTCGATTAACAGCAACAAGAACGGTGGAGCTGTTAACCTTCTAACTCACTCGATTTGATGCGCGTATCAAAAGCAACAATGCGATCTTCGAATGCCGTTCTATCTTTTTGTGAAATGGAGCTCGCTAAAGGCAAATCAGCTTTCATCGGATCAACGGCTCGACTTCTGACCCTGACTTCAAAATGCAAATGTGGCCCTGTTAATCGGCCTGTTGCGCCAGATAAGGCGATCTTCTGCCCGCGCTTTACATACTGACCTTTCTTGACCAAGAATTTGCTCAAATGGAGATAACGAGTGGTGTACACACTGTTATGTTCAATAACTAAATACTTACCAGCGTATGGGTGGTTTCGCACACCAACAACTCGACCATCCCCTGTTGAATAGATGGGCGCCCCTACTGGAGTCGCGAAATCAGTACCATTATGTGGTGTCACCCTACCCGTCACAGGGTGCTTACGCTTAGGGTTGAAAGGCGAGGTAATGCGACGATATTGCGGATCAACAGGGTAACGATTAAATGCACGCTCTAAGCTATTTCCTTTCCTATCATAGAAGCGACCATCGTCAGCAAGAAACGCAGAGACTTCACGATTTGAAAGCTTAAACGAAATACCTTGAATCTCACTATTTCCAGTTGGGTGGTCGTCCAGATACTGCCTTTTAATCAGGACATCAAAGCGATCCCCTGCTCTCAATGTACGAGCGAAATTAATTTGATCCTTCAGTACACGTGTGATGTTCGCAATCTGCTTTGAAGATAAGCCCAACTTATGAGCTGACAGTGAAAAGCTACCATTAATCGTGCCGCTATAAAGCACCTCTCTCCACTCGCCTGGTTGTTCTGTAAATTGATAATCGAACTTGTCGTCATCGTTTCGCTGGTAGTGTGCTTGCTCAACCAAACTCAAATGGTAGGTCAAAGAGAGCAGCTCTCGACTATCGCCATCCACCGAGAGTTCTAAGTGATCCCCAGGCTTAATCGTATCGAGCTGCAAATGCTCAAGATCTGCTGCCAAGATTTCTTGCAACGTTGTATAGGGGATATTCCATGATGAAAAAATATCGCTAAGCGTGTCACCGACTTTAACAAAGTAGTGAACACGAATAATGTGACTTTCACTTGGTGTTTCTAACTCAGCTGCGGGCGTCACCGCGATTTCTGGTTCAGAGCTACCAATTTCAGTATTAGCGATTTCAAAGTGAGAGGTTTCAGGAGTTGGAATGAAAAACGCAGCGGTAAGGGCAACAACAGCAACAACGGACGCGAAAAATCTAAAGTGTTTCATCAAAAGGGATTAAGCTACGAATAGTTGTTATGTTATAACATAATAAAATACACATTTCAGCTTGAGCTGTACGTGAATAGAGTCACCACTCTATCTATCGTTGGTAACGCATTAGCCCAGCTCAACAATTTACTTTGTAACGGTTTATTAGGACGTTCAATCCAATGGAAAAACTCAATAAAATCTTGCTCGTCGCGGGTACGCATGGCAATGAGCTGTCAGGAATTTACTTGCAAAAACTTATCAAAGAGCGCCTTTATCAAGCCGATCGAACAACGTTTAGCACGACAAGCGTCATCGGTAATCCACAAGCGATGAAAAAGAATGTTCGCTTTGTCGATGAGGACTTAAACCGCCAATTTGCCGCCAGCAATGCGCTTGAGAGTAACTCGCTAGAAGCGAAGCTTGCCAAACAATGGAAAGAGAAATACGCCAGCACCAAAAACCAACTTGTGATCGATCTGCACAATACCACCAGCAATATGGGTGCGACGTTAATTCTACTCTCAGGCGATGCGTTCTATTCCAAGATGGGCGCTTACGTAAAACAGCGAATGCCTCACGCAAACATCCTTTTTGAAGATCGTAAATCTTGGGATGAACAACCCTACCTCTGCACCGCAGGTGATCGCGGCGTCATGATTGAAGTCGGCGCTCAAGCTCACGGCGCTTTGCAATACGAAACGCTCGAACTCATGAAAGAGATGTTTGGCTACGTGTTGGACTATGTAGAAAAACACAACCTAAACCAAGTCGATAACTTAGAGAGCTACGAGGCGTTTTTCTATACTGAGGAACTCAACATCCCCCTCGATCATGACGGGCTAAGACTTGCGATGGTTCATCCAACAATATGTGGAAAGGACTTTGAAGTCGTCAAACCGGGAGAGCCACTACTCGCTACCTTTTTTGGCTATGATATTCATTGGGAACAAAACCACGATATTTATCCTCACTTTATCAATGAAAGCGCCTACAGTTCATCCAACATTGCGATGGCGTTAGCTATCAAAAAGAGAGTGACAATATAAATCCTCACCTAAGAAAAGCCCGAGTACAATGACTCGGGCTCTATGGTTTTATTCTTCGCTTGGGATACTCTAACGCTCGAACGAGAGCCTCATCGCACTGCTTGGCTGCTCTAATACCTTGCCGTCATGGTAGACCTGAGTACCGTTAACCCAAGTCCCTTTCACGACCGCATTAAACTCATGGCCCGCAAACGGTGACCACTGGCAATGATATAAGCTGTTTTCATTAGTGACAGCCGTTTTGCCTTCGAAGTCCACCAACACCAAATCAGCAAAGTAGCCTTCTCGAATGTAACCACGGTTTTGAACACTGTAACGAATCGCAGGATTGTGCGCGGTCTTTTCTACAACTTGCTCCATCGTCATTCGGCCATGGTGAACATGATCAAGCAATGTTAGAAGAGCATGTTGAACCAGAGGTAAGCCTGCTGGCGCTTGACTATAGTCAACCATCTTCTCTTCCAATGTATGCGGCGCATGATCAGTCGCGATAATATCAATTCGACCAGTTTTCAGCGCATCCAGAAGAGCATCACGGTCACTGGCATACTTTACTGCAGGATTACATTTGATGAGATTGCCCTTTTCTGCGTAATCGTCAGCCGAAAACCATAAGTGGTGAACACAAGCTTCGGCAGTAATGTTTTTGCCCTCAACAGGCCCTGCTTCAAAAAGCTCTAGCTCTTTTTCTGTCGTAATGTGTAATACGTGCAGTTGACTACCGTATTTCTTTGCCAGTCCAACCGCATATGAGGAGGAGGCATAACACGCCTCGTCATCCCTTACTACCGGATGATCATGGATGGTCAGTTCCGACTTTTGGGCAAGAACATTCTCTAAATTTTTAGCGATCACAGGGCCGCTTTCGCAGTGCGTAACAATCAGAACGGGTGAGTCACGGAAAATTGCCTCTAACGCATCAGGAGCTTCAACCAACAGATCCCCAGTTGATGCCCCCATAAAGACTTTAACACCGCAGTGCTTGGTCGGGTCGAGCTGCTTAATTTCTTCTAGGTTGTCTTCAGTTGCGCCTAAATAGAATGAGTAGTTCGCGAAGGATGAATCAGCGGCTATATCAAATTTCTTCTCTAACGCTTCGATGGTCGTGGTAGCTGGACTAACGTTTGGCATCTCCATATAGCTTGTTATACCACCAGCAACGGCCGCTCTAGATTCAGAAGCGATCGTCCCTTTATGGGTTAAGCCAGGCTCACGAAAGTGCACTTGATCATCAATCATTCCCGGCAGCAAATACTGGCCTTGAGCATCGACCACGGTGTCGCCTTCCTGCGCTTGGATATCACTCGCTATTTGCTCAATTCTCTGCCCAACGATTCGAATATCTGACTCGACAATACGACCTTCATTGACGATACGAGCATTTTTGATAACGGTGGCTAACATAAACAATAATCTCCCCTTTAAAATATTGATACGTTATAACATAACAACCATTAGCAGAGATAATTTTATCAGGGCTCGAACTACCATGTAGTGTTACAGAAGATAAACAAAAAAACGGCCCTATCGATGGGCCGTTCTTATTACTTGTTTATGCTAGTGACTATTTTTTAGACCACGCGAACTTCTCAAAGACTTTATCTACTGGCGTATTCGCAACATGGTTAACGTAGTTACTGATTACTTTTTGAGACAAGCCAAGAATGACTTCAAGCACTTGCTGCTGACCATAGCCTGCCGCAAAAAACGCGTTCATTGCTTCTTCAGACACATTACCGCGCTCACGTACAACACTTAGGGTGAAGTCTTTTAGTGCTTGTAGCTTAGCGGTTGGCATCGCTTCATCGTTACGTAACGCTTCCGTTAGTGCAGGATCAACTTTCATTGAATGCGCAATACCCGTATGCGCTGGAACACAGTAGTGACATTCGTGTTCAACGTTAATGGTTTGCCATACAACCGTTAGCTCTTCGGCATCAAACGAAGTCGCTGTGAAAAGTTGGTGAAGCTGTGTGTATGCTTTCAAAAGCTCTGGTGACTCTGCCATCACAGCATACAAACCAGGAACCATCCCCATCTGTTTCTGAGCACCTTCAATGATTGCTTTACTTTTCTCTGGTGCGGTTTCTGCTGTGTGAAGTTTAAATTCTGTCATGATTACTTTCTCATTTGTCTGAAGTTACTGAAATAGTGTAGTTAGTGTTTTATAAAGTGATGTTTATTTGTTTTCTGGTTCCAATAAAACCTTAGAGACAAACAAACGCACTGTAGGAGCCACAATCGCTAACAATAGAATCGCTGAAGGCACCATTTGGGCGACTGCCGTCATCCACGCCTCAAAAAACGCATCTTCGCTGCTAACTGTTTTTGCCACCATGATGGCTGGCATACTCAACAACATTGTTGGTAATACCATTGAGACCATCAAAGGGTACTGAAACTTTCGTGGAAACTTTTTCATAATGGATTGGCTCCGTTTGACTAACTTATGCAGCTATCTTAGTCTTCTCCTTAACAATCAAAAATAGACAACATTGAATTTGAAGCATTCATAAATGAAAGCTTAATTAAAGGAGTCGATGTGAGAGCAAAAGATATCTCGAACCTCTACCTGTTTTGCCAGTCGGTTGAATGTGGGGGCTTTGCCGCTGCGAGCCTAAAAACGCACGTTTCTGCGCCGACATTATCGAGAGCCGTAGCGAGTTTAGAGGATAAACTCGGCGAAAGACTGGTACACCGCAATGCGAAGCAGTTTCAACTTACGACAGCAGGTGATGAGTACTACCACCGCTTTGCATTACTCTTTTCACAACTCAATGACGAATGGACTCAACTATCGAATAGCCAGCCCGTTCTAACTGGTGAAATTCGAGTCTCTTGCCCTGAGCCATTTGCAGATAATTTTCTTCAAAAGATGGCGATTGAATTTATGGCGTTGCACCCTGAAGTGTCAGTGTCCATCACCTTTAGTGCAGGGACAGAAAGATTCTTTGACGAGCAGATTGATCTCGCGATTGTCACAAGCCCACCCCATGCAACCCATCTTGTACAGAGGCAGCTCTTTGAATCTCCTCTGTTGATGGCCGCAGCCCCTAGTTATCTTGAAAAACATGGAGAGCCGAACTCAGCAGAAGAGCTTATTTTTCACCAATTGCTGTCAGGGAATAACTTGCCTTACTGGGAGCTACAAGAACATGGAAAATCGATTCGAGTGCCTTATCAACCAAGATACTCTATTAGCAGTTTACGCTTGAATATTGATGCGACGTTAGCGGGTGCAGGCATTTGTATGATGCCAAAAGCTGCCTTCGATAAGCGTGCTGATAAGGGAGAACTCAAGCAAGTCTTACCTCACGTAGTGTGTCCTTCAGGTAAAGCTTTTCTTGTTTGGGCAGACCGAAAACTGATTGCAGCCAGAGTGGTCGCGTTTAGAGATATGATCTTTGAGCGTTTTGGACAAAGCTCAGAATTTTTGGCATCAATCGACACCGAGCGCGAATAGAAAAACGCCAGCTTATGATTAAAGCTGGCGTTTCGTTTTATCGCTTCGAAATTTTATACAAGTAGGCATTAAGCCACGCAAGCGAGAGTATAACTAAGGTCATCACAGGCGGTTTAGACTGCAGTGGGAGCACTTCTGCTGGTACATTCGGTAGTAAGTGAACATACACAGCCACCAGCATAATTACGGTCGTAAGCAAAGTGGACAGCTGCATTACCCTATCCAAAGTTGGCTTTGTCAGCTTGTTCTGGCCAACCACAGCGAGTAAGAGTAACAAGCCCGCTGAAATCTCTCCGAGCTGCCCTGCCCATCGTGACAATGTCGGGAAAGGAAGTTCGCTAAGTGCTATTTGTTTGGCAAACATCGTAGTAAATGGGTCAAAGAACTTCACTGTGCCCGCCATCACCATAAAGGCCCCAAGTAAACCTGATAAGATCTTTTGAGCTTTCTTCGCCTTAGAGTCATTTTTGTCATAGGAACGGATAAGAAACACACCCGTTATGACAAACATAGATGCAATAAGAGAGAGTTCGAGAAACAATTGAGATGCGCTCATGGAGATACCTTCATTCAGTGAATAACCTGTCGATGTAGGTAATCTTAATGAGCATTGTTGAATTCAAAAATAGACAACATTGAATTTTAACCATTCAAATATGAATGATTAAATCAACTGAGATAAAAGCTAGATTCATCAAACTTCAACATACCAATCCACCAGTTAGAAATGAAGCTGCGTAACAGCGTCATAATTTATTCGCCTAAAACGTTGGTCTAACGCTCTACCTCTAAAGTACAAGCTATAGTTAATGACTCTAATCACTGAAAAGGAACGTGGCGATGAAAGCAATGGTGCTCAATCAATATGGTGACAACGCAAGTTTCGAGATGGCAAACGTAGACACACCTAAGCTCTCGGCTGGACAAGTGCTCATCCAAGTAGCGGCTAGCAGCGTGAATACTGTCGATACGATGATCAAACAGTTGGGTGAGAACCTCCCTTTCTCCCCTCAAACACCGGCAATACTTGGGATGGACGTCGCTGGTACCATTGTAGAGGTGGCAAGTGATGTCTCCCATTTTAACGTTGGGGATGAAGTTTATGGCTGCGCAGGCGGCTTAGGTGATTTATCAGGTTCACTGGCTGAGTTGATGCCTGCTGACGTCAACCTCATAGCGTTGAAACCCAAAAACCTTACGATGCAGCAAGCCGCCGCTCTTCCTCTGGTTGGAATAACCGCTTATGAAGGGTTGCATCGCGCTGGTATTACTCAAGGGCAAAAAGTATTGGTACACGGCGGCGCAGGTGGTGTGGGTCACATCGCGGTTCAACTAGCGAAACATTATGGCGCAGATGTTTACGCGACCATTGGCCGAGATGAGCACAAAGACTTAGTAGAAGGACTCGGAGCCACCACCATCAATTATCGAACCAGCCAAGTTCAGGACTATGTTGATGAGCACACGAACGGCATTGGTTTTGATGTCATCTTTGACTCGGTCGGCGGTGCCAACATGGCGAACTCATTTTTGGCGGCCAAACTCAACGGGCAGATTGCATCGACAGTTGCCTTGCTTGAAATGGACTTGTCGATGGCGCACATGAAAGGCTTGTCACTGCATGTAGTATTTATGTTGATTCAGATGATTCACGATGTACGCCGCGAAGAACATACGCACATCTTGGCTGAGTTAGCCAAAATAGCTGAATCAGGAAGCTTAACCCCAATACTTGATGAAACAGTGTTTGGACTTGAGCAAGTCAATGACGCCTACCAGCGCCTTGCTAGCGGAGCCGCGACAGGGAAAGTCGTGATATCGAATCAGTAAACCGTATTCATAGCATCGCTGTAATACGTTAAAGAAAGCGAACTATTGAGTTCGCTTTCCTACTTTATTATCCCTGTAAAAGGGCGGAGGTAATGCACGTACCAAACAACTTATCCGTTCACTATCACCAGTCGGATAGCTAGTATTTAAACCGTCTATTGGCTCATTTTATTACGACTCGTATTCCTATCTCGCATTAACATTATTTCTAATCAATTTAATTAGTTACTTGAATAGCGAAGTGTGCATTTCTGTACTTTACTGAAAGGTAACTAGTTACATATGAGCAGGGAAAGTGAATGGCAACGCAAGATAAGAAAACAGACAAGCTAAATGTCCCAAAAAAAGGCGAAGCGAGTACATCTAAAACGAACAAGCGCACCGACAAAGTAAGACTGTTTTCACAGGTTAATGTCAACGTTCCTATACCCCGTGAGCTTGCAATGATATTGCCATCAATGGCACTCAATAGTAACGATTCCTCCTCACCTGCCGATGAATCAGCTGCCGACACACTGCAAGCACCTACTGAGGCTGTACCTACTTCAACCCAAGATGGGCAGAGTGCCGCGCCCTCAAACACACAGCAAGGCGCTCATCATGACCGCGATATACATATCGAAGAAACGGACAGTAATGACAACCTAGTAACCCTGACGCACAGCTCTTCTCATCACCTATCGACAAAACTGCACCCTGTGATTCACCACATCACAGGAGGTATTCCAAATAAAGTAGGGGTAAACCAGCCTTCAATCCCTCATCAAACAGGGAATCATAGCCCAATGGGATCGGGCACCCCACAACCACCCTCTCCGCAACAGCCACAAGCTCCCGTAACCTATGTGGATGAAACTCTTCAAGGAAAGTATGGTTCGCTTCATGTCAGCAAAGACGGCCAATACACCTTTACACTCGATCCAAAGTCTCCGGCTTATATCCTGCTTCAAAAACAAGAGCCTGGAACAGATACGTTTACTTTGCATCTTTCAAATGGCTCTAAGGTTATTGTTCAGATTCCAGTTCAAGGGCATCAGGATTCACCGAACATCAGCGGCGATTTAACGGGGACGGTGACCGAAGATCATCAGGTCGATTCAAATGGCTTGATTGCCACCTCAGGTAAAATTGATGTCGTTGACCCTGACCATGATGAAAGCTCCGTGCAAGCTGAAACGATACTAGGTCAGTTTGGTACCTTAACTATCGATTCTAAAGGGCATTGGCAGTACCAAGTCGATAACTCACAAAGCAATATCCAAGCATTGACGAGTCAAACTGCCCTACATGAATCGTTCACCATTCACACTAAAGATGGAACGCCACAGGTCCTTAATATGACCATTGGTGGTGAGGATGACAATGCCGTCATCTCAGGTGTAGATGCTGGAACGGTCACTGAGGATCAAAATACACATGCTCAGGGCCAGCTCTTGGTGACGGACTCAGACCTTGGGGAAGATCATTTTCAAGCATCCCAAGTGGTTGGACAGTTTGGTACGTTAACCATCACCAAAGATGGTGCTTGGAGCTACGACCTTGATAACTCCAATCCAAAAGTACAAACCTTAGGACAAGGGGCTACAGCTACTGAAACCATAACAGTGACCTCAGCGGATGGTACACAGCATCAGGTCACGGTTACGATAAACGGCACCAATGACCGCCCAGTGGTGTCTGGAGCATCAACTGGGGCAGTTGTTGAGCAAGGTTTAAATACTTCTGGAACGCCTGATGCAAGCGGTAGTCTCACCGCCACTGATGTAGATACGTCGGATACGATTACATGGATGGTAAATCAGCCTCTGGGTCAGTTTGGTACGCTATCGATTGACCAACAAGGGCATTGGCATTATCAGCTAGACAACTCTACAGGAGGTGCGGCAGATAGACTCGCTGCAGGTGAACATCAATCTGAAGCATTTTGGGTTACAGCGACCGACAGTGCTGGCGCTTCAACCCCTCAAAAGATTGTCATAGACGTTCAAGGTAGCAACGACAAGCCCGTGGTTAGCGCTTGGACGCAGCTTCCTGCAGGAAAAGAAGATCAACCTGTCATGATAAAAGCATCCGATCTCCTAACCCATGCAAGCGATGTAGACGCTACCGATAATCTGCATGTCAGTAACTTACAAGCCACTCACGGTCATCTGGTCGACAACAAGGATGGCACTTATACCTTCACGCCAGATAAAGATTTCAACGGTGAAATTCGACTTACCTATGACGTGGTTGATGGGCATGGGGGGAGCGTGAGTACGCAAGCGAAATTCGATCTCACCGCCGCACCTGATAATGCCCAAATCAGTTATGCCGCAACGGATAACCATCAAGGTGGTGTGACTGAAGATCATTACTACATCGATACCCATGACAACCTCCACTTCAATGGCAAACTGGATATCGTTGACCCTGATAAAGGGGAAGCTCAGTTTGATATTAACTTGGGCCCACAAACCTACCAGGGCATTGGGTATGACACTAAACTCGGTGGTCACGTCTTGATAATGCAGGATGGTCGCTACACCTACACCATTCGAGATCATCAGCCATTAGTGCAAAACCTGAAACAGGGTGAAACCATCACCGATGAGTGTGTCGTAAGATCGCAAGATGGCACTCAGTTCACAATAAAAGTGAATATACATGGCACCAATGATGCGCCAACATTGACCGCCCAAACGCATTCCGTTACCGAAGATGGAGTATCGCTATCAGGACAAATAGTTGGACAGGACGTCGACCACGGCGCGTCACTGACCTACTCTATTGTTAATTCTGTCGATGGCTTAACCTTCAACGCTGACGGCAGTTATAGTTTTGACCCCTCCCACGCGAGTTATCAATCACTTGCACAAGGTCAAACTCAGACTCTGACTATTCCTGTGACGGTAACCGACGAACATGGTGCCAGCGCAACACAAAACCTAGAGATTGTGATTACTGGTACTAATGATGCCGCTACGGTTGCAGGTGTGGATACGGGTGATGTGCATGAGAATCAAGCTGGGCAAAATATGTCACCAGACTATGCGCAAACTGGTATGTCCAAGATTAGTCATGATGCATTAACCACCTCTGGTCAATTATCTGTTGTCGATCCAGATACCAACGAAGCCATCTTCGATACCAAGGGCGGAGTTTACTCTTATCATGGTCAATATGGGCATCTATTACTCCGTGGTGATGGGCACTGGGAGTATGCTGTTGCGGCGGGTCAAACCGATTGGCAACAGAAAGGCGCTAGTACAACTGTAGGCTCGACCATCGACAAGTTGGGAACTGGTGAAACTCTAACCGATACCATCACAATACAAACTAAAGATGGTACCAACCATGACATTGTGGTCACGATTCATGGCGACAATGACGCGCCTTATGTTTCTGGTGAAGTACAACTTCATTCAGGCAAAGAAGATTTACCACAAACCCTTACTCAAACCGAGTTACTCACCAATAGTATTGATGTTGACCATAACGATATAGGCAAACTGAGTGTAGCGAATCTGCATGCTGATCATGGCTCAATCCTTGATAACAAAGATGGTACCTATACCTTCACGCCAGATAAGAACTACAACGGCCAAGTCCACTTCACCTACGACGTTAAAGATGCACATGGTGGAACCACACACACTGGAGCAAATACCACACTTGTCGCGACCTCAGACAAAGCCATTATTTCAGAGGTAACTACTGGAAGCGTGATAGAAGACGGGCCACATGCAACGCACAGCAACGGCACGACTACCGAGTTGGCAAGCGGTCAACTTCGAGTCATAGACCCTGACAACGGCGAAGATAAGTTCCAATACAGCCAATTTGGTGAGACTCGCATTCACGACCCCTTTGGCGGAATACTTCGAATTGATAGCGCGGGTAGTTGGGGCTATAGCGTCGACAACACGGCTCTTCAACACCTAGCACAAGGGCAAGTTGAAACAGTGACGTATCGCGTCCACAGCTTCGATGGTACCGCTTACGACTTACATATTGATGTCATCGGAACCAACGACGCCCCGACAGCCACCAAGGTGGTTTTAAGCAACGGTACGGAAGATACACATTATCAAATGCAGGCGAGTCAGTTCGGGTTCACCGATGTCGACACTGGTGATACGCTGCACTCAATTGCTATCACCGATCTTCCGCCAGCCACCCAAGGTAAGTTTGTACTCGATGGACACGACATTACTGCTGGTCAAAGTATTGCTACTGCCGATATCGCTAAGCTTCAGTTTGTCCCAGCCACTGATTTTAACGGTGATGTTCAATTTAAGTTCACGGTTAATGACGGACATGTCGATTCACAAGAAGTAACCAATACTCTGCACATCGATGCTGTTGGCGATGCTGCAACAATCTCGGGGCGCGACACTGGAGATGTTCATGAAGGGCATACCTATACAGCGCCTGACGGCACTATGTCTGGCGGCTACGTCGATGACCGTTCACCGGATCATATGCATGGAAACGTCGGTAAGATATGGAACGATGAGATACACACTGATGGCCATCTGGACATCGTTGACCCAGACGCCGGTGAAAACCATGCTCAAACAGGCACTTACCAAGGTACACTGGGGCACGTCATACTCCAGAGTAACGGAGACTGGAGCTACTATGCTTCCATAGGCCAAGACGCAACGGGTAGAAGGATAGATCGTCTCGGTCAAGGTGAATCAATAACAGATACCGTCACCGTCAAATCGGCTGATGGCACCACTCACGATATTCATATCACCATTCATGGCGACAATGACCGCCCGTACTGCTCTTCAGAAGTTCAGCTCAACAGTGGAAAAGAAGATCTCGCGCAAACCATCACAACGACTGAGTTGCTAGCCAACACTGTAGACGTTGACGCGAACGATGCTGGGCAGCTCTCTATCGCCAATCTACGCGCGGACCATGGCACTCTCGTCGACAACAAAGATGGCACATTCACCTTCACTCCAGAGCATAATTTCAACGGACAAGTCCACTTCACTTATGACGTTAAAGATGCACATGGTGGAACCACACACACTGGTGCAAACGTGGTATTGACCCCTACAGGAGACGCAGCTAAATTCTCTGGGACTGATGCAGGTAGTCTTACTGAAGATCTTCACGTTCAAGGCGATGCACAACACACCATCTATACAACTGGCGTTCTGGATGTCACCGACCCAGACTCTGGGGAAGATCACTTCAGAGCAACTCGAAATGCGCATGCTCTCCACGATCCCTATGGTGGAACACTTACAATAGGTACAGCAGGTGATTGGTCATACAGTGTGCCCAATGGCAACGTGCAACATTTGGCGCAAGGTGAGAGTAAGCAAGTTCAATATGAAGTTCAAAGTGCTGGCGGTGACAAACACGTCATCACTCTCACAATTCATGGAACCAATGACGTTCCAGTCGTGACCTCCGCCGTAACGCTCGCTCAAGGTACTGAAGATACACCAGTCGTATTGAAAGCATCTGACTTACTGGCGAACGCCACTGATGTTGATGATAACAGCCACCTTAGCGTGCATAACCTCAGTGCAGATCATGGGCAAATCGTCGATAACCATGATGGCACATTCAGTTTTACCCCAGATAAAGACTATAACGGCCAAGTTCAGTTTCGTTATGATGTCCAAGATGAACATGGCGCTTCCGTTACGACATCAGCCTCGATGAGCCTCGCCGCGGTCAATGATGCAGCAACCTTTGCAGGTGATTTTGGGAGTATTACTGAAGATGCAAATGTACAACACAACGTCTACCTGACCGGCACATCACCAACCCAAAACGCTCTTCAATGCACTGGCCATCTCGTTGTGTCTGATTTGGACGGACAAAGTGAAAGTGCATTGGATCTCCAAGGTCAACGTTTTCTCACCCATGACGGAACCTACGGGCACTTTATTGTTTCAGCCAAGGGCACATGGGCTTATGTTGCAGACAATGACAATCAACAGCTCCAAGATCTCGATAACGGACAAACACTCACTGACAGCGTTGAAGTAACTTCTAAGGATGGCACCAAACACTCTATTACAGTGACGATTAACGGTACGACCGATAAACCTGTATTACACAGCCTGAGTGATTCAGGTATCCAACATAGTGGTCCTATTGAAGGTAATCTGCTATCGGGTATCGGTACTCATGAAGGCGTATCTGGCGCAGCGACAGATACCGACTCCAATGCCCATCTGGTTCTGCAAGATATCCAAATACAGGATCCCAATGCAGGTTATGTGACGGTCACACCAGGACATCCACATTCTATCGCAGGGGTAGGCACATTAGCTATTGAAGCAAACGGTCACTATACCTTTACGCCAGAAGCTGGGTTTACTGGGATGGTCCCGGCTATGGTCTACCGCGTAGGCGATGATGGCGGCGGTTCGAGAGGCGACTCGTCTCAAAACCGACTCACCATTGAAGTGACGCCACCAGCGCAACATGCACCAACAGCTACGCCGCAAACCGTATCCAGTGATGAGGACCAAACTCATACCTTTACCACTTCCGAGTTTGGCTATAGCGATGCTGATGGTGACGCCCTCAGCCACATAACCATTACGCAACTCCCTGCTCATGGCACTTTGATGCTTAACGGCATTTTAGTGACCACTAATCAACAAATATCGAAAGCAGACTTAGACGCGGGGCACCTAACCTTCACACCCATTCATGACCAAAATGGTGCTAATTATGCCAACATTGGGTTCACTGCGAATGACGGCCATCAGGATTCAGCAAACGTGACAATGGTCTTGAACGTTAATGCCATCAATGATGCACCAACAGTGCAGGAAAAAACTCAAACGGGTCAGCCTTTGGGTTCTCACTCAATAACTGAAGATTCAAACGTAGATTCAACTGGTCAGATAGCCATTCATGATGTAGATGGTGACCAATTGAGTGTCGCGGTCGACCCAATGCACAATGCTCAATTTGGTCAGGTTCAATTTGATAGTCATACCAACACTTGGACTTACCACTTAAACAATACCAACCCACGAGTTGACGCCCTCAATGATGGCGACACGCTACAAGACACGTTTACCTTAGTGGTCGATGATGGTCATGGCGGCCAAACACGCCAACAAATTACCATGACGATCAACGGCCACACCGATCCGGTTCCTTATACTCCACCAACGCTCAATGTGAATGTAGATACGCAACACGCTCACCACATCACACCAAGTATCACTGCGGCAACCGTACAAGCTTATGCTCACAATATTGGGCAATTCGCTCACAGAGTGTCAGGGCGCGATGAAATTGAAGGCCACGGCAATAGCGAAGTATTTATTGTCCAAGGCAGTCTCCACGAAGAAGCAGAGCTCAAGGGTGGTAACGATATCCTGTTTATCGGCGGTAGACTCACCGACGAGGAAATAGAGGGCGGAAGCGGTACAGATACCTTAATCTTGGGGGCTTACACTCGCCAAAACGCTCCTAGGCTTCACGACCATGGTGAAAAACTGGGGAACATGGAACTAGAGAGCATAGAGAACATAATCTTAGGGGACGGTACTGTACTCAAAGGCCATATGCCTGCGAACTTCCCTGTCTCAAGTCATGGGCACTATGAGACGGCTGTCGATATCAGCGCTCGTTTATCATCACCTGACGAGTCCGTCACTGATATTCGTTTAACCCATCTCCAGAGTGGTGTGACCCTACAAAGCAATGGTCACCCAATTAACGCTAATCCTGACGGCAGTTACTCTGTTCCAGCGAGTGGGCACATAACCTTAGTGTCAGATCAACCCATTAATGGCAACCATCACTACTTTGAAACTGAGGTCACAACGCACAATAGCGTGACAGGTGTAACCGGTGTAACCACAGAAGACCGACAAGGCCAGTTGCATAGCCATATCACCCCACCACCGCCGCCTCCTCCACCAACGATGAGTCAATCTGATGAAGTGGCCGATGCTGATACGTTGGATGTTGAGATCACTTTGTCTTCGGATATCGATCACTACGGAAATGACGATCAGCATCATGTGGATCCGCATCTAGTCTCTCAAACCACTCAAACAGACAGTGACGAACCACAACACGGCGCAGCAGCATACCTATCGGCATTGGGCATAGAGCCTACACAAGCAGTAGTCGACGCGCCTGTACATGCTGCGTTGCCCGATGATATTGACCTTGTTTTAGCCGATGACATGAGTTCAGCAGACAGCTCTCACCTTGGGCTAGATGACGCTGCCACTGGAGCTATGCAAGAAGCCAGTGACCATGCGCACCAGCACGAAGAGCGTATCAACCCAGACGAGCATCATGACCAAGGGGATCCAAGCAGCTTCATCGACCCTTACTAGGCTTAATTAACATTTAGCCAATAAAAACGGGCAGCGAATTTGCTGCCCGTTTTGGTATCTCTGTTTTAGGCTCGCCTATCGTTCACCAAAAGCGACACTCACATTGGTGTAAATTGGCTTCCAAAGGTACTGAAAGACAGACTTCTCACCGGTGGTAATATCCGCTTCTCCCGTCATTCCGGGCAGAATAGAGAAGCGCTCAGGGTCATCGTGGAAGTAAGGTTTATCTACCGAGACAACGACCTCATAAAAAATCTCACCTCGCTCACTTTGACTGGTTGTTGGTGATATCTTTTCCACTTTTCCCTGCAAAGCTCCAAATCGGCTGTAATCGAACGCGTCCACCTTAACTCGAACAGGCTGCCCCTCTCGGACAAAGCCAATATCTCTTGGAGATAATTTCGCTTTAAAGTCTGCTTTGCCTGTCAAAGGGACAATCTCAACCACTGTTCCGCCGGGCTGAATCACGCCCCCGACTTGTGTACTTGGAACACTTTGAACTAACCCTTTGAGTGGGGAAATCACCACGGTATTTGAAACCTTCGCTTCACTCGAACGCACACGAGCATTCAGCGCTGAAAGATCAGAAACCGCTTTCGAACGTTCATCACTCACCTTAACTCGCGCTTCTGCGAGGAGCTGCTCAATTTTTTGCTCATTGGTCGCTGCCTGCTTTTCAAGCACGGAACGTTTACCCGTCGTTTCTGCAATCTGCTGCTCGATACCCGCAAGCTTCTGCCTCATCTCTAGCACTCTTAAACGAGAGATGTTTCCGGACTTAAAGCCCTTTTCAAGAATATTGAGCTCTTGTTTGGTCGCCAATAACTGCTTCTCATAAGACGGTAGCGCTTTATTAACCGAGCGTAGTTGCTCGGCAATTTGTTCGCTGTCTTTTTCTAATACCACTCGTTGTTGGTAGAACAGAGCCTTCTGCGCACTGAGCTGCGCCTGCTGTTCACTCACCAAAGATGGGTATTCCACCATGTACAAAGAAAAGTCAGGCTCTCTTTGATCCAATAACGCATTCATCCGCTCGATGCTCAACGACAAGGTAACCTGCTGTGATTTAAGCTCATCTAAGGTTGTCTTTTGGAAAGTCGCATCAAACTCCACCAGCGGTTGTCCCTGTTCAACTAAGTCCCCTTCGTTAACCAGAACACGTTTAAGTTTGCCGCCGATCTCACTCTGAAGGACTTGCCTTTCCCCTTCAGGGATAACCGCACCTTTCGCCTTTGCAATCTCATCCACCTGAGTCATCAAAGACCACACAACAAACGCAACCACACAAATTGCTACCGCCCAAGTTGCCATTGCTAGGGCTCTCGCGGTTGACTTAGATTCCACCAACTCGCCATATTCATGTTTAGCCATTCGATACCTCTTTACTGACGTTTGGTTGTTCGCTCGACTCTTCCATCGGTCCGGCATAGACCACCGCACCTTCATTTAGAATGACCACTTTGTCGGCTAGCTTGATTAGATCGGGGTCGTGAGATGTAAAGATAATGGTCGACTTACCGCGTTTTTGGTTAACAAACTCACTAAACACACGTTTCGCCCTTGGGTGATAATCGGGCACGGGGTTGTCCATTAGCATGAGCTTGTAGTCAAACACCAAAGCTTTAGCATCAATAAGCACCTGAGCAACCGTTCCAGATAAAATATCAAAAAGGCTATCTGGGATAAGCGAGCTGATAACTGTATCTAAGCCATCAGGAAGAGTATCAAACCAAGCTTTTCCGCCGACCAGATTAAGCGCTTGGATCATCTCATCATCACTCACTTGGTTACCATCAGACAGCCATTCACGTACTGACAAAGAAAGAAGGTCTGGGTATGCCGCACGAATGAAACACCAATGGCGATAAAGCTGTGGGTCATATTGAGATAGGTTCACGCCATTAAGATCAATGGTCCCATTTTGAGCTTGTTGTAAACCCGAAAGGATCTCCAGAAGCGTTGATTTACCGCTGCTCGAAGGCCCTGCAATGGCAATAACTTCCCCACTTTCCACCGCAAAGCTGACAGCAGAAAGCGCAGGTCGTGACTGCTTAGGGTATCGAAAAGTGACTTGATCCACCTTAATCTCAGGGGCTTGCTTAGGTAAGGCATGATGCTGGTAACTAAAATCACGTTCAGACGGCTGGGTTAACAATCGATTAATTTGCGCTTTGGACTGATTGAAGCTCGAAAACCGTGAGGCACTGTTTGCCAGCATTTGGGCAGGCCCAGTCACACGCGAGATCAACATCATAGAAGCAATCAAGCCACCCGGACTTAATACCTCCTCAAAGATAAGGCCGACCCCTAATCCCATAACAGCGATAGTCGAACCTAGCGTGATCGCATAATACATCGAGGTGTATCTATGCTGTTTAATCGCTTGTTCGAAGCCCACTTTTGAAGCTAAGAAATTTGCTTTGTCAAAACGCTTGAGCCAATAGTGCGCGAAGCCTGAGCTACGCAGATAGACGAGTTTAGAAGAAATCTCGTTGACTAGATTCTGCCTGTTAGTACCCGCGATGGTTGATTGCATAGAGCTTTTTCGTGACGAGTAAATCGCTCGCTGAGCAAGTAATAAATACATTGTTAATGCCACTATTGGGACAAGCACCAGCCAGCCACCTAACAGCCCAATCGCCAAGATAAAAATCACTACAAATGGAAGGTCAAACAGTGCACTGCCCAACGGGCCTGACAACACCCCCGATAGCCTCTCAGAAAGAAGTATTTGGTTCTGCTGGTTTGACACTGTGGACTGTTGGTTTTGAGAATAGGAGTTCTTCAACAGCTTTTTGATTAAGGCTTGGGAAACCTCTCGACTTAGTCTGTTAGACAAGCTGACGAGCACTCGACTCCGAAGCGTTCGAAGCAGTCCCATCATGGCAAACAGCAAGGCGGCGCCAATTGCAATCCCCGATAGTTCGTGGGCGGCGTCACCACCGATGACATGGTCATAAATCGACATGGTAATAAACGGGATCGCCAACGCAAAAAGGTTGGTAAACAGGCTAATAAATAGGAGTTTAGGTAAGATGGGTTTGAACGCATTCAGACGTTCACCAACCCAATCAACAGAGTGCTTTTCCAGCGGTAGCCCCAGCGCAACTAAATAGAACGTCGCACCTTTTTCACCACTCTTTGCTGCAAAGCCCTCAAGGACATCAACCTGTTCATCATCAAAAAACAGCAAAACCTGCTTGGACTCATGTTCTGGAAGGAGTTTAGGTACTATTTCGTAAGGTAAGTGAATTCTATCAAGAAGAGAGAGCAGCTCGTCCGTGTTTTCTAAGCCATTTTCATCAATCCACTGCTTGGAGAATAACTGTATGTTGCTGCTGACTTCTAAGTTCTTCAGCAGCGAAATTGCGGCTTGTTCATAACTGTTCATCATGCCGACACTCCTCGCGCGATTTCATCCACTGCCACTTTTTTCGTCGCTAAAGCAATGAATCCTGGATAATGACTCACCAGCACAATCATCCGCCCTTGAGCTTGCTCTTGCTTCAACACTTGAGACAATGCGTTTAATCCATCCAAATCCAGCGAAGCATCTGGCTTATCAAGGACGACAATACTTGATGATGAAGCCAATTGGGTCGCAATGTTTAACAGCTTGATGTTACCCATACTAAGCGGGCTAGACGGGGAATGGCCGACTTTGGTTTCTAACCCTTCACTAAGCTGAGATAGCTTAGTCCCTAAGCCTAGTTTCCGTGCATAGTCTTGCGCTTTTTCTGTTCTTTCAGGGTCGAAGCCACACAGGTTATCGAGAAGAGATCCACTCACTAATTGACCTTTAGCGCCAACATAAGATGACATCGCCGAGAGAGTTTCAATCGGTAATGTCGTGTCGTTTATCAGCACTTCGCCACTTTGAACTTCATCAACACCCGCAATAGCACTGGCCATAAAACTGTCGAGATGCCTTTCATCACTGGCAAGGTGGACAATATCACCTCGCTTAATCTCAAAAGAGCTCATGTATTGGCTTCCGTAACGTTCGATAGTGAGGTTTTGCACCTGCAATGAAGTCACGTCTTGAATGGCGTTTGACACTGGTGGCACTTGAGGCAACTGCTGGATTTGGCTGATAGCTTGGTTGGCCGTATGGATAGTATTGAGTTTTACCCGCATCCCAATAAGCGCACTTAAAGGAGCAACCGCTCGTCCAGATAAGATAGAACATGCGGCCAAACCACCTGTTGTCAGGTCGCCATCGAGCACCCAAAGACTACCAGTAATAACGATCACCACCGAAGTCATCAGGGATGCAAGCTGAATAAACTCCAGCGCAAAGGCATTTTGTTGTTCTTCACTGGATTTCGATAGAGAACGCGCATCATTGGTACGTTTGAATTGACTAAACAGTCTAGATTCAACAGCTTGGCGCTTGATGCCTTGCAGCGTTTGTCCTAAAAGAAGCATAAAGCCTTTTCGTTCCTGCTCTTTTTCGGATGCCATTTCACCTAAACGTATGGATTTGATAGAAGCTAACCAAACAATCGTACTGGCGAGCCCCCATACTGCGATCGGCACCATCACTAAGCTGTCACCGATGTAATAAACCAGAGCTAAGAAGAGCAAAGCGAAAGGGAGATCGATAAATCCGGCAACGATGCCCCCTGAATACCACTCTCTCACTTTAGAGATGGATGCAAGCCCGTTATCAACACCAGAAGCACCAAGCTCCCGAAGTGCATAAGGTTGAGAATTCGTCACCGACGAAACGAGCTGATCGAAGGTTGTTTTCTCTGTGTTACTCGCAGCGGCAGACAGTAACCAACTCCGTATGTATCGAATCAAAGCTTCTAGAAGCACTGCCGTGCCTGCACCCACAAGTAATAATGTTGCTGTACCGTAGCTTTGATTGGGAAGAATTCGATCGTAGATCTGTAAAACCGTCAGTGGAACGGCGAGCGATAACAAATTAATGAGAATAGAAGGGACCATGACCCTTCCAATGACATCCTTGTTGACGGTGCGTGTCAGCTGCATACCTAGCCCCTGTTTATCCTTATGAAATAAGGTTGGTACATAGATAGCAGTTCTTCAAGTTAAGGTGCTGAATTTATAGTTAAAATTTTAAAAAATGGAATCTATGTTATTCAGCAGCTCATTCAGAAAGATCAGTCATTCCCATAGAGGCTTTTTATCGTATCTCTGAGCCAAGTGATCTTCGGGTTTTGATTGTTGCGTTTGTGCCAAATCATCGTAAATGGGATCAACAATTTGTGCTGATATTCCTCACCAATCGGGATGGGCAGCGCAATCAAATTGGGGTGCAACTGTTCACAATAACGCTGACAGTATTTAGGCGCCGTAGTCAGCATTTCATGCCCTGGTTTTTCTGCAACGAACAGCGCTTGCTCAAAGCTTGCCATCGTTAGGCTGACGTTACGAGTGTGGCCTTGCTCGACCAATATTTCATCAAGCGCCCAGCTGTCATTCTTCTCCCACGTCACGTTGATGTGGGCATAGCTAAGGAATGTTTCCATGTTCCACTCTTGCTTCAAGGCTGGGTGGTCATTTCTTACGTACACCATTGGTAAGTCTGAAAACAGCACTTCAAAGTTGATGAAGTATGGCAGAAGGTCGAGAGACTCTTTAGAGCGAGGGTGGCTCTCTCGACCAGTAAAACCGATATCGACCTCACCGCGGGTAATCGCGTCTAACGAATCGTAGTCCCAGTTATGAAATTTCACCTTTGAATCTGGGTATGTATCGTGAATACGTGTGGTCAGTTCATCCACCATGATCAATGACAGTGGCGATTCAACCCCAAGATTAAACGAGACGCCACTTGGTGCTTCATCGCCTCGTCTTGATGCGATCTGTGTGCCTATCTGCATCCAATCTGACAGACTCTCATGCATACTGCTGGCAAGCGTCGTCGGCTTTAATCCTTGAGGTGTATTCACAAAGAGTGGGTCATCAAACCAATCACGAAGTTTGCCTAAAGACTTGCTGACTGTTGAAGGCGTTACATTGAGTTTTTTCGCCGCTTTGGTGACACTCTGCTCTTGCAACAGCAATTGCAGAGTAAGCAGCAAATTGAGATCAAGTCGGGCAAGGGTTTTCTTCATGATGTTCACTAACGTTTTGATGTGGAAATAATAATATTAGAGAGAGACCGATAACGCCACTCGTAACCAACGCAATAATTAACATCATCACAGCCGACACACCCAAAACGGCCATCAGCCAAATATAGAGTGCCGAACACGATACTTGAGCAATCCCCAACATCGAACTGGCTAACCCCGCTTTACGTGAGAACAGGCTGAGCGCTTGACTCATCGCGACACCAAATCCCATTGAGAAACCCATACTCAGAAGCACGAACCCGATCATATAGAGTGTCGAGCTATCGCTATTCAAGTGAGCCGCGAGAATAACGATAGCCGACAGTAAACTCAGTGTTTGTGAGCCAATCATCAAGGTCGTTTGTTTGAAGTACGACAGCAAAACCGGAGCTGAAAACGACGTCGCCATCCCGACCATCGCAAGTAGCGCCATGGCCGTTGAATACTCACCTCGAGTAAAGCCTAATGTGTCCATTACAATCATTGGCGAAGTATTCACGTAAGATAAAATGGCCGTTACACCCAGAGAGGTATAAATCACTCGTGATAGGAAAAAGCGATGAAATAACGACTCTTGCGCCTCTTGTTCATCCGTTGCATTTCCCTCAAACGTCTTTGGTGACGTCTCTTTCAAAATAAAACAGGCAATCAACCCTACCGCTAAACCCATGATCGCCATGGCAGTAAAAAGTACAGGCCAAGGGAATTTGAGCATAATAAGGTTGCCGATCACTGGAGCCAGCACTGGGATCATGCAGGTAATGCCGTTTAGCATCGACAGCACTTTAGCGCGCTTCTGATCGTCCAAAGTGTCACGCAATATGGCAAAGGCCACTACGTAACAACATGCAGCTCCCACCCCTTGGAAAAAGCGCATCATCAGAAAGCTATCACTGGTTTCTGCAGATCCTGCAAGCAAAGAAGCGATAGAAAAAATCGTCGCTCCAATCATAGCAACAGGTTTACGACCAAATTTATCGGCTGCTCGACCGACAAAAATCATCGTCGTCGCCATACCGGCTAAATAGATCGAAAAAGCGATATGAAGTTGCGACTCAGACGCCGACAGATCACTTGCGATCTGAGGAAGTGCGACCAAGTAAAGGTCAATGGCTGTGGGATACAGCAAGACGAAGGCAAAGCTACATAATAAAAATCGGGACATAACAAATCTCGCTCACGGTAATCGTTTGCGAGAATCATAGGGCATGGGCTAATGATTGGCTCGTTGCCATTCTGACAACAGGTATTTCCATTTACGACATAGTGACCCCAATATGCAACAAATTTAATTGATTGTTTACACAATGCAAATAAGTGCATACCATTCAACCAGTCATTTCAACATGGAGTACTATAAATGATCATACATAGGTGTCTATTTTCGCATTCACTACTTAGCATTGCACTCACTGCATCCACTTTTACAACGTATGCCAGCACAAGCTTTGCAGAAATACCCATTGACAATGATGAGTATACAGAAGTACTTCATCAGCTCGGATTCAACATTTATTCCGTGGATAAACGACCGTTCGACCCGGTAAATGGTTTGCCTGATTCAAACTATACGCCACAAGAAACCTTTATTACCCCAGTCGTTCAGGATCAGCTGGGCTTTACAAATTACCCTAAAAATGAAGAAGCCCAAGACTACTTGTTTTACCAAACTGACCCGTACGGAGTAAGCGAGAACCAGCTTCCATTAGAAAGTGTTAGTTATATTGATAATCAAAATGACTTATCAGCCGGACAATCTCATAGTTTTGGAAAAGGGGTTGTAGAAGGGGAAGTTCTGAGATCAAATATTCACCACACAACCTTTCTCTATGGAGAAAAGGCGACATCACTCGCTAGTGGTAGTGCGATCTTAGAGCTCGTTAGATCAGATGATATTGCTAAACTCCACCTGACATTTGATACACAGGAAGGTAAGGTATCAAACATACTACTTACCGACACAAGCAGTAACTTCCCCATTCCAAGTGGAGAAAAGCTTCAACAGACACATAGACTTAAATCCATCTTTTTAGACACTGATTCAGATGGATATTCTGAACTGCTTGCAATCTCTTATAATGGTCGCGTATATGTGTTTGTTCTTGAAAACCTGACTGGTTCATCAGGTAGTGCACTCCCTGCTTCCTATGCTATCTCTCCAGAGTTCTCTTTATCTGGGTACGGTAGCATATCCCTTGCTAAAGGAGAGTTTAGAACGGAGCCCGGCGAACAGTTAATGTTCCTCAAACGTTCATATGCTTACCCTTGGGACCTGGATAAACCCGCTGAAGCAAAGCACTGCTCCGAGCGCGAAGTAAGCATAGTCAAGCTTGGCACGAAGGACTACAACACCCTCATCAATAGCACCTATGCCAACTTATCTGAAACTTTCTGCCCTCAAGCAATAACAAGTGCGAAGATCGACGGACGAAAGACTGATCAATTGATCCTGGGCGGAATTAATTCAAACATACAGCCCCAGCTAGCTACCCATGTAATTAATATCAATGAAATAGACAGTGAGACCTATTCTTCAGAACCTTTCGCTGTCTTTAATTGGAGTGAAAGTAAGTGGAAAGAGGAAAGCTTCTATGCTCAAACATCCATTGCAGCAGCTGACCTACTTGGTATAGGTCAAGACTACATCGCCTATGCTAGTAAAATATTTGTTTTTGACCCATCTCAAGCCAATAAATTATCCAACGTTGGCCGATGGAATCTAGGTGATTCGCCAAATGTAACACTTGAGTGGCAAGTAGGTAACTTTTCAGAGGACTTTAACGAATACCAAACTCAAGACAACATATTAACTGCATCCCCCTCAGAATCGCAGATAGTTCGTTCTGAAGGTGAAGAGTTGATACTCGCTAGAATAAATAGAGACAGCGCTAAATACTCACTTCGAACTGTGCAACTGATCGATGTAGACAATAGCATATTTGAAGATGTTGAAGGCACAGGTGATAATTTTTACGGATATAAATCTGGTTTAGACCGAAGTCACATTTCACAACCTCCATTTTTTCCTAGCGCTAAAGTGAAGATCGCAACCCACTATCATTCTGCTTACCCGAGCTTGAATGCGGTTGACCCTAACCAAGTGTCAATCAATGCGAGACATGCAGGTGGACACGAAGTAAAAATATCACCTCCAATCCTGCTTGAAGCAATGGATGCCGTTCCATACTACGCGAGTTTATTCGAATCAATGGAACCTACCCAAGAGTTTTATCACTCAACTGAAACGGGGGATTCATATAGCCTGACTTCAACGTCTTCATCAGGGACAACTTCTGAAGTAACGTCTCCAGTATTCGAGTATGCGACAAGCTCAACGATTAGTGACATCTTTAGTCAGCAACTCTCCGTAACTAAAACCACCTCAAACATAGCAGGTAATACAGCCGGAGACGCCTTTCTTCACTTTGAAGTCACTCCATTTGACAGTTATGAATACAAAATACTTACAGCTCCAAATGAGTTAGCGGATGCTATCGGCACTACTACGAAATATATGTTTCCTAGAACACCATTGAGTTCCTATGTAAACCTTACAAAATATAACCAAGTAAACAGTGACACTGGAGGGAAACTGTTTTCCTATGATCATCTATTTGCTCCTAAAGGAATACCTCAAGAATATCCAAAGTTGCCCGATATCTATGAGAAATATCCAGATGCACAAGAAAGCACATATCACTCTCCTCCTCCAACACCTGACCAATACTTGGAAGTGGGTATGACTGTAACCACTTATTTAGAAAAAGGTCAGGGGAATGGGGAGTCCCTCACCCAGACAGTAAAGGTAGGAGCGAACTTTAAAAACTTTGGTTTTGGCAAAAGCAAGTCATATACAAAAGGTTTAGAAACGTTAACCACCCGTTCATGGAGTGGCTCTCAAGGCTATTATGGTCGAGTCCACGGATTTGACGTCAGCGAAGAGTTCCCTGTGTATGAGTTTGGGATGTACATGGCTACAGACACCAACACAAACGGCGCAAAAGAAGACTATATAAAAATAGGTTTCTTTACGACACACTAGCCCTTTGAAACATTAACAACACGTTACATAATAAACTGTACGCCACTCTTTCAAACAAGAGTGGCGTACTCATGTCTAGAGCCTTTGTCTAACTTGCCCTATATACGGCAGGACAGAATTACAACCCAATTCGAAACATCACCGAAAAGAGTGGAAACAAAAGCTAGCTCCAACGAACCTAGCTTTCTAGGTTCATTCTTCGCTCACTATTTTCGTCATAGAGATGGGCTTGGTTTTGATCAATCAAGACCATAGCTGAGAGCGGATTCACCGATAGAACCGCGCCTTTCCGATAAGGAATCGGCACATCCCACGGATTATTTTGGTACAAGCCTTCCTGATCAAATTGGATAAGAACGTCCATGCCTACCTCCAGAAACACGTTAAGCACCCTGTAATTTTAGTCCTTATTGATTATTTTGTTAGTTACTCATAAGAACGAAAAAGGATAAGGCGTAAAGTGTTTAGGCTCTATCTCGAGTTACCAAAAACTTGTTCGTCGTTATGTAACTGATTAGCATAAAAAACAGTACAAATCGAACTGCGCAGTTTATAGTATCTATCAACCAACAAACTATCGTTTGCGCTGAACCAGCCACAACATAGACACAAGGAAGAATTCGATGAACCCTAGTGACATCGGCAAAGCTTACGATCAGATTACCCATATTTGGCAGCGCGATGAGTTCAATATGAACAATGGCATCGACGCTCACAAACGGGCACTAAAATTTGTCAGCCATAAAGGGCAAGCGTTAGAAATAGGCTGTGGCTGTACATGCCGATTTATTGACTTGCTGTCAGAAGAAGGGTTTCAGGTATCAGGCTTAGATGTCTCTTCTGAAATGCTGAAGTTAGCGAAAGAAAAACGTCCTGATATCGATTTTATTCAAGCTGATATTTGTGAACACACGTTAGACAGTCAGTATGATTTCATCACTGCATGGGACAGCATCTGGCATATCCCACTTGCTAAACAACGACCTGTGATTACTAAGATCGTCGACAGTCTTAACTCTGGTGGTATTTTTATCTTTTCATTCGGAGGCACAGACTCGGAGGGCGACCACAAAGATGATTTCATGGGGCCAGAGGTCTACTATTCTTCCCTTGGAACTCAAGGTTTTTTGAGCCTATTCATCGAACTGGGATGCAAAATCAGACATTTGGAGTTTGACCAACATCCAGAACTTCATACTTATTTGATTGTTGAGAAAGCGTAGTTTGAGTTGGAAGTCTCACCGCTAGCAGTTGGTGTTTTCAATTCGCACAGTGCAGACGCAGCCATCAGCAGGACACGTTGCTCCTGCACGACCACCAAATGAGTCATAGATAACGTAGCAACCCGCAGGTAATACCTCGATGAGGTTCGACCCAAGATCTTGAGCTGAAAAGTCATGCTCGAAGCCAATCACGGTATGACGATTGCCGATCGCTGTCGTCAAGTCATCCGTTGTTCCTAAGGTAAGAAAGTCGAGCATGGTCAAGCCATCAGCCGACTCACCGATACTTTCTGGGCAAAGTGCGCCCCAGTCAACTTCAACTTCACCAATGCCAAAATCGATAATGTAATCATCCTGCGCTGAGCTGCCTGAGCCCGCTGTTGGGTTAGAATCACTTGGGGTTAAACCAGCGATAGCCGCTTTTGCATTTACCTGAGTGATCGCACTCTCCATCGCACCCGCGATACCTTCAAGTACAGCTTCACGCGCTGACTCTTGCAAATTAAGAAAACGCGGCGCAGCCACAACAGCGAGGATACCCAGAATAACAATAACAACCACTAACTCGATTAACGTAAAACCACTCTTTTTCATCACGCTTACTGCTACCTTTTACAACTCGATCCATGAAGTCAAAACGTTTCTAACATGTAACAAAGTATAAATCACAAACAATTTATAAATTTGTTTTATAGATCAAGTATAGGCCTGCAGTATAGATGACGGTCATTTAAACTTAATGAATAAAAGCCCAGCGGGATCCACTGGGCTTATTCTGGGGCAATTGCGTTTATTGTTAGAGCACCCAATCACCGCCTAATGCTTTATACACACCAACCGTCACCTGAGCAGTTTGCAATCTGGCCGCCAATTGTCTGTCCTCCATCATGCGGTTCTGACGCTGAGCATCCAACACCGAAAGATGATCGATTAGGCCAGCTTTATATAACGACTTCGCTTTACTGACGGCTTTTTCAGATGACGCTAAAGCATCATCAATATGGCGTTGGTTTTCTTGGCTTCGACCATAAGCGAAGAGCATCGAGTCGACCTCCGTAAATGCCGAGTCCACTGCATGCTGATAACCGAGCGCTGCGCTATCAAATCGCGCTTGGTTCAACTCCACTAAGGCGTCGCCTCTGCCACCATCGAATACGTTCCAACTAACACCAACTGACCCAGCCCAGCCAAAAGAATCACTGCTGAACAGATCATCGAAATCACTAGCTGATACGCCTGGTGCGCCTGTTAAGAAGAATTTTGGATAACGATTCGCGATGCTTGATGCGACTTCTTCGTTAATGGCCGCCATTTCACGCTCCGCTAAGCGAATATCAGGGCGACGCTTTAATAAGTCAGAAGGTAAGCCTACTGGAATCATCCCTTCCATCTGAGGCAAACCTTGCGACTGAGCAAGTCGAATATCTACCTGAGATAGCGGCTCACCGAGGAGCGTTGCGATCCGCTGCTTGTGGACTTGTTGAGCAATCTCTAGCTGAGGCAACAAAGATTGAGTTGCCGATAACATGGCTTTGGCTTGCGCTAAGTCGAGCTCCGAGCCATAACCGCTGCTGACCACTTTCTCGACCAATTGGAGAGTCTTTTTCTGGTCAACTAAGTTAGCTTGTACCAACGCAGTTCTCTCTTCAGCACCTCGATATTGCAGGTAATTGTGGACGAGATCTGCGGTAATCAAAGTGGTTAATCCGCTTTGATAAATCTCGGCTTGTTCGACACGAATAGCCGCAGCGTTGGCTTGACGGTCCAAGCGTCCGAACAAGTCCATCTCCCAAGCAATGGACGCGCCAACAAAACCACCGTCATGTTGATTGTCTAACACGGTGGCATTAGACAACTGAGGCGGCAGTGAGGCTACGCTCTCTCCTAGTGGGTTAAGGGCAGGGCCAAGTAAGGAGTCATTTTTGCTTAGTTGGTAGTTGTAGTATCCCGCGCCAACATTAATGGTTGGAACTTTAAATGATTCAACCACTGACTTATAGCTGTTGGCCATGTTGATACGTTTGGCCGCCATTTGCAGCGGAATGTTTTGGCGCTGAACATCCATGACCATGGTATCGAGCGTTTGGTCATTGAAATGCATCCACCAATAATCATTGTCGGCCAATTCTTGGCTGTCAGAGTAGAGGTAACTTTCCGCCATCGATACCGTTGGTTCGGTATAGTTAGGCCCTACTGCACATCCAGTTAACACCAAAGCAAGCGCAATCGATGATAGCTTTAACGCCTTATTAAGCTGTAGTTTACGTATAGTCATTTCCAGCTCCTAAGCTTGCTGTGGTTGGTTGATACGAACGTTATTATGCGGCTGCGGCTTCTCTTTGTAAGCCAGACGATATAACGCTGGCATTACAAACAGTGACAAAACGGTCGCGGCAGCCAAACCACCAATAATCGTCGCGGCCATTTGGTCGAACAGCAGATCGCTCAGCAGCGGAATCATCCCCAATGCCGTTGTAAGAGCGCCCATAGAAATAGCCATGGTACGGTTGATCGTCGCTTCTTTAATCGCGTCCGATAGCGCTCGGCCATTTGCTCGTTCTAGCTCGATTTGATCCATCAAGACAATGCCGTTTTTAATGATCATCCCCATCAAGGTAATAGCACCAATCAGAGCCATAAAACCGAATGGCTTATCAAACGCCAGCAGTGCAAACGTCGCCCCGGTGGCTGCCAGTGGAATGGTCGATAAGATGATCACAGGCTGCTTAAAGGCATTGAACATGGCGACTAAGATGATCACCATAATCAACATCGCCTTAGGCAGTTGTTTAAGAATGTCTGATACTGCCTTGTGCTCGTCGTAATACTCACCGCCCCACTCCATCGAGTAACCTGGTGGCAATTCAATCGCTTCAATTCGGTCTTTGATTGCATTACGCACTCGTGCCGGAGTGGTTTCGCGGCTCACTCCTGCCTGCGCCGTAATGGTTTTCACACGGTCACGTCGCCAAATCATGCTCTCTTCGGCCGCCAACTCGAATCCATCGACGACTTGACCAAGCGGCACAGAATGTACTCCCAACAACGACTTCACGGGCAATGTTTCTAGCGATGCCATGGTCTGCTCAGAGCCACGAAGTTGAATCGGGATGAGTTCATCATTGAGGTTCATTTGACCAAGAGGCATACCATCAGAGGCACGTTTCAGAGCAAACGCAATGTCTGCACGATTAATTCCCGCTCGGCGAGCCTTATCTTGATTGATGATCGGCTGAAGCGTTTTACTCTGCTGGCGCCAATCATCACGCACGTATTTTGCATCTGGGTGCGTCGACATAATGGCTTTCGCCTGTGCCGCTAATTGATGTAATACCACTTCGTCTGGTCCAGAGAATCTGGCTTCAACTGAATACTTATCGGTCGTCGCAAGTTTGAGCGATCTAAAGCGAGGCTCAGCATTCGGGAACTCTGCTTTTACCCACTCGTCACCTCGGGCAACCAAGCTTGAGATAGCGTGATAATTGGTTGTATTGATTAGGATTTGGCCGTAAGCAGGATCAAGCGGCTCGGGTTCAACTGTCACCGAGAAACGTGGCACACTCGCACCTACTGAGGATGAAATTGACACCACTTCAGGCTGCTCAAGTAACCACTCTTCCATCTTTTGCATGTCTGCTGAGGTTTGCTCAACTTTCGCTCCGTTCGGCAGCCAATAGTCAAAGAACACGATTGGTCGATCAGATTGAGGGATAAAGTTGATTGAGATGTACGGCACCGCAAACGCCGTCAGGACAATCAATGGAATCAAACCACTTAGAGCCTTAGCTGGATTATCTACCGTCCAGCTCACCCACTGCTTGTAGCGAACCATCTTATTGCTAGCATCCCCTTTGCTTGGTTTGATGAACAGCCAGCACATAAGCGTGGTAAAGGTCATGGCAACCAGCCAAGAGAGTAGCAATGAAGAGGCAATGATATAGAACACTGACCCCGCAAATTCAGCCGCGTCGGTTTTAGAAAACAGCACCGGACTCGCGCCCATAATGGCAATAATGGTTGCGCCAAGCAGCGGAATGGCCGTCTCTTTTACCGACTCAATCGCGGCTTCAGTACGTTCGATGCCTTTGTTGAGTTTAGCGATCATCATATCAGTGATCACAATGGCGTTATCCACCAGCATGCCTAGCGCCAAAATGAAGGTACCTAGAGAGACTCTGTGAAGGTCAATGCTCATCACATTCATGTAAATCAAGGTTAATAGAATGGTGAGCAGTAAGCTACCGCCAACAATGGTCGCACTCTTAAAGCCCATAAAGACAAGCAGTACAACAAAGACAATGCCGACACTTTCCGCGAGGTTTCCGACGAAATCATCAATCGATTTCTGCACTTCATCTGGCTGATAAGCAACAGTCGAGATCTCAACACCCAGAGGTAAGCTCGCTTGATATTCGTCGATGATTGTACGGATCGTATCGCCTAATGACACCACGTTAATACCTTGAACAGGACTCACCGCAAGAGTCACCGACTGTTCACCATTGTAGCGGTTTTCGGTCAACGCTGGCCTCTGATAGCCCATCGAGACATCTGCAATATCCCCTAGACGAATCAAGCCAGTACCGAGTTCGCTAACGCCACCTTTAATCACAAGGTTGCGCACATCATCGAGTGACTGAAATTCACTGCTTTGAGCAATACGAACACGCTCTCGGCCAGTATCAAATTTGCCCGCTTCAAAGGTCATGTTGCGACTGTTTAACTGGCTCCAAACCTGAGCGGTTGAAAGGCCATATTGCGCCAGCCTTTCGTCTGGCATGTCGATGTATACCACGCGAGGTTGAACGCCATGAAGCTCGACTTTTTTAATGCCTTTTACCGTTTTAATACGTCGTTGAAGATCTTCTGCATAACGGCGCAGCTCTTCAGGTTTAGCATCTTCGCCATGAACCGCGAAAAGCATGCCATACACTTCCGAGAATTCGTCTTGCACTAGGGTAAGCTGCGCGGTCGACGGCAATAACAGCTTCACGTCATCAACTTTGCGACGCAGTAAATCCCACTGCTGAGGAAGTCCTTCAGAATTGAGACTCTCTTTGAGATCGACAAACACCATCGACATGCCCGGACGAGAAAGCGAGCGCAAGCGATTGAGTTCGCCCATCTCTTGCAGTTTCGTTTCAATCGTATCAGTCACTTGAGCTTCCACTTCTTGTGCGGATGCACCCGGATACAAAGTCACAACAACGGCTGTTTTTACCGTAAAGCTTGGGTCTTCCAATTTACCCAAATCGAAGTAAGAGTAGATTCCAGCAATGACACTTAATGCGGTAAAGAACAGCAGAAAGGTTCGCTGACGAATAGCAAATTCAGCAAGTTTGATCATGAAAATTCCCTACTGAACTCGTACAACGATTTTATCGGCTCGATCGCCATCGGAAAGATAATGACTACCACTCACAACAACATAATCGCCGTTTTGCATCTCTCCTTTCACGCACGCTTGGTACGCATCCAGTGACTGCAACTCAACGGGGGTCGACACCACGGTATGCGCTCGAACAAGATTGACGTGCATATCTTGTTTTTCACCGATTAGGGCTGAATATGGCACACAGTAGGCATTTTGCATTGTGCTTAACTGCGTAGTCACCGACACTGCTTTTCCGGGGAACAGCATTTGAGCAGCCCCATCAATTCGGTAGGTCACCGTGTAGGTTTGCTTAATCAAATGTGGCAACGGAGCAATCTCGGTCACCTGTGCATTCAGAGCCGTTTTAGATTGATACCAAGAGACTGCGCCTGTTTGCCCGATAGCAAAATCTTCAATCAGGCTTTCTGGTACATCGACCTCCACTTCAAGCTGCATATTATCTTGCAACGTTGCCACTGAAATACCCGGTAGCACTTGCTCATGTGCATCGTAATCCACTCGTCCTATCACGCCATCAAATGGAGCGCGAAGCTCGGTGTATCTCAAAGTGTCTTTTGAGCGCTGAATGTTTTTATCCACCACCTTGATGGCCGATAAGCTGCGTTCATAACCACTGATTGCTCGATCTAAATTCACACTCGCGATGGCGTCATCTTGCGTAGCCTGTTTAATCCGCTTGAGTTCCGCTTTCGCCAGCTTGTGTGCTGATTCAGCTTCCAGCTTTTTGGCTTGAAGCTCTTCGAGCGCCACTTGATAATCATGAGGATCCAACTGCGCGATAAGCTGGCCTTTCTCTACACTCTGACCTTTTTTCACGTGAATGTGTGTAATCGTTCCCGGAACACGGAAAGCCAAACCCGCCGTTTCTTGAGAATGTACAACGCCACTAAAATGCTTTGCACTTAACGATTGAGAATCAGCCAACTCAACGACTTGAAGCGTTTTTTGGCTCACCTGAGGTTGCTCAATAATTTGAGCCTGATTGCAGCCAGTTAACCCAATGGCTAACCCGACTATGATAGAGAGTGAAGAGAATCTGTTCATATAATAGCTCCATATTGTTGGCGCTATTCTATAATTGAACACCGTTCAAATAATCCGCTGTTCACAAGACTGACTGTCACGAATATTGTGACAATAGGTTCCACTTAGCTGAGTTTTGGAATCTCTTGTAATAAGAATTCGATCAATAAACGACTCACGTGACTGAGTGTTTTAGGTTGCGGGTAGAGCAAGTAACCATGCTCCGACTTGGTTTGAGACTCGGGTAAGATATGAACGAGCTCTCCACTGGCCAGTTGGTTCTGCACCAAAATTTTAGGTAAGAAGCAGATCCCTCTTGCCGCAATAGACGCATCTTTTAAAAACGCGACACTGTTGGCGATGAGCTTCGAATCCACCTTAATGGTTTGTTGTGAGAAGTGCCAAAACTGGTCTACCTCTCCGGTTGGCCAGCGGAAACACAAAGCCTGATGCTGTGTGAGTTGCTCAACACACGTTGGAGTGCCATATTGGTTTAAATAATCTGGAGAGGCTACCAAGCAACGATCGAGCAACAGGACTTTTCGTGCAACCAAATCTGAATCCATCAATTCGCCGCCATGAAATGCAATATCCAGCCCTTGCTGGTACATGTCGATAAAGCCATTTTGAATAACTCGTACATCCAGTTCGACTTCTGGATAGCGATCAAGAAATTCAAACAGTATTGGCTGCAGCAAATCATGGGTTTCAGGCAAGATACCGAGCTTCACCTTTCCTTTCACAACGCCACTATCACGCTTAATGGCTTGGCCTGCATTGTCGAACATTTCGAGCGCTTTGATTAGCTCCTCGTAGTAGATCGCCCCCTGATTGGTCAGTGAAAGGCTGCGAGTGGTGCGGTGGAACAAAGAGGTATTGAGAGTCGACTCAAGCTCATTGATTCTGCGGCTCACGTTCGCACGAGGCAAATCAAGGGCATTCGCCGCAGCAGTGAAGCTCCCAAGCTCCACCACTTTTACAAACAACTTTAAGTCTTCAATCTTCACATCTACTCTCCTTTGTACCCGCTTACTTTACGTAATGAGCGCCACCGCCACTTTAGCCAATATCAAATTATATCGACTCCGGCTCAGGTTTCTTCTCAACTGCGACGACAAGAGTGTACACCATGACAGAGATACTCTAGTATTCGCCGTGTCGAAGCGTTACCCAACAAGGAAATGACATGTTTGAACTGATTAAATTTACTCTTATCAGCAATTTGATAGCGGCTGCAATTGTGATTGGTTTGGAAGTGTCGACGGGGTTCTTCGGGCTTAACTTCTTATCAGATTATGCGTTTTTTATGGTGATGCTTCTGTGGGGTACCGCCGCACTGTTTTTCATGTATCCCCCGCTTGGAGGGTTCAGCGCTTCTGCTGACAAAGAGGATCGCGTTGCTGACTCCATGGTAGACAGAACCGTGGCCGATGAAGTCGATGACAAGCGTTTTTCTGAGAATAGTCTCTTTTGCATCAAACTGATGGTTGCTGGTGTTCCTGCCTTTTTGGCCTGCCTCATTCTAAGTCTCTAGGTTTAATTATCTTAAGCTCAAAAGATAAAATTACAGCTTTTTCACTCCGCTAATCGCGGAACTAGGTAAGGTTATCATTGATGGTTTTCTTACCACATTGTTCACAAATGCTATGACGCTGGAAGTCATCCATGCTGGCTTCAAACGCACCCACTGCTGAGCTTTTAATTAACCCACCCAAAAAGTCGGAGAAACTGTTCTGCTTCGGTTCATCACGAACCAAGACAACAATGTGTGTTGTTTTCGCATCACATTGAGTGCAGTGCTGGGTTTCTTTAGTTGTCAGCATTTGGTGTCCTTCATTTAGAGTTAGGTAAAGCAAATAGGAAGATAACCCTAACTCAATGGTTAACTAAATACCGAGAGGGAAAACGATTTTATGATATCAGCATCATAAACATCATTTTCTGTAATCATCTTTCCGCCAGTTGTTTCGATTTATTGAAAACGTGCCGTGACTTCTTCAGTCCAATACATAACCTCCCCCATACAGTTTTGCTCTCGTTAATTGTTATGATATAACATCACATTAAACTTATACATCTAACCTTAAGACACCTATTATTTGGGAGGTTACTCGTGACTGCTTTAGCCGAATCTTTTGACATCGATATAATCGATAAAACACATGCCAGCATAGGCCAAGAGGCAACGGCCCTCAGTGATATCTACCAACCTGATACCAATATCGCCGTCTGGCAACGAGACTTTGAACCAGACACCGTCGATGCGATTTCGCAGTTCATCGCTGAAAACCCAGAGCTAAGCAAATCAGTCACCCTCTCTCCAGAAAACGCTTTCGAATCTCTAGACTACACATTTGACGGCAAAGCCCCTGTTTCTCTGCTTATCGACATCGCTCAACTCGTCGATATGTTTTGCTGTCTATTTGATCTAGACAGCGCAGGGGTCAGGCTCGCAACCCTCAACGGTGCGATGTGTCCTCGTTTTCATGTTGATCATGTGCCTTGCCGATTGGTCACTACCTACCAAGGCATCGCAACACAATGGCTTCCAAACACAGCACTAGACCGTTCAAAACTTGGCAAAGGTAGTAATGGCCTACCGGATTCATCATCCGGTTTGTATCAACAAGATTCAGATATCAAGCAGCTATCAAGCGGAGATGTCGCACTGTTAAAAGGCACCCGCTGGGAAGGGAATGAAGAGACAGGTTTAGTGCATCGCTCACCTAACAATGTCGCCAATGAGCCTCGATTACTGCTGACGATGGATTTTGGATAGTGATCTCTATGCCTACCAACGAATAACTCAGTGAAAAGCGACCTACTTACTCGGTCGCTTTTTTTAATGGTACCCACCAATTTTGATAATATAGAATTATCAAATGAATAATTATCAATAATTTAACCTAATCAAAAAAGCTACCTATACTTATCTCCATCGAAACGAAATACGACACACATTAACTAGACAGTTTCTGGAGCAGAATATGAAAATGAATCACGTTGGTATCATGGTTGGCGATATGGACAAAGCGGTAGAGTTCTACACGAAAGCGCTAGGCCTACGCATTGTTATGAACAACACAAAGGTAATGGAAGAGCGTGAAACAGCCATCGGCCGTATGTGTATTGCGGTGTTTGGTGAAGGCTTTAAAGGCTTCAACATTGCTCACCTAGTAACAACAGATGGCATCGGTGTTGAACTGTTTGAGATGAAAGACCGTCAAGAGCGTCATGAAGTTGATTTCTCTCGCCTAGGCATCTTCCACTTCTGTCTACAGTTGCCAAAAGAGCAATTTGATTCAGCAATCAAGCGTGTTGAAGAGTATGGCGGTAAAGTACGTATGGACATTCACCGTTACCACCCAGAAGATGAACTAAAACAAGCACAAATGGTTTACCTAGAAGACCCGTTTGGCAACCTATTTGAGTTCTACTCGCACTCTTACGAAGACACTTACGCGACTGACTACGAGTAATATCAGGCGGTAGAGTCAACTAAAAAAGGATTGGTATCACTACCAATCCTTTTTTGAATTTAATGCTTTTAGGCAAAGCCCTATTGAGTTGAGATGATTCGCTAAACAGAAAAGACCGGCGACATACCCGCATCTTGGCCATTCATTAACAGCATACCGATGATCACCAGTAATACTCCACCAAACAGTTGTAAATAGTGGCCTGCTACTTTCAAAGAGCCGTTCTCGTCTTTATTTCCTACGGCTAAATAGCGCTTCACTAAGTGTTTTCCTGTCAACGTCATTATGGCAATCAATGACGTGGTCAAAGCGGTACCCACCGCCATCGCTAATGCACTCAAGACGCCCATCCAGTAGAGACCCACAACATTCGAAAACAACAACACCATAATCGCACCGGTGCAAGGCCTTATACCGATAGTAACAATGATGCCTGCATATTCGCGTAGTGTTGATGCGTTATTGATCGACTCCGCATCGGCGACATGTTGATGCCCGCAACCACATTCAGAACCCGCTTTATGATTTGTGCGGACTGTATGAATCGCCGTTGCCATAGGCGTATGAGCATTGAGTGATAACATTGGTTTTGAAGACAAGGGTTGTGAAGACAGTGCTTGCGAAGACAGTGGTTGAATCGCTTTGACCCGAAGTTGCGGCTGACGCATAGCGCGATAGATATTCTTCAGCGCTTTCCAGCAAATCAAAACACCGACAACAGCGACGAGCGCAAAGCTCAATGCAACAAACATGTTCGCTTTGTCATTGACGACTCGCATAGAAGCATTAAAGCCCCATATCAATACAGATACCAACAGAACGGCCACTAAAGCTTGCAGCAAAGCTGAAACGATCGTGAGGGCCAAACTTGCTTTAGCTTTTGTCGGATGAGTGGCGAGATAGGTAGAAACGATCACTTTGCCATGACCCGGCCCAAGCGAATGCAGCATACCGTAGATAAAACTAAACCCGATTAGGTAACTGCCAGCGACCCAAGGGGCGGTTTTTGCTTCATAGAGCAAGTCAGCTAATTGAGCATTCACTTCTCGCTGCCATTGAATACTGGAAATCACTAGCGATGGCCACATCAACCACAGCTGGTAAAAACCTAGGCCTAACATGGCTAAAACCGCGAGACCAACCAGACAGTGGCGCGCTTTAAATGGATTACTTTTCATTTATTTAGCCCCCTATCATTGCGCTGGAAACGCGGCACAATGGATATTAATCGATTGGGTAAAAAGCTGACCCAATGTGTTATCAGGGTCAGCATCGACAGGTAATGACATCGCATAACTCATCTGTTCTGGCGTTGGGTTAGGCTCTACTAGCTCTAATGCACACTGCCTTGCTAACTCAGGCGATAACTCAACATCTCCTTTCGAGTTCCAGCTCATATCAACAAAATAGCTCGGATCAAACACCAGTAGCCGCAAAGAGTCTCGCGTTACCGTTTTTGGTTTAGATAGTGGTAGGTCAAATGTCAGGACAAGTTTCGCTTTATCACGCTCAAGCTTGGCATGTTGCGCCATTTTATACTTGATTGGCTCTTCACCATCATAGAAGTAGGTGAAATAGTGCTCATACATCATGTTATCAATCACGGATGCCGCAACCTTTTCGAACGTCTGTTGCTCATTTTCAGGTGACGTGTCTTCACCATCGAGCATATACATCGACGTCATGGCATCAAATGACCATTCCATCTTCAAGCCAGTAATCACGCCCTGCTCACCTTCAATGTAAGTCTTCATCTCAATCCACGAGTGAGGATGAGCATAAAGATTGGTAGAGAATAAGGCAGTGAATAACCCAACTGAGAAAATTTTTCTAAGAGTAGCAATGACTTGCTTAGAGAAGAGGCGGTTGGATAAACCAACAAAAGAAAATCGCTGTGTCATGGTGAAAAATAGTGGCTCGAAACAGTGTTATAACATAACAAAAACTAGCCTTAATTCACATCGAAATAGACCATTCCTACAAAGTGCTGACATTCCCTTTCAGACGAGTTGAGTAAAGCCCCAAAGCATTTCACTTTGAGGCTTCCTCTGATACTGACTTTGATACCTAACGAGATTAGCTGAAACCAGCCGACCTCGTCACTCCAGACTCCGACACAAAATCATCATCATGGCTGATCAGAATAAATCCACCTCGGTACTCGTTAAGCGCTTGAGCAAGCAAGCTTTTCGAATCCAGATCCAAATGGTTGTCCGGCTCGTCGAGGAGCAATAAAGGCTGATTAGGCTGATGACTGACGATCAACATGGCCAATTTCATTTTTTCTCCACCACTGAGTACTTCCCCCAATGGAAAAACATCGTCGCGACGAAAGCCGATACCGGCCAGTAATGTTCTAGCATCACTCTCTTTCACGTCGCTGCAGTTTTGCATCAGGTTTTCCAGCAGAGACAGCTCAGAGTTGATGACTCCAAAATGCTGATCAAGATAATACAAAGGAGTATTTACCAAGACCTCTCCTTGCCGGAACGACAGTTCGCCCAGAAGCGCCTTTAACAACGTCGATTTCCCACTGCCATTTTTCCCTACCAAGTGAATTTTTTCGTTCGCATACACTTGCAGATCTATCGGCACCTGATGACCAAATGGTAAAACTGCATCAATAAGCGTGATCACTTTTCTAGAACGAGTTTGCCCTTCAGCAAGGTATATCTTCTGAGTTTGTAACTGCTCTTTTCGCGCATGTAATGCTTGCTGTTTGTCTTGCAAATGACCTCGTCTAAGCTGCTCATTTTTATGCCTATTTGAGCTTCGCAACTCAGCTTTGTTCTTTTTGCCGTCCAATAAGATTTTTGGCTGACTGCCATCTTTGCGTAATTTGTTACCTTTGGCCGCCCTTTGCTCAGCTTTCTCTCTGTTATGCTGTGCCTGAAGTTCCAGTTGCTTCTTCTGTTTCTCCACGCTCGTTAATTGACGTTCAACCGCTTGCAGCTCGGTACTTTTATGTTTGGCATAGTCATCATAATTGCCTCCAAACACTTGTAAGCCAAGGGTGGAAAGCTCCCAGATCTCCTCCATTTCTCTGAGCAAAGTGCGATCATGACTGATCAACAATATTGCTCCCTCATAAGATCGCATAGAGTCAATTAGCCATTGCCGAGCTTGGTTATCGAGATGGTTGGACGGTTCATCCAAAATAAGTAGCTCAACATCACTTTCAAACAATCGCCACAACTGTAATACCGCCAACTGCCCACCACTCAAATCCAAGCAAGAAAACTCAGGCTCAGGGGGCAGTCCTAGTTTAGCCAACTGATCCGCCAATTTAGTGGGGAGATCCCACTGCTCTGCGATGATATTGAACCAATGCTCTGCGCAATCACCCTGTTCTACTTGCTTGATCGCATCAAGCACTTCCGACTTACCCAAAAATTGCGCGACAGTGCATGGTTGAGAAAATGAATGTGAAGCTTGTTGACGATACATGGAAAATGACCGAGGTAATGTCACCGCCCCGCTTGATGGAGAAACCTCTCCGCTCAATATGGACGCGAGAACCGATTTTCCTGCGCCATTGCGCCCGACCAAACCGACCCTTTGCTTAGTCATAGAGCACGATAGTTGAGTAAATAATGTGTCACCGTTTTCGAATTGATGACTGATATTGTGTGTCTGTAAGACTGGCATAATTTGCCTCCTGTATGACAGGGACAACAGCCGCAGCTAAATGCAATTTTGAGATGAGATCGATGCCAAGACTGATCACGATATGAGTGAATACATCGGTAAGATTTTGTCTGACAAAGAAATATCGGAAAGTGAGCTACGCCTACTAACCCTGTAAATCCAAAAATAAAATGAGATATGGATGACAGGTTTAGTTATTCATATTGGCGTAATCTCCTAGAGAAGTGATGGTCAGAGATTAACCTATTTAAAGAAGGAGCGTCAAGATTAGAACGCTCCACCATCTTCAACCTATGACATTAACCATTCGCCTTAGCTAAGATAAACATGTGATAACCAAATTCATAGGCAAATTGCGTACATACATTGACCTCATGCTTGATGTCCTTAAATGCCGCTGAATCCGCCATTTCAGGCTCAAGTTCCGTCACTCGTTCTCCTAATGGACCGTAGTAGTTCAGCCACGCCTCTTTGCTCATTGGGAAATGATCTACCACTTGGTATCCGGCCTTTTCCATTTGCTTGATACGCGTTTCAACCAATTGAATGTCTGGGTACTCTTGGTTCCAAAACTGCGTCGATTCAGTGCTCGGCGCTTCGGTGCGCCAAACCATGTCACTGATCATTAGATGACCACTGTCTTTCAATAGCCCTTTCCACGCCGAGAGTGCTTTTTCAACGCCCATGATATAAGCACTTCCTTCAGCCCAGATAAGGTCGAAAGTCTTTTGTTCAAACGGCATTTCCGTCATGCTTGAGCACACCGTTTCCAGTCTGCCTGACATATTTTGCTGTTCAAAACGCTGAGTAAGGCGATCAAGTGCTGACTGCTCATTATCAACCGCAGTAATCACGGCTTGGCTATTCTCCGCCAAGACTTGGGTCGCTAACCCTTTGCCACATCCCACCTCTAAAATTGAATTTAAAGTGTTTGGAACAAGATTCAATGCTTTTTGTGTTTCACCTTCGCTGCCTGGCCCCCAGCGTTCTAACGTCTCGAAAACGCGCATAAAGTCAGCCATATATAATTCGTGTTCGTTCATGTCTTTTGATAACCATTTCAATCGCAACGCCTCTTTTTCACTAAAGCCTTGCTTCATTAACCAATCCAGGTGAGCGTCAGGGGCGAGCTTATCTAACCCCTCATGCCACGCTTTGAGATCACCCTCACCTAACATAGCAGCAAGCAGCGTACGGGATTGCTGCTTACGTTCGATCTCTTCATCCAATGCGACAAGTCTGTTCTGTAGTAGCTGCCGGTCTATTTTTGCTTCAAGACAGATTTTGCACTCTTGCAGCGTTAAACCGCCCGCCTGCAACTGTTGGATCAGGCGAACACGTTGTACATCTTTATCACTGTAGACTCGGTAGCCGTTCTCTAATCGACGACCGGTAATCAGCTTTTGTTTTTCGTAGTAAAGCAGCGCCGTGCGTGATAGCCCGACTTTCGTTGCTAGCTCCGATATTTGGTACATAGTGTTACGCCTATAAATTCGATCATGGTTGAGTACTTTAAACTATGAAGCTGTAGACAAGTCAACCAAAGAAAGCCGAGTGGTAAGTCACTGCGCCCGATGGAACAGTGCCGTCTAGAGGCAACGCCAAGAAATACTCCGCAGGTACTCCCGTAAAGGTCAGCTTAGGTTCTGCAACAAAACCAAATCGTCCGTAGTACTCAGGCTCTCCAAGCAAAACGACGCCTTCATACCCTAGATTGGTAAGTTGAGCGAGTGATTCACGTATTAATGCTCCGCCAATCCCTTTTCCTGATGGTTTGGAGAAACAGATACAGGGCCAAGTCCAAGCCACTTGCTCTCACTACCGTTAATCAAGATAGGAGAAAATGCGATATGACCTAAGATCTCTGATCCTTGTTCATATACTAAAGAAAGCGTCAGCGCGTCAGCTTCACGCAGTCGATTTACGATCAAATGTTCAGTCGGTTTAGCACCTGGTTCATGGTGTGGGTGATTCACGAACGCATGATAAGTGATGGTTTCAATCTGTTGTGAATCTAATTTCGTTTCATGTCGGATAGTCATGATAGGTTTACTCGTATTAGTTATGCGGCTCCACAATCAATGCCGCTGTCGATGAGTAAACTATAAAGTGTAAAGCTGTAGACAGGTCAACAGCCAATTCTCAATTTCTTCTCCGATAGCAAGAAAAGAAAAACTAATCCTCACGACAAAATACTCGATTAGTCCAATCGCACAATTGCTGTTTTAATCCGCGCCGAGAGATTTTCAGAATCTATTATTTAACTTCAAGGTGTTTCCATGTTTGCAATTGATGATGTAGTTGTAGCAACTAAAGGCATTGATTTAGGTCAGATGGTAGTTGTTGGTTTAAGCAGCGGCGGTTACTACGTTCGCGTTTCTGTTGACGGAATGTCACTGACTTACCCAGCAGCAGACCTGAAGAAAGCTTAATCGCTAGAACAGTCAAAAAAGCCCCGACAACTTAACGGTTGTCGGGGCTTTTCAATTTAGTGGTTTAGCTATGGAAACTATTTAGAGCGAGACAGTTTAGTTTGCTCTTGAGAGTTATCCATTTCAGTAAACAAGCCCTTCACTAAGCTCACACAACCAATCAGAAGAATAATGGTAAACGGCATCGCAGCAATGATCGTAATCGACTGCAGAGCCTGAATTGACTGAGTGCCACCAATCCACAGCATGACAATCGCAATCAGACCAGAGATGATTGCCCAAACGATTTTCTGCTTCATTGGTACTTCCAACTTACCACCCGCGGTCATGCTATCGATAACGATAGAGCCAGAGTCCAGCGTTGTAACGAAGAAAACAATGATAAGTACAACCGCAACCACAGACAGAATGTCGCCAATCGCGTACGCTTCTAGCATGTAGAACAAGCTTAGCGACACATCACTTAGGGCTTGTTGTGCGCCCAGCAGACCCACTTTATCGATCATCTGTTGAATCGCGATACCACCGAATGCTGACATCCATACCGTTGTTACGATAGTCGGAATGATCAACACGTAAGTTAAGAACTCACGAACCGTACGACCTTTTGAAATACGCGCAACAAACATACCAAAGAATGGCGCGTATGCGACCCACCAAGCCCAGTAGAATACCGTCCAACCATGCAAGAACGTGGTATCTTCACGGCCCGATGTTTGGCTCAGAGGAATGATGTTCTTCACATAGCCCACCACTGACGTTGCGACGGAATCAAGCACCGTGGTGAAGTTCAAAATCGCCATCAAACCTAGGAAGACAAATGCGATAACCATGTTTAGGTTACTCAGCAGTTTGACACCACCATCCATACCACGCAGTACAGAGATGATCGCAAGACCCATAATAAGAACGATGATAGATTGCTGAAGCAGCAAGGTGTTCTCTAGGCCAAATACGTGGCTAATACCACTCGCTGCCTGTGTGCCACCTAAGCCAAGCGATGTCGCTAGACCAAATAGCGTCACAAGCACAGTCATGACATCAATGAAGTCGCCAACTTTACCCCATACGCGATCGCCAAGCAGCGGATAGAAGACTGAGCGCATGGAAAGAGGCAAGCCTTTGTTGTAAACAAAGTACGCTAGACAAAGTGCAGTCACACCATAAATTGCCCAAGCGTGGAAACCCCAGTGGAACGTCGCCGCACCAAGCGCTAACTCGCGCCCTTCCATCGTATGCGACTCAACGTTTAGTGGTGTGCCATACCAACCTGTGTAGAAGGCTGTCGGTTCTGCCACACCCCAGAAAATAAGACCAATACCCATACCCGCTGCGAACAGCATAGTGATCCAAGAGATGGTTGAGTAGTCCGTTGTTGCCCCTTCGCCGCCAAGACGAACTTTACCAAACGGAGAGAAAGCGATGGCAACCGCAAACAATAAGAAGATGTTCGCGCCCCACATAAATAGGAAGTCAAAGTAAGATAACACTGCCCCTTTCACCGAATCGATCGCCGCTTTGGCATCTGCCGGTGATAACAATAATAGGGTAACAATGAAAAGAAGAGATAGGCCTACCGAGGCAGTGAAAACGGTGTTGTGGACATCCATACCCCACTTGTTCACGTTATCTTGGCCGACTTGGTAGTCTGTAGATTCAATACTGTATTTTTTAGATTTAAAGCTCATATATCATGAGGTTTACATACCCGACTCAACGGATATAAAGACCAACTCCATGTTAGTGATAGTTTGATTAGCGATGACAAGCTCATGCCATACTGATGATGACCAATACTCTTTCCTAACGAATATTGTCGACTCCATCACCAATCCCCAGCACGTTATACTATCACATTGATGCTGATCTTTCGCCCGACCGAGACCAAAACGAGGTCAAGTGCCACCCAAGCCCTTGTTAGATAAAGAAGAAAAATCGTCCTTGATAACTAAGGCTCTCGCTTTTCCAATTCACTGATCAAATGAGTGACGTGAGTAGAAGCCTTGCATGAATAGTTAAGCAATAAAAAAGGCTAACCGATGTTTCACCGTTAGCCTTATTGGTTCAGTTTAAAATGAGTATGGTCTATTGAAATTTTTCACCAGCGGCAGCGACAAACGCCATTTCGACCAAAAGGTTAGGATCGGCAAGCTCGACTTTCACACACGCACGGCTTGGCGCTGTACCTTCTTCAAACCAATTGTCCCAAACCTCGTTTAACGCATCAAAGTTGGCGAAATCAGTAACGTAGATGGTCACTGATAGGATGCGTGTTTTATCGCTATCAACCAGAGCAAGCATCTGTTCCGCTTGATCAAAAATTTGCTGAACTTGGCCTTTCATGTCCGCTGAGGTATCCGCTTCTGCCACTTCAACAAAGTGAGCGATACCATTAAATACAGTCACATCTGACCAACGTTTGGTCGGGTTAATATGGTGAACAGTCATAGTTTTCTTATTCTCTAATAATGATGTTGTTGTTCGATTAGACAGACAGGCGCATCAACGCGGCATTCAAAGCCAGTCGCAGTAATACTCCCATCGTCAACATTACGATGATAACTTGTGATGTTGTTGGTGTGTTGATTAGCGACTAAGAGCCACTCACCGCAGCGAGTTAAGGTAAAGTCTCGTGGAAACTGGCCGCCACTATCGGTCATAGAACGCCACTGGATAACGTCCCCCGAGACCTCAAAGCAGCTCACTTTGTTTTGGTGACGACATGACACATAGATAAAGCGTTCGTCATCAGAGAGCTTAATCGCAGCAGCGGCTTGGCCTTTTTCGCCACTCGGCAGTAAATCGAGTTGCTGCGCCACCTGCCAACCTTGGGCGGTTTTGATCAGCTCCACCAGCGTTTCAGACAACTCGCACACCACATACGCCTTGTCCTCTTTGCGATTGAACGCAAGATGACGAGGCCCAGAGCTTGGTGGCATCGCGACAGATTGCGCTAGTTGGAACTTATCGTTTTCTCGTCGATAGAAACGCACCGCGTCGCTACCCAAGTCAACAGTAACCAAGGTGCTTTCCGTTTGCTGAAACACCGCTTGGTGAGCATGGGGTGATAGCTGCCTATCTTGATTTGGCCCGTGACCCTGTTCAAAAAGGCTATCTACCAAAGCGACTGGTTTACCTTGGCTATCGAGAGAGTAAATACTGACATTGCCAGAGCCATAATTCGAAACGGCAAGGTGTTTGTTGTCGGGTGAAATAGCCAAATGGCAAGGGTAGTCACCTGCTATCGACATAGTGTGTACCTGCTGGTCTTGAATACACACCAGTTGAGCACCGTCTTGTTCGGCGATTTCAGAAAAGCTATAAATGCCCAAAGAGGTTTGAGCGATATAAGAAGGGTTTTGCAGTGTGTAGACATCCTCCAGCCGAGTCATTTCACCCGTTTGTCGATTTAAGCTCACTTGAGCTATTCCCTTGCTTTGACTTGGCTCATCCGTGTAGGTGCCGACGTAAAAGCGTAAGTGACCACTTGCTTGCATGATGACGATTCCAATCCATAAACGTTAGAAACAACAATGCCGCCAGCGTTGGCCGGCGGCAATGAGTTGTGCGATTTACTTCGCTAAAGTATGAAGTAAGTTCTCAGTCGGCTTAACAATAGCCACAATGGTTTCGTCCAAGATGATGGCATTTTCGCTGATAAGACGTTGGTATTCCGCCGCATCTTGCGCTCTTACCGATTTGCCTTGCTTGGCCAAATCAATCAAAGTCGCCGCTAGTTCAGAGACTTTAACCGTCGCCTCTGTCACTTTCACGGTATCCACTGAAGCCACATTATTGGCAAAAATTGGCTGCGCCTGCTTCGCTGCCAAAGAGACAACTTGGTAGTGCATCGCGAGTTTGTCTAACGCGGCCTTATCACCTTCAGCAAATGCGCCAACAAGATCGTTCATCTCATAGACCGCTAAGCTTTCGACTGGCAACGCATCGGCAAATCGGTTCAAACGCTCATACTGGTTATACAGATCGCCTTTGTTTGGTGTGGAAATCCACTTCTCCCAATGGCGTGCGTAGTACTGAGCAGGCTCTGTGTACTTCGCGAGTGTTTGTAGAGGCGTTGCATCCGCACCATTAGCAAGACGTTTTAGCATGATGTCAGCATCGGCATGGTGACGCAGACCTAACGAGATTTCAGACCATGTATCCATGACGCTCATACGCTGGTACATGCTGCGCTCATCGGTGAGCTCTTGGCTTGACCATAAACGCTCAGCAATTGCGTAGCTGCGAGGCCACAGGCGCTGTTCAATCGTCATTGAGTCTAGGTTTTCACCCCAAATGGTGATTTCGCCGCCCAAGATAAGGTCTTGTTCATCACCTTTAAGCTCTGCTGGGTAACCGCCATTTGGCTCTGGGATCTCGCTCCCTTTCAGCACGCTACCTGCAACCAATTCACCCGTGGCAGGCCAACGAACGTTCCCCACCAATTGGTAGCTGCTCTCTTTAAGCTTGCCACCTGCAAACTCATAGTTGAACTCTGTGTACGACATGAAGTTATCGAAGTGGCCACGGAACTTAACGCCCGGGACATATTCAAGAATATGAACTTCTTCACGAGATTTACCGTTGTAGTCGGTAAATGCGCGGAACGTGCCATCTTTAGCTTCGATAATGGTCAAGTTACCTTTACGAGGGCCGCCCTTATTACGTGGTTTTACCCAATCATAAGTTTCGAACTTCTCACCGCTGTACAGCTTGTCATCAACCGTAATACCCGTTGGCATTGGGTCATTACGATAGTGATAGCTGGTCGGTTGCGGTTGATCTAGGTAATAGCCCGTGGACAACACACCTTGGTAACCTTCTTTGGCAGCTCGGCCAATGCTGTCATGGCCTCGCCAGCTTTGAATGACGATCGACTTAGGTAAATCTTTGTGCCAGATTTCATCCCAGCCTGACATTTTCTTACCGCGCTCTTCCAGCATCTTCTCAACTTTAGTGTTGAGGTAAGACTGCAAACCGCGCTCGCCATCAAGATTGTTGTCAGCAATGAATTGTTGGATATCTGGGTTCTCTTTCCACTGCTTATAGTTCGGCTCATCACCACCAATGTGGAAATACTCATCTGGGAACAACGCCACCACTTCATCAAACACGCTACCTAGCATGGTGTAAAGCTCTGGGTTAGTTGGATCCATCAATGGTTCAAATACCCCCCAGCCACGCTGTTGCGGGTAAGATTGCTCACCTAAACCTGACATAAGCTCTGGGTAGGCATGAGCGACTGCTGACGCATGACCTGGCAATGAGATTTCAGGAATAACACGAATACCAAGGTTACGGGCATAGTTGACCACATAACGGATTTCGTCTTTGGTGTAGTAATCGCCGTCGGCCGTTTCTGACCACAGCTTAGTGTAGTTATCTAGCTGAATGCGGATGCCTTGGTCATCCCAAATATGCCAATGGAAAACGTTCATCTTCGCCGATGCCATGGCATCGAGCTGACGAATAATCACATCCAGCTCAATGAAGTGACGCGCCGTATCATAAGAGACGCCGCGCCATTTGAATCTTGGTTCATCCTCAATCGACACTTCTGGTACGTAGTAGCCCGACGCATCGGTTGTCACTAACTGTAGGAAGGTTTCTAAACCGTGGAAGGCACCAAACGGACGTTCAGAACGAATGCGGATCTGGCCATTTTCGACCTCAAGTTGATACGATTCATCGCTCTCGATGTTCTGTACATCGTGCTTAGCTGCGCTATCAATATCGATGACCAGCGTCGCCTCTTTTTCAGATTCAGCCTGCCAGTGGAGCATTGGCAGGCCAGTCTGACGGTATAAACGTTCCATTGTGCGTTTCGCATTAAACTGCACGCGCTCTGAATCGTAACCTTTGATGTAAATACTAAAGTCTTTATCGAGCTCAACTTTGCCACTGCCCAATTCCACTTCCTGTGGGTAAGGCATCAAGTTAAGGTCTGTGTTTGGAGCCATCGCCATCGCGTTTGTTGTCAGTAGTCCAGAAATCAGTAGGGTAAGAGTGGTTCTCTTCATCTTTATGTTCCTATTTATTTTTATTATTGGATTTCTGTTATGCGACTAGCTCGACAGCTTCACGCACTAATCGGCCGATTTCATCCCACTGCTCACCTTCAATCAGAGCTGGAGAAACCATCCAAGTACCGCCACAACAAACCACGCGGTCAATCGCTAGATAATCATTAACGTTACCTTTACCGATACCACCCGTTGGCATCAGGCTAACGTCAACGTATGGAGCAAGCAGAGACTTCACCATCGCTACACCACCAGACGCTTCAGCTGGGAAGAACTTTAGGAAGTTAAGGCCAAGCTCTAGCGCCTGCTCAACTTGGCTAGGGTTGTTAACACCTGGAACGATCGGCATGCCGATCTCTTGGCAGTAGCGAACGGTATTAGGGTTTAGACCCGGTGCTACAACAAACTCCGAACCAGCCGCTTTCGCTTGATCGACTTGCTCGGCATTTAATACCGTACCTGCACCCACACACATCTCAGGGTACGCTTCACTCATCGCTTTAATGGATGCCGCTGCCGCATCTGTACGGAATGTTACTTCCGCCACAGGTAGGCCGTTTTCTACCAGCACTTTAGCCAGTGGGATAGCATGTTCAACGTTGTTGATTTGAATTACAGGGATTACTTTGAACTGTTCTAGTTTGTTGATCATTTCTGTTGTCATTGTTGTTTTCCAATCAAAAAATTAAGCAAGGATGAGATGCGCCATTTCCTCTTGAGGAATAATCGCACCTGAAAATTGAATTACGGTTGAAGCTAGATGATGCCCTAGCGCCGCGGAGGCTTGAGCTCTTTGTCCGCTTAAACGACCAGCAAGATAACCTGCTGCGAATGAGTCTCCGGCCGCACAAGTATCGACAACGTTCGTCACTCGCTCAGCACTGACATACGCACTGTGTGAAGCTTGCTCTGTCCAGATTACTTTGCACGGTTCACAGCCACGCTTTATAACGGTTTCAGGGCATCCAAAACGTTCGCTGCGTGCTTCGACGCTCTCCTCATCGCCCCAAACACGCTGATCATCGTCTTCAGTGATTAACGCGATATCGACAATGGGTAGCAACTCGCCGTACCAGTGTTTTGCTTGCTCTGCACTCCACAGTTGCGGGCGGAAGTTATTATCGAATACCACTTTGCCATCTGACTCAGAAAACGCCTTTAACGCACTGATAAGCCGCTTTTTACTTGAGTCATCAAGAATCGCTAAGCTAATGCCACTCAGATAAACGTAATCTATCTCGCCTTGCGCCATGGCTTGCTCTAGCTTGCTCAATTCAGCTTGCGCGAAGTAGCTTTTCACCGCCGCCGTATCGCGCCAATAAATAAAGCTGCGCTCGCCTTGAGCATCAGTCTCGACCATGTACAGGCCCGGTACTTTATCTTGGTAGGTCTGAACCAAAGAGGTTGAAATACCTTCACTTTGCCAAGCTTGAATCAGCTCTTGAGATAAAGCGTCTTCACCCAAGCCAGTCGCGTAGCTCACTGATGTATTTGTGTTTGCCGTCAAACGTGAAAGGTAAAGCGCGGTGTTTAACGTGTCGCCACCGAATCCTTTCTTCAGTGGGTTACCGCTAAGTTCGATCATGCATTCCCCAAAGAATGCGATATGCAGTGGTTGTGTCATAAAACTCACCTGTAGGAAGGCGGTGACTTACCGAAAGTAAGTCACCGAAGTTGTGCGATTAAGAAGCGCTTTGAGCCGTTTTTTGGTTTTGAAGAGAAGCGTCTTCTTCAATTTGGCCTTTATCTGAAAGTTCCATTTCCATCATTGCACGCTCATCATCTAGGATTGCTCGCGCCATTTCTGGTGTAACTTGATTTGCTGGAGTCAGTAAGCTCACTACCACACCTAACGTTAAGGCAAACAGGCAAGATGGGATGACAGGGTTACCCCAGAAAGCCGTCAGGTCAGCGTTCAGCATTACCGTGAATGAAGCAATTGATGCGCCCGCTAGTGTTGCCAGAGCGCCTTGCCAGTTGTAACGCTTCCAGAAGCGACCTAGCATTCCACACACGAACATGCCTGACATCACGGTTGAGATCATCTTGGTGATGTAGCCAATAATGTCGTTTGACGTCAGTGCAAACAGCAGAGCAAAACCAATCACCACGATAAGCGCAAGACGCGAGTAGTTCAGCATTGACTCTTTATTTGGCACACGACCTGTGAACATCACATAGACGTCGCGAAGTAGGATAGATACGCCCGCAATCGCGTCAGAACTCGCGCTCGACATGGTTGCAGAAAGACCTGCGATAAGAACAATCAGGCCAACGCCGACAGGCAGAACCGTTGCCGCCACGTATGGGAATGAGAAGTTCGGGTTATCTAACGTAGGGTCAATCGCATGCGCAGCCATACCAATGATTGCAGGGATGATTGAGAAGAATAGGTATAAAACGCCTGACGCCACAAATGAACGGCGAATCGTTGATACGTCTTTACCTGAGTAGATACGCTGGCGGAATGATGGCGTCGCCAGTACACCCACACCAATAACCACAGCCAGTGAAATAGCAGGCAGTAGGCCCAGTTTCTCAATCGCTAGGAAACTTGTCGCCGCAGGGTCCATCGCTTCATATAGGTTATCTAGGCCACCAATGTGCTGCACTGACAGTACCGCCATTAGAATAAAGCCCGCAAATAGAATGATTGCTTGAATGGTATCTGTCCAAACAACGGCGGTGTAACCACCAATCACAACGTAGATAGTAAACGCCGCAGCAATGATCACTTTCGCGGTATTCAGGTCGATGTCCGCAATCCAAGCGAGGTACATACCACCACCCAGAATATGCGCGCCCAACCAACCAATCGATGCGATGAAGATAAGTAGACCAACGACGTTTTTAACAATGCGATTTGCGCCAACGTAATACGCTAACTCTTCACTCATTGTCATGAAATTCAGTTTTCGTACTGGGGCAAACCATAGCGCCAGCAATAAAATGCCGACTGCGCCACCAATACCATAAAGGGCACCAGCCCAACCATTTGCGTAACCAAAGCCAACAGCACCCATACTTGAGCCTGTGCCGACCATTGTCGCAACCGTTGTGCCTAAAACAAGAAACAGAGGTAAACCACGTCCGCCTAGTAGAAAGTCTTCACCTGACTTTTGGTTGCGCGAAACGAACCATCCAAGCCAAATAAGAAATACAACATAAGCTCCGAAACCAGTAAGAAAAAGTGTGCTATTCATTAAACACTCCTTGGGCAAAAATCCATATTAAATTCAGATTCATTCACAACAGGGCAATTAAATCTTATTCCTAGAAAATAGAGTTATTCATCTACGTGAAATTAATTCTCTATTTAGGGCACTGTTGGTTTATATTTATTTTTGTAGGGAAGTCAGTGCCGAGGCGATAATAACAGGGATGTATTAGCCCCGACACTTTATACGATATAATTGTGAAGCTTATCGACGGTCTTCGCGGTAGCAAGTCACATCTACTTCTACTTTCACGTCTACTACAAGGTCACACACCATGCAGATGCGTGCAGGAGGATTTGCGCCAAAGAACTCTTTGAACACCTTATTGAATGATTGGAAGTAACGTGAATCGGTAAGTACCACTTTAACGTGCACCACGTCTTCTAGGCCGTAGCCCGCTTCTTCCATGATGTCTACACAGTTTTGAATCGCTAGGCGAGACTGATCGATGATGCCACCTTCAACCACTTCACCGTCCGTCATTGGTGTTTGACCAGACACATATAGGAAACCGCCCGCTTCCGTTGCACGAGCAAATGGAAGATGCTGACCGCCAGTACCTGTACCGCCTTCAATACCGTAACGTTTAATAGACATAATATTCTCCAGTAACTACTTAAATGATTTAATTAATATATGTGTTAATTGATATTTATTGATTTAACGATTTATTTTCTATAAATAAATGTTCCATTTCTTTTTTCGCTGACGTTACCTTGTAAATAAGATAATTCGCCATTCACAAATACCGATTCAATACCCTGCGCCATTGAAATTGGATCTTCAAATGTTGCCGTGTCTTTGATGGTATTTGGATTAAATAAAACTAAATCGGCAAACGCTCCGACACGGATTTCACCGCGACCTTGCAAGTTGTATCGTTTCGCCGACATACCCGTCATTTTGTGAATCGCTTCTGCTAGCGGGAATAACTTCTCTTCGCGGCAGTAGTGCCCAAGCACTTTCGGGAATGTGCCCCACAAACGTGGATGTGGGTGAGGGTCATTTGGCAAACCATCTGAACCAACCATCGTCAATTTGTATTTAAGAACACGCTTAACGTCATTCTCATCCATGCAGTGGTAAACCGCACCTGCTGGCTGCAATGCTTTGGCTGCGTCCATTAAAGACAGATTCATTTCATCCGCAATTTGTTTTAACGTTTTACCTGCGTGTTCAGGCTTCGCTTCTGACCACGTAATGAAAATGTCGAAGTCGTCTGTAACCTGTTTAAGATCCAGTGTCGATGAGCTTGCAGAGTATGGATAGCAGTCACATGACACATCTTGGTGTTCAGAAACTTTATCCATCAGGTCAAGCACTTCAACAGTACGACCCCAGTTACCTGCACCGGCACATTTCAGGTGAGAGATCACCACCGGCACTTTGGCAAACTGCCCCGTTTCAAACGCTTCTTCCATCGCAGAGATGATCTCTTCAAACTCTGTACGCATGTGCGTGGTGTAGATGCCGCCATGCTCGCCTAGCACTTGAGCTAAACGCATCACTTCATCAGCAGTCGCTTGTTTCGCACTTGCGTACGCCAAGCCTGAACTCAGACCCAGTGCGCCCTCTTCCATCGCTTGGTTCAGAGCCGATCGCATTTGAGTAATTTCATCGTCCGTCGCCGTGCGCTGTAAATCATCCATCACGTTATTGCGCAGCGCAGTATGCCCCACCAAAGCTGCCACATTAACAGCAGGTTGAGCCTCTTCTACTGCTTTGGCATAGCTTGCGAAGGTTGGGTATTTAAAATCTTGTTGCTGACCAAGTAAGTTCATCGGATCAGGTGGATCGCCAGCTAGCACAACTGGGCTAGCACTGATGCCACAGTTACCAACAATGACCGTCGTAACCCCTTGGCTAATCTTTGGCAAACACTCAGGAAAGCGAATGACATTAGTGTCATCATGAGTGTGAACATCAATAAAACCTGGTGCGATTGCCAATCCTTGACCATCGATAACACGTTCAGCGGCGACTTCGCCTAACTGTCCGATTTGTTCTACTCTGTCTTGACGAATAGCAATATCAGCTGTGTATGGCTTAGCGCCCGTTCCGTCATATATCTCTACACTTTTGATAATGGTGTCGAACAACATTGTTCACCTTCTTCGTCTCTCGTTTGCATGAGTTCATATTAATAATCCGCCCAATAAAATCAGTGATAAAACACACAAAAAATACCAATTTGTTTGATAGTTTCTAACACAACATTTAATGTAGATAGCAACAAACAATAAAAATCAACAACTTAACAAATGTTAGACGCGAGTGTGCCATGAATAACTTTGAACAAAAATGTGATACAAACTACCAAAATCCCGTAACTTGCACGCCTGGAGCGGGTGAAAAAGGTCAGCCTTATCAAAGAGATGATCGCCAAATCTATAGTTTGATTAATGAAGAAGTGAGCCTACCGGCAGCGGTGATCCAACAATCGCGCCTTAACAATAACCTCGATTGGATGCAAAGATTTGCAACTGAGCACAACGTAAAACTGTGCCCGCATGGCAAGACGACCATGACGCCGGACTTCTTCAGTCAGCAACTTGCTCATGGCGCATGGGGTCTAACAGTCGCTACAGCCGCCCAAGCAGAAGTCGCGGCTCTTGCTGGCGCTAAACAGATCATCATCGCCAACCAGCTTGTCGGTAAAGCCAACATGGCGATCGTTGCCAACCTGATTAAGGAAAAAGGCGTTGAGGTATACACCTGCGTTGACTCTGCATTGAACGTTAATGCACTCGGTGCTTTCTTCTCTCAGCAAGAGGTTAAGCTCAATGTTCTGATCGAATTTGGTGTCGAAGGCGGCCGCTGCGGTTGTCGCACCGAAGAGCAAGTCCGTGAAATCGCAACAGTAATCCAACAGCACTCTTACCTCACTTTACGTGGAATCGAAGTGTATGAAGGGGTTATCCATGGTGACGACGCCGAGCAGATGATTCGTAATTTCCTCACTCAAACTCTTGAGCTCGCGCGCTCCCTTGAACAAACTCAGCTGATCACGACCAAACCGATCGTGACAGGTGCAGGCTCTGCTTGGTATGACGTGGTGTCTGAATGTTTTGCTAATTTAGATGATGTAACCGCGATTATCCGCCCAGGCTGCTACGCGATTCATGACACTGGAATCTACCTTGATGCTCAGGACAAAGTCATGGCACGCGCCAAGAAAAACCAAGGTGCCGCTTGTGACCTTGGCGGCGATCTTCAATCGTCCTTAGAGGTGTGGGCGTACGTCATTTCTCGTCCTGAACCGACCAAGCTGGTTGCGGGTATTGGCAAACGTGATGTGGCGTTTGATGCTGGACTGCCAATCCCAGAGCGTGCGTATCGAAATGGTGAAGCCATCAGTGTCGCCAGTGCGGTCACCACGGCCGTTATGGATCAACACGCCTTTATTGAAATTGACGCTGATAGCGAGCTAAATGTGGGTGATGTCATCGCATTTTCAACGTCACACCCATGTTTGACGTTTGATAAGTGGCGCGCCATCGCGGTATGTGATGACGACTACAATGTAACGCATTGGGTAAACACTCGTTTCTAACCTTACTGCCTTTAGTCCCATGACATTTGGGGTATACTAACCGAAGAAAAATAGGGAGCATGTCAAAGGCTCCCGTCATCAAGAATAGGACATAACGTTGAGTTTAGAAGTCGATATTATTTCGCGGATTACAGAGCGATTCAGCGCCCTACGAGATGCTGAAAAGAAAGTCGCCAAGTTGATCATGGACGACATAGAAACCGCCGCGAACGCCAGTATTACTGAACTTGCGGAAAGTGCTCAAGTCAGTGAAGCGACCATCACTCGATTTGCTAAGGCTGTCGGTTGTAAAAACGTTCGTGATATGAAGATTAAGCTTGCTCAAACCTTAACCGTTGGCCAACGCTTTATCTTAGAGCCGCCAGATCAAAGTGGTTATCAGGGCATTTACGAGTCGATAAAGCAATCACTCGATATCAATCGTAATCTGATCAATGAAGCAGATATCGATACGGCAGTTGATTGGCTTCACAATGCCAGACAAATCATCTCTATCGGTATGGGTGGAGGCTCCACCATCGCTTCGCAAGAGATTCAACACCGCTTGTTCCGCCTTGGCTATGCTGTGGTTGCCTACAACGACGGCTTAATGTCTCGAATGATTGCGTCAACCGCAGATAGCAATGACGTGATTGTTATGCTTTCGGCAACAGGCTACACGCCAACGATTCTCGAAACCGCAGAGCTTGCCAAGGAGTATGGAGTAAAAGTCATCGCGATTACGCCAAAAGCAACGCCTCTGTCTGACATTGCCGATCTGACCTTACCGATTGAGCACCAAGAGACTGACTTTATCTATAAACCGTCTGCTTCGCGTTATGCCATGTTGGCGTTGGTCGATGTACTGTCGATGGCACTAGCGGTCAACCATAAACGCCGCTCTAGAGACAAACTGCGTCGCCTAAAATTGGCGCTAGACTCATACCGCGGTGGGTTAGAACGCCAGCCTCTGGGTGACTAACAACCTCTCATCTTAAAAGCGCTAACCGACCAGTTAGCGCTTTTTTATTAGTGTTTCGAGGCTTAACCCACACTATCAATTCGAATCATCACGGCATCTGGTCGCCAATATTCCAATTCACAATCCATAAGCTCTCCATCTTGCTTGTAGTTCACTCGACAGATTTTTAGTACAGGTTGCCCTTCTGCCAAATTTAACGCTTTGGCGACATGAGCGGGGGCAGAAGTGGGAATCACATCAAATCGAGAACGCTTGGTCTCGTAGCCATACTTTTCACGATAAATACCCGTCAAAGATAGGGTCAGGGTTTCTTCCAATATCCCGTCAAAAAGCTCGGAGATCAGCACATTTTCGACGAATAACACCGCTCGACCATCAATAAAGCGCAGCCTTTCAATAACATGAATGGGCGTTATTTTGTCAATCTCTAAGACCTTGGCAAACTCCCCTGCGGCCATTTCACTGCGCACATTAACTAATGTCGTTTCAGCGATCCGATGTTGCTCTCGAATCATTTGATGGAAATGAGAACGAGAGAGCGGGTTGTAACAGATTCGTTCAGGTGACACGTACCAACCACGCCGCTCTTCCCGATAAATCAACCCTTCTGTCTCAAGTGAAATCAGCGCATCTTTTATGGTGATGCGCGTGGTCGAGAACAGCTCACTCAGCTCTCTTTCTGAAGGCAATTTCTGCCCCTCCTTCATGATCTGAGAGTGAATTTGTTGTCGAAGGCTCCCTTTAATTTTTGCCAGTTGTGTGCCTGATTGGCTAGAAGCAATGACGCTCATGTTCTGATCTAGTCCATTAGTTAGTTTCGCCCTACGTTAAAACGAGTAGATAACAGGAATATGACACCCATCAATCGCGTACCTATTACTCAAATGAAATATAAACGCCACATAAATTCATAAAAAGTGTCAAATAACTAAAGCCAAATCGTCACATTCCTTGCCTAGCATACAAATCGAACTTACTGACCTAGTCCAGAAGGATGGAGACAATGAAAACTTTGCTAAGTCGTTCAACTGCTTTTTCTGTAAAGCACATGGGGCCAACTGCTGCAATGATTGCAGCAACCCTTTCAGTGCCAGCAATGGCAAAAGATGCAGACCTAGAATCCCTCATCAAAGCGGCGCAAAATGAAGGCGCGGTTTACAGTGTGGGAATGCCTGATAGTTGGGCGAACTGGAAAGATACTTGGACAGATTTAACGTCAAACTACGGCTTGAAACACCAAGATACTGACATGAGCTCTGCGCAAGAGATTGCAAAATTTGAAGCAGAAAAGCGTAACGCTACAGCAGACATTGGTGATGTTGGTTTTGCATTTGCTCGCGTTGCCGTGAAGAAAGGCGTCACACAGCCATACAAACCAAGCACTTGGAGCGATATTCCAAACTGGGCGAAAGACCAAGAAGGTCACTGGGCACTGGCTTACACGGGCACTATCTCGTTCATCTCAAACAACAACCTTGTTAAAGATGCACCGAAAACGTGGCAAGACTTACTAGAAGGTAACTACAAGGTAACGGTCGGTGATGTTGGCGTTGCTGCTCAAGCAAACAATGCCGTTCTTGCTGCAGCCTTTGCTAACGGCGGTGACGAAGCGAACCTAAAACCGGCTATCAAGTTCTTTGGTGAACTGGCTAAACAAGGTCGCCTATCGTTTACCGATCCAAACATTGCCAACCTTGAGAAAGGGGAAGTGGAAGTCGCAATCATGTGGGATTTCAATGCCCTTAACTACCGCGACAAAATCGACCGTGAGCGCTTTAGTGTCAACATTCCACAAGATGGCTCTGTGATTTCAGGTTACACCACCATCATCAACAAGTACGCGAAAAACCCAAATGCGGCGAAGCTTGCTCGTGAATACATCTTTAGCGACCAAGGCCAAATCAACCTTGCAGAAGGTTACGCTCGTCCGATCCGTACCAATGTTGAGCTGCCACAATCCATTCAAGACAAACTGATTGCCAATGACCAATACAGCAACGTGCACCCAGTAACTGACTTCTCAGCATGGGAAAAATCAGCGCGTAAGCTGCCACGTCAATGGCAAGAAAGCGTCCTAATCCACCAGCAGTAAAAGTGAAGCACCATGAGCAATAAGGTCATCCTTGTTGTTCTAGATGGACTGAACTATCAGGTAGCCCGTGATTGCATGGGCTACCTAAACGGTCTACTAGAACAAAGCCATTCGAACAAAGCGATGCGCGCGACCCTTTATCCAGTCCAATCGGAACTGCCTTCTATGTCGCGTCCTCTTTATGAGTGCATCTTAACGGGTGTTCGCCCTGTCGAAAGCGGTATCGTCAATAACCAGATCGTGCGCTTATCCCATCATGAGTCGATCTTTAGCTTGGCGAAAAACCAAGGTAAGACAACGGCAGCAGCAGCCTATCACTGGGTAAGTGAGCTGTATAATCGAGCCCCTTTTGACCCTGTCCGTGACCGCTTCACCGACGATGAGACACTCAATATTCAGCACGGCTGTTTCTATCACTGGGACCACTATCCCGACGAAGCGCTCTTTCTCGATGCAGAGCATTTGCGCCGTACTCATCAGCCAGACTTCTTACTGATTCATCCAATGAACATTGATGATATGGGCCACAAGCACGGTTTAGACTCGCGCCAATATCGCAATTGTGCCCGTGGCGCTGACATTATTTTGTCTAACTACATTGAGCAGTGGGTTAACGATGGTTACCAAATCATTGTGACAAGCGATCACGGTATGAACAACGACCTTTCTCATGGGGGTATTTTGCCTGAAGAGCGAGAAGTCCCTCTGTTTGTCATTGGCGATCGGTTCACCCACCAAGAGTGTCAAATCAAACAAACTGACCTTTGCGGCGTTGTTTGCCAGCTCTTAAACCTCGACCACACTAAATCTTATACTCAGGAATTGTTAGCCTTATGAGCAGTTCTGTAATCACCCCAAACTCAAGCCATTCAGCGGCAAAAAAAGCGTCTTCAGCAAGACCCAAAGCGCGCTACTGGAAACGGCTTAAGCCTGCGTTATGGCTTGCTCCATTTGCCCTGTTCTTCTACCTATTTCAGCTTGCCCCAATGGTTTGGGTACTGATCAACAGTTTCATTTATGACGACGAGTTCGCGCTAGACAACTACGTGGAAGTGCTCGATTCCGCCTTTATGATGCAAGCCTTTAGCAACAGTTTATGGCTCTCTGTTTGGTCAAGCTTGTTTGGACTCATGATCGCCACCTTACTTGTTTCATCTCTGCGTCGCGTTGATTCTAAAATTCGTGATGGCGTGATCGCCTTTACCAATATGAGCAGCAACTTTGCTGGCGTACCTCTGTCGTTTGCCTTCATCATTATTCTTGGTACCAATGGCGCCATCACCCTACTACTCAAGCAATACGGTTTGTTAGGCGATTTCGACCTGTACGGAAAATGGGGCTTATTGGCGATTTACATCTATTTCCAAATTCCACTAGCGGTGTTGCTGCTTTACCCTGCGTTTGACGCGTTAAGAGACGACTGGCAAGAAGCAGCGGCTTTACTGGGCGCAAGTACGACTAAATACTGGGCGAAAATCGCGTTGCCAGTGCTCTCTCCAGCTCTGTTTGGCACCTTCATTATTCTGGTTGCCAATGCGATTGGCGCGTATGCGAGCGTTTATGCCCTCACATCAGGGAACTACAACGTGATTACCATTCGAATCGCCAGCCTCGTATCAGGCGACCTGTTCCTAGAACCGAATCTTGCGGCGGCGATATCCGTCATTCTGATGGCTATCTTGGCCTTTATTACCGTCATCAACCAGTGGCTAATCTCGAAAAGCTACGCGGGTAAGAAGTAAGCACATGCAACACGTAAATACTCGATTTCACAAAACCGTGGTCTACTCAATTGTGGGCATCATGCTGATCCCAATCTTGGCTACGTTTGTCTATTCCATTTCATCACGCTGGGGCGCGACCATCTTGCCTGATGGCTTCACGTTGGATTGGTACATCAGCTTATTGACCGATCCTCGTTTCTTGCAAGCGTTTGGCCGATCTCTGTTCATCTGTATTGCTGCTCTCGCGTTGAGCGTAATACTGATTCTGCCTGCGATTTTCGTGGTGTTTTACTACTACCCGAAACTCGACAAGCTCATGAATATCATGATCCTACTGCCCTTTGCGGTTCCTCCTGTAGTTTCATCGGTTGGCTTACTTCAGCTCTACGCAGACAGTGATATCTCATTAATAGGGACGCCTTGGATTTTAATTGGTACCTACTTCACCATTGCACTGCCGTTTATGTACCGAGCCATTTCCAATAATTTCGAAGCGATCAATCTCCAAGATCTGATGGATGCGGCGCACCTGCTCGGCGCAAGCACCACTAAGGCGTTTTTGCTGATCATCTTACCGAACTTGAAGAAGGGCTTAATGGCATCACTGTTCTTGTCGTTCTCATTCCTACTGGGCGAGTTTGTGTTTGCCAATATCTTGGTCGGTACTCGGTTTGAGACACTGCAAATCTATCTATACAACATGCGTCAAACCAGCGGCCACTTTACCTCGGCGCTGGTAATGACCTACTTCCTGTTTATTTTTCTACTGACTTGGCTGGCAAGTCGTTTTAGCCAAGGAGCCAAATAATGAGCTACGTAACTGCAACTAATCTAACTAAACATTTTGGCAGCAACACCGTATTTGAAGATATTCAATTTTCTATCGAGAAAGGTGAGTTCATCACACTACTCGGCCCAAGTGGCTGCGGTAAATCAACGCTACTGCGAAGCCTTGCAGGGTTAAACCCTGTCGATGGCGGCGAGATTTGGGTCAACGGGGAAGAGATAACTCACCTTACCCCTCAAGAGCGCGGCATTGGCATGGTGTTTCAATCTTACGCGCTGTTTCCTAACATGACGGTTGAAGGCAACATCGCCTTTGGGCTCAAGATGAAGAAGCTCAGTGCTGACGAGATACAACGAGAAGTGGCAAAAGTCATTGAGTTGGTTGATCTTACAGGCAAAGAGAAGCACTACCCGCACCAACTCTCCGGCGGTCAAAGACAACGAGTGGCATTGGCGCGCGCACTGGTGGTCAAGCCTCGTATTCTGCTGCTTGATGAGCCGCTTTCTGCATTAGATGCCAAGATCCGTAAGCACCTTCGCCAGCAGATCCGAGACATCCAAAAAGAGATGAATCTCACCACGATCTTTGTCACTCACGATCAAGAAGAAGCAATGATCATGTCGGATCGTATCTTTCTAATGAACAAAGGGGAGATCGTTCAAGCTGACACCCCAGAAGCGATCTACACTCACCCAGCCAATGAGTTTGTCGCCAGCTTTATGGGTCACTACAACTTGGTCGAATCGAGCAAAGCGAAAAAGCTGTTTGATATTGATACCGAGTGGCGAGTGGCGATTCGCCCTGAATCGATTTACGTGAAAGAGAGCGGCCGCCAATATGGCAATCATATCTCTGCTCCACAAGTTGGCACCATCAAGAACCACCAGCTATTGGGCAACGTGATTCGCTATCAAGTCGATGTTGATGAATGCGAGCTCACCGTTGACTTACTCAACCGTTCTTCTGAGCGTTTGCTCGCCAATGGCAGCCAATTGGAACTACTCTTTAACCTCAACGAAATTCAACCTGTGAGAGCGTAGACATGTCTAACCCGTTGTATGTATTTGATATGGATGAAACTCTGATCAATGCCGATTGTGCGATGATTTGGAACGAATTTTTGGTTGAAAAAGGCATCGTGACGCAAGCTAACTTCATAGCAGAAGATCAGCGTTTGATGGGGTTATACGCGCAGGGCAAGTTGGATATGGAAGAGTATCTTGCCTTCTCAATGGCACCGCTAGCAAACATGCCAATCGCAGAGGTAACCACCTTGATTGAAGAGTGTGTTGAACACCATATTCTACCAAAGCAGTTCAAACAATCCGTTACCTTGATTGAACAACTCTCCAGAGACAACATCGACATGGTAATCATCTCTGCCAGTGTGACGTTTCTCGTGAAAGCAGTTGGTCGTAAACTTGGAATACCAACGGCGTTAGGCATTGATTTGGTCGAACAAGAGGGGCGTTACACAGCACAAATATCGGGCGTGCCTAGTTATCGTGAAGGCAAAGTGGTTCGCCTGAAAGAGTGGTTGTCAGCTCAAGAGAAAACCTACTCAGAGATTCACTTTTACACTGACTCAATCAATGACTTACCTTTGTGTGAACATGCTGACTACGCCTACTTAGTTAACCCATGCTCGCAGCTCAAAGCTCACGCCGAGCGGCCAAATTGGACCCTGCTTAACTGGGATTAACCTCCGCGCTCACAGAATAATGCCAGCACTCATTGATGCTGGCATTATTTGGATTAATATTTTTAACGCACATCTAAGCTGCAATGAATCGAATGAACTTATCTCAATAAATTAAATGAATACGCGAGCTCTTACCCCAAACACCCATGCACTACTCTCATTGGAGAACGCAGGATCTTTGATGTATTGAATGTCTGGTGTAATTTGAACATGGTCGCCAAACTGCATGTTGTAGTATAGCTCGGCGGCCATTTGGTCTTTACCTGCATTTAGGAACGTTTGCAGCGTATCGCTGTTCGTTTCCGACCAGTTAACCGCAAATCCAAGGTTATTGGTCGGTTTACCCAGGCCAAAGTAGCCGAAACCGACCGATAGTGATTTATCGTAAAGGGCAACATCTCCTTCCGAAATACCACCACGTACAAATGGCATCACTTGAGGTGTGACAAACTGACTCCATGAGAAATTCACCCCTTGGCCTGACTCACCACCTACCACAGTTCCATCAGCCAATACCGTTGAAGATAAGCTATGTCGAGAACCCGCATCCATGTGCCAGAAAGTGACGTGGAAGTTATCCGTGTAGATCTGCTCTTGTGAAGCCGTCCACCCCAGTTCTAACGTAGTAAACAAGGTCGTATCATTAAATAGCGTATCAAACCCTTCGAAGATATCATCCGACTTGCCTTTAGCATCGGCTACACCGCCAACCACATAGAAGTTTTCTCCCAACATGTGACCTGCTGAAAGCGCTAAAACACCGTCATCAGGAAGGCCCATAGCACCAGCACCGGTAGAAAAAGCAAGGTTGGTAAAGCCTGACCAAGGGCTTGCTAGAGCATAGACATCCGCGTAATTGGTGACGTCTTGCCAACCCACGATGATCGTCCCTTTACCGTCATTGATTTTCTGTTTCCAGTTTAAGTCAGTAACACGAAACCCTTGATCGCTGAATGCTGGTCCAATCATACCTGCGTAACCAATCTGATCTTGCCCGAGCCAAGCAAATTGCTTAGGTGACGTATCGGTGTAAGAGTGTCTGTGCTCAACTTTCCACACCAAGCTGCCACTGTTCTCGGTACCTTTACCCGCGAGATTCCAAGAGCCATAAATACGCGCAACACCTGAAGACGCATCCACCGAATCTCCGTTTTTACCATCGGCTGATTGCAGCGCTAGTGAGAAATAGTCCGCACCGAAGGTAAAACCATCAGCAGCTAGCGACTCTCGCCAATCCAGTTGCTGAGTCTTTTGCTGCGCAATGGTATTTTCAACCGAATCTGGGCTGTCAAAGTTAGCGGCATAAGTTGGCGCAATGCTTAAGCTTGCGATGATGCCTAAGCTCAAGGTGGTTAATTTCGTCTTCATTACAGTTTCTCTCATTGGCTCGACTTCCTTTCGATGAGTGTATTGGGTCTGTTGACCTTTTGCGGTTAAATTTTGTTCGAGATAAAAGCGTTTTTATCGCGGCGAGAGGTTTGCAGCCTAGTTATTCTAAGCAAATACCTCTCAACAAAGAGAAAAACGCTTTTAGCCGAACCCTATGGGCAGCATTTGTAGGCCCTTTCTACTGCGTTATCGGCTTATCAGGTAGAGCAACTACAATTCAAAGCCTCTGCCTTGCATAAAGAACCTACAAATTGCTGCAAAAATCAGCTCAAAAGGTCAACAGACCCTAGTTTAAATGCGTGGAAATAGGCACTTAACGACAAAATAGTAATAACGTGATCCTATTGGTCATAATATCCGGCTAACTTAGCCGGATATTACTGGGCAAGATTACAAGGTGTTTTTGAAAATCTTGCCGTCTTTCATAATTAAATCCATTTCGGTCAGGTGAGAACCATCTGGCTTGGCATCATTGCCTAACCAAGTCTCACGACCACCAATTAAAGTGATGTCTTCTAATGGGTTACCATCAATCAATAGTATATCCGCATATGCACCTACTTCAATAACACCAATTTTTGCATCTGAGTATGGGTTAATCCAATCTTGCATCAGCTCAGCTGAAATTCGACCACCTGTTGAAGTCATGGCACGAAGTGCTGAGAAGTTACCGAAGAACTTAGCGTTCAAGTAAATCTCATGAGAAATCTGCTTCGCACACATATCCGCGTAACCAACACAATCGGTATTAAATGCTCGGTAATCTGGGTCTAGCTTTTGTACATTTTCAATATAGCTTCCAAAGGCCGCCTGCGCTGATGCCAGTTTCTTTTGAATGCTTGGGTCTTGAACCACAGGTACTTTCGCCAGTTCAGGAGAGAACGCCGTTAGGTTCGTCACCAAGAACGCTCCGTTCTCTTTGAATTTCTTGTGGTGGCTTTCGTTAAACATGAAACCATGTTCAATCGACTTAACGCCTGTATCGAGTGCTTGGTGCAACGCTTTATCTGAATAAGCATGGGTCGCGACATAAGAACCGTAAGATTCAGCAATATCGACCGCCGCTTTGAGCTCCTCATCTAGTAGTGACTGATACTGCCAAGGGTCAAATTTAGACGAGACACCACCTGACTGGAATACCTTCGTAAACTGGCCACCCTGACGGTAGTTGTAACGAGCCTGCTCATGAATTTCAGCAATGCCCGATGGCGTTGACATGATATTTAGAATCTCGAGATTCTGCGGTGAATCCGTTAAGCGACGCGACTGCAAGCCGACATCTGAGTGACCACCCATAGGCGCAATCGGCGCACCTGAAACGTAAGTACGTGGGAAATCAATTTTGCCTTGCTTCTCAAGCTCAGTCCAAACGCCATCAGCACCACCTACGTCACGAATCGTACCGAAACCAAGGTCAAGATACATTTCACCAAACCCTTGAGCATGAACGGCAATCTCTGACCAGCGCATATCGTTGGTACCTAACAAACCTTTCGGCAGAGCTAAGTGCATGTGCGCTTCAACCAATGCTGGCATCAAGGTACGACCTTCGCCATCAATCACTTTTGCGTCTACGGGTAGATCTGCTTCGTCTTTGGTAATCGCGGTAATTTTATTGCCAGTCACGACAACGGTATGGTTGTTGTACAGCTTATTCTCAGTTCCGTTGAAAATATTCACGTTCTTAAATACAACTACTTGAGGGGCTTCAATCGCCGTTGGTGCCGATGACTCAACAGGCGCAGGCGCTGCAAATGAGTATGCACTTACCATAGCTAGTGATGCTGCAATCAGTGTTTTCTTGAACATATAAATACTCTCTTAGTTAGTGGTGATACCCTGAAATCTGAGGTCATATTACCCACCAACTCAAAAGAGGAATTGCCATTTGGTGACACAAAGATCATCTGTCCGTTTTAGGCGCGTTGACGTGTTTTCAGTCCTCTAAATGGGACTCACAGATCCCTTTCCGAAAAACGACACATCACTTTCATTTTGTTGAGCCACTACTCAAACTCGAACCCATATTCATTCTGATGGTATACCTTTCTAGCTTTAAAATGACGCGCACAACGACTACAGTGTGAGCGTTGTTATTTATTCACACTCAGTAGGAGCAGTGAGATTGATCGCACTCATCAACAAATATGCCGCCATCACCTTTATTGATCAGTTAAATAAAGAAGTCACCGATGCTTGGTCACTGGTGCGTGAGGCCCATGTTCCTATCTATTTGGACACGAGCACAGCGCAGTTCACCTCTTTCGCTGCCTTCATAAGGCTACTTGAGCAAACCCAACGTAGGCTGCCTGCATCCAAATTTATTGCGCTTTTACAGTTGTCAGCGCATCAGTTTGTAGAGCAGTTAGTGTCCGATAACCGTGAAGCGCCCTCTCTACAGCAACTCACCGATGCCATCCCAGTCGAATCGATTATCGCCATAAAAAACGTCGACACCTACTCAGTGGAATTGGCGATGCCATTGCAAAATGAGCTTCAATTCTTAGCAGAGCTTTATTTGCTGGTTACGACGCATTGCTATTGCATCGCGTTAAACTCTCGCTTAACTGCCCCCGTGAGATATCACCTACAACACCCAGATGCGCTCGACTTTGAACAGCTTCAAATCAGCAACCATACTCCACAATATTTAGGTCAGCAGCGCTCAGCCCTTTTCTACAAAGAGGCGATTTATCCTGAAACCAGCGCCACGGCTAAATTCGACTGTGCAGCTCTGAGCTTTTGCGAACAACTAAGCGCCGTACTTGAAGGCTATATCGGGCGAGAAGACCTCTCCATAGAACAGATCAGCGAAATCATCGGCATCAACCAACGCACGATTCAACGACGATTAAAAAGCGAAGGATGTACATTCAGAAAGCTCAAAGAAACACTCAATTTTGCTTTCGCTAAGCGTGTGATGGTGCAACGAAATGCCTCAATCTCAGATGTCGCGGAACACCTTGGCTATGCCGATACCTCTCAATTTATTCGCGCGTTCAAAAAGTCAGAAAACATCACTCCTCTCCAATGGCTTAAAAAGGCTCAACAAGCTTAAGGACACTCCATGTACCAATTGTCGCAAAATGCACATTTAAGCCAATTCAAATCGATATATTTGCACTCGTAAACTAATTTGAGGGTCAACACATGAAAAAGCTTCTTATCGCAACCTTAATCTCTGCCGCAACGTTCGGGGTTCACGCATCAATTGAAACGAAAGATTGGCACGAATCTGCGTCAGATGAAGCGAAAAAATACGTAGCAAGCAACATTGTGCTCGACTTCTATGCACCACCAAGCGGCGTAGGATTTACCAAAGATTCACAGGTTGCCGCCTACATCGACCTTGCGAATCAACGCGGTATTACCGGCGCATCCGTGACTCTTGCTGCTCCGCATACACCCAATCTACTGGCTTTCAAATCTGAGCACGGGAAATGGACTAAAGCCTCATCATCAGCAAAAACACCAATTCGTTACGTCAAAAAAGTCGAAGACTTTAAGCTCGCTCATGACAACGGTGAATACGCGATTATGTGGGCAAGCCAAACAACCATGCCCTTAGAGGGAGATGCTGCAAATGTCGCGGTCATGGCTGAGTATGGCGTCAAAACCATGCAGCTGACTTACAATGAAACAGAGTTGACGGGTTCTGGTGTTATCTCGATGATCAATGGTGATACCAGTGGTTTGACGGACTTCGGTAAAGAAGTGATAGATGAAATGGTAAAACACGGTATCACCGTCGATCTGTCTCACACTTCTCACTATACAACCAAAGACATTACTGACTACATGCAAATGCATCATGCTGGTGTACCTGTTATCTACTCTCACTCGCCAATCGCGTCGACTTACAATTGTGAACCACATGAGACTCTCACAGAGACAGAGCAGCGCATGGCTAAGCAAAACCTTAAAAAAGGTGACCCAAATTACCGACTGGCGGCATGTTATCGCTTGCTCTCGGATGAACAAGCAAAAACCGTTTCAGATATGGGTGGTGTTGTCGCAGTCACCGCTACAGAATGGATGATGGATGGGGTTTGGCCTGAAGACATCACGCCGAAACAGTTTGCTGAAATGATTGATGGTGCGATTGAAGTCGTTGGCATCGACCACGTTGGTATCGCAACCGATGATATGATGACCACAGCACAAGTGGTTCCTTTTAGTATCGCGAATCCCGATAAGTATGCCGATAACGGTTACATGATTGATGCATTCAATCGAGGCGCTACAGGATCCGCTGAGTTATCAAAGCACATGGCAGGAGTTGTCGACAATCTTTGGGCTATGGGCTACTCAAACGACGATTTGGCAAAACTCTTCGGTGGAAACCTAATGCGTGTTTACGGCCAAACTTGGAAGTAATCGCCCATCACTGATGGTAAACATGAAGCACTACCTCTATCGATAGAGGTAGTGCTTATCTGGCGCAAAGGCCCCATCATGGAGCCTTTAGATTGAAGAAAATCAGTGATTAGCGGACAAGTTCAGCAACCGATTCAATGCTGATCGCATCGTGTCGCCAATATTCGATATCACAATCAATAAGATCGCCGTGCTGATTGTAATTAATACGCTCAACAACCATCGCTGGCGTTCCCGATGTCGCACGCAGTGCTTGCGCCATCTCACCTAATAAAGTGCTGGTAGAAATACGATAGCGAATTTTTTGATAAACCACACCGTAATGCTCGCGATAGATGTCCGTCAGTGAATTCGACAGATCATGACCAAGCAAATTAGGAAACAATTCCGGGCGAACATAATTGGTCACAAACACCACAGGGCGGTCTTCGAGATAACGGACTCGATCAACGCGGTAAACATCAGAGAAAGGCTGTAGCTCTAGAAGGCGGGAAGCCTGTTTGTTCGCCAGTATGCTTTTTGCTGCGACCAACTCTGTCTTCGGTGTACGATTTTGCGCTTTCGCCATATTGGGGAAATTCAACGTTTGGGCCGGGTCATAACGCAGCGGTTCAGGCGAAATAAACCAACCTCGGCGATCTTCACGGTAGATACGGCCTTCAGCTTCAAGCAGTGATAAGGCTTCGCGTAGGGTCACGCGAGTCGTATCGAAAGACTCTGCCAATTTGCGCTCCGCTGGCAGCTTCTGTCGTGGTGACAGCATTCCCGATTCAATCTGTTCAACAATCGAGTCTTTAATTTTTACGTACTGCACGAAGTGTCCTTATCTTTTACGCCAAGCTTGAGTGCGATTTTCCAACCACTTACCGAAAGTCATCTGTACCATTTTTGCCATTGCGGCAGCGATCACAATCATCAAAGCCATGGCCGCAGCAGCGCCCGTTTGACGAGCATCATCCATATTCTGGATAGAGTCGGAAGCTGGGCTAGTATCGGTTGAATAAAGGAATACTACCGCAGAAGTGGTGGTCAATGCATTAACAAACAAATAGGTCGCGATGTCTAAAATGGCTGGCAGACATACGGGTAATGTCACTTTAAAGAACAACTCATATTGAGGAAGCTTTAGCGATATTCGAAGAAGCCATCGACGCTATCTACACGGCGTTTATGCCTCTACAAACCAGACTATGTTGTTGCAATGGATGACCTACCACAAGGTGGTCGCCCAGTACCATTTATGGCACTGAAAAACGCAATTGAGCTAAACGTAACTGACGTTAACGCATGTATCAAAGTGGATGACGCCGCACCGGGCATCGATGAAGGTCATAACGCCGGTATCTGGAATGTTGGTCTATTGCTCATAAAAAAGGGAAGTCACATGACTTCCCTTTCTCTAACATCTAAAAATAGTTGGCTATTTGAGCGCAGGCATACTGACTTAACCCCGTTAACTAACAAAAACTTTATCGATGGCAAAAATGAGATTGTTTGTAATTCTCTTATGAGTATTAGAATCGAGATTCGCGCCTTTCAATATCTCTTTCCAAACTTTAATCGACTGAGTATACCTTCCGGTGTAGTAACAACTCAGTGCATATTGATCCATCAAACCATACTCGTAAATGGAGCTTTCCAAGAATAACAAGAACTTAGAACGGTCAATATCAGTGTATTTTTCTAGCAATTCATAAGCGGCATTGTAGTCGCCCGAATTGGTATAAATACAACTTAAATCATACTGCGCTTCAGCCCTTTGAGGACATGTATCAATAGCGAGTTGAAAAAACTGTTTCGCTTTATTGATATCATTTTGATTTAAGTAGAGTCGAGCAACCCTCAAGTATGAGATATACACTTCCTCAAACCATCCCCCCATCGACGCTCTTTTCAAATAATGTTCTATAGCCTCTGGTGTCTGTCCTGAGTCTTTATATGACTGAGCCAAATAAAACTGTGAACGAGCGCAATCTGGTGACACGGCTAACTCTTGCTGTAACAGCGCTATATCATCTAAATATTTCTGACCACTCACTCTTCTTGAACTGTCAGATCCCATCAGATAATAAGCACTATCGGTATCAATAGTCCCCATTTCAACAGAACCTACTGACAAATACTCGTGGGTATAACCGATATACTCGACCTTTAAGTCTCGCTTGAATAATCGGTTGATTCGGTACTCCAAGCCACCATGTTTGCTCGTTATGTAATAGGCTGAATGTTTGAGGTCTCTATGATTGATCTTACCCTTCATTTGGTCATCTGCATCAATCGTCAAAATGTATTTGGCATTACTCAACTCTTTCGCTAGAGCTACCGCTTCATTTCTGTTGTGGGCAAAGTTTTTCCATTCTCGAGAAATGACTTGGCCTTTTTTACCCGCTTTCTTCATAAAACGGGTAATTTTCTCGATGGTGTCATCCGTTGACCCCGTATCAACAATGACAAACTCAGAGATTGACTCTAAAGTGGAGTTTAAACATCGTTCAATGATTGCACTCTCATTTTTGACAATCATCGTCAGACAGATGCCGCTGTTTTCAACTTGTTCCTTCATAACTAAACCCAACTTTAACGATTAGCTTATAGATTCACTCAAATATAGAACATCATACCATATAATAAAAAGCCACCTAATACTAGGTGGCTGTGATTAATTTATAGATAAGGAACTTGATGAGTTTAATCAGCGCTCTTCGATAACCTCAAGCTGACCAATAAGCCTAGCGCGCCAATGAGTGCATAAACGACTAGGTTCACCACACCAGCATTAGAAAATGCGGTCATTGGGTTGTGTGCAGTGAGAAGTTCTAGCGGAAGCAAGAAGACTGCGTTTAGAAACTCATTTAGCCACGATGTACCAATCAAGCTTTTAACCACGAGTTGAGCGACAAACATGGTCACCAAAATGACTAACAATGGCGAGTTCACTTTTTGTGATACGGCCAAAGAGAGCGTCGCAAACGGCAACAGTGCCAACCCGATTAACCACATGCGCCCAACAAACTCGAACCAGTGCGTAATGATGTAGAAGAACGACTCGCCGGTATCAAACAGTGGGAATGCATCCCCCACAACGAAGTTGATAAGCCACATCATAAAGTCTGCGCTAAATACGAGTATCGAACAAATCACTGGCACGACAAGCAGACCAAAACAGAGCTTAACGAGATGAATCTGAATATCCGTTACTGGCATACTGCGCCAAAACATCAGACTGCCTTCTTGGCGCTCTTTGCGTAATGTTTTAGGGAAATATAGTCCCGTTAACATCATCGAAAGCAGGCCAACAAAGCCAAACACTAAACCACTCAACTGTTTGCCTAGCGCAAAGCTCGACTCATAACCATCGCTGTAAGTGAGTTCATAAGTCACATTGCTTTGAATGGTGCTGTTCATGCTAATGCTGAACAGCAACACAAGGCCACAAACCAAAAGCGCCAGTGGGATTCGAGTGATCATCTTATGCTCCAACCACTCTTTCTCTAGCATATAAATATTGGCATTCATTACGCGGCTCCTTTCTGTAGCGCCAAGAAAAGATCGGCAAGTTTTACATTGTAAATTCGTTCCACGTCATCCACCTGCTCGGCTTGCTCTGCACGCAGCAACCAACGCGTGGTGCCCAATGCTTTCTCACTCGACAGTGGGTTTAATGCCGAGATTTTCTCATCTTGATCGTGGTTGGTTTCGACAATCACGTATTCTTGCTCTATGTCGCTCATCGCGGACTGCAGCACTGCCTTGCCTTGTTTTAAAATCAGCACATCAGTCAGCAGGTGCTCAATCTCTGATACTTCATGACTGGCAATAATCAAAGCACGCTCTCCATCATGGAACCACTCCAACAAGTGACGATAAAACGTATCGCGATAAACCAAATCAAGCCCTAACGTAGGTTCATCGAGCACCAATACCTTGGTATCTGTCGAGATAACAATCGCCAAATGAAGCTGTACTTTCATCCCCTTAGAGAGGGACTTAATTTTACTGCGAGGCTTGATGTCTGTTTTATCTAGCACCGCTCGCGCTTTATCGATATCGAAACTAGGGTGAACGCCTGACGTGTAGCGAAGCAGCTGCTGAACACTCATCCAGTCAGGGAGTACGTTCACATCCGAGATATAAGAGAGGTGCTCCATCACTTTGGCGCGCTGCGAGACTGGTTCTAAACCCAGCACTTCAATGTCGCCTTGATAATCGTGTGCGCCAAGCAAACTTTTAATCAACGTCGATTTGCCAGCACCATTGTGGCCAAGCAGCCCTAAAACTTGCCCTGCTTTTAGCTCAAAGCTGATGTTGTGTAGCGCTTCTCGCTCGCCTTTGGTTTTATTCGAGTACTGTTTTGAGACTCGATTGACTGTCATTAATGCACTCATTACTTGCCTTTTACCTGTTGCTTCAGCTGCTCGATAAACTCCTCAAGAGAGATATCCAACTGCTGCAATTTGTTTGCGATTGATGGGATTTGTTGCTCAATAAACTCGATTTTTTGGCTGGCTTTTAACTGTGCCAACGCCCCTTGTGCGACAAACATACCCTGACCGCGTCTTTTTTCGATCAGCGCTTCATCCACCAATAGTTGATAACCTTTCATCACGGTTAAGTGGTTGATCTTTAGGTCCGCTGCGACGGTTCTTACCGATGGCAGCGCCTCTCCTTCTTGCCAAACCCCTTGCAGAATTTGCTCGATGATGCGATCCGCCAGCTGGCGAAAGATGGGCTGTGAATCATTCCAATCTGTCATCAATCTACACTCTGTGAACATAACTAGTGATATACATAGGTATAACACTAAACTTTTTATCAATGATTGCAAGTGGTTCGTCAGCGAATGTTTCGCTGCTGATAAATTGATACAGATTAATAAAGCATTAACTTGTGTCACATCACAGTTCTGAAACCCGTAAGATACGTGCCTATCCACGATATCGAGTAAGAGAACAACAGTGACACGCGATCAATTTGAGTTATTAGCGCCAGGTGGCGATTTGGATTCCATCAAAGCTGCCATTGCAGCAGGAGCTGACGCTATCTACTGCGGGCTTGACCGTTTTAATGCGAGAAACCGAGCGACAAACCTCACCCTAGATAACTTAAATGGCGTTCTTGAACTTGCGCATCAGCATGACTGCAAAATTTTCCTTACTCTTAACGTATTGATTCTAGAGAGCGAAATCCCAGCGATTGTTCGTTTACTTAGCCAGCTTAATACCACCAATATCGATGGCGTTATTGTGCAAGACCTTGGGCTCGCTTATATCTTAAAGCACCACTTCCCAAGCCTAGATGTTCACGCTTCAACTCAGTTGAATACGCATAATGAGGGGCAAATTTTGCTGCTCAACCAACTTACGGCGAGTCGCGTCAATCTTTCACGAGAGCTGAACATCAATGAGATCAAACACCTCGCTCAGTTTGGTAAGCAACATGGCGTGTTAATGGAAGTGTTTGTCCATGGTTCTTACTGTATTGGGTTCTCGGGTATCTGCTATATCAGCTCAGCGCGGAATGGTGCATCGGGTAACCGAGGCCGTTGTAGTCAGCCATGTCGCGAGCAGTACGAGACCACACAAACTGGCAGCCAATACCCACTTAACATGAAAGACAACTCAGCGTTTGGTGACCTAGAAGCACTCGTTGATGCAGGGGTGTATTCGCTGAAAGTGGAAGGGCGAATCAAAAAATCGCACTACGTCTACACCGTCGTTGATAACTGGCGTAAGCAGATTGACCGATTCTGTGACGGGGTCAAATTATCCGATGATACTCGCGAGCTCTACAAGGTTTTTAACCGCGACTTCTCTAACGCCTTCTTAAAAGGTGAGTTTGGTAAAGCGATGTACATTGATAACCCTCGCGATCATGCCGTCAAACACTTCTCCAAGATTTACCAATGCACCAGCAGTGAACAAATTCAGCAGGTGAAGAAAAAGCTCTACGATGACAAGACCAATATCATTGAGACTGTCGCAGAAAAAACCGCTCAAATGGAAGTTCACTCATCTCAAGACAAGGGCGCTAGCTTGAAAGGGGCGATTGATGTACCAACATTATCGCCGCTCGTAGAGCCAGAGGCGCCAAGTGAAACTCGTTTATCGGTACTCATCTCTTCAATTGAAGATCTTGCACTGAGTCAGCGTGATGACGTCGATGTTTACTACCAATTGCCGATGGGTTTAGATGCCGAGTGTGACCATTTGATTGAGCTATTCCACCAGCACCAAGAGTTACTGCCCTTCTTCCCTGCGATTTTAATTGGCGACGATTTTTCCGCGGCTAAGCGCTTTCTTGAAGCGACAAAACCACGCAAGCTGATCACCAATAACTCAGGCGTAGGCATGATTGCACAAGAACTCGGTTTGGATTGGGTTGCTGGGCCGCAGATGAACATCGCCAACTCTTACGCCCTAAAATGTTTAGATGAAGAGTTTTCAGCCGCTGGTGCATTTATCTCTAATGAGATCAACATTAAGCAGATGCGTCATATTAAGCGACCTCAAGCGATGAAACTGTTCTACAGTATTTATCACCCAAACACCTTGCTCACAAGCCGTCAGTGTCTATTTCAACAGACCGAAGGCTGCCGTAAGATTAAGGTCAATAAAGGGTGCTTGAAGCGTTGCGAAAAGCGTACTTCAATCATCAATTTGAAAGATAACCCATATGTGATTCAAAAGCATAAGGGCAGCCACAACGCGATCTACAGCGAACACAACGTATTGAACTTGGACGTTCTGACAGATCTTCCTAACCTGTTTACCGATGTTATGGTCGATTTACGTGATATTCAGACTGAAACCCGAGTCAGCCTTGGGAAGAGTGAGCTGATAGATACCTTTTTAACATTGCTTAGCGAGTGCGATGAACCAAATATTGAAGCACTGCACTCAGCAATAAGACCGACAACCAACGCCCAATATGCCAAAGGCGTGTAATCCAGCCACCAAGAACAGAATTTAGATGTAAAAAAGCCAGTATGACGTTAATCATACTGGCTTCTTAGTTTGGTTTTTCGGTTAGATTAAGCTGACTTACCACCAATGCTCAATCGAGCAAAACGTACATCGGGTGCGAAGAAAGTACGGCTATCGTTGCTCAATTGAACGTCACCGACAGCGTCTACCTCTTGCAGCATCTTGTAGAAGTTGCCCGCCACCGTAATACCACGAACCGGTTGAATACGCTCGCCATTTCGGCACAAGAACCCACTGGCGCCAAATGAGAAGTCTCCGCTAACCGCATCAGCGCCTGAGTGAACACCTTGTAGCTCAACAAGCTCTAGGTACTCGCCCGCTTTTACCTCTGATGCGCTACTTAAACCAGTTGCAATCACTTTGTGGTTTGCCGATACGTCTAAGCTGGATTTCGCACCGCGCGACGCACTGGCTGTCGACGCCGTTCCGAAGTAACTCGCAGTTTGGCTATTGTGCAGCAGCGTGTTCAACTGCCCATTAGCGATAAGCACATTGTCTTGAGTTGCAAAGCCCTCGCTATCAAAACCTGCAATAGCCATACCCTTTGGCATGTACGCCGCATCGGTAAAGGTCAGTAATTCGCTAGCCACAGATTGACCTAACTTGTTACCTAGAGGCGTGATGCCCTTCATTGCACTGACACCCGAGAACGCACTGCCAAAGGCACTAAACAGGCTACTTAACGCGTTGATATGGAAGATGGCAGAGTAGTTTCCTGTCGCCACCGGCGCACCCTCTAGCAAGTCGCGAGCTAGGTTGTAGCCAGACTCAATACAATCGGCCGAATTTAGCTCTGCAAAGCGACGACCAAGAGACATTTTTCCTGCCATCGACTGCTTACCGTCTTTCTCGAACAAGGTATACGCATAACAGTGGAACGAACGTTCAAAGTGCTGACACAGCGAACCTTGGGTATTGGCAATGATCAGCTGACTCTCGCCATCACCATAACCATTGTAAGGTGAGCTTGATGCATGAGGCAGTGACACAACCCCTTGCTCCAGCGCCAAAGAGAGTTCGATTTTTTCATCAACCGACGTGGTATCTTCTTGCGCGATTTCAGCAACATCAGTGGTGATCTGGCTGTTCACGCAGCTGATGGTTTGATGCTCATCTTGTTTGGAAAAACGCGCACTTTGCAGCGCATTGGTGAGCATCAAATCTAAACTCGCAGATTCCAGCGATTCAGAGTAACTGGTCGCCACACGTGCGTCTTTGACAACACGCACACCTAAGACTTGGTTTGAGCTGACTTTGTATTCGTCTAACTGACCTTGGTTCGCCTTGAGTGAAAAGCTGCTGTTACGGTTTACGATCACATCCGCTTCTGCGCCTTGGCGTTTCGCTTCGGCCAGAACATAGTCAACGGCATTGAGAAGTTGTTTATCTTGGCTCATTAGTTACCGCCCCCTACCAGAATGTTATCGACTTTTAGTGTTGGTTGACCAACCGTTGTCGGTACTGACCCACTCACAGAACCACACATTCCCGGAGCCAGCGCCATGTCTTTACCCACCATGCTGATCTCTTTCAGCACTTTTGGCCCTCTGCTGATCAACGTTGCCGTTTTCAGTGGTTTGGTGATTTTGCCATTTTCAATCAGATAGGCTTCACGAACGGCGAAGTTGAACTCCCCTGTTCCTGGTTGTACTGAGCCACCACCCATCTTCTTAGCGTAAATACCACGTTCGATGCCCGCTAGCATATCATCCAAAGAGTGTTCACCCTCTTCGATAAAGGTATTGCGCATACGCGATGTTGGCGCAAACTTGTAGTTCTGACGACGGCCTGAGCCAGTAGGTTGGTAGCCCGTCTTCAGGCCACCCATTCTATCGACCATAAAGCTGGTGAGTTGGCCATCTTTGATCAGCTGAGTTCGCTGAGTTGGCATGCCTTCATCATCCACATGAATCGAGCCCCATTCGTTAGTCATCGTCCCATCGTCTACTGCATTTACCGCAGAATGAGCAATCATCTCGCCCATTTTGTCGTGGAAGACAGACGCTTTCTTAGCAACCGATGTCGTTTCTAACAGGTGACCACACGCTTCGTGGAAAATAACGCCACCAAAACCATTACCAATCACCACAGGCATTTCACCCGATGGACACGCATCCGCACCCAGTTTTATCAATGCCTGCTCTGCGATAGTTTGCCCCAAATGTTTAGCGTCAATTTGCTCACTAAATTCCCATCCAGCTAGCGCGCCTGGGCTTTCGGAACCTGAAGATTGTTCATTGCCTTTTTGTGCAACAGCATTACCTGCTACGCGAATGTAGTGACGAGTGTCGTCAACATGTAAACCGTCTGAGTTAAAAATGGTCACCTGCTGCTCGCGTTGCAAAACACTGCCAATGAACTGGCTGATGTATTCACTTTCAGCGCGCGCTGCTTCGTCAGCTTTCAGTAGCAAAGCAATCTTCGAATCTAGGTTGGCATCTTGACTTAGTGGCTGACGACAACCGTGTTGAATAGGATAGCGGTTGAGATTCAACGATCCTGCGGATGCAATTTGCTCACGCTTGTCTTTGGCTGCGAGTAGTGACGTCACTCGTTTCAATTCAGGCTCATCGGTGCTGTTGGTGTACCCATAAAGCACCTTATGACCAAAGAACAGACGAATGCCAATACCAAAGTCGATACCCGAGTTGACCTTATCAACCTCGCCAGATGCTATCTGAACGGTATTGGTTTGATGGTGCTCTACGAATAGCTCTGCGAAATCCGCCCCTAGAAATAGGGCATGATCAATCACCGCTTTCGCCGTTGCAGAATTAAGCATGAAGTCTCCTTGCTTGTTGTTCGTCCGGGCCTTTTCCCCTTTCAAGTTAAGCGCAAATAGAGAGCGTTTGCGAAAACCAAGGATCAATTTTGGGGAAAGGCGATTGATTTAACTCTACCACTTTTCGCCACTCAAGGTTGCGCATTATTCCGCAGCAACGAAGGAACTTAATCCTTAGTAGACAACGTCATAGCTCATCTGGGTAAAATCATTCGCAAATGCAGTCGCCTTAGCATTGGCAAGCTTCACCGATTTATTCAGATTCGCGAATAGAGGAATGCCGTCGCCAAGTAGAACAGGTGCGTAAGAGATGGTGATTTCATTCAGAAGCTCTAAGTTGATAAACGTTTGAACCGTCGCCCCACCATCAATATAGGCATATTTATGGCCTTCGCTTTCCAGCTTCGCTACCAGTGCGTGAATATCTCCAGAGTAAAGTTCGATTTTGCCCTGCATATTGTCTGGGGCAGTCGTCAGCGTATTGCTCAAGACAATGATTCTTAGATCACCATAAGGCCACTGCTCAGGGGTAAGGTTCATCTGAGAGATCACCTGCATGGTAGAGCGACCCATGATCATACAATCCACACTTTCAACGTAGCTCTGCCAACCAGCATCAACCTCTACTTCTGGTTTTCCTGCGCTGTGTAGCCAATCAAGCCCGTTATCTTTTGTCGCAATGTATCCGTCTAAACTCGTCGCAATATGCACTGAACACTTCATCGTTTTACTCTCTTTTTTGGTGGCCTAGAGACCTAAAGTTAGCGCCTTATTTCATCCATTACTTGGCATTGAATCCGTTGTGAATTAAAATATTCTACACTGTAGAATTAATTGAAGTTTAGCGAGGAGATTGAATGTCTGTCAATCAGAAAAAGCGAGGGCGACCAAAAGGATCAGGTAACCAACTGAGCGCTATCACTATTTTAGACATGGCAAAATCAATAATGAAAGCAGAGGGAAAGATCCCGAGTATTCGTAAACTCGCGACTAACCTGAATGTGGACGCCATGGCGATCTACTACTACTTCGAGAACAAAAACAGACTGCTCGAAGCGATCACTACTTCGCTTGTGGAAGATATCTACCAGCCGGTCACGAGTGAAGATTGGAGACTAGAGCTGCGTAAGCTGTGCATTAGCTATCTGAATTTACACTGTGAATACCCAGGCTTGCTAGACACCATGTTGAAGATGGATGTTCATAGCCCTGCCGCGGTTTTTAACGATAAATTTAAACATGTCGTCTCTACTTTGAATTTAAATGAAGAAGATACCTTTAATGGTGTCAGCCTGTTGGCCGACTATCTGCATGGGTACGCGCTGGCACTCAGTTGCAATAGTGACCGCGAAACACTCAATCTCGATATGATTGAAGGGCCACTCGAACTGTATTGCCTGGCCCTGAAGAGTAAAGCTAATAGATGATTAGCGCCCAAGTAACATATCAAAAAACTGCTGCCTAGATTGTGGCGAATTATCTCTGTGTGTATGGTACTCAACGTGTGATGTTTCACTCGCCGATGGGCTAAGTCGAATGCTCCACAGAGGGTCAATTTGATTGGGGATCATAGAGTAACGCACATCCATGATTCGCTGCTTGTCTTCCAAACCTTGAGCTAAAAAGTCGCTCGAGAAGTGGCGAAAACGTTCAATATCTTGAGCTTGCTGCGAATCGAGGTCGAGCCAAGGAAAATCACGACTCACATCTAACTTGGCAATCGACTCGCCAGGATAGACCATTATTGCGCTTCCAGCTCTTACGGCATCGATGTAGAAGCTCTGTTCAGTCTCATACACCACCTTCCAAAGCAACACGTTGGCGAACGTGGGTTTAGCGAACAGCCTAATCGGCTCATGCTGCCTTTCTTCTGCTAACTGCCAACCCGCTTGCAAAGCTCTGTCTCGTTGAACTGAGCCTAATACAAGATAAGCGAGAGCCCAAACCAATGCGACACGAGATAGCCAAGGCTTACGCTTTATGGTTGCAAATAGAAGCAAGACTAAGATAGGAATGGTAAAAGCAGGGTCGACAACCGAGATAGAGTTCCATGCATAGCGGTTGTCGCTCAGCGGCCAGAGAAGTTGCGTGCCATAACTGGTGCAAGCATCAAGCAGTCCATGTGTACCAAAGCCAAGCGCGCAATATAGCCAGCTCTGCTTAAATGGCAGTCCGCAACGTTTGCCGAAAAGTGGATGCAACATTAGAGCACAGAGTAAACTGCCAAATGGAATAAAGAGTAAGGAGTGGGTGAATTGTCGGTGGAATTGTAATAACAGCAGCGGGTCAGTTGAGGAGCGAATCAATACATCTAAGTCAGGAGTCATTGCGGCCAAAAGCCCCAACCCACCAGCCACAATCATGTGAGGCTTTTTCCCCACCGATTGCGGCACTGCAGCCCCAAGCAATCCCTGTGTTATTGGATCCATTCACCACTCGCTCTAATCAAATCGGAGAAATTCTCGCTCTTTTGAGATTAGAAGTGAGTGGTTTACTTTTCAATAAAGGAAAGAGGCGACGAGAACTAAAACCCGCGTCGGTCAAACTCATTATGGATCAACACAATACATTGAGAAGCGAATAGCATTTGAGGGCCAAGGCTTATCTTTTGCGTGCCTAAACGCTTAAGGCTATTCCAACTCTTTTTCGGCATTGGGATGTGGTCAGTTAAGATAAAGCATGGATTACCGACAAACGGTTCTTCATTGATATCTGTGCCTTTTTTGTCCAGCATGTAAAGCGTGTAGTCTTCTGCCAAACGCTGAACCAACTTTTCAAAGCTGATGGTTTCAACACTTAACCCTTCGCTAACCTGACGGCTCTCTTCTTTCTTCATGCCGACTGAATGCTCAAGACCTTTTGCAATTAGAGCAATCAACGCCGATTCATGGAAACCGCCAATATTGCGCAGGTGAGAGGATTCAAAACAGAGCGTGCGTGAAAAGTCAGACGTGCTTTCAATGACCAAATAGACCGTCACATCATCTCGGTGAGATTGAGCAGTGAAGATCGCATTCATCAGCACATGAGCAAGAATTTCAGAGTGAGCGTCGGCACCCACTCCCGCCACGAAAGTTTTAGGGTCTGTGGAAGCAGCGCGAGCACGGACAACAAAGGCTTTATTCATAAGTAACCATTAGCAAGAAAATTACCCGCTATAATAACGATGTTCCGCGCCCTGTCTATTTGTTGTTGCGATTTGCTGGCTTAGATTTACTCAGTTTTATCACACCGAGTAAATCTTATGAAGCCATCAAGGACTTATGCTCGCTCAATCGCCTTAGGAAAAGGCTGAGAAGCAGATTAATCTCGATAAGATTGTGAAGCTAAGCGAATAAAGGCATTGGTTTCACCGTATTTCTTATACTCGCCCACTCGCTGTACCACTTCAAAGAACAGGCCATTGACTTCCTTGGTATAGAAGTGGAAAAACGCGCCCGTATCATCTTCAGTGTAAAGAATGTTGTTTTGCTTAAGCTGCTCAATTGACTCATCTTCTAAATCGAACTGCGCCTGAATATCGAGATAGTAGTTGTTCGGGATCTTCAGCTGATAAATAGGCGATAGGTTCGCCGCCGCTTTGAAGATATCACGACACTCAATCGCAATCTGGTTGATGCTCGCACCGTTTGAGTCATTTAAGAATCGCTGAGCAGAAGTACGTTTAGCACTGGTGCTGTTAAGCGCGATCTTAATGTTCTCGTTCGGGCTTTTGATCGTGCGACTGGTGATCAAACCGTTGATATCAGGCAGATCAAAGCTCTCTTCAGGTACAAAACCAAAGATCGATTTGTAGAAGAACATGTTAGAAAGCAAAGTCTCTGGCGACACCACCTGACCAATGTGGTCAATACGAATTAAGTTGCCATCCAAAGCTGGAGTTTGCTCCACAGGCTTAAAGTCCACATCGTAAAACTTATCCGCTTGGTTCTCATCCAAAAGGTGAATCATCAAATTACTTGAGCTTTTCAAGGTTGGAATATCAAGCTCATTTTCTTGGCGCGCTTGGAAAATCGCTGGACTGTTGTAGCGTTTTGCTAATTCAACTAAGCGGTCAGAATCTTTTGTTAACACACCCAATGCACAGACCGACTCACCATGCCCATCAAGGTAGGTTTTCGCATTGCTGTTTTTTTCATAGTTAAAGACAAAGTTGATGTCACCGAGTTGGTAAAGGTCAACGTTCTTACTTTTATGACTATGAGTCTTGCTAAAGCCCAGTGACTCGATCACATCAGAAAACGGATTGTCTTCACGCTCTTTAACCGCAAATTCGATGAAGCTCAAATCGGACACGCTAGGTACTTCAAATAGGTTATTGGTTTGGTCTTCCAACCATTTTAGTGAACGAACACCATCGACCGCTTTCTCTCTCGGAGAAGACGAACGGAACTCATCATTAAAGACTTCATGTGATAGATAATCATCGTAGCCTTTGTCTTTCAGAGTCTTAACGAAATCAATCACCGGGAAATCACCCTGACCAGGGAAGCAACGGTAGTGACGGCTATACTGCAAAATATCCATCTGCATTTTTGGTGCGTCAGCCACTTGAACAAGCGCAATTTTGTCCACTGGAATATCTTCACGCAGTGTGTCTAACGTATTGCCACGCGCAAACATGTGGAAGGTATCAAGCACCACGCCAAGGTTCGGATGGTCGACCATTTTGACGAGATTCCAAGCGTCATCATAGTCAGCAATATGGCGGCCCCATGCGAGCGCTTCATAGCCAAGCTGCATATCTTCACGTTTAGCCAATTCGGCAAGCGCGTGGAGATCTTCGGCGCAGCGGTCGAGGTTGTTGGTAGAGAGCGGGTTAACGTTACTGCACATCATCAGGCGTTTTGTGCCCAATTGGTGTGCCAAATCCATCTTGCGCTCCATCATTTTATATTTCTTTTCGCGCAAGCCATTTGGCATCCCTTCCATATCTCGGAAAGGTTGTAGAACTAAAATCTCAAGCCCCATGCTGTCAGCAATGCGTTTTACATCCGCTGCTGATCCTCGGTACTGAGTTAAATCATTTTCAAAAATTTCGATAGCATGAAAACCAGCTTTTGCTGCAGCATGCATTTTCTGTTCAAGCGTGCCAGACAGACAGACGGTTGCGATTGAATACTTCATCCGAAAACTCCCTAGTTAACCAACGCGGTGACGTCTTGAACAGCAACGTATTGCTCTGTTTCTGTTGCTTTGATGATGGCATCAATGACCAGCAAGTTTTGCAGACCGTCATAGATGCTCACTTTTGGTGTTTCCTCTTCACCGCGAATCAATGCGCAGAAATGTTCAAGTTGACGTTTCAATGGATCTTCGCGAGTGACCGCCTCTTGACGTTCCTCCATCGCATTCCACCAAGAAGGTGTCACACCCTCTTTAAACGATTTGATTTGCATCGTTGGGATCGACAATGAACCGTTAGTACCCGCCACGTGGTAGCAATCTTCGGTTTCGTAGGTTGCGTAGGTCTTATTCTCTTGAGAAGTTTGCTCCCAACTACGTGGGCTTGCAGAAGCATCTGACAGCATAAATGAACCAAGTGTGCCGTTGGCAAATCGCAGCGAGATTGCTGTGGTATCTTCCACTTCGAACTCGCGTGTGGCATTGGAGTTAAGCGCCTGAACCCCCACGATGTCACCAACCAAATGACGCAAGTTACCAATCTCGTGAATCATATTAATAAGAATCGGACCACCGCCTTTAACTTTGCGCCACTCACCTTCGTTGTAGTAATAATCAGGTTTGTAGAACATCGCGCTGCCCATGATCGACACCGTTTTACCCAGCTCGCCACTATCAATGATGGATTTTGCGGTTTCGAGCAGTGGGCTGTAGGCGCGGTGGTGGCCTACCAGCATTTTCGCCTTTTCACGATTAGCGTGTTTGAGCAGCTCAATCGCGTCTTCAATCGAATCCGTGACTGGTTTTTCAACAATCGCAGGCACACCCGCATTGATACACTCGTGAGCCTGAATAGCATGTAAACGGTTTGGTGTCGCCAAGATCACCCCATCAGGTTTATCGACTTCAAATAGCTCTTGCAAGCTAGAGTAAACTTTCACCCCATACTCTAGTGCAATCTCTTCGGCAGCAGGCGAAGGGTCGACGATTGCCGACAACTGACATTGTGCGTTTTCTTTTACTAGCTTGATGTGTGTTTTTCCGATCAGACCAGCGCCAGCAACAGCAATTTTAACTTGTTCCATGTTATGACCTTATTTTTTATTCACGCTCTAAAGGCGGTTCTTTTTATGACGATGTTGTGATTGCAATAACGACGGAAAGCGAGAGTCCAGAGGCCACCGTCGTGATAATTAGGGTGTTTAAGCAGAAGCGTTGATGTTGATAAAGCCCACCTAAAATTGGATAGATTGACAACATCGGCGACGCAGCAAATATCAATAAGACGTACTTTAAGTCTCCCTCTACAGGTAACGTCATCAGCAGTGCAACGACCACCAACGGAAAGAACACCAACTTCATTGAAGAGACGAAAGCGATTCGCCTGAACTGCTCAAATTTGAGTGATTGTCCCAGAGCCCCACCGATCGCAAACAGCGCTAACGCCACCGATGTTTTCGCAAAAATGGATACCCCTTCAGTCACAAATTCTGGCAAGCGAATACCCGTGATATTCACGACTAAGGCCAAGCTGATCGCTAAAATAATCGGGTTGCGACTAATACGAGCCGCGACAATCTTTAGCTGAGCACTCAGGCTTGAAGACTTACCTTGAGCAAACTCCAAAGAGATCAAACTCAATGGAATAAACACCAGGTTCTCCACCAACACACACATCAAAAAGGCTTCAATGTATTGGCCGTTATAAAGAGAAAGCACGACTGGAAAGCCAACAAATGCGCTGTTTGGCATCCCACTTCCAAGGCCATTGATAAAGCTCTCTGTCCATGTCGATTTGAGTAAGCATTTACTCACTAATATTGCAAAGGTCATCGCCGACAATCCGGCAAGCGCATATACCAACATAAAGTTAACGTGAATAACCTGACCTAGTTCGATACTGCTTAAACTGCTGATGATCACCGCAGGTAGCGAGACATACAGCACAAACTTGCTCACCTCTGCGACGAATTGTTGGCTAAAAAAGCCTTTTTTGGTCGAGAGGAACCCTACTGCCACGATAAAAATCAGTGGCAGCAAAACTTCTAATACAAACATTGTGTGGCTCTAGTAACCGAATAGGTTCGGCAAGAAGAGGACGCTTTGCGGTACGAACGTAATGAAGAACAGCACCAAGACTTCAAGTAGGAATAGCGGAATCACCTGCTTAGATATTGCAGCAATGCCGACCTTAGAGATCGTGTTGGATACAAACAGACAGATCCCCATCGGTGGTGTAATCAAGCCAATCATTAGGTTAAAGATAACCACAATGCCAAAGTGAACAGGGTCGATACCAAAGCTCATCGCAATCGGGTGGAAGATTGGGATAAGAATCAGCATGGCCGCAATGCCTTCAAGGAACAGCCCCACCGCCAATAGGATTAGGTTCACCATGATTAGGAACATAATCGGATCAGAGATAGTGCTCAGAACCTGCTGGCTGATGTATTGAGGGACACGCGAGAACGTCAGTAGCCAGTTTGCTACAGAAACAACAGCAATCAGAATCAATACGATAGAAGAGTCGCGCATTGAACGCATAAACACTTCAGGTAAGTCGCTCACTTTGATCGATTTGTACATGAACATGCCGACGGTAAGTGCATAGAAGGCAGCAAAAGCAGCGGCTTCGGTCGGCGTTACAATCCCCATTAGGATTGAACCTAGGATAAAGATTGGCATAGTCAGTGGCACAAACGCTTTCACTAAAGCCTTGCGGCGGCTAGTGCGAACACCTGTATTAAGGATCTTATGTTTGGTTGCGTAAAAGAATACAAAGACTGACAGTGCAATCGCCGACAACACACCAGGGACAATGCCCGCTAAGAACAGCGCAGGAACAGAAACACCACTGGCAATAAGTGCGTAGATGATCACTGGAATGCTTGGTGGAATCATCGGGCCAATCACGGAAGAAGCCGCAGTCAATGCCGATGAAAACTCTTTGCTATAGCCCTCTTTCTCCATTTGAGGGATAAATACTCGCCCTAGTGCTGAAGTATCGGCTACCGCGGAGCCTGAAATACCAGCAAACATAACTGAAGACCAGATATTTACTTGAGCTAAACCACCACGGAAGTGGCCAACCAGCGCATTGGCAAAATCAATAATTCGGTTAGTAATACCACTCTTGTTCATCAGCTCCCCGGCCAAAACAAACAGTGGTACAGCAAGAATAGAGTATGAATCTAAGCCGCTAAAAATTCGTTGTGCAACAAGGCTAATTGAAATTGGTGTGCTCGATACGTAGAACGACATTGCCAGAATAATGGCAAACACTAGCGGAACACCAAAAACGAGCATACCGCCCATTAAAGCTATTGATGGCATAGTAGATCCTTATACATCGCCTTGAGTGAGAGAAGAGACTGGCGCAGTTTGACGACGAGCCATTTGTACATACTGAGCTAAACGAAGTAGCGACGCGACAATTAAGCAGATCCCGCCAATAACAAGGGCTGATTGGAAGTAAGACATGCTTAAACCAATACCCGGTGACTCGATAGCACCACGTTTCATGACAAATAGGTAACCGGAGTAAGTCATTATCCCTGCTGAAACAAGGACGGCGATATCAACCACAATCGCTAACACTTTTTGGAAAATCGCAGACTTTACTGAATCAAGTACAGCAAATTTAATGTGCAGCCCTTCAAGGTAACAAAGTGATGTACCAAACATCACACCGTAGATCATTGAGTACTTACACAGCTCTTCGCCCCATAGGATTGAGGTATTGAAGAAATAGCGCGAGATGGTTGTGATCAGCATAACTGCAAACAATACAAACAGAGACGAGCCTGCACAGAATGCTAATAATTTTTTATATTGTTCCATCATGATTCCCTATCTCCTTGGGAAAAGCCGCAACACCGAGCGTTCGATGCTGCGGATATCAGTATTACTTAGATGCAGCTTCAACCGCTTGAAGTGCGCCATCGATCCATTTTGAATCAACTGTGCCTTCTAGCCACTTGATCACTGCAGGCTGAGTCTTGTCGCGGAATTGCTTCTGCTGCTCTGCCGTCAAAGAAGTAATCTTCATGCCTTTTTTACCCAAAGTCTCAAGACCTTCAGCTGAGTTAACTTGTTGCACAGCGCGGCCAACCGTACCTGCAACATGGGCAGCACGATCGATGATTGCGCGGTCAGCATCAGAAAGACCTTGGTAGAAATCATCATTCATTAATAGGAAATCGGTGCCATAAACATGGCCATCCAGTGTGATGTAGTCTTGCAGCTCGTAGAATTTATTTGCACTGATTACACTGACTGGGTTCTCTTGGCCATCAATAACACCGGTTGTTAGAGCTGCAGGTACCTCAGGGAAAGCGATAGGTGTTGGCTCTGCACCTAGCGATTTCAGCAACTCAACATAAAGAGGCGTTGTCATTACGCGAATTTTCAGACCTTTTAGGTCATCAGGAGATTTGATTTCACGCTTAGAGTTGGTGAAGTGACGGAAACCGGTTTCACCGTATGCAAGGTTACGTAAACCTGTCTGCTTTAAACACTGCTCATTCAGCTGTTGACCGAACTCACCATCGAGTACTTCCCAGGCCACTGGCGCTGAAGGGAAAAGGTACGGAATTTCAAGCACGTTCGCTTCTTTACAAAGCTTAGAGTAAGCACCTGATACCATTGTCATCGTCAGCATTCCCTCTTGAGCTGACTGAAGCAACTCTGTTTCGCCTCCTAACTGACCTGATGGGTAGATGTTAACGGCAATACGACCACCAGATTCCGCTTCAACGATATTCTTAAAGACTTGAGTCGCAGCGCCCTTTTTAGAGATCGTCCAATCCTGTGAATCGACATGACCGATTGTAATATCAATGTCGGCAGCGGATGCGTTAGCAGCAAATGCAAGTGATACGGCAAGTGATAGTGTTTTTATAGTTTTCATTATATGGAACCTCCTGTTTCATTGCCGATAAAACTAACACTTAGATTTAACAAAACAAAATTCACTTACTGAAAGCATTATTCAAAAAATAGATAACCCTTGCTTACAAAGTGAAATTAAAGACAAAATATAAATAACCAAAATCAATAACTTAATGATAAAAATAAATCATAATCATCATCAATAATTGGTCAAAAATGCCATTTTACCATTCGGTTAATTTTGGAGAATTAAGTCACACTTTCGAAACAATATATCGTTCAACACTTCATCGAATGCTCGAATTCGGCTACTAATAAGTCCATTGATAGGGTAATTAAGAGTTTCGAGCCATATCATAATTAGAGTTTTCACTCTAAATATTAAAAGTGTGATTTATTTCATATCTCATACCGTATCAACCTTGTAGTGGTAAGGAATCCGAATGTTTAATATCCCAAACTTACGTCATTTACGGGCCATCTCTGAAGTCGTACACACTGGGAGTATTAGTAAGGCATCAGACACGGTTTTTCTTTCTCAGCCCGCCATAACTCAAGCCATTTCTAAACTTGAAAAGAACATGAACAGTGAGCTTTTTGAGCGTACGAGTGATGGAATGACACCGACGAAACAGGGAAAGGCTTTCGCTTTTCGTATCGATCGTGCCTTAGAAAACATCAGCCAGGGCATCTCCAACGCGCTTAAGATTGCCACCAAGCAGCGCAAGAACAGTGTGCAACGTTACCTATTCAACATTACCACCACACAGTTAAAAGCACTGGTGGCTGTCGCGAACGGAAAGAGCTTCACGGAAGCAAGTCGACTGCTCGAGGTTTCGCAGTCCTCTGTCTATCGTGCATCAAAAGATCTCGAAGATATTTTAGGCTTCACTCTGTTTGAAAAAACCAGTACCGGCATCGCTCTTTCTAAAGCGGGCGCAGCACTAGACAAAGCAAGCAAACTGGCTTTTGTTGAAATAAAACAAGGACTTGACGAAGTTAACCTACTGAGCAACAGACACAGCTCTGCGATTACTGTAGGCTGCCTACCGCTGGCTCGAACCTGTTTACTACCAAGCACGATAAACGAGTTTTCCGAGGCTTACCCCGATTGCCAAATTCACGTTATTGATGGCCCATACAAAGATCTACTCAATCACCTCAAATACGGAGAAATAGACATTCTGATTGGCGCACTTCGTTTTCCTGTACCCAGTACAGACATACGTCAAGAGACACTGTTTGAATCTAAGAACACCATCTTATCGCGAGCAGGGCACCCGCTTGCCAAGAAAGAAAAAGTCAGTATTCAAGATTTACAGGAGTCGAGTTGGGTCGTCTCATCCAGTGCGACGCCTGCTAGAAAGATGTTCGAAGATATGTTCACTAAAGAAGAGCTCAATGTCCCTAATCGGCTGATTGAAGCAAGCTCACAAATGCTAGTGAAAGAGCTGCTTATTGGCAGTGATCGATTAACCCTTCTTTCTCAACATCAAATCAGACGCGATCTGGATGAAGGCCACTTGGTCGCTCTTTCCTTCGAAGGAGAAGAACAATCTAGACCTATTGGTTTAACCGTGCGTAAGAACTGGTTTGCCACATCGGTACAAACCCACTTTCTACAATTATTGCGAACCAATGGTGTAAAAATGTCGCTGTAATTATCCAACTTTTTTCAAAATTGAATACCCTTACACTTAATTTGATTATTCGCATTAAAACCGAGATGTTAATGTTTTCACCATAACCAAAGACAACAAATGATTACAAAGGATGGTTATGATGAGGATCAGTAGGATCGCATTCATTGGTTTTGGTGAAGCCGCAAAAACATTTATTTCATCTTGGGATAATAAAGCACCTGAAATAATCAATGCGTTTGATTTAAAAACAAATAGTGTATTTACAAGAGAGAAAAAACTTCTCGAATATATCGAACATGGCGTGCAAGGAACATTTAAAGCAGAAGAAGCGATAGATGGTGCGCAAGTAATATTTTCACTGGTCACCGCTGATCAAGCGGAACCCGCGCTTCAAGCGTTGATTCCCTCACTCAGCGAGAAGCAAATCATCCTCGACTGCAACTCATGTTCGCCAAAAACAAAGCAACGATTAGCACAGCAAGTGAAAGCTCAAGGCGCAGAATACATAGATGTTGCGATTATGGCTCCAGTGCTCGCAGCCAAGCCGAGAATTCCATTGAATATCTCCGGTGAACGGGCAGACAAAGTCTCAGATTACCTCTCTCAAGTTGGATTTGATGTCGAAGTCATCTCTGAGCAAGTGGGTGACGCTTCAAGCATCAAAATGCTGCGCTCAGTGATGGTCAAAGGTCTTGAAGCACTCACCACAGAATGTCTGCTCGCTGCGCGAAAATCCGGTGTGGAAGAACATGTGCTCAAGTCACTAAGTAGTACCTATCCTGGGCTGGCGCTTGATGACCTAAGTCGCTACCACATGGAGCGAATGCTTAATCACGGTGAGAGACGCCATGCTGAGTTAAAAGAGGTGGCAGCGACATTAGGTGAGCTAGAAATGAACCACTCTATGGTAACGGGAGCGATGAATTGGCATCAATCACTCGGGGAACTATCGATTGAGTACATAGAACAACCTCTATCTCAACTATCAGACGAAATTATAGAAAAACTGCAAGTAGCAAACTTAGACAATACTGCAACGCAATTAGAAAATACCCAATAACTTTATCGCTTGAATACAAAAGGAATGATTATGAAAGTGTGTGTAGTAGGCGCAACTGGCGCATTTGGCCAAAAGCATTTAGAAGCGCTGCGCAGCATTGAAGATGTGACAGTGACGGCGATGGTTGCCCCTGAAGCAGACAAGCTAGACCAACTGATCACAGATTACAACCAGACCGCACAGGGCTATGACTCTCTGGATGAGGCACTTAAGTCGGACAATATTGATGCCGTCATCTTAGCAACACCGACCCAAATGCACGCAGAGCAAGCAATCGCATGTATGGAAGCAGGCAAGCACGTTCTAGTGGAAATTCCAATGGCGGACAACATTGAGGATAGCTACAAAGTAGTTGAGACTCAAAAGAGAACTGGCGTTGTCGCGATGGCTGGTCACACACGTCGCTTTAACCCAAGTCACCAGTGGATTCATAACAAGATTGCAGCAGGCGAACTCAACATTCAGCAAATGGATGTTCAGACCTACTTCTTCCGTCGCACTAACACCAACGCAAAAGGTGAACCACGTACTTGGACCGATCACCTTCTATGGCACCACGCTTGCCACACTGTCGATCTTTTCCAATACCAGACTGGCGAGAAGGCATCGAAGATTCAGGCACTGCAAGGCCCTATTCACCCAGAGCTCAATATCGCAATGGATATGAGCATTGGTATGAAAACGCCATCTGGCGCGCTTTGTACGCTATCACTTTCTTTCAATAACGATGGTCCATTTGGCACTTTCTTCCGCTACATCTGTGACGAAGGCACTTACATCGCACGCTACGACGACCTATTCGATGGCAAAGAGACTCCGATTTCACTTGAAGGTGTTGCGGTTTCTAACAACGGTATCGAGCTTATTGATCGTGAGTTCTTCGATGCGATTCGCACAGGTCGTGAACCGAATTCAAGTGTAGCGAGCTGCCTGCCTGCAATGGAAACACTGCACGAACTTGAACAGCTATTAGAGCAAGAGTAAGGAAGTCGGCGATGATTAGAATAGGTGAGCACTCACTTGCACCAATCGCACTGGGTTGTATGAATATCTCTCACGCTTATGGCACACCACCAAGCGAAGAACACAGCATCAAACTGCTCAATAAAGCGTTAGATCTTGGCTATAACATGCTAGACACCGCTGCGCTTTATGGCTTTGGCAACAACGAAAAATTGTTGGCAAAAGCAGTCGGTCATCGCCGTGATGAATTCTTCCTTGCTAGTAAATGTGGCATGTTCAAAGGCCCTGACGGTAAGCGCGCTATCGACGGTCGTCCAGAGACAATTCGCCAAACTTGTGAAGACGCACTGCAGCGTTTAAACACCGATGTCATCGATCTCTACTATCTGCATCGCTGGGATAAAACGGTTCCAATTGAAGAGAGTGTCGGCGAGCTTTCTAGGCTAGTCGAAGAAGGCAAAATCAAGCACATTGGTTTGTCTGAAGTATCGGCGAAAACCCTAGAGAAAGCACATCAGGTTCACCCTATTGCAGCGGTTCAATCGGAGTATTCGCTCTGGTCACGCAACGCTGAAATTGCTGTGGTTGATAAGTGTAGCGAACTGGGTAGCACCTTTGTTTCATTCAGCCCAGTTGGACGCGGAATTCTCAGTGGTGAGTTGCAAAGCAATCAATTTGTCGATGGTGATATTCGAAATGCGATGCCAAGGTTTAGCAATGAGAACTTCGAGTCAAACGTAACGGCAGTCAATAAGTTTGCTTCTCTACTACCAATTTTTGCTGAAGAGAATACCACTCTGCCATCACCCACTCTAGCTCAGTTCGCACTGGCTTGGACACTTGCCAAAGCGCCCCACTCTATCGCTTTGCCGGGGACAACCAGTTTGCAACACTTAGAAGATAACTGGAATGCACAACACTACTCCATCTCTAAGCCGTTGTTGGAGCTGATCGACCGAACTGTACCGCAATCATCTTTCATTGGTGGCCGCTACAACGCGCCAACACAAGCAGAAATCGATACTGAAGAGTTTTAACTGCAAACCAAACATAAAAACAAGCTCACAGAAAAGAGCGCAAAGTAAGTAAAGGATTAATAACATGACAACAAAGAAAACAGCTTTAGTAATCAGTGCCCACTCAGCAGATTTTGTATGGCGTTGTGGCGGTGCCATCGCACTTCACCAAAAACTCGGTTACGAAGTGACTATCGCTTGTCTTTCATACGGTGAACGTGGTGAGTCAGCAAAGCTTTGGAAGCAAGAAGGCATGACGCTTGAAGATGTAAAACGCATCCGTCATGAAGAAGCGACAGCTGCAGCCGCGGCACTTGGAGTGAATGACATTCGTTTCTTTGACTTCGGTGATTACCCGCTAGAGATCGACAAAGAAGGTAAATACCAAATCGTTGACCTAATTCGTGAAGTGCAGCCAGAGTTCATCATGACCCATTCTAAATGGGACCCGTACAACACAGACCATATGTACGCAACTGAGATAACTCTACAGTGCCGCATGATCGCACAAGCTTGGGGTCATAATCCTGGTGAGAAAGTACTAGGCGCCCCTCAGGTTTACCTATTCGAACCGCACCAAAGTGAGCAGATGGAATGGAAACCAAATACTTTCCTAGACATCTCTGAAGTATGGGAAAGCAAGAAGGCGGCAATTGAGTGTATGCAAGGTCAAGAGCACCTGTGGACTTTCTACGAGAACCTAGCGGAAAACCGTGGCAACCACTTTAGACGCAACTCAGGCGGTCAAGCGGGCGGCAGAAGCTGTCAACACGCTGAAGGCTTCCAAGCTATCTTCCCACAGTGTGTTGATTCGTTGTAAAGCCTCTCATATCGACCTATAAATAAACTAAAGCCCCGCTACACTGCGGGGCTTTTTGTAAGCGTTAGCTATCTACTTTTTGCTATGCGCAGCAAACACCTAATCTAAGCCGTTATCGTTCTGAAATAATCCGTAGGCGTTAACCCAAACTTGTCCTTAAAACGCTGACTAAATCGCCCCTCAGACTGATAACCACACGCCAAAGCCAACTGAGCAACATTGCTATAGCCACTCTGTATCAGAGACAAGGCATGAGCCAAACGAACTTCAGTAAGCACCTCGCGAAACTGAGTGCCTTCTCGCTTTAACTTGCGGATCATCGTCGCGCGACTCATAGCAAATTGTTGCGCGACTTCATCCAGAGCATGCTTATCACTGGGTGATCGAGCCAAGTAACGGCTCAATTGCTGACGAAAAGTTGTGTTAGTACTTGGAAACAGTTGATGCAGAACGCCTTTTTCTGCCAACTGCTGGTACAAGCCAAGTATCCAAAAACGCTGAGTCTCATGACTTATCGCTTGGGATTGAAACGAAAAAAGCGTATCTAGCGCAGTTTGCAGTGCAGTATCAGTACGAAAAAAAGGCTCCGCCTGTTCGTAAGCTCTGCTGTGACTCAACTCCAGCATCGCTTCTGTCGGAGAGCAGTGAAAAGTAAATACCCGAGAAAGGAAACGTCCTTTCTGCGGTAGATTTTCAAAGCTCAACGAGGCAGAAGCTTCACACAGCAGCAGCTCAGTATTCGAGAGATCTTGAACAGCATCTTTCCAGAATAGTCGCTTACTCCCAGCCATTATTTGAATAATACTCGGAGAGTGAACTCGCACATTTCTGAGTCTCTGCAGTTGTTCAGCTCGAAACAGAGTCACTTGATAATGAGTGCTCATTACATCTCCTATTTGATACCCTAACGTGTGTACGTTGCCGTTAGCGTTGCCGTATCAATAGCAACACTGTTAAGTGTAAAGCCAACCACGGCTGGCGGAGTATTCTCATCGAGGCCTAAGGTCGCCTTTGGTAGTGCCCAAACCGTAAATTGATAGCGGTGCATTCCATGACCTTTCGGAGGGCAAGCGCCGCCAAAACCTGTGCTTCCATAATCGATTCGAGCCTCCTTGCCACCGAGCTTGCTGATATCAACGCCTTGTTCTAACTCAGTTGTTTTGCTCGGGAGATCAAACGCGACCCAATGCCAAAATCCACTGCCCGTTGGTGCATCTGGATCATAAGCAGTTACGGCAAAACTCTTGGTGCCTTCCGGGACATCTTTCCACATCAATTGCGGCGATACATTGTCACCATCACAGCCCCACCCCTGATATTCGAACGTCTTGGCCATTGGGTGACCTTCCTGAATATCTTGGCTAACCAGTTCAAATGCTTGTGTTGAGCCTGCGGTAAACAAACCTAATGCCAAGAGAGATAATGATGTTGCTTTCATAGTTCGATTCCTTTTTGTAAGTTCGGAACCAGTCTATCGCCGCCAGCATCAGAGAATGCATCTATAAGTATCACATTGAATTAAATTTAAGCAACAAATGATACTTTTAGATATCACGCATGGCACTCGAGCAAAACAAAGAAAAAGCCCCAGAGTGCGATACTCTAGGGCTTTAGAAAGGTTGAATCAGCGATTAAATTTAACGGTTTTCTATCAACATGGTGCCAGCGCCGGTATTCGACACAGGAGCGTGATAGCTGCTTTTCAGCACATTTAACTCACCGGTTAACGCACCGCGCATGCCCAGCCACATAATGAACTCAGCACCTTGTGCACCGCCCTGCTCAACCAAGTCATAGATAGACAGCTTGGTTAACGTCTCAGGATCGTCAATTAGCTTTTCCATGCAGTAGAGATCAAACTCTTTATTGATAAAACCTGCACGTTCGCCATCAAGTTGGTGAGATAAGCCGCCAGTGCCAAGCACAACGACCTTCAGGTCTTTGTCGTAGCTTTCTACCGCTTTACCAATCGCCTGACCTAAATTAAAGCAACGCTTAGGTGATGGCATTGGGTGCTGCTCTACGTTGATACACACAGGGATAACTTTCATGTGACCGTAGCTGAAGTTTGGCCACATCAGCTGCATCGGCACAGTTAACCCGTGGTCAACTTTCATCTCTTGGCAGATAGTAATGTCAAACTCGTTCTCAACCAGTTCGTTACAAATATGCCATGACAGCTCTGGGTCACCGTTAATTTCTGGAATGGTTGGGATGCCCCAGCCTTCATCGGCATTCTTATAGGTAGGTGCCGCGCCAATCGCAAAGGTCGGTTTCTTATCAAGGAAAAACTCTAAGCCATGGTCATTGTAAAACACGATAGCCACATCTGGTTGTACTTCATCTAACCAGTGGTGAATCGGTGGGTATGCATCGAACAGAGGTTTCCAGTAGTCCGTTTGTTGAAGGTTATTCTCAATTGCTTTACCAATTGAAGGAATGTGGGAAGTGGTAATTCCGCCAACGATCTTTGCCATAACTATTTCCCTGCCTCTACTAACATCTGTTTAAATTCTTCAACTGTCATACCCGTTTGCATCGCACCAATATCTTGCATGTTGAGTCCCAACATACCGACGAATTTGGCAAGGTAATAGATACTGCCACCTTCTGCGATCAACCCTAGAACATCACGCTCCTTGATTGCCGTCTTTTGAGCTTCCGTCAGGCCATACTTGTCGCAGTAAGCCATTTCATCAGCTGAAAACGCATCACGTCCTGCCTGTTCATTGAGTGAATGGCACATCTTGTTCAATCCGTAGCCTTTACGTGCCATTGCGCCATCAAACATGGTTGTGCCTGGAATCGGCTTATTGTTTAAGTAAGTCATGTTACACGCTCTCCGGCCAGTAAAGTTTCATTGGGTTAGTAACAAGTAGTGCTTGCTGTTGCTCTACCGTAGTGGCGATTTGTGGAATGACATCCACTAGGTGGCCATCATCTGGGGTATGAGACTTCATATTTGGGTGTGGCCAATCCGTACCCCACAACACACGATTTGGGAAAAGGTCGACTAACGTTTTGGCAAACGGCACCACATCAGAGTAATCCGGTGGCGTTTGAGTCAGACGCTCAGGACAACTCACTTTGCACCAGATATCTGGGTTGCGCTCCATTAGCGAGATGAACTTACCAAACTCTTGGCTATCAACGCCTTTAGCCACATCTGGACGGCCCATATGATCAATCACGACCGTCATCTTGAGTTCTTCGAGGAATGGCGTCACATCATCAATATCTTGCGCTTCGAAATAGACCACAACGTGCCAACCTAATGGGCGGATCTTCTCAGCGATCGCTTTGAGCTTTTCTGTTGGTACTGTATCAACTAAGCGCTTCACAAAGTTAAAGCGAACGCCACGAACGCCAGCTTTGTCCATCGCTTGTAACTCTTCATCTGTGACAGTTTCGTCAACGAATGCGATACCACGAGCCAACTCACCAGCGGATTCCAGCGCATCCACCAGCGCACGATTATCAGTGCTATGGCAAGACGCTTGAACAATCACATTGCGGCTAAAGCCTAGGTGATCACGCAGAGCAAAAAGCTGCTCTTTTGAGGCATCGCAAGGGGTGTACTTACGCGCCGGAGAGTAAGGAAATTTAGCCGCAGGACCAAAAACGTGACAGTGGCTATCCACTGCGCCTTCTGGCACCACAAACTTCGGCTTGCTTGGATTTGGGTGGAACGGTAGGTAATCAGCGTCCATGTTTCTTCCTTGTTATTTTCAGCAGGCTTACAGTCCAAATACGGTGCCATCAAACAGCTTTCTTGCTGTACGAAGGATCGCTGCGGACTTCACTTGATTTTGCTCGACGTCTAACACCACACTCATTTTTCCAATAGGGTGTTCAACATCGATTTTTATTTGTTGTTCTATTTCTACGTCAGCAAGCTCACTTGCTGGCGCGTTACTCAATATGCACGCACTGGCGACACTCACGGCACCAAGAACACCTATCGACGCATGACAGCGGTGAGGAATAAAGGTACGTGTTGAAATACCCCCACCATACTGCGGTGCACTCACCAGTGTCATTTTCGGCACACTTAGCTCACGAACATCGCCAAGATTCATCATTGGCCCAGCCTGTAAACGAATCGATTCCAAACGCTCCTTTAGCTCCGAATTACTATCAAGCTGTTCTCGAGATTCATCCCCAGTCAATCCGAAGTCGAGTGCCTTTAACACAACAACTGGCATGCCGTTATCGATCAATGTGACTTCTAAACCATCAATCACATCGACTTCATTGCCTGTTGGCAACAACGCACCACAGGTTGAGCCAGCCGTATCTTCAAAACAGACAGCAATAGGCGCTGAGGTGTTAGGGACACCATCAATCTGACAATCGCCTGCATAGGTCACCTGCTTGTTTGGGGTTTGCACCGTGACAGTTGCAATCTGCTGCGTGTTCTCCATGAAGATACGGACTGGTGTTTGACCCTCTTGCGCTTCAACCAATCCACGTTCGATAGCAAACGGAGCAACACCCGCTAAAATATTGCCACAATTTTGCTTAGCACTAATAAGCTTTTGGTCAACAAATACCTGTTGAAATAGGTAATCTACATCGACGCCTTCACGTTTTGACGATTCTACAATCGCGACCTTTGAAGTGAGTGGGTCGGCCCCACCAATTCCGTCGATTTGCCTTGGGTCAGGCGTACCCATCACTTCGAGTAAAAACTGATTGCGTGCTTGCTCAGAGCTAGGGAGATCTTCTCGCAGGAAATAAGCGCCCTTTGAAGTACCAGAGCGCATCCACATGCATTGAACAGCCAAGGGAGAGTTAGACATACTTCAAGCCTTTCTCTTCCAAACGAGCACGCATCTGATAGATATCAAGCCCCAGCTCACCGTTAGCTAAACGGACGCGCTTTTCTTCTTCACGTTCCATACGTGCTAGTGATTCGTGGAGAACTTCTTCCACTTCTTCACGGCGTACAACCACAACGCCATCTTCATCAGCCACCATAATATCGCCGGGGTAAACCAGTGCGCCCGCGCAGTTCATAGGTACATTGACTGAGCCAAGCGTCTCTTTAATCGTTCCTTCACTAAAGACCGCTTTCGACCAAACTGGGAAATTCATTTCACGTAGGTCACGAGTATCACGCACGCCACCTTCAATGATTAATCCCACCACACCACGTGCCTGCGCTGAGGTTGCTAGCAAATCGCCAAAGTAGCCGTGGTTTGATGGTGAGGTTGGAGCGAACACCAAAAAGTCACCCGCCTTGGCTTGTTCGATAGCCACATGCATCATCCAGTTGTCCCCTGCTGCACCAGAAATGGTCAGCGCAGAACCTGCAACAGCATCGCCTTGAAAGATAGGGCGCATGTAGTGAGCTAATAACCCCTTTCGGCCTTGCGCTTCATGAATAGTAGCGACACCACATTGGCGAAGGCCTTCGATGATGGCCTTATCTGCGCGTTGGATATGTTGAACTACGACGTTGTTTTGCATTTTGGGTCCCTCTTATGCCTTTAGGCGGATAGACACGATGCATACGTTACGAAAACGTGGTCTTGGCAGTCATCACCACAACTCTTTGTCGTACTATCCGTAGATGCAATTACTATAAAGAGGCGTTCTCGACTGCGATATTTCAATTATTTTTCAAGGTATAAGATTTTGAGATAGAGAGTGCAATCGCATACGGCATGACTCATCGACTCAGCCATGCTCCATAAGCGTTCTCCAAAAATTGAATAGGTGTAAAGAAAAAACAATTATCGCCACAAAGGTCATTTTGCTAGCGTAGATAAAAATAACGATAAGGAATGAACCATGATTCAATGCCGACTCATCGGACAGAACATCCAACGTTCACAGTCCCCTGCTTTTCACAACGATCTCGCTTCACAGCTCAATATCGCCTTAAATTATCAATTAGAAGAGTTCACGACAGACAGTGAGCAGTCGCTCCATAAGCATGCTTCAGATCTTTTCAAACGCGACATAGATTCAGCCAACGTTACCTACCCATACAAAGAAACAATCTTGTCGGTCGCGGATGAATTAGCGCCTTGCGCACAACGAGTCGGCGCCGCCAATACGCTGATAAAACGTGGTGACAAAATCGTCGCTTACAACACCGACTACAGTGGTTTCATTGCTGCATTTAACCAGTTCAAGCAACCTTCTCCGGGGCGCGTGGTCGTTTTAGGGTGTGGTGGTGTGGGCAAAGCAATTTGCTTTGCTCTCGCAGATTTAGGGGCAACAGAGCTCGCAATATATGACCGAGATCTAACAAAAATGAACAGCCTTGCGAAGCTACTTGCTGCCGAGAACATCGATACCGTATGTTTGAATGAAACAACGCTAAAAGAATCGGTTATAGCGGCTCAAGGCGTCCTCAACTGTACGCCAATCGGTCACTACCAAACATCGGGCTGCCCCATTGATACTGCATGGCTAGAGAGCCAATCATGGTGCTTTGACGCGGTTTATACACCCAAAGAGACCGAATTCATTATCGCCGCTAACGATAAGTCCATTGCAACTCTAAGTGGCTTTGAGCTCTTTTTCCATCAAGCGAATGATGCGTTCACGCTATTTACAGGAACCAAGGTTTCAGACCAACAACTCGATACTTTTAAGCAAACACAGCTTGCGAAATTACGTTAAGGACAATGAAATAATGAAAAAAATCTTAATACTCAACGGACCAAACCTAAATCTTCTCGGCACGCGTGAGCCAGCACAATACGGCTATGAAACCTTGTCAGATGTCGAAGAAAATTGTCGTAAAGCGGCAGCAGAATATGGTTTCGACGCTGAGTGTTTCCAAAGCAACACCGAAGGCAGCTTGATCGATGCGATTCATAAAGCGGGACGCGAGTTCAATCAAGGTGAATGTGTCGGTGTTGTCTTTAACCCGGGCGCGTACACGCATACGTCAATCGCACTGCATGATGCAATCAAAGGTGTGGAAGTCCCTGTGGTTGAAGTGCATATCTCAAACGTACATGCTCGCGAGTCGTTCCGTCATCACTCTTACATTTCGCCTGTAGCGGCAGGCACCATTATTGGTATGGGTACGAGAGGGTACAAACTTGCACTCGATTTTTTGCTTGATAAGTAACGTCGTTCGTACGCTCTCACAGTAGTCAATTTCAAACCGTCTAAATAGCCGATCCATTTCATTTGGATCGACCTTTCCATCACCGCTTATCTAGCTGGCTTAGATTTCGAAGCCGACTCTTTCGATTTAGATTGAAATTGCTTAATGCTCTTTTTGTTATTGGTACGACGGTTAGCTTTTTTATCACGCGGCGCACGCTTACTTTCACCCGTTGACGGTTTGTCGGTGACAGGAAAACCATCAAGAGCCTGTAATGTCAGCTCCCTCTGAGTCAGTTGACGAATCGCATTTAACGCCTCTGTTTCACCATGACACACTAAAGAAAATGCCACACCTTGCTCACCTGCGCGAGCGGTTCGTCCAACACGGTGAACGTAAGTTTCAGCATACATTGGCAGTTCAAAATTGACCACAACCGGAAGCTGCTCAATGTGAATACCACGCGCCAGCAAGTCGGTTGCAATAAGTACGTGAGTCTTTCCTGCTTTGAACTGAGCTAACGCTTCTTCACGTTCTGATTGGCTTTTATTGCCATGCAAAGCATTGGTTGAAATGCCCGCTTTATTCAGTTTTTTCGCCAAACCATCTGCGTTTTCTTTTGCGCCAATAAACACCAATACCTGTGTCCAAGCATGTTGCTTAATAAGCTCAACCAAGGCTTTAGTTTTGCTGCCTTTATTAACTAAGTAGAGCGTTTCAGCGATGTCTTGATTGGTGCTGTTTTCTTGGTGCGCCGCTAGTTGTTTTGGTGAGTGCATCAGCTGTTGGGCTTTTTGCTTGAGCTCATCAGAGAATGTCGCAGAGAACATTGCCGTTTGGCGCTTGCTTGATGTTTTCATCGCAATGTTTTGTACATCTGGCCAGAACCCCATATCAAGCAGGCGATCCGCCTCATCCAGCACCAATGTAGACACTTGGCTTAGATCCAAACCGTCGTTAGCCAAATCAACCAAACGCCCCGTTGTTGCCACAAGAATACTTGGGTTGTTCGCAAGAGCTTGCTGCTGTAGCTCTTTATCAACACCGCCACACAGGCATACGACAGTTTGGTTAAGTGGTTGAGCAACTTGCTCGATCGCTTGGCTGACCTGAGTTGCTAGCTCACGTGTCGGAGCCAAAATAAGCGCTTTATGTTCTGGATTACGGGTAATCTGCTCAAGCAATGGCAGTGCGTAGGCTAAGGTTTTACCACTGCCCGTGTTCGCCAATGCCAATACATCTTTGCCACGCAACAATTCAGGGATCGCCAACATTTGAATGTCGGTAGGTTTCGTGAACTCTTTGGGTAAGGCGCTTGTTAGCTCAGAGCTCAATGAAAGGGAAGAGAAAGACATCTTAGGATCCTTAAACGTAAGTAGACTCAATTAGTCATGTGGCAGTGCACAAGGGGAGCGGAGTATACCATTGAATAAGGAGATGGGCGGGCTCTCTTTTGGTTAGAGAGCCCAATGAACCAATGGAAGCTACAAGCGGTACTCTTTAAGCTCACCATGGTCAGTAATGGTCGCATTGCATAACTTGTTGCCATAAATGTCTTTAAAGCCAATATCGACCGTGTTGTTGGCATGGACAATCTTAGTAATTAGAGTTTCGCCTGCGTCATTGTTTAGAGTGAGGTAGTAGTGGACATTGCGACTGCATGGAATCACCTTCTCTTTAAAAGTCTTACTAATGTAGTAAGCCGACTCTCGATTGAGTTCGACACCATGCTTTTTCACTATCTTGATTAGACTTGTCATGATAGTGCCAACTTTCTTTAAATCGCTAGGTAAAATCATAGGTTCGCTCCTTTTGATTAGTCTAGTTCTGCATGGCCATTTTCAATGGTACAAGTCACGCCATCTTTTCTATGGAATTTGCCATCTTCACCAACGAACAGTAGGTGATCGACGTTGTAGTGATCAGGGGAAGTTTCTTCAAACTCAGCAAGCGTCGTTGCCACCTCTAGTTGGTACTCTTGATGTAGAGCATCGATGCATGGTTTTGTATCCGCTTGTGCATATTTAGCACCTCCGTATACGGTTAAAACCAGAACCCACAAGGCAGCATATAAGTAAGGAATCGTCTTTTTAGTCATAGTTATTATCAACGTTATTAATATTTGGTTACCCTTTGTTTCAAGTTAGCCGCTGAACTCATGCCCAAAAAGTAATTTAAAATTGCGATTTAATTCGGAATTTTCGAGGTATTTTGACGAATAGGTAGGAAAGGCCTTTATTTTCAGGCGTTAGAGGCGAACTATTGATTAGCGAAATATTTGTTTTAAAGAATGAAATAATAACAATGGCAGGCTAAAACATTGACCCAAGTCATGAAATGAATAGTTATACATTTCAAATATATGTTTATTTCGCAGCTAAAAGTATAAAAAAACCACACCATTTAGGTGTGGTTCGTCACATTTTATCAGATAACTTTTCGGCAATTAGAAGCCGCTAACGGTTACTTTTCACGCCGCAACCATTGATCACGAGTTGAGTTAAAAACTCTGCAGCGTGATCGAAATCTTGTTTATCGAGCTTCTCTTTCTTCATTACGTTGCAAATCTGCCAACCAAAATCCGCATAAGTTTGTGTTGCAGCCCAAATGGTGAACATTAGATGGTGAGGAGGGACATCATTCATCAAACCTTGCTGTGACCATGTTGCAAACTTATCAATGATCATCTGGGACTGATTAAACAGCTCATCGGCGATATCTTGCGGTAAGACTTTTGCTCCAGACATGACCTCATTCGCAAACACTTTTGAGGCGTAAGGGTGCTCTTGTGAGATTCGAAGCTTCGCCGCTATGTATTGGCTGAGCGCTTCAACAGGATCTGTCAGCTCCTCGATTGGGCGAGAAGCTTCTAACAGAGGCTGAGTGACGGTTTGGAGGACAGCGTAATAGAGTTTGTCTTTGGAGCTGAAGTAGTAAAAGACGTTCGCTTTGGCAATGTCGGCCGCTTTGGCAATATCAACGATTTTTGTTGCTGCATAGCCGTTTTGAGCAAATTGTTCGCTGGCGACTTCAATAATCAACTGCTGATTTTTCTGCCTAATACGAGTCATCCGATATCCTTATAATTCCTACTCTGCTCCAGTGTAAGCATTATGGTTCGGATGACAAGCCTAATACACTCTAGACGCCTTATAGCTCTAAGGTTTCTCCGTCTTGTGGGATCAACACTTTCTCACTCAGTCCATGCTCATCAAGAGAGCGGCGCAGAGTGCCACGATCGACAGGGCAATGGTTCAGTGCTTCCATGTGGTTTGCGATCACTTTACCTGGCGACAATCTAATGAACTCCAGCACCTCATTACTGTTCATCAATAGTGGTTGACCTACATCCATCTGCGCATGTCCAGCAGCCACAACTGTGATGTCTGGTTTTAGCTCGGACAACGCTCGTTTAACGTCTTCCGTCAGTACCGTATCACCGCTAATGTAGATTGAAGGCTCATTTGGCAGTGCAAGATAGAACCCTGAACCATTCGCCATAACTTTGTGAATCCAACCATGGCCATGCTTTGCAGGGATCGCTGTAATTTCACCGCCTAAGAACGGCATAGTTTGCCAATCTTCAACGCCATGAGACACGGTCATCTTGTATTTCTCTAAGTACGCTTTGTCTTTACTTGGCGTCACGATTGGAATGTTTCCATCAATCAGTAGCTTCTCACCAGCAGGGTCTAGATGGTCACCGTGTTGGAGTGGCTTAAAACCGAAAGTCTGGCTGTGAGTAATGATTGAGTGCGTCACTTTACTCAATAGCTCACTGGCGATAGCAGGTAGCTCAACGGTTGGGTTGCGCTCTGATTTAAAGCGGAAATGAGAAAACGCGGGTAGCGACCCTTTTTCACCCAGCATGGGATCAATCAAGATAAAGTGCTCGCCAGATTCGATAACAAACGTTGCGCTACGCAGGTGATGAATTTTCATAATGCTTTCTCTTACTCCAAAGTTGATAACCGCTATTTTGCTTAAACTTAGATTTGTGTAACACTGTCCATATGGACATCTAACGCTCAAATCGGGTCACACTGTGTTAAACAAGTCAGTACATAAGGTCGCTTTAGTCGCCTTTGAAAATATTAGTGCCTTTCATCTCTCTGTGCCTTGCTTAGTATTCCAAGATGCTTTTTTAGGACACGCGCCCAAGTTCGAGCTTGAACTATGCAGCTTGTCAGAAAAAGCGTTCTCGACTGGGTCAGGGTTTGATGTGCTGTTGACCAAAGGCTTAGAGCCACTCGATAGCGCTGATATTGTGATTGTTCCCAGTTGGCCCAATTCATTGCCTAGCCCACCGACTTTGTTACTAGACAAGCTACAAGCCGCTCATCAGCGAGGGGCGATTGTGGTAGGTCTTTGTCTCGGAGCGTTTGTTGTTGCGAAGACAGGCTTGCTTGATGGGAAAACGGCCACCTCTCACTGGGCGTTTGCAGAGCAGTTCCAGAGTCAATTTCCAAATGTAGAGTTTGATAGTGAGCCGCTGTTTATCGATCATGGCCAATTGATTACGTCAGCAGGAACAGCCGCCTCAATTGATTGCTGCTTGCACCTCGTACGTCGCCTGTGTGGCAGTGAAGTCGCCAACGATATTGCGCGGGTTATGGTGACAGCACCGTTTCGATCTGGAGGTCAAAAGCAGTACATTCCGACCCCCGTAACCACTAAGCCAGAGCGAGTAACGAGTCTTACTCAAGTTATCGACCAGATATCAGAAACAATCAATCAACCGCACTCGTTAGACAGTTTGGCTGAGCGATGTGCAATGAGCCGCCGAACCTTTACTCGTCAGTTTAAGGCCTCGTATGGCTGCACATTTAGTGAATGGTTGTTGACGCAGCGACTCAAGCTCAGCCAGCAACTGCTCGAAAGCAGCCACTATCCGATAGCTCAAGTCGCTGAGTTGTCAGGGTTTGGCTCAGAAAGCGTTTATCGTAAGAACTTCAAAACCGCTTTTGAGATCACGCCTTCCCAGTGGCGATCCCAATTTCAAGGTAACCAGTAAGATAGCGAGCACTTACTCGCTTTGATAAACAACCTCACCTCTTAGTAACGTCATCCAGACTTGTGTCTCTTTAATCTCTTGAGGGGAAAGCTGAGTAATATCGTCTGATAACACAGCAAAGTCGGCTGACTTACCGACCTCGATTGAACCTGTAATGTCATCAATCCCCAAACTACGAGCAGCATTGATGGTGTAAGCTTCAAGCGCGGCGTTTACATTTGGCAGCCCGATTTTGCCCATGATGACGCTATTGGCGATCCCGACTAGCGGATTAATGTCATGTACGTTCCAATCACTGCTTAGGGTAACGTTGGCACCTGAGCTAAAGATGGCTTCGAGATTCATTAAAGCACGAGCCCGCTTTGCTCCTAAGAAGGCTTCCGCCCACTGATGCTCGTGATAAGCCACGTAATCGGAGCCCACTTGAAAATCGGCCGTTACCTCTAACTTGGCAAAGCGACCAACATCTTTTGAATTGACCAACTCGACATGAGTTAAGGTGTAATCTTTGTCGCTTTCATTGGCTCTCATCGCCTCTATCGCATTCAAGGACTCACGAATCGCTCCATCACCAATGGCATGGATGTGAGCGCCATAACCAATTTTATTGAGCTCTACCAACCACTGCTTCATTGCCTTCGGCTCAATGTAGTTGATGCCGTAAGGTTCATCTGGAATGTAGGTATCCAAGTACGGCGCTAAGGTCTTGGCGGTACCATTGATTAAGATGCCGTCGCTGTACATCTTGACTTGATCCACCAGCAATAAATCGGACTTATCCGAAGATTGAATACCTTTGAGATACTCTAATTGTGTTGCCATCGGCTCGGTTGGATAAATCCAAGGGCGCAGCGATACACGCGCCGTTAACTCACCTTGTTTTTCGGCATGCTGCCATACTTCATACCAGCCGCGTTTCCAATACAATCGGCCATCCCCAATCGTAGTAATACCGTGTGCTTTCGCCTCCGCTAACCCTTTCATTAAGCCTAGGTAGCTTTGTTCAAACTGATTGTTCAAGCTATTCCACGCGAGCTCTAAAACTATGTCGCCTGCATTATCGAGCAAGACGCCGTTTAATTCTCCGCTGTCGTCATCTTTAAGAATTTTTCCACCTTGTGGTTCTGGCGTTTCACTTGTGATGTCAGCAAGCTCCAATGCTGCTGAATTGACCCACATCGAGTGAGAAGTTTGCTCCATAAAGATAACGGGCTGCTCAGGAAAAATCGCATCAATGACTTGCAGTGGGGTTTGATTGCTCTCTTCAGCTAGTATGGAGTCAATGGAGAAACCATAGCCCATCACCCAGCCACTGCGTTGAGTCTCTTCTCGGCACGCTTTTAGAAACGGTATTTGTCCCGCAAGGTCTTCCTCTACACTCAACTCACACTGAGCACCCGCTTCTGAAGCGGCTTCAAACACATGATTGTGGTTATCGATAAAGCCAGGAGAAAGAAAACCGCCCTCAAGATCGATCACCGTCGCGTTCGAGCTTTGAAGCGCATCTATATCTCGCGCATCACCAATCTCGGCAATTTTGCCCTCAGAAATAGCCACGGTATCTGCATTTGAGTGACCGTAAATAATGGCGTTAGTCAGAACCAAGTCTGCGCCAAATACACCTGTGCTTAACAGTGCACTGGCAAGAAAAGTGAGTTTGAGTTTCATCCACGAATTCCTTTTGAGACTCCCGCTGTTCAAAGTATAGGGAGTTTGCGCGAGAGCGTATCAGGTAAGAAGATGCACGAGAAATAGAGAACCATCAGAATTAGTGATAACTCACCCTTTCAATTATTTATAGAAACCATTCTAGGCAGTACTGAGAAATAAAAACGGCCGCTATTTAGCGGCCGTTTACAGTGTAAAATAGGAAATTATTTAAACGTCATCGCCAGAGCAGCAGCCACATTGCGTGACGTCATCTCTACGTTAAATGCCGCTTCCTTCAAGGCGGTCGGTAAATCTGTCGCGCCCAAAACCACACTGAAGACGGCATCTAAGCCATGGTCATGCACCACTCGACAATCTTGCGCAGTACTTCCTGCGATACCAATCACAGGCAAGTTGTACTGCTTCGCAGTGCGCGCCACACCAATTGGCGTTTTACCATGAATAGTTTGGCTATCAATACGTCCTTCACCTGTGATGACAAGGTCAGCGTCTTTAACCACTTCAGCAAGATTAACGGCATCCATAACGATATTGATACCAGGTCTCAGGCTGGCGTCAAACAGCCCAAGTAACGCAGCACCTAAACCACCTGCAGCACCTGCGCCAGCTTGATCAATCACCTCTTTGCCGTTGGTTTGGCGAATAATGTTGGCATAATGCGCTAAGTTGGCATCCAGTTGTTCGACCATCTCTGGTGTGGCGCCCTTTTGTGGACCAAACACATGAGAGGCGCCTTTAGGGCCACAAAGCGGGTTATCTACATCACACGCGACTTCGAGTTGAATATCAGCCAAGCGCTTATCTAGGCCCGAGAGATCAATCGAATCAAGATCCGCTAAAGCCCCGCCACCAAAAGATAATTCGTTACCTTGAGAATCCAGTAGTTTCGCTCCCAGTGCTTGCGCCATACCAACACCACCATCATTAGTAGAACTGCCACCAATGCCAATAATGATATGACCAACACCTTTATCTAACGCCGCTTTCACCAATTCTCCCGTACCAAAGGTGGTCGTGAGTAGTGGGTTACGTTGATCGGGTTCTACCAAGTGCAAACCAGACGCTGCGGCCATTTCAATGACAGCTGTTGAACCATCACCGAGCAAACCGTAGAAGCCTTCAACGGTTTGGCCGAGTGGACCAGTTACCGCAACCGAGACAATTTCGCCTCCTGTTGCGTCAACTAAAGACTGCACCGTGCCTTCGCCTCCGTCCGCCATCGGCAATTTAACGTATTCTGCGTCTGGCATGATTTCTTTAAAGCCGTTTTCAATCGCCATTGCCACTTCCATAGCGGTTAAACTTTCTTTGTAAGAATCAGGAGCGATAACTACTTTCATATAAGTTTCCTATTTGAGCTTGCTATAGAAGAACAAGACTTAGAATGTAAACCAATGCCATTGCAGTCACACCTTGTACCAGCGTCGCCATGGTTTGAGCTCGGTAAGCCAAGCCAACCGACATGCGACTGAACTGCGACACGACCCAAAAGAAACTGTCATTGGCGTGCGATACCGTCATAGCACCAGCGCCAATCGCCATCACTGTCAGCACTCGTCCCATTTCAGAGTCTAGGCCTAATTGAGCCAACATTGGTGCAACCAATGCAGACGTGGTTACCAAAGCCACCGTTGATGAACCCTGCGCAGACTTCAGCGCGGCAGCAACAATGAATGGCATAAATATACCCACACCCAGTGCCGATAACGTGGTTCCTAGATACTCACCAAGAGGCGTTGCTTTGAGTACCGCGCCAAATGCGCCACCTGCACCCGTGATCAGTAGAATTGGCGCAGCAGCGGTAATGCCTTGACTGATACGCTCACCAAACTCTTCCACCTTGTTGTCACTTTTCAGTAGGCGAACCGAAAGGAATAGACCAATAATTAGCGCTGTGAGCGGTTGTCCTAAAAACGACAGCACATCAAATAGTGCACCATCACCTAGCGGTAGGCTTGGGAACTTAGCAATAGAGCCTAAACAGATAAGTAGAATAGGAACAAAGATTGGTGCAAATGCTTGGCCTGCCGTTGGCAGCTCACCGTATGACGCTTTCAGCTCTTTCCAATCTTGCTTCACTTCTTCAATTTGATCGCCACCATCTGGCTCTGCGTCTTTGAAACGGTTTGCCCACAACATACCGGCAATCGCCGCCGTTGCTGCAACGAAGATACCGACACCAATTACCAATCCAAGGTTCGACTCTAAGCCGAGATTACCTGCGGCCGCAATTGGACCAGGCGTTGGTGGTACAAAGGTATGCGTCGCGTATAGACCCGTTGCCAAAGCAACACTCATCGCTACGCTGGATGTCTTTAAGCGGTTCGCTAGTGACTCTTTCAGTGAGTTCAAAATAACGAAGCCAGAGTCACAGAATACTGGTACCGATACGATGTAACCGATGATGCTCATCGTGAGTGTTGGGAAGCGTTCTCCTAACACTTTGATCACCGTGTCTGCCATGGTAATCGCCGCACCGCTTTTCTCTAGAATGACACCAATAATAGTACCAAGCACAATTACTAGGCCGATGTAACCTAGAATGCCGCCGAAACCTGATGCGATGGTTTTCGCAATGCTGTCAGCAGGTAGACCGTAAGCAAAGGCCGCTAAAAAGGCTGCGACAATCAGTGCAAGAAAAGGATGCAGTTTGAATTTGGTGGTTGCGAGGACGATAAAGGCTATCACCCCCAACAGTATTAAGATAAGACTCATGATAACTCCGTTTATAATTGTATTCGTACGAACGCTAAGCTAATGCCTTACGTTCAGAGTGCCTGTAGGGACGGTGTTATTATTCAGAGAAGTGAGCGCCATTCCTTTATGCAAGCTGACAAATCTATCAGCCTTAACGTGCTATAAAATTGTCACCTTGCACAATCAACCACCCTCTATTGGAAGCATTTAACCGCCAAATACAGCTGCACTTTATTCTCTAATCTATTGATTTTTAAATGAGTTATCTCTTCTATCTTTTCCAGTCGGTAACGAAGTGTATTTCTGTGAATATGTAACGCCGCACAAGTTTGAGCCAGATCGCAGTCCTGTTCAAAAAATACTCTCAATGTTTTTAGCAATGCCCCTTTATCGTCTTTCTGTTGCAGTAACTCCAACGGTTCCAATAGCTGGGCTCGCCGCCATGGGTCTTGTTTTAAGCCACCCACTAAAACGGCCAATTTATGTTCCTGATAAAACAGGATCGCTTGCTTACTTTTATTTGCTCCGGCCATTGTGGCTTTGGCTGTCTCATATGATCGGGCAAGGCCATCAACCCCTGGGAAGTATTGCCCTATCGCGATTCGGATCGAAAAGTCGGTCTCTTGTGCGATACGCCTCAACAACTTTTTGACTCGTGCTTTCTCTTCAGCTTGATTCCACTTGTCATTCACGACTGACACAGGCTTCAACACCACGACTTCGTTATTTGATACCGACACAATGCCAACAATATTGTCTCGCTCTGGGTACTCCAGTAAGTGCACCAACTTTTGTAAATGCTCTTGGGTAAGCGGTTGTCCCTGCTTTGGTATGACTTTAACCGTTGCCGCGATTCTTGGCTGAGAGAGATTTAAGTCCAAGCGTTCAGCAATCGACAGTAACTGGTTGTCACTTAGCGTTGACCCCTGAATCAATTGTAATAACAACTCTTCACGGTGGCGTTTGTTCCACTGAATCTGAGCCATTAACGCTTCTTGTTCAATGATCAATTCAGCAGCCATCTTCACCAGTTCACCATAGCTTCTGACTTCATCTGGCTGACCAGATATTCCGACCACACCGATAACACTCTCTTGATAAACAACAGGTAGATTGATGCCTTCTTTCACGCCAATCAACGTACTGGCAACAGTCTGATTAATTTCAACGATGCGATTATCGTGTATCGCCAGCAGCGCCCCTTCATGAGTGCGATGTAAACGAGAGGGGTCGCTCGAACCAATAATGACGCCATTCTCATCCATCACGTTGACGGGAAACTGAATAATTTTCGTCGCTCGTTCAACAATTTGACGAGCAATCAGGGTGTTTAACTGCATCTCTTTTGCCTTGTGATAATGGCCTGTCGGCACACCCAAGTAACATATCACAAGCTTTAGCATGGTGACGGTTCGGCAATTTCGCTCAGGTCACATTGAAAGAAAAAATCCCGAAGTAAGGCGATTCGGTGCCTGCTAAGACGGAGCCCGAGGAAACTCCTACCTATCTTCTTACAACGGGAACGCGTACAAAAGGAGACAAAAACTACGCGATTTATTACCAAACTTAATAGCTCACGACATACGATGTATCAGTCTGCTCAGCGACCTATTCCGATTGGTCGCACCGCTCATGTTCATCACCCCCACAGTGGTTAGCGAACTTTCACGGCACTATTTGGGATAGAAAGGGAGAGGAATCCTGACTATCCCAGACGGAAACTCCTTACCGTTTAATCACGAATTGTGTGATTCGAACGTTTCTCGATGGCTTTAATCAACGCTGAGTGATCCCACGCTTGGCCACCGAGTGCTGCGCAGTCTTCAAACAGCTCTTGTGCAGTTTGCGTATTAGGCAGTGCCACACCAAGCTCTTCCGCCCCAGATAGCGCCAAATCAAGGTCTTTCTGGTGCAGAGAAATTCTAAAGCCTGGGTCAAAAGTGCCTTCGATCATTCGCTCGCCGTGAACTTCTAAAATCTTAGAGCTTGCGAAACCGCCCAGTAAGGCTTGACGCACACGTGCTGGATCAGCGCCCGCTTTAGAAGCAAATACCAGCGCTTCTGATACCGCTTCAATGTTTAGCGCCACGATAATCTGGTTGGCCACTTTACACGTTTGACCCGCACCATTTTCACCCACTAACGTGATGTTTTTACCCATCACCTCAAACAGTGGGCGCGCTTTATCAAACGCTTCTTGTGCACCACCCACCATAATGCTTAGAGTAGCGTTAACCGCACCGACTTCACCGCCCGAAACTGGCGCGTCTAGGTACTGAGCGCCACTCTCATTGATACGAGCAGCAATCGCTTTGGTCGCCATTGGTGAAATGGAACTCATGTCAATAACCAGTTTGCCTGTCGCACCACCCGCCGTTAGGCCAGCTTCTACGCCTTTATCACCAAACAGAACATCTTCAACTTGTGGCGTGTTTGGCACCATCAAAATTACAACATCCGCCGCTTCAGTCGCAGCCTGCGCCGAGTTCACAACCTCAGCGCCTGCTTCCACAAGGTCTTTTGGTGCTGGATTAAAGTGGTCAGACAGAACCAACTCATATCCCGCTTTTTGCAGATTAGCCGCCATAGGTCGACCCATGATGCCTGTACCAATAAATGCAATTTTCATAATCTGTTCTCCGTAACGTTAACCCATCGCTTGATAGGTGATCACCGCATTAGCGGTATAGGTTGATCCAATCTAGACCTTCGGTGGTGGTGGTTTTCGGCTTGTATTCGCAGCCCACCCATCCTTGGTAACCCAAGTCGTCTAAATGTTTTAGGACGAACGGGTAGTTAATTTCTCCCGTACCCGGTTCATGTCGACCTGGATTATCGGCCAATTGAACGTGAGCAATCTGTTCGATGTTGGCGCTCATGGTTGGCGCCAAATCGCCTTCCATGATCTGCATGTGATAGATGTCGTATTGGATAAACAAGTTATCGCTGCCAACTTCTTTGATCACGGCTTTCGCTTGCTCAGTGGTGTTGAGGAAAAAGCCCGGTATATCACGAGTATTAATCGCCTCAATAACCAGTCGAATGCCCTCTTTTTTCAGCGCTTGCGCGGCGTAACGTAAATTGATGACAAAAGCGGCATGCGCGTCTTGCTGGCTTACCCCTTGTGGAACGATCCCTGCGAGGCAGTTGATTTGGGCATTACCCAATACTTTGGCGTATTCAATGGCCTTGGCGACACCCGCTTGGAACTCTTCAATTCGGTTTGGGTCCACCGCGATACCGCGCTCCCCCGCCTCCCAGTCGCCGGCCGGAAGGTTGAACAGCACTTGGGTAAGTTGGTTCTCATCAAGCTTCTCCTTAATCTGATTCGCTTCTAGCGCATAAGGGAACAGATACTCCACCCCTTGAAAGCCCGCTTGCGCTGCGGCTTCAAAACGGTCTTCAAACTCAAGTTCGGTAAACAACATAGATAGATTTGCTGCAAACTTTGCCATTACAATGTCCTTATACTTTTCTCGTTAATCGCGATGAATCAGAGCCGTTGGTGCGTCATCAGCGTTTTCAGCCAAGGCTTCAAACTCGTTGATTGAATCGATTTCAACGCCCATTGCAATGTTGGTGACACGTTCCAGAATGACCTCAACCACAACAGGTACTTTATGCTTATTCATGAGCTCTCTCGCCTGTGCAAACGCTTGTTGCATCTGCTTTGGATCTGTCACTCGAATCGCTTTACACCCAAGCCCTTCAACCACAGTGACATGGTCAACACCGTAGCCGTTTAGCTCTGGCGCATTTTGGTTTTCAAACGCAAGCTGAACACAATAATCGATATCAAACTGGCGCTGAGCCTGTCGAATCAAACCAAGGTAAGAGTTATTCACCAATACATGGATGTAAGGCAGGTTGAACTGCGCACCTACGGCGAGTTCTTCAATCATGAACTGGAAGTCGTAGTCACCTGAAATGGCCACGATGTCACGATTAGGATCCGCTGCTCGTACACCTAGTGCTGCCGGTGTTGTCCATCCAAGTGGGCCAGCTTGACCACAGTTAATCCAGTGACGCGGCTTGTACACATGTAGGAATTGCGCAGCAGCGATCTGAGACAGACCGATCGTGCTTACGTAACAGGTATCGCGACCAAACGCTTTGTTCATCTCTTCGTAAACACGCATTGGTTTGATTGGCGCATCTGTGTAGTGCGTTTTACGTAGCATGGTGGCTTTACGCTGCTGACATTCGCCTACCCATGCACTGCGGTTTGGCAATTTACCCGCATCACGCCATTCACGAGCCACTTCGACTAAGAGTTCTAACGCAGCTTTCGCGTCCGATACAATGCCTAAGTCTGGGCAGAACACGCGTCCAATTTGCGTCGGTTCAATATCAACGTGAACAAACTTTCGGCCTTTGGTATACACATCAAGTGAACCTGTGTGACGGTTAGCCCAACGGTTACCAATACCAAACACAAAGTCCGATTCGAGTAACGTCGCATTGCCATAACGATGAGCCGTTTGTAGCCCGACCATACCTGCCATCAGTTCGTGGTCGTCCGCGATAGAGCCCCAACCCATCAGTGTTGGAATAACTGGTACGCCCGTGATCTCAGCAAACTGCTGCAATAGTTCCTCAGCGCCAGCATTGATAACACCACCACCCGAGACAATTACTGGGTTCGCAGAGTCACACAACATCTCCATCGCCTTGTCGACTTGTGCGCGAGTCGCTTTAGGTTGGTAAGCTTCTAACGGTTCATAAGTGTCGATATCAAACTCAATTTCCGTTAGCTGCACATCAAGCGGCAAATCAATCAGAACAGGGCCTGGGCGACCACTGCGCATAAGGTGAAATGCCTGTTGGAAAGCACGAGGGACTTGCGCTGGTTCTAATACCGTTGTTGCCCACTTGGTTACTGGTTTGGCAATCGATTCAATATCAACCGCCTGAAAATCCTCTTTATGTAGGCGGGCTCTTGGCGCTTGGCCGGTAATACATAGGATTGGGATTGAATCCGCCGACGCGGAATACAAACCGGTGATCATATCGGTTCCCGCAGGACCGGAAGTACCAATACACACCCCGATATTATCTTGGTTTGTACGGGTGTAGCCTTCTGCCATGTGCGATGCACCTTCAACGTGGCGAGCCAACACATGGTCAATACCGCCAATCTTCTTCATCGCTGCGTACATTGGGTTAATGGCTGCGCCAGGGACGCCGAAGGCAATATCTACACCTTCTTTTTTTAATACCTCTACCGCGGCTTCAATTGCCTTCATCTTTGCCATACGAACCTCCATTTCGATTGTATACAATTAAAAGATACTTTGTGTACTATGAATCAAAATCAGATTTTGGCAACCCCTAAATGCAACATTTTTTCAACATTGAATAGTTACTCTAAGTGTTCACTAACCCCTAAAAGCCTAGAAATCATTGCTTTATATAAAATATCTTTACATAAAAATATTTTTCCAAACGAGTAAATGAAAAATAATTGTTAAATACCCTTTGCTTGTTTACATGAATTGAAATATAAGTATTCATGAAAGGTAGATTTTGTACACAAAATCATTCGATATTGTTTAAAGGAGACGAACAATGAGTCTGAACGATGTAGCAGAAAAAGAAGAAGCTGCTTGTCTGCGTGTAGTCGGTAGTATGGACAACCCAGAATACCAAACCATCCTCACTAATGAGGCCTTGTCCTTCTTAACCAAGTTGGTGAAGAGATTCGGTCCCCGCAGAGATGCCCTACTAGAAGCCCGTAAAGAACAACAACAACGCTATGATGCGGGTGAATTACCTAACTTTAGAACCGATACAAAGTCGATTCGCGACAACCAAAGCTGGAAGGTCGCGACACCACCAAGTGAGCTATTGGATCGACGAGTCGAGATCACAGGTCCTGTTGACCGAAAAATGGTGATCAATGCTCTTAACTCTGGCGCGAAGGTCTTTATGTGTTGCTTTGAGGATGCCTCTTCTCCAACTTGGGAGAACATGGTTCAAGGCCAGATTAACCTGCGTGACGCCAACGACCGAACTATCAGTTATCACGATCAAGCAAAAAACAAACATTATCAGCTTAGTGATAACCCTGCTTTACTGATTGCCCGTCCACGAGGCCTGCACCTGCCGGAGCAATCAATCCAGTTCGACAACCAGCCGATTCCTGGCTGTTTGATGGATTTCGCTCTCTACTTCTATCACAACTATCTTACCCGTGCTGAGCAAGGTATAGGGGTGTACTACTACATTCCAAAACTGGAAAGCATGGAAGAGTCACAGTGGTGGGCAGACGTATTCTCATTTACCGAAGACTACTTTGGTGTTGAACGCGGCACGATTCGAGCAACGGTCTTGATCGAAACCTTACCGGCCGTTTTCCAGATGGATGAGATGCTTTATGCCATGCGAGAACACATCGTCGCAATGAACTGTGGCCGCTGGGATTACATCTTTAGCTACATCAAAACATTGAAAAACCATGCTGACCGCATCTTGCCAGACCGTCACGTTGTCGGAATGGATAAAGAGTTCTTAAACGCTTACAGCCAACTACTCGTCCGTACTTGCCACCAGCGCGGCGCATTGGCGATGGGCGGCATGTCAGCCTTTATCCCTTCGAAAGATCCCGCTGAAATGGAGCGAGTAACAGCGAAGGTCATTGAAGATAAAGAGCGTGAATCGCGCAACGGCCATGATGGCACTTGGGTCGCTCACCCTGCGCTCGTCGACTTAGCCATGTCGATATTCGACAAGAATCTTGAAGGTAAACCTAACCAGTTAGATTTTGTCAGTCCATCGCATGAAATTGGCGCTGACTTACTGTTGAAACCTTGTGATGGAACGCGAGATGAAGCGGGCGTGCGTAAAAACATCCGTATCGCTTTGTACTACATCGAAGCGTGGATTCAAGGACACGGCTGTGTGCCAATCTACGGCTTAATGGAAGATGCAGCAACGGCGGAGATCTCTCGCGCAAACATTTGGCAGTGGATCCACCACAGCGTTGCACTTGATGATGGCCAAACTTTTACTAAAGAGCTTTTCCACACTTGGCTTTACCAAGAGCTCGACACTATCAAACAGGAAGTGGGTGATGCTCGTTATGCAGCAGGCCGCTTTGAACAAACCGCTGACCTTTTCTTCAAGCTGTCTACCGCAGAAGAGTTCGCCACCTTCCTGACCTTACCAAGCTATCAGTTTCTTCATGGGACTGAGTAATACCCGAATGGCTCATCATGCCTGACAGGTAGAACATTACAGGAGATAACATGGGAAGTTTAACTCTAGAGCAAGCATTGAGTGTCATTGATGGCACGTTTCAAACTGGGTCAAAATCCAAAAGTGCCCCACTGACCGTCGCGGTACTCGACAGCGGTGGCAAGCTGATCTCACTTCAACGTCAAGATGGCTCAAGCATGATGCGACCAGACATTGCGATTGCGAAAGCATGGGGAGCGCTCGCACTTGGCTGTTCTTCACGCAAACTCGCGCAAGATGCCGATAACCGACCTGCGTTTATCTCCGCCGTCAATGTACTGGCTCACGGTAACATGGTGCCCGTTCCGGGAGGGCTGTTGATTCGTGACGCTGAGAAAAACATTCTTGGTGCGGTGGGCGTCAGCGGTGATTTGTCTGATATCGATGAAAGCTGTGCACTCGGCGGAATTGACCATGCTGAGCTCTATTGTGATGAAACGATCTCGTAGCAACCTGTAGTTAGTTCATAACCAAAACGCCCTGATACCTTTAAAAAGTATCAGGGCGTTTTTACATTCGCTATTTAACTCAATGAGTCCTACTCATATTGAGTCATCCAACCCTTCAATAGAGTATTGATCTGCTTCTTCTGGTTGGTATTAATACCTTTCACTAACTTAGCTTGAACGGCAGCGTGTTCCTCAATGATCTTGTCAATCAACACAAAACCATCTTGAGTCAGCTCAACCGTCACGCTGCGGCGATCTTCTTTGCTGTGTTCACGAATAATCAGCCCTTTCTTCTCTAGCTTATCAAGGCGATTGGTCATAGCACCTGAGGTCAGCATCATGGAATCAATCAGCTCAGATGGTGTTAAACGGTAAGGCTCACCACTACGACGCAATGTTGCGAGTACATCAAACTCACCCAGCTTGAGATCATAACGCTTGTGTAACTGAGCAACTTCCGTCTCCATATACTTAGCGATACGCATCAATCGACCCATGATAGCCATAGGTTCGGTTTCCAATGCTGGCTTTTCCTTAGCCCACTGCTCAACTACTCTATCAATAGCGTCCATGAAACATTGTCTCCACTTAACAAAATGTCGTTCGAGTTATCTTAACATAAAGATACTTTACAAACATCGACTTTAGGCGTACATTCACCACAAAAGTATCTTAACGTAAAGATAGTTGTTATGAATATATTATTAGCGATGATTCCGGCGTTCTTTTGGGGAACGACCTATGCCGTCACACAGTTCACGCTGGCTGACTGGCCACCTCTACTCCTAGGAGCAATACGTGCTCTTCCGGCGGGATTACTGCTGCTTGCTTTTCGACCAAGTTTACCTAAAAAAGGCGATTGGCAAATCCTGTTCAGCTTAGGCCTTATCAACATTGCGACCTTCTTTGGTTTGATTTTCGTCATGGCCTTGACGCTGCCTTCTGCCATTTCCGGGGTAGGAATGATTTCCGTCCCTGTCTTTGCCATGATCTATAACTGGCTGATCAATAAACATCGCCCAGGCATCATTCAAGCGGTCAGTGGTGCTGCCTTGATCATGCTTGCGTGGATGTTGTTTGATCCAAGCTCGATTACCCTAAACCCGATAGGCCTTGGTGCCATGCTGGCTGCCATCATGTGTATCGTTGTGGGGAGTTCGCTGACCAAGTCGCTTGGGAATCGTATGCACTGGTGGACTGTACTGACCTGGCAGTTAATTTTAGGTGGTGCCATTTTATCTGTGGCCGCTGGCGTTCAAGCCACCATGGAACCAAGTAAATACGCACACATCATCGAAAACTTCTCGATGACGAACCTATCCGGTCTACTTTGGGTCGTTGGCCTAAACACCGCGCTTGGTTATGGCATGTATGTGTGGCTACTGCAGCGTATGTCGGTGGTCGACTTTACCTTCGGTGGTATCGCCAACCCAATCGCTGGCATTGTGTCAGGCATGGTATTACTCGGTGAGTCATTCACGCCTTTCCAATACAGTTTGATGATTGGCATGATTGTGATGTCGCTATTACCTCAAGCGATACTGGCGATTAGACAAAACCGTCCAAGCCCAGCGGAATGTCAAAGCCAGTAACCGATTAACAGCAGCCAAAACCACTAACGCTTTGGCTGCTTTTCTTCTCGATCAACACCGTTAACCTACTCGAAAATTCTTGCCTCTTCCCGTTTCCCCCAGCTCCAGTTACCCGCTCAAACCGAGTTCATTTAAGCCATAAAGTGTCATTAACTCATTACGTTTGACTAATGCGGCGCACTTATCACATCTATGCAAATGATTTTGTAATCGATCGTCTTAGATTTACCGTAAAAAGTGTTCAAACTAGCAAGGTGTCTAGCCTGTCACCAAATGGCTATTTCTTAGACAGATTTACCTGCTATTCTTTTAGAATTGTTATGTTTTATAAACGTTTAGTGACTGGATCTCTACTGGGCTTTTGGTTCTAACATCTTGAGCAACATCGATTATAAGGATATAAAAATGAAGAGAACATTACTCGCTTCCTCATTGGCATTGGTGGCTTCGGTGGCTTTTGCAGAAGAGGCTCAGCTCCCACAAACATTGTTCCAAAATGTTGATATCTTCAATGGCACAGACAATAAGTTGTACGAAGATCATTTTGTCTTGGTTGAAGGGAATATCATTTCCGCCATCTCGGCTAAAGAGATCAATGTGCGTGATGATGCCGTGATCATCGACGGTACAGGCAAGACATTAACGCCTGGCTTTATCGAAGCTCACGCCCACCTGATGTTAATGGGACCAAGTTTACCGTCAATGGAGTCCAACACCACATGGGAAGATTTCGCTATACACGGAACTCGTATGGCAGAGATGTACTTGATGCAAGGCTTTACGACCGTTCGTGATGCGGGTGGCGCAAATGGTGGTTTAAGAAGAGCCATCGATGCAGGCCAGATTGTCGGCCCTCGCTACTACCCATCTGGTGCTTTTTTAAGTACACGTGGTGGCCATGCTGACTTTGCAAACTACACCGCCCCTGTTGGAGAAGACACCAACTTTAGCCGCTTAAACATGGCTCAAGAAGTGGACAGTGTCGCTGAGGTTAAAAAGTATGCGCGTAACAACTTCCGTATGGGTGCGACTCAGCTGAAATACATGCAGTCTGGTGGCGTAGTCTCTGCATTTGACCCTTGGCAGCTTTTAGCCGGTTCCCCAGAAGAGGTCGGCGCGGCTGTTGAAGTCGCTGAGACTTATGGCAGTTATGTCATGGCGCACTCATACCGAAAAGAAGCGATCGTTGACGCACTTAACGCAGGTGTTAAGTCGATTGAACATGGCTTCATGTTTGACTGTGAAATCTCGGACCTAATGAAAGAGAAAGGCGCTTACATCACAACCAACCTCACAGCCTTTGACCCTAATCTACTTGAGATCCCAGCCATTAAGAACGTCCCATCAAGCTTAGCGAAAGCAAAATCGGCTTCGGCGGCGTTTAAAGACTACATCCCTAATATGAAGAAGTGTCCTGCACCTCGTGCTTTCCAAACGGACTGTGTCGGCTCAGTTGACGCTTGTAACATTCAAATTGCTTACGAGAAAAAGCTCAACAATGACTTCTTTGGTCCTTATGAGTCGCTGAAAACGCTGACTTCCATTGGTGGTGAACTTGCTGCACTTAGTGGTGATTTCATGAACCCATATCCAGAAGCAAAACTGGGCGTGATCGAGAAAGGTGCATACGCCGATATTCTTCTTCTCGATGGTAACCCGCTTGAAGATTTCTCTGTTGTCGGTACGGGCGAAAAATGGTTTGGGGCTGAAAAACGACCTGAATCGCCAGAGTCCATTCAACTGATTATGAAAGATGGTGTTATCTACAAAAACATCCTTTAGTTAGGGGGTATGGCCCATCGGTAATCAAAAACCGATGGGCCGATTAGATAACCATGTTCCACCAGCCAAAAAGTGAATCTTCGCATTGAAAAGACTAATCGCACTGTTTGTATGCTTTTTCTCGTTCAGTAGCGCTGCTGACGAACCGATGGAATTAGATTGGCAAGATCTGAGACCTGCCTCTACTCAAAATCAAATTGTCTTACCAGACCTAACTTACCAACAAAGACAGACCCTACAGAAGATCTTCACTCTGACCCAATATGACGACCCTCGGGCAACCAAAGAGCTGTCTCGACTCAAAGAAGAAATGAAAACTGAAGGTTTAAATGCAGACGAATTGCTAGCACTACGCTCTGAGTATATTAAAAGCCAGCAACGCGCCGCAGAAACCGTTACCCATGACTTCAACGGGAAAAGCGTTCGTGTCCCGGGCTTTCTGGTTCCGATTGAGTTTTCCGCGCCTTTAATCGCCACTGAATTCTTGCTAGTCCCAACTGCGGGTGCCTGTATTCACATGCCACCACCGCCTGCAAACCAAATCGTCAGAGTCTCCTACCCTGAAGGCTACCAAGTTGAAACCGTTCAATACCCTGTGTGGGTTGAGGGCGTGATTTCATCAAACCTCACAACCGACAGCGTTTACCTTGTTGATGGTGACACTGACTTGACGATGGGATACACCATGAGTGCGTCATCTGTGGTGAATTACCACTAGTTTCTTAACGACTAAAGATTCGAGGGTGGTGAAATGGCTATTTTGCTAACCAGAAACCCTTAAGATTGACCTCAACGAAATGCAGGGAGCTAACCGAATAGGAAAGCTCTTTTTTAATTGGGGTTAATCATGACAAAGAATCTAGTGCTTACACTGGACAAATGACCAAGCTGAGATCCCGATTAACGTAAGTGTCACCAAGACAGTTGTTATGGGTGGCCGGCCATGAAAATTTGGCTTAGAGGCGAACTACTACTTAGAGAAAGATGAGAAAACCCGACCTGACTTTATGCAGGGTTTCAATATTACGCCTGTTGTTGAAAACAGACTAATGGGTCTTTTTAACTAGTCGTGGCGAAAGTTTTGGTCATCTTTAGTCGCTTAAGACTGGAGCTTTCTTGAACATACTGTCTATAAACTATCTTAACATCGTTAATTTATCCACCATTGTCTAATGGAACTAAAATACATCCCATACAAAATGAACGATAGTACGGCTAAGCGACCTTGAACCGCCGCTTAGGGGTGATAACGTGTATATGATGGACTGTGTCGCTCGGCCGCACATGTTTAGCCCAAAACATGTTATCCGTATTTGGCAAGTTTCTACTGGAGTGTTTAACAAGGCTTTTTCAGAATTTAAACTAGATTACCACCGCAGATTGAGGGTTCAAAACTGCTTGCCTAACTCATCGGTGATCTCTTGATACAATGACTGTAGATGATTTATCCCGCTTACTTTATCCAAGGTAAGGAGAGGACCTAAGCAGTGGTCAAACGTGTATTTTTTCATATTTTCATTCTATAAAAATGTTGATTTTTATGACTTACAAAGTGAGGTAATCTATTTTTGGTGCCCAAGAAAAAATTGCTTAATAGCAGCTCTCATGTGTAATCGCTAATTAGAAATTTAAAAAATATTACACGTCACCATTCACGTAATCATGATAATCCCAAGGAGTTTCGGGCTCGCCGTCTCTTCGATATCTAGGGTCTGATGCATGATCAGAGGATTGTGCCCCCAAATCTCTTAATCGCATTTCCTCGCGTTTACTACGCATTTGGCTAGCAAGTTCTTTAATTGCATCATTAAGATTGTTGGCTGACGCTTTGGCGACCTCTCCTCCATACCGTGTTGTTAAACAATACAGACCAAAACGGTTAACATAGAAATGCGCTTCATGATAATGACCTTTTGCATTTTCTCGATTGACTAAGTTTCGGTTAATTTCTGGGATAAATTTCATCGTAATCTCGTATAAAAAAGCCCCGCAAAATCGAGGCTCTATGAACAAATATATGCTGATTATCAGCGGTTACCACTACCTATCGCCCACTAGCGACAAAAGAAAATTTTTGTTTAAATTTTTATACCCCGTCGTTCGGTTACACTCGTTCTCTTTCACGTCATGGTTAGTTAAGAACTACATTTACATATTCAGCAAGCGCTTCTGATTCCGAGAAATGCTCTGACGGATATTTAGCGACAACTGAGACTCC
>NZ_VTXI01000001.1 GCF_013114545.1 Vibrio sp. RE86 | reverse complement strand
AGGCGGGATAGAAGTTATCCACGAGCGGTAAAAAGAAGGCCCAGTCGCTACGCGACTAGGCCTTCAAAAAGGTATTAAATGCTTCTTAACTTACAAGCATTAGCTCCTATGCCCGTTTTTTTCGTTCTAATGATTGCTGAACATTGACCAAAGATTCGATAGAACCCATAGTGTTGAAAAAGCCAATTTGAAACGATTATGTTGCGTTACACTTTACTTATTTTACTTGCAGCTTTCAGCTTTAGCGTTCAATCACAGTCGTTGAATCAGTACCGTATACTTAATCATTTAGATAATTACGGTAACCTTGACCTAAGAAATAAACCCTATACCGAATTGCCTGGTGGTCTCATTATCACTGGTAACCTTAATATGGCTAAAACCTCAATCCGTAAGCTACCTGAAGGTATCGAAATTCAAGGTAGCTTAGATGCCTCTGATAGCCAGTTAAAGAGTGTTGCCAAAGGCGTCAATATTAGAGGCTACGCAAATTTAGTCGGCTCGCAAATCAAACGTTGGCCAAACGGTATCAAAGTGGGTGGGTATATTAACTTTACAGATACCCCTCTAACCTCCCTCCCTCCTCGTTTCAGAGTTCGGGGAGATCTGAGTGTAATACGAACACCGCTTGAAAAACTTCCTGAAGGACTAGTCGTTGATGGCAATCTCTACATCGGGGGTTCTAAGCTCGCTGAATTCCCAGATAAGATGACCGTCAAAGGTAATATTTTTTTGGGTGGTAATCGCATCACGAAATGGCCCACAAATCTAACTTTGGGTGGAGCTGTCGCTCCATAAAGAAAGCCGCTAATTAAAAGCGGCTTTTTTAGTATTACGGCGCGTCATCAACCTCGACAGGTAGATAATGTTTCGGCTCCAGCTTGAGCCATTCTGGCAACACCGTGCCAATGGATATGGAAGACCATGTTCCGGACAAAATTCCGATAAACATAGCCACCGCAAACCCTTGAAGCGCAATTCCCCCCATGACCCAAAGAGCAGACACCGTCATTAACGTGGTTCCTGATGTCACCATAGTTCTTGAGAACGTCGCTAGAACGGCTTGATCATTGATCTCTTCTGTTGGAAGTGACTGTTTTGCAACCAGTAACTCTCTGATTCTGTCCGCAATGATGATCGAGTCATTGAGCGAATAACCTAAAATTGCCAAGATTGCAGCAAACACCGTCAGGTTGAACTCCATTTGAGTTGCAGCAAAGAAGCCAAGCACTAGAACGACATCGTGCAATAGAGCAAGTAAAGAGCCACTCGCTAAACGCCACTCAAAACGGAAACATAAATAACCCAAAATGGATAGCATTGAGATCATCAATGCCAAACCACCTTGGTCGACAAGATCCTGACCTACCTGCGAGCCAACCATGCTGTTGCTAATCACATCGACGTCATGTGAGATAGGAGCGAGTGTCGACTTAAGGTCAATCGACTCTTGCTGCTGTTCTGGGATCGGGTAACGAATCACCCATCGCCCCGCTTGGTCCGAACGCGTTACATTTGTGAACTCACCTAACTTAGGTTGAAGGACATCCACGAGCTGCTTGTGTGTCACGTTGTTATCAACTTTGACTTCTGTCACCATGCCGCCAGTAAAATCTAACCCCATGTTCAGACCGTTGAGCGCTAACATTGCCACCGATACAACCATCAACGCAATAGAAACAAAGCTAGTGACATAACGGATACGACGGATACGTTGCTTAAAGAATTCGACCATGATTAAACCCTCACATCACGACGGCTGTCGCGTCCCCAAACCAAGTTAATAATTGCGCGTGACGCAAACACGCCACTGAACATGCTGGTCAATAATCCGAGACCCAGTGTTAATGCAAAACCCTGAATTGGGCCATTACCGATCGAGTAAAGTACAACAGCGGTAATCATCGTAGTGATGTTTGCATCGAGGATAGTGCTTAGTGCACTGTTGAAACCCAAATCAATAGATTGAGCGAAGGTTCGACCTTCTGACAATTTATCTCTGATGCGTTCAAAGATAAGCACGTTGGTGTCAACCGCCATACCGACCGTCAATACAAGACCCGCAATACCAGGAAGCGTTAGGACAGCGCCCGGTAGAAGGGCAATTAGACCTAGCAAGCTCACCATGTTAACCACTAGAGCTACATTTGCGACCCAGCCTAAACGTCGGTACCAAAGCGCCATGAAGGTCAACGTCATCGCAAGGCCAAGAGCCAGTGCAGCAAAACCGTTTTCAATGTTTTCTGCCCCAAGCGAGGCGCCGATTGTACGCTCTTCAACAATCGTGACGGGCGCAGTCAATGAACCAGCTCGTAGCAACAGTGCTAGATTTTGCGCATCTTCCATCGAGCCTGCCCCTGTAATACGGAACTGACTACCCAACTGAGATTGAATCGTCGCAACGCTGATGACTTTCTCGCTTCGCTCAGTTTCCCCTTTCGCATTGGTTGTATACTCACGGTATACCGTTGCCATTGGCTTACCAATATGGGTCGCTGAAAAATCACTCATCAACTTACCACCAGCATGATCGAGTGAAATATTCACCTCAGAGAAGCCCATTTTATCAATACCTGCGCGCGCGTTGATGATGTGCTCACCCGTCAACACTGGGCGTTTAGCTAATGTCACATCACGGCCATCATTGTCTTTTAGGCTAATATCGCCATACGCTTTACCATCAGACGGTGAGCGCGCTTCATGGAACGCCAGTGTTGCTGTTGCACCAATGACATTTTTGGCTAACGACGGATCTTGAACACCTGGAAGCTCAATGCGGATGCTGTGCTCCCCTTGACGTTGGACTAACGCTTCAGTAATGCCGAGCTCTTCTATTCGATCACGCATGATCTTCAAGTTCTGTTTTAGCGTGACCGATTGGAACTCGCTCTTACTTTCCAGAGTTGGCTTAACTGCTAGGTAATCTGAATGACGTTTTACTTCCCATGTTGGGTAGTTTTGGGTTAGGAAACGGTTCACTTCTGTCAGTGAAGTACTCGCGGTCGCTTTTACATCAAACGCCTCAGAGCCTACCGCTGTGATTTGTACGCCGCGCAGACGTTCTTGGCGTAAAAAATCACGGACTTCATCAACAAGGCTGTTACGCTGATCTTCAAACGCTTTGTCGATATCTACGTTCAGCAGGAATTGAACACCGCCGCGTAAATCCAATCCTAGTTTTATTGGGCTAAAACCGAGATCGCTCAACCATGCTGGCGCAACCGATACGTAAGAGAAGGTAATGGTGTCGCCTTCAGACAAGATCTTATCAAGCTCTTGTCGTGCACGAGTTTGTTCAGTTTCACCATCAAACACCAACGTAATTTCATCACCTTGTTGATTAATGTTACTTGGGTGAATATCTCTCTGATCAAGATAACGACTTAGCTCCGTCACACTACTTAGCGGCGATCCCGTTGCCGTTTGTTCTGCGGTGCTGATTTGAATAGACGGTTTTTCACCGTACCAAGTGGGGATAGCACTTAACGTCAGCATGATGATCGTAGCGATCAGCACTATGTATTTCCACGCTGAGTAGTGATTCATTAGGCGTGCAGATTTCGCCTGTCTAACAGGTTTATTTTTCATTAGCATTCTTAATTTACAAGCGCACAGAAACTTCTGTACTTTTTGTCAGTAGAAAAAGAGCAGTACTCTTCGGTCTATATAAGGGAATACAGTTAAGAAAAATGCCCGTTTAGAGCGACGTAGAGGGTATTCGATTCTTTCCAACCGGAGATTCGATAAGAAGAATCACGCTCGGCATTGTGGTAAACCGAACTAACAATAGGAAGTTTGTATAAACGATACAATGGCGTTGCTTCAGGCTCGAAGCTGGTTGGCTCAGAGGTAGAACCACCGCCATTTTCGTCAAAAGTTCGCGAAACCGTCGTCCAACGATTTGCAGTGATGATGCCCAACCAATCTTGCGAGAGATCAGACTTAGTAACAGGCTCAGAAGGCTTATCTTGACGAACCTCGTCAAACAGAGCTTGGAAGTCCCCTGCAGACTGAGGAAGAACGCCACCAATGCGGTAATTGAGCCTTGCGGAAGCTTCATTTTCAGCTTGCAACAAATAGCCAAAAGCCTGCGTTGGAATAACCATCGCAAGCATTAAAAGCCAAATGTAAGATGTAAATCGCTGAAGCATTGATTAGCCTAATAATAGTGAACATAAAGATAGTAAGTCTTCCCTATGTCCCAAACAACTAAAATGATCTAAAAGCTAATATTTCAGAAATAGAGGGGAGTTAACGGTAGAAAGTTTTACCTGTTTGAACGTTAAGATAAATCTTGTTGGCTTGTTTCAATCCGCCACAATACACAAAGTACGCGTCTTGCTCATTGAATGTCACCGAGCGCACCCAACCTTGAGTCTCTTCAAAGTCTTCTGGGGTACATGTCCCTTCTTTAAGAAGACTGTCTGTCGCTTTAATAAACATCTCAAAATGCTGCTTAAAGTCATCTGAGCTTTCAATGTACTGGCTCACGGTTTCTCTTCGCTCTTGCTTTGTGATAGTAGGTGCTACCTCAAGTAGTGCTTCCATCGGCACCCACTCTGCGACTTCTGGTCCACCATCTTCATACACATAGTAAGGCGATATACGCCCCCAGCCATCGCGTTGCTCTAATATATGAAGCTTATCGCCGCGGTAAACAACACTTTCAACGAACGCATTAACGTCTGGCATTTCACGTACCCCCAACTTGGGTGGGCTCACATAATAATCGGTCACCGCTTTTTTAACTGGCGTGGCTTCCTCTTCTTCTTCAATAATTTCAAGAGGCGTGATTGTTTCTTCTTCCTCCGCGGCAGCTTCTAGAGCAAGCGCATCTTGTTGAGGTTTGTAGTAAAAAATATAGTAACCACCAGCAGCACAACCAACACCGACGAGTAGTAAGACGATCATTATTACCTTTTTCATATCCGCTTCAGATCTTTTCCTATACTTATCGAATCAACATAACGGCAACCATACTCATGATATGGCACTACATAGTCACTATAACGGCAGCTACGATGATCACTTTACCTTTTCCGGTAAATAGCGCCCATTGCGAAGAAAAAACTTGGAATCGCTACCTCAAACTCCAACAAGAAGTCGATTTTAACTATAACGTTCACGCTCACCGCTTTAACCAATTACTGCACGTTTATCAAACCCGGCCACTTCTGTCGAAAGAGTTTAGTCAACAAGAGATCGCAACGCTTTGGCAATCTAATAACTCCATTCATACTGAACGCATGGATGCACAGCTAGCCGCATCAAAAACCTTGTTAGGTCATATCCAACAAGAGTCCAAAGCAATTGAGCCTTTGACCGAAAAAGTATCTGAATTGCAGTCTAAATGGATCGAAATCAGTAAACACTGCGCGTCTTCTGAACATAAGGTAAATATGATAACGAGCCTAAACTACGCGCAGCTTAGTCAGGCATTAATTGCGGATATTCATACATTGTTAAGACAGTTGGCCGTCATTGAATCAGGCTATATCCAAGAGATTGAGGCATTGGTAAACACCAAACCAACGCCTCAGGATTGAACTTAATGGTGAAGTTGTTGATCTACCGCGACAGCCAAAGCGACCGATGCCCCTACCATTGGGTTGTTACCCATACCAATGAATCCCATCATTGCTACGTGAGCTGGCACTGACGAACTGCCTGCAAACTGAGCATCAGCGTGCATTCTACCCATGGTATCCGTCATACCATAAGATGCAGGGCCAGCAGCCACATTGTCAGGGTGCAGAGTACGTCCCGTGCCGCCACCTGAAGCGACAGAAAAATAGACTTTACCTTGGGTATTGCATTCAGATTTATAGATACCTGCAACAGGGTGCTGGAATCGAGTTGGGTTAGTCGAGTTCCCTGTGATACTTACATCAACAGATTCACGATGCATGATTGCCACCCCTTCACGCACATCATCCGCGCCGTAACAAAGAATCTCACCTCGCTCGCCTTGTGAAAAGCGACGGCGTTCCACCTCAATGAGTTCTCCGGTTTGGTAATCAAACTCTGTGCGGACATAGGTGAACCCGTTCATACGCGAAATAAGATAAGCCGCATCTTTACCCAAGCCATTCAAAATGACTTTCAATGGGTTTTCACGAGACTTATTCGCGTTCAATGCAATCTTAATTGCCCCTTCTGCCGCAGCGAACGACTCGTGGCCCGCTAAAAACGCAAAACAGTGAGTTTCTTCATTTAACAATCGCGCGGCAAGTTCCCCATGGCCTAGCCCGACTTCTCGTTGCTCAGCGACACTGCCAGGCTTGGTAAACGCCTGTAGCCCTTCACCAATTGCGAGCGCTGCTTGTTGGGCGTTATCTGAGTGACGAAACAACGCTAAGGCCGTTCCGAGTGTATAGGCGTCACAGGCGTTGTCGAAAGCGATAGGTTGTGTTTCCAATACTAACTTCTTAGGGTCGATACCAAAGCTTTCACAGTATTGATGAGCTTGTTCGATATTAGAGAAGTTCATTTCATTAAGCAGTTGAGTGATTTGAAGATTCATAATGGTTACCCTTAATTTTTCGTTGAGGTTAAGCGTGACGTGGGTTAACAGTGCTGCTCGCTTCTTCGAAGCGGCCATATGTTCCAGTTGCATCTGACATTGATGCCTCAGGATTCATTCCCTTCTCAATGTTCGCCATCATTTTTCCAAGGTTTAAATATTGGTAACCAATCACCTCATTGTTTTCATCAAGAGCTAACTTGGTAACATACCCTTCCGCTAACTCCATGTAACGTACTCCTTTTGCCTTGGTCGCATAACTGGTGCCGACCTGACTACGCTGAGTTTTGCCCAAATCTTCTAATGCCGCTCCAATTTCCAAGCCATCTTGAGAAAACGCAGATTGAGTGCGTCCGTAAACGAATTGAAGAAATATTTCTCGCATTGCAACGTTGATGGCATCACACACTAAATCTGTGTTTAGCGCTTCTAGAATGGTTTTCCCTGTTAAGATCTCCGCAGCCATCGAAGCTGAGTGCGTCATGCCTGAGCAACCAATCGTTTCAACCAATGCTTCTTCGATAATGCCGCTTTTCACATTGAGAGTCAGTTTGGCTGCGCCTTGTTGAGGAGCACATGCACCAACCCCGTGGCTTAAACCAGAAATAGCGATAACGTCTTGAGGGCGTACCATGGCACCTTCGACAGGGATCGGCGCAGATCGATGCAGATCACCACGTTGGATTGGGCACATTGATTGAATTTCAGAGGAGTATTGCATGGTGTTTTCCTATTCTTCAGGAAAACAGATGAAAGGAGCGGGATACAACATCACTACAGAAGCGAGACCAAGTTAGTTATCACTGGTCATATCGCAACAGATTCATCTGTCTTCGTTTCTGTAGGAGTCATTAGCCAGAATTGGCGGTTAAGTAGGTGGAACCCCATCACCTTCGCAATTAGATTAGATCCAACTCACACTTTGGTGCAACGTTTTCATTAGAACAATAAAACATAAACAACTCATTTTATATTCACCCTGCGATTATTCATCATATTTACAATGAATTACACATGATTCGGCCGTGATATCAATTATCATTTGCATTAATATCAATAATGATTACCATTCATTTTAATATTATAAAATCTTGGTTGGCGCTCGTGAAACTCGCACTCTCATACAAGCATTTAGCATTGATTTGGTTTATCGGTCTCACTGTTGCAACGTGCAGTTATAACACCGTCCACTACTATGAGACTCAAAAGCTAAACAGCCAACTTGAAGGCGAACTTAATAACCGAGTCCAAACCTTAGGACAATCATTAGAGTCCCTCGAGTCTTTGCTATACACCACTCGAGCTTTTCTTGCCAATACCCAAGCCACTACTCCCCGTCAGTTTGAGTCCTATTTTTCAGATCAATTTGGAGACAACTCTGTGATTCACTCCATCATGTGGGCGCCCGTTGTTTCGATTGATGATATCGAAGATTTTGAATCAAGAGCACAAGAACAAGGTTTATTAGGCTACCATGTGACACCAGACATCGATTCTGAAAATACTCACTCTTGGTTTTTAAGCCGATCAACCTTACCGATTTATCTTGTTTCATCCTCCTTTGAAGGAAGCGACTTTTTAGGTTTTAGACTTGAAAGTGATCACGCGATCGTCAGTGCTATGTCACGTTCAATCAGTGGCAATCGCATTGGTGTTGTCGATTATGTTTATGACCAACAACTCGGGGCAAGGTTGCTGCTGCCAAAATTTAACGATAGAGGCCAGCTTCAAGGGTTTATTGTGGCTAATATCATTCTTCATGAACTACTTGGCGATATATGGCGTAGAGAGATTAATTCCGAACACATTGGCCTCACTGTGACAACTGTCAATGGTGATTACCCTATATTTGAAACACACATAAACACAAAGTTAGAAGACACCGGCTTGTCAGCCCGCTTAGTCAGTGCCAAGCGAGTCATTCGAATTCCACTGTTCAATACTGAATGGCAGCTCTCTATCTCCAGTATCGATCGCTCGGGTAGTACAACGCTTTACGGTGTGACCTCGGTACTCCTTATCTTACTGCTGACATCATCGGCAACTATAGCGGCAAACTTTTATGCGACGCGATTGCGCGTATCAGACCAAGTCATTGAAGAAAAAACTCGTTCGCTTGCCCTTCAAGCAGTACGAGATAACTTGACCAACTTAAGCAATCGAACTGCATTGAGCAATGAAGTAGAACATCGATTAAAACTTTTAGGGGCAGGGAAAAGTAACGGGTTCTCTATCCTATTTATCGACTTAGACCGCTTTAAAGTCATCAACGACTCAATGGGACATCTCCACGGAGACCTGCTGCTAAAAAAGGTGGCAGATCGACTGACTCAACACTGTAGAAGTAACGATATAAGCTTTCGTTTTGGAGGAGATGAATTCGTCATTTGTCTACCCGAACTCACCTCGAAAAGAGCACTGACTCATGTTTGCCAACGATATTCGAAAGTACTGAGCCAGCCCTACGTCATTGAAGGACAATCTTGTCACATTGGCGCGAGTATTGGCATATCCGTTGTTACCGATCCAAGCCAAACACTCGCCAGTATTTTGCGTGAAGCTGACATTGCAATGTACAAAGCGAAAAACTCAACTCACGAGAAAGTCGTTTTCTTTAGTGAACAGATGTTTAACCAAGCCCAAAAACGCTTCACTCTAGAACAAGAGTTAGCCAGCGCTCTTGCGTTAAAACAACTCTCATTAGTGTACCAGCCAATCTATAACACACAGAGTGACGAGGTCGTGGGGTTCGAATCTCTAATCCGTTGGACTCATCCAAAATTCGGCTCAATTTCGCCTCAAGACTTTATCCCTATCGCGGAAGAGACTGGGCAAATTATAAAAATTGGAGATTGGGTCGCCGCTGAATGCTGCAAAACATTGCAAAGACTTTGGAAGAGTCGTTCGCATGACAGCATGCCAAGAATTAACATTAACGTTTCCGTGAAACAGTTTGAGTCTGAGCACATCTATCACACTTTGTGTCGTCTACTAGAAGAGTGTGACTTCCCTCCTCACCTAATTGGCATTGAGATAACAGAATCGATCCTTCTGAGTGATGGGTGCAACAACCAACAGCTAAAGCGCATTAAAGATCTTGGGGTCACTTTGTATTTAGATGATTTTGGTACCGGCTTTTCTTCCCTGGCGGTTTTGAATGACTACCCTGTCGATGTCATCAAAGTAGACCGTAGCTTCGTAAACAGAATTGCACTGGGCGAGACCAAAGCAGATAACCTATGTCGAGCCATTATAAATATGGCGCATACAATTAACCTACAAGTTGTCGCAGAGGGTGTCGAGACCCAAGAACAACTCGCGATATTGACACAATACCGCTGTAACTTTATTCAAGGTTATTTGAAGTCCAAGCCCGTCAGTGTTTGCCGTATAGAGAGCGTTTTAGACCAACAAGCCAAACTTTCCGCCTAATCTCTCACTAGGAGGTTTATGCCATCCCCAGTCATTCAGTTTTTTCGAACAAGTTGAGCTAATGAACCCTATTTCTTGTGATCACATTCACGCATATTCTTTATCTCAAGCGCTAAGACGCAGAAAAAGATAACGTTAAAAGATTATGAGGAACCTATTATGAACACACTAACTAAAATCATCGCATTGACCGCTTTAACTTCTACCGTTGCTTTCGCAATGCCAGCAAGCGACTACTCGATCAGAGTGAAAGCAGACCGAAACCATGCTGATGTTACGCTTTTAAAAGCGGGCCAACCGGTTTCAGGTGAAAGCGTTAAAGTTGTAGGTAACGGTACTAAAACTTACGTGACTGGAGAAAAAGGAACATTTGTTGCTGCAAACCTACTCGATAATGGCCGTACATTTACCTTTGAATATACAGATCAAAACGGTCAAGTGATTCGTGAACAACGTTACCTAACATCATTCTAATAACTTGAATAGGAACGTAAGAATTTGAAAAAGCCTGAGTTATTTCAGGCTTTTCATATGACTAAGGACCTGCTTCGTTTTAGAGAAAACCATCACACTTTGAAGCACAGATAAAATCGTTCTGATGAAGCCCCTTGATTGAGTGACTCCACCAAGTCACAGTCACCTTGCCCCATTCGAGTAAAATTGACGGATGGTGAAACTCTTCTTCCGCTAATTCTGAAACTTGGTTAGCAAATTCCCAAGCCAGTTTGTAGTTTTTGAACTTATACACTTTCTCTAGTTGAGGGATACCATCACGATCTAAAATTTCCCAACCGTTAAGTTCGGTGAGCAACAGCCTTCTCTCTTCTTCACCTAATGCTACTGCACTGCTCGTGCATGCCTCACAACGTAATTCATTAAGCATGTGTCGTTTCCTTTGGTTCAAATAGTGGTGGGAGTAAACCAGCTTTCATTGCCTGCTTTACATGGAACATTAAATCCATCTTACTGAGTTTATACAGCTGTTCGATGTTCTCGAGAATAAAATACTCTGGTTGCATAATATCTATGCGATAAGGCGTTCTTAGTACAGTGTGGATATCAAACTCGACGCGCTGCGCCAATGGCTCATCCAAAGAATAAACCGTTTCGCCCGGTGACGATAAAATACCGCCGCCATAAATTTTTGTCTCAGTGCCCTCTTTGACAAGTCCAAACTCCACCGTAAACCAGTAAAGGCGGGCTAAATAGACACGTTCTTTATCGCTCGCATCTTTGCCTAACATTCCGTAAGTGTGCGTAAACTCCGCGAACTCTGGGTTGGTGAGCATAGCGCAATGGCCAAAGATCTCGTGGAAAAAGTCTGGCTCTTGCAGGTAATCAAACTCTTCACGAGTGCGTAAAAATGTCGCGACAGGGAATTTTTTGTCAGCCAAAAGCGCAAAGAACTTATCAAAATTAATCAGTGCAGGTACAGGCTCGACTTGCCATCCAGTTGTGGCCTGCAACACTCGGTTTATATCGACAATTTGAGGTGCTCGATCGATGGGCAAATCAAGCAGCTTCAGACCGGCTAGGTACTCTTTGCAGGCTCGATTCTTAACTAAGCGCAGTTGCCGCTTCACCAGATCACACCAAACGGCATCTTCATCTGCACTCCAATCAACAATCCCATGTTCATTCACGACTTTAGAATGATACTGCGTCATACCCAACTCCGTTAACAATTCCTTTACATAAAGCCTATCGTTCTGAGTGAGCGCTGACAATTTAACCGAGGCAGTTAGCTCACGAACCTTCCTGTAACATATATTTTACATTTGACAGTTTTTTTCTTATTTTTCAGGGATCTGATGTATTCCATAAGTTTGACATTGGTTACATATTCATCAAAGCTTAATCGAATATCGAGAATTTATAGACGAGGATGTCATGTCTCAATCAGAGCTTGGTTTGCCCATTCCTATTTGGACGCCCAGTCCGGAACGCATTGCTTCATCAAACCTTAACCAGTTTATTAAACACGTTAATATTCAAGGTGATAGAGTAGATAGCTACAAGCATTTACAGCAATGGTCAGTCAATAATAAAAAAGATTTTTGGCTTGAGGTGTGGCAATTTTGCGACGTAATCGGATATAGGGGTGAATGTATTTTGGGCGAAGGTCTCGCCAAATGGGGCGAATTCACCCCGAGCCGCGATACCATTTGGTTTCCTCAGGCTCAGCTCAATTACGCTGAGAATTTACTGGCATATGCATTCCAAGCTCCCGACGATATTGCTATTTGGTTTAAAAATGAGCAGGGAGAAAGCCGTAAACTAACTTGGCAAGAACTGTGCGATCAGGTCTCAGTGCTTCAGCAATGGTTAAAGCAAAATGGCGTCGAAAAAGGCGACGTCGTTGCAGGTTATCTACCTCATATGGCTGAAACAGTCATAGCGATGCTCGCGACCACAAGCCTCGGCGCAATTTGGACATCAACATCCCCTGATTTTGGGGTAGAGAGTGTCATCGAACGTTTTGGGCAAGTGAAACCAAAGATTCTATTTTGTTGTAATGGTTACAACTTTAATGGCAAAGCTTTTCATATGGAGCAAAAGAATCGCCAAATTGTCGAAGCTTTGCCGAGTATTAACAACACCTGCCAAATTGAATACCTCAACACCAATGGTTCATTTGAATTTAGCAGTGAATCCTTTTCAGATTGGGATGCAATTCTCTCGAGCTATCTGCCAAGAGGTATTCGTTATCAACGAATCAGTTTTAACGATCCTCTGTTTGTTCTTTATTCTTCTGGAACGACAGGCAAACCCAAATGTATCGTTCACTCAGTAGGCGGCACTGTATTAAACCATTTGAAAGAGCATCAATTGCACTGCGATATTCAACCTAAAGATAGAGTGTTCTATTACACTACCTGTGGTTGGATGATGTGGAATTGGCATGTCTCTGCATTGGCTAGTGGCGCTACTTTGGTCATTTTTGATGGTAGCCCAATGTACCCCAACCCCAACGTACTTTGGCAATTGGCTGAAGAAGCTGAAGTGTCTCTATTTGGGACCTCGGCAAAATACCTTGAAGCCCTGCAGAAAAGCGCTTTTAACCCAAGCGAGCATCACAACCTCTCGATGCTTAAAACCTTATGCTCAACAGGTTCCGTCCTTTACCCACAGCAGTTTGACTTCGTCTACGCCAATATAAAGGTCGATCTTCATCTTGCCTCAATATCAGGAGGAACCGATATCTGTGGTTGCTTTGTATTAGGGAATCCAATCTCCCCTGTTTACCGAGGTGAATGTCAAGGTGCGGCACTGGGTATGGACATCGCCGTATTTGATGAATCGGGACAAGCTATCTCGTCTGAACGCGGCGAACTGGTCTGCTTAAACAGTTTTCCTAACCAGCCTTTAGGTTTCTGGCACGATGATGGCGAACGTTACCATAATGCTTATTGGAGCAAGTTCTTCAATGCTTGGCACCATGGTGATGACGTCGAAATGACCCAAACTCGAGGCATGGTCTTTTATGGTCGCAGTGATGCGACGTTAAACCCTGGCGGGGTACGGATTGGCACCGCTGAGATTTATCAACAAATCAACCAGTTGAGTGCAGTCAAAGACTCGATCGCAGTGTCACGCAAAGTCGAAGGCGATGAGAAAGTCGTTTTATTCGTCCAGCTAGAGGAAGACTCTGAACTGAACGAAGCTCTCATCAACCAGATCAGACTAACTTTAAAAAGCCAGTGCTCGCCTCGTCACGTGCCTGCTGAGATATACACCTTGTCCGAAATTCCCAAAACTAAATCAGGGAAACTTGTCGAGCTTGCCGTTAAACAAGTTTTGCATGGGCAAGACGTACAAAATAGAGCGGCGATTACCAATCCATGGGTATTAGATGAAGTAGCTCAATACAGTGCTTAAGCATCCGCCAACAAAAAGCCCAGCACTATTGGCTGGGCTTTCGTTTTTAATCTTTGGTTTAATTATGTGCGTTACTTCTTAGCAATCGCCATTAGAACTTTTAACGTACCTTGAGGGGTTTCAACAGCAAACGGTGTTGTCACATCTACTTCCTGAAAACCAACGCTGCTCAGAACTTGTTTCGCGTGTTTGGTGGTCATTCCACCGACTTCATCGCTCTCTGATAGCCAGTCCCAATGGACAAAGTAACTGCCTTCATCCAATAAGCTAAAGATAACGTCAGCAACATCTGAGTAGTTAGGCAAGAAACTGCATACTGAAGAAGCCACAACTAAATCAAACTGCCCACGAAAAGCTGGATGCATTGCCACTAGTCCACGGCTAAGCATATCAACGACTGGCTCCACGTTGTCGAGCTCTTTCTTGTCAAGTTGTTCTATCATTGCTTCAGAACTGTCTAGCGCAACGATATCTTTAGCTGCCGGTGACATTCGCTGACTTAGAAGGCCAGTTCCGCAACCAAAATCAAGGACATGCAACCCTTCAATATCAACAACATTTTTCAACGATTCAAACGCTTTATCTGCGTAATCGCTGGTAGAGGCTTCTGTGTCCCAGTTTTGTGCAACATCGTCCCAACTGTTAGCCATCATGATCTCCCTGTAACTACATTCACTTGGCATGTCCCAAGAGTATCAAAACTGCATGAAATTCATAGCATTTCGAATAGGAAAACAGACAATAGCCAGAGTTTAAGATAAGATCGCATTTAATCTAATCAAATAACCCTAGCGATGAACTTATCCCAGATAGAAGCATTTTGCACTGTGGCAGATACTGGCTCAGTTTCTGAAGCCGCAAGACAACTTGAGTGCAACCGCACAAAATTAAGCATGGCTATCAAGGCGCTAGAAAAAGACCTTGATGTCGAATTGTTTGTGCGAAGCGGTAACAACGTAGCGCTATCTGAAGCAGGCAAAGCCATCTATAAAGACAGTCAAAACTTACTCGTTACAGCGTCTCGAATTCGACAAACCTGCGCGCAAGTTTCTGGCGAGTTCAATGCTGAAGTTTGGATAGCCCGAGACGACTCATTGCCCGACGAGCTTTGGCAAGACCTCTCCCACCGATTGAACAATCGCTTTCCAGCAACTGCATTTAACATCGTTTTAGCTTCTAGCGGTGACTTAGCCAACTTGGTAGCGACATCCCAAGTTGATTTCGCTTTCGGTGTGGACTACGAGCGTATTGACGATCCGCTCATCACCTATCAACCGCTTGGTAAAATTCGCTTAATGTCGGTTTGCCGTTCAAGTAATCCGCTAGCAAAACTGAGACGAGTCTCCGATGATGAGTTACGTAATGCGATGCAAGCCGTAATGGTCTATCTCAATGAGAAAGACAACCCAGAGCTTCAACCCTTTTCGCTACGCCACATCGGTTTCTCTAGTTTCGATTACATGCTTAGCACGATCTTGGAAGAAGATGCTTGGGGAGTGTTACCCGAACCATTGATTCGCCACCTATTGAGACAACAAGAACTTGCCGTAATCAAACATACTTATGGTTTAACGCAAGAAGATTACTGCATGTTTACCGCAGCGGGGATGACGGAACATCCAGGAATGTCATGGCTTGCAGATAAGCTCAATGAGTTTCTGTTCGATTTCTAACCATCAGTCAGCGTCAATTTACTTGACACACAATTATCATCACAAATTACTGAAAAATATAAAGTTTATCCAAGCCCTTGTTTTCCGACTCGTTTGTAAATCAGATTCTGTTTGAGTAATTCTCCCATTATGAGAAAACTATAAAGGTGTTTATACAAGAGATACCTTTTATGTGTGCCAGGACAAGCTCAAACGAAAAACGAATACTTACCTTCTCAGCACTGCTAGCATCAGGCTTTGCGGGCGGTGGGCTAGTACTCGGCTTGCTTGTTGGTTCACTGGTTATTGTTTTTGATGGTGTCTATTCACTGGTCAGCTTACTGTTAACTTTATTGTCACTGGGTGTTTCCCGTTTCATTGAGCGCCCATCAAAGCGCGAGTTTCCTTTCGGTAAATCTGTACTAGAGCCTATCGTGATTGCGATCAAAGGTAGCGTTATCCTTGCAATCGTCATCTACTCGCTCTATTCCGCCGTCATTGCAGTATTCAATGGTGGACGTGAAGTCGACGCCAGTATCGCCACGCTGTTTGGTGTCGTGAATGTTTTAGGTTGCGGATACGCTTGGTGGCATATTGCCAATAAATCAAAACGATTCTCTTCAGGGCTAATTGAGGCCGAGGCCAAACAGTGGCAAATGGATACATTACTCAGCGTCGCTGTGACACTTGGCTTTATCGTCGCTTGGCTTGTGTCAATCTCCTCATTTGCTCAATACGCTGTCTACGCTGACCCAATGATGATGATTTTGATGTCTTTCTATTTCATCAAAGTACCCTTTGAGATGCTGCGTGATGCACTGCGTGAGCTGCTAATGATGAAACCAGATGATTCAATTTGCCGAGTGGTCGATAAAGAAGTATCAGCATTGGATGAGCAAATGCCCCAACAGTTAGAGGTGGCAGGCGTAACGAAAGTAGGGCGTGAGCTTAGAGTCAATTTGGATGTTCACCCGCAAGGCCAGCAGGTACAAGTCGCAGACTTAGAGAAAACTAGGCGAGTACTTAAGAACAAGTTATCAAAGCTGTCGTTAGATCTTAACTTAACGATGAACATCGCAAGTTAACAAATTTACTTCAGCAACAGCGTCGTACTTACCGGTAGGACGCTGTTTTTATTTTCAAGTCGTAAAATGCTTTCGTTGAAAAACCATCGCGAGCGTTGCAAACGTAAATTCGCCAACGAAGTAGAGGTACATCAGTACGTTTGGGTCACCATCAATCATCATGCCCAACAATCGAGTAAATGCCATTGCGTAAAGGGTAATAGCGACGACAGAGAGCCCGAAAGAAAGTGATTCCTTGCGCGAGCCAAGTATGAACATGATGATACTTGCGGCGATAGACATACCGCCATAAGTTGCTCTCATATCCGTTATCCCAGAGGAGACTTGAGGAGAGCCTCCTGTCACAAAGCTTGAAGCTTCAATAGGGAACACGGTAAATAATATTCCGTAGCCAAGAAAGAATATCCCTGACGCATAAACCAGCCATTTCGATGCTTTCATCTGTACTCCTTTACATACTTAACGTTTCTAGCCGTCTTTTGTTAGCCTAAGATTCGATCTTAGCTATACACCGTCTTAAATCGCTCTAAGACCAACAGCATGGTCTGTTGAGGCTCAATCCCTAACTCTTCACACTCCCGTGAGAAAAATCGCCAATGCGCATCTCTCCACCACTCTAGGGTTTGGTCACCTTCACCTTCGGCAGCAGCAAATTCCGAAGTAACGTCGCAGTAACGACTGAGCTCGACTGAAGTAATCTCTATGATACACACTGGTTCGCCTTCCCAGTTGGTCACGACCTGTAAGTGGCCAGTTTGAGGCATCACTTCACCTTCGTGGCTATACCAATGCTCCATACTGCAGGAAGCTTGCTTTTTGCCTTTTAAAATAAGCTCAGCGCATAAATTGGCATTGTATTCGTCCGCACAAAAGTAATCCGCGCTAAATGATTGGTATTTTTTAGCTTCGCTTTCATCGAGGGTATCAAGGTATTGCTGTAGAAATTGCTTACTTCTATCATCCATTGTGGTCGACTTCCTATCGCTTACTAAGGTTGGTGTTTTTCAATAAAAGGAGTGAGCTTCTCGAGCAACTGTTGCTGTTTTCGCTGTGCTTCTTCGAGCCCAATTTGCGCTCCAAGCTTAGTCAGTTCTGGAGATTTATTCACGAGCTTTCTGCCCGTTGGCGTTTGGTAAAACTGAATAATCTCTTCGATTTCACTTTGGCTAAAGGTGTCTGAGTACAAGTCCGCTATTTGAGAGCCTATATAGAACCTATCGACATCATTTTGGAACCAGTCACGATAGATGTTTTTCAGCTCTTCCGTTTCATCAGCACTTAACTGTAGGCGCGCCGCTAATTGATGAATAGTCGGCAACATTGCTTCGAAACCACCCTTCATTTGGTCGTCGATTTTCATAACTTCAAGCAACTTAGCCACTGAATCACTTTTGGTATTCGCAATACAAACCGGACTATAGGCGACGACAACAGCAACTATGATAGCTAACATATTTCTCACTCTTTGTTTCCCTACTAAGTTATTAATAATACGAATGAATCATACTGACTTTGAAGCTTGGGAACATCGAGCCGTTTCATCCTTTATTAAAAAGGTGGCCTCGATGCTAATAATGTCCCAACTATGATACTCCCTCGCAAGCTTCACACCTCACAGGTTTGAGTAACGTATCCTAATGCCTTAGCATCAGTAACAGCACTTCTCGTCGCATTCTTTTTCGAGCGATGAACATACTGGTTGCATACCTTTGATGATCACAACATTGTGGGTAGATCGGAATCAACGAACGCTAAGGGAATATGAAGACACAGTTTATTTTAAGTTTGAAAGAGCACATGCGAGCCCGGCATTACGCGACCAAAACGATTGATGCTTACATTACGTGGATTTCACGATTCATCACTTTTCATGATATGTGTCACCCTTCAAAGCTCTCAGAAAGAGACGTAGAAGCCTTCTTAACTCATCTCGCACTAAACGATAAAGTGGCAGCCAAAACCCAAGCGCTGGCACTTAACGCGGTTAACTTCCTCTATCGTGACTACTTAAGGGCACCACTAAAATCCGAAATGAAGTTCCAAAAGTCGATGCTTGATAGAAAACTCCCAGTGGTACTGACTAAGGAGGAAACACGCCGATTTCTACAACATATCGATCCAAGATATAAGCTCCATATCATGCTGCTTTACGGTTCTGGTTTAAGAGTCATGGAAGCCGTCAGATTGCGAGTTCAAGATATCGATTATCACTATTCTGCGATTCGAATCTGGCAAGGGAAAGGAGGAAAAAACCGTGTCGTCACATTGGCAAAAGAATTAGTTCCAATGCTAAAAGAACAAGAAGCACTCGCGCTTCGCTACTACCGTAAAGATATGAACACCCCAGGATATAGCGGCGTGTGGCTCTCCCCCTCGCTACAAAAGAAATACTCTGGCGCTGAACTCGAATTTAATTGGCATTATCTATTCCCTTCGACCAAGCTTGCCGTTGATCCTGAGTCAAACCTGCTTCGCCGCCATCATATCAATGTAGTCGCACTTCAAAGAGCAGTGAAGCGTTCAGCCAAAGACGCCGGCATAGACAAAAACGTCACCTGTCATACACTCAGACATAGCTTTGCAACACACCTACTAGAGTCAGGAGCAGATATTCGAACCGTGCAAGAGCAACTCGGGCACAGTGACATAAGGACAACACAGATCTATACCCATGTACTAGATAGAGGGGCCAATGGTGTAAAAAGCCCTCTTTCAAACTTATAGAAAGGAATTTTAGATACAAAAAAGAGGAGCCTAAGCTCCTCTTTCCTTAATCCTAATCACTGACTCTAATTAAAGAGCAGCTTTCGCTTTTTCAACTAGAACTGCGAATGCAGCTTTGTCGAATACCGCGATGTCAGCAAGGATCTTACGGTCGATCTCGATAGATGCTTTCTTAAGACCGTTGATGAAACGGCTGTAAGATAGACCATTCTGACGAGATGCCGCGTTGATACGTGCAATCCATAGTTGACGGAATTGACGTTTCTTGTTGCGACGGTCACGGTAAGCGTATTGACCAGCTTTAGTAACTGCTTGGAAAGCTACGCGGTAAACACGTGAACGTGCACCATAGTAACCTTTAGCTTGTTTTAGAACTTTCTTATGACGTGCACGAGCTTGTACACCACGTTTTACGCGAGGCATTATGCTTCTCCTAAACTAAACGATTGATAAACTAAAAAGAATTATGCGTATGGTAGCATACGAGCAACTGCAGCCACTTCACACTTAGGAAGGATTGCATTTGGACGAAGCTGACGCTTGTTCTTAGTAGTACGCTTAGTCAGGATGTGACGTTTAGTAGCGTGCTTAAACTTAATACCACCAGCAGTTTTCTTAAAACGCTTAGCAGCACCTTTGTTGGTTTTCATCTTAGGCATGATGAATAACTCCGCATTGTTGAGTTGTATTAAACAATAGTAATTAGGGCGAACAAAACCCAGCCACCTTACGGCAACTGAGTTCAATTACTTGCAAAGCCGTTAATTACTTCTTTTTAGGGGCAAGAACCATGATCATCTGACGACCTTCGATCTTCTTAGGGAAAGATTCCACTACTGCTAAATCAACAGTGTCTTCCTTAAGACGATTTAGAACGTCAACACCGATCTCTTGGTGTGCCATTTCTCGGCCACGGAAGCGAATTGTTACCTTCACTTTGTTGCCTTCTTCAAGGAAACGCGTCAGGTTGCGTAGTTTTACCTGATAGTCTCCAATATCAGTTCCAGGACGGAATTTTACTTCCTTAATCTGAACCTGCTTTTGCTTCTTCTTCTGCTCTTTAGCAGATTTGCTCTTCTCAAAGAGGAATTTACCGTAGTCCATTACACGACATACTGGTGGCTCAGCATTTGGACTGATTTCTACCAGATCCATACCCGCTTCTTCAGCGGCTGCTACTGCTTCTTGAATAGAAACAACGCCAACTGATTCACCATCAGCGCCAGTTAAACGAACTTCACGAACGCCACGAATTTCACCGTTTAAACGATGAGCATTTTGTTTGGCCGGTACTTGGCCGCGTCTTCCGCCTTTAATAGTTTATTCCTCCAGATTGAGCTTACGGCTTGAAATCTCGTCTTGGATGTATGAAATAAAGTCATCCACTTTAAACTTGCCGAGATCTTTGCCTTTACGAGTACGTACTGCAATTTCGCCAGCTTCCATTTCTTGGTCGCCACAAACAAGCATAAACGGTACACGCTTCAAAGTGTGTTCGCGGATTTTAAAGCCAATCTTCTCATTTCTCAAGTCCGCTTTAGCTCTAATTCCACATTTTTGTAGTTTTTGTGCCACTTCCTGAACATAATCTGACTGTTTATCAGTAATGTTCATGATTACAGCCTGTTCTGGCGACAACCAAGTTGGGAAGAAGCCATAGTATTCTTCAATCAAAATACCGATGAATCGTTCTAGTGAACCTAAAATCGCACGGTGAATCATAACTGGCGTTTGACGCTCGTTATTTTCATCAACGTAAGTTGCACCTAGACGGCCTGGTAAATTGAAATCGAGCTGTACTGTACCACATTGCCATGCACGATCTAAACAGTCATGAAGTGTAAATTCAATCTTCGGACCGTAAAACGCACCTTCGCCTTCTTGAATTTCATAGGCGATATCCATCGCTTCAAGAGACTGCTTGAGCGCTTCTTCAGACTGATCCCAGATCTCATCTGAACCAACACGCTTTTCAGGACGAGTAGACAGTTTAACAACGATATTGTCGAAACCAAATGTCTGGTATGTATCGTACACCATTTTGATACAACTAGTCACTTCTTCTTGAATCTGACTTTCAGTACAGAAGATATGAGCATCATCTTGAGTGAAACCACGTACACGCATAATGCCGTGTAGTGCACCAGATGGCTCATTACGGTGACATGAACCAAACTCTGCCATACGCAGTGGTAAATCACGGTAAGATTTTAGACCTTGGTTGAAGATCTGTACGTGACCTGGACAGTTCATTGGCTTAAGCGCGTATTCACGGTTCTCTGAAGAAGTCGTAAACATTGCTTCTGCGTACTTGTCCCAGTGACCAGAGCGTTCCCAAAGAACGCGGTCCATAATAAGCGGACCTTTTACTTCTTGGTAGCCGTACTCTGTCAATTTTTCGCGAACAAATACTTCTAGGTCACGGAAAATAGACCAACCATTGTGATGCCAGAACACCATGCCTGGTGCTTCTTGCTGCATATGGAATAGGTCTAGTTGCTTACCAATCTTACGGTGGTCACGCTTCGCCGCTTCTTCTAGGCGAGTTAGGTGTGCTTTAAGCGCTTTTTTGTCGTGGAATGCAGTACCGTAGATACGTTGAAGCATCTTGTTGTCACTGTTACCACGCCAGTATGCACCTGCTACGTTCAGTAGCGTAAAGTGCTGACAGAAACCCATATGTGGTACGTGTGGACCACGACACATATCGATGTATTCTTCATGATGGTATAGACCTGGACGATCATCACGAGAGACGTTTTCGTCCAAGATTTCCATCTTGTATGTTTCACCGCGAGCTTCAAATGCATCGCGTGCTTCCTGCCAGCTTACCTTTTTCTTGATAACTTGGTATTTGGTCTTCGCAAGCTCTTTCATACGCTTTTCGATCTTCTCGAGATCTTCTTGCGTTAGAGAGTACTCAAGGTCGATATCGTAGTAGAAACCGTTATCGATAGTTGGACCGATCGCCATTTTTGCTTCAGGGTAAAGCTGCTTGATCGCGTGACCTAACAGGTGAGCACATGAGTGACGAACGATTTCTAGACCATCTACTTCATCTTTTACTGTGATGATTTCAAGGCTTGCATCTTGTTCAATAAGATCACATGCATCAACACGGTTGCCATCTACACGACCAGCGATGGTTGCTTTCGCAAGACCAGGACCGATAGATTGAGCAACATCAAGAGTAGAAACAGGGTTGTCGAACTGACGCTGACTGCCGTCAGGAAGAGTAATAATAGGCATTAACATATCCTTTACAGTGGTGTTGCACACCAAGCAACACATGCAATTTAAAACGAGTCTTTAATGAGAATTCTAAGATTAAAGACGAGAATTCGTGTCCTTTCTGCGCAAATACGGATGCACAACTCAGGAAAGAACTCGCATTGTAACGAAATAGAATCAAATAACAATCGAAGTCACAGAAAGGCACTAAAAAAGTTCAAATTTCATTCAATTAGCACATCAGTTCCAACTGCTTGATGAGGAACCCTCTCTGTTCAATGGCGGCTATCATTCACCCAATCAATCATAGAAATTGATTTCATTTATAAATATTCGAACATATAATGTTCTATAGATAGATTTATTACTTATGGCTTTGCTTGGAGTTCTTATGAGGTCAATATTACCGGTATTTATCCTCTTATTCTGTGCTAATGTCTTTAGCTCAGAACTTGTCATTCGAATTCCTGAAGAGCAAGAAAAAACGCTCCCACACAGTGACATCATCAAACATCTCCCATCTACAACGTTTGCTACTTCACTTCCTTGGTTTAAGGGTAAAAATTCTTTTACTGGTTTTAAAGTTACCGACCTGCTAACGCATCTCAATATTGATGATGCATTTTCAGTGTCCTTTATTGCCCTCAATGACTATGCCGCAAGCTCACAAATTGACGATATAGAAAAGTACCAACCGATTGTTGCGTATAAGATGAATGATAAGAAGATGAAAGTGCGAGACAAAGGGCCCTACTGGCTGATCTTCAACCTTGACGAGCATGCTGACATTAACAATGCCGTATACCACTCTCAAATGGTGTGGCAAATTGACGAGATATTGATTCATAGACATAAAGATGTGGAAAAGCAATAACTACCATACCCCCTCTTCTCTACTTCAAAGAGCAAAGTACCTCTTATTGCTGTGCAGCGTTGCACTTATCGCTGCCAATTTATTCTTTCTAAACGCTACTAGACAGCATGCTTTTTCTTACAGTGAACAACAAAACCAAGCAACTTGGTTCTTGTTTCAATTGACTAAAGAGTTTGCGGAACTTAATGCAATTACCCCTTTCTCAGCAGACTCAATCGATAACTATGCGAAAACCGAACTCAAATACGAGCTAACGTGGTCTCGCTTTGATCTGCTTTTGACAAGTCGCGAAGCGGACACATTTATCTCTTTGCCTGGTGCTGAAACCTACTTTCAAAACTTGTTCAATCAGTTTAAAACTCTAGAGCCTCAACTAATAAACGTTAAGTCAGCGAAAGACGCCAAGTTACTAGGTCAAGAAATAGAAACACTATTCCAATCAATGATTGATTACGTCAACACGAACTTTCGCGTAAAAAGCCCGCTGTATGAACTACAAATGAAAGCCGCGAAAGACTTAAGTCAATTTCAGTTTATCTCTCTGATTTTACTTGTCGTGTGCGTTGCTCTGGCTACCTATATCCTTCACAAAGAATCTGAATTCCATAAACAACAGTCACTAACTGATTCGCTGACAGGAATTGCCAATCGATTAGCGCTATTTCAAGAGTTAAGAAGCCGAACCGAAAATAAAAAACCATTCTGCCTTTTACTTTTGGACTTAAACAGTTTTAAACAGATCAACGACAGATACGGCCATCAAGCTGGAGATAGAGTTCTGAGAGCTTTCGCTGCAAGAATTGGAGTTATCAGCCCACACTGCTATCGAATTGGCGGGGATGAGTTTGCAATAATCTGTAATGTTACTCAGACACCTGAATTAACCCATTTAGCGCACACGATCCGAACTGAGACCGAGCAAGCCATTAGACTCGCGGATAATACGGAACTGGTAATTGGAACAAGTATTGGGCGAGCCGTTTATCCGCATGACTCTAAAAGCATTCACGAATTGATGCTCATCGCCGACAGCAACATGTATCTTGAGAAACATGCTCAGCGAGAAAACGTCATTTAAAGAATTTGATGGGTTTGCTTTGCATACTTTTGAATGGTGGGATCATTTAGATCGTTTTGGTCAGCGGGTTGCCATAAACCTCGTCCAATCCCTCTAACGATTAAGTGAATAACCGCGGCGTCAATTGCTGACATCACTGCGACATTCACTGGTTCGTTATTGGTGTAGCCCATTTCAACTTCTAGAAGATCTTTGTAGTCGATAAAACGAAATGCACCAGCGGTAAGCTCGTGGGAGAAAATCGTTTTACTTGTGGTTACGCTAAGAAGAATTTGACCTGTGCGTACGTTCACAGCTCTAAGATTAACGGTCACTTGGTCTGTTCGATACTGACCAGATGAACCAATGCCTAAATATCTTGCCCCTAAGCCTCCGGTTTTTATATTCGAATCGTAGGCAACAATCCCGCCTTCAATAACCACATTGGCTGAGCTCAAAGCAGAAAGCTCATCACCATGGTTTGATGCTCCTTGCCCTTTTTTTTGAGCCGCACGAATTATCTTTCGCTCAGTCAATAGGTTTTGTAACCCCTCCCTTTCTAGGGGAATAAACCAACGAGAGTCCAAAAGTGATGCGGTGAGCAGTGCTGTCCCACCTTGGGGTACTGCTGTCGAGAAGTTACTGTTCGGTTGAGGCTTGTATTGTCCTGTTTGATCTCTAAAGTCATAAACAGACACTAAAATCTTGCCCTTGGGTTGAGGTAACTGGACTAAATCTTGATAAGAAGCCCCACGAGGCATCAACGTTGGATCTTCATCAGCATCAGGTATAGACATTGAATTTGAACAACCAGCCAAAAGAAGCACGGCGCAAAGAGAGATTAGATATTTCATATTCAGCGCCCTATTGATCTGGATTTAGGCCAGCGACCTTGATTTCAGTAGACTCACCCGAAACCTTGTCGACAATCTGTACAATGAGCGAGCCATTATCATCAACAATGTTTAAGAAAAACTCGTCTGTTTCAAGTTGACCCGTATTGCCATTACCAACATCCGCCAATAATTGGCTAATCAAACGAGACTCCAGACTATTCGCTAAACGATCCAAAGACGACTCACTCTCAAAATCAAGATCGTTGTCAGGCGCTTGGTAATCATTGATGGCGTTTGCGACTCCAAATAAATGGGAACTATTCAAAGCATTTCCGCCGAAGCTAGGATTAACTGGCGTATATACCAATTCTGTAGCCAGTGAGCACTGTGCAAGCAAACACAAACTCATTGCACCGTACTTTGCGAGTTTTGGATTCATAATCTATTCCTTTAGAACTCATCTTGATCAAGATCGAACGTATCTTGATATGTGAGTTGAGATTTCCATCTTATAAGGTGTGATGTGACAGCATTTAGTGCCTCTTTTGCTTTATCTTCTGCGTGTTTCCTACCTGGGGATAACGCTGTCCTATAGATGGGTTTATCCCGATGGTAGACGCCTATAATACTTCCAGATAACGCCGTAGGGCGCTCTTTAACCGTCAAGTTCTCTTTCAACGAACCATGACGTTCATTCATTAATTGTGTAAAAAAGAAATAAAAATCGTCACCTAAACGCGTCATGGTTCTATCAATAATCAGACCGTCGACTTCATTCTCTATTAATGATGAGGATTTATTCTCTTCAAGAGTTTGTCCATTCTCTAGGGCCGCTAGAGACAGCGAGGTATTAAATAAAAGTAAAAGGATAAAGGTTTGGGAAAGTCGACATACTTTACAGCAGCCCATTATTAAATTCCTTTTTCCGACCAGTTCTATTTCACTAAAAAATCACATTTCAAACTTATATGATTATCTCAGCACTTAAAACAGTAATTTATCAACGAATTGCTAATTCTCATATTTAACACAAAACAAGTCTCAATTTCGCCACAGCAAACACACCTTTCAAATCATCATACTGATAGATGAGTAATAGCTACAAAACAGTCATTTACGAGAAAATGTAAACTTTAGCATTAATGTAAAACTCATTTTTAATAAACTATATTGTGTCATTTATGATAATCACTTCCTACAAAATAAACATCCTCAATATTTATTTTCAATTCTTAGTTCATTGAGTTTAATATTCGTAAAACCATAATAAAGCCGAGTTTGGAAAACACTCCTACTCTTTTGGAGGTTAAGGTGCAAAATCAAAGACGCAGCGGATTGGGTTTTGTTGTCTTTTCTTTATTAGTCGCATCTACGGTATATGCTGGCGAAACAGAATTAAATTACTCAAGTGATATGGCAAATGAATTTGGTGAGTTTTATGACGACTCACCTGTATATTCTGAGCTACAAGGAAAGTCTGTCCCATACGACAATTATGCTGAAGTTATTTTGAATAATGCCATTGATTCTGACGTTTATATTTCGCAGTTCAATGACGGTTTAGGAACCAACAAGGCTAAAATTGTACAAAGAGATGTAACGGGAAATACAGCAATTATTACTCAATCTGGTTCGAGAAACTTAGCGGTAATAGAGCAAGCTGAAGGACAGGGAAATTACGCACATATAGATCAAGCAGGTTATGACCACGATAGCTATATCAGCCAAACGGGTAATCATAACACTGCTTATTTAAGGCAATGTCGTGGATTAGATTGCTCTTATACGAATTACGGTAGTGATATCAGTATCGTTCAAGAGAATAACCACAACTTTGCACTTGTCGTAGATAAAGGAAACTCTAACTACGGCATCGAACAAGATGGTGGAGACTCCATCATCATATTTAGCAATATGAATCGCGGTATTTACGTTAAGCAGTAATGGACGTAAAGGATTAAACACAATAAATGGACAAATAAAGGATCTATTCATGAAAAAGTTAGCAATCGCTATTTCAGCTATTCTTGCATCAGGTACAGTGTATGCAGGCAATGAAGCTGGCGTTCAACTCAATGACTCCTTAGATGATGATGTCACCATCACACAAAACACAACGCTCGCAAATCTCAGCTTAGGAAACGATGTGACAGTTGGCCTACAAACGACTGAAAACAACGAAATCGCTATCCTTCAAACTGGTAACTTAAACAATTCAGAAGTACTTGCGACTAACGCGGAAGATTCATTCTTCGATGTCACCCAAACAGGGAACAACAATACTGCGTCTATTACTACGTTTGGTGCAACAAATACCGGAAATGACGTTGATATCGTTCAACAGGGTAACTTGAACAACTCTTCTGTTTCAGTAGATGGGGGGAGCTCTAACGTAGCCAACATTAACATCCAAGGTTTTGACAACGTAACCGAAGCATCATTCAATGGCTCGGGGGCAAATGGCAATACAGTGCTTAACACTATTAATGATGGCAGCAGAAACAATAGCGTGACCAATACGGTCAACGGCGGTACTGGCAACACTGCTGATGTTCTAATTCAAGATGGTTGGACCAACCAAATCACAACTACGCAAAACGGTAGTGGTAGCCAAGCTGACATTGATGTGACCGATTTCAGTGACAACAACACCGTATCTCTTACTCAAAACGATACAAACACTGCAAGTGTTACTATCGATGGAGCAAGCTGGACAAACAGTGTCACGATCAGCCAATACAACAATAACAGTGTTGATATTGACCTAGTGGATAACAGTGATTCCAACATTCTGACTGTGACCCAAAGTACCAATGATTCTTCAGCACTCGTTAGCTTAACGTCTTCGGACTCTAACGCGGTTAGCATTTCACAGAACGCTTGGGATGTTGCAAGTGTCTACGGTACAAACGCAGTAAACGCGACTGTTACTATTCTACAAAACTAATCGATTGATATGAAAAATATCCTTCCGAAGGCGGTGCATATTAGCATCGCCTTTTTTCTTTATGCCTTAACAACACCCCCTATATCCGCTGAAGAGTACACTTATAAGAGTTCAGACTTTGTCTTGATTAAATGCACACCTTTAGAGATAAAAGTATCTATCGAAATACGTGCACTTAGTAATACTTCGAACGATGCTAAAGTCACTATCTCAGGAAGAAGCCGTTTAACTTACTCTCTATCTAAGAACTCTGTGTATCGAACTACCATAAGCCGACCAGAAACAATCTTAATTGAAGTTTTCTCGGCAGAGCAATATCAGTCCTTTCAACTTCTACCCGACTGCACTTCCGTTAGTATTGAATCATAGGCATAAAAAAGCCCCTCATGAAGAGGGGCAAAGTACCATCGCTTATAGTTATAATGTTATATGCCAGTAATACGATTAACCGAAGTCACCATTCACGTAGCCTTGAGTACGGTCATCTTTAGGAGCGCTAAATATTACTTGCGTATCATTGTGTTCTACTAACTCACCCATTAGGAAAAAAGCCGTACGGTCTGAAATACGACGCGCTTGCTGCATAGAGTGGGTCACGATAACAATCGTGTAGTTCTTTTTAAGATCTTCCATCAATTCTTCGATCTTGTGCGTCGCAATTGGATCAAGTGCAGAAGTCGGCTCATCCATTAAAATAACATCGGGTTCCATTGCAATCGTACGTGCGATACATAGACGCTGCTGCTGACCACCAGACAGACCAAACGCATGAGATTTCAGACGATCTTTTACTTCGTCCCATAGAGCTGCACCACGTAGCGAGCGCTCGACAACCTCATCTAAGTGCTTCTTATCTTTAATCCCTTGAGCACGCAGCCCATATGCCACGTTTTCATAAATGCTCATTGGGAATGGGTTTGGCTTTTGGAACACCATGCCGACTTTAATGCGCAGGTCAGCCACATCGATGTTGCCATAAATGTCCGTACCATCCATATCCAACTTACCGGTGATCTTCACACCTTCGATCAAGTCATTCATGCGGTTCAAACAGCGTAATAGAGTCGACTTACCACAGCCTGAAGGGCCGATTAATGCGGTTACCTGCTTGGTTGGAATTGGCAAGTTGATTGACTTAAGTGCTTGGTTCTCACCGTAGAATAGGTCTAGGTTTTCAATATCAAATTTGTTCATGTTCTTAATCTCTAAATTCTTAAATTCGTGTCTAAATGCAAGTTAGGTATTAGTAAGTCGCAGTATTAAAGCGTGTTGCGATTAGCTTAGTCACCATATTGATAAGTAATACGACAACAATCAGTACGGTCGCGGTGCCGTAAGCTTGGTTCCACTCATCAACGGTGAATAGCTCTGTTGTCAGCTTATATAGGTGAACCGTCAGCGTACGGCCTGAGTCAAATAGAGACTCTGGGATACGTGCCACCATACCTGCAGTAAGGAATACAGGTGCAGACTCACCAATTACACGACCAATACTTAGAATGACCGAAGTTAAGATACCTGGGATTGCACTCGGTAGAATCAAACGCCAGATAGTATAGATTTTAGAAGCGCCAAGGCCGTAAGAGCCTTCACGGTATGTTTGTGGTACTGCCATCAATGCTTCTTCGGTTGTACGGATGATAACCGGAAGAATTAAGATACTTAGAGTCAGTGCACCTGACAGAATCGAGAAGCCTAAGCCAAGAATGGAGACAAAGAATGTCATACCAAACAAGCCAAAGATAATCGATGGGATACCCGCCAGCGACTCTGTACAGAAGCGAATCACTTTAACTAGCTTACTGCCTACTTTCGCATATTCCGTTAAGTAGATTGCCGTCATAATGCCAAGTGGCGCTGCAACCGCAATTGACGAAATAACCATATAGATCGTAGCAACGATCATTGGGAAGATACCACGCTCTTCACCAGTACGAGTGTAGTTGTCAGTAATAAAGTTCCAATCTACGTATTGCAGACCGTTAGACAGGATGTACCAGATAATCCAGAACAGAAAACCGACCGTAACCGCTGCCGCAGCCCAGATAAAACCGCTCAGAATGTTATCTTTGCGCTGACGAGACTGTTTTAGCTTCGTAAGGTCCATTGATTTTACTTGAGTCATTGTATTCACCTTGCCCTTACTTCGCTTTTTCACGATTTAGATAAAGAAGTGCAGCGTTCAGAATCATGATGAACACGAGAAGAACCACACCAGTTGCGTATAAAGCGTTTGCGTGTACGCCACTTGCGTAAGACATTTCAATTGCGATGTTTGCGGTTAGTGTACGCGCCGAATCAAGGATACCTTCTGGCATAGCAGGAGCGTTACCCATAACCATGATGATTGCCATGGTCTCACCAAGCGCGCGTCCAATACCTAAGATAACGCCTGTCATAATGCCAGAGCGAGCAGCAGGAACGAGCAGTTTGAAGATAGTAAAGATTTTCGAAGCACCCAGTGCCAGTGAGCCCTCTTTGTAGGCACGAGGCACTGCACGAATAGACGTTTCAGAAACCGTGATTACCGTTGGAAGGATCATAATTCCAAGAACGATAATACCCGCGAGGATCGTATTACCTGCTGGAACATCAAAGATGTTTTGAATCAAAGGAACGATAATAACGAGGCCAAAGAAGCCATATACCACCGATGGAATACCGGCTAAAAGCTCAACGGCTGGGCGAATGATGTCAGCGACACGTTTTGGTGCAATTTCAGCGATGAATATTGCCGTTAATACACCAACAGGTACACCAACGACTACGGCACCCAATGTTGACACAATCGACGCAACAATCATTGTCGCTACGCCATACAATGCTGGTGGTAGCCAATGTGTCCCGGTGACGATTCCTACTACGCCCGCTTCTTGGAATGCAGGAATACTCTCTGCAACGATGAAGTAGGCAATTACTGCTAGTGATACAATACCGATTACGGCACTTGTTAAGAATAAGCCGTGAAAGATTCTCTCTCTCCAGTCTACGCGTCTCTTTTGGCGCAGGGCTGGCTTGCTAGTCTGAGTCATTTCAGAATTCATAAGCTTTTCACTATTTGCGATGGTCATATCGATAATCTCAAACTTCTATTGCTAAATACTCAATAGAGTTGATAGAAAAGGCTCAGCCCAAAGGCGGGCTGAGCAATAATTTAGGAGTTAATGAGCCACAGATTAGTTAACTGTGATGTAACCTTTCTTAGCTGAGATAGCTTGAGCTTCGTCTGCTACCATCCAGTCTAGGAACTTCTGAGTTTCAGCTGATGGAGCGCCATCTTTGTACAGAACAAGGAAAGGACGAGCTACTTTGTAAGAACCGTTCTTAACATTGTCTACTGTTGCTGCTGCACCATCGATCTCTAGCGCTTGAACAGTGTTGTCTACTGTACCTAGAGAGATAAAGCCAATTGCGTATGGGTTGCTTGCAACTGAAACTTTTAGAGCGCCGTTACCATTCGCTACTTGAGCACGTTGAGAAATAGCTGATACTTTCTTACCTGAAATCTTCATTTTCAGTTTCATGATGTCTTCAAAAGCACCACGAGTACCAGAAGCTGTATCACGAGTAATCGCTACGATTGGCTTGCTTTCACCACCAACTTCAGACCAGTTAGTAATTTCGCCTTTGTAGATACGAGTGATTTGGTCAGCCGTTAGTGCTTTTACTTTGTTGCTTGGGTTAACGACAACTGCGATACCGTCACGAGCAATAACAAGCTCTTTCAAGTCTGAAGACTTTTCTTCTGCTTTTAGGTTACGAGAAGAGATACCTAAGTCTGCACTTCCATTTTTTGCTGCTTTGATACCTGCTGATGAACCCGGAGCTTGGATTTCGATGAATACTTGCTCGCCCTTGTTCATGTATGTTTCTGCAAAAACTTCAACCAGTGGAGATGCACTGTTAGAGCCAACTACAGAGATAGTTTCTTTAGCTGAAGCTGTATTCACTGTTAGAGCGCCTAGTAGTGCAATTGCACCGATAACTGTCTTTTTCATCACAATTTCCTTTGAGTGGCGTTATTGCCGTTGTGTTTCTCTTGAACGGTGCTCACTTTAGAATTCAAATATGACAGTTGTGTTTCACTTAGTTGAAGCCTCTATGACAGATTGCATTTATTTAAAATTCTTAAAAATTCGACGCAAACGTTTAAATGAGCAGTACGACAGACCGTAAATAACAATTTACACAGTATTTATATGCAACGATTAACCTCATGAATTAAAAGGAAAAATTGGTTGCATAGTGCCAATTCAAACTTTGCTTATATCACTTTATTTGTTGATTGAATTATCTACAAAAGGAATTAGAATCATTCCCACAATAATAAAAACGAATGATTTTTTAATTTTTTCAGAGGATTTCAAATGCGCCAGTTACTCGGTGGCTTGTCAATAAAGCTACAAGTTGTTGTTCCGGTCGTGTTCACATTGCTACTTCTCATCGTTGGAATTAGCTACAGCACATCAAGTTTAAAGCATGCTTTTGGTCAGGTTACGGTCTCCACTGAAAACCTAGTTAGCCACAAAGACCAATTAACGAAAATTATCGACAACACATACGGAATGCGAATCAAAGCGATATACAGTTTGTTTCGTGCCGAAGATGTTGGCCAGCTTCAATCAACTTTACGTTCTAAACAAAACGACAATCTTCGACTGTTAAACTCACTCAACGAAGTAGAAGGATTGCAGAACGAAGTCGAACAAATGGAAATTGCCATCGAGAACTATGTCAATTACTCCATCGAAACTATGACACCGCTTCTGAACATTAAGCACGGTCAATCTCAAGTCTCAGCTGATTTCCAACGCCAGTATGATCAAGCCTCTGCCGTCTATCGCGATAAGGGTGCGCAGATGGTTCAAGGCATCGAAAACCTGTCGAAACGCCTGAATGAACTAGCACTTAAAGAGGTCGCGCATAACGAAGTCATCCACTCTAGCGTACTCACAAACTCAACCTTGGGGTTAAGTTTGGTGCTATTTATCGCTCTCATTATCAGTTGGGTGTTAGCGGGAATTATCGTTACTCCAGTTAAAAAACTTCAATTGGCGATGAAAGAGCTGGCGAACGGTAACTTGAAAGTGTCAGTAGAAGAAGAAGGCAACAATGAGATATCGGCGTTATCAAAAGACTTCAATGTCACGGTCGTTCAACTAAAAGGCACGGTAGACTCACTTGTTCGCATCAGTGTTGATGTTGCTTCTGCTTCAACAGAACTCGCTGCAGTCATGACTCAATCAACAACGAACTCAGATCTAGAGAAACAAGAGATTGAACAAGTCGCCTCTGCTATCAACCAAATGGAAAGCACGGCTTCTGAAGTTACTCAGAATGCGAATCTCGCAGATGCTGCATCTACTCAGGCGGACCAACTAGCACGAGACAGCCTAGCGATCTTCGAAGAGAATACTCGTGAAAGCGCTAAAATGGCCGACCAATTAGGTCAAGCAGCAAATGTTGTAAATAACTTAAAAGAGCAGTCAGAACAGATCGGCAAGGTCATTGAGGTAATCGAAGGCATCTCAGAGCAAACCAACCTACTCGCCTTAAATGCGGCGATTGAAGCGGCTCGCGCGGGTGAGAGTGGCCGTGGATTTGCGGTTGTTGCTGATGAAGTACGAATGCTTGCAGCACGAACTCAAGAATCAACCAAAGAGATTCAAACTATTATCGAAGAGCTGCAACGTCAGTCTGGCACTGCCAACGATAGTATGAACTCTAGCCTTGAAATGCTTGACCAAAACCAACAGCAAGCAGCTAAAGTCAGTGAAGCACTAAACAACATCAGTTCTTCTATCTCTGAATTGACCTCTCTGAATGCTCAAGTTGCGGTTGCATCAGAAGAGCAAGGACAAGTGACTGCAGATATAAACCAAAACCTCGGCAACATCCATGAGCTTGTGAGTCAGAATGTAACCGGGATAACCCAGTCTGCCGCGGCAAGCCAAGAGCTTTCCAACCTCGCTGAAAATCAAAAACAGCAGCTAGGGTTCTTTAAAATTTAAGTCGATACAGGAAGACAAAAAAAGGGTTGCCACTTGGCAACCCTATTCTATTGATAGCGAGAATAGCTTATTCGTCGTCGGCTTTAGGTGCCACTTTCTTCTTTGGAATAAACACTGAGTCACCCACAGCAACGTTCTGGTGGAAACTCTTATCGCGTTTAACTGGCTTCTTAGTCCCTTTCTTCGCTTGCGGTTTCGCTTTCTTAGTGCTTTTGCCTTTATTACGAAAATCTGGCTTACGAGGTCTTAGACCTTTAAATTTGCCTTTTAGACCTTCTAGCTCGGAGAAGCTCAAGTCTTGCTCAAGATACGCTTCTACACGCTTAAAGCTGTCCCAGTCTTTCGGACCAACCAAAGAGACTGCATCACCTTTGTTGCCTGCTCGACCTGTACGACCTACACGGTGAACGTATTCTTCCGTGTGCTTTGGCATATCAAAGTTAACAACATGAGTCACGTTGGCGATATCAAGACCACGAGACGCGACATCGGTTGTGACAAGAATCTTAAACACAGCACGCTCAAATTGACTCATGATCGTATTACGCTGAGTCTGAGTTAGGCTTCCGCTTAATGCGATCGCTTTAAGTTTCTTCTCATTCAGCTTGTCCGTCAGGCGCTCAGTATCAACACGAGTCGCTGTAAAGATAATAAGCTGCTTATATTCTGCTTCTTCTATGATGCGGTCTAAGATCGCTTCTTTATGATCTAGGTGATCACAAAGGTAAAATTTCTGAGTAATGTCAGTGTGCTTTTCTGTCGAAGCACCAATTGCAATGCGTTTAGGCGCGTCTAGCATCTCCATCGCAATGTCGTTCACTTCCGCATGGTCTAGGGTAGCTGAAAACATCAACGTTTGACGACGGCGGTGTTTTGCTGCGTTGTGAATTCGACGTAGCTCTGGGGCAAAGCCTAGGTCAAGCATACGGTCAGCTTCATCAAGAACCAACGTCTCTAAACCATCAAGGTACAATGAGCGGTGTTCTAAGTGATCGGCCAAACGCCCAGGAGTCGCCACAATAAATTTAGGGTACTTACGCAGTGCTTTAACTTGGTCATTAAAGTTTTCGCCACCAACAATCAGCGTAGCGTCATAAGAGAGACCACCCAGCATCGAACGAAGCTCGCCATACACCTGCTTTGCAAGCTCACGAGTCGGCGCCAGGATAACACCACGCGGGTCTTTCGCTGAGAACGCTTTATTTTTCAGAGATTTGTGCAGCATAGGAAGAACAAAAGCTAACGTTTTGCCAGAACCTGTCTTTGAAGAAGCCAACAGATCTTTCCCAGCAATCGAAACAGGAATCGCTTTTTGCTGAATTTCTGTCGCTTGCTTAAAGTCAAAGTGCTTCAAGTTCTTAAGTAAGCGATTGTCTAAACCTAACTCTTTAAAATACAAAGTATTCTCCACATGATAACTGGCAGTGATTCACCTCGATTTTGTGGAGGGAAACCACTAGATAATTCTAAAAACAGGCTATGATAACTGGATTAGATTAAAGAGGATAGAGATCACAGAAAATATTCTCTTCATTAATGAATTCCCCCCTTTTCTGATAAACCATTTAGTTACATTCATTTCTCTCATCAATGAGACTTTAGTCACCTTATTCGATAATTACTTAAAAACTTGGGTTTTTTTGACTTTCCACTGCTTTAGGTAGTAGGAATTAGGCGCTACACTGAGGACGTCACTATACGATAAAAAGGGTATAGGACCATTACATTGATACTTATATACGCAAGGAGTTCTCTTATGAACAAAATGTTGATCGCAGCTGCTGCATCTTCTGTTCTTCTACTAGCTGGTTGTGCATCTGGTCCAGATGAAGCAACAACTGCAAAAATGGATGAGCTAAGCAATCAAGTAAGCCAACTAAGCCAAGATGTTCAAGCACTTCAATCTGAAGTACGTAAATCAGGTGACGCGGCAATGTCTGCTCAAGAAGAAGCAGCACGTGCAAACGAGCGTATCGACAACATTGCTCAGTCTTACACTAAGTAAGATTAACGACTGTTATTAGCCTATTTAAATCAACAAGTTAACTAATAACCAAACGATTTATGGCGATAAAGTGGCGACACCATTGTGTGTCGCCACTTTTGTTTTTTAGTTTCTTACAAATCAGGCTTAGGAGACTGTCTTGGAATGTGTTTACGTAGAATGAATTCTTCCCCTTTATAAATAAGGTAAGGAAATGGGTAGACGAAATAGGCTTCTTTTCCACAATACGTACATATGTGTCGCCATTGGTTATTGCTAGGTGCTTTCGAGTTATCAACTCTGTACACACCTCTGCAGCATTCATCACACTCAAATTCCACTAACTCTACTGTAATTTGCTTGCTTTTCTTCATAATCAAGTAACGAAATCCGCTTTTTGTGGCATCACTGTATTTAATCTTACCGTAAAGTTTTTCTATTTTTCCTCTGTTCTATTTTGAAAAAATGTAAATCCGCTAAATTTCGCTTTCAAGCCTTGTTCTATCTAGCCTAACAAGACACAGAAGAGATCTTTAAAAATCCCTTTCAGATCATCTAAACAGTGACAAAAAATATTTAAACCTTTATTTATCAACAACTTAAAAGCACATGCCAGATCTTTTCTGATCGTTAATTTTTCAATTTTCTGAAAAAAACTGAAATGACTGAAATTCTATATAGGGCTATATAAGCCATTTTGATAGGGCTTTTCCCACCCCGAAGCCCCTTTTAGCAAAAGGCTTTGCACCTTATCCGCTTGGCTTTCTGACACCCTTATTTTTCATAACTCAAAAACTGTAAAAAAACTGATCGAAAAACCGCGCAGGCGGGTGAGGAGAGTGCGGATTTTGTCATCCGGTCTTTGTGTTTCGTGGCTCTGTGGTTGCTGTTTGCCCCGTAGTGGCGTTGTTCTGGTTTCGCCTTGATGTGGGCATAAAGAAACGCAGCCGTTTGGCTGCGTTGATTGTGGGCGTTTAGGGTGGTGTCATTTCGGTTTCGTTATTGGGTCTAAGCGATCTTTTAGTGCTTTACTGTCTTTGCCATGCCCAGTTATTTCACCACTTTGATGCGGTTCAGAAGTCGGAGCCCCTGTTTCCGGGCTTCGATGAGTATGCCCAGCTAGAGTGTCGGCCAGTTCTTTCACTGTCTGCATAAGTTCAGACAGAAGAATCAAGACATTCTCTTGCTTTGAGCCTACCCACGTTTTTGGTGACTGCAGCCACTGGTGATCAGCAGCAATACTTCGGCGAACTTTGCCGATAGTCTCCACCAATTCGCCAGCAGTCGCGGTTTGCATGTTGCCTAAACTGCCTAGCACAATGTCATCACCTGCAATTAGGTTAATCGCGCCTAGTGCTTCAATAAGCTTTTTGCCGATCACTTCTTCAATGCTGTGCTCATCAACCAAAATATGGTGCTGACCATACATTGCTAAATAACGGTCTGCTTCATCTATCTTCTCGAAAGCCCGTTGCTTTTGAGTTTGGTCTGTTTGTTGGGTGGTATTTCCTGCTGCATCTATCCGATTGCAGACCTCTTCACGTTGCTGCTGCAGTTGTTCCCCCGGCTCTATTGACGGTAACGCATATTCACGACCATAAACACTACGAATGATAGGTCTGTCATTGCGACCATATGCGAAAGCGATTTCAACCAATGTCCCCTCTAAAGGGTAAGACAGCAATCCAGATTCATGCCCACTCATATGAACAGGCAATGGAATCGAACGATAGACAGGCACATTAATATCTGGGTTTAAGTTTTCATCAAGCACCTGAACGTCTACCGCAAACCTTGGGCGGAATGGGTCAGCAACTTGCCCGGCTGTCGCTGTATCTCTTACTACCTCTACACGACCAAACTTAGGCAAATGAAAACCTGCTGCCAACTCTGGGAAGTTCTGCAGTGTTTCACGTTTCTTCGGTGGTACTTCGGATTGTTCAGTCTTCCAATAAGCGGTCATTTCATCTTGAATCAAATCAACTCGATTAACTCGCTTGTCGTTCATGACTCTGCCCGGTCTTAACATAGGGAACGGAACAAAGGTGACACTGTTACCACTTTGGCGACTGGTGAACTCTTCCGGTATCGGCATAGGTTTATTGTCGAAGTGACTATCTTGATACGAACCGAAGTACACGACCTGATCAGTATGTTGGAACCAAACACAATCTGGAATAGAAAACGCCTTGGCGATTTGCTCTAAACATTGATAGCCAGTTCCTTGGCAAACAAAGTTTGGAATAGCGGTTGTGATGTAGTCAGCATCAGGCAAATTAAACTCAAGCCCCGTCAAATCAGAAAGAACGCCGATCACCTGCTCTGCGGTTGGATGCTCTATGCTTACCGACCAGCGTTTTGACAAAATGCCTACCAGTTCTTTAACCGTAATTTTATGGTAACCATTGGCTGCAGGTTGAACTTTGTCGATATACCCCTCAAACCATGGGGCGGTTTTGTTCTCATAACCAATATCAAAACGCACGGACGCAAACTGCTCTGGCTTTTCCGTAGTTTCAATTTCGAAGATAGCAACACTGCCTAGCGATAGCTTTAGACTCACCATGTTACTAACCAGTTTGACTTCTTCACCACTAATAAACAGACGTTTTTCTAGCTTCATTGCGTTGCTTCCTCTGCGTTATTCAGTGCCTGTTTTAGTCGGGTGTTTTCTCGCTGTTCCGGTTTGGTTTGCTCTTTGGCTCGTTGCTCTTTTTGTTCTGCCACACTGTTGTGCTCTCGCAACTCAAAAGAGATGTTCCAAGCCTGTAAAGTTTCATGCTCTCTCGCATTGATACGGCCAGTGAATTTCACATTGCGAATCTTGAGTGCTAACGCAATGTCGTTACCAATCCGATAGACCCTGCGTGTATTGGTTTCGTCTTTGTTCGATGCAAGCGAATACAACTGGGTGAGCGTTTCTACACGTGTGAAAGGTACACGGCCACTAAAGGTCAGTTTCTTGCCTTTATCGCCTTGTTCTGCCGTATCGGTACCCGATGATTGGCCGCTCATGTCTTGGTCTTTCAACTCCATCGACATTTCAACTTTCATCGAGTCCAAGTTAACCGGCACACCATCGAGAGCTAACATAGCAACTCCTCAAAAAAGGTCATTGGTTCATGGCTAAGCAATAAACTTGCCACGGTAAATTGATGATTGTTAGGCGCACCCGCTTGGCTAATCTGCGTTGCGATGCTTTCAGCATTACCAGTAACAGAAAAAGCGTAAACACTACCTTTTAGGTTTTTCAATGCGTTTACTTTAGCCTTTACCTCATCCAATTTACTTGCTCGCTTTACCGACAACGTATTGAGTTTATCGATCACACTACTCTCATCATTCGCTAGAGATTCAAGTGTGGCGATTTGCGTACCTTGAAGATTCAGAGAACTACGTAAAGGATTAACGTTTATAAATGACATTGGCTTAAAACGCGGCTGCACAATTGCTGCAGATTGGTGAAACTTATCTGTCTCATTGTTCACTAGTGCCCGAGTTTGCCTAGCTACCTGACACCAATCAGGTAAAGGGAACACAGAAACAATGTCCGCTAACTGATTAGAAAACAGAGTTAGTTGTGAAGCTGTCACCATAAGCGCGACACAATGAAGATGACCATTTGGTCGGTGCTTATCAGCATGATCACGCAGTTTACTTGATAGTACTTTGACTGCTGTCTGTGGGTTTAGGTAACAACCTGAATCCAACTTGGTGCCAACTTGAAACTGGTAAGGTGTGGTGGTTAGTACAGTGCCAGTTCTTAACAAAGACTCAAGATCACCACGCAACCCAAATAACGCATTCGCTTCTTCACTTAAAGAGTGACGCCCATAACTGGCGTCACTTTCAAGGTTAGTTAAGCGGCTAACTGCATCATTCATCGCTGTGCCGATTTGGTCTGTTACCTGCTCGGCACTGGTTTGAATTGCTTGCGAACTGCTAGGCCAACTAAGTGGGGATTGTTTCCACATACATTAGACCTCTGGCGGAGTCGGCCAAGGGTTTTCGGTTTGGATTAGCTCTCGTTCTTGGACGGCTAAGTCCATCAGCCGGGAGTATTCGGCTTGGTCTCCCATGTGCTTTTTAATTTCAGCTTCTTCAAGATGCGGGCGAACGCGTTGGGTGTACTCAGATTGACGCTTATCATCAACGGCTTTGTATTGCTCTTGATAAACGTCTTGTTCGGTTTTTAATCGCCATACTGGACCATCTTTAATAAGCACATCAGAATAACCGCACTCTATTTCCTGCCAAGTTTCATCATGCTGCTTGATATGCTTAACCCCGACTTCATCGATGTAAAATCGAGAATAACCCGCTGCATCAACGAGATCACCGTCAACGACTCGAAGCCGATCTAATGACAACGCACCTGTTAAGTTGTCAGGCACGGTCAACAAGTTAGGCATTGAGCCAAAGGCTAGATTGGGAATGTCACTACCCGATTGAACTTGTACTGTTATCATGCTCTCACCTCTTGTTTAAATCGAACACCTAGCTGACCTCCCTCCCAATTAACGTTGTCGTCGAGTGCTCGATATTTATGATGTACCGTGTATCGATTGAGATTCACCAACAAAACATCAAAAGCTGAAACTCTTTCACGGAATGAGTTATTCCAATCCTCAAAAGCTGTCATGGAGTGAGCATTCATGCCAATAATTAAACCTTCGACTTGAAAAGGAGTTCTCGCCCAGTTGTATGTAAAAATACGGGCAGGGTGGACAGGGTTAGTATTCATCCCTACCATTTGCATCTCTGCATGCAGTTCATGCTTATTAATGAGTGGGGTTAGTGTTCCTGTTTCAATCTTGGCAAGCAGCATGTCGTCATAGGCACTATCAAAACTAGGGTCTGTTTCAGCCTTTGACGTTGGGTTATAACCCACATCAGACAAATCTTTAAGCTCTAGAGCATGATCTTCCGTAAATCTCAAGTGATAGGTTTTAGCCAAATCAATTTCAAATGACTTTGTTTGAAGATCAGTAGTATTGAAGTCTTTCCATCCATACAACCGAACAACTTGATTATCAGCAACCGTGATAGTCGTTCCAACCAAGCTAATATCTAGCTGATTATTTACCGTCATTATTTCTGGATAGTGAGGCAACTTCACTAAGCTAGCCTCTTGAGCTGCTTTATCTTGATTGTATTCACTTTCTTTTAAATACTGCGCATGAGGATCACTATCAGCTACATGCTCAGCTAAGCCACCTTTTTCCCGCCAATCAACCACCGAACCATCAGCATTAATTCCGGCCAATTTTGCTACGTAGTGCTGTTCATCGTTGCCGTCGACATAATCGGTTAGCTCAGTTTCAGAAACTGCAATCGTGACTTTGTTTTCCCACACTGACAGCGCTGTACCTTGTCGAACGATATCCACATACAAACCATTAGGTTTAGTAGCGATAGTTTGGATTACTTCTTGTGCCAGAACACCACGTAAACCACCGACATAAACAACACCAGGAGTCACTTTGTATTTATTCGGGTCAGCTTGTTGGGTCACGTCGAACCCATCAACAAAAGCCGTGTGACCATAGTTATCTAAGCAGGCTAAACGGTGGTCTTCTTCGATACCTTTCAAACGTGCTTGATAGTCAATCTGCCAAGTCGAAGCATCAACAGTAATTCCAGCGATTTGCGCGGCCCCGTCATAGGCTTGCACTAATGACTTAGTGCTAGCCATACCGTTTTCTTTGGTTTCTTCGGCCTTGTGAACCACCATCCCGCAAGAATTCGGCACATTCTTGTCACGTAGATAAATCGCATTAAAGGTGAACTCTGCAACGGTACCGGGGATCACCACTGAATACGCCAGTGCGTTGTCACCAAGTTTGCCCACTTGGTCGATGTCTTGTTGGTGAACCCATAGCGAAACATCAGGCAAACCATTTTCACGATTAATTGGCTGGCTTGGGTCTAGCCCCGGAATGTGCGCAAAAATCATTTCGTTCATGTCTGGTGCATCACCGACACTAATCTGATTTTGCAAGTAACGCTCAAATTCGAGCGGGATTGCCGTTTGGCTCATTGGGTACCTCCCCCTATTTTTCTTTAACTGGCTATACAAATGTTTACCAACTAAAGGCTGGCAATGAATACTTGTTGTTGATGTTCAACTGGCTGTGGTTTCACGTTCATTTCAACGGCTTGCTTAGCCTCCGCTAAAAACAGGCTGAAATTGTGTGAGAACTCACCACTGGCAATGGTTAAGGTTGTCGGGAACGTCACTTGAAAACGATAGCGGCGACATGTCCGGCCATACTGTTCAATCAGGGTTTGAACCAACTTGGTGTTATTGGAAATATCACCGTCTGTTAGCTCAATGGTGCAAACGTCCCACTGCACTGCATCTTCACGCTCTTTAAACGCAACGATACCAATGCCCAGCCTTTCAAAAATTCGCTTAAACCCTGCAACGCTGCCTGCGTCTTTGGCATTCACGGCAGCGTATTTCACTCGTTTACGAAACAGAGAAAGCGGCTCACCCTCAAAGCGTTTGATGTCTCTATCCCAAGCCATTAACTCTAAGGTGTTCTCGCTGCATGTCAGCGCATCCATTTGGCGAAGCGGGAACAGCAACCAACCCCAAACCATTTGGAAAAATTCGAACACGCCTTTTGATAGAAAGTGCGGCTCTTTGACTTCTTCCGATGTGGTGGTGCCGTCTTGCCACCATGGAATAACCGTTTCCGGTAACTCTGGTGCATGTTGCTCTTGGTTGTAGCTTTCAGGTTCAGACATGGCTTACTACCTTACCGTTAGCGTTTTCAAACGTGGTTGCTCTAGGTCGCTGATAATGTCCTCTTGAACCTTTCCGCCTACGGTGAACTTTACCGATTCGACCTGCGCCATATTGGTGTGAATTTCAGTACCAAGCAGAGAAAGGCTAAAGCGGCTTTCTGGTTTTGCGCGGGTCATTTCTGGATAAGCGGCAGTCTCACGAAATGCGGCCCTGATACGGTCTTCGACTTCTAGCAGCTCATTAACTTTGGTTGCTTCGTCTAAGTTCGCCACCAAAACAACATCGGCGATCACATCGTGCTCAGTATCTGGAATAGCTTTACAAGTCAGCACATCACCATGCCCGTGATGCCCTTTAGCCATAATGTAGTCATTTAACTGGTCAAGAACGGATTGTGGTGTTGCTCCGACTTCCATCAAGATCAATGCTTCTGCAGTGCCCGGTGTCACTTTACCTGTATTGTTGAAATAGATATTGTCGCTACGAATCCCGGCAACACTGGAAATAATGGAGCGGTAAACATCATCAATGTGCCATTCACCCGAACTGGTGAAAGCGTTCTGAATACGCAGTGCCAGTTCTTCATTGCTTTCAGCGTCTGCGCCTAATTTGGTTATCCAGTCAGGTTCGTTAACCGCATCGACAATGCCCGGAATCTCTTCTGGAATGATATTAAAGTAACCTGCAGGTAAGTTAAAAGCTGCGCCTGCTTCAAATGCTTCAACCAGAACTTTGCCCGTTAACTGCCCCGCATCAATCACGGTTTCAGCAAGCACTCGAACCTTATACACCACACCATCAATCGGCAGGGTTTGAACCACTTTACCCGCTTCTATCGTGACAGCATCAGCAGCGTTCGCCTTGGTTAAGGTGATATTGCCTTGTGTTTTCTCTGCGTCTTTCGGCTCGATGTCATGTTCCCAAGCTTTCAGCTCTAAAGCCCAACGCTCTGCCGTTGCCACAAACATATTTGGCATCACGTGTTCTGCTAGTAGTGTTTTGATCAGCCACACACATGGCGTAACTACAGCGGCGCGAACCCATCGCCAAAACGGTGACATTTCAGAGTCATTAGATACCTTGCTGCCAGCTCCCACGACTTCTTGTTTTAGCTTGGCTTCAAATTCATCTTCGGCAACAGGCACACCCGATTCACTTAGAATCTCAACAAAGTCTGCGTTTGGTCGTTTGCTCATGCCCCGTTCTCTCCTACAGAAAGTTCTAGATCACCATATTCATAAGCGGTTGCGGTTAAGGTAATTTCACCCGCATCTAATTCTGTTACGGTTGCAGTACCGGGAACGAGTCTCACATCACGCTCGGCTAACTGCTCAATCTGCACCATTACATCAGCGCGTAACGCTGGGTTGCGTTCAGCAACCAATTGACGGGCTAAACCCGACTCCATAATGGCGTGCTTAATATCTTGTGCGATGCTGTATAAATCGCTGCATTCAGCAGGTTGTTGACCTGCGTCCATATCCCAACCGCCATCAATCACTTTAATGTCGATATATTTTTTACTATCCGGCATTGAGTTCATCCCATTCGGCTAACTGGTCTGGTGTAATTCCATTCGGTGCAGTGATGTATACATCACCGTATGAGTTCATATTGCCGCCTTGTGGTTTATGGGTAGTCGTTACGTTTTGAACCATGCTTGGCGGTAGTGTTGGCATTGCTCCCGGCTGTTTGTATTCGGCAATGCTGCCACCGTTACCTGTTGGCATTTCTGCGGCTTCAAACTGCATTGGCTGAATAGATTTAGGTGCGTTGCGTTCGGCTTGAACTGCTGCACTCACTTCTGGTGTATCAACCTTACTGCCCAGTTCAATATCCACACCGGGAATCATGTTCAGCAGATCAACAATACCCTCAATAGCTCCTGCAATTACTTTGAACCAAGCGGTATCTTTGAATGCTGCAGTTAAGTCGTCCCACCAATAAATTGCAGCGGCTACACCACCAATAAGCAGTGCAATACCAGCCACTACCCACGTGATTGGGTTCGCCCATAAAGCTGCATTAAATAGCCAAGCAGCGGCGGTTGTTGCAATCGTATTGATTCGAAGTAAAGACATAACAGAACTCAAACCTGTCATCGTCACAGCCCAACCACCCGACATCATCTGCCCGATACCCATTGCAAGCGATAGTGTTGCGACTACGCCACCAAGGGATAAACCCGCAATAGCGACATAGCCCAGAATTTCAGCCAACCAAGGAAATTCTTGTGTCCAACCAGTGATGTAAACCAAGCCATTAGCCATTGAACCTACAATGGCATTGATAGACGGAAGAATGGCACCAAAAACAGCAGCTCGAACGGCAAACCATGAGGCTTCGAGCCGTTCCCATTGGTCGGTCATCGCACTGGCCATTTCTTCGGCTTTTGACATACCTTGAATTTGTCCAAGCTGTTCAATGCTTCCAGCCAAACCTTCTGTATCAGCCATGAGCAACTTGATCATGCTGACAGCTTCTTCCGAGCCAAATGCCTTTTTCAGTGCATCACTTTCTGCCACATCAATCGTGTCACCGAATTTGCCTTTCAACTTATCGAGGATATCGAGTACAGGTAACATCTGACCTTGGCTATCAGTAAAAGACAGATTAAGTTTGTCTTGCGCCGCGCCGACACCCGCTAGGAATGCTTTATATTTGGTACCGGCTTCACTGCCGCTCATAGTGGCTTGCAACGTACCTAAGATCGCCATTTGTTCAGACATCGCAATACCTGCCGACGTAGCATTAGCACCCACACTTGTAAAGGCACTACTCATTTCACTACCCGTTGTCTTGAACATTTGAACGGCACTGGCGGTCATGCCAGCTACTTGTTCAACCCATTCACCTTTGCCCATTTCTGTAGCTTGGTTCTTAAATATCCCGTACATGGTGCCCATGTAACTGGTGATAGTGGCAGTGTCAGCTTTAGTCGCAGCAGCAAGCACACCCGAAGCTTTAGTAAATTGAGAAAGCTCATCACCGCTTAACCCCGCAATAGCGGATTGAATATCATAGGAAGCACCAACAAACTCAGTTGCTGATTTGCCGTACTCAGCAGCAAAATCTAAAGCCGTTGCTTGTAACTGTTTTAACGCATCATCAGTGACACCAAGTGATTTAACCTCACCTAGTTTTCTGTCCATTTCAATGGCAGGCATCAACGCATTTTGTATAGCAAAGCCAGTAGCAACCAAACCTGCACCACCTGTTGCCATGTTCTGCATGCCTTGTTTGCCTGCTTCCATGGAAGATTGCACTTCTTTGGTAATGCCTTGCAGCGGCTTGGTAATTTGGTCAACCAGTGCCACATGCATTAATAGCTTTTCCATACTCATTGCGTAATGCTTACCTTAGTTATTGAACAATCGGCTAATTGCGCTCATTACTGCTCTTTCTTCGCGTTCGAACTGGTGTTTATCCAGCCAGATAGCGCGGCTTAAACTTTGTTCGTCGTCTGGTTCATTGGGTAGAAAATGACGACGCAGGGCAAAGGCTTGTTCAAGTGGGTTATCTTCAATCCGCTTTGCCCTGTTAGTTATTTTTTTAGTGAGATTTCAATGCCACCTTTAGAGGCATTACTCACCGTTGCGAACAGCTCAATGGTTAGACCGGGCACGCTATCAAGTAACTCGATCAGCGCTTCTTTCTGCTCTGGTTTAACAGTGCGAGTCAAATACGTGTATGCAGGAGCTACTTTGTTATTCGGCATCATGTCATTGGTATGGTTGTTCGCATCTTGCACCGTTGGATTGAATTCGAAATCAGTACCACCGATAGCCACTACTACAGGTTTTGATGTGAAAGCAGGTTTAGTCATTTTCTTCTCTCTTGGTTTGTTCGTGCTTGGCACGCCATTGCAAATAATCTTCGGCCTGTTGTGCGCATTTACTCAGGGCCGCTTTTAATTTAGGTACATCTTCACTAGCAGTTATTAACGGGCTAGTACCTTGAATTTCTGGTTTATGACACGGAACAATCAGCCCAGCAGGAGGTAACTTGACGACGACTTGAGTTGCAACCAACTCAGTACGGTTCGCGCAACCTGTTAGCAACATCACTAGGCCAAGGCTTTTGATAACATTCATCATCGGCCAATTGACGTCGAAGCATTTCAATGTCTTCATTGAGCTTTCCCTCTATAGTGCTGTGCAGCCTTGTTCTATCTACCAGTAACCGATTTGCATCACTGTTTTCTTGGGTGAGTGTTTCAATGGTTGCTTGGCTAACTTGATTGGTTGATAACGCATTATCTAAACGTGCCCTCAAAGCGGCCTGCTCAGACTTACTAGCTTTCAACATTAACCACATCGACACCATGGCAACCCCCACTGCAGCAATAACTAGCCACTTAACCCATTTGATGTTTTTGACTGGAAAGGCAGCGATCATGCTCTTTATCCCTACGGTCAATTAAACCTTTCAACTTCACACCTCCGCCATAAACCCACCTTGGCAACTCATGACAGGCGTTAGTAAAGTCACCCTGTTTGATGAAGCGATAAATCTGCGTTTCACTACCATCACGATTTCGCATAAATCGAGTACAGCCAGTGTTAAAGCTAAAAGAAGTGAATGCATCGAACTGACCTTGTGACATCTGTTTGCCAGAATCTGCCTCTGCACGACTGATACATTGTTCGGCCTGCTGCAAGTTCTTCACCCAGTCGGTTGCAATTTGCTCCAAAGACACCACTTGGTCATTTACACCATGAGTGTTACCAATGCCATTAGTTGCCAGTCCTGCAGGGCATGTGTACGGGTCTTGTCGGCACCCCTCTGCATCACCGATAATTTCCAAACCAATTGGGCTAGTTCTTAGCTCGCCTACTTGCACACCTGAAATCGTCACGGTGCCAGTTGGGAGTTCTGAACTGTTCAGTGTCACACCACCCGTAACCAAACCGATCACAGCTGCGACAGAACAAATAATTCGTTTAGTCAGTTTCACTTAGTGCCACTCCTTTTTCGCTTGCAATACGCTGCATCGCTCGTTTATGCCAGTAATTCAACCCTAGAGCTGCCAGACCAATGACAAGCGATAAGATGAAGTACCACTGTTCAAATGTCAGTTTGCTGATAGTCATACCTGCCAATGACATTAGGTAAGCAATTCCGCTGGTTATTTTGTCGTACCAGTCTTTCATTCCGTTACTCCCGCTCTGCTTGGCAAGATGCACAGTAACGACACCCCGCTATAGCAACTCGACGCGCTTCTGGGATTTCATCGCCACACTCGTAGCACTCTTTCGCGCTTTCTTGTTGGCCTGTCTGCACTGACCGTTTAAGTTGGCTTGCAATAGCCATTTCGGTGAATTTGGCTTCATTACTACTGGCATGATCGATAAAATCCGGCATTCGTTATCTCTCTGGTTAGGCTGGAAGCAGACCGCGTGTGTCGTCTGAACTCAGGTATGAAATACCATTGATGCGAACAAAGTGCGGACTCGTTACAAAACCTTTCAGTTTGCGTTTGGTCTTATCACTGCTGTTAGGGTCGACACTTAGTAGATCAGTGATTTGAAGCTTCACACCGAACAACTCAACTTTGTCTTCATCGTCACCTGTATTTGCATAGAACATGCAATCGTGAGGCTTGATGCCGCGCCAGCTACCTGCTTCACGGGCTTTTTGCTGCAACTTGCGGAAGTTGTTTAAATCCAACTCATATTCCACATCACAACTAACTGCACCATGAGTAAAGCCCGTTGGAATCCCACGCTCTTTATCAACGGCTGATTCGTCATTGATGGTTGCTGTTGCCGATTCCACATGAACCAGAACACCCATAATGTTTACGTCGAAGCTTCGACCTGTATAACGAGAAGTCATTTATTACTCTCCTAGACGTTGGTTAAGCATGATGCCGATTGTGATTTTTACTGGGCATTCATAAGGCGTAACAGCTAGCAGAATTTCCACTTCTTCACTGTTAATCCAAGTGATGGTGATGTCTTCATCCTGTGGCGGTTTGATTTCACCGGGGAACTCGTAATCGCCGATTTTCGTTACTACCGCCATTTCGCGCAGGTCTTGGGTAAAGTAGAGTTTTGCGCTTGCTTCACTGCCTGGTGTTGAATTGAACTCACGATCAGCGATTCGAGCAATCGCACGCACACGAACTTTACGGGCAGCTTTCATCGCAACACGGATATGGCGAATATCTTGAAAGTCACCACCCGGAACATCTAAAGTACGGCCCGTTGTCCAGTACTGCCCCGGATAATCTGGGTACCACATTGGAACCGCAATTCGAGCGGCTTCCAGTGCTTTAAGGGTTGCCAACTCCAACGGCTTACCATCTTTATCCGTTGCCAGAGTCATGCTACCCAGTACGCTGCCTGTTTTGACTCGTGCAGGGGAATCAGCAATAGACACTTCTTGGTTTGCCAAACGGCCAGCGTAAATACCTACTGTTGAGTTTTCTTTGTGAACTTGAGGAACGACAGTGATGTACTCACTTGCGATGCTCGTTGGTACCGCGACTGTTGCTGCCAACCACTCTGCCCATGTTTCACCCGTCACCGAATCATCATTAATACCCGGCAAGGTGCAGATCATGAATACTTCACGGCCTAACTTGTTTTTCAATTCAGTGCGGAAAGCAACAGCATCTTCAAGAGTCGATGTACCTGTATCTGGCTTATCAAGCACTACGGCTTCAAAGCTTGATGTTTCATTGGCTTTAAACACTGCGGCTTGCCAACTGTCTGCGGGGTCTAAGACGATCACACCTGCAGTCCAGTTCTGTTTCCCGTTTAACTGGGCAGCTTTTAGCGTAAGCATGTGCACAGGGTCGATGTTATCGAACGTGCTGTCTGCAAAATCCGTGGTGTAGTCAACCATAATTAGGTTGCGCTCTGTTCCTGCGACTGTGCCGTACACAACAAACAGAAAGTGAAATTCAACGCCCGGAATCGGTCCGCGCATCATGTTCAGAATGTTAATAATGACGGTAGGCCATGCCATGTTTAGTTGCTCCTGTTTCGATTCAATTCCCGCTTGATAATGATTGCTGCCCGTTTGGGGCTAATGCCTATCAATCGGCGTTCTGGGCGATCTACTTCCCACTTACGTGATGGAGTTTTGTTTTCCAGATCACTAATCAGTTTTGCGGCTTCGGCTACGGTCATATTCTGAGTAATGAATTTGAGCGTTGGCTTTTTGCCTCTCTTCTGCCTGCCTTGGGGCGGAAGTCTGTAACCTAAATCGCGTAGCTCTTTCGCTTGCTCTCTAGTTGCCGGGTCGGTTTTTTTTGGCTCTTTCGCTTTCTTGGCTTGCTTGAACCTCTGCTGCAAACCGCTTTTCTCTGCTTCACCTGTATGATGAGCCAGTGCTACGGTTCCTCGTCTTGAGGGCCAACCAACAACCAAAACCCGGTTATTGTCTTTTTGAAAATGCTTTAGCTTCTTGGTGAAGCCTCTAAGCATCTTGCGCCTGCCTTTTTTGCGCTTTGACCACGATTTACCGTCTGGGTCACGCTGTGCTCGAATGTTCTTTTTGGTCGTCTTGGTGATGTATTTACCAAGCTCTTTCAGCACTCTGGCTCTGGCTTTTTTATCAAGCTTTAACAGCTCGAATTGCTCTTTAACTCGCAGATAACTGCGCTTATCTGCCCGTATCTCATACATTGCGAATAACTACATTTGATAGCCTTTCCGCTTGCCAAATCTCGTACTCTTCAATCTTCCAGCGTTGACCATTCCAATAGATTGGCCCGTCTGGGTCAGCAGTCACTTTGACTGGTTCTTCAAACATCACTGAGATCAGCACTTCGGCATTTTTCTCATCTTCCAGCACTACATCTACGTCTGGGTCGTCTAAGTCTTCAATGTGGAAACGGTCAGAGTCGTTATCCATCAACCAAGCCCCAACGTTCGCAAACAGCACTGCAGGGTCGTATTCTTTGAAAGGGAACTTGTCGAAGTAGAAATCAGCAACATAACGTTGATAAAGCAGGTCAAAACCATGGCCCATGTGCTTGGTTTCGAGTTTCAACTCAACCTTACCCATTTCACATTCCATGCGCTTGGCTATCTTGTCGCCCACAACGCTGCTTAAAAATGCGTTTAGGTCACGCAGCTTGTAACCTGCTTGGTACTGCGTACTCATAGCAAATCCACCGATGAACGGTTTAGCCCTTTCATGTTTCGAATAATGCGCTGGCTTTCTGAAAGCAGTTCAGTGCGAACCTCGGCGCTTCTGTCTGCCATATGGTCGCCTTTGTCCTTGGTGTGAACAGTTGCAATGTCTGGCAGCAAATCAGCTTTGGCTCTCGCAAACACTGCTGATTCGTATTGATATACAACACGGTTTTTATCGCGCATCTTCGGAAAAGCAGGAACATCACCAGCAGTTGCATGTCCCTCTTCCTGATACTTAGCTTTTAAGTCTTCAAGTTGCTGATTAACTTCCGAAATAGCATTAACCAGAGCAATAGCGATACGTTCTGAATCTTGAGCTGCAGGAATACCGCGACGTTTTTCAAAGTCACCTGCATTGATGTTCGGCCAAAAGCCGTCATTGGTGATTTCTGTCGCTTGATAATCCGAACCGGAAGATCCCGTAAACATCGTTATTCCTCTTTAAATAAGTGAGCCTCTAGCCACTGGGTCGACGGTATCGAGTTAGCCTACTGGCACTCTTACCTCACCAGCCGAGGCTCGGCGGCGTAGGAGTCTTTACAGATTCTTGTTGTCTTTAATCGCGCGAATACGTTGCTCGATTTGACCAATCTTGGTTTTCACACCCACTTTGTCGTACTTGTCGTGAGCGTATTGCAGTAGCACCAAAGCTTTTTCTAGTGTTTCTAAGCACCCGATAGCCGTTGGTTGTGGTTGGCCCTCTTCATTTCGAATTAGGTGCAAACCTGCGAATCGGTACCACTTGGCATGAACTTCTTCATGCAATCGCCACTCTTTTTCGACCTTTTCAAACACCTTGCTGAAATAAGGCTCAATTGAATGACCACGGCCAGATTCTTTTTCTGCCCACTCAAGCACTGCATCAGCACAGACAGTCGGCCAATCACGGCGGAAGTTGTCCGGTGTAGGCAAATCCAACTCGATAGCTTTCAAACACCAATCAATAGCGGTTTCCATGTCGTTGACATCGAACAGCCAGATCACCATGTTGGTAAAGATTGGGTTTTCGAATACTTCGCCTTTTGCTAGGTAAGCTTCCACGTACGGTTTGTACTTAGGCACTAAAACTTCTCGCTTATGCTTCACTTTGTCTTCGATTGCATTGAGCTGTTTTAGGTACTTACGGTCTTCTTCAAAGTCGATCAGCTTGATGTGCAGGCTTTCGGTATCTGCACCGGAAATCAATTCCGATGCAGACTGGTTAGCTTGCTTTTCAAGCATTTGTTTACGCTGTCTTGCTAATGGGCTAACCATGTGTCACCCCTTATGCTGCTGGCGCAGGGTCAACAACAGTGACAGTTTCGATTGCAGCAAACTTTTTAAGGTTGCCCACTGCGTAACCTTCCATACGAATATGGTTAGATTCGAAACGTAGCTCATCGTCATTGTTTTTCTGGCGACGCTGTTGTGTGTTTGCTTGAGTAAGAACTTGTAGGTTCTTAGTATTTGTCACCCACACTTGGTCAGCAGGGAAGAACGGAGGCGTATAAGCTTTTTTGCCTGCAATGGTTTTTGCAAGAGCTTGTGCCGCTTTATGTTCTGTCGGTGAATTTGCAGCTTCTAGCAAACGATGTTGTTCAGCTGCGACCAAATCAGAACCAACTAACACGACAAGATCAGGGTCTTGGCGATGTTCTGGAGCAATAGTTGTGTTGATTAGGTCTTGTACCAACGAATCAAGGTTTTTGTACGAATCCGCTGCTGCACCAGTAGGGTCTAGCTTCGCAGATGCCAAAACTTGACCGGCTTTCTTCTCTTTTACAACTGTAAGCCAGCCCTTGTTTACGTCTTGGCCTAGTGGATTAGCATCTGGGTCAGTAGGCGTTGCGATTGATGTACCGTTGAAACCTACACGGAGAATATCCAATGCAAACACACGAGAAATCGCGTTTAGCATTAGTTTCAACCATTCGCCTTTCTTCCCTGAGTTCGCCCATTGGGTCATGGTTTCCCAAAGAATATGAGCACCAGAATCCGTTTTGGTCAGTTCGTAGGTATTGCCACTTTGGCCCATTTCACGACTGAAACGACCTGATGAAGTACGACCTGTAGAAAGACCATTATTACCAACATCTACCACTTGACCTTTAATCTGCTGCACAGGTAGCAGAGAGATCATGTTTAAGAATTCATGAGACTCTAAGATTGCCTGACGTAGAGCAGTTTCCATCGGTGGTGTGATGTTAAACGTTCCATAAGGTACATCTAAACCAGCGGCTTGAGCTACGGATAAACTGAACTCCGCTAAGTATTTCGTTGAAACAGCATTCAGCATTAAAATACTCCTTCCATTTTGTCACTCGCACCCTCACCACCCGGCTCTTGTCCCGGCACTTCTTGTGAAAGTTTGTTAAATTTCGATACCAAACCGTTCACTGTTTCTACCAGTGGGTTTAGCTTTTCATCCAAAGCTGCAGAGAACTGTTCAACAGTTGCCCCTGAATTTACTTCCGGCTCTGGTTCTGGGTTTTGCTGCGAAAACTCTTGTTTGAGTTCATCTTTCAGCTCGGTTTTTAAGGCACTAAATTTTTTATCAAATAGTGCTTCTAGTTGCTCTTGAGTCACGTCAATGTCCTCTGGTTCAGGCTCTACAGGTGTAATTTCTGGCAGTGCCCCGCCAGATTGGAAATGTTTTGCCAAATCTGAGAAAAACTTAGAGATAGGATTTGTTGTGAAGCATTCGGACACGTCTAACTCTTCAAGATCACTACATTCAATCTTGGTCACTTCACCTTGCTTGCGTGAGAACTCAAGGCGGTCTGTTCCTGTAGATGCTGGGGAGTCAGTCACAGCTAGGCCCATCAGGTAACATCGCCCCTCGCCCTTGTAATCAGGATTAGGCTCAATAGATGTAAATAGCTTTTGTCCATCTTGGTTAGCATCAAGCAAATATTGGTTTGGCGTAATCTTGGCGAATAGTCTCAACTTGCCGTCTTTTTTTTCGGCTTTTAGTTCTTCAACCACACCCCAGTTTTTACCCTCAAACACATTCCAGTGAGAACGTGCGTGTTCAGGCCAGATCATCGCGGTGTACTCAGAAGTTGAATACAGCGATGCCATGTCTTTAATCCATGCAGCAGTTATTTGGCGACCATCTACAGTAGCCCCCTCAGTTGCAACAATTTTCCAATCACTGGTTTTGCTCATGTTTGTCGTTTGCCTAGTTAAATCACGTCAAATAAATCTCGATCACGGCAAACAATACGCCTTTGAATGGGTGGTTTCAGCCACTTCAATTCCTAGAAATTCGGATTTAGCCCATATCCGAATTCATCCGAATTTTAGTTAGTCATTTGCGAGATTTCGGGGCGTATGATGCGCTTATGGCATATTCTCCCGAAGTACGACAAGCCGCCCGAGCACTCTATTTGAAAGCTTGGACGCCACGTGAAATCGCTACCGAACTGAACCTGAATAATGAGCGCATCATTTATTACTGGGCAGATAAATTCGGTTGGCGCGATATGTTGCGTGAACAAACTATTGATGAAGCAATAGCAAACCGTATTCAAACGTTGCTCGAGTTGGAAGACCCAAGCAAGAACCAGCTAGACATGCTCGATAGGCTTATCAAGCATCACGCAGCTTTGAAGAAACAAAGGGCGCAAGAAAAACAGCAAGGTGAACAGCCTTTAAATGCTGGCAACAAAAAACACGAGAACAAAAGTAACCGTGGTGATCAGCAATCTGGCAGCAACTCAAAATCGAATAAGAAACGTAAAGGCAAAAAGAATGACATTAGCGAACTGAGTGAAGAAGACTTTGCCACGTGGCACGATTCGCTTTTCGCCTATCAACACGTAATGCGCAACAACATCAAACAGCGTATTCGTAACATTCTTAAATCCCGCCAGATTGGTGCGACCTACTATTTCAGTGGTGAGGCTTTAGAAGATGCGATTCTGACTGGTGACAACCAAATCTTTTTGTCAGCGTCACGCGCTCAAGCGGAAGTTTTTCGTAGCTACATCATTGCTATTGCAAAAGAGTTCTTAGACATAGAGCTGACCGGGAACCCGATCATTCTCTCTAATGGTGCTGAACTTCGCTTTTTATCAACCAACAGCAAAACCGCGCAGAGTTACCACGGCCATGTTTATGTTGATGAATACTTCTGGATACCGAAGTTTGACGAACTAAACAAACTCGCTTCGGCAATGGCTACCCATAAAAAATGGCGTAAAACCTACTTTTCGACACCATCATCGAAAATGCACCAGGCATACCCATTTTGGACGGGCGACCAATGGCGAAAAGGCAGAGACTCTCGCGCTAAGATTGAGTTTCCAACGTTCGATGAATACCGCGATGGTGGTGTGCTTTGTCCCGATAAGCAGTGGCGCTATGTCGTTACTATTGAAGACGCTGCTGCAGGCGGTTGTGACCTATTTGATATTGAAGAACTGCAGGACGAATACAGTAAAGACGATTTCGACAACCTGTTTATGTGTGTCTTCGTTGACGGCTCTTTGTCTGTATTCAAATTCTCTGATCTCGAAAAAGGCATGGTTGACTCTGCCCACTGGCAAGACTTCAAACCAAAAACAAAATCACCGTTTGCTGGCCGTGAAGTATGGCTGGGTTATGACCCTAGCCGCACCCGTGACAATGCTTGTTTAGTCGTCATAGCCCCGCCTGCAGTTGCAGGTGAGAAATTCCGTGTTTTAGAGAAGCACTACTGGAAAGGCCTTAACTTCCAGTACCACGTGAGTGAAATTGAAAAGGTATTTAAACGCTACAAAGTCACTTACATAGGAGTTGACACTACTGGGATTGGCGGCGGTGTTTGGGACTTAATCAAGAAAAAACACCCACGTGAAGCCCACGCCATACATTACAGCAACGAAAACAAGAATCGCCTTGTGATGAAGATGATCGACATTGTAGAAGCTAAGCGCCTGCAGTTTGATGCCGAACACAAAGACATTGCTATGGCATTTATGGCTATTAAGCGAGTACCAACCAATAGCGGTAACGCTATGACCTTTAAAGCAGAGCGAAGTGAGACAACAGGCCACGCCGATGCGTTTTGGGCAATTTCACACGCCATCATTAACGAACCGTTAGATCACGATACTCCAACGAAATCAACTTGGGCCACTGCAGCATGACCGACACAACAGAAACACTAGTTAAGCAAGAAGAACAACATGCAGAGTCTGTTTATCACATTGACTCTTCGCCAGAAGCAATCGACTCAACCAGTTGGATGACGTCTTACTCTGAATTGTTCTACAACGACTCCGACGACTATTGGGAACCGCCAATCTCACGACAAGGTTTGGCAGAGACTTCACGTGCAAACGCCTATCATGGTTCACTTTTAAAGGCTCGTGCAAACTATGTTGCTGCTCGTTTCACCACAGGCGGAGGTGCTAGACGTCGACAGATTCAATCATTTTGCAATAACTACTTCACTTTTGGTGACGCTGCTTTTTTAAAAATCCGCGATCACTTCAAGCGTGTTGTTCGTTTGTTCCCTTTACCAACGATGTACTTACGTCGACGTAAAAACGGTGACTTTGTTCTACTTGAGCGTGACAACAAGCAACGTGTCTATAAGGCGAATGACATTATTTTCTTACCCCAAGAAGACTTACAACAACAGATTTATGGCTTACCTGACTATTTGGGGAGCTTACAAAGCAGTTTACTAAACAAAGACGCCACACTATTTCGTCGCCGATACTACAAAAACGGTGCTCACATGGGTTTTATCTTCTATGCGACTGACCCAAACTTGAGTGATGATGACGAAAAGATGTTGAAAGATAAGATCGCCAGCTCTAAAGGCGTTGGTAACTTCCGCAGTATGTTCGTCAATATTCCCGGAGGTGCAGAGAAAGGTATTCAGCTAATCCCCGTAGGTGACATTGCAACAAAAGATGAATTCGAGCGCATCAAGAATATTACAGCGCAAGACATCTTAGTGGGGCATCGTTTCCCAGTGGGTAAGGCTGGCATTATTCCACAAGGGACAACCAGCTTAGGCGACCCGATCAAGATTGGTAGTGAATACGCCAAAGACGAGATCATACCTGTTTGCGAACTGATTATGGATGAAGTGAACAATGACCCGGAAATCAGAAACATAAAAAGCCTACATCTAAAGTTTGATGTTACTACCGGAGAAAACGCATAAAACTGTACAAAAATACAGCCATTGACGTAATATTATGCTGTCAGTCAGTTCAGTTAGGTCAATGTTATGAGAGTGCTTTGCCCAGAGTGCGGCGAGAGAAGCCGCATCCAGAAATCAAATAGAATGAGTACGAAATATGCAGATTTGTATTGCTCATGTAGTGACCCCGAGTGTGGGCACACTTTCGTGATGAATTTATCATATAGCCACACTCTTAGCCCTAGTGCTAAAACCACGTCACAGCTAGCTTTTAATATGGTTAAGGCTTTAACACCAGAACATAGAGAAGAGTTGAAACAGCAGCTTTCCATGCTATAACTTAAACGTTGGATTCTCCGCTTCATCAGCCATCCCGATTATCGACTGGATGGCTTTTATTTTTTCATCATCCAAAAGATGAGCAAATCTTGGCAGCACTCCCTCAAGTAGCACTCGCCCAGCTTCCTCTCTTCCCTCACCTACCGAACTAACGGCCACACCATCAATAATTACATCCAGAGCGGATTGAAATAGCTGCTTTTCTTTAGACATATCAATACCCTTACTAATGACACTGTAAATATACTGTATATCCATACAGCTTTCTAGCTGTAATATTAGACAAGCTTCACTCATATGATATTTCCCTTACCAACAAAGACTGTTAGTAGTTAAGCCGCTATCCTTGCTCTTTCAACACCGACATTTGCTTCAACCAGAGCTTGCGCCACTGGCGGACACACTGCATTACCACATCGAGCAACCTGACTAGCTTTAGATAACTTCTTACCCTCACTATTGTGAGAGATTTTATAGTCCTCTGGAAAACCTTGTGCCGCAAACAGCTCATGTGGTTCTAACATGCGCATACCAATATCAACGATTTGATACTTTTCACCTCTAACTGTAACCAAACCAAATCGGTCTTTTGTAGTAACAGTACCGATTGGACTATCACATGCCTCACCGTAACTTGTGCCGTAGTACTTGAGTAGAAATGCTCTTACCTCTCCGATATGAAAACCACCTGCAGAAATGGTATGTACTGGCTCATTGGTACTATGACCGATATTGGTACCGCGCATTTTTACCATATGGCTAGTGACTAACGCATTGTGATCAGTCGTTGTTACTGTGTGCAATGGCTCCTCGATGTCAGAACCACTGACACCAGTAAAGTGCTTTGCTATAAACGCAGTTACCAAAGCGAAGTGACCACCTTTAACTTGAGCACATATGGTTCGTAAAGGTTCATTTGCTGGCATGTTTCTTTGACTCGATGCGTTGGCGCATTCAGTAACAAATGGCGTAACGCAGTTTTCTGGCACAACAAAAGGGGCATCCGAAGAAAGCACAAACTTATCTAACCCTTTGGCTATCCGTTCCATTGTCTTTTCCGCTAATGGTCGTTTGCGGTTAAAAATAGACGGGTATACGGATTAAAGTGTGTACATGAAATAGAGTTCATTTTATAATCGGTAGTGTGTAATTCGGATTATAGTGAGTATAGCATGCATACACCAGTTCTTCGTTATCACGGCGGTAAATACAGATTATCCAAATGGCTCTATGAGTTCTTTCCCAAGCACAAAACTTATGTAGAGCCATTCGGTGGAGCAGCTAGCGTTCTACTTAGAAAAGAAAGGAGTCATGGTGAGGTTTATAACGACCTCGACCAAGATATATTCAATCTATTTAATGTTCTTAGGGATAAATACTCATCTTCTAGATTGATAGAACTGTGTCATTTAACCCCATACAGCCGCGATGAGTTTAAGTTGGCGTATGAGTTTACGGATGAGCCTATTGAGCGAGCGAGGAGAACTATTGTCCGTTCTGCGATGGGGTTTGGCTCGGGTGCAGCCTCTGGCCACATTACTGGTTTCCGTTGTGAAGCATCAAGAAAGTACAACACTTCAGCTCATTGTTGGGCTAAATACCCTCCCGTACTTAAATATGTCCATGCAAGATTGCAAGGTGTGAATATCGAGAATCGACCTGCTATAGATTGCATCACAAAGCATGATGCCATCGACACCCTTCACTACGTCGATCCCCCTTACTTGTTCGAAACAAGAACGCTTAACAATCGCTCTGGGATCTACCGCCATGAAATGGACACCAATGAACATGAGAGATTACTTTCCACGTTAACTTCTCTTGATGGATTTGTAGTGTTAAGTGGTTATAACAACGATTTGTACAACGATTGTTTAACTGGATGGCGTAGGGAGGAGAAGCAATCACGAATATCTGCTGGTAGTGGAACTGGACTGAGAACGGAGTGTGTTTGGATAAATGAGCAATGCAGTGAAGCGCTAAAAGAGAAAGGAAGCATTAGCATGCGTCACACATCACAAGGCGCATATATCACACATCACATTAGAACGGAAAGCACAGAAAACAAAATTAAGTCTGAAATAGAGCGCATGTCATTGAATGGCGATAAGATAACAAAAACATCTATTGCTAAAAGTGTGGGATTGTCACGAGAGCAGATCACACGAAGATATAGCCATTTATTTGAAGAGTTGCACAGTGCTTAATCTACGAAATGTTTCCGTTCTTCAATTAGAAGAAAATGAAGATAGTTATGTAATTCATGCTGAGTCGGTAGTTATTGTTCGTGATTGCCCTGAATGCCGCTCAGCCGACTCAGTTGTTATTGGTAAGAGAGTTCAACGTTATGTTGACACTCAGATGCACGCTAAGACAGTACGTATCAGCTTCACTAGAAAACGTCTTAAGTGTAAGCCATGTGGTAAGACGTATTTCGAGCCGCTGGAGTGGCTTCACGAAGACTTTAGAATGCCAAAGCGCACTGTTGACTACATAGTTAAGCGGGCTGCGAAAGTTCCGTTCTTGAGCGTGGCCAGTGAGCTTGGTGTCGATGAGAAGACGATCAGAAATGTATTCGCCAACTACGTCGCTGCTATTGAAAATAAGCACGACTGGCAAGCGCCACGAGTTCTTGGAATCGATGAGACGCACTTTAGCCAGAAAATGCACCTTGTAATGACTGATATTGAGAAGAGAACACTTCTGGATATGCGCAAGGACAGATCGCAAGATGCTACTCAAAAGGCGATTATGCGTCTCCGTGGATGGAAGAACATAGAGATCGTTTGTATTGATATGTGGCGACCATACCGCACTGCTGTTAAGCAACTTCTACCTAATGCTATTGTTGTTGTTGACCGATTCCATGTTGCAAAAATGGCTAACGAAGCAATGGAGAAAGCACGCAAAGCTATCCGGAGAGAGCTATCTGACAAAGAGCGCAAAAAGCTCAAGAACGACCGTAAGATACTTCTGAAGCGCAGAGACAATATCAAAGGACTAAATGAATTGGCTTCTTTTGATTTCTGGACTAATGAGTTCCCTGAACTAATGGAGGTCTACAACGCTAAGGAGGCGTATTTAGGTATGTGGGACATGCCAACAAGACAGCTTGCTGAGGAGTATTGGGAGAATTGGAAAGCACTATCGACTCCTGCGGTAAGGCGGCATTTCAAAGATGCGATAAGGGCTATTGATAACTGGCATGAGTACATCTTTAACTGGTGGGATTATCCATACACTAACGCAGTTACAGAGAGCTTAAATAATACGATTAAAGCAGTGTTTAGGAATGGTCGTGGGTACAGCTTTGAAGTTCTTAGAGCCAAGTTGCTTTACACCAAGGGCGGCTTAGAGACGACTGTGAACTCATTGAACCAACCAATCCCAGAACCAACAGAAATGATCTTGATTGATGAACCTGAAATGTCTTTCCATGGCACTACCGTTGGTCGAATCCTAGAGGTTTGGGAGCAGTATAAGAAACAAGCAAATACACACGACTGGGACTTTAAACTGATTAGTAAAGAGTGAGTATACAATTTAACCAATACTCACTTTAATCCGCATACCCAAATAGACTTAACAGGGATAGACCAATCAATAATATCTGCTGCCGAAGCGTAAGGTTTCAAACCACTCCCATCAGGGCCATGAGTTTTAGCCGGCCACTCGATTGGCTGACCATCATTTCTGGCTACCATAAAGAAACGTTTTCTCGTGGTAGGTGCGCCATAGTCGCAAGCATGAAGAACCTTGAAGTCTAGCGTGTAGCCTAAGCCAGCCTGTAATTTATCGTAATGTGGGAAATCATCACCAAGGGCTGTTTTAATTTCTTCCCATGCTGGGTGGTCTTTATTCAATCCGTCAGTTAATACTTTCACAAAAGCATCAAAGGTTTCGCCTTTGCGGTCTGGGCATGGTTTGAATTTGCCGTTTTCGGTTTCAACAACTGGTCCCCATGTCATGAACTCTTCAACGTTTTCTAACATCATCATACGAACTGGTACCATTGCCGCCCAACGGACAGCTACCCATGCCAGCCCACGAATATTCTTATCAACCGGACGGTTTCCTTTTGCTTTAGAAAAATGCTTACAGTCAGGTGAAAACCACGCTAAACCAACAGGTCGACCAGCACATGCATCAACTGGGTCAACATCCCACACCGATTCGCAATAGTGTTTCGTCTCTGGGTGATTGACTCGATGCATATCGATAGCTGCAGGATCATGGTTAATCGCAATATCTACATGACGATTTAAACCCAACTCCATACCAGTGGAAGCACCGCCACCATCAGCAAAGTTATCCACCACAATTTCACCTGGTAATATCATCCTAAATTCTCCTACATTAACGGCCAGTCGTCCCCATCTGGGAAAATCGACAGGTCGGGTTGTTGATACTCTTGCTTTTCTGGTTGGGCGAATAGGTTGTCCCAACCCTCGAAATCCATCCAATTGGTGTCGTCCGAACGTTGACGGCTCACTTCTACCAACTGGGCAGGGCGTTTATTGCCGTGTTCGTCTACCTCCGCAGGGCGGATTTGAATACTCGTTGCATCGTCGATGCGAATTGAACTGCCTTTTAGCAGTGCGGCCAGTGCCGCTTCATCAATATTTGGTGATTTATTCGCCCGTTTATTAACAGGGTCTAATAATCGGGTTAGCTGATCGCAGACCTGTACTTTCTCAGGCTCCGTACAGTTATTGACAGAACTCCGAGAGGAGCCAGAGGCTCCAAAAGCGGTCGCTTCGCTCCCAAGAGCGCACGCTTTAGCTTCATCGTTAACCTTTGATTTCTTCTGAATCGTCCAAACTTTGGTGCGTGTTTTGATGGTTTCTTCTGGTGTAGTGAAACCCTCAATTTTGCGGACGTCTTCGCCATGAGGTGAAGCGAACGGCAGTACTTCATAAGAGTTCACGATCAGCAAATCTTCGCGCTTAACGAATGGGCCACCTTGCCCCATGATGTAACCTTGCCAGTTACCATGGTCAGCAGCTTTTAAAGTGTCTGTGATGCTTGCGTCTTCGGTCTTCATGCGTGACTGGTAGCTATCACCAATCACTTTCATTAACTCTTCATTGGTGATCAGCTTGCTAGGTTTAATAGGCCCAACAAGATCACGCTGCAGCATTGAGTAGATAGTGAGTAGGTCGACACGCTCTTGCATGAAGAGGTATTCCATAAACGCTTTTTTGTTCTGGTTAGCGAAGCGGCGCAGTTCACGGTAAGTCGTGACTGGCGCACCACCGAAGAACTGGAACTGGCGAATGTTCCAACGGCTTTTCCAAGCACTAACATTCTTCGCCATGTCTTTAACTGGCTTGCCTGTTTCGTCCGAGATCTCCCCGTCCATTGCAAAGCCGTCAATGTTCTTTGAAATGTATTTAGCGATGTAGCCCGTTGCAGTGCCTTTCTCTGGGTCAATAAAACCAAAGTCACAACGTGGACGGTAATCTAGCGGCCCAACGTAAGCACATTTGCGGAATGGCTTTTTCTTCTCTTTCTCAAGCTCTGGATGCAGTTCGCCACGGTCTTCTTGCGTAGCGTATGAAATGAAGATGTCACGCACTTGCATCACATCTTCTGGTTTTGCCCAGATCAGCAAATGCCAGTGTGGTGTGCCGTCATGATGTGGCTCAGCGACACGAACACCAAACCAACGGATTTCTTCACGACCTAGTTTGGCGCGGATTCGCTGCCATACATTGTTTAGGTAAGATTGCGCATCACGTGGGCTTGCACCGTTCCAGTGGTCAATAAAGCCACCTCTTTTGTACGAGTTGTGATACTTAGATGGAGTGGTCAACGTTAAGAACAGACCTTGCAAACCCAGCTCGTTGCCAATGTCTTCACAACCACGGCAGCGCACCATCAATTCATGACGACGAATAGCAGGGTTAGCCACACTCTTTTTGACCATATCCCATAGATCAGCTTCTTCGCCTGTTTCTTCATCTAATAACTGGCATTGCTTGATGTATTCATAGTTAGCGGTTTGCTGCGCTTGGTGTTCACGAACGCAATCCCATGACGCATAAGGTGACGCTTTTGACGAGACTTGACCCATTGCAATGGCAAGGTGTTCACGCATGATTTTGCGTATTTTGTTGAGGCGTCCATACCACCACTTTTCATCTAACATGCGTGAAATGTCATTAAGCGCGGTTAGGTCGGTTTGTTTCTTTTTCTTGCGCGGTGGAGTCATACCGAAGTGGCGGACAAATTCGGCTAATTCTTCATAGCCGATCACCTCTGGCATTTCGTCTTCATCCAGTTCACGTTCAGATATACGGGCAGCTATAAGAGAGAATTTAGCCTTAGTGATTTGGCTAATTTTGAATGCCATGTCTTTAACTTCTGACGGTTCAAGCTCTGCAAGTAGTCGATTGACTGGCGGCTTACGATTCTTTTCTATTTGGTCAAAATCAAATCGCATCTGCTCTTTAGACATAAAGTTACTTTGCTCAGTGTCGTCATATTCTCCACTGAGCAAATAAACCTTTTGAGTTGTTGGAATAGCTTTGTATTGAGCAAGAACTAATCTTGCTCGCTCCATTGCAGGTTCCATTTTTTCACGAAGATATGTATTTGCTGCCGTCTTCCCTTTCTTAGAAAAAATAGCTTTATAGCGTTTAGCAAAATACTTTGTGATATAGATAGGCAGATCACTAAAGAACTTTTTACTGGTTCTCCATGCGTGATCATCTGGATTGAGCTGATATAAATCTCGCTCAATAAAGTTTTGTTCATCTGGTTCAATAGCTACTGGCTGATACCCATGAACTAAACAAGCGTCCCTCTCATCAATTGGATTGAGAGGGCGCATGTATATGTTGCGTAGAGGCTTAACAGATTGGTAATAGCCTTGAGTGAAAGTGTTCAAAATGGGCAGTCGTCCATAAATTCGTTGAACATTTCAGGGTTAGCCTTTTTCTCCTTAAAGGTTTCCAACCTTTCCGCTAACGTCTTGGCTTCGTCTCTCTCTGTACCAATAAACTGAAAGAAAAAGTTAACGTTAGCGACAGTTAGGTGTGAGTTATTACGCTCTGCTGTATGCCACTGCAGAGTTGTAAGCATCACCTTTTCTACTAGATTGTGCTTAGCTTCATGATTGAAGTTTTTATAAGCTTCAAACGAATGATAGGTGCAACTATTCGTCATCATTCGCTCAAGGCGATGACGTAACTTGAATAGCTCTCTTGGTGGATAACAATCAACACGATCAAAGACTTCAATTAGTTCTACCGTGTATTTCTTCCCTTTCTCATCGAGCTTTTTAAGAACAGGCGCCAATGAACTCAAAAACACTTCTGCACCAGCCAATGACCAAGCCGTTTGAACTTGTCCTTTCTTGCCAAACTTAGAGAAATAGCGACCGCTAATTTTGATCACATGAGCTTGCTTAACTGGGTTTTCGATACGTGAGATCATGCCGCTACCTCATGACCAACTGAAACGATATGGCTTAGCCCTTGAGGAATATCGAAGCGGTTGCCGTTATCCCAGATAAACCAAGCGTATTCACACGAATCTGAACCACCGCCCACAAAACGAGGGCGAGGAACGATGATTGGGCACTTTGGCGGAAAGCCGATTTCAAACCAGAAAGGTAAACGCTTTTTAGAACCTAAATAGTTAACACGCTGCAGGTATGCCATTGTCCCATCTGGTGCTAACTCACTTAGGCTTTTGCGAATAAATTCTTCCGTTAGTGAAAACGGTGGATTGGTAATGATCACGTCTTGGGTACCGAAGTCAGTTGTTAGGTAATCAATACCTTTTTCGATTTCAGCAAATGATTTTTGGCTTTGTGGCAAAGCTATCTTGTCGAAGATTGCGCCAGTACCGTAACAAGGTTCTAAAAACTTGTCGGTTGGGCGAACGGTTAACTTTGATAGCAATGCGTCGACAACTTCTGGCGGCGTTGGGTACAGCTCACGAGGTTGCACTTTTCCGGTAGTTGAACTCATGCTGCCACCTCATTAAATGCAGTTCCGCAGAAAGGGCAATGAGACATTTTGAAGCCGTTTTCTAACTTCCTTTTGTTCTTCATTGGCTCATTGTTTTTCTTTAGTGGGTGGTACTCTGTTTCCACATACAGAGCGACAGGGGCAGACGGTTTACCATCAAGAAAGAACACACGGTTTTTCCATTCAACTTTTAAAGAACCCTCTACCATAGGAGTGTCTTTTAGTTGCTCAGCGGCAGCGTCTTTAACTCTTGCGAGCATTTCATCAAAGCAATTACACATATTCGTTCACCTCTCCTTACTTACCAATGACTGACAAGCAGTACTGTTCAAATTGAAAAAGTGCTTCATCGTCCCAACGGCCAAGATCACGCAAGGCAAGCATTTCAATAAACAGGCTGCGGTTTTTCATATCTAGCTGTGACCAATGGTGTAGCTGTGGCTTGGCGTTCTCATTTTGATAAGAGCGGTACCAGCTCACATAGGTATGAGCGAAGAACACGCTTGCACGATCACCCTGCATCGCTTCTTTGATGTCGGCTAAAACGTCTTCTAGTGGGCGGTGTGTTTGAACAGGAGTTAGCTTTTTAGCGATAGCATCAAGCTGAATCACGATTTCTTCTTGCTGCGCTATGCTGCTTTTTTCAAAGCGTGCGGCAATCTGTTCAAATGACTGATTGAATAGTTGTGCGTAGATGTTGCTCATGCTTCCACCTCTGCTTTTGCTTCGGCTTCTTCACGGGCTTCAATGATCAGTTCTGTTAGTTGGCTTTCAATTGAAAGTAATCGCTTCAATGCGAAGTCATGGCTTAACCAAACATTCTTTTCAAAAAGACGTTCGCTGTTGTCTCCGTTTGCGTAGTCGTGTTCCGGTGCATACGCAAAAACAGCTAAGCAATTAATATTAGCTGCGTAGTTAACAAAAATATGGATAACGTCACTATTGGTGACAGCTAGTACATTGATAGCGTGAAGAATATCTAGCATTTCACGCTTTCGGATTACTTCTACATTGTCGCGTGAAACCGTTGCGGTATTTTCAATATCAGCTTCATTTAAGTTGAAATCGTTTCTCAGTGATTTAGGTAATAGAGAACTTACTGCCAATGCTATGCGGCGTTGGTTGATATTAGCTTGGTCATTAAAACGGATTGTGTTGTTCAACAACTCACGAGACTCGCTTAACGCTTCTCGGGCTTCATCCCTAAACTTTTTAGATTCTTGGTTTAACTTGATTGCTTGTTCTAATTCACTCATCTTCTATGCTCCTACGCTAAGACGAAAAAAGCCCCCTGTTACAGGGGCAAGGCTGGCTAGGTGATTAATTCACGTTGCAAATATCGGAGTGTTTCAAGCGGCGGACATCGCCTACTTTGCGGTCAAACTTCAACACCATTTCTTTTAAAAACTGCATACCAGAACGGACTTTCTGCAGCTCTAAATCATCAAATGAATCGAATGAGCGGTTGTAGTCTTTCGGTGACATACCTCCTGCGATCAGGATTAGCCCACGGCTGCGATCACTCATTTCGTCATACATCTTGCGAAGCTTTTGACGCTTTGCGCCTTTATCGAAAAGCGACTTACACGCAGCAATACTTTCTAGTGCGCTTGGTGTACTTACTTGATGAACAGGCGGTTGTAGTTCTTGTTTATTAGCTAACTGACTCATGGTTGCTCCTTAGGCTAAGCCGGGGATAGGTGCACCATTAGCCAAAAAGTCTGTGCCCATTTGTACAAGTGGGTGCAAGCCTGTGGTGCGGTGTTCAAGGTCATTAATTAGCAAAACCAAGTTGCCTAAAGCAGCTTGTGCCTTGGCTAGTGTTTTGCGTTTGGTAGATCGCGGTAAACGCTCTGCGGTGCACATGGCTAACGCATCGCTAGAAAGCTCACCAGAATGGGTGTTGAGTTGTAGAACTCGTTCAAGTAGGTTCAGATCATCATCAGCTTTTGGTAGTGGGATAGTGACCACCCCATCATCTGCAAATAACGTATTTACGATTGAGTAGTCACCAGAAACACGGCTGATAGAAGCAAGCACAACAGGTTTAAGCACGTGCGGTTGGTTTGGGTTCAGCATGTTGCGAAGCATTGTGCCGTTAAGCTCAAGCTTTCGGGCAATCGCTTCAACATCGTGATTGACAACAAAATCACAGCAAGCCGCATCAAAAGCTTGTTGTTTGCGTTCACGCAATACGCACATTGAGTTATTTGCGTCCATAACTAATACTCAATTGAAGAAGAACGGTACGAAAACGAAAGCCCAGCCAATTACTTCTAGCCATACTGGGCATTTGTTCGGGTATTTATCTTCCCAAGACTCACTCATTGCATCTTGCTGGGTGAGTTTGGTTTTAGGTGGGATAGCGAAGCTCATACTTGTTGCTCCGCAGCACGTTGATAAAGCTTTACCAAGTTGATTAGAACGCTGCCGCTTCTGCCTTTTTTTTCTAAGATAGGGATTTCGCCAGCAGTAATTGCGCGGTCAAGTGAAGATGACGACCAACCAGTGCGACGCAGAAACTCTTTTTTAGTACAAAAAGGTGCGTCAACCGCTATTTGAATACTTGCCATAAGTGGTATCCTACTTGTTTGTGTGTATTTGATGGTGATTGAGTGAGATTGATTCACCAATTTTGTGTATGTGAAAAGCCTACGATCATTTTTTCTTGTTTGCAAAATTTATTTTTCTCTAACGAGGAATTTAAATCACTAACGTGATCTAGAGCAATTCATTTACCTATTTGAATAGGAAAATTTCTCTTATGAGCAGGTTGAAAGCAAAAATTCCCCCATTTGAATATCTTGGAGGTCGAGATTTCACTGAAAAGCTCAAAAAAGTTACTGGTTGTAAGACTTTTGAATTAATGAGTGACCGCTACGGTGTGCCAAACTCAACTTTCTCTACATGGCACACTCACAATCGAACTGGTTTTGAACTGATAGTTAGGGAGCACTTAGCTACTGGTGCATCTGTTCGCTATATGGCTTTAGGCGAGGGTGAACCTTATGACAATGGTGAAGACAGAACGCCAACCGACTCTATAGTTGTTCATTCGATAATGAATGGTGCACTTGTTGAATCAAGCCAAGTTGCCATTGATGCATTGACTCTTGACGGCTACGGATTGAAAGCAGGTTCAACACTTATAGTTGAAATTGAAAATCAACGTTGTTTTCTAAATACAGAAGAAACCAATGCGACCTCTGGCAGGTACTTGATTGAAATAGATGGTGCTCACTCAGTAAACCATGTTCAGCGCCTACCCGGCAAAAAGCTGGCGATCAGCTTTGGAAACTCGACCATTGAAGTATCAGAAGAAGGCATAAATGTGCTTGGTCGAGTAACCATGAGCATGAACAAAGAATAATAATTTTGTTAATTGGCTAGGAGCAAAAAATGAAGTTTTTAATCGGTGTATTCCTCTCTTGCGTGACTTTGTTTAGTTATGCCCAAGACATGAATGTGGTTTTAGTTGGTGATGGATTTACCAAAAACAATCAGCCGGCTGCAACCATCTACTACTGTGCACCAAATGAAACAGATTGTATTCAATACACATTCAATCGTTCTTCTTTGCAAAAGTTACTCGATGGGAAAAAAGTTTCAAACAAGATGCGAAACAATCAAAACATTGAAGCTACAGCAGACTTTTCCGGGCAACACTTTGTAATCACAAACAAACATGCTTCTGTTTTTTCAGCAAAGATATCCGAACATGATGCAGCTACCAAAAGGCTGACTTTCAACTATAACTTACTGCTCATTTCAACTAACGGCAGTCAACAACTAGCATTGAAAGACCGTTATCTTTCCGTGGGCGGCGAGTACTACCAGACTCTAATGAGTATTTTAAATTAATGTCTGTTCGTAAAGTCGAAGACGGAAACAAAAAGCCATGGCTCTGTGAGTGCTACCCGCAAGGGCGAAGCGGAGCAAGAAAACGTAAACGCTTCGCTACCAAAGGTGAAGCATTGGCTTACGAAAAGTTTTTAATGAAAGAAGTCGATGAAAAGCCTTGGCTGGGCGACAGAAAGGACTTGCGGTCACTTCAAGATTTAGTCGAACTTTGGTACAAGCTTCACGGCCAGCACCTAAAATCTGCGAAGAAAGTTTACCCTCGCCTTTGCACGATAGTGGAAGAACTCGGCAACCCGTTTGCAATCAAGTTTACTGCAAAAGACTTTGTTCACTGGCGTTCTAGCCGCAAGGCAAAAAACCGATACGGGGATGAAACTACCGCAGGCAAATTGATTTCTGCACCTACTAATAACCTCGACCTGAGATATTTACGCGCCGTCTTCAATGAGCTGATTTCACTTGGCGAGTGGACGCAACCAAACCCACTTGCCAGCGTTAAATCGATTCAAGTTTCAGAATCCGAAATGGGCTTTTTCTCAAATGACGATATTAGTGCGCTATTCGACAGAATAAACAAAAGTAAACGAGCCAAAGAATATGAACTAGTGTGCAAAATTTGCTTGTCTACTGGTGCCCGTATTTCCGAAGCTAATAACCTACGTTTGCCGCAAATTACGAAATACAAGATCACGTTTCTTGATACTAAGAGCAAAAGAAACCGTACTGTGCCGATCACCGAAAAACTCTATAACGAGTTGATAGAGTTTAAGCGAACGGGCGAAAAGGATAAGTTGTTTAAATGCTGTCTCCACGGCATTGCGTATATCGTTAACAAGACATTTCCAGATTTACCGGAGGGGCAAAACACACACGTGTTTCGTCATACCTTTGCCAGTCGATTCATGGAAGCAGGCGGCAACATTCTGGTATTGCAAAAAATCCTTGGTCACAGCGACATCAAAATGACAATGCGCTATTCCCATTTCTCACCCGATCACCTGATTCAAGCAGCCGAATTAAACCCTATTTCTAGGTTAGGTCTGTAGCCACTTTTTATCGAAAAATGGCGACAAAGTGGCGACAATTTTTATTAACACTGATGGATATTGAGTGACATTGATTAAACAGGCGTTTTGCAAGGCATTGAAATAGCAGTGAAATCCTTGGTTTTACCGAACTCTAAAAACCACTATTGATTACACTAAGTAATTACGTCCTGTAATATTTATTGAGATTACTCCATATCTCAACAAAGATTGATAAAGGTCTAGCAGAAGTGCTAGACCTTTTGTTTTGCAATCAATCATACTCCTCACCATACATTTCTCTCAGCACATAGCACTCCGCGCACGTTCATCTGCATTTTTCTGCGCCTCTAACCTACCCACGTCGTTGAATCAGTTGAATATTGTTTTGCTTTTTTTCTATGTAATCCTCAAAAGTTACAGAATGATGTTTCGTTTATATTTTTTGTCTGGTATTATCGGCTCTATATGGAGATGGCACATTAGGTAATATGAAAGAGTCACTTGTTGTTTCGATTTCTACCATTGATGGTTCGAAGCACTTTTTTATCGGTAAAAGCCTTAAGCAGTTTTACAAATTCTTAGTGGTTTTATTCGCATTGAGCGCAGCCAGCGTCGCTCTGTGGATTTATTATCTTTCTGACGAAGTCGTCAAGGCCAAGTTCAAGCAAGATGAGCTCATCACTCATTCAATGTCGCTAAGTGAGCAAGTCACCTCTTTGAATGCTTTAAAAAGTGAGCTCGAAAGTGACCTCTTTGAACGAGAGGAACGTCTTGCACAGATATCTGACCGTTTAGGCGACATCGAAAAATCGCTTGATGTCGATGCCTCGTTTGGCGAAATCGAGTCTCGACTGGATGCTGCTGCTATTACGTCAAGCGTCCGTGTGAGCATGCTTACTCAAATACCAAATGGCTCGCCAGTTCAGGGCGGGCGCATATCTTCCAGTTACGGTAAGCGCCTACACCCAGTAACAGGTAAATATCAAATGCATCGAGGCCAAGACTTTGCAGTGAGTATTGGGACTCCCGTTTACGCACCTGCTGATGGTGTGATCTCGATGGTTCGTCCAAGTAAGAAAGGGTCAGGAAACTTTATTAAGCTACAGCACTCTCATGGTTTTGAGAGTACCTACTCTCATTTAAGTAAATTTAAAGTGCGAACGGGTGACTTTGTTCGAAAGGGTGACCTTATCGCACTTACAGGTAACAGTGGTCTGTCTTCAGGTCCACACCTACATTATGAAGTGCGTTTTCTAGGAAAAGCACTTAATCCAAAACCCTTCGTCCGTTGGGGCGTGGGAGATTTTGAGTCCATTTTCAGTAGTATACAGGGGGTACAATGGGCATCTTTGGTAAACAGAGTGGAACAGCGAATAAGCAATCAGCTACAACTGTCATCGCACAAGGCTGCCGAATCTCCGGGAAGTTAAGTGTTGAAACAGATATCCAAATCGATGGCTACGTTGATGGTGATATCCAAGTCGATAAAACACTGATCATCAGTGAAGTCGGTCGTGTAGAAGGCGATATCATTGCGAGCAGCGTCATCATTAATGGCAGCTTTGATGGTACATGCCGTGCGAACAAAATAGAGGTTTTAGCGAAAGGACAAGTCAAAGGCACTATTTATACAGATGACTTAAGTATTGAGCCTGGTGGTAAATTTTTCGGTACGACGAAAACCAATGACTCTGATCAAGTTGTGGCTATTAAATCAACCGATAAAAACGACAAAAAAGCCGATAGTGCTGGTAAAGCTAACAACCCGAAAGCCAAAACCGCATAAGCATTTAGCAGATTGGCTAGAGATGAGAATCTCACCGTAGAAGAATATTGTTGTTTAATAGAAGCCCGTATAACACGGGCTTTTTCATTTGCACCGTTAGATTTCGCCAATAAAACTTGGGGCGACAATCTCAACTGGCACACCATTTTGGGCCAGTATCGCTGCTCTTGCTTTCACATCCGATTGTTCAAACGCTTCCAACCACCAGCTTAGCTCTTGCGGGATTGCAAGGTTCTGTTTGATGCCATCGCTACGGGTTAGAGGTTCATGCGCTTCAAGGAACACACTGCGATCAGGTTCTAGTGCGACTTTAATCGGCTCATTAATCACCGTTACTTTTTCACCCAGCTTGACCTGAGGGAACAACCACTCGATATCTTTAGGTTCCATACGAATACAGCCGGAACTAACCCGTAGCCCGATACCAAAATCTTTATTCGTTCCATGTATCAAATAATCGCCAACACCATGTGCCAGTCTTAACGCATATTCACCCAATGGGTTTTCAGGCCCAGCAGGAACAACTCTAGGCAACTCGATCCCCTTTTCTAAATACTCTTGGCGAATTGAGTTAGGGGGTGTCCATGTTGGATTAGGTCGTTTTTGGCTAATTGACGTTTCCATCTCAGGTGTGTCGCGACCAACACGCCCAATCCCAACAGGGAAAATATGCACTTTGTTGATTTCAGGTTCGAAATAGTACAGTCGCAGCTCGGCGAGGTTAATCACAATCCCCTCTCGCTGTACATTAGGCAAAATAATCTTAGTTGGTATGGTCAGAACATAGTCTTCTTGAGGAAGGAATGGATCAACCCCTTTGTTAGCGGCCATTAAAGACAGAAAGCCAACATCATACTGCTTAGCTATATTGGCAAGCGTATCGCCCTTCTCAATTTGATGATATTGAGTTCGGCCAACAATACTGCTCCCTTCTATCGGCAGATCATATGTCGCTGCATAGAGGGGAGAACTTAGACAGGCAATAAGCGCGATAAGTTTACGCACGATCCACACTTTCCTTTGCTTCTTTGTAAAGATCTAAGGTTATCGCTCTTTCGGTCTTGTGATCAACTATCGGTGAAGGATATGACAGCACTTTTGCATCTAACCATGTCCACGGCTTGTGTAAGTGTTTCAAAGGAACCTCAGTAAGTTCAGGAACCCAACGACGTACAAACTCACCATTCGGGTCGAACTTCTCTCCTTGAGTGATTGGATTAAAGATTCGGAAATAGGGCTGGCCATCACACCCCGTTGACGCACACCACTGCCATCCGCCATTGTTGGCTGCGTAGTCACCATCAATCAAGGTGGACATAAAGTATTGCTCCCCGATTCGCCAATCTACATGAAGGTCCTTCACAAGAAAGCTAGCGACAATCATCCTAAGACGGTTATGCATCCATCCCGTTTGATTTAACTGTCTCATTGCCGCATCTACAATCGGATAACCTGTTTGTCCCTGCTTCCAGGCTTCAATATGTTGAGGATTATTCTTCCAATGAAGCTGGTCTCCCCACGCAACGAAGCTCTTTCCTTTCGAGAGTTTGGATTCAAAATGAAGCAAATGTTGATAGAACTCCCGCCAGATCAATTCGCTTTGCCAGACTTCTCTCCCCGTACTCAGTGGAGATGATTGTTGATAAAGCAGCCTCGCCATACATTGACGAACCGAAAGCGCACCTATAGCTAAATACGCAGAAAGTCGACTCGTCCCCTCAATTGCAGGGAAATCACGCTCGTCGTTGTATTGATTGGCTTGTTCGCTAACAAATTCTCTCAACTGCAGGAGGATATCTTCTGTCTCGACCGAGTACGCCTGACTGTCTTTCCTAGGGTAGGTAAACTGGCTCGATGGAGAGAATTCTTCAAGGCCAACACACTTCGCTGTCCCACCAGTAGAAACCGGCTTACTTACAACAAATGATTCTTGCTCAAGCTTAGCGAGATAGGCTTTTTTGAAAGGGGTGAACACTTTAAAATACGCACCCTGCTTATTAAATACACTGCCTGGTTTGAATATGCACTTGTCGTCCAAACCAATACACTCGATGGAGCTAGATTCCAAGAGTTCTTCTAAGTGATGATCACGTTGTTGCTCGTCGAACTCATACTCTCTATTAAAGTAAACGCCGGTAATACCATTCACTTTAGCTGTTTCTGCAACAAAGTCAGCAGCACTGCGGTAAGTGCTAACTTCGGCGTAGTATAGAGGAATATTTTGCATCTCTAGTTCAACGCGAAGGGACGATAAGCGCCTAAACATCAAATCTGCTTGAATAGGCGCTAGGCCATGACGCGACCATGTTTCTGGTGTCGCGACATACAAAGCGGCTACCGGTTCACCAGACTGGCTAGCAGCGACCAATGCTGAGTTATCAATGGCTCTTAAGTCACGTCGCAACCAAACCAACTTCATCCTTCCCTTCCTTCTATTTATATATCGTGAAGCGTCGAACTAGACAGCTCACCTTGATAAGACTCCCCTATTTTTTCAATAGCGGTTAACTGCGCAGATGTCCAAGGGCGTGAACTAAACAGAGCCAAAGAAGCGTAGCCATTTAAACCTTGATGCTCAATGAATCCAGAAAAGTCGTCCACACCATCAAGAAGCACCACGTACTTTCCTTGCTCACATAACTTCAGGGCTTGAAGACGCGCTGCTATAGAACCGCTCGCATCTCCGCTAACCATCAAACACTTACCGCCGCGTGCCGCTTTATTTTCTGACTCAATGATGGCGTTAATTCTCGAAAGTATAATGCCCTCAAACAAGCTAGTTTGTATCGTCCTAAGCGCGTACCTCACCACTGATAAAGCGTTATAAACGGGTTGAAGAAACTGACTTTCGACAACATCGAGGGGATACTCTTTCATGACGTTACCAACAATAGAGTCTGCTTTCGTCTTGTTAAGATCAGAAAGAGCCTCGAGAAGCGCCTGAACTTCTTCTAACTCGGAAGTACCGACGCCTTCCTCGTTATCCAACTCGTCTGTTTTACCCAGCAAGTCTTTGACCTTCCCAATCGGTACCCCTTTGTTGAGCCAGCTTTGTATTTCACCAATCAAAGCGATGTGCTCTTCGCTGTATAGTCGGTGCCCTTTCTCTGTACGCAATGGCTGAACGAGATTGTAACGTCTTTGCCACGCTCTCAGCGTAACGGGTTTGATACCAGTACGTTCAGACACCTCTCGAATAGCAAAGTAATTTTTCTCATAATCCATATCGTAAACGTAACTCCTGAGGGTAAGGGGTAAAGAAAGCTTGTTCCGCTAGATAAGCGTCTGGGTGTGCGGATAAATAGTGCTTAATCAGCGTCAATGGTGCGAGTAAAGGCAGCAGTCCTACACGATAGTCATCAATAACCTGACGAAGCTCCTGCTTTTGCGACTTATCAAGGTCGCGTTTAAAGTAGCCTTGGAGGTGCATCAAAACGTTGGTATTGTTTTTGCGACTTGCTCTATGCTTAATCGCTTGCATTAGCGCCACACGGTATAGCACGAAGAACTCGTCGATATCATAATCTTTAATGTTAGCCACCAGCTTACCCAGCTCTTTGTAGGACTCAGGATGGTGCGCCATTAATGTCAACTTGTAACGTGAGTGAAAGGCAACAATCTTGCCTCGTGTTGGAGCATCACCCATCGAACGATAGAAATCATCAAGGGTATAGACGCGAGTAATAAAGTTCTCTTTCAAAACGGGATCGTTAAGTCGACCATCTTCTTCCACAGGTAACCATGGCATCGATTCCATCAACTCTTTTGTGTAAAGACCGATACCAACCGCTTCAGAGCTCTGAGTTTTGTACACTTTTACGCGCTCCATGCCACAGGTCGGTGATTTCGCACACACTATGTAACCACGAAGATGCTCTTTTTCTAGTTCAGCAACACGCTGCTTAGAGTAGCTGACCATTTTCTCTGTATGGTCCTTCGAAGGGTCTTTCGTTTCAACCAAAGCAATGCGTTCTTCATTCGATACCAAACGGATTGTCGGTCTAGGCACGGTCATTCCTGAGCCAACTTCTGGGCATACAGGCAAAAAATCAAAATAGGGTGACAGCTCCTTCGTTACAAACTTGCTAATTTTGTGTCCAGAGTCAAAACGCACTTTGTCGCCTAACACACATGCACTAATGCCGATTTTAATTTGTGAGTCCATACCCAGCTCCTTGTGGTGACGCTATACAAATTTAATTCTTGTATAAGTTTTAGCACCAAATTGAAAAACTGTACAACTTTTATTTTTGTACAACGTGTTTTTTCCTTACGTTGAAAACTCTTTTTTGGTTCACAAGAGAGGCAAACGTTTTTACGAATCGATTGCCTTATTACTTTCAACATATTTAGTTATTAACTTGTAGTGTTAGCCAACAACAAGGCTCTTTTGTGATATACCTCTCATGGAGTCTTGCTATATCTAGCTAGTATTGCCTCAACAGATTTTTGAGAATCAACACATTTAGTAATCAGAAACTGATTGACTAAGAAGATTTGGAGTAAAAACTATGGCAACCCCACATATTAATGCACAACCAGGTGATTTCGCTGAAACAGTACTGATGCCAGGCGACCCGCTTCGTGCAAAATACATTGCCGAGACTTTCCTAGATGACGTTAAGCAAGTTTGTGACGTTCGTAACATGTTCGGTTACACAGGTACTTACAAAGGTAAAAAAGTATCAGTAATGGGTCATGGTATGGGCATCCCATCATGCTGTATCTATGTTCACGAGCTTATCGCTGAATACGGCGTGAAAAATGTCATTCGTGTAGGTAGCTGTGGTGCAGTACGTGATGACGTGAAACTTATGGACGTTGTTATCGGTATGGGTGCTTCAACTGACTCTAAAGTGAACCGTATTCGTTTCAACAATCACGACTTCGCAGCAATTGCTGATTTCGGCCTACTAGAAGAAGCGGTTAACCAAGCTCGTGCTCAAGAAGTACCAGTAAAAGTGGGTAACGTTTTCTCTGCAGACCTTTTCTACACACCTGAAGCAGACATCTTCGAGAAGATGGAAAAACTAGGCATCCTAGGTGTAGACATGGAAGCAGCAGGTATCTACGGCGTAGCCGCTGACCTAGGCGCGAAAGCACTGACTATCCTAACAGTATCTGACCACATCATCCGTGGTGAGAAGCTAAGCTCAGAAGAGCGTCAAAAGTCGTTCAACGACATGATGAAAGTGGCTCTAGAGACAGCAATCAACATCTAAATCGATTCATTTTGCCACCGAGCGTCCGCTTGGTGGCCTGAATAATCCCGAGGGGGAGATAGTGACGACTGGCAAACTGCCACAGGAAGCAGACGGATTACAGCTCAACTTTTGTAAAACATTGGCGTGTGACAACTTTGGATTGAGTGATGCACATCGTTACGTTGTGCAGCATGCGAATCCTAAGCGCCCTGCGATGGTATGCCGTGAATGTGGCGCTTTCCCCCCCTTACTTAATAACCAAGAAGTTCTGAATGAACTTCATCGCCTACGCTATCTTCATAGTGATGGCCTGCCAGCTTGTCGCAGCGACGACTGTGAGAATTTCGGCCTCTCTGTTCACACTCATAAACACCTTTATCACGCCTTTGGCTACAGTGGTGATCGCCAACGATACCGTTGCAAATGTTGCCAATCGACCTTCGTAGACAAATGGTCTGGTGCAAATAAAAAACTTCACTTTCAAGAGAACCTTCTTGGCTTGCTCTTTATGGGGTATTCCGTTCGCGAGATATGCCGTAAGTTAGAGATCAATCCAAAAACGTTTTATGACCATCTCGATCACATCGCTAGTCGATGCCGACGCAAGCTTGCAATGTTTGATGCAAGGTGGGTCAATCACGCCGCCAGTTATGAGCTTGCTTCCCACTATGTGCCTCTGCAGCCTAAAAGTAACAATGGCGTATTATGGATTGCCACTGGAGAAGCACACAGCGGTTATATTCTGTGCCAACATGTCAACTACTCTTCAGCGGAAGACCCCGTAGGCGAAGTTGATCATGACCCCTATCAATACCCAGCGAGGTTTGTCTCTCGAGATCACTCTTCAGAAGCAAACATGCCCGCACCGACGCCATCTCCGATTCTTCGTGAGCGTATTGATCAGCAGTATCAAACCATTTTGGCGCGCGGCAATGTAGAAGATCCTATGGGTAACCTGACGGTATTCAATTACCCATCAAAAGGAGCATTGATTCGCCCACCCTACACATCTTATGCGCACTTTTTGCACGTGCTCGATCTGTGTCAGGATGAGCGACGGGTCTCCATCTATCTGCCACAAGATCCGGTGCTTCGCTCTGCAGCCCTCAGTATTTGTCTGCCGCGTATACAGCGTCAAAATATCGACCTTATGTATGTTGAGGAAGATAGTAACTGGCAAGCTCAATACAATATCAACAAGATCGATATTGTTCATATGGGGTGGTGGCGCGACCGCTGGGCGATCACAACCGATCAAGATGCTTCTAAAGGGATCTGTTACTTAGCCGGTGATAATAATCAGCCGAAACACTGGCTACGTAACGCCTCGATACGTCACACAAAGTTTTATCAGAACCGTTTTCAGACTCTGTTTGAAAGCTTCATTAATGAACCAAGGCGTAAATTGCGTCCTGGAGGTTTGCTGCCAATGCTCGATATTTTCCGTGCTTGGCACAATTTGTGCTATCAAGATAGGAACGGAAAAACGGCCGCGCAGACGCTAGAGCTAACACAAAATCCTTTAACGCTGCGTGAGCTACTATCATAAATATTAGTAATGTGACGAGGAGCGTTAAACCGTTCGCGTTTTTTTACTTTTTGTAGTGTTAATGAGACCTCTATTCATATAATGACATAGTGTAAGATGACATCTCAGCGGTAAAGGATTGATTCATTGGATAAAAGCCAGCGACTATTAGAAGTAGAAATTGATCAGCTAAAGGACAGAATTGAATCTGAGCCAGACAAAGTGTGGGCGATTGCTGAACAGTGTGCTTCCCGCTCCGCGCAAATCCTTTATCCTGAAGGTGAAATTCAGTGCCTGATTATTATGTCACGCTGCGCATGGTGCAGCATGGACTACCGCAAAGGGCTCAAGTACATCAAAGAGGCGTTTGGAAAGCTAAATGCACTCGATACCGACGACCTCCTCCCTGAAATTCTTCATATCCATGCACTCCACTACTGGGGACAAGCGAAATACTACTCTGCCCAACAATTCTGGATAAACGCGTTAGAGCAATCAGCACTGGTTGACGAAGTCGAAGTCCAACTTGAAGCGTTAATCGGCCTGGGGAACGTATGGCGTATAACTCACGAGTATCAACTGGCGAAGTCTACACATGAGTTGGCAGTAATGGTTGCCAATAACGCACGGATCTCTTGGCTTGAAGGTAAAGCAAGAATTCTGTTGGCTTGGGATCACTATCTACTCAATAACTATGTTGAGATGCTGTCTGTACTCGATGGCGCAAATGAGGCATTGATTGGCCATCATGACAAAACATGGCAAGCGGAAGTATGGGACTTTAGAGGTTTAGCACTGCTTGGGCTTGAACGAATTGAAGACGCAGAACAAGCGACTAAGAAGGCCCATGAACTCGCCGTAGAGCATGATTTGGTCTGGATGAAAGCGCACTCTTTCATTAGCCGAGCCCGCGTTGAATTATTGAGAAAACGCCCTCAAGAAGCCGCAGAGCTATTGATTCAGGCAGAGCAGTCTGCCAATTCCTTTGACAACGGTGAACTGCTTTCACAGATATGCTTTCAGCAATCTCGGGTAGCGGAAGAGTCTGGAGACTTCAAACTCGCACTTGAAGCTTTTCAAAAATACCGCAAACACTCTACTACGATGTTGCGTGAACAAACCGCTCGCGTTAGCAATGACAAAGCCCGCACCTCTAAACGCCAACTAGAGCAACGTGCGCGCAAACTGATCAACCGAATTCGTGGTCAGCACGAGTTTGATCCTGAGAAGCAACTCAGCCAGATGGTGTCAGAGACCTACTGGTGGGAGCAGCTAATCCTATTTAAAACGGAATTAAAACGTTCAAATCACGCCGTTATCATGATTCAACATGAAGACCCTGGCTACCTCGAAGTGTGCGCTGAACTCGCGCATTCTATCTGCAATAAACAAGACCTCCTATCGCGCCTCAGTAGTGAGCGTTTAGGGCTGTTGCTAGCAGACAAAGGGGATACCGCCCTTAATGTATTCAAAGTCTTAGCGCAGATGATCGAAATTTACCCTTGGAGCAGAAAAGGACTCAACAAACCATTACCGAAAGTGATTTATCAAGATATCCTCTCTTTCCCATTTACGTTAGAGCAACTCGAAGAAAACCAACGACAGGAAGCACAGCATGGACACCCTACTGAATAAGATTTCTGATTCTGGTCTCGATGCTTCTTCGGTTTATGGTGAAGAGGCACTGATTTTTTGGAATCACGTTAGGCAACATGTCGCGACCACTCTTCAAGAAAAAGCGCAATGTTTGGTGATAAGTGCTGAGTTTCGCTTTGAACTTAAGCAATACCAAACCAGTATCGATGAACTAAAAGAGGCATTGGGCTACCTGAGTTTGCCTGAAGACTCTGAGCTTATTCTAGAAGTTCGTAATGCCTTAGCAGATAAACTCATCGAAAATGGCGATTATCATGGTGCGTTAAATGAATACATCAGTGCCTCAACGATTGCGGTTGAAAATGGCTATATCGATGCGTACGTACTGGCGATTCTTGGCATGGGCAACCTGTGTGATGCCTACGGAGATCACAACCGAGCATTACGTTACTATCAAAAGATAGACAGTATCGACCATGCGATTGAAAGCCGTTCACTTCGTCTTCGCTACAAGCTCTATATGCTTGCCTGTTACATTGAACTGAATCGTTTAACCGCGGCTAACGACCTCATCAAAGAGTGTGAAGAGTTAAGTATTCTCGTCAGTGATAAAGTCCTTTCTGGTCAGATACTTCTCTATCAAGCTAAGCTCTATCGCCAAGCGAAACAGCTCGAACAAGCAATGAGCTGCTTAGGTAACATACAATACGCCACGGGTAACATTCACTCAGCTTGGTTATCTAATTCCGTGCGTTTAGAGCTTGCAGCCTGCCTGAGTGAAGAGAATAAGCCACATATTGCCAATTGGGTATTGGAGACCACCCATAAACGCATCAAACGCTTCGCTTCGCCTATCTTAAATCTCAAACTGTGTAACTCTCTCGCAGAGATCAGCGAACAGAAACAAGATTTTAAAAGTGCGCTTGAGTACCAAAAGCGTGCTTTTCGGATTGAAACCGATTTAATGAAAACCATCCCTATCGGCGAGCTTGGTGCGAACCAATTACGTCGCTTATCTCGCTTTGAGTTGCAGCTTAAACTCATTCTTTCCGAACAAGAGAACAAAGAGCTAAAAGAGACAACTGAAAGCCAAAAACACACCGTGGCACAGCTGCAACAAGATGTCTTTACCGACCCACTGACCAGCTTGCACAATAGACGCTGGCTGGACGTGAAACTCAAAGATCTGTTGCTGCATGACGTTCCATTTGCCTTGATGGTCGTGGATATAGACCACTTTAAATCGATCAATGACGAGCTCAGTCATTTGGTTGGGGACAAAGCCATTGTTAACGTGTCACACGAACTGTCTGCCTACTTTAAGTTTAGAGGCGCCTCTTGCGTCCGCTTTGGTGGCGAAGAGTTCTTGGTAATTTTAGAACGCTCAACGTTAGAACAGGCTGAAATGCACGCCGAAAACTATCGTGAGCGGATCTTCAACTTCGGTTGGCAAAGTATCTTAGGTGAAAGGGGCTTGACCGTAAGTGTTGGTATTACCCTCCATCGTGAAGGAGAAAATACTCAGCGAACCTTCTATCGTGCAGATAAAGCCCTTTACCGAGCGAAAGCCAACGGACGAAATCAAGTTTGCACTGAGTAATATATCTCCAGAATTAAGCTAAGCCTGCCACTATTTAAATTGGCAGGCTTTTTTATTGAATGAAAAACAGCGAGATACCCACTACAGCAGCAACAGTCCCTAATAGGGCACGTTTTGAAATCGGCTCGCCTTTAATCGCATAAATCACCAACATAAACAAAGGGCTGGTGGCTATAAGGCTTTGGGCTATCGCTGGATTCGCGTACTTGAGCGCAATTTGCTGAAGCCAAAGCGCCAGAAAAGTTCCGACGAAAATTGCGGCAAGCAACCAACCAAAGCCACTTTGGCCTAACGATTTAAGGTGAGCTCCCATCGTTTGGTATGGCTTTCTTTCAACCCAGAGAATAATCATCATCACAACGAGCACCCCCATAGACAATCGAATCAGTGCGCCGAGCAATGGCGGGAGATCGCCTGCCACCAGCGCATAATGCGAGATAACGACCCCACTCGCCTGACAAACGCTCGCTACAAGACCATAGCCTACCCCTTGCCAGTCAACCTTTGCATCGTCTGCATGAAAAACCGTCGCAGAGACCGCCAATGTAGTAATTACGACACCGAGCCAGCTTTGTAATGACAATACACTGCCTAAAGCTAACAGTGCCAATACCCCAGAAAGCGGTGGCGCTAGCGACTCAAGAAGCAAGGTTTTGTTGGGGCCGATACGTTTGAGAGATGCAAAATAAGCACTGTCGCCAATGGCAATCCCAATAACACCAGACAGAGCGAGCACAGCAAAGTGCAATGAAGAGAGCTCAGGCATAGCATCAAGGGAAAGCGGAAAAACCAATAACATCATCCCTGACGCAATCACACCTTTTACTATGTTTAGCTGAAGGGCACTAAATTGATGGCTAAATTGACTGTAGATCCAGGTGGCGATAGCCCAAACTAGTGCAGCGCTGACTGCCGCAATCTCACCCTGAAAAGGCATATGAATCTCCCGTCCGCCAATTAATAAAATGTAACTCGAGTGTAACTGATATCGTTCTAATTTGTTGTTTTTATTCTTTTACTTTAAATCTCATCGATCGTATTCTGTATTCACTCCATTTCACTGAACAAGGATTGTTAGAATGTTCTTGGATTACTTTGCTCTCGGCCTTTTGGTCTTTGTAGCACTTGTCATTTTTTACGGCATTATTGTCATTCACGATATCCCTTACGAGATAGCAAAAGAACGTGAACACCCTCACCAAGATGCTATCCACTACGCTGGCTGGGTTAGCCTATTCACCCTTCATGCTATTTGGCCATTTCTTTGGATTTGGGCAACGTTGTGGCGTAAAGAGCGCGGTTGGGGGTTTCAAAAGCTTGAAGCTGAGCAGCACGACATTCATCACCGTGTTGAGTCTCTTATCGATGAAGTTAGCCAGTTAAAAGAAGAAGTGAAATCGCTGAAGCAACAAAACACTTCTCACCCAGTTACACCAAGTGTTAACAGTCACGAGGAGGAGCAATAATGGATTTACTACTCATTCTGACTTATGCCGCACTGTGTATTACGATTTTTAAAGTCTTCAATATCCCTCTTAACAAGTGGACGGTTCCAACCGCAGTTTTAGGTGGCGTTGTATTGATCGGTACTTTGATCCTTCTGATGAACTACAACCACCCATTTACCCAAATCGGTAACCAGGTTTACTCAACTACACCAGTAGTTTCTGGGGTTAGAGGTCGTGTCATTGAAGTTCCTGTTGAAGCAAACAAACCTTTAAAAGAAGGCGATGTACTATTTAAGATTGACCCAATTCCTTATGAAGCCGAAGTAGGTAAAAAGAAAGCGCAGATTAAAGAAGCAAGCCAAGGTGCGTTGGGGTTAGATTCTTCACTTACAGAAGCCAATGCTTCGTTAAATAAAGCGATTGCCGAAAGAGATAAAGCCAAGAGAGAGTTCCAACGTTACCAGCGTGGCTTCGACAAAGGCGCATTCACCGAGCAACAACTTGATACAAGAAGACAGGCATACAAAGCGTCTGAATCGGCGGTAAACGTCGCTAAAGCGAAAGTTGAACAAGCTGAACTTGCACTTGACTCAGAGATCGGCGGTGAAAATACAACTGTCGCAAGGCTTATTCAAGAGCTTCGCCAAGCTGAGTTCGATTTAGAACAGACCGTTGTTCGCGCACCAACCGATGGCTTTGCGACCCAACTCGCTCTAAGACCAGGCGTTATGGCTGTGCCATTGCCGCTTGCGCCTGTAATGACCTTTGTTCATACCGAAGACTTATTATATACAGCGGCGTTCAGGCAGAACTCTCTGCAACGCCTTCAGCCTGGTTATGAGGCAGAGTTCTTGTTTAGAGCACTGCCAGGTAAGGTCTTTAAAGGCGAAGTTATAGAGGTGTTGCCTGCAATCGGTGAAAGCCAATTCCAAGCAAGAGGTGCGCTACTAGGTACTGAAGCACTTCGAACCAGTGGTCGTGTGTTTGTCACTCTAAAAATTACTGATGACTTAACAGACTACAAACTTCCTTTAGGTACTGCCGTTGAAGTCGCCGTTTATTCAGACAAATTTACTCATGTATCTATCATGCGTAAGGTATTGATCCGAATGAAGAGTTGGCAGAACTACCTATACCTCGATCACTAATATTAGACTCCATTTTAAGGGCTTCATTCGAAGCCCTTCTTTTATCTACGAAATAGCAACCCCTAATCCATTTTCACCATCTCACTCAATGCGGCAATTTATCTGTACGTCACTATTTAGCCGTCTAGACAGTTATCTTTCCAAAACGGCAACTAGAGGGTATAATCTGCGCCTCATTTCTGTAGGCGTATAAAATTCAACCAAAATAAGCGCTTGTAGACTAAGTTCTTTAAAGATTTAGACAAAGGGTTATCTATGAATCTTTCGGCAAAAACCGTTGTTGTGATCGCTATTGGCGCTGCTCTATATGGTATCGGTGGTTTACCTATGTTTGGCATCCCAGTGTTCGCGAACACAACGCTAAAACCTGCAATGGCTGTACTTGCACTTTTCTCTGTTCTTTTTGGCCCTCTTGTCGGTTTCTTAGTTGGATTCATCGGTCACTGGGTGACAGACCTATTTGCTGGTTGGGGCGTTTGGCTCACTTGGGTATTAGGCTCTGGTATCGTTGGTATGGTTTTAGGTTTCTTCCCGATGCTGACCAAAAACCGTCTCTCTCAAGGTGACTTCAACCACAAAGACTTTGCCCTTTTCGTTGTTCTTGCGCTGGTCGGGAACATTGTTGGCTACGGCTGCTCAGCTTTCTTAGACACTATTCTATACGCGGAACCGTTTACTAAAGTGTTCACACAACTTTCAATCATTGCTGCTGGCAACACCGTACTTATCGCAGTGGTGGGTTACTTTATCTTGAAATCTGTTGCCAAGCGCAACAAACAAAGCCGAAACCTTACTGAGGCTTAATTATCAATGACAATTGAATTTTCTGACTTCTCTTTTAGATATGAGTCGCTTGATAAACCGACGCTAAAACATATCAATCTAAGGATAGAGAAAGGAGAGAAAATCGTCATTATTGGTCCAAGTGGTAGCGGGAAGTCTACCCTTGGTCAATGTCTAAACGGCTTAATCCCACATGCGATTAAAGGTGAAGTCTCTGGCCAGTTAACCATAAATGGTCAAACTTCATCACAGCTCGATCTCCACCAATACACAGAGCAAGTTGGTACCGTATTACAAGATACGGATAGCCAATTTGTTGGGCTCAGCGTCGGTGAAGACATTGCGTTCGCTCTCGAAAACCAATTGGCTTCAAACATCGATATGTACCCTGTGGTGAAATCGACCGCGAAGATGGTTGAGCTAGAAGAGATGCTTGAGCGCTCACCTCACGACCTTTCGGGTGGTCAAAAACAACGTGTGTCTCTTGCAGGCATCCTCGTGGATGACGTTGAGACATTGCTTTTTGATGAGCCGCTTGCGGCACTTGATCCTAAAACAGGACGCAAGACGATCGAAATCATCGATCAACTGCATAAGGAAACCGGTAAAACCATCATCATCATCGAGCACCGTCTGGAGGATGTTCTACATCGCCCTATTGATCGCGTCATTTTGATGGAACAAGGTGAGATCATTGCAGATATGTCACCTAACGAGCTGCTCGCGTCACCGTTGTTAAATACTCATGGTATTCGTGAGCCGCTCTACCTTTCTGCATTGAAAAAGGCAAACTGTCCACTTAGCGACGAAGAGCCACTAGCCTCACTTGCAAGCTTATCGGTGAATGAATACAAAACTCACTTTGCTTCATGGCAAGCCCCCCAACCTGAGCTAAGCACTCAAGCTGACGTTCTTCTGTCGGTGGATAAGCTGACTTACTCCTATGATGGAGAGAAAAACGCACTGGAAGATGTTTCATTCAATATCCACCAAGGAGACTTTATCTCTATCCTTGGTAAAAATGGCTCGGGTAAGTCCACGATTACAAAGCTCATCATGGGTGTCATTGAACCTGACTCCGGCTCTATTGCACTGAATGGTCAAGATATTTCTTCACTATCCATCTTTGAGCGTAGCCAGAAGATCGGTGTGGTGATGCAAAACCCAAATCATATGATTTCACACCATATGATTTTCGATGAGATAGCGTTTGGACTGCGCAACAAAGGGCTGAGTGAATCAGAGATCAGCGATAAAGTCCTTGCCGTACTCGAACTTTGCGGGCTAAGCAAATACCGTAACTGGCCAATCGAAGCATTAAGCTATGGGCAGAAGAAGCGTGTGACTATCGCTTCGATTCTCGCACTTGAGCCAAGCTTACTTATCCTTGATGAGCCGACAGCTGGACAAGACTATCGTAACTATACCGCTATGCTCAGCTTCATTGAAAAGCTCAATCGTGAATTGGGGATTACTGTAGTGATCATCTCTCACGATATGCATTTGGTGCTTGAGTACACCCAGCGTTCGATCGTCATTTCCGATAGTAAGCTAATCGCAGATGCACCAATGACACAAGTGTTCAGCCAACCGGAACTGTTAGACAGAGCTAACCTCACAACCACCAGCTTATACGACCTTGCTGAGCGTATAGGAGTCAATGATATCAATAGCTTTATGCAGTTCTTTATCCAATCGGAGAGTCGTGTCGCATGAATGCCTCAAAGATGAAGTTTGGTATCAGCTATGTCGATACTAAGTCACCGCTACATGCACTAAATGGCATTACTAAATTTGCGCTATTTATGGCTTGGGTGACAGTTGTTCTCACCACATTCGACTTACGTTTAATCGGGGTAATGATTGTAGTGGGGCTCGCGCTGCTTAAGATGACTCTCGTTCCAGTTAAGGTCTACAAGCCACTGTTACTTGGTACTGGAACCGTACTGCTGCTCAACGCACTGTTCATGTTCTTGCTTGCGCCTCAACAAGGTAGTGAGTTTATGGGCAGCACCACACCGCTACTGGTGCTTCCAGGTGCTTACTCATTGACGCAAGAAACTCTGTTCTACTTGGTAACGGTTACACTGAAGTATTTCAGCATGTTCCCGATCGCGCTGGTGTTTGTTTTTACCACTCACCCAACCGAGTTTGCCGCAAGCCTTAACCGCATTGGCGTGCCTTACAAAATCGCCTACGCAGTCAGCCTGACACTTCGTTATCTACCTGAAGTAAAGAATGACTTTGTTAATATCATGCACGCTCAGCAGGCAAGAGGACTTGATATCTCCAAGAGCACCCCTTTGTTTCAGCGTCTAAAGAATGTCGCTAAGATCCTTGGCCCTTTGATTTTTTCTAGCCTAGATCGAGCTGACGAAATATCAAATGCAATGACATTGCGCGGATTTGGCCGCCATAAGAGTCGAACTTGGTATAGCGCTAAACCATTAACGGCAAAAGATAAGTTAACTCTTGTCTTGATATTGGCAGCCGTCATTCTCGCCATCACGAAACGATGGATAGAAACCGATCTATTTTGGTACCCGTTTTAACGCAAAAAAGCCTAGGAGTCTTACCTGGGCTTTTTTATGCGCTCACAAACGCTCTCGTCCATACCGCGAGCAGTATCATCGCAGACATAATCCAAACGAGTGTGGCCATTGATAGCGTCTGAATTAGGCTCATCCGATAACTAAAATAGTAGACCGCCAGAAGATAGCTTGCATAAGGTAACAGAGAGTACAGACCAAACAGCGCGGTAACACGTAACTCCTCCATCCCTCTTTCATTTCCTACGATAAAGTGAGCAATAAGAGCAAACGTTGGAAACAACGGCACTAGTCCTGAAATGTAAAAGCTTTTACTCTTCGACAATAAGGCAATCATCAATACTGCCGCAGCGCCAAGCAAACATTTAAGAAACAGAGCAATCACGGTATGGCCTTATGCAAGATTAAGAAACAACTCTTCATCTGTCATGTACTTATGCTTAGAGCCTAAGTTACGTAAATGCATGAACATAAAGTCAGGGAAACCTGGGGCTAAAAGATCATTTGGTTGCCAAACAATCCCTCCAACAAACACATATCGCCCTTGTTTTTCGTCAGTGTGCAGTGTGTTATTAATTTCTGTTGAGAGCTCTGGACGAACTCCTTCAATAACACAAACTATCTGACCCTTAGCAACCCCGACGACACGCTTAACTAAGTTCGCTTTCATACCGCATTTCCACGCTTGGCGAGTCGCTAACTCGAAGCCATGTTTTCGCACACCTTTGTGGATATTCACGATCAAATTCATCGCAATAAGCCCATGGATAAAGAGAATTACTTCTAGATTATTGCCCAATGAAATAATTAACGACTGTCCATTTACTTCTGTTTCTCACCAGATGAAAAAACCAGCAAAATCTCAATTTAGATTCTGTGGACCCTAGCCACTATCGGTCATCTAATCTTTTCTCCTATTGCTAATCTGACCAATTTCGTTCACATTGGCGTTACAAAAAATAAGGAGTATCAATGAGTACTGCTAGCTTTCTTCGCTTAATATGTCTTGCTGCAATTTGGGGAAGTTCATTCCTCTTCATGCGCATCGCTGCCAATACCTTTGGGCCTGCATACCTTATCGAATTAAGAGTCGGGTTTGCCGCCGTAACGCTTTTTCTGGTTTCGCTTGTGATAAAACGAAACCTCGCCTTTCGCGCCAATTTCAAACACTTTATGATCATCGGTTTGTTTAATACTGCCCTGCCTTTCATTTTGTTTGCTTATGCTGCACAAACGCTCAACGCTTCAACTCTTTCAGTCCTTAACTCAACCGCGGCAATTTGGGGCGCAATGATTGGCATATTTTGGCATCAGGCAATCCTGACAAAAAAGGCAACACTTGGAATGGTCATTGGTGTAGTGGGAGTAATCACCTTGGTTGGGATGGATGCCATCAATATTGGTATCGATGCCGCATTACCCATCTTGGCCGGAGTCATGGCAGCCAGTAGCTATGGAATTGCGACCAATTACACTAAGAGCGCGCCAAAGATCCCTTCGTTCGACAACGCTCATGGCAGTATGTGGGCTGGTGTCCTAATTATATTGCCACTGTTACCTTTCATCCCTATGCGATCGGAACCTACCCAAATCGAGATGATGTCGGTTATTGCGCTGGGCGTAATCTGTACTGCAGCAGCTTACCTGCTTTATTTTCGCTTAGTCGCCGATGAAGGTGCAGCCTCTGCGCTGTCGGTTACGTTCCTTATTCCCGTATTTGGTATTTTCTGGGGATGGTTGATATTGGACGAGCCAATTGGCTTCAATACCGTTATTGGCACTACACTTGTTCTATCTGGAACAATGATGGTGACAGGCTTTTCACCCGCTAAGTTCATACTCAGGGCAAAAACTGCATAGCTCACTTTCACACGTCCGCAGCCAATCCCTACCTCGGCTGCGGTTCATCTCCAATGGCTTTCCCACCACCTCCTCCATCGTCGTTGACTACAGATCACGTCCTTAGTCTGCGCAAAACCACATTCAGATCACAAATCTAACAAGAAAAGCACTTTCATTTACAAATAAATGCGACCCACAACAAATAAATCCCTATGTTGTTTCGATAAATTTATAAATACTTTCTTACAAATACGGTTTAGCCACTCTGATGGAATGGAAATATGAAAGAAGTTAAATTTCGAACGATTGACCGACTGTTTATCAAAATGTCTATCAATGACAAGATTTGGACAATTGTGGGTCTATTCTTGTTATCTATTACAATCATTGCCGGAGGACGCTACCTCCATACGCTCGATAGCATTGAAAGCAATACGATTTTAGCTGCCGAGCAGTACCTCGAAGGCGCACTCAATGTGGCTTCATTGAGTGACAATAGCCAAAACACGTTAAATTCGTTGGACAATGTGATAGAAGTACAACGCGCGCAGCCTTCAACCTACTCAGAAGGCGTTGCCGTCGTTACAAAGGCAGCCAACAACGGAAAGACGTACCAACTGACGTTTCACAACACCTTAGCCATCGAAGAAGAAACACAAGCACTGACCACTTTTGCACTCAGCTTTTTATGTGCTCTCCCTTTTGGGCTCTTCTGTTATTGGGTAGCGACTTTCCTAGGCGGCGCATTGTGGGTTTTATATACCACAACGCAACGCATTGGTGAGGGCGACCTAACTTCTCGTCTTGGCTTTCACCCTGGTCGTGACGAATTCGGTACAATTGGTTGTGCATTAGATAAGGCGATGGATACGTTGACCGAACTGGTAGTGACCGTTAAAGACAGTGCCACGACTCTAAGCGAAACGTCTTCATCGTTTGAGCAAGAAATCAAGACCAGTGAAACCCAAATCGGTCACCAATATAGTTCTCTAGACTCGGTCGCCACAGCGATGGAAGAGATGACAGCGTCGGCTAAAGAAGTTGCAAACATATCACAGCAATCGACTCAACAAACTGAAAACGATTCACAACATATCGAGCAGAGCCACGCACGTGTTCAATCTGCGATCAACGAGATCAGCAAACTCTCTGATTACATCGGTCAGGCTTCACAATCGGTTTCAACTCTAACCGAAAATACGACCCATATTAATGAGGTGATCACAACGATCAATTCCATCTCGGAGCAGACTAACTTACTCGCACTCAATGCAGCAATTGAAGCAGCACGAGCGGGAGAGCAAGGTAGAGGCTTTGCGGTGGTTGCAGATGAAGTTCGAACCTTGGCTGGCCGTGCTCAATCAGCAACAGTAGAGATCCAAACAATGATCGAGAAACTGCAATCAGAAACACAAACTATTGCATCGATCACTGAGCAGACCGTAAGCCAAGCTCAAACAAGCAGTGATTTAGTTGAGGAGATTGGCCATGACGTTCAAGCTATCTCCCAGTCAGCTCATGCACTTATGGAAATGAGTATTCAAATATCAACATCTGCTGAGGAGCAAAGTTCTGTCGCGAACGATATTGCTTCCGAGCTTAGCGATATCCGAACTCAGTCCAATACGATTCGCACCATCGCGGAGCAGTCTTCACAGGGCATCGCAAATCTAAGTCACACGTCAAAGTCGTTAACTGAAGTGCTAACGCAATACCAAACTCAATAACACGATTCACTTGCCTGTAGCGCAAAAAAGCCAGTACTAAACTGGCTTGCCTTACCTATACTTAGTTTAACTTCTAAGGTGGGACAAGGATGGCGCTATGGGCACCTTAATACTCGCATTACTACTCTCTACCCCAAACGCTGGTGCGACATCAGCATCAATACCTCTTAAATGTACTTTACTGAACACAGCAGATACCTTTTGGTTTTATCGTGAACAGCTAGTGTATGAGAGTGAGCAATTCGTAATTCTTCAGAACTTTAAAGGGCGAACGGTTACTCAAGTTGACATGAAAACTGGGGAGCTTATCCGAACGACTTACATTGGTGATCCTTATGATCCCAAATATCAAATTCTCTTGGGCCGTTGTTTTGATTCAGCACATACCCTAGAGATGTGGAAGCTTGATAGTGTGCCATACGACAATTAACGGATGTTGGCGCAAGCGTAGCGTTTAGATTCACATTTCTTTAACATTAATATCCACCAGATCGAATTTGCATTTAGTATATTTACTCAACTAAATGGAGGATTGGTCATGGAAGAGTTATTAAAAGAATTTGCGGTTGTGACAGAAATACCTGTCGCTTGGGGCGAGATGGATGCGCTTCAACATGTTAATAATGCGGTCTACTTTCGCTACTTTGAAACGGCAAGGCTAGATTACTTTAAGGAGATAGACTTACTCGTCAACCTTAAAGAGAGCCGAATAGGTCCTGTCCTTGGGCACACTGAATGCCGCTATAAACTGCCCGTCACCTACCCTGATACACTGCTCATTGGATCTCGTGTAATCGACTTACAAGACGATCGATTTACTATGGAATACAAAATCATCAGCACTAAACTTGGCAAGGTAACAACCGTTGGTAATGCCACTTGTGTGATGTTTGCCTTCAAAAACAACACCAAAGCGACATTACCAGAGTCAATTAAAACTGCTATCAAAACGACAGAGGGTCACTAACGTCCTAAAAAGTCACTCCCAGGCCAATAAAGTGCATTTGGCCTGAGAAAGTTCCATTTACGGGAGATACAGAGCTTTCATGAAGCATATCGACATCGCCTAAATCCGCGTATTCATAGAATAGATCAAAGGTATAATCGTTCCACGAAGTCGACGCGCCTACCGAATATCGATATTGTTCGCCAACAGGTAAGTCGACCCATTGATACGTCGGATCATTTTGCGGAGAAGTTTCATACGAGAAGCCTGCTTTTAGCTTCCAATCACTCGAAACTTGATAGTCAGCCCCAAGCGCGATTTTCCAAACATCATCCCATTGTCGGTCAATACTTGCTTGAGCTCCACCAGCAAGCTCGAAAGCAGTTTGATCCCATTCGCTCCATCGATGAAGTTGAACGCTGGTCAGTAAGTTGAGTTTATCCGTCGCTGCATATTTCGCACTGACATCATAGATAGCGGGTACCGAAAGATCCGTCGCGACAGACGGGCTCAACGCAGCTGGCCCAGTCATTGTGGTCGAGAATTCGTGCTCCACTTTAGAGCGGAAGCTAAAGCCAAGGTCAACCTGCTCATTGAGTTTGTACATCACGCCCACGTTATAGCCATAAGCCCAATCTGAATCCTCATCTAAGTTAACTTGACCGTTAAGCATGCCCATCTCTAGCGAGGCCCAGCTAAATTGGATCCCCGCACCGAATGAAAGGTTTTCATTTGCCTGATAACTCACAGACGGATTCAATTGAAGCGCGGTCAGCGTGATGTCACTCATCAGCAGACTCCCTGCCCACTCTTGCCCATAGTCGATACTGGAACCACCAACCGTTCCTAGAGCAATACCTGCATGCCATTTGTCTGTTAACTGCTGAGTATGGAACACGCCAACAGCGGGCATAACGGTGTGGCCATTAGCATTTCCCCCGCCCTGTTTGTCGTCATAATCCATTTGTAAGTCAAACAACAAACCATTTACCGTGGTTTTACTCTCTCCCATATATGACATTGTCGCTGGGTTCGCCCACATAGCGGCCGCAGAGTCTGTATAGACCCCGTCTCCTGCACCAACCGTACCTGCGTTAGCAACTACGGCTTCTTGGAGTAAAAGCCCACTTGCGTAGACCGGCGAAATGAGCAACGAAGAGACGCCTATAACGGGGATTATGAGATTGGGTAAGAGACGTTTCGTAGGTACATTGAAATCAGGCATGCGTATTCACTATGTTAGGTTTTATCACCAACCACGATTGCTTGGCTAAATTACACTGCGTATTTTAAGGCACCTGATTTGCCTTGTATGAATATCCATTATTACTTGCGGCTATATCCTACGGGGAATTTTCAACCGTTTACCTGTCGATTCGTCACGTACTTGGTATATACTCACCGCTTCGTCAATTATCTAGTTTTAACTCCCCCATGAACAAAAGCTTACTTACTAACATCATTGCTTTAGCGCTATTAGCCGGTGGCTACCAAACCGATAATCAACTTGCCTTCTATGCTGGCCTGTTTGCCTTTTCTGGCGCTATTACAAACTGGCTCGCAATCCATATGTTGTTTGAGAAAGTTCCAGGGCTATATGGCTCGGGTGTTATACCGGCTCGTTTTGAAGAGTTTAAAGCCGCGATTAAGAATCTGATGATGGAACAGTTTTTTACTCAAGAGAACATCGACAAGTTCTTAAACAAAGAGATGGCGGGCGGGAAATCACTCAATCTCGAACCTGTGATTGAAAAGATCGACTTCAATCCTACTTTCGATTCACTGGTTGATGTTATCGCAAACTCTCAGTTTGGCGGGATGCTCGCGATGTTTGGTGGGACAGAAGCTCTGCAACCACTAAAACAACCTTTTGTAGAGAAGATGCAAGAGGCGATTATCGACATGAGCCAGAGTGACACCATCAAAGAGGCTTTGAAAGAGCAATTTGAATCCCCGGCAATGATGGATGAAATCCGCGACAATGTTGAAAATATTATCGACCAACGTTTAAGTGAATTGACGCCTCGTTTAGTTAAAGAGATGGTTCAAAAGATGATCAAAGAGCACCTAGGCTGGTTAGTCGTTTGGGGTGGCGTCTTTGGCGGTATTATTGGTGTTATCTCTTCATTTGTAGCCTAAGCACCCAAAATACGGACAGTAAAAAGGGAAGCCACCGAGCTTCCCTTTTTCTTTGCACATCGTGTTAAAGCTTACCTATCAAATCAGCATTCACACCAAAACTGGTTTTGTGCTCTTCTATCACCACTTCGCTACGAGTTTGGATTACTCCTGGCAAAGTACCTAATTTGGTCGACATGAAGTTTTGATACGCTTTCATATCTTTGACTCGCACTTTAATCATGGTGTCAAAGTCGCCAGACAGTGAATAGCACTCTTCAATTTCAGGCATATCTGCTACGGCCTGAGCGAACTTTTCGAAGATAGAAAAACTGGTTTGATCTAAACGGATATGAATAAAGACCTGAACATCTAACCCTAGTTTCTCTGGGTTTAGTTCAGCATGATAGCCTTTTATATACCCCTCTTTTTCTAACCGTTTTACACGATCTGAGCAAGGGGATGTGGTTAAGTTAACTTGTTTGGCAAGCTCTACAACAGGTAGTCGACCTTTTAAATTTAAGGCACGGAGAATTTCTCGGTCGATTCTATCTAGTTCCATCGGCGAATCATTATAAGTGAAGGTAGAGAAACACTATTCTAAAACAAAAGTGCAGTTCTACTTACACCCACACCAATCTTTGCAGAAGTTTTGTGAAGGTTACGCGATTTTTACGCCAGAGAACGAATCTTCTTGAGAAGTCGCGACACTGCTTTGAGCATTACATACGCGACAGAAGGCTTGTTTTTCCATTTTCACATAGTGATCGCCCTTAAACACAGTAGCGAAAAAGCAAGCCATCGATTTCATCACAGAGTCATGTTCTTCGCTACAACGTTTAAGGACAACTTTGTGTGGGGTGCTCTTTTGGCAGCAATGGCAGTGCATTTGTGGCATGTGTGTTCTCTCCGTTGAATCAGTCTGCTACTGATAATCGACATATTATGAACATGAGAGTTCAAAAAACTTAAACGAAAGTTTATAAAGTGTGATTTCTGTTCAATTAATACACAGGCAAGAAATTATTCTGTGCGCTAGCAATACCGTCATAAAAAAAACAAAAAAGCCCCGCTAACATTAGCGAGGCTTGAATACATTATCTAAATGACGCCTTAGTCTAATTCGACAAGCTGCTTTTTGAATGTCGCATGCTGAGACTTCACCGCTTGCTCAGGCTCACCTGTCATCAAACTAACACCAACGATAGCAATCGTTGAGAAGATGATTCCTGGTACGATTTCGTACACATCAAACCAACCACCAGATAGCTGTTTCCATACTACAATTGTGATACCACCAACTAAGATACCCGCTAGAGCACCATTACGGTTCATACGCTCCCAGTAAAGACTTAGAATAAGTGCAGGACCAAATGCGGCACCAAAACCTGCCCACGCATAAGAAACCAAGCCAAGTACTGAGCTGTCAGGTGTCATTGCCAGTACAAGCGCCACAATCGAAATACCGATTACCGCAATGCGGCCAACCATAACGATCTCTTCAGATGTTGCATCTTTCTTGAAAACTTGTTTGTAGAAGTCTTCAGCCAGTGCTGATGAAGATACCAGTAACTGAGAGTCGGCTGTACTCATTACCGCCGCAAGAATAGCCGCCAGTAAGATACCTGCGATAACTGGGTGGAACAGAGAGTTAACCAACAGCATGAAGATTTTCTCACCATCATCAACACTGATACCAGAGTTGTTCGCGTACACAAGACCAACCAGACCGACTAGCATTGCACCAACCATTGATAAGCCAGTCCAAATCACAGCAATACGACGAGCTGTGGTGAGATCTTTGTTGCTACGAGATGCTTTGAAACGCGCCAAGATATGTGGCTGACCAAAGTAGCCTAAACCCCAAGCCGCTAGCGAGATGATCGCAATCGCAGATAGTGGTTCACCTTTCGCATCGTTCCACAGTGTAAGAAGCTCTGGGTTGATTGCTGTCAAATCACTGCCCAGTTGGCCAAAGCCACCTTCAAGCGCCGTAATAGGCACAATCAGTAGCGCTGCAGACATCAGTAGACCTTGCACTAAGTCAGTCCATGAAACCGCTAAGAAACCACCAAATAGTGTGTAAGACACAACACAGATCGTGCCGATCACTACCGCTGTGGTGTAATCAAGACCAAAGACTGTTTCAAATAATTTACCGCCTGCTACTAAGCCTGAGCTTGTGTAGAAAAGGAAGAATAAAAGAATGAAGAAAGCAGCGATTACCTGAATCATCTTTGAATTATCATTGAAACGACGTGATAGGAACTCTGGCAGAGTTAGCGCGTCCGTCGTAATGCTGTAAGTACGTAGACGTTTCGCTGTGATCAGCCAGTTCAACCATGTACCTACCAATAGACCGCCCGCAAGCCAAAATGCCTCAATACCAGCCGCGTACGCGTAACCTGGTAGGCCAAGCAGTAGCCAACCACTCATGTCCGATGCACCTGCTGACAATGCCGCAGGCCATGGGCCTAGCGAACGGCCGCCAAGGAAGTAGTCACTTGAGCTTTTCGTTCGTTGGTAAGCAATAACGCCAATTGCAAGCATCAGAATTAGATATGCAATAAACGTGGTTGTAATAGCAAAGCTATTTTCCATTTGATTTGTCCTCTTGTAAAAGATCGCCTTCCCTGAATGCCTCCATCTCGGGAGGCAAATCATTGAAGTTTAGTGAGCTTCGCTCCCTAGCTCTAGCAAGGTTGCGTTGCCACCCACTGCAGTTATATTTATTGTTCTAGTACGCTCAGTAATAAATCTCAGCGCTAGATGTGGATCGTGTGCAACAGGAATGTTGACCAGATCCGTTTCAGACGTCAGGCTCACAATGGCACCTGAGCGTTTTGCCAGTTGGCGGTTGATACTGGTTTCAACCTCTGGATTTCCTACATAACCAATACTGCGTACATCGGACTCAAGCAGCTGATGATAAGCATCGAGTGCTGCAAACTGTACAAGGTTAGTTGGAAGTGAAGACTGCGTATAAGCCGCCTCCAATGCTTGGCTAAGCTCAGTATCATCACCACATAAGATGACACCGTTACCAGCAACAAGTGCAGCAATAACCTGCGCTACTACGGCTAGCTTAGCCTGCTCTTGTGAGCTGTCCTGAATCACAAGAGCCACACCACGTCCCGCGGTGTAAAGTTCATTTGTTTCACCTGTTGGGCCAACCAATTGATGCGTTTCAGCCAAAAATGCTGATGCTTGCTCAATATGGTACGACGCCACAGACGCTAATTTAGGCTGCGTCATTTGCAAAGCCTGTTTAAAAGCGAGTAGACACTCACTCTTTGAATCAAAATCGGTAAGATTCCAGTTTTCCCACGCTGAAAATGCATCAGAAAAACGTGTTACTTGATGAACCATGCTACTTCTCCTGCACTAAATTAAGAAAACTGAGTTTGAGTGAAACGGTATAGGTAGTGTGGACCACCCGCCTTTGGCCCTGTACCGGATAAGCCTTGACCACCGAATGGCTGAACACCAACCACCGCGCCGACTTGGTCTCGGTTGATGTAACAGTTACCGACTCGCGCGTGTTTCTCAATCCAGCGATAGGTTGTTTCATTGCGGCTGTGGATACCCATTGTTAGGCCAAAGCCTGTGGTATTTATCTGCTCAACAATCTGAGTCAACTCACTCGCTTTGAAACGAACAATGTGCAAGATAGGGCCAAATTGCTCCTCTTTCAGGCACGATATATCACGAATTTCAAATGCAGTCGGTGCAACGAAATCGCCACGCTCGTGCTCTTCAGAAAGAGCAAGTTGTGCAACTTTCTTCTCACTGTTCGTCATGGCTTCGATATGAGCCATCAGTTTGTTCTTGGCCGTTGAATCAATCACAGGACCAACATCAGTTGAATGTAGGTATGGTTTTCCAACGCTCAGCTCTTGCATCGCACCTTGAATCAAAGCAACGATACGATCAGCAATATCTTCCTGAACATACAGAACACGAAGCGCGCTACAACGCTGGCCTGCAGACGCAAACGCCGAGCGAATAACATCACGTACAACCTGTTCTGGAAGCGCAGTACTGTCTACGATCATCGCGTTTTGGCCGCCTGTTTCCGCAATAAATGGAACAGGATCAACGTCGCGCTCTGCTAACGTGCTATTGATTCGCTGAGCGGTTGGTGTCGAGCCTGTGAATGCCACGCCTGCAATCGCTGGGTGAGAAGTCAGCGCAGAGCCAATCTCAGCACCACGACCAGTAAGGAGCTGAATAGTGCCTGCAGGGAAGCCTGCATCCATCATCAGCTCAACAGCGCGCGCTGCAATTAGGCTTGTCTGCTCGGCTGGCTTAGCCACAACAGTATTACCGGCTACTAAGGCTGCGGTAACCTGACCTAAGAAAATCGCTAGGGGGAAGTTCCACGGACTAATACAAACAAAGACACCTCGGCCTTCGCGTGATACCAGTCGAGCTTGCCCATCAAAGCCATCAATTTTGATAGCACCCAACGCGTTAACTTGCTTAGCGTAGTAACGACAGAAGTCTACCGCTTCACGGACTTCATCAATACTGTCATGAATCGTTTTACCTGCCTCTTGGTGGCATAGAGCAACAAGCTCTGCAAGATTCTCTTCTAGCAAATCGGCTAGGTTTTCTAGTTTCTCGGCTCTTGTCGCTTTATCGCTGGTGCTCCACGTTGAAAATGCTTGCTGCGCACCTTCAATCGCTTCGGAAACATGATCAAGGGATGCGAAAGCCACCTTTCCGACTTCAATAGTACGGTCGTAAGGCGCAGTCACTGTTTCAAGGTTTACACCTTCCTTGATCATGCTTTCGGCAAGTTGTTGACCGTTGATGATCGGTCCTGCGTTCCACTCTTTGTTTAAAAAGCTCTCGACTTCATGTTCAAACGGCTTCGCTTCACTCTCAATATCTACGTTGATACCAATAGAGTTTTTGCGCTCAGGGAATACAGCAGGAGGTAGTGGAATCTGACCGTTGTTCAGCGTGTCAAACGCATTCAACATATCAACTGGATGCTGCGTCAATGTATCAACCGGGCAGCGTGCATCGACTAGTCGGTGAACAAAGGAACTGTTTGCACCATTTTCAAGTAGACGTCGAACAAGGTATGGCAATAGATCTTTGTGGCTACCAACTGGCGCATAAATACGAACAGATTGCTGATACGCTTCCATCGCGTGATTGTAAAGTGAATCTCCCATACCATGCAGGCGCTGGAATTCGAAATCTTTGTGCTCAGCCATCACAGCAATCGAAGTCACTGTTTGAGCATTATGGCTAGCAAACTGAGGGAAGATGTTGCCGCGTACATTTTGACTCAACAAGAAACGTGCGCAGGCTAGATAAGCCACATCGGTCGCTTCTTTACGGGTATAAACTGGATAATTGCTGTAACCAGCTTGCTGAGACCACTTAATCTCACTGTCCCAATAAGCACCTTTTACTAGGCGTAGAGGAATCAGGTCGCCTTGTTCTTTTGCTAGGCCATTTAGCCAAACAAGTACAGGAAGTGCGCGCTTAGAGTATGCTTGAACAACTAAGCCAAACTTACCCCAGCCTTGAACAAGTTCACTACGATAAACCTTTTCAAATAGCTTAAGCGACAGCTCTAAACGATCAGCTTCTTCCGCATCGATAGTAATCGCAACATCAAGCTCTACTGCTCGGCGTAAAAGCTGCTGAATGGTGTCGTATAGTTCGTTAAGCACACGCTCTTCATTTGCAACCTCATAGCGAGGGTGCAGTGCAGAAAGCTTGATAGAAACAGACGGTGCTGGGCTAACATCTGACGCATAGTTATCACGGCCAACCGCTTCAATCGCCATCAAGTAGTCTTTGAAGTACTTGTTGGCATCTGCAGTGGTTAAGGCAGCCTCACCTAGCATGTCATAGGAATAGGTGAATCCTTTGTCGCGCATTGGGCGACCATTCTTCTGCGCTTCTGCGATTGTTCGGCCTAAAACAAACTGATGCCCCATCACTTTCATTGCTTGGTGCATCGCTTTACGAATCACTGGCTCAGACATTTTGTTGACGAGTCGATTTACTGCACTCACTGGGCTTTGTGACTCGTTCTCAGAAAGGCCAACGACCTTACCTGTTAACATCAGCCCCCATGTCGATGCATTCACGAACACAGAATCAGAGTTCTTTAAGTGTGACTTCCAATCCGCGACCGTTAACTTATCGCGAATTAAAGCGTCAGCCGTTGCTGAGTCAGGAATACGCATCAATGCTTCGGCCAAACACATCAGTAAGATGCCTTCTTGAGTATCTAGACTGTACTCAAGTAACAACGCATCAATCATCTGAATAGACTTTTTGTCAGCTCGAATCGACTCAATCAGTTGGGTAGTCTTTGCCGCAATCTGCGCTTTTTCGTTATTAGTTGGTATTGCTAGCGGCAGTAATTGCTCAAGCCATTGTGATTCGTCCACCATATAAAGTGGCGAGATCAACGACCAAAGCTTGTTAAGCGGTTGCTCAACAAACTCAGCGTTTAACACATCAGTCGCTGTAAACATGCGTTTTCCTCAATCTCACACCTGAAATCAGTTCAGGTTTCCTACAATGGCTGCAGTGTATTTTGAGCTTGAGAAGATTACTTGTCAAAAACTCCGAGTTTTTTGCTAAAAACTCTGATTTTTAACAAAACTAAAACAGGGTCACATCCAAATAAGCAAAATATTATATGGTTTACGTTATCTTATTTAACCGAATTGTTTCTTATACAAAGATGGTGACATCCCTTGAAGGCGAGAAAAGGTGTGAGTAAATGCACTTTGGCCAGAAAAACCAGTGAATTCGGCGACCTGCCCTAAGGTGAGGTGTCCTTGCTCGATAAGCTGCTTGGCCATATCAATTCGCTTACCAAGGACATACTGGTGAGGAGTAATACCCATCTGTTCTTTGAATAAGGAGTGGAACTGGCTTTCGCCCAAGAAAACACTGCCCGCTAATTGAGTAACGGAGATTTTATGGCTCAGGTGCTGCTCAATGTAACGATCAATCGCCTCTAAGTCGAAACGGGACTCTTTGCGGACCGCTTCAAAGGCTGACATGTGTCTTTGTAGTAAGGCAACCACCGTATCGTTACAAGCTCGACTTAAAAGCAGGTCATCAGGGTTGGATTGCATTTCTGCAACTAACATCTGAATCAGTTTTTGAATTTGACCATCTAGTTGAAAATAGGTATCCCTTTGATTCAGTTCATTTAGCCTTTGCAGCATAAGAGGGTCGTCCGTATTCGGCATTGGCATATTCAAAACCAGTATATCGGACTGCCCGACAACCCCACCAAATGCATGACCACTGCCGGATGTCACCACACAACCCTGACCTGGGCCAACTAAGTTCCCATAGCCCCCAACTTCAAACTCTGCCTGCCCCTTCAAACCGATAACCACTTGCGTGTAGTTATGATCATGACAATCCATATAAGAAGGTAGAGTCACCAGCTGCGCAGGCTTGGGTGACGATTCTTTGGCAGTATCTAAGAGGCTTTCTGGGGGATTGGACGAAGACATAAGCAGGTTCAACATAAAATCTTTCTAATTTATATATGGTATAACAAAAGTGATATAACTCGAAATTTGCACGTATACATATGCAACACACACTCACTTTCCCTACTTGAACCAGTACCTTGCCATGCTGTAGATGCTGAAATATTGCTCATAAAAACAACTGGAAGAATGACCAAGTGCACATAAATTACGGTCAATGTCACTTCTATAGAAGTTGATATGACTTGAGCTCAAATCTTTACTTGCATATTTTTCTAATGGAATCAAAATGTATAACCTAGAAGTGAGTTTGATTTGACTCTTTTGTTGAATAGCTCAACCATTAGAACGGAAAACTGGAATTACAAACCTGCATCTCATGCGTAAGTTGCAAAGTGTCAAAAGTTTGTCCTTTTTCTGAATACAGTGCTCATATGGATATTAAGCACCGATTTTTATTCTATGACCAATAATTTACACATTAATAGTTTGCAGAAATTTATGATCATACGTCGCGTTCCAGCGCTTTTGCTTGCGCTAAGCCCGTTTTGGGTTACTACATCAGTTTTGGCAGAACAGACTGCTCAAACTGATCCAGTATCCGAACTTGAGAAGAAGATAAAGACCAAACAAACTGAAATCGACAACATGGCAACGGAGTACAGCTCTGAGTCAAAGCGTCTGCAGCAGCTAGAAAATGATTACTCAATATTAAAGCATGAAGAGCAAGAGCTCGATGCGAAGCGTAATCGCGCTAAGTCAACATTAGACAAGCAGTATGGAAGACTACTCGATAATCCAGACATCGATCTTGTTACTTTCCAACGAGCTTACCAAGATGCGTGGACTGAAGTTAAGAAGAACCAAAATGCTTTGCTTGAACTTCAACAGGCAACTGCAGAAAGCAAAATGCGCATTTCTCAGGTAAAGCAAAAGCAAACCAGATTCGATTCAGAATTGTCATACCTGAAAGAACAAAAAGTAGAAGCTCGTGTTAACCGTTTAAACTCTGAGTTGAGTGAGAGCGAAGTTCTAGAAGCAAGCTACAGAACTACCTGTTCTGCAACCATGACACTGGGTGAATGTACTAGCCAAGGCCAGTACCTCACTAAGCAGCAAGCTGTCAAAACGTTTAAAACTAAACTCATGGATAGCCTAACTGAAGCAGACATTGCTAAAAAGAATGCCGATGGCGTGCAACTGAACATTCATGTTCAAGATAGCCAAGTTATCAGCGCAGGCTTTGAGGGTAACAACGGTTACTATGCTCAGCTTCAAGCGACGGTTCAAGCTCACCCAGAAGCGGCAGCTGCTTGTAAACTATTAAATATTTCGACCCGTTACTGTTTAAAAAACAGCACGACCAACGAAACTAAGACAAACTATAAAAAATGGATTAGTGTCACTGTTCGTTCTGACCAATACGAAGACAGCGTGATGATCAACGGTATTAACTACGGCAGCACACCAGTAGAAGTCGTATTACCTCGTGGTCAACACGAAGTTACCGTGTCAAAAGATGGTTTCCAGACCTATAACCGCACGATATCTGTCACTACAGATGATACTGTTTGGGTCAAGCTACGCCCAAGCGGCTAGTAAACAAGTATTAATTGGGAATACTTAAATGAGTCTAAACGCTAATCTGAGATCTACCGATCAATTTCAGTTAGCGTTTTATTCGTTTTCGGTCTCACTAATTCACCAATAAGATGTAGAAGAAAGTCAATGCGCCTAGGTTTATCTGCCCTTTTAATAGCATTATCTCCCTGTTTAGCTCTGCCAACGGTATGGGCGCAGGAAAATGCTTTGTCCATAGAACAAATTGACGAGCAATTATACAGCAAGCATGATGCGTTGCGTGCCGCAGAGCAGTTAAAGCTAGAACAACAGTCTACATTAGTGCAATTGCAAACCGATGTTAAAGCACTCCAAGCACGCTCCAAATCTTTAGATTCAGCTTTATCGAAGGCAAAAACTAAGCTGTCTGAAAGCTATAAATCGTTAGACGAAGATCCAACGACAGACTTATCTTCTCTTCAAGCAAAGTATCAAGAAGTTTGGACATCAATAAAAACTAATCAGAAAGCATTGCTAGACGCTGAGCTTGCCCTCGAAGAAACTCAAAATACAACGGCTCAGACTAGCCGAGAAGTTAATGCTATTCGAAAATCGCTCAATAACCTTGAGCAAGCGATGGTACGGGCTCGAGTCAACCGCCTAAAATCAGAGCTGGCGCAACCAGAATCGGTGACGATTAGCTACACCAACCGCTGTTCATCTTCATTGACTCTCGCCCAGTGTGATAGCCAAACACAAAGCCTCGCCTTACAAAAGGCTGTAGAACAATTTCGTTCTAAACTTCCTGCGCGTGTAACAGAACAATCGCTCGTTGCGAATAATCTAGATAATACCTCACTCAATATTCACGTAGTTAAACACTCAACTCGAAGCAGTAACTTTCAGGATGGTGAACAGTTCCATACTGTCATGGACGTGGAGCTAGAAGCTAGACCTAGCACTACTGCGCCATGCCAACTACTGTCAATCAGCTCTCAGTATTGTTATGGTGCTGGAACAGCAACCAGCACGTCCCAATTAGATCAAGAGATCGCTTGGGTCACCCTAAACGTCAGTTCAAACTTATCTAACTCCCTAGTCTTAATTGATGGAATCTCATATGGAGTGGCTCCAGTCGAAGTGATGCTCCCTGTAGGAGACCACAATGTTGTTGTACAGAAAAAAGGCTACAACAGTTTCTCGAAGACTATGGCGTTAGAGTTTGATTCAGAGTTACGTGCAAAACTAGAGTCTGATCTCTACCCTCTCAAAACGGGGCGTAAGTTTTCTGACAAAATGAGAAATCAAAGTCGAGCACCTGAATTAATCACGATCACGTCAGGCACATACTTTATCGGAGAGCACGCATCCAACCAGGTTCGCCTCAAGTCTTCTTATGGCGTAGGTGTCACACCAATTACAGTTAGCCAGTTCACACGTTTTGTTGAAGATACCGCTTATAGAACAGACGCTGAACTTAAAAACACGTGTACCGCGTTAATAGATGGTGAGACAACCCCAGTTGAAAACAGCAATTGGAGAAGTCCAGGCTTTAATCAACACCCTAACTCTCCTGTCGTTTGTGTCAGTCAAAACGACGCCAGCTCTTATGCTAAATGGCTAATGAAGCAGACAGGACAGAAGTATCGACTTCCTACAGAGGATGAGTGGGAAATCGCTGCTCGCGCAGGAACCAGCACGAAATTTTGGTGGGGTAACGAGTTTCTTACCGGGCGCGCAAACACAGGTTGGAGCGGAACGCCTTGGTCAAACACCAGTACTTCTCCGGTAAGCGCATTTAAACCTAACCAGCTTGGTCTTTATGATACGGTTGGTAATGTTTGGCAATGGACCAGCAGCTCCCGAGGTATTGCAAAGGGTGGAGCTTGGAACTTCTCTCCTGAAATGGCCGCTGCTGACAAGCAATTGTATTTGTCACCGTCTTCAGCAGCCAACTACCTTGGCTTTAGAGTCGTAAGAGACATCCGATAAATCACCACCTAATACTAAAAAGGCCTAGTCCATTACAGACTAGGCCTTTTTGACATTTGGCTCAGAGCATTAAGGAGCTAATCGGTCAATATTCCACTGCTCCTGCTCACGTGAGAACAGGAATCGGTCATGCAGTCGATGCTCGCCACCTTGCCAGAACTCAATGCTCTCTGGCTTAATTCGGTAGCCTCCCCAGAAACTCGGTACTGGAATATCACCACTCTCAAATTTTTGCTTCAACTCTAGGAACTTACCTTCCAGTACACCACGCGCAGAAATACGACTACTCTGCTTACTTGCGATTGCAGCAAGCTGGCTAGCTTTAGGGCGAGAAGAAAAATACTTAATGTTTTCTACGGCTGTTAGCTTTTCAGCGACACCAGTAATGTGTACCTGGCGCTCTAGAGGGTGCCAAGGAAAATGTAAACTTACCTTAGCATTACCTTCGATCTGCTGAGCTTTACGGCTACCTAAGTTGGTGTAAAAGATAAAACCCTGCTTATCAACATCTTTCAGGAGAACAATACGTTGAAATGGTTGACCAGTTGCGTCAACCGTCGCGACTGTCATCGCAGTTGGATCCGTCAGTTTGGCGTCAATCGCTTGTTTAAGCCAAACATCAAACTGTGCAATCGGATTGGCCAATAAGTCTTTTCTTCGCAAGCCACCTTTTGTGTACTCGCGGCGAATATCTTCAAGCTCCATCTTTACTCCTAGGCGAAATTTTTTCCAAGATTGTGCGCTCTTAATCTACATAACTCAAGGTCAGATGTCTGTAATTAGTCCATTTGATAGACTAACTAGATAAAATTAAGAGGATATATCACTCAGGACTGCTATTCTTACATCAAATCCTTAACATTTCGTTAGATGAGTAATAAAATCAATAAAATAAAGCTAATTTTCGAGGGACAACCATGAGCAAAAGCAGTTATGACAAACTAACTCCTAATGAGTTGGAATATGTCGATGATAAAACTGCAGCACTTCTACTCAACACCCCAACCAGCGCAAGAATTATGCTTTGGATAATGGTGTTGTTTTTCGTGCTTGCTGGCTTATGGGCATCTTGGGCTGAAATTGACAAGGTCACTGTCGGCCAAGGCAAAGTCGTACCATCATCGCAAGTCCAGGTTGTACAAAACCTTGAAGGTGGCTTAGTTAAAGAAATTCTCGTTCGTGAAGGACAAACTGTTCAGAAAGGGCAGCAATTGTTGCTCATCGATGACACTCGCTTTCGTTCCGACTACCGTGAACGTGAACAACAAGTCGCTAACCTGACCGCCAGCGTGCTTCAGCTGTCTGCCTCAATTACGAGCGTGCAAATTAATGAAGACTTCAGTGAAGATAATTGGCAAAACAACGTTCAGCTTGATTTCAATAAACTCGCTTTCCCACCGTTATTGGAAGAGGTTCAACCCGACCTAGTTGCCCGTCAACGTGCAGAATACCGCCAAGACCTCAATAACCTGCGTAACCAAGTCTCTTTGATCGATCAACAAGTAAAGCAAAAACAGCAAGATCTTGTCGAAATTCAAGCGCGTGTACGTAACCTACGCGAAAGCCATCGATTCGCGAAGAAAGAGCTAGAAATCACACGCCCTCTCGCTGAAGAAGGTATCGTACCCCGCATCGAACTGTTAAAACTGCAGCGTCAAGTGAATGATACTCGTCGAGAGCTTACCTCTAGCGAACTTAAAATGCCCGTCCTCAAGTCGGCTATCAGAGAGTCGATGCTCAGCCGCATAGACGCCGCACAGAAATTCCGTTCCGAACAACAAGAGAAGTTAAACGAAGCTCAAGATAAACTGTCGTCACTTACAGAGTCTACCGTAGGGCTAGAAGACCGAGTCAATCGTACTATCGTAACGTCTCCTGTAATGGGTACCGTCAAAACACTCAACGTCAATACAGTGGGTGGTGTAATTCAACCGGGAATGGACATCGTAGAGATAGTGCCTAGTGAGGACACGCTCTTAGTAGAAGCTAAAATCGCCCCTCAAGATATTGCGTTTTTGCGCCCTGAACTGCATACCGTGGTGAAGTTTAGTGCTTACGACTTCACCAAGTACGGTGGTTTAGAAGGCACATTGGAACATATCAGTGCCGACACGACGACTGATGAGGAAGGCAACAGTTTCTATTTGGTTCGAGTTAGAACCAAAGAAACAAGCTTAGATAAAGACAACTCTCTTCCTATCATCCCTGGTATGACAGCTTCTGTTGATATTATCACCGGTAAGCGAACCATACTTGAATATCTACTGAAGCCGATACTCAGTGCACAAACCAATGCGCTTAAGGAATAAATGGATGATGGTTTTGTCTCCCTTTCAGTCACAAAGGTGTGAGATTGAAAGGGCTTAATAATCTCAGCGCTGCGGTCGCAATTACCGTGGTGTTACTCGCCTCTACTGCCTCGTTTGCTCTTAATACACAAGAGCAACGTTGGGTTGATGCGGTACGTCAGACTTATGGAGACCGAGCGGGAAAACGTGTTGAAACATGGCGTAACGAAATGTCTCAGTACAAGTCTCTACCAGAAAGAGACAAACTCACGAAGGTAAACAACTTTTTCAATCAACTCTATTTTGTCAATGACATCAACCTGTGGGGCAAGAACGACTATTGGGCAACACCGCTAGAGTTTTTAGGCAGTAACGCTGGAGATTGTGAAGACTTCACTATCGCTAAGTATTTTTCTCTGCTTGAACTCGGTGTCTCAGATAAAAAACTTCGACTTGTGTATGTTAAAGCCATTGAATTAAATCAGTTTCATATGGTATTAGCTTACTATTCAAAGCCCAGCGCTGAACCGATATTGTTAGACAATATCAACCCACAAATAAAGCGAGCTTCATTACGCCGAGACCTTCTACCGATATACAGTTTTAACGGTAAAAACTTGTGGCTAATGAAGTCGAAAAATGGACAACTGGCAGGGAAGTCATCAAGGCTAAGCCTATGGAATGATCTCCGTGCCCGCGAGAAATCGCTCCAATTAAATAAACCCAAAATTAATTATGATGAGTAGGCAACATGACGTTATATAAACAACTTGTCGCGGGAATGATTGCGGTTATTTTGATGCTTTTGATATCGGTGTTTATCATCGAGTTCAATACCACTCGAAATAACCTCATTCAGCAACAGCGCTCTGAAGTAAACAACACCATTAATACTGTCGGACTAGCACTTGCGCCTTATTTGGAAAGCAAGGACCAAGTTGCAGTTGAATCTGTTATTAATGCCTTGTTTGATGGCAGCAGCTATTCAATCGTGCGTCTCATCTTTCTCGATACTGGCGACGAAATCCTACGGTCGTACCCTATCAAGCCCAATCGAGTGCCGAAATGGTTCACTAGTCTGAACCTATTCGAAAAAATTCATGATCGCCGCGTTGTGACAAGCGGCTGGATGCAGCTAGCAGAAGTCGAAATTGTCAGTCACCCTGGGGATGCCTACACCCAGCTTTGGCTTGCTTTTGAACGCTTGGTCATCGCGTTTTGCATCATCATGTTAATTGGTCTGTTCTCTATCTCATTTATCCTTAAACGTGCGCTCAAGCCACTTCAGCTGATTGTTGATAAGATGGAGCAAGTGGCTCGTAACCACTTTGGTGAGCCTCTACCTCGCCCGACAACACAAGACTTGATTTACGTTGTCGACGGTATTAACAGCATGTCAGCACAACTTGAACAGTCTTTCAAAGCTCAAGCAAAAGAAGCTCAGCAACTTCGTGAGCGTGCTTACATCGACCCGGTTTCACAATTGGGTAACCGCGCGTACTACATGAGCCAGCTAAATTCATGGATTGGCGAAGGTGGTATTGGTGGCGTTGCCATACTTGAAGCAAGCTTTATTCGCGAACTGTATGACGATAAAGGCTACGAGGCAGGTGATGGTATGGTGCGTGAACTAGCCGATCACCTCAAGGTGTCACTCACATCACCAAACGTGACCATTGCGCGCATCTCTACCGAAGAGTTTGGTTTTATTCTACCGAACATGGAAGATTCCGAGCTTAAGCTCATCGCTGATAGCATTGTGACTTACGTACAAGACATCAATGCAGACCCTACAGGGATGGCAACATCGAATCTAGCGCTTGGTGTGGTATACAGCAAGTCATCCACCAGCTCATCTAAGCTTCTGACTATGCTAGATAACGCTCTGGCAACCGCTAAATCCAATCCTGAGATCACTTACGGTTATGTGACGGAAGAACATACCGATAGTCTAATGGGTAAACAGCAGTGGAAGAGCTTAGTTGAAGAAGCCATCAATAACGATTGGTTCAGCTTCCGGTTCCAAGCTGCGAACAACACTTGGGGTCAGACTTACCACCGAGAAGTGTTCTCTGCGATTGAAAAAGATGGTGAACGATTCAGTGCCAACCAATACCTGTTTGCGTTAGAACAGCTGAATGCAAGCCACCTGTTTGATGAATATGTTATCGAAGCGATAGTGAAACGACTTGAAGCGGGAGAATTCAACGAACCTGTCGCAATAAACATTTCGCAAAGCAGTATTGCTCAACCAAGCTTCATTCGTTGGGTCACTCAGTTACTCAATAAGCACGCTTCAGTGGCCGCATTGCTTCACTTTGAGATCCCTGAAAACTGCTTTATTCACTCTCCTCACCACACAGCACTATTCTGTAACGCAATTCGTGGGACTGGCTCTGACTTCGGGGTGGATAACTACGGACGTAACTTCCAATCGCTTGATTACATCAATGAGTTCCGCCCAGCCTATGTGAAGCTAGATTACCTCTACACCCACCACTTGGATGATGAGAAACAGAAGTTCACATTGACGTCGATTTCAAGAACTGCGCATAACTTGGGTATCAAGACGATCGCTTCTCGTGTTGAGACTCAAACTCAGCTTGATTTCTTGTCTGAACACTTTATTGAAGTCTTCCAGGGCTTCATCGTAGATAAATAACAATAAAGGTATAGCATGCAGGATCCGCTATTAAATTCGCTTATCTACGTCAGTCGTTACTATGGCTTAGCTAATTCACCCGAAGCTTTAATCAATGGCTTACCGCTGACAGACGGTAAGCTAACGCCCTTCTTGTTCCCACGTTCTGCGGAGCGCGCAGGCTTGGTGGCTAAAGAGAATCGTTCTGATTTGCTTGACATTTCTCAGCTCGTTTTACCTGTCGTACTAGTTTTAAAAGGTGGTGACGCCTGCGTACTGAATAGTTTCAACGATGAAAAGACTGAGGCTGAGATCGTAACCGGTGAATCAGGTTTAGTGCCTATTTCAATTAGTGTTGACGAATTAAAAGAACAGTACATTGGCCGTTACTTCCTAGTCAAAAAGCAGTTTCGCTATGATGAGCGTTCACCTGAAGTACTCAAAACACGTGAAGGCCATTGGTTCTGGGGAACTATTTGGCAATCAAAACGCATCTATCGTGACGTGTTGATAGCTTCAATTCTTATCAACTTGTTCGCCGTCGCTGCACCAATGTTTACCCGCCTTGTCTATGATAAGGTTGTTCCAAACCTTGCATTTGAAACGCTCTGGGTGCTAGCTAGTGGTATCTTCGTCATCTTCTTGTTCGATTTGACCTTGAAGCTAATGCGAAGTTACTTCATTGACGTTGCAGGTAAAAAGTCAGACATTCTGATTTCATCCAAACTCTTTAGCAAAGTGCTCGGTATTCGAATGGAGGCACGCCCTGCTTCTGTCGGTGCGTTTGCTCGTCACCTTCAAGAGTTCGAGTCAATCCGAGAGTTCTTCACCTCTGCTACCATTGGTTCTCTTATCGATCTTCCATTCGCCATTCTGTTCTTAGTACTAATTTGGCTGATGGCGGGTAACTTAGTGATTGTGCCAATTATTGGTGTATTGATTCTGGTTATCTACTCGCTGCTGATTCAAGGGCCATTACGTCATACGATCGAAGAGGGCTCTCGCCTTGCTTCTCAAAAGTATGCAAACTTAATTGAAAGTCTATCAGGTCTAGAGACCGTTAAACTGTTTGGTGCTCAAAGCCAGTTCCAGTTCCGCTGGGAAGAAGCTGTAGCACATATGGCAAACTGGAACATCAAGAGCCGTCGTATTACCGATGGCATACAAAATACCGCAGGCTTTGTTCAGCAAGCCTCTAACGTTGGTATGATCATCTTGGGTGTGTACCTCATTTCTGAGGGTGAGCTCACGATGGGTGGCCTAATTGCTGCGACCATGCTGAGTGGTCGAGCAATTGGACCTATGGTTCAGCTCTCTCTACTATCGACTCGATACAACCAAGCCAAATCATCAATGACCATCATTGAGCAAGTCATGTCGATGCCTGACGAACAAGAAGAGGGTAAACGCTATATCCACCGCCCGATCGTTCATGGAAAAATTGAGCTGGATAAAGTTACTTTCCACTATCCCGACTCACCTATCGCTTCAATTCGCGACCTTAGCATCACCATTAATCCAGGTGAAAAAGTCGCTATCATTGGGCGAATTGGTTCAGGTAAAACAACACTCGAACGCTTGATTATGGGGCTATATAAGCCCACTGAAGGCCATGTCCGTATTGATGATACCGATATTGATCAGTTACACCATATCGACATACGCCGAAACATTGGCTGTGTTCCACAAGATAGCCAACTATTCTATGGCAGCATCCGCGACAACATTACGCTTGGCCGCCCATTAGCCGATGACCGAGATGTGTTGGATGCAGCAAACCGTGCTGGCGTCACCGTATTTACGCAACAAGACCCAGCAGGCCTAGAACGCCAAGTCGGAGAAGGCGGCATGTTGCTCTCTGGTGGTCAGCGTCAAGCCGTCACTATTGCGCGAGCGATTCTGGGGCGCCCACCAGTTCTTCTTATGGATGAACCAACCAGTGCTATGGATAACCGTTCTGAGATGCACATTAAGCAGCAACTGGCCCAGTTGAAGCCTTCAGAGACGTTAATTCTGATTACTCACAAAACCTCAATGCTCGATGTTGTTGATCGAGTGATTGTGATGGAGAAAGGATGCGTAATCGCAGACGGACCGAAAGCAGATGTACTGAATAGTCTCAAACAAGGCAAAGTTAGAGCGGTGACTTAATTCCGTTTAGCCCTAAAAACAACAAAGCCATTCGATAACATCGAATGGCTTTTTCTTTAAATGGAAGTAGGATTAGTTAGTTGCACAACTTGCTGGGCCAACTTCACTCCATACGCCCCACTCTCCTGCTTGAGATGGATCGTCACCTTGTGTCCACCATTTCGCTTGCCATACCTTACCAGCCCACGAAACTTGGTCTCCACCATTGTAAACAGTTGAAGACTCCCATAGGTTGCTACACAACTCACCACCGCTCGATACTTTAGCTACCGTGACTGAGGTAGATGCAGCATCAGTCGCTTGACCGTCACTAACCGTCACACTAAAGGCAAGCTGAGTATCTTGTGTATACTCTGGAGCAACAAAGCTAACGCTTGCTCCATCAACTGTTGCATTTAGGCCTGCTGGAACTGACCAAGTGTAAGTGAGAGTATCGTTATCAGCGTCACTAGAAGCTGAAGCATCAACAATCACAACATCACCGGCATTCACATTTGTTGGTGCGCTAACAGCAGCCACTGGAGCTTGGTTCACAGGCGGTAGATCTTTCGAGTTCACCGTTAAAACAACGGTATCAACCGCTGTCGCACCCTCGTTATCTGTTACCGTCACTTTGAAGCTAAGCGTTTCAGTTTGCGCTACTTCCGCTACATCAAAGCTCGCTACGGCACTGTTTGCACCCGTTAAAGTAACTGAAGTACCAGAAGTTTGCGTCCATTGGTAGCTAGCAATTGTTCCATCAGAATCTGATGATGCGCTCGCATCAAGAACCACGCTTGCAGGTCCTACAACTGTGATATCTGCGCCCGCATTCGCTACTGGGTCACGGTTAAGAACCGGACCACCCGCTAGCCCTTCGTGCATCGCATTAAGAATGTCGCCGTTATCTGCATCAATCTCCCATGAGAACAGACCCGCTAAGCCTAGGTCACGCACATACGCACCTTTAGCTTTCACTGAACGGTCGTCATCAAACGTAATCAGCTGACCTGATGTTGGATTCCATACCCAAGCGGCTTCTGCTTGAGCATCGTAACCATATTCAAAGCCATTGATACCTGTGTTATCTGGACCTAACATGAACGACTTAACTCCTTTGTAGTCAATCACGCCGTCTTCCCAAACACCCTGAGCAGTCTCACCTTTCAGCTTACCGTTACCCACACCTGTCATAGGATCAGTTGGGTCACTTAAAGTATCAGGAGTCACGCCTTCCCAGCCACGCCCATACATTGCTGCGCCAAGTACTAGCTTGTTTGCAGGCACGCCTTGAGCGAGTAGAAGCTGAATACCGTTGTCTGAAGTATAAGCTGGGCCTGTATAAGGTTTACCATTTTCATCGACACCCGTACCATCACATTGACCAGGGCGCATGAAGTTACCGCAGTAAAGCGCTGTTTGGTGTCCAACAACGTTATTCCAACCACCGTAGAAGTCATAAGTCATCGCGAAGATGTAATCCATATACTGGATAGCTTCACCGTAGTTCACATCTTCAATCTTGTCGTGGCCAACACCAATTGCAGAAGTCAGCTCATACGTTCTGCCTGTTTCCGCTTCAAGCTCGTCAAGCATCACGCGTAGCTCTTGCATTAGTGCAATGTACGCTGGGCCATCATTAACTGGATCACCAAGGTTTGCGGCAGCACCGCCACCACCTGGGAATTCCCAGTCGATGTCCACACCATCATAGAATTTCCAAGTGTTTAAGAAACGTTTTACAGATGCAACAAAGGTGTCTCGGTTTGCTTTCGTCGTGAAATCAAAGAATGGATCTGACAACGTCCAGCCACCGATTGACGGAATGATTTTCAGATCAGGATTACGCTGTTTAAGCGCCATCATCATTGCGTAGTTACCTTTGATTGGCGAACTGTATTCATGACCTGCTTGAGGGAAACTTTTTTGGAATGCTGCCCAAGGGTCATGGATAACCACTTCATAATCAGGCACGCCCTGACATGCGGTCATCAATGCGTTGTAGCTGTTACCGCCAACAGATTTAACTGACTCATTTGGACCACAAATTGGGATAAAGCCATATAGGATGTGCGTCAAGTTGTCAGCAGGAAGGTTGTCGACTGTATAGTCACGACCATAAATACCCCATTCAACAAAGTAAGTACCTACCACGGTGTTCGGGTCGGTATTGTATGACTTGTTGTTTGGATCGATGTTCATCGTCAAAGGCTTTAAATGCGCACCGTCTGTATCTGCAACCACAACTTCCACCGGAGCACTCACGCTACAACCTGTAGCATCACACGCCTCGATGGTCATTTGGTAAAGACCACCAGTCCCATATTTAAAGTTCGCACTCGTTTGGCTGCCTGCGATTGGGCCAGTTGCGACTTCTACTCCGTCGAAGTAGATCTTGTATGTGTCGCCTGTTGAACCACTCCACTGATTAAACTTAATCGTAATATCAGCTTGATCAGAATACTTCACCATTTGGTTGTAACCTGAAACGGCTTCCATCGCGAGCTCGATCTTCGAGAACTGAAGATTGTTTGAGCCATAAACATCGACACTCGGAGCCGTTGGTGCGGCAATCGCTGCGCTAGACATCGCAAGAGCGATCCCTGCAGCGCACGTAGTAATACGATTCATACCTATTTCTCTCATTCCTTGATTGTTTGCCCTAACATTGGGGCGAAAACTGTCTCCCATGAGTGGGAAACATCAATTTCAGTATTTAAGAAACTTTTTTTTAGGAAGAAAAAATAAAGGTCAATTACGAGGCAAGGTCAAAAAACAATTGCACGTTATCAGAATGTTACATGACAATTTGAATCTTGAGTCAAAATTTGTAACCCGTTCGAATCGCAGAATAAACTACAGAACCGAGTACGTTTTGCAGCAGTTAGAACTAGAATAAGATTGGTGTGCGATATGGAACACTGCCGCAACTAGCATTCACGGCAGTGTATTTAAAGGGTTATTTGATGGTTAGATCATTATTTAGACTTAAAACGAGCAGTGAAGTGACGCAGCACTGGTGGTTCATAGTCAAAAGTTAGACCTTTCAGTTCATGTGCCCGCTCCTTCAGAGCAATGATCGCATCGGCAATGTAGTCCATGTGGTCATTTGTGTAGACACGTCTAGGAATGGTTAAACGCATGAGCTCAAGCTCAGAGGCCTTCTGTTCACCTGTCTCCGGATCACGGCCAAGTAACAATGAGCCAATCTCAACCGCTCGTATACCAGCCTCTAGATAAAGTGCGTTACACAGTACCTGAGCAGGAAACTCATCGGCTGGAATATGCGGCAAAATCTTAGCAGCATCGACAAACACGGCATGACCGCCCGTTGGATATTGGATCGGAATACCGCCTTCTCTTAATCTTTCCCCCAAATACTCAACTTGGCTAATACGGTAATGCAGATAGTCTTCATCTGCCCCTTCATACAGACCACGAGCCAGCGCTTCCATATCACGACCAGCCATCCCGCCATAAGTGACAAAACCTTCCATTGGCACACAACGAGTGCGAACCGCTTGAAATAGCTCTTCATGATCTCGAATACAACAAAGCCCACCAATGTTCACCATTGGGTCCTTCTTCGCAGACATGGTTAGCATGTCACCGTATTGGTACATCTCTCGAATGATTTCTAAGATTGATTTGTCTTGATAACCGTTTTCTCGCTGCTTAATAAAGTAAGCATTTTCACAATATCGAGCGGAATCGATAACGACAGGGATATCATTTTTAGTCGCGATTTCATATACGGCACGCATATTCGCCATTGATACCGGTTGCCCCCCAGAGCTATTACACGTCACGGTCGTGATGATGGCGCAAATGTTCTCCGCTCCATACTCAGCAATGGTTGATTCCAGTTTGTCTAAATCAAAGTTCCCTTTCCAATCGTATGGGGTTGTTGTATCAAACGCATGCTGATCAACAACATTGATCGCTTTACCACCATTGAGTTCGATGTGCCCTGCCGTTGTATCAAAGTGATAATTTGAGATAAACACTGGCTCTTTGCCACCGCGAACGGTCTTCATTCGTTCAATTAACGCAGGAAACAAAATTTGTTCAGCACCACGCCCTTGGTGAGCGGGCACGGTGAGCTTGTACCCAAAGAAGTGTTCAACCGCTGCGCATAAATTGTAGTAGTTACGACTACCCGCATACGACTCATCGCCCATCATTAAGCCAGCCCATTGGTTGTCGCTCATTGCGCCTGTGCCTGAATCCGTCAGCAAATCAATATAGACATCATCACTGCGAAGTAGAAAAGGGTTTAACCCGGCTTCATTCAGTGCTTCAACACGATCGTCAAACGTGGTCATTTTGATCGGTTCTACCATTTTGATGCGAAAAGGTTCTGGGATACGTTTCATTATTAATTTCCTTTAAATAGATCGGTGCCGTCCGGTGAAAATAGAGTCGGCAATAAGTATTCGATAGCTTTAAGTTGACGTCGTTACAACGTCACGAGGAAATCAATGCAGAGAAGATTCTTTGCTGAGTAGGGATAGGGTGTAGTCCAAGTTGTACCATGGTGACAACACTAGTCTGCTGTCAAACACATCTTTTAATGCCATAGCGTCATCCTCCTAAGTCGTTGAACATTTCATTAATATAGACGAAACGCAGATGCCATGACCGTGAAACGTAGCTCAAATTTAAAATTCTCTTAAATCTAACTCTGGTTATGAAAAGCAGTGACTATTCATGTAACTTTCATATTCGCAATTTAAGGTTTGGTGAATCTTTCAAACTTCTTACATTTGGATATTGAAATCCAGTCGATTGCTAGGCACTCTTTTCGACGAATAAAAGCCTGTTTATTAGGGAATCATAAAAATGAAAATTAAAACAACATTGATCGCTTCAGTTGCATTAGGGTTAAGCGGCGCGGCGGCGGCAGACGTTACTCTGACGGTTCCAGATACTGTTGAAGTACTCGTGGTTAACGACGCAAAGCCAGAGTTGTCTGGTAGCTTCTTCTCAGCGTCGAAAACGTTGACTCTACCAAACGGTGAAAACCAAATTCTTTTCACCTACCAACCATACTTCGACCAGGGTAAAGATAGAGTCATTTTAGAAAGCGATCCTATTATTGGTACGTTTAACACATCAGACAAAGAACTGACTTTCGACCTACCTAAGTATCGTAATGAACACGAAGGTTCTAAACAGATCACTAATCTTAAGTGGGGCTTAAACGATGCTCAAGGTGCTGCTGTTTCTGTTAAGCAAGACAAGCTTATTAAAGACGGTATGCAGATTGGCCGTAATCACCAAATTGAGCTAGCAGAGTACAACCGTAGAGGCGGTGTTGCTGCAATTTCTACCGCTGCAGTTGTACCCGTTACCTTACCTGCTCAAGTTTCAAAGAGTGACGTAAAGGGCGCCGACACTACTGCCGAAGAAATGCTTCACTTCTGGTACAGCAAAGCCGATGCAAAAACACAAGCTCGCTTTAAAGAGTTTGTAAACCAACAGTAGTAAATACGGATTCAATCACCAGTGCTATGGCAGCACTGGTGAACTATTCCTGTCCCGTAGAAATCCGATAACATTCTTGAGCATTATCCAATAAGCACTGGAAGACCTTATCATCGAGTTGATGATTCTCTACTAGAGCCTCGATAATTCCGACCGCTTTAGATAAAGGCAACCCAGGTCTGTAAGGGCGAGATTGCGTGAGCGCTTGAAATACATCGGCAACGGCAACCAATCGGCTTGGTCCATCTAATTGCTCACCGCTTAATCCTAACGGATAGCCTGAACCGTCCAAACGCTCATGATGGTTTGCAGCCCATTCGATCACGATAGAATCTGTAAACATGTTCTCTAAAGCGTGCCTTGAGTCGGTCGCATGTCGCTTAATGCAGCAGTACTCTTCATCCGTCAACGCACTCGGTTTATGTAAAATCGCGCTCGGGGTTTTTAGTTTACCGATGTCATGAATCAGTCCTGCGAGGTAGAGCATTCTCTGCGTTCTTGGCGCATACCCTAACTGCTTTGCCAGATACTCTGCCAACTCTGCAACATACCTTGAGTGGTGATAAGTGAACGAGCTTTTCGCATCAACAATCTGGGCAAATAATTCCGCAACCTCTATCGACTCTTCCAAACCGACCTGATTCGCAAATAAAGGCAAACTCGAGAACTTATACGCGATGCTTTCAATATGACGAGAGTCCATCGAAAACCAAAAGTCATCGCATTCAATGAGTTCATTCATGTATTTGACGAACTTCGGTTCAAACATCGTCCCTGCATGCAATGATAATTCGCTCTTAATGGCTGCTTTCTGTTCTGCCCTCAAATTACCATAACCGTCAAGAGGGCAACGACTGTGCAAATAATCCAAGCGGTCGGCAATGAATACGAGCGCCGCAAGCTGCTTGTCTTCATCATTAATATCATCGATATGTTGAAGTTGCTGCCACCAAGTGTGGTGATAAAGAATCGGTAAAGCGAGAATAGATAACGGCTTGCACTCACTGAGAAGTTCATACCCTTTGATGCAATGAGGCTTCGTTCCTTTTGGCGTAAAAGTTGAAAGTAGTTCACCTCTTTCTTCGCCGTCAGACACACCACAATCGTGAATTAAGCCTAAAGAAAAGACAAGTTGGCATCTCTCGTCACTCCATCCCATTTTCTCTGCGCAGCGATGAGCAATGTAAGCCACTCGGTGGCCATGATAGATATCATCAAAACCAACCGCATCTAAGGCATAAGCAATTTCGAACAACAAACGACGTAAATCAACACGCACGTCTACACCACTGAATTCCATACTGACGTAAATTATTTTATAAATATTAATTATGCGCTAGAGGGTATACGAAAGTGGTATCCATAAACCATATTTATACCATGGTTATTAACAAATTTGTGACTTATGCAACGTAGTGCGGTTTTTTTGTGCTAGAAAGAAAATCAAATTACAACAATACCTTATAGCGGTCACTTTCATAATTTGATACGTTGATTGAGGTAACTTAATTAGGGGTGTCTATGTTTTCGCAAAGAATTGATGATGAGGTTTCTATCGCCCTCGTTCAAGAATCGTTTGCCGAGCACTATGCTGAAATTGTATCGGAGCAAAGTGAATATTTATCTCAATGGTTAGCTTGGCCTCGATTTTGTCAAAGTGAACAAGACTTTCGACTGTTTGTTCAGCGTGTACTTCAAGAATACGCAGATGGAAAGTCGATGACCTGCGCGATTATTTACCAAGGCAAAGTTGTGGGAAACTGCAGTTTTAATACCATCAACTACGACACTCAAATGGCCGAGATTGGCTACTGGTTATCCCAGAAACATCAAGGAAAAGGGATCGTCACTCGCGTCGTCAAACATCTGATTCGCATTGCCTTTGATCAACTAGGGCTTGAGAAAGTACAACTCTCCGCTGCCGTCGAAAATACTGCCAGTCGTAATGTAGCAGAGCGAGTCGGGATGACGTTAGAAGGTATCCTCACCCGCCAAGAAAAAATCGGTGATAGAGTACTCGACCACACTATCTATGGGATTCAGAAATCGGATTGCGTTCGTTGATTCCGAGCACAGTTTGAATCATTCACTTAATGCTTTATAAATCATTATGCTAGGATTGCGCCCGATATTAACCTATGGATATACCCAATGCCTTCTGTAGCAAAACTGCTTTTATTGATCGTAGCGGTAAGCGGTGGATTCTTCGCTAGTGATATTGTGAATTGGATAAACGCAAAAGATGAACCGATCTCTTTAGAAGAGTATTGTTTGTTGAGCACTTCACCATGTATTCAAGGCCAAACTCAACTCCAAGCGAGTAAAGACACCAGCCAACCTCTAGTCCCTACTACTGTTTCTGTTGATTGGCCTGTTGAAAGTGATGAGCTTCTCGTATCCCTTCAAGGTTTGGAGATGGATATGGGCACTGTCGTATTCAAACTAGAGAAAAGCGAGTCTGGCCAATTCCGTGGCGATATCATTCTTCCCGTATGTACTACAGAAGCAATGACCTGGTATGGCACTATTTCTGACGGCAGCACCTCGATAAAAACTTCGGTAAGGATGGAACGATGAACAAGAAATGGGCATTGATCTTAGTAGCAGCGTTTGCCTTGGGCGTAGGTGTAAAAAACTATTTAGATACTCAATCAAACGCGGTTTCGACTGACGAGACTGTCACTCTGTATGGTGAGAACAACCAAGCAGTCAAACTCTTCGATCCTCAGGATACACGAACCCGAGTAGTCTACTTTGGATTTACTCGTTGCCCAGACGTCTGCCCGACATCGCTTGCAATGCTCGCAGGGGCGCTGAATCAGGTGGATGACGAGACAAAACAACAGTTTCGCCCAATATTTATCTCGCTCGATCCGGAACGTGACGCCGCCGCAGACTCTTTCAAGTACGCGCAATATTTTCATCCGATGATTGAAGGACTATCAGCCCCGCTTGAAGTGACCAAGCCGATTGCTCATCAATATGGTGTTATCTTTCGAAAAACAGAGTTAGAAAACTCCGAGCTCAAATACACGCTTGATCACAGCTCCTATTTCTATTTTTTAAAACCAGATGGCACGCTTATTACCAAAGTGCCACACACCTTAACGCCAGCCCCACTGGTTGAAGCCTTTAAAACCATTACTTCACAAGGTCATTAGAATGAAATTAAAAGCCCTTCTGTTAGCAACACTAGCGCTAAGCCCGGTCGCACAAGCTAAAATGGATGTCATGACACACCATGCTTATGCACGCGCGACTCCGCCAAATGCAGCGACTAGCGCCGTGTTTACTGAAATCATGAATCGTAGCGAGCAAGTACGTTACATTGTCGCGGCTTCGACTGACGCAGCGGATAAAGTAGAGTTACATGATGTGTTAAAAGAGGGCGATGTGATGAAGATGCGTCAAATCGACCGCATCGAAATTCCAGCAAACGGCAGCGTAGAGCTTAAGCCAGGCAGCCTACACATCATGTTGTTTAACTTGAAAAAGCCGCTAGTAGAAGGTGAAGAGATCGATGTTCAAATCACTTTTGCTAATGGTGACAAGCAAACCTTCACCGCACCAATTAAAAAAGTAATGAGTGGAATGAAACACCACAATCACTGAATGCATTTCAACGGATAAGAGGTGGGCAATTGCTCGCCTCTTTTGTTATGATGCTTGGGTAAACAACAAATCCTAGGAGGATACGATGATTGTATTAAATACCCGCCCGGCAAAGCAGGTGAAGCGCGTTTAACTCAAGCCACTTTTTAAGGCCACGCCTACCCTTCCCTCAAATTGCCCGGTGATACGCAACCGGGGTCTAAGACCCTAATGAATTCTAATTCATACAGATATTCTGTATTTTTGGGGCATATAATGAATACCAAAAACAATAAATCAGTGCCATTAGCCACACTTGGTTGGAATAACCTTTTTCAGCAACAACTCACACTTGACGACCTTGAACAGCAATACTGCGCGGCAAGGGTCACAGAGCACCATCGTAGCGGCTATAAACTCGTTAGTGAGTTCGGTGAGATAACGTTACCGATACACAAAGCTTTACCGTCAATGACCGTTGGTGATTGGCTGCTCGTTAATAATGAACACGGTTTCGTCCGTCTACTAGAACGACAATCTCTGTTTCATCGCAAAGCTTCAGGTAGCAAAGTGAGTGAACAATTGATTGCCGCAAACGTGACAACTCTGTTTATTGTCTGCTCACTCAATGACGATTTTAATCTCAGCCGTATTGAGCGCTATCTCGCTATCGCAAACGAAGCACAAGTAGAACCTGTTATCGTTCTGACTAAAGCAGATTTAGCCAGCGACGAAGCAGAAAAACGCTCGCTCGTTCAAAAGCTCGATCCATTGCTGATGATCGAAAGCCTCAACGCTTTAGACTCTAAAGAGTGCGAACGACTCAGTGCTTGGTGCCAAGGCGGAAAGACCGTTGCTTTTATGGGTTCTTCAGGCGTTGGAAAGTCAACATTGGTCAACACTCTTTTACAGGAGGAGACGCAGCAAACGGGATCAATTCGAGAAGATGACAGCAAAGGTCGGCACACCACGACCAGCCGCTCTATGCATTTCATGCCAAGTGGTGCGGTTTTGATCGATACTCCTGGAATGCGAGAGCTACAGCTCATCGACTGTGCTGATGGCGTTGCTGAAACTTTCTCAGACGTAGAAGGCTATGCGAGTCAGTGCCGATTCAGCGATTGCCAGCATCTTGATGAACCGCAATGCCGTGTTCGTGAAGCCATTGAGTCAGGGGAACTTGATGAGAGACGCTTGAGAAACTATCAAAAGCTGCAACGTGAACAACAAAGAAACAGCGCAACGATTGCGGAAAAGCGAGCGACATTCAAGCAACAGACTAAGTTCTACAAAAAAGTTCAAGGAGCCGGTCGTTCTGCTAAGAAAGGCGGCTATTAGCTTTTCATCTATCAAAAGGGGCCTGCGCCCCTTTTTCATTGCGAAACAAATAACACCTCACCAAACACACACCGAAACAACATAAAATTAACAACAAACCTGAAAAGGTAACTTTTAATGCTATTTTTCAAATAATTCTAGACACATAATTTCAAGCCGTTAGTATATCCGGTTCAGTTTCAATAACTGAAATTACTACAAATCTATAAAACTATTCACTGTAGGGATAACTATGCAACACAACTCACTTATTGCCCGTTTTGCTCGCGGCAATCTGGTTCTGCAGATCCTAGCTGGTATCATTTTAGGTGTCGGACTAGCGATTGTATCTCCAGAGCATGCTCAGAGTGTGGGTCTACTTGGAAGCCTGTTTGTCGGCGCCCTTAAAGCGGTCGCTCCTATTCTTGTTTTTATTTTGGTTGCGGCATCGATCGCCAATCAAAAGAAAAACCAACACACCTATATGCGTCCTATTGTCGTTCTTTACCTTTTCGGTACACTTGCTGCAGCGTTAACCGCAGTTGTACTTAGCTTCTTATTCCCAACGACTCTAACGCTTGTTTCTGGTGCAGAAGGCGCAACGCCTCCACAAGGTATCGGGGAAGTCCTAAATACACTGCTATTTAAACTGGTCGATAACCCTGTGAATGCACTGATGAATGCAAACTACATCGGTATTTTGGCTTGGGCGATCGGTCTTGGTCTTGCTCTTCACCACGCTTCTGACACGACCAAAGCGGTTTTTGAAGACTTAAGCAATGGCGTATCTCAAATCGTTCGCTTCATTATCCGTCTAGCGCCTTTTGGTATTTTTGGTCTAGTTTCAGCAACGCTGGCGACTACAGGGTTTGAAGCATTAGCTGGTTACGCTCAACTACTGGTTGTTCTATTAAGCTCAATGGCGATCATTGCTCTAGTGGTCAACCCAATCATTGTCTTGGTGAAAACAGGTGAGAACCCATACCCGCTAGTATTGCAATGTATTCGCGAATCAGGTGTGACAGCATTCTTCACACGCTCAAGCGCGGCAAATATCCCAGTAAATATGGCTTTATGTGAGAAGTTAAAACTGGATGAAGATACCTACTCTGTATCTATCCCTCTTGGTGCGACCATCAACATGGCTGGCGCTGCAATCACGATTACTACACTGACTCTCGCAGCCGTTCATACAATGGGTATTGAGGTTGATCTACTGACTGCACTGCTCCTTAGCGTAGTCGCAGCGGTATCGGCATGTGGCGCTTCAGGTGTTGCTGGCGGTTCACTTCTTTTGATTCCACTAGCTTGTGGCCTCTTCGGTATCCCGAATGAGATCGCAATGCAGGTTGTCGCGGTTGGCTTCATCATTGGTGTTGTACAAGACTCTGCTGAAACAGCATTAAACAGCTCAACCGACGTAGTCTTTACCGCTGCTGTGTGTAAATCAAAGCAGAAAAAAGCGACTAAGTAATACATTACTTTGTGATATAAAAATGGCCTCGTATTTCTACGAGGCCATTTTTTTGTTCAAAAACAATTTATTTGGATGAGTTATCCATCGGAGATTGCGAAAAATCTAAACGATTAGGAGCCTCAAGTTCGACCGAGTTTTCGTCAGTTTCACTCTCAAGGGTAGGTTGCTCTGCGTTCTCTTGGATCAATGAAGCATCTAAATCTTCAATAGGAATATCACGTTTATAGAGCTTATTTAACGCCTTAATGATTGAGTGTTTACCAACCTTCTTATCACGAATTTTTTTCAACATCGGCTTAGACAAACTTTGTAAACCGACAACAGTATCAACCCCTATCTGTTGTGCGACCTGATCTCGTAGTTTTTTTGCAGGCTCGTAACCCAACTGCGCCGCCAAAAATAACCAGATATAACTAATGGAATTACCGTTTGGTCGCTGATCCATCCATGCTTCACCGGCTCGATACATCGCTTCTAAATAACCTTTCTCGGCGGCACGCTCCAACCAATAACAACCAACAGAAAAGTTGCTCGCAACTCCGATCCCTCGAATATAGTTCAAGCCTAGCTTCATGCGCCCTTCATTACTTTTAAGTTCCGCCGCTCGACGGTAGAGAGAGACAGACTTAACCGGATCTCTGTCGTTTTCTGAAGAGTACCAATCACCCAAGAACAAGATGGCATCAATGTGGTTGTCTTTTGCAGCGGCTTGCATGACCGAAAGACCTTTGCTCACATTCAGGTCCGTCCCTCGACCATTGATTAATGCTTGGCCCATTTCGAACTTATGTGGAATACTCCCTTCGAGTGCTTTAATGCACACTTTCCAGTACTTAGCTTGTTCTTTTAAGATAACGTCTTGTTGCATCTTATTGCTAATACGCACCACACCGTACATACCATTGATGTTGTCTAAGTTGGCTGCTTTGTTGTACCAGTAAAGGGCTTCTTTCGGGTTACTACGTTCAGACAGCTTAGCGAGATAGAGAATTGTCGGGATGTGCCCACCTTCTGCTTTCATCACGCGCTCTTCTCGTTCTTGACGACGACTGCGTTCAACCGCTTTTCGATAAGCGATTTCTCGTTCACGTCGCTCTTTTTCAAGTCGCTTTTTCCGCATTGATAAAGCAAGCATCCACATAAACATGCCAAGTAGCAGTAAACCCGTTACCCCAATGGCAATCCCAATAATATTCATTTGCTCTCTTTTACGTTTTTTGTCTGAACAACACGTTATCGGCTGTTAGGCAAAATTATTAAGAACCGAAATCATACATCACAAACTGAATGTACGCACAGGCCCTGATGAAATGTCTTGTCTCCATCACCATAAAAAAATCCGAGCAGGGCCCGGATTCAACGCTGATGACCAATGACATCGTTCTAAAGCATAAACTTTTGTTCAACGGAGCAGTAATGTAACCGTTCAATCAAAGCACTGATCTTATCGACACATTCATCCTCGAACCGCACGCCTACTTTCTCATAGCGTTGAGTTTGGCTGATATTTTTTACCACGGCCTGCACACTTAGATCATCATTCCCCTCTCCATCTCCATTGTCTAAGATTTTTAGGTTGACGACAGAGCCGACTTTGTAATGAATTTTGCCTTTTTCAATGACAATCAAGCACCCTGTTCGTGAGATGTTATTGAGGTTACATGAGTAATTGTTTGGGTTAGAAAACAGCGTCGCGGGTAGGTTGATATCAAGGCGTGCATTCTCCCTCAGTCCTGTGACAACTTGTGCTGCATGGGGGAGCTTTATCAAAATTAGGCTTGTATTGCCGCCTGTCAGTAAGTATTCAATGGTGCTTTTAAAATAGACACGCTCTCCGCTACCTTTAGAAGAGGTAATACATGCGGTGATGATATAACTTCTACATATATATTGGGATAAATCTGAAGCTGAGATCGAAGGCGTTTCAATCATGATAATGTTGTTTGCATGAAAACCAATATACTTGGTTCGAAACTTTAACACTTTCCCAGTGGGCGTGGTTACAATCCCTGTTACTTCACATTGAGGTAAGATATTTTGAAATGCATCTTCACCGTAACAAATTGATGTTGATTGCTCGACACTGTTGTCACTGTCATTCACTGCGTTTCTATTCGGGGCAGCCGCTGCCGTCGGATTTCCACTATCACATTGCGCTAACTCTGTCATCGTTGATCATCCCTGTATTATTAAGCACCATATGTTAACCATCAATCATGTACAATCCTTGTTGGTTCAAAGCTCCCAACTTACACAATTAATTTACAGTTAGTAATTCGATTAAATTCAATTTCCCCAATTGTGTCAAGTTATTCTCACAATCAAACCGCATGATTAGAAACCAAAAAAGGCCAGCTGTTGCTGACCTTCTACAAAACAAAAAGTTATGGTTGTTGCTTAGTTGGTGCTAACGCAATTTCGCGAATACAAACATTCTGTGGTTGTGCGTAGGCAAACTCAACTGCACGTGCAACATCATCTGCAGCTAACACACCGCCCATATCTTCTTTCCATGCGTCGTAGCCACCTTTGATGTCTTCTGACGTAGTATGTGAAAGTAGTTCAGTCTCAACTGCACCTGGGGCAATCGTTGTAACACGTACATTTGACGCTGCCACTTCCTCACGTACATTTTCTGAGATAGCGTGAACCGCAAACTTAGTACCACAATAAGCCGCGTGATTTGGGAACGTCTTCTTACCTGCAATCGAACTGATGTTGATGATTGTACCGCTGTTACGCTCCATCATAGGTGCAAGAACCGCTTGCATACCGTTAAGAAGGCCTAATACGTTCACATCAAACATGCGCTTCCATTCAGTCGCGTCTTGAGTATCAATCTGTCCCAGAAGCATTACACCGGCATTGTTCACAAGACCATCGACAGGACCAAATTTCGCTTCCGCTTTCTCAATTGCCGCTTCGAAGGTCGCTTTATCTGTTACGTCTACTTTCTCACACAGTGTATTTGGAAGGTTCAAAGCTTCTAGGCGTTCAACACGACGAGCTAATAGAAGCAGAGGATGTCCTTCATTGCTCAAACGACGAGCAATAGCTTCACCAATACCTGAACTAGCACCTGTGATTACGATTAATTTTTTCATCTTAATAACTCCTCTAAATAATAACTAAGCAGCTCGTCTCGCTGCGATGGAGGTATATTAAGAAAAAGTTATTTGTTGATATATATCACTTTAGTTGAAACACTGTTGCCATAGTGCAACAATGATATCAGTACTCTTTGGAGGTCGCGTATGCTCAATAATGTCAACTTAGCTGATATCCGTTCGTTTGTTTTAATCGCACAACTCGGTAACTTTACTCGTGCAGCAGAGACATTGAACGTTTCTCGCTCCCACGTTTCTCGCCAAATCAGCAACCTTGAACGTCAAATGAAAGTGACCTTGTTGATTCGTACGACACGTACGTTGAAGCTCACTGAAGCGGGTAAGCAGCTTTATACTCAATGTGAGCAAGCACTCAACGGCATTGACCAAGCCGTACTTGCCGCAGTAGACGACGTGGAGAAAGTTCAAGGTGAGATTCGAGTAAACTGTGTAGGCGGTTATCTGGGCGAAGAGGTTATGGCTCAGCTTGCTTTAGACTTTATGCTTCAATACCCCGATGTTCAGATCAATCTCGATTTCAGTAGCTATCGAGTCGATCTGTTAGAGGAGGATTTTGATATCGCATTTAGAATGGGGAAACTCGAGGACTCTGGTTTTGTTGCGCGTAAGCTAATGGATATTGAAATGTCTACTCTCGCTTCTCCTCAATATTTGCAAAAGTTTGGGCAGCCCAAACACCCAAAGGATCTTATTGAGCACCACTGTTTAACTGGCTCAGTCAAACGTTGGGGGTTTAAGCATTCAAAAACAGACGAGCAAAGTGAGATTGCTATTCGTGGTCACCTTGAGTGTAAGAACGGACGAGTGTTAGTAAAAGGAGCACTTAACCATCACGGCATCATTCGTGTTCCTCAAGTTTATTGCCAATCAGAGATTGAAACTAAGCAGCTCATTGAGGTTTTCGAAGAGTGGCGAATTCCTAGTGTCGAATTTTCAGCGATTTATCATCGCGATCGCTATCAACCAAAACGCCTGAGAGCCTTCATCGATTTTGTGAAAACCCATTTTGACTCTTAACGACTAACGTAAAAACAATCGACCAATGAAACTCACTGCAAGACTGCGATACTTGAGAAGAAGATAGCTTCTTGGTAGCCAAGAGGGCGTGCTCAGAACCGTTTTCGCTTTGGAGAAGGTGCGGAAACCTTCTTCACCATGATAATGACCGAGGCCAGACTCTCCTATTCCGCCGAATGGTGCGTCATCGGCAGCAACGTGAAGCAAAGTATCGTTGATCGCAACGCCGCCGCTGTGAGTCTGCTCAATCACTTGTTGCTGAAGTAACTTATCATCCGACATCAAATAGAGTGCTAGCGGTCTCGGCCTTGCGTTAATAAACGCAATCGCTTCGCTTACTTGTCGATATCCTATTACCGGCAAGATAGGGCCGAAAATCTCTTCATTCATCAAGCGCATTTTATCCGTCACCCCTGTCACTAACTGTGGCAGCATTTGACGTCCAGTGGTCTCTACATACTCCACTGAATGGACGGTCGCACCGTGATCGCTTGCGTCTTTCAGATAACACTTCAAACGTTCAAATTGAGCATCATTAACAATATGTGTGGCTTCAAACAAACGGCCTTCTTTCGCATACAGCTGATAGAATCGCTCTAGGTAACGTTCAATAAAAGGGAGTTCTTTACCCTGTGGCACCAAAACATAGTCCGGTGCGACACATATTTGGCCAGCATTAACCGATTTTCCCAATAAGATCGCGTCGATAGCCTTATTAATGTCGGCATCCTTATCAATAATGACTGGAGACTTTCCTCCCAGCTCTAGTGTCACCGGTGTGAGGTTTTTTGCTGCTGCAACGGCCACCAACTTACCAACCTGAGTCGAACCAGTAAAAATCAAATGGTCAAAGGGCAAGGAAGAAAAGTACTGCGCTATTTCTGCCTCTCCTTCTACAGGATAAACATGATCATTCAGGGCTGAGAATATCTCACTCAACACTTGATTCGTATTTGGAGTATGTTCGCTAAGTTTGACCATGACTCGGTTGCCCGCCGCCAGTGCCGTCACTATCGGCGCAATACTCAAGACAATAGGAAAGTTCCATGGCACTATCACTCCAACAACACCGACTGGCTGATATTCAACTCGAACGCGCGATGGCATCAGAAGCAGACCACTGTGTCGCTTGCTCGGTTTCATCCACTTCTTGAGATGCTTTTGGGTATAGTTTATATGGTTGATGGCAGGGAGGAGGTCACAGATCAAACTGTCGAACTCACTGCGAAAACCGTAGTCTTCTGTTAATGCTGCGACGAGCTTTTCTTTGTTGCCTAGCAGTTCAAATTTAAGGGTTTCGAGAAGATCAAGGCGCTGGCTGAGGTTCGAAGCAGGATCGTTAGCGTAGTGTGTCTGAACTTCCGAATAGAGCAGGCGGAGATCCTGTTCCGATTTAACGTGCTCTCTTTGCCACTTGTTAAGGTCTACTACTTTTTCCATAAGACAGGCCATTGAATTTTTACTCTATATTGAACAATAGTAGCCATTCTTGAGCGTAAAATCTTGTTTGCATCTCACGCCAATATATTGCTCATCATAGTTGTAGGGTAAAGCGGCACCAGAGAATTGTTCGTGGGGGTCAGGAGCATGTTCCTACTGGTGCCACTTTAATCTTATTGGTACACAGACATCAGGTTTAGTAACGTTAGAATCGCAACCTTCTCCAACATCGATGTACTCTTATCCAACCTATTCAGATAATGGCTTTTCATTGCGCCTTTGTTCTGGTTACTTGGGTTCGGGGCTGTACTCATAAATTCCTCCTTAGCTGCGGTACAGTTTGCCGCTTAAAGGGGAACACAAAAAGAGACAGTTTTATTTAATCTCCTTCCCCATATCGCACTCATTTAAGAGAATTAGCGTTCAAATACTAGAATTTGAGGTAAATAAGGAACAAACTTAGTGAAAGTGTTCTGAGTTTTTTATAGAGATTCCTGTGTCTGACCTAAATTTGATCCGTTACTACGCTCGCCTTGCTCCATTGGGTATTGGCCAAGAGATTAAAACCGCACTTCCTATGGTGGCTGAGCTGCTATTTACCAGTCCGAGGCATGCGCGAAATTTATTGAGTCAGATGCAGCAATTGGATTGGTTAACGTGGATTCCTAAAGCCGGCAGAAATCAACGTTCGACATTAGTGCTCAATCACCAGCTTGAAGATCTAAAAGGCTTGCTTGCTGCCAAACGTATTATGGAGGGCAAATATGAAAAGGCGCTCTCTATCCTTGATGACGATGAAATTGCATTCGGTCGACTTCTGCAGAGCACATCTGGCGCCTCAATGCGCGAAGGTTTATTGCACATTCAGCTTACTTACAAACGACCGTTTGAGAGGCTAGTTCCTCATCAACTCCACCGTTCCAGTGAACGCTACCTGATTCGACAAATATACTGCTGTTTAGTTAGCAGTTCATACACAGGTGGACTCGAATCTCAGCTTGCACACCACTGGCACTACGATGAACACAACTTGGAATGGTCTTTTTACCTTCGTCCGGGGCTCACTTTTCACAATGGTGCCCGCATTGATGCTCAATGCATTGTTGACCTATTTAACAAGCTTATGGCACTTGAAGACTACCAAAGCGAATTGAGCCATTTACAAGACGTTTATGCGCCGATTCATAATAAAGTGGTGTTCAAGCTATCTCAGCCAGACCAAGGTTTTGGTGGCCTTATTTCTGGGGTTAAGTACTCCATCCAACCCCCAAGCCAAGTCAATGACTCCGCCAACAATCTGGTGATTGGATCTGGACCTTTTGAAGTCACTGAACACTCCCACACCAAGCTCTGCCTTCAAGCATTTGACCGCTACTACGCCTGCCGAGCACTGACTGAACAAGTCACTATCTGGCATTTAGAAGAGTCCGAACTAGAAAACAAACAGATACAAACCAATCAGCCCGGCGCTCAATACAGCAAAGGATGCAACTACTACGTCTCTCACGCAGTAAGTAAGACCATTGAAAAAGACGTTAAACAGAGTAGAACCGAGGACGGCTGTATGTTCATCTTGTTCAATCAATGCGCCGACGTTGTTCTCGATGATACGCAACGTAGATACCTGTCGACTTATCTCACACCGACAAAAGTTTATGATTACCTAGACAACAACAACCTTTTGTTTGGCTGCCAGATCGCCCATAACTTACTGCCGATGTGGCATAACATTGCGCGCCCTGAAATGCCTCAAGCTGCTCTTCCTAAACATCTAGACATTGCCGTGTACGATTACAGCTCACTGTGGAATTGTGCGCTTGCGGTTAAGCACCTGTTAGAGAGTCAAGGAGTCACTGTGTCTATTCACTCATACTCGTACCGAGAACTCACTGCCCTCTCCATGTCCAGCCAACTGAAAGAGTCGTTGATCATCACTAACCTTAACCTTGACGATAACCGTCATGCTTCCGCGTTTAACAACCTTTATCACAACCCAATCGTTCAAAACTGCATAGGCGAAGAGTCGAAACAGTGGCTTATCACACAGCTCGATCAGTTGAGAACACAAACATCGTTAGACCATTACCTAGATGCACTAGAGCCGATTGCCTCAGCGCTTATCAATCAGTTTTGGTTGTCACCACTTTTCCACCATCGCCAAACATTGCGCTTTCATGGTGTACTAAAAGATGTCGCGCTGACGAACTGGGGATGGCCTGACATAAAAAATGTCTGGTCAGCAGACTAACTCTTTCATTCAGTTCTAATAATTTGAACTCAAAATATAATTCGTAACAAAAGTGTCTAAAAAGCCGCAAAGGTAGTAATAAAGCCAGTAAAAATGCGAGCTGAGCGCATTTTTTACAGCTGATAAATGTCAGATTTGGATCATAACTAATACACAATAATTTGAACTCTAAATATCAATTCGCTATTTTTATAAAGTATTCATTAAAAAGGAAATTAAAATGAAACTAAAAACGGCTGCATTACTAACCCTAAGCGCAACCGCTTTCCATAGCCAAGCAGAGGAATGTGGCAAAGTGACGATAGCGGACATGAACTGGAACTCAGCGACCGTTATTGCCAATGTTGACCGATTTATTCTTGAACATGGTTATGGCTGTGAAGCCGAATTGATCCCTGGCGATACCATGCCAACCGGCACCTCCATGATTGAAAAAGGCCAGCCTGATGTCGCTCCTGAACTTTGGAGTAACAGTCTGAAAGATGCGCTCGATAAAGGTGTGGCCGAAAAACGCCTTCGCTATGCTGGCAAATCTCTCGTTGACGGCGGCGAAGAAGGATTCTGGGTACCGAAATACCTAGTAGATAAGCACCCAGAACTTGCAACGATAGAGGGCGTAAAAAAACACGCTAAATTGTTTGAACACCCAGAAGATCCAGACAACTCAGCGTTTTACAGCTGTCCTGCGGGCTGGAACTGTCAAATTAGTGCGGGTCACCTATTTACTGCACTAGGTCTAAAAGAGTCAGGCTTTACGATTGTTGACCCAGGTTCAAGTGCTGGTCTTTCAGGTGCGATAGCTAAAGCTTACGAGCGTGAAGAAGCATGGTTTGGCTACTACTGGGCACCAACCGCCGTATTGGGCAAGTACAACATGGTTAAAGTCGATTTTGGTAGCGGCGTAAACGAAGAAGAGTTCGTTGGCTGTACGACTCAACCAGAGTGTGCCGAGCCTAAACCTACAATGTACCCACCATCACCAGTGCATACGATTACAACTGAAGAGTTTGCAACTCGTGCCCCAGAAGCATACTCATACTTCTCTAAGCGCGGCTTTACCAACGCAGATATGAACCAACTGTTAGCATGGATGGAAGACAACCAAGCTGATGGTGAGGAAGCGATGTTCCATTTCCTAGAAGAGTACCCACAAATCTGGCAAGCGTGGGTTCCACAAGACGTTGCGAATAAAGTGAAGCAAGCACTGTAAGAATCGTTTCTCTCCTATAGTGCTAGACACTATGCTTTAGATGTACTCGCTCACTACCATACGTAGTGAGCGAGAATAAAAGGAACTTATTGATGTCAAATGATAGCTGGTTCAACAGCTTTCCTGAGATGGAGCGCTCTGATCTAAGAGCAATCCGCAAAACACTTGATGGCGCTTATCGAGATTTCTCCCGAGAGTATGGTGACTTAATCGAGTCATTCTTTGATCCTCTACTCTCTTTTCTTATCTGGTTTGAAAAACTCCTTATCTCAACGCCTTGGATGATCATTCTTGCGGTCTGTACAGGTCTTGTTTATATCGCTAGTCGTTCATGGAAGCTCTCTTTAGGCTGTTTTGTCTCGCTCATTCTCATTGGTTATTTCGGAATGTGGGAAGACACGATGCGAACACTCAGCATCATTACTGTCTGTACCATGCTCTCCATTGTATTAGGGATACCAATCGGCATCGCAATGGCCCGTTCAAACAGGGTTCAATCTGTTGTGACACCCATGCTTGATGTCATGCAAACCATGCCTGCATTTGTCTATTTAATCCCAGTCGTAATGCTACTTGGTATTGGTAAAATTCCGGGCTTGATCGCTGTCGTGATCTACGCCATTCCACCAGTAATACGTTTGACCAACTTAGGCATTCGCTTGGTCGACAAAGAGGTGCTTGAAGCATCCACCGCGTTTGGAGCCAGTGCAAAACAGCGTTTGTTTGGCGTACAGCTTCCTCTTGCTATGCCAACCATCATGGCAGGCATCAACCAAACGATCATGATGGCGCTGTCTATGGTGGTGATTGCCTCAATGATCGGCGTAAAAGGTCTTGGTCAGCCTGTTCTCAAGTCCATTACAAACCAGTACTTCACTCTTGGTCTGCTCAACGGTTTCGCCATTGTGGCTCTCGCCATCTTATTCGATCGTGCTTCTCAAGCTTACGCTAAACGCACACAGGCTCACCTTGGAGATATGAAACATGACTAAACCTCTTATCGAAATCAGTGGCCTCTACAAGGTGTTTGGTGCAAAACCGAAATCGGTCATGGATCGTGTCAAACAAGGTGATAGTAAAGATCAGGTTCTTGCCGAGACTGGGCATACCGTTGGCCTTAAAGAGATCAACCTCAGCATTAAACAGGGTGAAATCTTTGTCATTATGGGGCTATCTGGCTCAGGCAAGTCTACGCTTATTCGCCACTTCAACCGACTGATTGATCCAACGGAAGGCCAAATATTGGTTGAAGGCACCGATGTAATGAAGCTTAACCAGAAGGAGTTGGAGGAGTTTCGCCGTCACAAGATGTCGATGGTTTTCCAGCGTTTTGGACTGCTTCCACACCGCACCGTTGTAGACAATGTCGCCTACGGGCTTGAGATTCAAAGTGTTGAAAAATCACAGCGACTCTCGAAAGCCAACGAATGGCTGGAAACGGTCGGATTGAAAGGTTATGAGAATCAATATCCCTCTCAATTGTCCGGCGGTCAGCAGCAACGTGTTGGGCTTGCACGAGCACTGTGTACAGATGCAGAAATTCTTTTGATGGATGAAGCTTTCTCTGCGCTTGATCCGTTAATCCGAAGTGAGATGCAAGATCAATTGATCGAACTTCAAGAGAAGCTACATAAAACCATCGTGTTTATCACTCACGACTTAGATGAAGCACTAAGGCTTGGCGATCGCATTGCAATACTGAAAGATGGTGAACTTGTCCAGCAAGGTACGCCTGATGAAATCCTTCTGCACCCTGCTGATGATTACGTTGAAGCATTCGTGAAAGACGTTAATCGTGCTCGTGCCTTAACGGTAGAAACCGTCATGAACCCACCCGCTTATCGAATCACCGCCAACACGATTCAAGAAGCGATCACTCAAATGAAGCGTGTTAAACAGGATTATGCGTATCACGTAACTGACGACGGTTATCAGGGTGTCTTGACCAAAGAGGGACTGCTTGATGCCGCGAAAGAAACGGCTCATGACGAGATCAATCAAGACATCTATGAAGAAGTGCCTTCTGTTTCTCCAGACGCTGCTATTGAGGAAGTGTTGGTTGACACCATGTCTTACGACTATTCTCTACCCGTCGTTGATGACGAAGGCAACCTACAAGGTGAACTTGAACGCAGTGCCGTAGCAGAAATTTTCTCGGATACGAACGAGGAGGAAACCACGGATACCCCAAAGTTGGATAAAGCCTCATAGTGTACCGCAAGGCTACATATCACAAGGCATTCCGCTGATTTTCAATTGTTCTCTAACCTTTAGAGTTCTTCCTAAAAAGCCCTGAAACATTAGGGCTTTTCTCGATTTTATTGTGATCTACCTTTAGTTTTTACCACTACTCTGTTAACCTGACCGCACAATATACTTCGAACTCTAACTATTGTGTGAGGATTAATGAGTAGTACTAAGGATAGGTATAGCATTGAAAGTACCGACTATACAGTTGGTCAGGATAACGTCCAAAAGTGGGGATTTGATGTCCACAACCCCGTTTTCGGCATCAGTGCGGGCGCAATAATTTTGTTTTTACTGGCTCTTTTGGTCGCTGAACCAGAAGCCGCAAAAGCAGCTCTAGACGGAATGAAATGGAAAGTGATCGGCAACTTCGATGGTTTTTTCATGTGGTCGGCGAACCTGTTTGTTCTCTTCTGTTTTGCCCTTATTGTTTCTCCTTACGGTAAGATTCGTATTGGTGGCAGTGAAGCCAAAGCAGAACATTCAAACCTTTCATGGATGTCGATGCTGTTTGCCGCTGGTATGGGTATCGGCCTTATGTTTTGGGGCGTTGCTGAACCTTTAGCGTATTTTACAGGTTGGTATGAGACTCCACTTGGCGTAGAAGCTTACTCTCAAGAGGCACAAAAACTGGCTCTCGGCGCAACCATTTATAACTGGGGTCTTCACGGCTGGGCTATCTATGCCGTTGTTGCTCTAGCGCTTGCTTTCTTTACGTTCAACAAAGGTATGCCGCTTTCAATCCGTTCCATTTTCTACCCAATTCTTGGCGATAGAACATGGGGTTGGTTTGGTCATATTGTCGATATTGTTGCGGTTCTTGCGACACTGTTCGGTCTAGCGACTTCTCTTGGTTTAGGTGCACAACAAGCAGCAAGTGGTATTAACCACGTCTTTGGTATAGACGGCGGAATCGGTACGCAGCTAGCTGTGATTGCCGCGATTACTCTGCTTGCGACGATTTCTGTCGTGCGTGGCATTAACGGTGGTGTAAAAGTATTAAGTAACATCAATATGGTGGTTGCTTTGTGTCTACTTATCTTTGTCGCAATTGCTGGCGGCATTGTCGGTATGAAGGCCATTCCTACCGCATTGATGGGTTACATTGAAAACTTTATCCCACTGAGCAACCCACACGGTCGTGAAGACGAAACTTGGATGCAAGGTTGGACTGTTTTCTATTGGGCTTGGTGGATCTCTTGGTCACCATTTGTCGGTATGTTCATCGCTCGTATTTCTAAGGGTCGTACCATTCGCGAGTTTATTGTTGCGGTTCTCTTTATCCCAACGACAGTCATTGTTATTTGGATGGGCATCTTTGGCGGTATTGCGATTGACCAAGTGGCCAACAAGGTCGGTGAGATTGGCATGAATGGTCTACAAGACATTACTCTGTCTCTTTTCCACACTTTCGATGCACTACCAATGAGTACGCTACTTTCAGTCGTATCAATTGGCCTTATCATGGTGTTCTTCATTACTTCATCAGATTCTGGCTCTTTGGTAATCGACAGTATTACTTCTGGTGGTAAAGTGGATTCACCGGTTCCACAGCGTGTATTTTGGGCTGTGATTGGTGGCGCAATCGCCGCAGTGTTACTTTGGGTTGGCGGAACAGAATCGATTCAGGCACTGCAAGCAGGCACCGTTTCTATGGCGTTACCATTTGCCTTTATTCTATTGATGATGTGCTGGAGCTTACTACTGGGTTTACGCTCAGAGTTGCAACACAACAAAATCAGCTACGCATAAGCGCAGCAATCTCTTCAAAGCCTAGCTCTTCGCTAGGCTTTTTTATCTCTAGTCACCCTCCTCTCCCTCCTCCCTTTTTACTAAGCCGTTGTTTACAGCTCGAATTAGAATAAAATACGCTTAAAAGTTTGACATACCTCTCACAATTGGTAGTCTTCGCCGCTTTTGACTGATTTATCGATATGTAAAACCGCCAAAAGCCGCTCTTTTGGCACATGTCACGGAAGCACTCTACCCCGATCGATCAGTTTCAGTTGTTGTTAAAACTAAAACGGGGAAACTATGACAATTAATGCAAGCGCATCTGTAGCCAATCCACCAGCCAAAGAGAAAGAAGTGAATCATCCGTTCTTATCTCTTGTCATCATGGTCATTGTGGCTGCAATTGCGAGCTACTTCATCCCAGCAGGTGAGTTTGAACGTGTGGTGGTCGATGGACGCACCATGATCGACCCTGACAGCTTTACTCAGTTACCAAGCAATCCAACAACCCTTTCTTCATTTTTTGAATCATTCTTCAAAGGGTTTAAATCAGCCGCCGGTGTTATGGGGGTCGTCTTCTTCGTTGGGGGCGCATTTGGTGTCATTAAACGCATGGGGGTACTTGATGCCTCTGTAGTTGCTTTGACCACGAAGCTTAATAAACAAGGCCTTTACGTCATTGCACCCGTCATTATGACGGCGATCTTCTTCAACGTAACTTTTACAGGCATGCGTGAATTAGATGTCATTTTTATCTCGCTGATGATCCCGATCTGTATCAAGCTTGGCTATGACGCGATGACCGCACTGGGCGTTGTTTTACTAGCAAGCTGTGCAGGTTTTGCAGCGGCTCTGGCAAATCCATTCTTTACTGGTATCGCACACAAGATAGCAGAACTGCCCCTTTACTCAGGTATGTGGTATCGCTTTATCGTCGGTATGTTCATGCTACTGACCGGCGCTGTCTACGTTCTGCGTTATGCCAACAAAGTAAAACGCGATCCTCGCCAAAGTTTGCTTCACGGCAGCGGCTATAGCTACGATGCAAACATCGAAACCAAAACACTCACCACACGTGAAAAGCTTGCAGGCGTCGCGTTCTTGCTGGTGTTTGGCTACATGATTTTCGGTACGCTCACAATGAACTTTGGCTTTACCGAAATTGCAGGTAGCTTTGTTGCAATGGCGATTATTCCTGGTCTCGTCGGCGGATTATCACCAAACAAGATCTGCGATTACTGGACCAAAGGCTGTGCAGATGTGTTGGTTGCGGTTCTGATTATCTTCTTTGCGCGATCAGTACTGACCATCATGGAAGACGCTCGCATTGTTGACTCGATCATCTTCTATCTGGCTCAGATGATTTCAGGTAGCTCTCAACTGGTCGCAGCAGCAGGTATCTATCTTTCACAAGCACTGATCAATCTGTTTATTCCATCGGGCAGTGGCCAAGCCGTAATCACCATGCCTATCATCATTCCACTGGCCGATATTGGTGACGTGACTCGTCAAGTAGCTGCGTTAGCTTCCCAGCTTGGTGATGGTATTTCTAACTACATTTACCCAACAAACGGGGGCTTACTCGCCGTACTAGCGATTGCTAAAGTTCCTTACGGAAAGTGGGTCAGGTTCTTCTTACCGCTGTTTTTGGTATGGTCAGTAGCAGCCCTGATGGCCGTCGTGATCGCGCAGATGATCGAATTAGGTCCATTCTAAGTTTATAAACATTCAGCACTGTTCGATAAGGCCTGAACGATTGTTTCAGGCCTTTTTATTAGACTTTTCTTAACGATTGACTTAAATCACTTGAGTCGTCATAGAACTCCTGTAAGTTAGCCAAAGTATCAATAACCAAGCCCTACTAAAGTACATAGATCGATACCATGACTACAGAGAATATTAAGTTCGTCGCCACCGATATGGATGGCACACTTCTAGATGAAAATAGCCAACTCAACCCAGAGATCTTTGAACTCTACACTCAGTTAGAAGAGCGAGGCATTATCTTTGCTGCCGCTTCTGGCCGTCAGTACTACAGCTTGATCGAGACTTTTGCACCATTGAAAGATCGTATGATGTTTATTGCGGAAAATGGCACTATGGTGATGCACAAAGGCCAAGAGCTCTACAGCTGCGAAATCGACAAACCTTCTATCACAGCCATCATTGAGCAAGCACGAGCGATTGAAGGCTCTCATATTGTTCTATGTGGCAAAAAGTCCGCCTATATCGAAACCAAAGATCCAAAGGCATTAAAAGAGTTTTCTAAGTACTATAAGCGATGCGAGTACGTCGATGACCTGCTTACTGTTGACGACGACTTTATCAAAATTGCGGTGTGTCATTTCGAAGGGACCGAAACGAATGTCTTCCCTTCATTCAATCAAGCTTTTGGAGAGAGTCATCAAGTTGTTGTCAGCGCCAAGATTTGGCTAGACGTGATGAACGCCCAAGCATCAAAAGGGGCTGCGATTGAGCACTTACAAAAGAGCTTAGGCTTTACTCATGAGCAGACCATGAGCTTTGGCGACTACCTTAATGACCTTGAAATGTTGCAAGCTAGCTATCACTCTTACGCGATGGATAACGCCCATCCAAAAATTAAAGAGATCGCTCGCTTCAGCGCACCAAGTAACCAAGATGCAGGTGTGCTGCAGGTCATTAAACGTGAACTACTAGGCCTGGTATAACTCTAACGGTAAGCCGTCGGGATCTTGAAAAAAGGTAAACGGCTTACCGGTAAACTCATCAATTCGGATAGGTTCAACCTCTAAGCCTTGCTCTGCTAGATACCTGCTGTACTGCTCTACCGATTCGACTGTAAACGCCAAATGTCTAAGCCCTTGCGCTTCAGGCCTTGATGGCCTTTTCGGTGGATTAGGAAAGGAAAACAGCTCAATTTGGCCACCGTCAGGCAGAGCCAGATCCAATTTGTAAGAGTCGCGAGTTTCTCGATAGTTTTCAGCGATAACGTCGAGTTGAAGTACTTGGGTATAGAAATGCTTCGATTGAGCGTAATCTGAGCAGATTATCGCAACATGGTGAATACGTTGTAACTTCACTTTATCTTCCTAATCAATGACTAATGAACCGTCGTCGTTAAACTCCCAGCAATCTCCAAACGCTATTTCCCAAAGATAGCCATCTGGGTCAGAAAAGTAACCACTGTATCCTCCCCAAAAGACATCTTGAGCAGGTTTTTCAAGCTTTGCTCCTAGCGTAACAGCTTTAGCAAGAATCTCATCCACCTCTTGTTTCGAACGTGTATTGTGCGCCAGTGTGACACCACTAAAACCCTGTTCAGTAATGCTCATTTTGGGCGATACGTCTTCCGCCAACGCATCCAAAGGGTATAACGCTAAACAGACTCCGCCGGTTTTAAAGAAGATAATTCCATCTTTTGGCGTTTTCGAACTAGGAAACCCCAATTGCGTATAAAACTGGTAAGAACGCTCTAAATCTTTAACGCCAAGGGTGATGATACTGACTCTCGGTTCCATGAAAATCGCTCCTTTAATTTGTGCTTCCACTATTGACCGACTCAAGTCGCTGCGCGATTTCATGTTGCTGTTTAGACACAGCATCCAGTGCTTCAGCGGTGCTCTTAATGGCACTCGCCATCGACGATATATTCTTGGTTGTGTCGACCAAGGTACTCTGCATAGGTTTTAATACAAACCAGAAAATAGCACCAATAATGGCAATAATAACCACACCTACAGCTGCAATGATCAATAACGCTTGAAAGCGGAGATCATCCAAAAATCGTTGGCTGTTGGTATCAAGTGCTTGTTTTGACTGCTCAAACGTGTGTGGTAATGCTTCAACCGATTGTTTAGAGAGCACCACCAACTGGTTTAGATTGTTGATAGTATCGCCCAATAACGCTTGTTGCTCAGGGCTGAGGTTCTCACTTTTGGAAATATCCGATAGCGCCGAACCAATAGTATCTAGGGACTGACGAGTGTCTTGGATCGCTTGCTCTATCCCTCCAAGTTCCAAAGTCATATTCACATTAACAAAGGGGTCACTCTCTTGCGTTTGTTCTGCCCAAACAATGCTGACCCACAGACTCAGACCGAAACCAATTATCCACTTCATCGCCATTCCTTTAGCCATCTATTCATCTTATTGAATCATAGGCTAAATTTTCACTAACCCCTATAGATTTAAGCGATTGACTCTCGCTAGTTTGACTCGCGAACCGCGAAGCCATTTCTGAGCGCAAATTGAATCAACTCCGTATGAGAACTAAAACCTAGCGCATTTTGCATTCGGTATTTATGTGACTCGACAGTTCTAGGGCTGAGGAAGAGCTTTTCCGCACACTGCTTAGCTGTATAGCCTTGGGCTAGAAGGGCTAAAACTGAGCACTGTTTTTTGCTCAGCTTGAGCAGTTTTTCATTCTCATCGACTAGACGAGTGTCTTCGTTGGCAAGGCTTCGCGTGATGGTTGAGTTCTGCCAATAACATAGCCAGCTATCACACAGCAGCTTTAGCCTTTCAATATCAGCTTCATCCAAGGGACGGCCGTCATCATGGAAGCGAGAAAACGCTAATGCTCCCCATGTTTGACCAAACAGTTTCAGCTGAATCACACCATGCCAACGTGCTCCCTCTCTGTACAATAAACGAAGTGGAACAAGCGGGTGCACTTTCAGCATCTCCGCATCAAAGATTTGGTAAGGACGCTGAACTTTGAGGATATTTAGATACTCTTCATAATTGCCGAGCGCGAATTTTTTCAGATCGAGTTTAGGTACATTTGGGCGAGAAACCGACATACTTTTCCCCTCATTAAGAGAGATAATCGAATTAGGGAACAGCGTCAGACGGTCTAAATCAAAAAAATTCAATGCATCCAAAGCGATATCATCGAACACTTGAGCAAATTGATCGGCGTGGCTGGTTGTTAATGTATTGGTTTGCTTGATAAGCAGCCGTTCAAAGTCTCCCAGTGGCTCTACTGACATAAACCCTATCCCCTTGTTCTTGTTACGCTTACTAGCATATAAAAATCATTTACTCACCTAATGTAAGCATATCGTAAAACTACTGCAATTTAAAAAACATTGTTTTATTGCAGTAGATCTACGGTATTTCTTACCTAGTTCTTACTTCAGAATCACCACCAATTGTTAACACAACTAATAAATATATAGGTAGTGGTCATGAAAAAAACGTTACTTACTCTACTCATCGCTTCTGTTACAACTCCTGCAATGGCTGGCGATATCTACAAAACTGACACAACTAAAGTGGCTTTCTCTGGTGAGATTGATGGATACCTTGCAACAACAGACATCAACGGTTTAAAGACTGACGCTGATGTAAACATGTGGGCAAAAGTTCAGATGGATGCTGAGCAAAAGCTAACGGACACGTTAACTGGCTTTACTTCTTTTGAAATTGAAGCGGGATCTTGGTACACAGGTACTGATTCTGATGCACGCTTCGATGACGTACTCATCGGTGTTAAGACTGACGTTTGGGGTGTTGCAATGGGTGAAGTTGGCGACCTTGCTAGCTCTGCTGATGCAATTGAGAAAGACGACATCACAAACGAAGGAAACTACATGGGCTCAATTGGTGGTAACCACCGTGAGAGCGACGGTAAAGGCTTTGTTGGTAAAGCAAGCTTTGGCCCGATGACTTTTGTTGCTGATGTAAATACTGTTGCTGATAACGACACAGACAACACTTACGGCTTTTCTGCAGATTTCGACCACGAACTTTTCAGCGTTGGTGCGTCTTACATCACGGGTGAAGTAGAAGCGACAGCAACATCGGCTAAGGCTGACTTTGAGCTTTACGGTCTATCTGCATCGACAGAATTCAAGGGCGTTTACCTTGCTGCAACTTACGCAGACGTTGAAGGCACTGACAGCTTTGGCTTCTACAAGACAGACGCGCTAGCAAAAGCGGATTCATTTGGTCTAGCAGCGTCTTACAAGATCGAAAAGACACGCATCTACACGACCTACTCAATGGTTGATGTAAAAGCGATGACAGGTAATGACGAAGGTGACACAACTAACTGGGTGATTGGTGCTGATTACCAAGTCGCTAAGAACATTCTAGCATTTGCTGAATATCAGCAAGCTGAAGCAGATTGGGAAGCAGATGATTCAATGACAGTAGTGACTGGCGTGTACTACGCGTTCTAAACCTCTCCCCATAGGGCAGTGTTGTCTATTTGATGCGCTGCCCCAATTCTTATCTACTCGCCACCATTTATCCCGTCAATCTTATCTCTCTTCAACGCTATAAAATCTAAACTATTTTTCCGCATTAAAGTGCAGGTTATTTATAAAATGATAAACTAAAGGATTATGTCATCCTGTAAGTGAGTAGTTCGATTTTAATGAAGCGACTGATAGCTTGTCTGATTCCAATCCTAATTCTTTGTGTCTCTCCACAAGCGCTGTCTGCATGTGACGTAGGGACGCACAACGACTATTTAGATTCACAAATCAAGGTTGACGATCGCGCCCTACTCGAGTTCTATTATGCATCGCTCTGTAGGCCGGGTACCATCCAAATCGATCAGATTGAAGAACGTAACTCTGATTCAGCTCAAGCTCTAGCACTATACTATTTCGGGCGACTCAACCTTCAAAAGTATCAAGGCATCCAAATAGACAACCCACCCGATCTGGTCAAATTAGGCCAAAGCAATAATATTGATTGGATTGTCGCGGAAGCAAAGCTGTTGAAAGCCATTAAGCTCATCGATAATGACCAGTTACTCGAAGGCGAACTGCTGATGCATGAAGTTATTCCTCTTGCTCGTGGCATTGGTTACCAACGTTTACTCGCCCGTACCTACCGCTGGTTGGGTAATGTCGCGATTCAACGTTCAGACCTCAAAGCAAGCCTGAACTACTATAAAACGGCATTTGAGATTGTCACTGAGATTGATGACCAGTTTCAGGCAACAATGACGCTCAACAACATCGGTACTGTGTATATGGAGTCTGAAGAGTGGCAACGCGCCCAAGACTACGTAGATAAGGCCATCAAACTTTACCAATCAAATCATTTCGACAATAGCCTGTTTGAAGCCATTTTATACGCAAACTCAAGTGCGATTAGCTTCGCGACCAATCATCATGCGCAAGCAAAGCAATATATGTATCAAGCATTAGAGGAAGCGGAAAAAACAGGTTCAACACGAATCAAAACCGCCACCTTATCCAACATCTCACAACTTTATTCCACCGTAGGCCGCCCCGTTGAAGCACTCGCCATGGCAAATAAGTGTCTCAATCAGTTACAAGACGAGCCAAAGTCGAGTCTATTGCACGCTATTTGTTATGAAGGGCTAGCGAGTGCTTACTTAGTCCAAGAAGATTATGGCAAAGCGATTGTTTATGCCCAAAAGATACTGAACGCGCTCTCCCGTTCTGAGAGTAAAGAGACAGGTTGGGAGCTCGACGTGTTAACTACGCTCATCGAAGCGTATGAAGCGCAGCAAGACTATCAACTCGCCCTTAGCTACATGAAACAGCGAACCCTACTCAAAGAGAACTTCTACCGCCAAACCATCAGTGAAGAGATCGTCAACGAGAAAAGTACACTCGAAAGAAAACTATACAAACGCGAGGTCGAACTGCTTGCCGCACAAAATGATCTGCAATCCCTCGCCATCAAAGAACAACGTTCAAAAGAGATCTTATTTATCGTTCTTCTTGCTGTTGTTGGTTACTTTGTCACACGAGGTATTTTGCGTTTACGCCGCACCAACCAAGAGCTTGAAAGCCAGAATACAACCGATACGTTAACGGGGGCATTCAACCGCCGCTACCTAGACAATTGGCTAGCACATCCTAGACGAGTCAAGGAGCACCCAAACTACTTACTGGCGGTTGTCGATATAGACCATTTCAAATCATTCAATGACTTACATGGGCATGAAGTCGGCGATAAGGTCTTAATTGAAACAGTGCACACCTTACAGCGTCATCTTAGATCTCAAGATTTGCTCGTTCGTTGGGGTGGTGAAGAGTTTGTGTTACTGATCCCGAATGAACACCTTTCCAATGCAAGCAATACTCTTGAACGTCTAAGAAGTAGCATCGAAGCTCACACGGTGCAGTTCAACGATCAAGAGTTTAAGGTCACGATTTCAGTGGGGGCAATCCAATGTAGTGCTTCAGACCTGATGAACAGCTGGGAACATCAATTCAATCAAGCAGATGCTGGGCTGTATCGAGCGAAGCGCTCTGGGAGAAATGGGTTCTTTATTGCGAGCTAACCTTATTCTCGTTGTTACCCCGCTCACTATTTCTAAATAGCTTCAGCTTGGCGGGGCGCTGTTTTAAATAGGTCGAATAATGAAGCGAATGGCATTGGTCGATAGAAATAGAACCCTTGTACCAAGTCGATATCGAGATCGGTTATAAAGTCTAATTCTCGCTGCTCTTCTACCCCTTCGATTACAATCTGATTGCTACCAAGGCCAACAAGCTGACTGGTTAAACGAAAAATCTCTTGGCCTTTTTCACTTTTCAGATTAAGCACAAATGAACGGTCGATTTTGACCTTATCGAACTCAAATTTCGACAGGTAGCCAAGTGATGAGTAACCCACACCAAAATCATCGAGGGCAATTGAAACACCATGACGTCGGAGTTCACCAACAACTTCTCGTGTCGCTTTCTCATCTTTAACAAGCACGTCTTCTGTAATCTCAAGTTCAACTTGAGACACATTAAGAGCACTCGACTCTATTAATGCCAATACTTGACTGACAAAGCTGTCGATCAAAAGCGTATCGGGTGAAATATTAATCGATACTTTGAAATTCTCACATTCGGCCAAAGGTGCCACTTCTTTCAACCCTTTATTGAGTACCCACAAGTCAAGTTCACGCATCAGACCTAAGCTCACAAAATAGTCTAGAAAATAGGGTGGCGTGATCTTTCCATCATGGCCACGATGTCGAATAAGCACTTCGACGCCTTCAATATCATGGGTTTTCGAGTTCACCTGCGGCTGATAAAAGAGGACGAATTCCCCTTCCCGCTGCAATGCTTTTAGTTTTTTCTGAGCCGAAATGCTGCTACTTAACTGAGGGATATAGGTGGCCATTGGCTTTGTATCCAACTCTATTTGCGGGCGCGCATAAACATTTTCCGAACACGTCGCACCGAACAGCCCATGACTATGGGTAATCTGCTCCATTTTCCTAAAAAATGGCAGGTATATTGAAACGCCAACAACAATAAGAACCGACTGCAACACAACTGCTGCCCATGAGCCTTCTGTGCCTAAGTAACCACTAAAGAATACCGGCATCATCCAACTCATGACTTCCGATACAGGAGGAACGAGACCAACAGAAGTCGCAAAGTAGGCAATCACCAAAGAAATTGCAGGGACAAGTAAAAAAGGAATGATCAGAACAGGGTTAAACATGATGGGTAAGCCATAAATAATAGGCTCATTGATATTAAAGATACTCAGTGGCAATACCGCTAACGCAAGCTTTCTGTATGAGCTTCCCTTTTCAGAAAATAGAAACATAGTAATAGCCAAACAGAGCGTATTTCCCGCGCCCCCAATCCCTGCATATATGTCGTAAAAGTTGCTGACTAAGACAGGGAGAGGGGTTCCATATGCTTTGTAAGCTTCAGATGCAGCGATTGAAAAATGATAAAGATCCGTTTTGTAAGCGGCCAGTATGATGTGACCATTAATCCCCATCGACCACAATAAGTTACGTGCAACTTCATAAACCAAACTATCAAACAGAGAATTGGGGTTTAACTCTGGCAAGTAGGCACTCAATTCGATTCCATCGAATATCACATGGTTGAGAAAGTAACTGAATGCCGCAAAGGTAAAGACGAGCGTACAAAATGAGGCCACCATATTGATCGAATTTTCAACAACATTAGGCAACTCAGTCGTCGTTAGTACTTTCGTCGCTCTCGTACGCGATAATATCAGTGCAACCGCGATCGGCACTAAAATCGCTAACGGATAGTTGGTCGGAATGACCGTGCCTACTTTAAGTAATTCCCACTGATAGCTGATGATGAAATAAATAACCATTGAAGGGGTAATTACCGCAATCCTATCAAGCTTATGCATAGCCGCTAGAAATTGGGAGTAGTAAACAATCAGCAAGATTGGGAAGAGCTGCCAAGTTAATGAACTTGTCTCCATAAGGCGCTCACCTAATATCTCTCTACCCATCATATTGGCCGCATTGGAACCTAACATGCAGAATGCAGAGATCAAAGAGACTGGCAGCAGCATAACAAAGACATTGCATACCCCTGTTAGGTAGGGGTTTTTGGTCAAGCACTTATTTATCATTAAGAAACAAGGTAGCTTCATTTCTGCGTTTCTTCCGAGAATTCATTGATATCCGGTAAAAACCTTACTATACGGAATGGTATATTGCCAATTATTTCGCTAATTTATTTATTCAACTATCACCATAACAATGAGCTTATTTATTGTCGGTAAATAACAACCCACTAGAGCACTTCTTTCTACGCCTTCAATTATCAACAAAATGTATATTCTAATTCTTCCAAAGCACCATTTTTCAATGAAAGCAAAGCAAATATAGTGACTCCATCGAGACGACAACAACGAAAAAATGAGAGAGTGAGATGGAAAATACAGCCAAAACCAACCAAAGCATCAGCCTTTTAGAACAAGCACGCTCTTTAGCTCTCCCATCACGCGAAGAGGTACTGGTGCGAGCGCCCAAAGTTCAAAAGTTTTGGGATACTCACAAAGAACTGCTTGAAGAAGCGTGGGCTGAATGGGAAACATCATTAAAACAAGGTCAACTAAACCCTGATGTATTTGTTCCTGATGAATCACTGCTTGACCCAGCGATGCGTAAGGCAGTAACTCAAGCTTGGCAAGACCCCTTCAAAGAGATAGCCGTGAGTAACTTACTTGAAGAAGTCGCACCTGGCGTATTCAAGTTTCAGCTTTTCGACCCAGAGCGTCTTAGCCAATTACGCCACTATCTAGAGCAAGTTGCGGATTCCAACATTCCAACTCGAGCGCCCTACGGTATTGTACTAAACAGAAATGGCGCAATGTTGGATAAACGTTCGGAGGGATATTTAGCAGCGCCTGATTTTCAGGCTTTCTATCGCCAATTATTGGATAAATACATGCGCCCTATTGCCCGTATGCTTTTTCCTGAAATCATTGGCTACGATACGCAAACTTTTGGTTTTTCGATTCAGTATCAAGCAGGAATGGATACATCTCTAAGGCTGCACACCGACGCATCTTCTGTAACGTTGAACGTAAACCTGAATATGCCCGGCGAAGCGTTCACTGGTTCTGAACTCGATTATCTTGACCCAGACACAGGCAACATCACACGGCTGACGTTTGAACCAGGTGTCACGATGATTCACCGAGGAAGCGTCCCTCATGCCGCGCACCCTATTACAAGTGGTACACGCACGAACTTTGTGATGTGGCTATACGGAGAGCAGGGCTTTATCCCAATGCCAAACGCACACGCTGACGGGATAGAAGCAAGCAAACGTTGGACGATTCCAACGACGCCAGCGGATAACTTTGCTCCGTTTTAAATAGAGCGAAACAACTATCCCGCTTATTGGTTTAAGCGGGATAATTTATTAGTGATTCAATGCCCCTCGCTCTTGTGTTGGGGTTACTCCTGTCCACGTACTATAAGCTCGAATGAAGGAGTTAACTTCCTGAAAGCCCAGTAAAAAAGCAACTTCTAGTACAGGCAGATCAGTGTGTTTGAGGTAATGCGATGCCAGTTCTTCCCTGACTCGTTGCAGTACTGATTGGAAGCTCTGCTTTTCAGCGGACAGTTTCCGTTGCAAAGTGCGCTTACTCATAGCCATCTCTTTCGCGACATATTCAATGCTACTTTCCCCTTGAGGCAAAGAGCCAATAAGCAAGGTCGTGACCTTATCTACGATGGAGTCCTCCGCTTGCACCGCCTCTAACTTACGTTGAAGCTCTTTATCAAACAGAGCTAACATCGCAAAGTTATCCGTAAGAAATGGCTTATTCGCATCTTCAGCTTTAAACACTATTTTGGCTTCATCGCCTTGCTTGATCTCACACCCAAAGAAAGCTTCATACGCAACCAAGTTATTTGGAACAACAGGCAGTTCTATGCTCTTTGGAGCAATCCTCTGTCTGGTTGCCATTCGGGCTAACTGAGTAAAGAAAATCATTTCAACTAAGTTAAGTGTCTTGGGCAATTCGCCACTGTAGCCATAACAACCCAACGTCAGCTCTGTGTAGCTATCTCTGCGGTCAATATCGAGCAACATAGGACCAATCAGCGGTTTATATTCCTGCAATCGCAAGAAGGCGGCATTGAGGTTTGGACTGCACATTGCGGCGTAGATAGGCACATCACAAGATTCGAAACTCAATATTTCAGCAAGCTTGAGAGGCATTTCATCTTGATCAGACAATGCTTCGATACCATGCCACATTTGAAAATACTGTTGAGTCGTGAGCTGCACTTTCTGCTGTTCAAATAGCCCTGTAGGGAGGCCAGCGTAACTAAGCAGATCCCGAATCTCGATACCGAGATCATTGAACATGACTTTCCAATTCGGTGGAATGGTAAATTTGCTGGCTCTCTTCATCTCGTTATTTCACTTATAAATGGGTCGATTCGACGTGCTATTTTTCCATGAACTGACGCGACAGTTTCAATACCGTTTTGCGGGGTAAGAAAGGAATAACCCAGTTAAGCAAAAACTTCAATGGTGCTTCATTAAATGTGACTAGCTCCCCCTTCTCCATGCCCGCATAACCCCATTCAGCAACAGATCGAGCGGATTTCGCGTTTTTCCATCCATCAACCCCTTCTAAATTGCCCGCCTTAACAAATCCAGTATCTACTGTTCCTGGGCATAGTGCCGTTACACTGATATTGCGATCTTTTACCTCATCTGCAATCGCCTGGGTAAATGAGGTCACATAGGCTTTTGTCGCATAGTAGACCGCTTGCAGTGGGCCTGGCATAAATGATGCCGTCGATGAGACATTTAAAATTTTCCCTGAATTGCGTTCAATCATCCCTTTCAGATAAAGATGCGTCAGGTTGGTCAACGTCACCATATTCACTTGCATCATAGCTTGTTCATCTTCTAACGATCGCTCAAAGAACTTTCCATGCCCACCAAAACCCGCATTGTTGATCAACACATCCACTTGAATACCCATAGAATTGGTTTGAGCAAAGATCTGTTGAACCGATTCTGGATGAGATAGGTCAGATGAAATCACATCGACACGAACGGAGTATTGCGCTTCAAGATCTTTTTTAAGTTGCTCTAACTTACCTTTTGAACGAGCAACGATAACAAGATCACCACCTTTCTCTGCGTGGATCTTAGCAAGTTCTAAACCGATACCATTCGATGCGCCTGTGATAAGTGCTGTGTTTGACATAATGCTACCTTTTGATGTGATGTTATTAGCTGATGACGTTCATACTAGCCAAGCTCTCACATTCCTCTGCATCAGATCGTGACATCTCATTATCCGATCGTGCCAATCGTATTTTCACATATCTAAAACCAAAATAGCCCCGCTAGAAAGCGAGGCTATTGAATTTAGCAATTTGCCAATATTTGTGTAGAGAGCAATTACACCAAAGTGGCTCCTTTAAATGCACCAATTGGCGCAATTTTGTCTAGCTTAGCTAAGGTTTCTTTACTGAGTTCGACTTGCAGTGCCGCTAGGTTTTCATCAATACGTGAAGTTTTTCGGCTACCCGGGATAGGGATGATATTGTCACCTTGAGCCACCAGCCATGCCAGTGCAAGTTGAGCAGGAGTAATGTCATATTCCGCCGCAATAGCTTTGATCTCTTCTAAACGTTCTAGGTTACTTGTGAAATTGTCACCCTGCATTTTGGGGTTGTTATTGCGAAAATCGTTCGCATCGAGTTCTTTCACTTGTCCTGTTAGAAAACCCGCACCAAGTGGAGACCAACATACAAGCGCTGCTCCGATTTTGTTAACAGCAGGTAGAATGTCTTGTTCTGCCTCACGACGAAATAGCGAGTACTCATACTGCACCGCTGAAATTGGGTGAATGTCATTCGCTTGGAGCACTTGTTCTGCAGTCACGTTTGAAAGACCAATGGCCTTAACCTTACCCGCTTTGACCGCGTCTGCCATCGCTTGCACTGTCTCTTCCAATGGTACGTTTGGATCAAGGTAGTGAGCATAAAGAAGGTCGATTTGCTCCACGCCTAGGCGCTCTAGACTGTTATCAATCGCACGAGCAACATACTCTTTGGTACCGTTAATCGTTAACGGAAAGCCCCAGCCTGTATCCAGTTGGCTGCCTGATTGTTCTTCTTCAAATACGATACCGAACTTGGTTGCGATATAAGGTTGAATATTGGTTAGCTTGACTGCTTGTTTAATTAAATCTTCATTGTGACCAGCACCATAGGCGTCGGCAGTATCAATCATCATCCCTTGCTCAATTGCGTGAACCAAGGTGTTTACTGCGACTGAATCATCACTTTCGCCATAGTAACCTTCAAGGCCCATTGCACCGTAACCAATCTGTTTAACTGTGTGTAGGTTTGCGTTTGACATGTTCTTTCTCCCGTGGATTCTGGTTCTTTGCAGTTGGTCTGCTCGAATAACTTGGTAGTAAGAATAGCAATGCCTATCACATTGAGATTGAACATTGTTGCTTGATGATTAGTACATTATTGCCCAACGGACATCGGGGACTACGCTAGGTGTTTTATCCACTGCCCCGGCGTCACTCCGTATTGCTTTTTGAACGCTCGTGTAAAGTGAGATTGATCATTAAAACCCGACTGATGGCTAATATCCGCTATGTTGGCATCGCTGGTATTCAGCTTAAGTTTGGCCTGTTCTAAACGCATCGTCATTAGGTATTGATAAGGTGTAACCCCAACGAGCTTCTTAAATTCACGTAAAAAGTAGAATTTACTGCAAAAGAGCAAGTCAGCTAGGTCATCGACGGAAATTGGGCGGCTTATGTTATCCAAAATATACTGATCAATTTTTTCTACCTGACCGTGGTCGAACTTAGACCCTGTCTCTTGTTCGCTCTTGATATCGAGATAGTTTGAGTAATTTTGAATGTAATGATTGGATAAAAGAGACAATAGACTTTGCAAATAGGATGCGCCGTTACGTCCATTCGATTTAGTTTCAAGAATAAACAGATCCATAATCCCTTTTATCGTTGGATCGGATACGTTGTAGTTATTTAGAAACTGCAAATCCATTTTCTCGATGTTCAACGGGCAACTGTCCAGAAAAACCTTTTCCTCAATGGCCAGAATAACAAAATGACAAGGCTCTGAAATATCATGAGTAAATGGCGTATTTGGCGGATTTACCCAGATATCATCTTCCACCGCTTTGATTGAGGTTAAGCTGTCGCCACTGCCGACGTTCCAATTCAACTCTTTATCCAATGCGAGCGCGAAATAGAAGTAAGGGGTATAAACATTATTCGGATAGAAATGTGGCGAGCGGCCTTTCTCTAGAACGACACCTTGCCAGTTCAAGTCATGGTTGGAGAACTCAATACTAAGCACTTGACCACAGTCAGAAAGTGCATTGGTCTCATGGCTATAAAACATTAAGTTGGACTTCATTGTCTACCTACTTCAAAAAATCCTTTCTCAACATTTAACGTTAATTCGCTAGAAACTGCAAAGTAACCGCTCGAAAATTGACTCTATTTTTAAGCTGTTCTTGAGCCTAGAGAGTAAGAAGCTGTTCTACACTCATAACAGTGATTCGCTTTTGGGATTGACTATGAACACTAAGCTCACTTTGGCAGCGCTTGCAGCCACCTCTATCATCGCCAACCCCGTCTTTGCGGAAACAACGGGGATTGATTGGTATCAACAAGGGATAAAAGCCAAGTACTACCTCAAAGACCAAGACGCAAAGGAATACTTTTTACAAGCGGCATCAAGTGGACATGTCGAAGCGCAATATGAGTTGGCAATACTGTTACTCAACGAAGAGTTAATCCAAGAGCAGCCGCACATCCAAAGCATCCACTGGCTTACCCTTGCCGCAGAAAATCATCACCCGAAAGCCCAATACGAGCTCGCTTTGTTCTACATGGACGAATATGACAACCCTCAGGCAGAACAATTGACCCAGAAATGGATGTTAGCCGCCGCAGAGAATGCACATGAAGAAGCCATCAAATGGGTAGGTCAATAGATAGGCATTCGATGATACTGAACACCAAATCTGCTGCCCAAGTCTGTTGAATTTCCAATGAAAAGCGATACAATTCCCTCGCTATTTTAGCAAACGTTTAATTATTCTCAGGGCGGGGCGAAATTCCCCACCGGCGGTATTCCTTCTTGTTAAGGTGAGCCCGCGAGCGCTCGATTCGTCGAGGTCAGCAGATCTGGTGTAAACCCAGAGCCGACGGTTATAGTCCGGATGAGAGAGAATGAATAACACTACAGCGAGCCTGGCTTACCAAAGTCAGGAGCAGTGTAGTGCGTTTCGTTTTGGCTGGGGATTTTCCCAGTGCTCATGTATGCCCTGATTCTGGTGATATTTAGGAGTTAACCATGAATCAGTCATCTCTTCTTGCCGAATTCGGCGAACCAATCACTCGCGTAGAGAACGCACTACAAGCTCTAAAAGAGGGGCGTGGTGTACTGCTTCTTGACGATGAAGATCGTGAGAACGAGGGTGATATTATCTACTCAGTTGAGTCTCTAACGACAGAACAAATGGCGCTAATGATCCGTGAATGTAGCGGCATTGTGTGCTTATGCTTACCAGAGGAGCAAGCCGACCGCTTGGAGCTTAATCCAATGGTAGTAGACAATAACAGCGCGAATCAGACCGCTTTTACTGTCTCGATTGAAGCGAAAGTCGGCGTAACAACTGGTGTATCGGCACAAGACCGTGTAACCACAATCAAAACCGCCGCTAACCCGACAGCTGTTGCCTCGGATCTTGCTCGCCCAGGTCATGTATTTCCACTTCGAGCGCGCAAAGGTGGGGTAATGACTCGTCGTGGCCACACTGAAGGCACTATTGATTTAATGCAGATGGCGGGCCTACAACCTGCTGGAGTTCTATGTGAAGTGACCAACCCAGACGGTAGCATGGCTAAGACGCCTGAAATCGTTGCATTTGGTAAGTTGCACAATATGCCAGTATTGACCATTGAAGATATGGTGGCTTATCGCCAAGAGTTTGATTTGAAACTCGCCTAGTAAGATTAGCGCCAAGCCTTTACTCGCTCTCGCATAAAGGCTTGGCTTATTGATCAAGCTCGCTCTTTTTCTTCTACCCAATCTTGAAGCAGATTAAAGGGCATAGGTTTAGCAAAATAGTAGCCCTGAAGACACTGACAACCATAAGCCTTTAGCATCAAATGTTGTTCTTTAGTTTCAACCCCTTCCGCCACAACATGAATCTGATATGTCTCACTAATGGCCAAAATGGCTTTCACTAACGCATTACTTTGCGCATTCTCAACCATATTAGCAACAAAGCTCTTATCCACTTTCAGTTCATCAATAGACAGATGATTCAAATTACTTAACGACGAATAGCCCGTACCAAAATCGTCTAGAGAGATACTAAAGCCGTATGCTTTTAGGCGATCTAAAATGGGCACAACGCGCTTCATATCATGAATGAACAGGCTTTCCGTTACCTCCAAAGTAATACGGTTAGAATCAATCCCAATCTGTTCGGTCAACTTGGTAACTTGCTGGTAGAAACCATCGAGAAGAAGCTCTCGCGGGGACACATTAACTGAAAGCAGGAGTGCATTGGGACCGTTTGGTGATAGGGAGAGAATATCCCGACACGCGCGCTCAAAGATAAACGCACCGATTTTGGTGATCATGCCATTTTCTTCAGCAAGAGGAATGAACACATCTGGCCCAATAAAGCCGAGTTCGCGATTAGTCCAACGAATTAGCGCCTCTACCCCAACCAGTTTTTCACTTTGAGAGCACAACTGTGGTTGATAAAATACACTCAGCTCATTATTACATAACGCTCTCTTAAGCTGCTGCTCTACTCGATACTCATCTTGAATTTCTGCGTTAATCTGCGCATCAAAAAACAGCACACTGCCTTTGTTATTCTGCTTAGAACGGTAAAGAACGGTATCAGCACAAGTGATGAGTGTTTCTGGCTCTTGGCTGTCATTCGGATACATGCTGACGCCAATACTACAATCAACCGTTAACATTCGGCCATCAATCAAAAATGGTTGTGAAAAGACCCCTTTGATCACCTCTACTTTCGCCACTGCTTCTTGTTGACTGTTGAGTAGAGGAATACAAAAGATAAATTCGTCTCCGCCAAATCGAGCAACCGAATCATGCGTCTCTAACACGGATTCAAACTGACGGCTCAAACACTCTAGCAATTTGTCACCGACAGCGTGACCGTAGAGATCATTGACCTTTTTGAAGTCATCAAGATCCAAGAACACCACAGCCAATTGCTTATTTACTGCGCTCGAACGAGTAATGTTAGAGGCAAGAGATTCAACCAGTGCGCTTCGATTGGCAAGCCCAGTTAAAGGATCATGAAGTGCCATATACTGCATCTGATTCTTCGTGGTCTCTAACTGGCCAAAATCATCGTTGATGCGCTTTTGGAACTTAGCAAAGCGTTTCACAATTAACTGGCTAGCAAGGTAACTGACCGCAACCATAATCAAGATGGAAGTAACGCCCATTATGATCAGTCGCATTAAATGTTCAAAGCTACTCTGTTCTAACTCTTCTTGTCGTTCCGCGATAAACGTATTTATCTCATCCAGAGAAAACGACGATCCTATCGCCCACCCCCAAGGTGTAAAATCGCGAATAAAGGCAACCCCTGGCCCAATGTTATCTTTATTACTGTCTAAGGTGAGCGTGAAGTCGATGTATTCGCCCTGCTCCCCTAATGTCTGCAAGTCGTCGATTCGAGATTTTAGACGTGTACTAAGCTGACCTATATTCATTCCTACTAGCTTAGGGTTTTCATGGACAAGAAGCGTACCTTGCTCATCAATAATGAAGACTTTCTCATCTTTATTGCTTTGATACTCGAGCACCCAATCAATAAGCGACTGTTTAACATCGCTCTCCACATCAGCCACATATTCTCCAGTGCCGATAAACCAGTCATAAGGTTCAAAAGTTTTGCCAAACCCGATTTTTTCAAACTCTTGATCAATTGGGTAACCCGGCTTTTGATACCACCAGCGATAAAACGCTTCTCCACCGTTTTCTAGTATCAGGTTAATGTGGTTCCTTAGAATATAATTGCCTTTTATATCGACACTTTCCCATCCAGAGTTTCCCTCTAGGTGAGGATTCAACGCATGCATGACATTAATGCCATCCATTTGGAAAATGAAAAAGTAGCCGCGCTGGTTGTAAAAGCGGATAGGTTTGAGGGCGTCAGCAATCATCTTGGTGACTTCTGACTTAGACGCGTTTGGGTTGTTGTTGTAAATATTAGTGGCAATTTGATGAGCTTCAACCACCCGGGATTTCGCTTGATTCTTAAGCTCTTTGACGGTTCGAGATTGACGAAAGTCGATCTGCTTATAAACAAGTTCCACCTGATCTGAGATGACCGCTTTCTGATGCTCCATCATATCACTATGCAAAGCATCACGATTTAGCTGCGCTTTCTTCTTACTGTCATTCACCACAGCGATGGTAATTAAACTGGCAAAAACAGCCACTATTAAGGAAGGAACAAACCTGATCAGTAAGACCAGTTTTTGATCATTAATCACTCTCATCGTAAGGGTTCACCAATACCAACACTGACTAAAAGTATACCTGACCGCCCGATGGCTCAGGTTTTCTAGTTTAAAAGTTTAGAGGCTAGCTATTGTCAGTATCCCGAATAGAGAACTAGTTCTCATTATCTTGATGAATAATATTAAGTTTACTCAAAAACAAAACAGCTTCGAGAAGCTGCTTTATTTTTCGATGTCACAAGGTTATGCGTGTTATTGGACCTTTAAATAGATAACCAATGTCGTTCCAATATCTTCTTTAATTTTCAACTGGATACGCCCTTGTTGAGCAAGAGCGCACAATTTAGCGGAATAGGCTCCCAATCCAAGACCATCGATTTTTCCTTCAGTGGTGAACTTATTAAAGAACTGACCACGAATATTGATCGGCACCACACCTGGGTTATTAATTGAAATAACGATTTCATCCCCAACACGTTCAGAAGTGACTTTAACACTGCTCCCAATCGGCGCAGCTTCAATAGCGTTGTTAATTAGGTTTGAGTACATACTGTAGCTAAGTAGCTCGTCGCCAAGGTAGATATGCTGAGGATCCACATCAAGGTCAACCCTTACCCCCTTGTCTCGCGCTTTCTCCGCAAAACCTTCTATCACTCGTTGGATAACATTATCGGCCGTCACAGGCGTCAGTGGCTTTTCAAATTTCCCCTCTTCTAGATCCTTTAGAAAGTTGTGATTTTCGAGCATATCCGCCATCACTTGTGATGAATCTGTAATCATCGTGATTTCATTGTCTAACTCAGGGGCTTTCTCTTTCAGTGATGGAAGGCTAGTTAAGATCGCTGTGAGTGGGTTACGCAAGTCATGATAGAAGGTTTGGTCAGCTTCATCTCTTACACGAGCAGCTTCTAACAATCGGTCGAGTTGTTTAACCACTTTCTCTTTCTGAATGACAAGATTCATGTGAGTTTCGACGCGAGCACAAACAATTTCAGGAATAATAGGCTTCGTTATGTAATCGACCGCACCTAGCTTCAGCCCTTGAACAACATCATTGGTTTGCGACAACGCTGAAACAAAGATAATCGGGATGAATTCAGTATCAGGGTTTGATTTAAGCGCTTTACATACCGCAAGGCCATCCATCTCAGGCATCATGATGTCTAAAAGGATCAAATCAGGTTTGTCGATTTTTGAACAGATGTCCAATGCTTGAGCGCCACTGCGACAGACCTTGGTTTTGTAGTCTGTTTTAAGCAGTTCTCCCAACACTTGTAGATTTGTTGGTTCATCGTCGACGATAAGAATCGTGCGCCGTGGGTCTTTTTTCTCTTCTTGCTCTTCGGTCTTCTTCAAGCGGCTAACTGCTGAACTGGGAATAGGCGAGACAAACGCCTTATGAATGCGTTCACTCAGAGTCGCGACCGAAAAGGGTTTTATCAGGTATTCAGAAACCCCAGCTTCGATAGCTTCAATCACGTCACTTTGCTGTAAGTTACCCGTGAGCATGACGAAAGGAACGGTTTTATACGCTTCCATTTTTCGTACACGCTGGAGCAATTGGTACCCGTCCATTTTGGGCATCTTCCAATCAGAAACGATGATATCAACGATGTTATTTTCGAGTCGATATAAAGCTTCTTTACCATCTTTTGCTTTGAGGATGGTTTTAAATCCTAGAGACTCGAACGCACTATAGAGAGTTCGAGTAACCGCTTCAAAGTCATCAACAATCAAGACCGTCAAATCTTTATACTGAGACTCTTTCCCGACCAAGTTTATGTTTTGCATCCAATACGTCCTTGTTAAGCCAACTGCGTTATTATTTAGTTATCTGCGAATTCAACGGCGATCCGTTGGAACTCATCTGCAATTTGAACGAAGCAATCCACCATAAACGGATCAAAATGGGAACCTTTGCCGTCGACGATAATATCAACAGCGGTTTGGTGTGGAAGAGAAGGCTTGTAAACACGCTGGCTAATCAATGCATCATAAACATCAGCAATCGCCATGATGCGTGCAGAGACAGGGATATCTTCACCAGATAGGCCTTCTGGATAACCTGAACCGTCCCATTTTTCATGGTGGGAATAGGCAATCTCTTTAGCAAACACCAGGAAGTTATCAGCCGCATCCATTGACCCTTCAGCCGCTTCAATCGCCGCTTTTCCATATTCTGCATGACGTTTCATCTCTTCAAACTCTTCTTCGGTCAGCTTGCCCGGTTTAAGAAGAATACTGTCTACGATACCAACCTTACCGACGTCGTGGAGCGGTGCAGATTTAAACAAGGCCGTGATCGATTCAGGGGTTAGAAATGCTCGGTATTTATCAGATTTAGCAAGTTCTTGCGCCAACAGACGGACGTAGTGTTGAGTGCGGCGAATATGGTTCCCCGTTTCAGGGTCACGAGATTCCGCTAACGCGCCCATCGCCACCATTGCGACATCTTGGAGCTCGCCAAGCTGTTGAGTGCGCTCAACCACTTTGTCCTCTAAGGCTTCATTCTGTTTAGCAAGAAGATCCATCGAGGCCTTCAACAACAGATGGTTTTTTACACGCTCTTTCAAAATAGGAGGGCTAATTGGCTTGGTAATGTAATCAACGGCTCCAAGCGCCAGCCCTTTGGCCTCATCTTCCTCTTGAGATTTAGCTGTTAAGAAGATAACCGGAATGTTTTTTGTTTCTTCAGACGCTTTCAGCCTTTCACACACTTCATAGCCGTCCATCTCTGGCATCATTACGTCAAGTAGAATCAAATCAGGTTTACGTTTCGATATAATTTTTAGTGCAACCTCACCGCTCAATGCCGCTTGCACAAGGTAGTCGTCCGATAAAACTCCCTTTACAACTTCAATGTTCGTGACGGTATCATCTACCGCCAGAATGGTTGCTTTTTTATCTGGTTTCATTTTGCTACCTATTTATTCCGTCGTGTTAGTTTTCAACTCAGCGAGGATGTCCGCCCCAGTATCAAAGTCATAGTTACTTAACACTTCTCGGAGTCTTTCAAGTTGTATCACTACGCTTGGATCTAACGAGTGTTCTAAAAGTTCATCCAGTACATCCACCACTGTTGAATCGAACATATCAATTTGCTCTTCAATCGCCGCTAAGGAAGCTGATAAGTCTACGGTGGATACATCTGTACCCTCTTCTGGCGCTTTTGATTCAGCCAATAATTGCTTCACAAGGGGCAATGCTGACTCAAAATCAAACGAGCCTAGATGTTCATTAATTTTATTAGCCAATGCACTCTGCGCAGAAAAGTCTTTTAACTCTTGCAACTCATCAAAGGTGTCTGACGCGCTGCTATCAAAATCGTCAATTTGCGCAAGCAGTGTATTGGCGAGTAACTCGAAGCGCTGCACATCAAATTCATGCACCGATTTGGTTTCACTGCTATTCGCGAGAGCAGTGGATATAGCACTGTTCATCTGCCCCAAAAGGCTGCCGATCTCTTCTAGCTGAGCATCAAAATCAGTGAGATTTTCCACATCCCCACTCTCTTTCTTCGATACAAGGGCCTGTTCGAGTACGTCGCATGGTTCAATGAGGTAATCTGCACCAATATTTCCCGCGATACCTTTTAATGTATGAATGATAATTACGGCATTATCTAAATCTTTTTCTTCTAACGCTTGCTTTGTGCGGGCAACTGCATCTTTCTCGCTTTCGACCACTCGAGCTAACGTTTTCTTGTAAGCTTTCACATTACCTGCCATACGAGATAGCGCGGCAGGAGTATCAAAACCTTCTACATTAAATTCTTCTTGGCTAAGCACCTCTGCAGGCTCTAGCGTCAAACCTGTCGGCTTAACCCACTTAGCAAGCGTCTTATACACTTCTTGAGGATTGATTGGCTTGGCTAGGTGATCATTCATCCCAGCCTCTAGGCACCTTTCACGGTCACCCGACATCGCATTTGCGGTCATTGCGATAATAGGTAGCTCATCATGCTTACCTGATTGTCGAATAGCACGTGTTGCTTGGTAACCGTCCATCACTGGCATTTGAATATCCATTAATACCGCGTCGAACTCGGCTTGTTCTACCGCATCAACTGCCTCTTGACCGTTATCTGCCGTCGTTACATTTAAGCCCGCCATATTGAGCAGCTCGATGGCGATCTCTTGGTTTATCTCGTTATCTTCAACAAGCAAGATCTTCGCACCTACGATGCCTTGAGTGGCTGAGACATCAAGCTTATTTCCAGTCTGAGCTTGAACACGTTTGGTTTTGTTGCCCATCACTTTCATGACCGAATCAACCAAATTCGATGCACTCACGGGTTTGGTCAATGAATCATCTAGATGGATGTCTCGAGCCTTCTCTATCATTTCGTCACGATCGTAAGCCGTGACAATGACGTAATGCGGCTTGTGGCTAAGGCCAGATTCTTGAGTAATACATCGGCCAAGCTCAATGCCATCCATTGTCGGCATCTTCCAGTCAGCAAGTACTAACTTAAATGGGGAGCCTGACTGTTCTGCTTGAACAAGTTTCTCTATGGCTTCCGCCCCCGAAGAGGCAACATCTGCGTCAAATCCCACACTGCTACAGATGTTTAGCAAGATTTCACGAGCGGCAACGCTGTCATCCACAATAAGTACTGGCAGAGCTTCAAGCGACTTAGCAAAGTCGACTGAGTTATCCTTTTCAATCGACGAAATCGCAAACTTGGCAGTGAAAAAGAACTGACTGCCTTGACCACTTTCACTCTCTACCCAGATTTCTCCTCCCATCAACTCGGTCAGAGTTTTACTGATCGTCAGACCTAAGCCTGTACCACCGTACTTACGAGTCGTCGATGCGTCGGCTTGACTGAACGACTGGAACAATCGGCTTATCTGCTCTTGCGTCATACCAATACCGGTATCACGCACCGAGAACTGAACCATCACTTCATCTTGCTCACGCGACAGTTGTTCGGCTTTGATGATGATTTCGCCGCTGTCCGTGAATTTGACAGCATTATTGGTGAGGTTAAGCAGGATTTGTCCCAGACGTAATGGATCACCGACTAGGTCATTAGGCAGGTTTTGGTCTACATCAATAAGGAGTTCTATGCCCTTTTGCTGCACTTTATGCGCAACCACTTGTACTAAACCGTCAATCGAATCCTCTAAACTGAAGTCCGTATTTTCAAGATCGAGCTTACCTGCTTCAATTTTAGAGAAGTCCAAAATGTCATTGATGATGCCAAGTAATGACTCGGCTGAGGTTTGAATTTTATTGATGTAATCAGATTGTTTGCGGTTAAGATCCGTCTGCATCGCCAAATAGCTCATCCCTATGATGGCATTCATCGGCGTACGAATTTCATGGCTCATGTTGGCTAAGAAGTCGCTTTTTGCTTGCGTCGCCTCTTCTGCTTTTTGCTTAGCGAGCATAAGTTCACGTTCTGCTTCTTTACGCTCAGTGGCATCACGAACAATGGCCGTATACAGTGCGCCACCATCAAAGTTGGCTTCGCCAATCGCGACTTCAATATCTAGCTGAACACCATCCTTACGGTAGCCCGTTAGCTCAAACAACAGATTGCTGACATCGCCCATCTCTTTGTGTTCAAGGTAGTGCTGGTGGAAAGGTATATCCATCAACTTATCGACGGAGTTCTCTAACACTTCATCGGCTTGATAACCAAAAATATCCTCTGCTGCTGGGCTGAATTCCTTAATCACACCTTGTTCATCAACAGCTACGATCCCGTCAGATGCGTTATCAATAATGGTTCTTGTACGTGCAGAGTTCATTTCTAACTCAGCCGTTCGAGCTAACACCTGAGCTTCCAATTCCGCGTGTGAACGAGCCAAAGCGCGTGTCGCTCGAGTACCAATACGCAGCGTAAACATACTCGTGCCAAGCATTAGCACTAGTGCTAAACCGATCATCGACCAAACGGTGTATTTAAGAGTCGTGGTTAGTGCGTACGCCTCATCGAAATCAATTTCAGCGGCGATGCCAACTCCTAGCATTTCATCCCACACCCAGCTGCCAACAACAGGAACACCTCGGTAATCGTTGTAGCCAAATAGATTCGATCCTGACTGCTTGTCTGCGACACTTTTCGCCATGTCCGTCAACGGCCACTCTGGGTTAGCTGGCTGAGGATTATCAACAAGACTGACACCAGGGTTGGCGATTCGCACATTTAGCGACGCATCTTGCCCTTGGGTCAGCATACCGATCTCTTCTAATTGATTCTGGAAGCGAATCTTGGACAGCAGTAGCCCCGAACGATCGAGCGCATAGGTTTCACCACTACGACCAATAAAGCCCGCCGACAACACTGTTGAGAACACACCTTCAAAATTGACGCGCTTGGTCAGAACTGCAATCACCTGTCCCGATTCGTCAATAATTGGCACGGCGAAGAACATGGTTGGTGGTTTGGATTTGGTTTGATCATCACCTAAGTGAACATCAGAGCGAATCGGTGGGATGAAGACGCTTTGCTTATTAAACGCTGACTCCATCAAATCAGGGCGCTGCTTGTGAATCAAGTTTAGCTCCCCAAGGTTAGTATCGCGACGAGACGCCAAATTGACCTTTTCAGGCGAGATAACAAAAAAGCCAAATGAACCAGAGATACCTTTCCTTTCTTCAATAAAGTCGCGTAGCTCTTGTTGTACTTTGGCTTCTTTTAGCGCTTCCTTCATGGGCGCTACTGTCAGCAGCTCTTTCACCAGAGCGACCATCTCAGGGTTTTTACCTAACTGCTCTAGCGAGTTAATTTCAACATCTACCCACCCTGCCATTCGCTTGTGAGTGGAAGAGAGCAAAGTGTTAAGGCTGTATTCAATATTGCTTCGGCTCTGTCGATTACCATATTCGGTGATCAAACTACCAGTTATAACGAGGAAGACCGCCAACACCGCTTGCCCAATCAACAACGTTCGTTTGAAGCTTTTACTGCCAAACTTTTCGGCAAGCTCTTTGTCATTTGCTCGGAAAACGCGCGCGGTCACGATGAACAGTAGTAAAGCAACCACTACGACTACGCCTGCTACGCTCCAAAAGGTTCCCATGAAGCCTTCTGGCTCTTCCATGGTTGTCTGCATCGGTAGATCTTGGTTTTTTAACCAGTCATTACGAGTCAGGATGAGGTCTCTTAAGTTAAGGGAGTCCAACCCTTTTTGAAGAATCGTCGCGAGAATAGGAGTCTTGTTCGTGGACCATAAATGCAGTGTTGAAGGAGAAACAACATCTTCATTGATTGGGCGAAGAGAGGTGATGCTGTCTTTTGCCAATGAATCAAGTATCACGGTTTCAGCGTCTAGGACGGCATCCGCTTTTTCGTCCAGTACCAGCTGAATCGCCTCTTCGATACCACTGGTCTCAATCACCTTGATATTCGGATAGAGCTTTCTGATCTTTTCGATCGTGGTATAGCCCTTTGAAATAGCAATCGTCGACTCAGCAAGATCAGCACTCATTTGATATTGAGAGTCCTGATTACGAACAAAGAACAACTCTCGAACTAAGAAAAATGGCGTTGAGAAGTCCCCTGCCTTTTTTCGCTCATCATTCATGTAGGCGTGGGGAAGCAGGTCGATTTCACCGCGATAAAACTGTTGAAGGAGAACACTCCAATCGGCTTCAACCAGCTCTATCTTAAGACCTGTTTTTTCCATAATTTGTGCGACAATTTCGCCCGCCAAACCACCGATTTTTCCGTCTTCTGTTTTATGAAGCATCGGAGGCCAATGTTCTATACCCACTCGAACAGTATTATTTTCAATCCACTGCTGCTCTACCGTAGTCAATGACAGTGGATTTCCTTCCGCAGCGACCTTTGCCTTCTCTTCAATGCGCTTAGCCAGGTTTAATAGAACACCCATGTATTGGCTTTTGAAATGATGATATTCCTCACTATTAATGAGATCCATCGCGCCTTGACGATCACCTGATTTAACAAGATCGATTGCTCGCATCTCGATATCGACAAGCGAAAAGTTGACACTTTCTAGTTCAGCGACAACCGCAGCATCTTCTTCACTGTGAGCTGCAAGTAACGCATTGATTAAAGAGGTGAGTTTAGGTTCGAATTGGTAATAACGGTCCAGCCATTTTTCATCGCCGGAAAAAGCGTAACTCAGAACCGAAGACGTCAATACCTCATCGAGGTACTTCATCTCTACGGTGATGTTTCTGACTTGAGACTCTGTCAATTGACCTTGCAAAGAGGGAGGTAACCCATCGAAATCAGCTCGGGCATAAGGCAAGGTGAACAATGACATAATAAGAGCCATTGATATAAGGAGAGCAGAGAGTGACCGAGTCCATTGATCACTAATAATACGCTTCATATTGTATACGTCCTGTTTACTTATAGAATACAGCGTACAACGCTATAATATTCTAATCAAGACGCCATAGGCATTAATAATCTAATTGTCAGTAACTTTATTCTAAATTCAAAAAAATAGGACAAAACAGACAAAAATTGGCGAGCAGCTACTCAAAAAAACAACAGAATGGACGTACGAAATATGAGGTTAAGCAATAACGGAGACGGGCTTTGGGCAAGCTAGAGCGCTTGCCCGAGATTTTTAGTCTATAGATTGTATTTTGATAAATCTGGTCGGGTTGCTATCGCTTGTTCAACAAGAGCAATAACTTCGGCTCTCTCTTGACCTTTCAGCAACTGTCGTGGCGCTCTAACTTGCTCACTGCCTCGCCCACAAACTTGCTCAGCCAATTTAATGCACTGCACCAAGGTTGGAATGGTATCAAGTCGGAGCAAAGGCAGGAACCAACGGTAGATTTCTAACGCTTCTGCGTATCGACCTTGGCTCGCCAGCTTATAAATAGCCACTGATTCGGCTGGGAAGGCATTGGTTAAGCCAGAGATCCACCCTGTCGCACCTAACATTAAAGATTCCAACGCAATATCATCAACACCACTAAACACGGTAAAACGATCATCAAAGCGATTGTACAGCTCAGTAATACGGCGCGTATCCGTTGTCGATTCTTTGATCGCCACAATGTTTTCACACTCGGCCAGTTGCGCCATCATCTCTAGAGTCACATCGACACCATAAGAGACCGGGTTGTTGTAGATCATCATCGGCATGTCTGGGGTTGCTTGTGATAGCGTTCGGTAGTAGTCCACGGTCTCACTGTCAGAGGTGCGGTACACCATCGCAGGCATCACCATACAGCCATCGATTCCAATCTTTTTCGCATCTTGCATGTAGTCGACAGCAGCCGTGGTTATTGACTCTGCAGTCCCCGCAATCAGAGGAACACGCCCTGCAACGACCTCTTGCGCTGCTGCAAGTACCTGACGTTTTTCATCCGGATAGAGCGCGCAGTTTTCGCCAACGGTACCCAAACAGATGATGCCGTTCACGCCATCATTAATCTGATTGTCGATAACCGTTTGAGTCGCATCAAGGTCGATGCTTTGATCCGCTCTAAACTGAGTACTGACTGCTGGGTAAACGCCTTTCCAATCGATGTTCATCTTTTTACCTTCCATTTGTATATTGTATGCAATTTATCAAGACGGCAAAGTAAGCCGTCATTGTAGGGGTGTGTACTACTTTAAATAATTGATTTTTCGGATAATATGAACTTTACGGCCGCGAGATCCGCAAGTGCACTACCCACTGATTTGTAGAGCGTGATTTCTTGATCCGAGCATCGACCTAAATGAGATTCGCGGCAGAGCTCAGGGAGTTCCGCTTGTATATCATTAACGTCAAAGGCGCCCTCATCGATAGGGATAAGCAGATCGCCAGCCTCAGCGAGGACGTTTATTTTACTGTCAACAAACACTCTTGAACGCTCGATCGCTTTGCTATCACATTCACGTTTATCTTTATCGTGATTACCGATCAAATCGACATGCGTCCCTTGCTTGATACGTTCGCCGTTAAAAAGAGGAACATCAGACCCTGTTACACAAGAAATGATATCGACCTTATCGACGATCGAATCGATCTCCTTGACGACTTCCACCTGATATTGAGCGCTTGGGGGCAAAGATTGATACTCACGACTCGCTAAAATGGTTTGTGCAGTCTTTGATGCTTTCTCACTGTCGCGCCCCCAGATATAAACTTGCTTTAAAGGCCGAACAGCAGCGTAAGCATTCGCGATGTATGGAGCGAGATTGCCTGTACCACAAATCAATAAACTGGAAGCCTCTGGTCTTGCTAGATAATCCGCCGCCAGTGCCGAAGCCGCCGCAGTGCGCCAAAACGTTAAAACCTTGCCATCCAACAGCGCGAGCGGCTGACCATTAGTGCGGTCAAAAGCAAGGATCTTCGACGCAAGCGAATCTTTCCCCTCGATATAGTTATCTGGAAAGTAGGTGAATGCTTTTACGGTGATCAAAGAGTCACTCCACGCTGGCAGCAGCGCAAACGCATCATATCGACCTTCTTCTAATGGCATCACCCTGCGCTGGGGAGTCGTGGCTTGCTCTCGGTAAGTTTCACGCATCGACTCGATCAAGCCTGACATAGTCAGACATTCAACGACTTGCTGCGCCTCTAAATTGATCATGATTTTCCTTTTTAGGGTCATTTAAACGCTCGTGTTTGCAACAAGTTTGGCGACCTGTGCAGGAAACATTTAATTAACATATACGCCCTGAATATTTTATACAATATTAAATTTCAAAATTTTCCTTCAAAAGCGATCTAACGCAAATGGCGAAATATCCACCGACAGAGAGGTCTCACTTTGTAGCTGACAAATCAGGTCGGCTGTTACCGCAGCTTGAGTGAGTCCTAGGTGTTGATGACCAAACGCAAACAAAATTTTTCTATCCTTAGTTTGGTCGATAACAGGAAGTGAGTCAGGCAATGAAGGGCGATTTCCCATCCATTTCTCGCCAGATTTAACCAATGATATATCTTGTTTGAGTAGCCCCGCCGCCAACTCTTTGAGCATGGTTGCGCGCTTCATATTGGGTGGAGAAGTTAGCCCTGCATACTCAACTGTACCTGCCAAACGGAGCCCGCTTTCCATCGGCGTCATAATGAATTTTCGGTCTGCTGAACTGACAGCGAATGGAAGCGTGTTGGTAAGCTCAGGTAACATTAAGTGATAGCCTCGTTCGGCCTGAAGAGGGACGCGAATCCCAGTAATACGTTCGACAAGATGAGCCGATTCAGCCCCTGTTGCTATCACAGTCTTATCGAATGAGTAACAATCTTTCTCAGTCGCCACGATACTCTTTTCGCCATCAGTAGAAACCTCGACCACAGGTTCATGCACCCATTTATTTTTCAACTCACCTGCCAATAAATTACATATTTCATAAGGGTTTACTGTATGACCGGTCTCTGGGAAAAATACACCAACCTGTACGTTTTCAGACAGGTTAGGCAGTTTGGTTTGTATCGTCTCTTTTTCCCAAACCTGACAAGATACACCACGATTTCTTAGCTCCCTTAGCGTACTTCGATAGGAATCAAACAGAGACGTGTTCTCAAAGGTCAGCAGCGAACCTCGCATCGTAATCAGTTTCGTTAATCCGACCTCTTCAAGCAATGTAAACCAGCTTTCCATCGCCTTACCATTGAGCTCTGTTAGCGCCTGAGTCGCATGCTCGGTCGCTGATTTTCTGGCGTTCATTAAGAAGCGAAGCATCCACGGCATCGTCTTATGGACATCTTGATAACGGATAGAAACAGGGCTGTTTTTGGAGAGCAGCATTTTCGGTAACTGAGGTAAGAGCGTTGGCGTCGCGAGTGGGAAAATTTGCTCTGTAGCAAAATGACCCGCATTGCCTTTCGAACACCCTTCGCCTGGCCCTTTCTTATCGAAAACCGTTACGTCATGACCTTGTAATTGCAGTTTAACAGCGATACACAAACCAATAATCCCGCCACCGATTACTGCTATTTTTTCTTTATTTGATGCTTTATTGCTCACCATTTATTTTGCTCCTTATCACGTTTCAAAAACAAAATTGTATAAAATATACTTAACATCACGATAACATTCAGCTCGACCACTTCAATTAATTTCGTATTCAAGGAGCGAGAAATGAGACAAGGAACTTTCTTTTGCATTGATGCTCACACTTGTGGCAATCCCGTTCGTTTAGTCACTGGTGGTGTTCCTCCATTAGAGGGAAAAACCATGAGTGACAAGCGTCAATACTTCATGCAGCACTATGATTGGATCCGCCAATCCTTGATGTTTGAGCCAAGGGGGCACGCCATGATGTCGGGCTCCGTCGTGTTACCCCCATGCAGTGATAACGCAGATGCATCGATCCTATTTATTGAGACCAGCGGGTGCCTGCCGATGTGTGGACACGGAACGATCGGCACCGTTACGTCAGCGCTGGAGCACCGTTTGATCACCCCCAAAGAGGAAGGTCGATTGATCCTTGATGTGCCCGCAGGCCAAATTGAAGTGCACTACCAACGTGACGGCGAGAAAGTGACATCGGTAAAGATATTTAATGTTCCAGCTTACTTAGCGCATCAAGACGTAACTGTAGAGGTAGAAGGACTGGGAGAGATCACCGTTGATGTCTCTTACGGTGGAAACTACTACGTCATTGTCGATCCACAAGAGAACTTTAAAGGGCTAGAACACTACTCTTCTGATGAGATCCTCATGTTTAGCCCACGAGTTCGCGAAGCCGTTTCCAAAGCCGTTGAGTGTGTTCACCCCGATGATCCAACCGTTTGTGGCGTCTCACACGTTCTTTGGACAGGGACGCCAACACAGCCAGAGTCCACCGCTAAAAACGCCGTATTCTATGGTGAAAAAGCACTTGATCGTTCACCTTGTGGCACCGGAACGAGCGCTCGAATGGCGCAGTGGTTCGCGAAAGGCAAACTGAAACAAGGCGAAGATTTTGTCCATGAAAGCATTATTGGCAGCCTATTTACCGGACGTATCGAAGGAGTCACAGAAGTAAACGGTCGTGCTGCAATACTGCCAAGTATTGAAGGTTGGGCGCAAGTCACAGGACACAACACCATTTGGGTTGACGACCAAGACCCATACGCACACGGATTTGAACTTAAATAATTAGCAACTAGGAAGCCACAATGAACCCAAACCTAACTTTTTCTGCTTTACTGCCAGATTCTCAACAACCACTGTCAGGCCAGTTTCCTGAGCACGATCAACAAGATGTCGATAAAGCGGTCAGTGCCGCGAATGAAATTGCCAAAGCCTATCGCCAAACTAAACCTTCAGTGCGTGCTCAGTTACTTCAGACCATTGCCGACTGTCTTGAAGAGTCAAGAGATGCCATTGTCGAGCGCGCAAACTTAGAATCCGCGCTTCCTTTAGCGAGACTTAATGGAGAACTAAGCCGCACAACGGCACAGCTGCGCCTGTTTTCTGATGTAGTAGAAGCAGGCCGATGGCAAGAGGCGATCCTTGACAGAGCAAACCCTCAACGCGAGCCGATCCCAAAACCCGATATTCGACGTCAAAATATCGCCCTTGGCCCTGTCGCCGTCTTTGGTGCGTCTAATTTTCCTCTCGCTTTTTCAACCGCAGGTGGGGATACCGCATCAGCACTAGCAGCAGGTTGCCCTGTGATAGTGAAAGGCCACCCAGCGCACCCTGGTACCAGTGACATTGTGGCTAAATGTATTGAGAAGGCTCTCGGTTCAATGAACCTTCCGCAAGCCATTTTTACGTTACTTCAAGGCACAAGCCATGAGCTAGGCCAAGCCGTGGTCACCCACCCTGCGATTAAAGCCGTGGGATTTACAGGATCCATCCATGGCGGACGCGCGCTGTTTGATCTTGCACAGCGCCGAGCTGAACCTATTCCGTTTTTTGGCGAACTTGGCGCGTCTAACCCGGTATTCATTCTTTCCAGCCGCCTAAAAAACAGTGCTCAGACTCTTGCAGAAGAGTACTTACTTTCCATGAATATGGGGTGTGGGCAATTTTGTACCAAACCTGCTGTGGTATTTGTTACCGAAAGTGAGGCAAGTATTCAGTTCCTAGCGGCGGTTCGCCAAGGAATCAAAGAGCAACAGGGACAAACCATGTTGACAGCAGGAATCAAGCAAAACTATTTGGCACAGAGCCAACAACGAGCGCAGCAGCAAGGAATCACTTACACCGCTTCAACCCCTGATGAAGGTGTACCCGCTATGCTCTTTGAAACGACCAGTGCCGAGTGGCGAAACAACCCACATTGGCAAGAGGAGATCTTTGGGCCTCAATCTATCGTGGTCGTTTGTGAAGATGACAATGAAATGATCTCCCTAAGTCAAAACCTTGCGGGGAGTTTAACGGCAACGATTCACGCAGATGCCCCTGATTACTCCCTAGCAAGCGCACTACTTGCCGAGCTTGAAGAGGTTGCTGGACGCATAGTGTTTAATGGTTGGCCGACGGGCGTTGAAGTCAGCTACGCTATGGTGCACGGTGGCCCCTACCCAGCTTCAACCATGCCTGCGAGTACATCGGTCGGCGCAGAAGCCATCAAGCGCTGGTTAAGACCGGTTGCCTATCAATCAATCCCTGAAGAGTTGTTACCTAGTGCGCTGAAAACTTCAAATCCACTGAGTGTTCGCCACGATATAAACGAGTAACGACACCAGTATCCAGCCGTGGTGGGTTGGTAGAACCCACCACACATCACTCTGCTGAACATATACGACCTCTGCGCGTCTCATTGACACAATGCTCATCATTGCCTAGTAATTAATAGGCAACCAGACTCTTATAAATTACGATTTTGCAATGTCAGGAGCACACAATGAAAAGCAATATTCAGTTTTACGAACCTGATGACGCCTACGGGTTTCTCTCTAACTTTTACCCTTCTCCAATCCTTATTGAGCATCAGTCGTGGGCCACCAGTGAGCACTATTACCAAGCACAAAAATTCATCCACCAGCCAGAGGTCTATCAAGCAATACAACAATGTGAGTCACCTGAACTCGCCTTCTCTCTCAGTCGTAAATACCAAAACCACGTTCGAACGGATTGGGCCAATGTCCAAATTGACGTGATGAGATTTATCGTTGAAGAAAAATTCAAACAAAACCCGTCGCTTGCTTTCCAGTTGATTGATACAGGCGATGCGAGCATTACCGAGCACTCACACAAAGATGCGTTCTGGGGTGATGGTGATGGTGATGACGGTAAAGGCCTCAACCACCTTGGCAATATTTTAATGACGCTCCGAGAAAAGCTCCAAGAGTGTGAACCTTATAATCTTGTGCAATTTGTTGATAAGGCTAAACTGCCCACGAAATGGGGCACATTTGAAATGTATGGCTTTATTGAGCAAGAAACAGGGAAAGAGCACCTGGCTCTGGTTTACGGCGACATCGCTTCGTCCAAAGCACCGTTAATCCGCCTTCACTCAGAGTGCTTAACAGGTGATGCCCTCTTTAGCACACGTTGTGATTGTGGTTTCCAGCTTGATCGAGCGCTGCAAAACATCATCAATGAGGGAGCGGGTGTCCTACTCTACTTGCGCCAAGAAGGGCGTGGTATCGGCTTGTTGAACAAGATACGAGCCTACCATTTGCAAGATGATGGTGCCGATACGGTAGAGGCGAATGAACGGCTAGGATTCCAAGCTGACATGAGGGATTATCGCTTTTGCAGAGGGATGCTTTCTTACTTAGGTATCGACACCGTTCGTTTAATGACCAACAACCCTCGTAAAGTCAAAGCGCTTGAGCAAGCAAACATTGATATTAAAGAGCGTGTTGCGCTGCAAGAAGGGTTAAACACCAATAACCAATTCTATTTAAAAACCAAAGCTGCAAAGTTAGGCCACATGTTTGATAACCAATTCATCAAGCAATGACACGTCGGCGCAATGGAATCACCGTCTGTTGACCTCCATTGCGCCTTTCCCCGTCGCGCGAGATCAGCTTACTCACGTTAACTCTTGACCCATCACTCAAAAACCATCGTTTTCGCTCTTTGATAGTCGCATTGCATGACTCAAATGGTATATTGGATAAAATAATCAAAAAGCCACACCGGAGACTGGGATGTCACAACAACCTGTTTTTAAAACTCGCACCCAACTAGTGGAAGAAGCCATTCGCGCTAAAATCCTTAAAGGGGAGTTAAAGACTGGTCAGCCACTGCGCCAAGACGCGCTGGCAAAAGAGTTTAATGTAAGCCGAATTCCTGTCCGCGAAGCACTAATGCAGCTTGAAGCTCAAGGGTTGGTGAGCTTCGAGGCCCATAAAGGCGCCACAGTAACTGAACTGTCGCCTGACAAAATCGACGAACTGTTTGAGCTACGTGCCGTGGTCGAGTGCCATATCCTAGAACGCGCCATTCAGAAAATGACGGATGAAGACCTCGCCAAAGCAAACGCGATCCGTGAGCGATTTGATGATGTCGTCAGCCGTGGCGATGAAGTCGAAGAGTGGAGTAACTACAACTACGAGCTTCACAAAGCACTGTACGCTCCTGCCGACATGCCAGAAACCATGGACGTCATCTATAACCTTAATACGAAGTGTGACCGCTACATTCGAATGCAATTGCTGTTCACTGAAGGGACAGTGAAAGCCGATAAAGAACACCAAGCACTGCTCGAAATGTGTCAAAACCGCGATATTGACGGTGCGAAGTACATGTTGAAAAAGCACATCCTTGAAGCAGGGGCTGCCATCCGAGATCTGCTTCTGGAGCGCCAAAACTAACAACGTTGAGTAATAACAATGCACATTGGACCTGAGTTTTTGCTTGCAGCGATTCGTCACAAAATCAAAGATGAGGGGCTTTGCTATAGCGCCCTCTCTGACAAAACAGGGATTCCCTTATCGACCATTAAGCGTCATTTACACAATCCGTCTTTGGGACTGGATAAGATCATGCTCTATAGCCAGCAGCTCAATACGGATCTCAAAGAGCTGTCTGAAATCGCGATTCAGATTCAACGTGATAATGAGCAGTTTTTATCGGATGAACAAAACGCGCTGTTTGTTGAACACCCTTATCTACTCGACTTTATCTATCTAGTGACCTCTTGTGATCACACACCAGAAGAGATCGCTCAAAAATACCAACTCTCCGATACCAGTGTGCGTTTCTATCTTCGTATCTCAGAGGTTCTTGGCTACATAGAAAATCTGGGTGATAAAGTCTATTACCGTTCTGGGCGTCGTTTTATCATGGAAGAAGGCACCGCGCTGGACACACTGTTTAAACGACGCTTCGAACAGGTTTCGATGGATGATCCAACCCTCTCGCAAGTGTGCCATGCGAGAGTCAGACTCACTCCTGAACAGAGATTGCAGCTCGAACAGGAGGTTGATCAAAAGATTGGTGAAATGCACGCCGCCAACTGCGCGAATGGTACAGGCGAACTGACCAATGTACTGTTTCGGAACGTGCCCGGACAACAGATCTTCTTCTCTGATGGGTTACCAGAAATTGATGGTGAGCTTCTAAAAACAGTGTCTGCGCGCTTCAGAAACCGATAATTTCATTTTTAAAAGCCGCTGTCATCGAGCAGCGGCTTTTAATGCTTCAGTTATTCAACCCGCCAAACTCGCTTACTTTCTTATGGCTCAAATCTATGTTCGAGTCATAAATCGTGAACTAAATATTAATTTTAGCGTCACCTATACGCAAATTTTCTACATTTCACTCGATATAGTTACTCGGAAAATTAAACCAATAAACATATACGAGTTAACTATGAACAAGAAAACAATCGCCCTTAGTATCTTACTCGGTTTAACGGCTGTTGGCTGTACAACAAGCAACATGGATGCACACTCTAAGTTCCGCGGTGAACAAGCGCTAGAAGCGGACCAATCGCAATGGTTCCGTGAACTACGTATGGAAGATTGGGAAAAAGTCGTACCAAAAGAAGAAATTCGCTCAGTGCTTGAACGCATTAACTCTGGCGGTGAGCTACGAGACTTTATCAACAACGATGAGCTGGGCAGCTGGACATACGAATTTACTAAAGCCGCTGACGCTTTGGCAGCATCCGCAACTGATTACGAGTCATTTCGTAAAGCCTCAATGATGTACCTGATCGCGTCATACCCGAATCACTTAACTCCTCAAGAGCACAATGCAATTGAGCGCTCTGTCGAGACATATGTTAAGGCTGAAGCATTCAGTAAGACAATTAACGTCGAGCGCGTAGAGATGCCGTTACCAGCAGGCGGCACAATTACTGGCCTGTTACACTTGCCAAAAGAGGCCAATAAGCCATCTGTTATTCTCTACACTGGTGGAGTCGATAAAGTACTGACTGAACACCGTGATTCTATCGATAGCTTATTGAAAGATGGCTATGCTGTCCTCACGTTTGATATCCCTGGTGGCGGGTTAAACAATCAAATCCACATAGAACTAGGAAAAGAAGACCAAGCTCACCAAGCTGCTTTAGCTTACGTTAAGTCTGACCAACGCCTTGATAGTAGCAACGTTGGGGCATTAAGTTCTTCTGGCGGAGGCGTTCCACTGATGATGTTTACCATAAATACGCCAGAGCTGAAAGCTGCCGTAGCACGTTGTGCGGTTGTAACTGACGTCCTGACCGACACTAGTGTTTTCTATGATGCACCACTCATGTCTGTGATGTCTTATGGTTACCGCGTAGGTGTTGAAGACGTGAGCGATTTAGGCTCTTATGGCAAGTGGACGGTCCCACTAGCGCTTAAAACACGCGGCTATAAAGAGAACGTTACAGAGGTGCCAATCCTTGCGATCAACACAAAAGATGACATGGTGAACCCACCTCAAGAGATGGAATATACAGCCGGACTATCAACTCATGGTGAAGTGGCTTACTTTGGCAACTCGGGCCACTGTCCAGATGGGGAAGCAGCAGAGCAAGCTATCACAGGTTTCTTTAATAAGTACATGTAAAGAAAGGCAGAATAACCAGGCCAGCAATCCCATTGCTGGCCTTTTACTATTTTGACAAGCAAGATATATATCCGCTACTGTCATTAGGGTCTGTTGACCTTTTGCGGTTAAATTTCACCCACATTCAATACCTTTATAAAACGCTGTGATCAAACAGCGGTTTCTCAATAATTATTGGTTAGATTTTATTCAGTCTCAAAAACTAAGACCACCCGTCTCTATATCTGCCACCTTGTTACAAACATGTTAAATACTGTTTGTTTGACCATTTTATACAATATACATTCATCTCATCCCCTACGTGAGATGACTGTTAGCGTATAGCCGTTCATAGCGTTAGCTCCCCCTTCCATTTCACCTTGGGGAACCACTCCGATAAGGAAATAACGAGGAAGCTATGAGAGCAAAAAAACTGATTGCATTGAGTGCAATTGCCGCCGCGTTTATGGCTGGCAATACCATCGCCAAGCCCTATCCAGCAGGCACTCCACTTGCAGAGAAGCAAGAGATCGTGCTGAACAACGGTGCCGAAGTCACATCCATTGACCCAGCTAAACAAGCCGCTGAACCTGCCTTTAACCTTGGCCGAGATCTGTTCGAAGGGTTAACAGTCCAAGACAAACAAGGTAAGACAATCCCCGGCATTGCACAAAGCTGGCAAGCCAATGACAACAACACCGTGTACACCTTCAATCTTCGTCAGTCCCAGTGGTCCAATGGCGATCCTCTGACTGCACACGACTTTGTCTACAGTTGGCAACGTTTGATAGACCCGCAAACCGCCTCTCCTTATGCTTGGTTTGCCGCCATCCCTGGGATCAAAAACTCAGCGAGCATTATGAAAGGCAAAGCCAACGCAGACACTTTAGGTGTTCGAGCCATTGATGATTACACGTTTGAAGTGACGCTTGAAAAACCGGTCCCTTTTTTCATCAAACTCTTGAGCCACCCAGTTCTTGCACCTGTTCATAAACCGACAATCGAAAAACATGGCAATGCTTGGACTCAGCCTGAGAATATCGTCACCAATGGCGCTTTCACGGTTTCTAATTGGAAAGTGAATGAAAAAATGGTGATGGAGAAAAATGAGAATTACTGGGATGCCGACAATGTCGTGCTGGAGAAGATCACTTGGTTACCCATTGGTGATGCCAACGTTGCTCTGAATCGCTATCTCGCGGGTGAAATAGACCAAGCACTGTCTATCCCTGCTGCGCAAAAAAACAAACTGTTAAAACAATACCCTGAGCAAGTTGCTGACACGAGCGCGTCATTAGGTTCGACGTTCTACTACCTCAATACTGAAAAAGGGCCAACGAAAGACTTGCGCGTGCGTCAGGCGCTCTCATACGCCATCGACCGCAATATCATTACTAAGGCGATTGCAAAAAATGGTGGTATCCCGATGTTTACCCTCGTTCCACCTCAAACGGATGGCTTTAAGACCCACACACCTGAGTTCGCAACTTGGAATCAAGCTGACCGCAACACCAAAGCAAAAGCACTGCTGAAAGACGCTGGTTACGGCGCAAGTAACCCTCTCAAGCTGACTTTCACAGTACCGACATTCTCTAAAGATGTGAAAATGGCCACCGCAATGGCCGGGATGTGGAAGAGCGTTCTAGGTGCTCAGATTGAAATCAAACAACTGGAACCTAAAGTGTTCTACGCACTAAAAGATCCGGGCAACATCAGCCGTGGTGGCTGGACAGCGGACTACAATGAAGCATCCACTTGGCTTGATATTTTTGTCTCTACAGGCGAGTACAACGACTCAAACTACAATAACCCCGAGTACGACCGCTTAATGTCTGAGTCGAAAAGCTTAAGCGATCCTTCTGCTGAGTATATCGCCGCTGAGAAATTGCTTATCGAAGACATGGCCATCATCCCGATGTACCGCAATGGTAACGACCAATACCTAATTAAAGCGCATGTTGGCGGTTACGAGCGCACCAATCCTGAATCTTCCTACTATCGCAAGAATGTTTACGTAAAAGCCCACTAATTGGGACGGTTTGCTCGCTCCTAGCGATATCCACTAGGGAGCGAGCTTTTTTCTAAGGAAAGGAAACATCATGCTGTTGTATATTCTTCGTCGCTTGCTTATCGCTGTGCCGACCTTGCTGTTTATCGCATTGGTCTCGTTCTGGCTGATGCACATTGCGCCCGGCGGCCCTTTTGATATGGAGCGACCAATGCCGGAGGTGGTACGTGCCAATATCGAAGCCAAGTTCCATCTCAACGACCCCTTTATTGTTCAGTTCTTTATTTATATTGGGAACTTTGTCCAAGGTGACTTAGGCCCGAGCTTCGTGTATCAGGACTTCAGCGTCACTGAATTGGTTTCTCAATCATGGCCTGTCTCTGCCGTTTTAGGCGTGATCTCTTTCTGTATTTCAGTGCCACTAGGAATGGTGCTCGGCACGGTTGCCGCGCTCAATCGCAACGGAAAGCTCGACTACTTTTTAATGTCACTTTCGATGACCGGAGTTGTTATCCCTGCTTTCGTTCTTGCCCCTGTTCTTGTCACTATTTTCTCGATTCACCTTGGCTGGCTACCAGCAGGCGGATGGGAAGGCGGACAAACAGCATTTCTCATATTGCCCGTACTTAGCCTTGCTATTGGGTCAGTGGCAAGTATCGCTCGTGTCATGCGCGGTGCAATGATCGAAACGCTCAATCAGCCATATATTCGCACAGCGAAAGCCAAAGGATTATCCACCAGCTACATCCTGTTTCATCACGCTCTAAGACCATCGCTCATCCCGATTATCGCCATGCTTGGCCCAAGCTTTGTTGCCGTGGTGACGGGATCGGTGATTATCGACATCTTCTTTAGCACTGGCGGCATGGGTCAGCACTTTGTTTCGGGCGCACTTAACCGAGATTACGGGCTCGTTATGGGCATTACCCTTATCGTCGCAGCCCTAACAATCTTCTTTAACTTGGTGGTCGATATTCTCTATACCGTCATCGACCCGCGCATTCGTGTTTAGGAGGTAACGAATGTTAACCAAACAAATTGATGCCAAGGAGCTGGCTGACCAAATGAGCTCCAATATCGAAGCCGTAGAAGGGCGAAGCTTATGGCAAGATGCTTGGGCACGCTTTCGTCGTAATCGAGCGGCAATGACGTCCGTTTATGTCTTGATGTTCATTGTACTGTGCATTGTTTTTGGCCCCCATTTAGCTGCATTTGGCCACGATGAAATCGACTGGAATGTGGTGGCGGATCCTTATGAGTTAGGTAAACCGTCCATCGCCTCAGGGCACTACTTTGGCACTGACGATTTAGGCCAAGATATCTTTGCCCGTACTATGCAAGGAGGCAGACTCTCGATCATGGTGGGATTTATGGGCGCACTCGTCGCGGTTGTTATTGGTACGGCTTGGGGCGCACTCTCTGGCTACTTGGGTGGCTTAGTTGATAGCACCATGATGCGAATCATCGAAGTACTCGACTCCGTGCCATTCATGTTCCTTGTGATTCTGTTCGTTACGCTTTTTGGCAACAACATCTACTTAATCTTCGTTGTGATTGGCATGGTCTCTTGGCTAGGCATTGCGCGTGTGGTTCGTGGTGTCACCTTCAGTATCAAAAAGCGTGAATTCATTGAAGCCGCACACTCAATTGGCGTCTCACGTTTAACCATTGTCCGCCGCCATGTATTACCCAACGTACTCGGCATCGTCATGGTCTATTCCTCACTCATGGTACCTGGGTTCATCATGTTTGAGTCCTTCTTGAGCTTTTTAGGATTGGGCGTTCAACCACCGGATACTAGCTGGGGTATTTTGATCGCAGAAGGAGCAAAAACCATTGACGTCGCCCTCTGGCAGTTGGTTTTTCCGTCGATTTTTCTTGTTGCAACGCTGTTTTGTTTCAACTTCATCGGTGACGGCTTGCGTGATGCGCTTGATCCAAAAGATCGCTAAGGAGCAGTGATGAGTATTTTATCTATCAACAACATGAATGTGCGCTTTCAAACGCCCGATGGCTTAGTGCAAGCGGTTAGCGACCTCTCTTACTCCGTCAACCAAGGTGAAACTCTTGGTATCGTTGGCGAATCAGGTTCAGGAAAAAGCCAATCGGTATTTGCTTTAATGGGCCTCACCGCAGACAACGGGGCCGTCAGTGGTGAAGCGAATTTCCATGGTGAAAACTTACTGACTATGACAAAGAAACAACTCAATCATATTCGCGCCGAGAAGATTGGCATGATCTTCCAAGATCCAATGACGTCACTCAATCCATTCATGAAAGTGGGTAAACAATTGGCTGAAGTGCTAATGATTCATAAAGGAATGTCAAAGAGCGAAGCACATCGTGAAACAATTGCGATGTTAGATGCTGTACGTATTCCATCGGCGGCCACTCGTATGGCGCAGTATCCACATGAAATGTCAGGCGGTATGCGCCAGCGCGTCATGATTGCTATGGCACTATTGTGTAAACCCGAACTTTTAATTGCAGATGAACCAACCACAGCGCTAGACGTAACGGTTCAAGCGCAGATCTTAACCTTGCTTCGTGAACTGCAAAGCGAATTCAATACAGCCATTTTATTGATTACCCACGATATGGGTGTTGTCGCGGAGATGTGTGAACGTGTTTTAGTAATGTATGGCGGCCGCAAGATGGAAGAGGCCGACACCGATTCAATTTTTGATTCACCGTCACACCCATACACGCAAGGGTTGCTTAAAGCGATTCCTTCTATTACCGAGGACATGCACCGATTGCCGACCATTCCTGGTAACCCTCCAAGTGCATTAATCCATAACAAGGGCTGCCCGTTTAAAGAGCGTTGCAGTGCTTATCGGCCAGAGTGCAGCGCCACTGTACCACCATTTCGGGCGCTTTCAGGGCGACAAGGGCTTGCTTGCCATGTTAATGCGCCAGCGTCTATCACCAACATTGCGCGTTCAGCCTAGGAGTTCGAATGAGTAAACCAGAAATACTGCTTTCAGCGCGCGACCTAAAAGTGCATTTCGCCCTGAATAAACACATCATGCCAAGTAAAAGAAAGGTCGTTAAAGCCGTTGATGGTATCGATCTCGATGTCTATCGCGGCGAAACTCTCGGCATAGTGGGCGAGTCTGGCTGCGGGAAATCAACACTTGCTCGTGGGTTATTACGTTTGATTGAGCCTACCGGTGGCGAGCTAACTTGGAAAGGCGAAGACATGCGTGGTTTTGGAAAGCATCAATTAGCCACACGCAGACGCGAATTTCAGATGGTGTTTCAAGATCCTTCGGCGTGCTTAAACCCTCGCCTGACTATTGCGGAATGTATCGCAGAGCCCTTACTCACTCATGAACCACACCTAACGCGCAAAGAAATCGAAGCCCGTGTTATCGCCATGATGGACAAAGTCGGGCTTTTGGCTAGCCAACGTAACCGCTACCCCCATGAGTTTTCTGGTGGGCAATGTCAGCGTGTTGGTATCGCCCGCGCACTCATTTTAAAGCCCGACTTGGTGGTGTGTGATGAGCCTGTTAGTGCTCTTGATGTCTCTATCCAAGCTCAGGTGATCAACCTTCTTGATGATCTTAAACAGGAAATGGGCTTAACCTTGGTGATGATTGCTCACGATCTCAGTGTCGTTCGTCATATTAGCGACCGTGTCATGGTGATGTACCTTGGCAAACCGATGGAAGTGGGTCGCTACGACAGAGTCTTCGATGACGCTCAGCACCCGTACACGAAAGCTTTACTCTCTGCGGTACCCATTGCCCACCCGACTTTGGCGCGTAATAGAAACATTCAATTGTTACCGGGGGATCTTCCCTCTCCGCTCAATCCACCAAGTGGTTGCGTGTTTAGGACTCGGTGCCCTAGCGCAACACAGCTTTGCGGAGAACAAAATCCAACAAGAAGTGGTCAGCATGACCACCATATTTTTTGCACACATACACTGCTAGGAAGCCAACAAAGATGACCTTAGATACAATTCCACAACGTCTCGCAGCACTGAGACAAGGTATGAACGACCACCAACTTGATGCGTACATCGTGACCAACAATGATCCCCATGCCAGTGAATATTCAGCCGACTATTGGCTCGCTCGACAGTGGATATCAGGCTTTACCGGTTCGGCAGGCGATGTGGTCGTCACGGCGCAAGGTGGCGGATTGTGGACGGACGGACGTTATTACATTCAAGCAGAGGAGCAGCTTACCGGCACAGGGTTAGACCTTTTTAAAGCGCGACTGCCAGAGACACCAAGCATCGCTCAGTGGCTTGCTTCTACGTTGCCAGAACAAAGTCGAGTCGGCATTGATGGCCGCAGTATTAGCCAACAATTTTTCCTAGAACTTCAATCGGCCTTTGCGAGCAAACAGATTCAAGTTGTGCTTGAGAAAGACTTAATCTCCCCGATTTGGCTGGATAGACCGGCGCGCCCAACCGCTCCCCTGTTTAATCACCCAATTGAAGTCGCTGGCGTTACGGCAATTGAGAAAGTACAGCAGATCAGACAGTATCTCGAAGAACAAGCCGCCGATGCTATTCTAATCAGCACGCTTGATGATGTTATGTGGACGCTCAATGTCCGCGGAGGAGATACTGATTACTGCCCAATCTCAGAAGGCTACCTTCTGATTGATCATCAAAACTGTCGCTTCTTCGTCGATGAACGAAAACTCAATGCACAAGTTCGCGCTCAACTGGACTCTGAAGCGGTTCACATCCATGACTATTCGCACCTTAATACAGCGTTAAACCTTATCAATCAAGGTGCAAAGCTCATCTATACCGCTAAAAACAGCGCTAGCCTACTGACTCACCAAGTTAAGGCTGATATTGAACTGATCGATAAACCTTGTCCTGTGACCTTGATGAAAGCGCAAAAGAATCCATCAGAGCTTGCCAGCCTAGAAGAGACACTCCGCCAAGATGGCGCAGCAGTCGTTAAGTTCATGAAGTGGCTAGACGAACAAGTGCCAAGTGGTAACGTCACTGAGCTCAATGCGGAAGCGACACTGATGAGTTATCGACAACAGATCGAAGGCTATATAGGAGATAGCTTCCGCACTATCGCAGGCTATGCTGAACATGGTGCTAAGATGCACTACGCGGCTAACGAGCAAAGCAACCACCCTGTAGGAGAGTCACACTTTTTCCTTGTCGATTCAGGAGGTCAGTACCCCGGCGGAACAACAGATATTACTCGTACTTTCCATTTTGGTACCCCTTCAGAAGCGGAAAAGCGTGACTACACATTGGTTTTGAAAGCAGTAATTAGATTAACCCAAACTCAGTTTATGAAAGGCTCGACTGGCGCTAATCTTGATATTATGGCCCGTGGTGTACTGTGGCAGCATGGCATTGATTACAAGTGCGGCACCGGTCATGGCGTCGGGATTTGTTTAAACGTTCATGAAGGACCGCAAAATTTCTCACAAAACCCAGCAGAGCGTGAATTACTGCCAGGCATGGTGATCACTAATGAGCCAGGCGTCTATCGTGAGGGCATTCACGGCGTTCGAATCGAAAACATAATGAAAGTCATCGAACGAGAAGAAAGCGAGTTTGGCACCTTTTATGGCTTCGAAACCATCACCCTTGCGCCCATTGCCACATCGATGATCAATAAAGAACTGCTTGAACAGAATGAAATCGAGTGGCTAAACGACTACCACCAACGCTGTTTTGAGCACCTCTCTGGCTACCTGTCAGAAGACGAAGTTGAGTGGCTAAAAACGGCGACGCAAGCGATTTAATCTCCTCATCTCCTTTTGTTGTGATTTACAACTTAAGTTTTGCCGGTCTTAGCACCGGCTTTTTTGTTTCCTGCAAATATCTTCTGCTCTTCTAAACTAAAAAGAAAAACAACGTCAACGACCCACACGCTAGGCCTATCGTTATTATGAAGGATCTTAAAGTATGGATGTTGATACTTACCAGTTCGCCTTACAAGTTTTCGTCATGGCTTGCAGTGCCTATTTCGTATCTAAACTCATTCTTGATCACATTCATTTTCCCGCTCTAACGGTCATCACCATTGTGGCTTCACTGCTGACCTTAATTCCCGTGGTCGGCTGGGTCTTAGCACTCGTTGCGTTTGTCTTGATCTTCCATGTTACGACCAAGGTTGCCGTTGAAGGGTGTATCCTTGTGGCCACTAGCGGAATGCTGCTAAGTTATTTTGCTTTAGAGGGATTAAACCGTTTCGCTGCTCTTTAACTCTAAACATTTCCAGTTCTAGACATAAGAAAGCCAGGGTAGTTTACATTGTAAATCACCCTGGCTTTTACTTACGGACTCTTTAAGTTATCTATCCTGATTGTGTTAGTTACGGCACGTTGGCGCATCAAAATCGACCGCTATTGCAACGTTTTCGAAGCTGCCCGACACTTTGAGGTAGCCCCAATAGTTAGCTTGTCCCCCTAATGTGATGCACTCTTGGGTTCCTGGGTTATCAGACCAGCCATGTAGATTCGAACCTTGCTCATTCGGCCAATCAAAGTTGCTGTATTCAAGCTTCAACTCACCTGAACCATTTCCCGCAGTGATTGCCATTGACGGATGCTGATTAACCCCTTCAATACTGAGCCAAACCGTGGATTGATTCGCGAGACACGCCGGTGTTGATGCCTCTAGGCGGCCGCCACTTATCTTCGCTTTAACAATACAATCATTTGGTAGACCACCATTTTCCGACGAGTCGGTGATTAGGATCAGCGTGCTTACCGAGTCGGAGTTGCCGTCGTTATCGGTTACTGTTAGGCGAACCGCGTAACTCCCGGCCTGGCTGAATTTGTGCGTCGGATTGGGCGTGGTGCTGGTCGTGCCATCACCGAACTCCCACAAGTATTGGGTGATTTGGCCGTCGGGGTCACTGCTCTCATCACTGCTGAAGGAAATGGTTTCATTAGTTTGTGCCTCGCTTACTGTTTGGATTATCGCAGTCGGTAATTCTGGATTTGGGGTTTGCCCATTGACTAATTCTTGTTGCCACTGTTCAAATTCACTTTGATATTGCACCGCCCATTGAGAGATGATCGCTTTGTACGCAGACCAGTTTCCGCCTCTTGTTTCCACCAGCATTTGGTTAACATCGTCCATATGACGCTCAAACATAAACCTTACGGCCAAATAGCCCCAGCGGTAGATTCTATCAACATCAAAACCATCGTAAGTCGTTTCGAAAATATCTGCGAGCGTGTAAGTAGAGCCATCTAAAATCGTTTCAAGAGCGCGCGGATTGTCGTTCTCATTCGCCACGTACTCAGCGACACCTTCGCTCCACCATACAACCTTTTCTGTCGGATGAGAGAAACCACCGTACATATCAAATCGGCCATCAAGATAGTGAACATACTCATGTTCTAGGTTCCAAACAAAATGATCAGCGTTTGCATAAGGCGCTTCATACGCAATGAAGTTAGGAATATTACCCAAAGTGGAAGGGTCTCCTTCTAGATACATGCCACCGTTATTGGTATCAATATCGAAAATCGGACCGCCGTACTTGCCGTAATCATCACTGGTATCGAAGATATTCACTTGCAGCTGCGTATTGAAATCATCGGCAACGGGTTGGTTACCTGTCTCTAAACGGGTATGGAAGTAGCCCTCTTCGTAGCCCATCTTCTTACAAGCAGCTTGATGCTGAGCTTCTGTCATGTTTTGCGACAAAATACGAATGGTAGGGCTGCAAGTATAAGTTTGAGAGAGCACCATGCTTTTAAGTTGTTGGTCAAAGTTACAAATACCGAACTCTGAGCAATCGACATAATAGGATGCGGTGTCAGCAGTCGCCAGCCAAACACTATCACCAAAACCGTACATCTCGTATTGGTCGAATACACTGCGCACTTGACGTTTCGCAATCGGTTCAATGTCTGTGTTCTTGTATTGCAGTAAACGACCCAACTCACGCCCTGCGTTCGAGGCCATGAACTCATCGCCTCGTCCAATGACACTTTGATTTGATGCAAAACGACCTAATGCCTCCACTAAGTCCGATTGACCACCAATTTTCGCCACAAATTCATCATTCCATTGGCCACCGAATAGAATCGTAAACACGCCGTTGACCGCGTTCCTCATGTACCATTGCTGCGCGTAGTCAGCGTTCCAGCGAGTGAGCCACTGAGTAACAACATCAAGGTATTCGTGTTGAAGTCCCGCACTATCCATCGCGATAATGACTTCACCAAGTACCTTGCCGTGTGAATCGCTATTTTCATAGAACGCCTCATTTCTCACGAAGGCATCAATGGCTTCTCGTACCGCCGGCTGTACCCAAGAGATAAAGCTGACTCGATCGTTAAAGAATTCAGCGTAGTATCCAGCCCTTAAAAAGAGGAATAACGCTTCTAAATCATCACTTCCTCCACCTTGATACGCTCTCGCTAAAGAGGCCGTATGCTTAGCAACGTTGTACATGTTGCCCGATTCAAACGCAGCTTCTTGAATACGGCTTTCAGCTGAAAACAGTTCATTAACACAATCACTGCCTTGCCCGGTGATCGCGTTGATCAAACTGGTACTGCTTGATGTCGAAAAGGCTTCAACGTCACACGGAACCTCGGCTTCCTCTGCTGCCATGGAAAACATCTGCAGACTAGGCTCAGGTTGGTGCGCCAATATTTGTGTGGGCGAGTATTCGTGTTTTTTCTGTTCAACACCATGGTGGTGCTCGTGAGAGGAAATTCTATCAACCACTTGAGGTCTAGGCTGACTCGCCGCGCTAACGTTCATTGCGACGATTGCGCCTGCCACTGCGACTGTTAATTTTTTAAGTTCCATCTTAACTCTTCTTTAGTCTATTTCACGGGATTCTCGTGACACACTGGGTTGTGTGTCATCTCAATCTAGACGGTCAAAATGCACTACTGAAACATTTTATTAACATTCATTTTCTGAGTATCATTTTGTAAGACGGCAGGATTCGATAACTAAGACCCTTTTTGATTTAAGCCAAGGCAATGCGCAATTTATGGAATAGAATACGCACATAAGTAAGGAGTTATCTATGAAGTTAATGGCGGACCGCACTGGCGAGCAGTTTCTGGAGATCAAGTCAGAACATGGGGATGTATTAGAGGTTCAGTTCATCTCAAACCAAGGCGAACCCAAAGGGAAGGTGTTTAAAGATTCGCTCAGTGGCTTGCTATTGGCAGGTTGGACACACAGAACCACATCAACGGCTATCGGGCTGCACCGTTTCAAGCAAGGCTATATGAATGATGCTCACGTTAGCTTTGCCCTCCACCAGCTTTACCCATTAGGCCGTAAAGTTCGCCTACCCAATGGAGACAAAGTTCGAATCGCCAGCTATGCCAATACTCATGCCGATGGCTACTACATGTTCGTTTGTGGCAACGATGAAAAAATCACACGTATGAAGATGAGCCCTGAGTGGGAGCTACTTCCATCAGAAAAGTTACTTGCCCTGCCCTATTACCCTGCGCCACGAACCCAAGCCGAACTTGATAATATTGACGAATTTGACCAATGGGCTGGCGGGTTTTAGTCGTAATAAAAAGCCCCGAGATACGGGGCTCTTTGGGTGTAACGAGAAGCGAGTTCTATGCTTTAAGTCGAGCGTACAGCACGTCTTTCAACTCTGATCGATCATGCTTCATCTGATGCATGTCATCATCGCTGATCGGTGAGTCTCTCAGCTCTAAGGTACGGATCTCTTTGTCCAATGCGTTATAAGTCTTCATCATACTTGCAAAAGCTTCATCCGTTTCAACCAGTGAGATGATCGCTTCTTTGTGTTCAGGAAATTCTTTAATCAGAGAGTGGTCTTCACCGAGCATAGCCATACCTTTTTATTCGTGAGTGAACTATAACCATAGCAAGAAAAGTGGTGCTTTTTTGTGCACACGCGCACTTCCTCACATTTGATTCGCTAGAAAGTCTTATTGTAGAACACGATATTTACGTTGATAATAATCCGAATGAAAGAATGACTTTCTTCAATTTATTGAGAATCCTTATGAATATCGAGCACCTTCGCCTTTTCGTCCGTATTGCGGCTACGCACAACATCAGCCAAGCAGGCCAAGAACTTGGTCTATCTCCTGCTGTGTCGAGTTCTCATATCAATAAGCTTGAATCTGCTCTTGGTGTTCGATTGATTCATCGCACGACTCGTAAAGTCTCATTAACTGAAGAAGGGCTGGCATTTTTACCCCATGCGGAAGAAGTGTTGGCCAGTATTGAAGCTGCGAGATCAGCCGTTGGCGTGGGGAGTTCTTCTCCATCTGGCACATTACGTATCACCGCCCCAGCGTCGTTTGGCCGAATGCACCTTATTCCCGCTCTAACAGGATTTTTAGAGCTCTACCCCGACCTCAATGTAGACTGCCGCTTATCGGATACCATCGTCGATATGGTCGAAGGCGGCTTCGATGTCGCAATCCGCAACGCAGAGTTAAAAGATTCTGGATTGGTTGCTCGTAAGTTGGCACCTGATAACCGTATCATTTGTGCATCGCCCGAATACTTAGCCAAGCACGGTGAACCTAAAACACCACAAGATCTCGCCGAGCATCACATCATTAATCTTTCCGGGATTGATCACTGGGCGTTTGATACCCCAAGCGGTGTCGTTAACATCAAGACAAAATGCCGCGTGAAAGTAGACAATGGTGAAGCAATCAGAGACGCCTGTGTCAGTGGTTTAGGGTTAACGATTAGCTCAACATGGTGCGCTTACAAACACATTCAGCGTGGTGAGCTTATTCCTGTATTAAGTGAGTTTCCACTCCATTCCGATACAGCAATTTGGGCCGTCTATCCAAGCTCTCGACTCATTGCGCCCAAAGTACGTGCGTTCATCGACTACTTTGCCGATTATTTTGGAAGCCCGACATATTGGGATCAGTAACGCCCGGGCTCGCCGGGCGCATCAATTTACCAAGAGAAAGTTTGAATAACGTTGTCAGCGGCCATTGGGTTTTGCTGGATCGCTTGATTAACGTTGTTCAAAAAGAACTGTCTTGAGTCGAGCAAAAAGCCTTTGTGTTGAATCAAATTATTGCCGTGATCACCCCAATAAAAAGTGTCGATATTGAGGTTTTCAAGCAAGTGCTTCTCTTCTTGGAGCACTTGCAGCTCAGTTGGCATAATAAATTCGCCTCGTTGTACTTCTTTTTCCAACTCTGTTCCCGGCTGTACCGCTAATGCCATTGGCGCAATTTGCTCTGGATTGAGCTTATTCAGCAAGGCCGTCGTGGCTTCAATATGTTCTTTTGAACGATCGCGCCCACCTAGACCGAAGATAAACGAGAGTAAAATCTCTATCCCCGCTTCTTTGGCCATTGCCATACCTTCGAGCGCTTGTTCTGCCGTCATGCGCTTTTTGATCTTCTCAAGCACCACTGGGTCACCCGATTCAAGACCGCAGTAAGCCATAGATAATCCTGCATCCACCAGCTCTTTAAGTTCAGTGGTGGTCTTGCGACGAAAATCATTTAAGCCACTATATAAAGAGATCTTCTTGCTCTCAGGAAAAGTGCTACGAAGCTTATCAAACACTTTAAGCAGATAGTCTGTTCTTGCCGCCATAACGTTACCATCAATCAAAAAGATCGACTCAACGTAAGGGTAGTAACGACGCGCTTGATCGATATCCTTGAATACATCTTCAATTGGACGAACCTTGAAACGTTTGTCATCAAACATGCTGCAAAAAGTACAGGTATTGATACTACAACCCAAAGTGACTTGAATTAGAATACTGTTCGCCTCAATCCATGGACGATAAACTTTACCCTCGTAGTTCATAGTGTTGACCTCGTTTATATGAATCCCGAATAGGCTCTCGCGATGTGTTCGGGTTATGAGCCGCGCTCAATCTGATTCCGGCAGTGTATCGCTTAATATTTTTTTGATAATTGAGTGATTGAAATAATCTGTATCAACGTAATCTATATAATCGTCAATCATCGTTATGGTGGACTATTTCAACATCTCGCCTTAATAGAGGTAACTAGTCGTCATATTATGGATTTATTGTTCCATAATGATTGGTGTTTTAAGTTAATGCTAAACAAGGTGCATTGCGCCATACTAGAGCCATCAGCAACGAAGAGGACAACACAATGCAAAAAGTTATTTTGATCACAGGCGCTACAGATGGTATCGGTTTTGAAACAGCAAAAGTGCTGGTTGAGCAAGGTCACCACGTATTAGTCCACGGTCGCAATCCAGCAAAACTTAAAGACGTCGAAGAGAAGCTTTCTGTACTAGGTAAAGTGTCTAGCTACGTTGCTGACTTATCTGACCTAGCCGAGGTCGATACTTTGGTTGAGGCGTTAAAGCGCGACTTTTCAAGCATTGATGTGCTGATTAACAACGCAGGTGTATTCGCAACTAATCAATCGACTACAAAAGATGGCTACGATGTTCGTTTTGTCGTGAACACCCTAGCACCTTACAAATTGACCAAAGCATTGCTACCGATGATCCCCGCTTCTGGCCGAGTTGTGAACCTCTCTTCCGCAGCGCAAGCGAGTGTTAATCTTGATGCGTTAAACGGGAAAAAAGCATTAGGCGATGGTGAAGCTTACGCACAAAGCAAGTTAGCGCTTACTATGTGGTCAAGACACTTAGGACTTGAGAATAAAGCACGAGGTCAAGTCATTGTCTCGGTGAATCCTAAGTCGTTCTTAGGCAGCAAAATGGTAAAAGAGGCTTATGGTGTGGCAGGGAACGACTTAAGTTTAGGTGCAGACATTTTAGTGCGAGCAAGCCTATCAGACGAATTCAATCAAGCCGCAGGTCTTTACTTTGACAATGATATGGAAATGTTTGCTGACCCACATCCAGATGCGCTAAACCAGGCTAAGGTTAACCAAGTGATCGAAGCGATGGATGCATTAATCTAACTCGCTAACAGACTTTGAACATAAAAACGTCCTCACTATCGAGGACGTTTTTTTATCTCTTCAGATGATTACTTCGTTGGGGGTGTTCCCTCTGCATTGGAAACGACGGCATCAATTTGGATCAGTGCGTCAGAAGCTATCTTCTCAACACCAATAACGGTTCTCGCAGGAAGCTGACCATTGAAGAAAGTCACGTACACCTCATCAACCATTTTCAGGTCAGCCATATTAGTAAGTTGAATGTTGATCTTCACCAAGTCATCCATTTCATGACCAATGCTCTCAACAATCGATTTAATGTGAGTAAGACACTGCTTCGCCTGCTCGCCCGTATTCCCTTCAACGAGCTGACCCGTTTGAGCATCGATTGGAAGCTGCGCTGAGATATGGTTGTAATGAGAGAACGCGACAGTTTGCGTTGATAGTACGCTGATCGGTGCTGAATCAGTGTTGTTCGCGCGGATCACAATGCCGTGTCTGTCTTCCACTTCTTGCGGCGGTGTGCCATCGCCATGAGAAATTACCGCATCAATTTGTACCAGTGCATTCATTGGTAGACCAGCAGCTTGAACAATCGTGCGCGCTGGAACATATGCGACACTGCGAGCGATTGCTGAGTCAGGGAAGAAGGTCATGTACACTTCATTCACTAATGCAATGTCAGCAAGATCTCTCACCTGAATACCCACTTTGACGATGTCATCAAACGGTACATCAATACTTTCTAGGACAGTCTTTAAGTTGCGTAGACATTGAGCGGTTTGAGCCTTCACTCCCCCCTCAACCAAAGCGCCTGTATTCGGGTCAACTGGCAACTGCGCCGATAGGTTGTTGTAGTGTGAAAAAGCCACTGAGTGCATCGATGTCGCGCTTTGGGTCACGCTATCGCAGTTTCTCGCCTGCTTAATCAAAGCGCATGGTTCTTGAGGCTCGGTACCTTCACCATTAGAGATTAAAGCATCAACTTGAATCAGAGCATCACTGTTTGGCAGCTCAGCCACAGCGGACACTGTTTTCGTTGGGAAGTAGTCAGTAAAGAACGTCGCCATTACTTCGTTCACCGCGTCTGCATCCTCAATGTTCTTAAGGAATACATTCACTTTAACCACATCATCCATCACGTGTTCAATGCTTTCTACGATAGACTTGATGTTGTCAAAACATTGCTTAGCTTGCGCTTTAATGTCACCTATTACCAACTCACCACTTGCAGGATCGAGCGGCAGTTGCGCCGAAATATTGTTGTAGTGAGAGAACGCAACGCTTTGCGTAGACAGTGCATTGATTGGCGCTTGGTCTGTATTTCGAGATAGCTTGATGATCTTACCGCTCATGATGATAGGTATCCTTATAATAGATGTGTAGGGTATTTTGATAGTTATTATTTAGGGCTTATCTTTCTAAGAGAACTGATGGTAATTCATGGGTATTTCCGCGAGTGTGATGCAATTCAAAATTCAATTTCACTAGAAACTTTGCACTCTTTGGATAATTAGTCAGGACAACATTAATTATCCAAGTTAACAAAGGCAGTACTCTCACAAAAAATGAATCGAGGAGTATTAATCCCTCAATAATGAATAGATAGCATTTAGGAAACCGTGTCTGTTTGCTGTGAAATGTTCAAATGTGATGGCGACTTCACAACATACTGAGTAAACGAGCCTTTCCCTAGCAACACGAGTGCTTTGATTCTCGTATTTAGTGAATATATTTTTATTAGAAATATTACAGACACAAAAAAGCCAACTTAAATTTGGCTATTTAAACAATCATTCTACATTCGCATTAAAGGCTTAACAAAAAGATTCGAATATAAAAACGCCCTTACTTAGACGGTGCTTTTTATTTCTTCACTTTATAGCAATTAGCAAAATCTGGAATATTCTGTTCCCAGATTGGCGGTGTTCCAATGTATTCCTGAACGGCAGTAATAAACTCTCGCACTAAAGCAGTCTGCTTTCGATGTGGATACAAAGCGTAGAGGGCTAGGCCTTGATTGCACAACAAGTGATCCGTCAATAATGGCTTTAAACCTAACTCTGAAATCGGTCGGTTAAGGTTAGAGGAAGCGATTGTCACGTAACCTAGCCCGTCTTTTGCCGACGCAAGTAAGGTTTGCACATCGTTAACCTTGCAGTTGCCTTTCATCTTATAGGCAATGGTTTTGTCGGATTCTGGCGTTTCACCTAAGCGCATGGTGTCTACCGTTAACGAGCGGTTGCTATAAACAACAGAAGGTAGTTTTACCAACTCCTCAGGTGTGGTCGGCTCACCGTAGCGCTCAAGAAAACGCCCAGATGCCAAAATGACTGGGCGAATGTCAGCGATCTTTTTCGCAATTAGGCTCGAATCATCCAATCGCCCTAATCGAAACGCCACATCAAAGTGATCTGAAATAATGTCGGAGCGTTTGTCATCCATCAGTAGCTCTATTTCAACATCTGGAAAACGCTGAATAAACTGAGTGATGACTGGCTGAAGGTGATTTTGCCCAACATGATATGGCGCCGTGATTCGAATACGACCTTTAGGCTGTGCATGGTAAGAGTCCGCAATTGACTGAACATGACTTAACGTGCCAACCAAGTTATGTGCTTGCTCTAAGATCTCTTCTCCTGCAGGGGTGAGCGAGAACGAGCGAGTGGAACGGTTAAGCAGCTGCACGCCTAACTCTGACTCTAGCTTTTTGATTTGCTTAGACAGGGATGAGTTGTCCATATCATGCAGCGCCGCCGCTTTGGTAAACGACCCTTGCTGCACCACATCAATAAAGAGAGATAACTGATTCACCAACGCCATAGTGTGCCTCTATTTTTGAGCTCTTTGCCATTGAACCAACCACTTATCTAAATGATTGGCGAACTGTTGACGATCGGCTTGGCTAAGGGGTGCGGGCCCACCCGTTTGGATGCCGCTGCTACGCATGGTTTCCATAAAGTCACGAATATTGAGACGAGATTTGATGTTCTCTTTAGTGAACATTTCACCACGCGAACTAAGAGCATGACCACCTTTGGTAATGATTTCATCGGCCAGTGGAATATCACTGGTGATCACTAAATCACCCGTTTCACAACGTTTTACGATTTCGTTGTCTGCCACATCGAAACCCGCTTGAACTTGCAGCATGGTCACTTTTGGTGATGCTGGTGTGCGAATGAATTGATTCGCTACTAAGGTAACTTCTACGCCTGTACGCTCTGAAGCACGAAACAAGATGTCTCGCACAACGACTGGACATGCATCCGCATCGACCCAAATTTTCATCAAACTATTTTTCCTTTATATAGGGACTTGTTATATCTCACCATTAGACCGCAATTCATTCCTGCTTAATAGCGATATTTATTCATCAGCAATCTCAACTCGCTAATCTTAGTTTTATTCACTCACTTATAAGCTCTGCAAAGCACTATCAGTTACGTGAAAAAGCGCCTTTAACATCTCGAACATAGTCCTCTAGCGGATTGCGGTTCACCAGTGGTGATTTGTTTTTCGTCAACCAACCATCAAGCAACTTTTTCGCGTAAAGGCACCCCAATATATTGGCTACCGCTACTCCAGCCCAAAGCAGCTCAATCGTGAACAATCCACCAATAAATGCTAACGGGATAGTAAGCAACAATGACTTCACTAAGGTGACTCGCAGTGACATTTTTGCTTGCTGTACACCATTGAAGAACGACGTCGCCATTAACACGAGACCAAACGCTGGAAACGTAGCGCCAACAATATAGAAATACCAACGCCCAAACTCAACCACCTCATTATCGATGCTGAAAATACCAATAACCGATTCAGCAAACACAATGGTTAGCAGACCAAATGTAATCCCCCAATACACCGTCATACGCCCTGAGAGAGCAACGATATTATCCAGTCGACGATACGCTTTAGCACCATAGTTTTGGGCGGTTAACGGCGTGACAATAACACTTAAAGCAAGTATTCCAGTCAACACCAACGACTCAATTCTCGTCACAATACCAAACGCTGCCATGGCACTTTGACCATATTGCGATACAACAGCAGTAATCACGGCAATCGCGATTGGGTTTAAAATTTGTGCGACGACTGCCGGGCTAGAAATTAACAATATCTCTTTCAATTGAAGTCTAATTTGGTATATCGAAGTGAGTGAGAACAGTTTGTTTTGTAACAGTAATAACAGCATACAAAACAGAATCACGGCCCAAGATATAACGGTCGCATACGCAGCCCCCGCCAGTCCATAATTAGGAAAACCCGCATTCCCGAAAATCAGCAAATAGTCGAAGACCACGTTGACGATGCCGCCTAACGCCATAACCACCATCGTTTTGATCATAATCCCTTTTGCCATTAAGGCTGAGTTTGCAATTAAACCACCGACTAAGATCATCATTCCTAGGTAAATTGGCTGCATATATTGCTCAATTAAATCGATAGAATCGCTGGTCGCCCCCAGTAAAGAAAAGGTATTTTCCATGGTGAAAACACCTATGACACCAAGCACTGCCGACAACACACTGAAAGACAACACCGAGATTGTGACCAATGATTGAGCCTTAATTGCATTCTTTTCACCGAGCGCACGCCCAACCGTTGCTGATACCCCTGCAGATATCCCCATGAATAAGCTGACAATGAAGATGTAAACTGGATAGGTATAACTGATTGCGGCCAATTCTTGCGTTCCTAACTGGCCAATAAAATAGCTATCGACAAGCTGAAATAAGAAAGTCATCAGCATTCCAAACGCTGCTGGGGCTGCCATCGTCAGCAGTGATATTTTCACTGGTTTATCAAGGAGTGGGTTTTCCATCTTACATGCCCTCAAACGTTTAATTAGCGTCGTAATGAACAAAACTCAGCCTATTTGCCATAAAGTCAGCTTGCTCAGTTGTGATGTAATTAGCATAGATTGTGCTCGTTTATTTATTAATAGGGCAAATGTGTAATGATTATTTCCATATGAAGTGGAATAAGACCTAGAGGCTGAAATGGTGAGCGCGAAAACAGATTTACTCGATGGCATCGTAATATTTGTCGAAGTCGTTAATAGCGGCAGTTTTACCAATGCAGCGCAAGCGACCTTACATTCAACATCGTATATCAGCAAAGAGATTAATAAACTCGAATCGCGGCTAGGGGTGAGACTGCTTCAACGTACAACTCGCACTCTTAAGCTCACTCCAGAAGGCAAAGAGTTCTATGCGCGCTGCCAGCAGATCATTGATGATGCTGTAACGGCGGAAAACCTAGTGTCTGGCAGTCAACGAGAGCCTCAGGGGACGTTAAGGATAAGCTGCCCGGTCAGTTTTGGGTTAACTAAGCTTCAACCTGTTTTAGTTCAGTTTGCTCAACAGTTTCCCAAAGTACAGCTTGATGTTGATATCAATGATCGCATGGTTGATGTGATTGATGAGGGGTTTGACATCGTGATTAGAGCATCAGAAGCAATGGATGATTCCAGCCTAATAAGCCGTAAGCTTTGTTCTAGCTTTGGCGTGACCGTTGCCTCCCCTCAATACCTTAAAGATTATGGTACACCTAGTCACCCGTCAGAGCTAGAAAGCCATCGCGTCATTACCTACAGCCTGAGCAAACAGCCGCATAAATGGGTATATCAAGAGCGTAACGGTGAGCCTATCGAAGTGCTTACCACAGCAAGAATGATCACGAACAGCCCTCAACTTGAACTGGCTATGTGTAAAGCAGGCCAAGGCATTACTCGTTTACCAAGGGATCACATTAATGATGAATTCGAACAAGGGTCACTCATAGAGCTTTTTCCTGACTTTCCTCCTCTACAATTACCTATCTATTTGGTCTATCCAAGCAAGAAGCATCTATCAGCCAAAGTCCGCGCCTTCATTGACTTTGCCGTCACTCAAATAACGGATTAAGAGAACAGTGGAGAGTTGCGGGGTACTTAGTAGTGTCTTGGTGGCTATTTCAGAATAAAGCTGTTTTGCCTCACAAAGAGAGCCTAGGTTGAATGAAGTCGATAAACGCAGAAATTCGCCTCGCGACGGACGAGGACTTGTAATAGACGGCGTTAACCAACTCTCTATCAGTATTGAGCAGCTTTTCATCCTCTAAAATCGATACCAGTCGCCCTGCCTCCAGATCTTGTTTGACCATGAACCCTGATAAACAAGCGATGCCATTTGAGCTCAGCGCCAACTGCCGAACCGTTTCTCCGTTACTGGATTGCAGGCTAGGCTCAATCGACTTAAACCCTTTTAGCGGCCATTGGTTGAGCACCTTGGGCGCGTTAAAACCAATGATTTGATGTTGCGATAACTCAGACACCGACTTAGGTATCCCATGTCGAGCAAGGTAATCTGGAGAAGCGACGATATAGAGTGGACTTTTACCGAGAGGTTTCGCATGCAATGTCGAGTCTTTGAGCTGACCAATACGAATCGCAACATCGGTTCGTTTCTCTAATAGGTCAACAAAGCCTTCATTCGAAGTGAGCTCCAACTCAATATCTGGGTAGGCTGATTTAAACTCATGTATAAGCGGCACTAACTGATGAAAAACAAACGGGCTGGCGGCGTCGACTCTTAGGTGACCTTTAGGTAGCTCCCCACGCGAGACGATCTCCTCTTCCGCTTGCTTGATGATATCTAGCCCTTTACGAATCGACTCAACGAACTGACGCCCTTCATCGGTGAGTTCTATGCGTCTGGTGGTTCGATTAAGAATCGACACCCCAAGCTGTTTTTCAATTTTACTCACTGCTCTTGATACGCGAGCGACCTGTATACCTAACGCATCGGCGGCCGCGGAGAACCCACCACTGTCAACCACGGTAAGTAACATATCCAATTCATCGGAACGTGTGCGCATGTCATTCATCTCTCAAACCCAATTACCATCATTTATAGCAAAAGTAATTTGATAAAAGCACTATTTTTCACAAATAAAGTTTCTTGAATAATGCACCCCATCAAACAACACAACGATGAGAATCATTATGCCAATTGCTCTATTCGCATTAACGCTGAGTGCTTTTGCTATCGGCACCACCGAATTCGTCATTGTCGGACTTATTCCTACAATGGCAGCAGACCTTTCCGTTTCACTACCTTCTGCCGGTCTGTTAGTAAGCTTGTACGCTTTAGGGGTTGCGGTTGGCGCTCCTGTTCTTACAGCTCTAACAGGTAACTGGCCGCGTAAGAAGGTACTACTTACAGTGATGTCACTGTTTGTGCTAGGTAACCTATTGGCGTGGCAAGCTCCTGGCTACAATACCTTGGTCATGGCTCGCATCCTGACGGGTCTTGCACACGGGGTGTTCTTCTCGATAGGCTCTACCATTGCAACCGGATTGGTTTCTAAAGAGAAAGCAGCCAGCGCTATTGCCATCATGTTTACTGGCCTAACCGTGGCGCTAGTAACCGGTGTACCACTGGGTACGTACATCGGCCAAACTTTCGGCTGGCAAGCGACGTTTTTGATTGTCGCAATCTTAGGTTTAATTGCTCTTATAGGTAGTGCAGCATTGGTACCAAGTAACTTAAAGCAGCCACCAGCGACAAAACTCTCTGCGCAACTTAAGGTTTTAACACAGCCTCGCCTACTATTGGTTTACGCCATCACTGCATTAGGTTACGGCGGCACGTTTACGGCCTTTACCTTCTTAGCGCCGATTTTTGAAGAGATCTCTGGTTTCAACTCTAGTGCTATTGGTTTAATCATGTTGGTTTACGGAGTGTCGGTTGCGGTGGGCAATATTTGGGGCGGCAAGATGGCTGACTCTATGGGCCCAATCAAAGCGCTAACGGTTATCTTTGTCGGCTTAGCGATGGTATTGCTTGTGTTCAACTTTACCGCCTATAACCCTATCGCTGCGGTTCTGACCATTCTGGTTTGGGGTGCGTTCGCATTTGGTAATGTGCCTGGCTTGCAAGTATACGTGGTAAACCTTGCGGAAAAATACGCACCAGACGCAGTAGATGTAGCTTCTGGCCTCAACATCGCGGCATTCAATGTGGGTATTGCGCTAGGCTCTTGGGGCGGCGGTTTGATCGTCGAAGACTCTGGGCTGATGAATACACCTTGGGTTGGTGCAGCTATCGTACTAGGTGCCCTTCTGTTGACTCGCTTAAGCGGCGCACTAGACAAACGTTCTCCAACGCTTCAACAAGCTTAATAAAACAGCCCCTAAGTATTCGCTTACTTAGGGGCTGAACTTCATTTCACACGCATGAGTCGATGCTTTACGTTTTCTAACTCAAACTCTTTCACCTGTGAGCGCTGCATTTTATCGATCTGCTCGATCATCGCCTCGGTATAGCCTTTGCGCTTCATCCATTGCATCGGTTCGGAGAAGCTGTCTTCATTCACAACGTAAGACTCTCCTTTGTGTTCACCAGCATAGACGCTTACTACCCAAACTCGTGACTGAAAGTCCAGTACGTCTATCAAACCTGTTTTAATGCGATTGAGTAAACCCATCAATATGCTCGCTACTTTGCTACAACTCCATACAAGATATATTCATTATCTTACCGTGAACATGGCTACCCCCGAACTCATCGACAAAGCCCTTCATTTAACTTAATCTTACCTTCACACTGCATATTAGTCAGAGGTGGAGTCAGCAAGGCATTGTGCAGCATTAGGAATTAAGATTTTAATAGAATTATAACTATTGTACCTTCACCACTTTGTCTAAATGAATTACTTTTCGGGCATGCTCCCCGAGACGTGATACATGTGTACTTGTTGCATAACACCTTGCTCATTGTTATTCCATGATAGTTTCACCAAAAACCAGAGTATTCCCATTAAATAACAAGTAAGTATCATTTGACAAAATGATTTTTCAGATTGAGCTTATATGAATATGTAATAAATATATAAAAAAAGTGATCCTAAAAAAATAAAAAAACGAAAAACCTGTACTGTATTTTTATTTTCCTCAAAATCATATGTAACTCCTCCTATAGGTAAATTTCGATTAGTTAGAAAGCAAGACATAACTAAAATACTATATAGAGGGATAAAATCACCAAGTGTCACATAACCAAGAATAAAAATATTATTAGTTAAAAATAACAACCACACAAGCGAATAAATAGCAATTAAAATAAACTTAGCCATTCTGTTAAATAACTTATCCGGCCATATGATTAACTCAAAAAATTTATTCACCTTTGAACTGCCCTATTTTCTTTATCTGTAGGTATAGCGTCATTTACTGGATCCAGTAAACCTGATGCAGATAAGTAAGCTTGTACTTTTTCAGCTTTGTGCTTGCCTAAATGCTCTTTCAGCATTAATTCTGTCAAATTAGAGAATCCTTCATCCATAATTTGCTTACTTACAGTATCATCTAAAAACGCACTGCCAAAAGATGTAAGTTTTCCAGTATGATCAATAGTCTTAAATATTGTAGTTCCCGCTCTAGCTGGAAGAGCAGCATACGTCGCTAATGTCGACGCATCATCCAACGCCTTCGCACTAGTTGCAGTAATAAACGCATCGCTGGCTTCATCTTTAACCATATTGCAGTTATTTGCTAAACAATCTGGTGATCCACTTGGATAGTAGTTTACTGTATACACTTTTCCTTCAATTAGATGTGATAACTGATAAGTTCCTGTTTCTGGGTTAATTGGCCTGCCAGAATAACGGTCAATCTCCATACCCTCTTCAGGTAGTGGAACTTTAAAGAATTCGTATCCTAAGCCTTGTTCCAATAAATATGCCTTAGCTTCTTCATTAAAAGGGATTGTCGCTAAATCTTGCACCTTATTATGCCTGTCCTTGTTATTTTTCCCTGCCTGTCCTTATTATTTTCGATGGCTATGATTGAACTTGACGTTCTTCCCATACATCTTCGGGGACATGGTAAATTTCAGCTTCTTCTTTTGTTAGTGAGCTAACCCCTCTCATATATAGTCCACTCCAACTATCTTCTTTATCAATATAAGCGAAGTTAATACTAAACTTACCTTCATCGGTTAGTGTTACCTTACAATGCGTCCAACGTTCTTTTGCAAAAATAGGATGCTGTTGAAGTAATTCAAGCTGTTTTAATATTAAATAAAAAACATCATCAGGGCTATCCTCAAAACCAAACCATTGCTTGATCCCTTTCTCATCTGACCAATCAAATGTATAATCTTTAAACGAATCGTAAACCTGACACGTAAAGCATGATTCAACTCCCTCTTCAGGAAAAATTGACCAAATAAGGTTTCCTATCTCTTTATATATTTCTTGGGGGTTCTTCGCTGTATTCACTTAACACCTTCTATTGTTTTATATTTTCAATGAGTCGTGCGACACGTTTTTCATTTCCAATAGCATAGCTAACTGCAATGGCATCAGGCCTTTTGTTGTTACCAGTATAAATAGGTTTAATATCGACTGTAACCTTCTTGCCTTTCTCTAACTCATTTTTCCACAATCTCTCAAGGCTACCCCACTCACCACCTGAGCCATTAACCTTTTTGTTCATTGGTACATAGTTAATCTGCTCGCCTAACCCATTGAACATCGAAGCAATGAGGTGTCCGCCATGATCATCTTCTAACCCATCCTTAATAGCACCAGAGACACCCGGAAGTGCCATAACTAAGAAGTCAGCCTCTTTGCCATTGAAGAGCACCTTTTCAACCTTCCCTTCGACAATCACAATCAATAACACCCCAGAAGAAAGGTCCTGTGGTGTCATAAAGGCGCGGGAAGTGACGTAACCCGCTTCGATATAGTGATTAGAGATATTGCGAAGGTAGTCATTAATGGCATTAAGGCCAATACACCCTGGCTTAAAGCCGGATATCTCGGCCAGTGTTTGATTGCTGTACTGAGTATTGCCAGAAAATTGTATCTCAGTAATATCAATACACTGAGTATCTTCTATTGGCTGAGAGTCAGGAAGCAGGGGGTAGGTGTCAGCTCTTGAAGCGCATTGGTGCTTTCTTCAAGTTGTTTGAGACGTTGTCGTTGCTCTTCTTCAATATCTTGAGTCGCAAGCGGCCCTAACGGCAAATTTGCCGCGCTAGATATTGTTGGATAACCAAGGGTTAGCAATAGCCCTAAAATGATGTTCAATGCACAAAAACAGTGCTTGATGAATGGCTTATCCTAGCTAAATCTAATACGCACAGTGATGATTGATACCACATACAGTTACAGCATGAATGAAAAATTTATCACATTTGCAACTTTGAGGCATATCAGAATTAACTCAATTTAAAATAAACATTAACCCTCCCTCACTTATCCGAGTAATAACTGTTTATCAGCTCAATAAACGACAACCAAAAGAAACTCATTACTAACTCATTAGCAGCCAAACACCAACACCCATCATAAGCGTGCCAGCGATGCGATTCATTAAACGAACATTTTTAGACTGCCCGAGTAGGTGTTTCAACCCTTTTCCACCCGTGGCATACAAGGTCATACAGATGAACTCGAACAGTAATATAATAGAGACAAGAACAATGAGCTGAGGAGCCAGTTCGGCACTTTGATCAATAAAAGGAGGCAGCAAAGAGATCATAAACGCCCACCCTTTTGGATTCGCTATCGCGGTCACAAAGCCTTGAACCACCAAATCCCAATCGCTTTGCGGTGTAGGGGCGCTCTCATCAATATTGATCGCAAGCTTGCCTTTAGATCGCCACATCTGAACACCGAGATAAAACAGATAGCCCCCACCGATAAGCTTAAGGGCGACAAACAACCAAGGGTAATTGAGCATAACTGCGGCAATGCCCAGTACGGCAGCAACGGCGACTAATCCGACACCGACCAGTTCACCTGCCATCATCCACAGCGCACGTCGATAACCGATGCTCATACCTAGCGTAAGTGCCAAGGTCATACACATTCCCGGAGTGATCGAGACAAAAAAGAAGGTTGGAATAAACATTCCCAGCAAAGCGGTATTCATAGCGTTCTATTTATTATCATGTTGTATTTTGCGACTAACATAAAACAATGTGTCGATAAAACCAATACACCGAATGGGCTGTTTATCTGCCTCAAAATCACTGAGGACAAGCATCAAACTGTTATTAGAAGATAAAGTGATGATAAGGTTCTGATTTAAAATAACTAAAAAGTTACTTTGAAAGGTAAATGACTAAAATCAACGAAGATAAAACGATGAACTTAATCGCTTAGTTTTTTGCGTTTCACTAAGGGCTGCTGCATAAACCATGACTATGTATTCACTTTGAAACACATCTTACCAGTATATGCACATTGATTCTCAAGTAATGAGAATCCTACGTTCTTTAATTAACAGAATTTTTAGTGTTACAAAAACAGTTCTTTGGATAAATCCGTTAATCATACTGGTTATAATGATGTTAAACAGTCAAAAAAACTAGTGACCCAAATCACATCTATAAATTAACCGCATTCTTTTCCTTTCTTATTTTTTCGAGTGACTGCTAACCTCCTGCTCGCCTTGAAGTGAACTCAAGGTGCATAACTATAAGGAGTGTTCACTATGAATACCAAGAAACCGATGTCGCTAACCAGCCGCGTAATTCTAGGTATGGTTGCGGGTATCTTGACAGGATTTGCGATTCGCAGCCTATTTGCCGACAACGGATTTGTCGACGCATACATCGTTAATGGACTATTTGAAGTTGGTGGACAGATCTTCGTTGCCAGCTTAAAAATGCTTGTTGTTCCACTGGTTTTTGTATCCCTTGTTTGCGGTACAAGCTCACTTAAAGACCTCTCTACTTTAGGTCGAATGGGCGGTAAAACCCTTGCGTTCTATGTTGCAACTACTGCAGTTGCTATCACTCTAGCCCTCACTATGGGTAACCTTTTCCAACCTGGCGCAGGCGCGGATTTAACTGCAGCAAGCTCGTTCAAATCAGCTGAAGCACCTTCTCTTGGTCAAGTGATCATTGATATGTTCCCGACCAACCCAATCAGCGCAATGGCTGAAGGTAAGACCCTTCAAGTTATCGTGTTCGCTGTACTCTTTGGTATCGCGATCAGTGCTGCGGGTAAACCAGGTGAGCGTATCGCTGCTTTCTTCTCTGATCTTAATGAAGTGATCATGAAGCTGGTTGCGATTCTGATGAACCTAGCGCCATACGGTGTCTTCTTCCTGATGGCGAAGCTTTTCACTGGTCTAGGTTTAAGCGCAATTGTGAACTTAGCTGAGTACTTCTTAGTACTGGCGGGGACGCTAGTTCTACACGGCCTAGTCACTTACAGTGTGATGCTAAAAGGCTTTACTGGTCTTAGCCCAATTACGTTCTTGAAGAAAATGGAAGATGCGATCATGTTCGCCTTCTCGACCGCTTCTTCAAACGCGACAATTCCAGTAACTATGGAAACAGCAAAGAACCGTATGGGTGTAGAGAACCGAGTCTCTTCGTTCACCGTTCCACTAGGCGCAACAGTGAACATGGACGGTACGGCGATCATGCAAGGTGTCGCGACGGCTTTCATTGCTCAGGCATTTAACATCGACCTGACGATGACGGATTACCTAATGGTGATCATGACAGCAACGCTTGCATCGATTGGTACAGCAGGTGTTCCTGGTGTTGGCTTGGTTATGCTGGCAATGGTATTGAACCAAGTTGGCCTACCACTTGAAGGTATTGCACTTATTATGGGTGTTGACCGCCTACTTGATATGATTCGTACCGCCGTCAACATTACCGGTGACAGCGCCGTGACGATTATTGTCGCGAAATCTGAAGGTGCTTTTGATGAGCAACGCTTCAACGATCCGCTGGCAGGTGCTGCTGAAGAGGAAGTACATTTAAAGCGCTCTGAAGCTTAATTTCACCTCTTTCATCCAAATAGAAAGCCCTCGCTGGAAACAGTGAGGGCTTTTTTGGTTATTCGTGTAATGATTGAAGCTTGTCGCGCGCTTGTGCTTCATGCTCATCTTTAATCGCATTGCCTACCGAGTTTGCAGCTAAAGTGAGCGCGGCCATATCATCGGTAAAGCCGACTCCGGCCATGACGTCTGGCACCATATCCGTCGGTAAAACAAAGTAGGCTAACGCTCCGCCCAAAATCGCTTTGTGCCTTACCGATGTATCTGAGTCCGTCATTGCGAGCCATGACTTAATGCCCATCACTGCCAGCTCTTCACCTGCACGTTTGACCGAACGTTTCATTTTTGTCCAAAACGTTTTGGAATCTGGCGCTTGTTCTGAATGATCTGCGATGGTTTTTAGAGCCACAGTTGAGTCCATCTTTGCCTCCAAAATAGGTTCTTTCATGAAACAATCATAGAACAATGAAGATGAACGAGAGATTAATAAAAAAATCCCCAAACTTTCGTTCAGGGATTGTGATTAATAGTGGCTAGGGTCAGTGGACCTTAGTTACTTGGCGAGCTTCTCTAGCACTCTCATCAGCAACTGAATACGAGGTTCAATTGAGGAAAGCAGTAAATACTCTTGATCACTATGGAACCCTGCACCGATTGGCCCTAGACCATCAAGCGTACGTACGCCCAAGATAGCCGTGTTATTCGCATCTGAGCCGCCGCCGACCTCTTTCCAATTGATATCAATATCAAGTTCTTCAGCTGATTGCTCGACCAATGCCATTAAGGCTTCAGTCTGCTGGCTTGGTACCATCGACGGTTTGTACGCTTCTCGCGTTAGCTCAATGGTGACACCTGCATCAAACGCACGTTGGCTCATCGCATTCAACTCAGTATCAACATCGTCATACTCTGAGTTATTCCAAAAACGTACATCCACGATCGCTTCGGCATGCTCAGGAACAATATTGGCGCCAGCACCACCAGAGACCAGACCCACGTTTAATGTCGTGCCAGATTCAAAATTAGTCATCGCATTGATCGCAATGATCCAATTCGCCATTTCCGTAATCGCACTGCAGCCCTTTTCAGGTTCGTTGCCCGCGTGCGCTGCGACACCGTTAAAGGTGATTTTATAGCGAGCCATACCTTTGCGCGCTTTTACCAAGCCGCCATCTGCACGAGCCGCTTCCGCCACCAAGACTGTCTTCGCCTTTTTAGCCGTTGCCTGAATCCAATCAACCGAATCTAGCGACCCTGTCTCTTCATCTGGGTTCATACAAATACCAATGGAAAGCTTATCGAGAACCGCTTGGTCAAGATTGCGCATCGCATAAACAACGTTCAGAAGGCCAGATTTCATATCTGAAACACCCGGGCCATACGCCTTTTCTGCGTCTGTCGTCATTGGGCGTAGCTCTGCCGTACCCACTGGGAACACCGTATCCATGTGACCAATGAGCATCACATCAATCTGCTCCGCTTCTGGCTTGTTGCGAATCTCAAGTCCAACGCCTGCTTTTCCGCAATCGATGCGTTTAACGCTCCAACCTGACAGTTCTGCAAATTTTGCTTCAAACTGCGCCGCTACTTTCTCGATACCAGCAACCGTGTATGTACCACAATCCAGATCAATCAGTGGACGTAGCTCTTCTAAGTATTCTTTGAGTGAAAAGTTCATGGTGATTCCTTAAAAGAACAGATTCATAACCAGCATTGCGCCGAATGCGTTTAACACAGAGATCGCGATCATCACTGGAATGTAACGACCTTCAGTACCAATCGGGCCCATAATACGACCCATGTATTGAACCTGAGATCCCATCAGGTAGATTGCAGGCGCTAAGATGGCAATATGACCGCCATTTAGAATGCCTTGGTCAAACAGCGTGATTACCACACCCACTGCGCCGCCCATCGACATCCAAGCACCGATAAGCACCGCTGCCGCTTCACCCGGAAGGCCAAATACCGCCATAATTGGCGCAAAGATAGTGCCCATCGCATCCAAAGCACCGGTAATTTGAAGCGCTTTAATAATGACAAACGCCATCAATACATTTGGAACGGTCGATGTCGTTGCAATCACCCAACCTTTCTTAGCACCTTCAACAAAGATATCTGTCACCATAGGCTTTTTCGCTTTTACTTCGCTCATTATGCTGTCTCCTCTTTTAGGTTCTTAACATCTTTGTCTTGGTTGTTTGCTTGGTTATCTGACTTATCTTCTTTACCTTCCGTAATGTTTAGGTAAATGCGGAATAGGTTGGCGCCGATGAACTTAAAGATGAACATGATCGCAACCGCCAAACCGATTGAAGAAGTGACTGCAAGTGAGCCGTCAGCAAGCGTGAGGGTAAATAGAACTGCACCAGATGAGAAGAAGTTAACAATCGTTGCACCAGCAGTGAACTGGAACATGGTAAAGACATCGGTTTCACGCTTGGTGAGTCGGCCTTCATCTTTAAGCTGACGTGTCATTGCCGCGCCCGCGTCGGTACTTTGTAGTGAGGCAATCAGTGCGAGACCCGAGCTACCCGGGATGCCCATTAGCGGACGTAGAAGTGGCGTAAGCAGTTTGCGCGCTGCATCCAATGCACCGTAGTGCTCAAGAACGTTGATGACACCAAGAGCAAACATCACCGTTGGGATAAGCGTCAACGCAAAGATAAAGCCATCACGCGCACCGCTGCCCCCTTTACCACGCAGTGAGGTTGTTACAGCTTCAACACCCTCAGCCGTGTCTTTAACGTCGTACGCGACTTTACCAAACGAGCCATTAAGGGTCGTAAAATCAAGCACACCATACCAATCATTGGACTTCATTAAGCCAGAGAAAAACACCACTGCGAACGCCAACGCTACGTAGCATCCCCACGTTACCTTGCGCTCTTTCTGAGTTGGGTTAGACATATTTCACCTATGTTTTTGTTATATAGAACAGGACACATAAGATCTTGAAATAAAGGGGATGCTATAGTGATGATCAGAATCAAATAGTGATACAAACTATTCATATCTATTAAACTGTTATCATATTTTGTGATAACCAGCATAAATAGCAGTTACCACCAACCAGATAAATCAACATTGCATATCAAAAAGATTCATACTTTAGTCATAATCGGTTAAATATCTGGTGACAATTCAAACAGATCGAACTTACTTCACATATCCCTTATCAATTCCTCACTAGAATGGATTCATCATAAAAACAACCGCTTTCAAGGAGTGAAAGTATGAAACTGCAGTGGTCTGTCTTTGTCGCCCTTTTAATCCTCCCTTTTTCGACTTTTGCTGCCTCTAACTCTGACCAAATCCTTCCTTTGACCAACTCAACCATTGGCTATGCCGCGATTCTTATCTTCGCCATTGCTTATACATTGGTGATGTTGGAAGAGGTACTTCAGCTTCGAAAATCCAAACCAGTATTGCTCGCCGCCGGTATTATTTGGGCAATGATTGGATACGTCTATTCGCAGCACGAGCAGATTGAAGTCGCAAAAGCGGCACTGGAACACAACTTATTGGAATACGCTGAATTGCTGCTCTTCTTACTGGTAGCGATGACCTATATTAGCGCGATGGAAGAGCGGAGGTTGTTTGATGCCTTGCAAGCTTGGATGGTCGGCAAAGGGTTTAATTTTAAGTCTTTGTTCTGGCTGACGGGTATCTTAGCGTTCTTCATTTCTCCAATCGCTGATAACCTCACAACCGCGCTACTGATGTGTGCCGTGGTGATGAAAGTGGGCGGTGACAATACAAAATTCATCAATTTAGCCTGTATCAATATCGTCGTGGCGGCTAATGCCGGTGGTGCGTTCAGTCCATTTGGTGATATCACCACACTTATGGTTTGGCAGGCAGGTCATGTCTCGTTCGCCGAATTCATGCCTTTATTCGTTCCTTCAGTGGTCAACTATGTGCTTCCTGCTTTGATCATGTCATTCTTTGTACCGAATTCGAGTCCAAATGTCGTACACCAGCATGTCGAGTTAAAACGTGGCGCTAGACGCATCGTTGCCCTATTTATCCTCACTATCGCGACGGCCGTTGCTTTCCACGCTGTGCTTCACTTCCCGCCAGTGATTGGCATGATGATGGGCTTGGCGTATCTTCAATTCTTTGGATTTTTCCTACGCCGAACGTTAAAGGCTTCGCTACACAAGAAAGCGACTATTGCGATCGAGAACGGTGACGACCACGCCTTAAAACGTTTGGGGTCAGTCGTCCCCTTCGATGTATTTAGACGTGTTTCTCATGCAGAGTGGGACACATTGCTGTTTTTTTACGGCGTGGTTATGTGTGTTGGTGGTCTAAGCCTACTTGGTTATTTGGGCCTAATCTCAGAAATCATGTACACCCAGTGGGATCCTATTTGGGCTAACGTGATGGTTGGGATTTTATCTGCCATCGTCGATAACATTCCGGTGATGTTTGCGGTTTTAACCATGCAGCCGACGATGGATATGGGTAACTGGTTGCTTGTTACACTGACAGCAGGGGTTGGGGGAAGTTTACTCTCAATTGGCTCTGCAGCGGGTGTTGCTCTGATGGGCGCGGCGCACGGTAAGTACACCTTCTTTGGTCATTTAAAATGGATGCCTGTCATTGCCATTGGTTACGTGGCCAGTATCGCAACGCATTTGATGATGAACTCTGCACTATTTAGTTAGTACCTCAGCTTCATCTTACTCAACCCTAACCCAACGGTTACTCATCAAATAAATACCGCAGGAGTTGCAAACAAGCAGCTCCTGATCTCCATGTACCGACATAACGAGATCGGCTCGAGTTTCTCTCGCCGATGAAGACATGTAGATAACGATCTTATCACCTTGAAATCCAAACTCACGTTTTACATCGCCGTCAAGCGTATGATAGGTCATAACACCTTCAAGAAAGCTCAACCTAGTCTCGTTTTGGTGATTTTCGAAGATACCTTCAAAACTTCCTATTCTTAGTCCTTCCAATGCATTTTTTTTGTCCATGCCTTCTGTATTACAGCCTGCAAGAATTCCTAAAAGCATTGTGATTACCGCTCTTTTCCCTAACAACATATGACTCACCCACATCAACAATAGGATAAATACAATATATCGTACCGTATTTTATTTTTCCACGTTTGATTGCACATAGTTAAAGAAAAAGTGAACTTCAGATTATGTCTCTATTGATTTAACGCTTTAACCAGGTAGGGGATAGTTGATATTTGGCACAGACACTGCAAGTGAGTAACTCTCTATCTCCATGAATTCTCATGACAATGTCTTCTCGTTGCTCTTTAGAATTATTGCGCATTTGGATGGTGACAAAACCATCATCGACAGAAAAAGATTTGGTGAAGCTTGTTCCGTCTTCTTTCGTTACAGTCACCTTTGCGTCGCTGAACTGTAAAAGATCACCGTTATGTTGATTGTCATAAATGCCAATAAATGAATAAGTCTCTTTGTTGAGCATTCTCTCGGCATCCTCTTCGGAGCAGCCTTGCAATGCAATGGGCACTATAGAAGCTAAACCTAATGCTTTAAACCACTGCTTTACACTCATCTAACTCTCCGTTTGTTCTAACTCTAAAAGCTTGGCTTTTCGCTCTACGCCACCAGCATACCCTGTTAGCTTACCATTTTTTCCGATCACACGATGACAAGGAACAACAACTGAAATTGGATTTTTTCCATTTGCCAATCCCACCGCTCTGACCGCTTTAGGGTTGCCAATCTCATCCGCTATTTGCTGATAGCTCCATGTTTCACCAAACGGTATTTTAGTAAGCGCTTGCCACACCTGCTGTTGGAAAGGCGTTCCCATCGCGGCTATAGGCAAATCAAACACCTTTCTTTCACCACTAAAATACTCGTTCAATTGAACTATAGCATCGTTAAGTATGAGACTAGTTTCAGTATATCGTCCCAAATCTTTTGGTTGTGTGGTCTGCGTCTCAAACCAAGCACCCAGTAAGCCATTTTTATTTGCTTGTAAGGTCATAGTGCCTAGCGGTGATTGGAATGTGGTGTAACAAGTATTCATGCATGACTCCAGCAATGAAAGGTCACGTAACTCCCCCAAGGAGAAACCGTGTCTGGTGTTAATTTAGGGAATTGTTGGCATACCTTTTTTACTATTAAATCGCCATCAAGAAAACAATTTGGCTCTGATGCACCTCTTAATCTGGCATAGTTTACTGTCCAAGGGCCGACGCCTTTTAGATCGAGCCATTGCTCGAATGACGCTTCTGGAGTTTCTGCGATCAAGTGAGCGAACCGCGCTAAGGTCTCTTTTCTACTTTGGGGCATCCTCAAGAATGAGAGGTCAGCTTGGATTATCTCATCGGGTGTCGGGAAGTGGCTCACTTTCTCAGGATGTAAGGTCTTTGTCAGCAGGTTGAGTTGTCCAATCGCCGCTTTTACGGAAACTTGTTGGCCAAGTATCGCTCTGACGCCCGCTTCCCACGTATCCCATACACCTGGGATGCGAATACCTGACTGTCTTACAAGCTGTGGCTCCAATAAGGATAAATGCTGCTCAATCTGTAAAATATCGCTGTCTAAATCAAACATACGACGAACTTGATTCACTAAAGGACGTATCAGGGACATGTCCTCAAGTTTGAACTCCAACCTTATTACTCCCGATTTTGGATTGGTCACACAAAACCAACCATGCTGACCATTCAGTGTAAACTGGCGTTCGTAACTGTGTTCCGTCACTTTTTCTAGCCCTTCAACGGCTCTCAGTCGATAAAACGCGAGCATCTGTTGCCAATCAAGAGGACCTCGATAGGCGAGCTCAAGGTAGTTTGTTGTTTCTTTTGTGTTCACACGTTTACGTATTTGTGAGGGTGACAACTGAAGCTGCTGTTTGAATGCATCATTAAATCGGCGAACGCTGTTGAAGCCACTTGCCAGCGCAATATCCGTGATCGAGAGCCCAGTGGTGTGAAGTAGCTGCTTCGCAAACATTAGTTGATAGTAAAGCGCATACTGCTTGGGTGACATACCAATATACTGATTAAATAATTTGCGTAAGTATCGGTCGCTAATCCCCAACCTATCTGATAACTCGACCAAGTTCGATTGGTGAAGCGCCCCTTGTTCAATAAGGTTTACTGCACGCTGAAATGTCGCTTCTACCCCTTTCCACGCCCAAGAGCTTGGTGCACTGTCTGGTCGGCAACGTAAGCAAGGACGATAACCCGCCTGCAAGGCTTGCGCTTTATCTAAGTAGTACTCGACGTTCTCTTCTTTGGGTAAGTTAGCCGGGCAGATTGGTCGACAGAAGATCCCTGTGGTCTTAACAGCCACATAAAAGCGACCATCGAAACGACGATCCCTCGCCATGCGAGCATTATGACAATCTTTTTCAGTCAACGATGCAATTGGGTTCAGCATGATTTATCACTATTGTTCAGACTCTTAACTAAAGTTTAAATCCTGCCCAATGAAATACTAGCCATTTTCGGCACTCAATCAAATTTGCGAAGATAAATTCTTATTCTAGGATTAGAAATGCAGAAGAATAAATAATAAGGAAGTTGGCTATGAACCTGCACTCTTGCACGATCGTACTAAAAGGCGATCTCACCATGACGTGTGACTCCGTTGATCAGACTCTGGGTGTCATTGATCAGCACGGAACCACAAACATCCACCAAATTTTGCTTGATGTCGCTGACGGTGAATCAATCTATTCATACAAGGAGATGTCGATAGAAGAGTCGATAGAAAGTTTAATGAGTCTCTAATCGTGTTAACTGTGCAAGACAGCCCTGCTTTGTGGGGTTGTCTTGTAGTGAAAATTCCCAGCCATAGCTCTGACAGATTCGTTCTACAATCAATAACCCGAGTCCATGCTCTGTTTCTGGCTCTTCACCTAATCCTCGCCCGGTGTCTACCACCTCAACTTTATCGTGACTAATACTTAAGCTGATACTACCGGTGTCAGTAAATCGAATCGCGTTATCCAATAGGTTTTTCAGCACCATATTAAGCACACTCACTGGCATATTCAAAGTGCACTCCTCCTGCACCAAAACGTTCAAGTTCACGCCAGAAGCAAGCTTATTCCGATAGGTTTCTAACCCGAGTAGAGACTCCAAAATAGGGTGCTCTTTTTTGCTTTGAGTCACGTTCTCTTGCTTCACAATATTGAGCAGTACTTCAATCGTCTCTTTCATACCCTTACCTGCTTTCAAAATACGTTCCCGTTGACGTACTTGAAAGTCAGGGTCATCCTTCATCGCTTGAAGGTTCGCCGCACCTAAAATGACAGAGATAGGTGTCTTCAATTCATGACTCGCGTATTTCGCAAACATCAATTCCTGCTTGGCGACACGTTCTTTCATATGCGAATAGCTATTGAGATGAGCAGTAAGTTGCTTTAACTCATCAATAGCATGTTTCGACGTTGAAAAGTCTTCTTCTCTATGTGTCGCAAGCTGATGACTCAATTCAGAAATCGGTGACATAAGACCATCAAAGACTCGCTTTAGAGAGTAACGAAGTACGGTGATCAAAAAGATCATCAACAGCATAGAGATCACCATCAAAGCGTCCCAACTGTCATCACCAAAGTCGATTGCTCGGGAGTCGATCGTTAAATAAAGCGGTAAGAGCTCGCCCTGATAATCAAACATTTGGTGAAAAACCATATAGCCATCAAAATCAAAAGAACGAAAGCGAGTCACCTGGTTTGGTTGATAAGGGAGCAGTCCACGAAACTTATCTGGTAGTGCGTCCGTCTGGTAGTAGGCAGTCACATGCTTACTCAATTTAGCACTGGCCACCTGATCTAATTCATAGTGCTTTAAGGCAATATCTCTAAATGACTTTAAGTGATTTTCTATTTGGTTATCTTCATGAAACACGAGACGAATAGAAAAGGAAAAAAAGACAATAAATGATGTGGTGAGAGCAATGATAGAGAAAGTCGTCAGCAAGCGCGATTTCACATCTTCAATTGAGTTGCCACGCTTTTTCTTGAATACACTTTTGGTCAGGTTCATTGTGTCACCAATTTGAAGCCAAACTTAGGAACCGTCACCAACATAGGAAACTCAAACGGCTTATCAAGCACATTACGCAGCAGATAAATATGACTGCGAAGTACATCTTTGTCAGGGACGTCTTCTCCCCACAACTCATGAATAAGGGCATCACGAGAAACGACATCTCCTTGAGCTTTCACCAACATCAATAATATTTGATACATGGCTGGAGTAATGTCTAACGCCTTTCCCTTCCGTGCGATGGCATGCGTCTTCTCATCAATGACTAAGTCACCATACGCTAATTGGGTACGGGCGACTTTACCCTTGAAACGTTTGATTAAGGCACTTAAGCGAACTTCTAGTTCTGGAAACTGAAAGGGTTTCGTGACGAAATCATCAATCCCCGAATCAAAGCCCGATAACAAATCTTGTTGTCCATTTAGCGCCGTCAGCATTAAAATCGGAGTGGTACAGCCCTGCTCTCTAAGCTCTTGCGCAGCTTGAAAACCGTCCTTTTTAGGCATCATTACATCAAGAATGATCGCATCAAACTCACTTTCTAACGCTAAATTCACACCAAGCTCACCATTGCTGGCAAAGTCCACCTCAGCCCCTTTCACTTCAAGAAAATCGGCCAAGATACCTTGTAGTTCTTCATTGTCTTCTACAACGAGAATGCGACTGCCTTCAATCATGATTTACCTCTTCAAACTCTCTTATTCAATGCTCATGTAGCCGTTGTCGAATTTATGTCGAAGTTAGTGTGGGCGATATTTTTTTTAATGTCGAATCCAATTCGACAAAAACTCGACATTGCCAAGATGAAAATCTCTCACAAGAAATCACGGGGGAAATCATCATGAATGCAAAACTAACAACGCTGTCTTTAGCAACAATGCTTATTGCTGCACCGTCACTCGCTGTCGAGCTTATTGGTCAAGTAGAAAGCAAGCATAGACAAAGCGTCGTTGCTGAAATTAACGGTGTTGTAGAAAGCGCAAATTTCGAACCAGGTGATAAAGTTGAGCAAAACACCTTACTAGCAAGTATCAAAACTCAAAGCTTCGACTTCGAATTATCAAAAAAACAGGCTGGCCTAGAGCTCGCCCAAGCTGATTTACACCTCAAGAAAACCACTTTTGAGCGTTTCCAAGAGTTAGTACGAAAGAAAAGCTTATCTACTAATGAGTTAGATACGGCTAAAGCTGAATACTTAAATGCCAAAGCCACTCTCCGACTGGCCGAAATTGAATTAGAACAAGCTAAACAAAACCTCGATGACACCAAAGTGACATCAACAATGGGAGGCTTTATTGTCAGTCGCAGTGCCGAAGACGGCGCGTGGGTAAACCAAGGGGATCTGCTATATCAACTGGTCAACATCGACACCGTTACCATTAAGCTTTTGGCCAGCGAATATGACATCACATTGTTGAAGGTTGGTCAGGCCATTGAAGTTTGGTCTGAAACTGAACCATCTAAAAAGGTTAAGTCCGTAGTTAAGCGCATTGGGGTCGAAATGGATGCAAATACTCATGCCTACCCGATTGAAGTCGAGGTCAACAATCTCGATTATTCGCTAAAGCCAGGTATGTCCATTTATGCCTCCACTGACATCACCGAATCAAACTAATAGGTCCTAAATTATGATTGCTTATTTCGCTCAGCGGGGCTTTCTTGCTCGAATCATTACCCTTATGGTTCTGTTACTTGGCGCAGCATCGCTCACTACACTCAAGCTCCAAGAGTATCCGGACGTTGCGTTCGATACTGCTGAAATTGATACTTTTTACCCTGGTGCGACGGCACAAGATGTTGAACTGAACATCACTAACCCAATCGAGAAGGAGCTGAGAACCGTTCAAGGTATCAATTACTTCTACTCTCACTCAACTGACGGACACTCATATATTGAGATCGAGTTCAATGAAGGTGGTGATTCGGCCAAAGTACTTCGAGATGTTCAGCAGGCAGTTGATCGCGTAAGTGGTCTACCAAAAGATATTTCTAACCCACCTGTTGTCACTCAAAAACAAACGTCTTCTTTTGAAGTACTGACGTTTGGCGTGAGCTTGGCGCAAAACAATACCGACAAAGCATCACTACAGCATTACGCTCGTCAATTAGAGAAAAGCTTACTCAATGTTTCGGGTGTGAGCTCTGTTTCAATGAGCGGCTACAACGAGCGCGAGTTTTGGGTAGAGATTGATCCAACCAAGGCCAGCCGTTACCAAGTGTCACTGAGTGAAGTCAGCACAGCCATTTCACAACATAACCTGTCTCAATCTGGCGGTGTTGTAGAGTCTTGGGACAGCGAGCAAAAAATCGTCACTATGACACAGGTTCAGTCGACTGAAGATATTGGTAATATTGTCGTCAAAGCCCTTTCTAACGGTACGATTGTCAGAGTTTCAGACGTTGCTTATGTGGAAGATACGTTTGCCAAAGCCACTGAACTCGGTCTTCTTAATGGACAATCTGCGATACTTTTCTCAGTAACGAACAGTGGCAGTTCGGACATCATTAACACAGTTGATAACGTTAAGAACCTAATCAGTTCAGAACAAGAGCGTTTCATCACTCAATACCAATTCGGTTATGGTATGAACCTCGCTGACGATATGCAAAATCGATTCTCGATCGTTTCAATGAACGGCGTCATCGGTCTAGCGTTAGTTCTTATCGTATTGAGCATGGTGCTAAAGCGTCAGGTTGCGTTTTGGGTTTCGCTCTCTATCCCATTTTGTATTCTAGGTGTGCTTGCTGTTCTACCAATGCTAGGACTTAACCTAGACAGTATTACTCTGGCGGCACTGTTGTTAGTGATCGGTATTATTGTCGATGATTCGGTGATTGTTGCTGAGAGCATCTATCAAGAAAAAGAGAAAGGGAAAACTGGAGTCGACGCTGCTGTATCGGGCACCAAGAAGGTGATCAAGCCTATCATTGCGAGCTTATCAACCACTGCTCTGGTCTTTATTCCGATGATGTTCATTCCAGGGACAATGGGTAAAGCAGTACTCGTGATTCCTATCACTGTTATCGCTGCCTTATTACTTTCGCTGATGGAGTGTACGATCACCCTTCCTGCACACTTATCCGGTGCATTAGAAAGTAAAGCAGACAACTCACAAGATAAGTTTAACAGCATTAGCCTTGCTTACCGCCGTCTATTGACCCAAGCGTTAAACTATAAAAAGAGTGTCATTCTAGCGGCGCTAGCAATCTGCGTTGCCTCAGCGGGACTGATCTCAACCTTGAAAATCGACATCTTCCCATCTGAAGCGGCGAAGTACATCGAAGTTTATACTGAAACTAAACCTGGAACACCATTAAGCGAAATTCGTTCTGCTCATAAAGCCGTAGAGCAAGCAATAAATGATCTGCCTGAGAATGAACTTGCCAGCTATGAGCTGACCTATTCTTCCCCGGTGACCACTGGTGTCATTACCTTAACGAACTACGAACAGCGTGACCGCACCGCCGCTGAAATCATCAAAAGCTTAAATGCTCAGTTTGAAAAGTCCGAGCAAGACCTCTTCGTCAAACTTTCCATTGATGCTGGTGGTCCACCTCCTGGTGAACCCGTAGAGATTCGAGTATTAGGCGGAACGGTAACAGAGCGAGAGCAAGCAGTTGCTTTGGTTTCAGACTGGCTAAATACACAATCAGGGATCAGCGGAGTGACGAACAACGAAGCACTTAAAGATCCTCAACTGAATATCGTGCCACAATATGACTGGCTAGCGAAATACAACCTAACGGTTTCAGATCTTGCTTCTGCATTACGTATTGCCTTCGATGGTGACTCTGTAACCTCTACCTGGCTTGGGGATCAAGAGGTCGATATCCGTGTCATTCTTAATGAAGAACATCGTGATTTTGAAAAGTTAAAAACCACGAGAATCTATACTGCAGAAGGTAAGCACGTACCACTGAGCCGCCTAGCAAAAGTAGAAAAGATCGAAGCGCCTCGCCTTATTAAACACTACAACGGCGAACGTGAAGTCACTGTGACAGCGCAAATTACAGATGAGTCAGTTTCACCGGTGACATTGTCGGAGCAACTTATCTCTGAGTTAGCTGGTCAATATTCACAAAGAGTCACGATTGACGTAGGTGGTGAAGCAGAGAACACCAATGAAACCATGAGTGGCTTTATGGTGGCATTCCCCGCTGCTATGGTTGCGATCTTCTTTGTCCTAGCAGTAATGTTCAACTCTTTGCTACAACCACTGCTCGTTATGGCTGTGATTCCATTCGCTGTGATCGCATCATTGATGGCCCTTGTCGTTCACATGCAAGCACTCTCCTTGTTTGCCTTGATTGGTGTGCTCGGTATGACTGGCGTTGTTGTGAACAATTCACTGGTTCTAATCAATCGAATTAATGAGTTAAGACAAGAAGGTCAGCAGGCAATAGACGCAGTGATCAACGCTTCAGTAAGCCGTCTTCGCCCAATCCTATTGACTTCGATCACCACGGTAGTCGGGCTATTACCTTTAGCTTACGGCCTTGGCGGAACCGACGTTTACATGGGACCAATGTCACTCACACTTGGCTATGGTCTATTGTTCTCGCTACCAACTGTACTTTTGGTGATTCCGTCACTCTATGCACTCTGTTTTGTGCGCAAAGAACGTTAATTGCTTCACCCACTTGGTGATGTCTACCAAACCGTATAGGTTAGGTAGACATCTAATCCCCTGCCAATAGTCATTACGCCAAGTGGGCATTTTCTCTTGTTAGAGACTCATTCAGATTTTTCGAACAAGCACCTCAAATTTTACTGATTATCTCACTCATGACTCGCACATATACTAGCGGCAAATAGAGACAACAAGGTTTGAAAGAATCGAACCTAACGAAGAGATATCATTATGACAAATACCCTAGTTTTAAAATCAAGCATCCTTGGTCCTCACTCTCAATCAAACCAGCTGATTGACCACGCATTAGAGGGCAAAACAGGCATCATCGAACGTGACTTGGCTGCAAATCCTGTACCTGTGCTTGATATGGAGATCGCAACTGCGCTGCGCGGTGGTGACAACCTTTCTGAAAGCCAGCAAGCAGCGGTAGATCTGTCTGACCAACTGATTAACGAACTCAAAGCGGCAGACCAAGTTGTAATTGCAGCACCGATGTACAATTTTATGGTTCCAACGCAACTGAAAAACTGGTTCGATATCATTGCTCGCGCAGGGGTGACTTTCTCATACACTGAAAATGGCCCGGTTGGTCTTATCGAAAACAAGAAAGCAATCATCGTGACGACACGCGGTGGCCTGCATAAAGACTCTCCTCGTAACTCAATCGAAAGCTATGTTTCAACCATGCTTGGCTTTATCGGCATTACGGATGTTGAATTTGTCTACGCAGAAGCGTTGAACATGGGGGAAGAGGCGGCAAGCGCAGCGCGTGATTCAGCTCTAAAACAACTGAATGAATTAGTATAAAGCGCCCAGTATAGAAGACATTAGTAACAAACCCGCTAACTAATTTGGCGGGTTTTCTATATGTGGCGAAGGGCTGGGGTTAAGCTCAATTAGGGATTTAATGAATCCCTATCAATGAATTCGCTCTCCGAAAACGAAAAAGCCCCAGCATTTCTGCTAGGGCTTAGAATGTGGCGGAGAGATAGGGATTTGAAAGCTATATCCGCAAGATTAAAACGCTTGTTTTACAATGACTTAACTTTGACTCTCAAAAGCCGAATTTACCATCTGTCTGATACAGATCAAACCAGAAAAAGGCGAATATTGCAACTATAAATAGTGAACACGTACGACCTACAACTAAGTTTGGAAGCTCTCGTTTACTATTCCATTTTGTGTAAGAACATTTGAGAATCTAGCTTCCATCCTGTTGCCGTATTCATAGTCAATTTGTTTTGCATACCCGATCAGTCCGTTTAAATGCGAGACCATGCCAAACACCGTTTGAAATCTTTTGTGCTCAAGATGTTGTGGTATACCAAACTTCTCAATTCCGCGCAGATGACCTTCTAATCGCTTTTTGAAGCCTTTAGATAGTAAAGGTTTTTGACCATCTATGTTTAATCCAAGTACTACTTTTCTACAGCCAGGAGGAATTATTTTCAACTTGGACTTATTTGTGCTGAAATTTCCTGCTCTCAGAACCTTTTTTACATGTCTTACAAACTTGATAGCTCTTTCTCTCGAAAACCTTCTATCAATAGTCGAAAAAGTTAAATCATCAGCATATCTTGTGTAAACGAGTCCATTCTCTGAAGCATAACTATGAAGTTCCTCATCAATTTCTTGGAAAACCAAATTTGACAACATCGGGCTAGTTGGAGCCCCCTGGGGAAGTCTACCAAAGAAGCTAACTCCCTTTCGTTTGTATGGGTACTCTGCCGAATTCGTGTTGAAACTGCGCCACTTTAAGGTGTTTTTAATTCTTAAATGAGTAGGTTGATACGTGCATATTCGCCCTAACTCAAAAGCTAACAAAGGTTTGTAACCGAGTTTTCTAAATACTTTGTAGACCATTACTTCAGAAATTGAGTCAAAAAAGTTTTCAATGTCTATTTTGATAAGCCACTTCGATGAACAGTGCTCTTCAGCACACTTGAAAATAGAAGATTTAGAGTGGTACGAGTAGCATCTAAAGTGAGGAGCTTGCGACGCTAATATTTCTTTATTGATCCAAGTTTGTACCACTTTTAATTCGGCATTTGGAACTGTTAAAAATCTGTGCCCCCCGCTTTTTTTACGGATTCTGTGGAAACAATAGGGCGTCTCATTACGACGAACGATTTCTCTAAGGGAAGGGTAGCTTGCGCCTGTGATATGGCATATGTGGTTTAAGCTAAATACAAATGGAACGGATGTATTGCTTCTTTTGAGGGACTCGTAAACAATTCCTTGAAGTCTTTTTTCTGAAATGCCCTTTTCTAAGCCTTCTTGAATATAAGTGTGAGTTGGGCCGATCGTCATACAGCTACCTTTGATGTTCCCGAGCACTGCTTCATTAATACTCGGAAGGCTACGCACCAGAGATTAATGAAGCAGTGGGCTGCGGATTAATGCGAGACATTTTTCATAGAAAACACTTAACATGCTCTCCAAGTTACCTCCCTTAACTTCGGAAAAGTTAAGGTCGAACACTATCCTGGAATAAAATAGTGCGCCACATGTAAGCCATATGGCTAAACTAGCAGTATGATGCTCACGGCCCAACTAACATTACTTAGGATAATAGTTTTTATCATTAAATTCAATGTGATAGTTTTTAATCTTCCACCTAGAAAGCTCCTTAACCCCTCGTTCAGTGATAGAAATCTCTGAAGACTCAATTGTCAACAATTCCATATCCACCATCAAGTTGAGAATCTCTTGGCACACAGAGTACGACCAATTCAAAATAAGATGTATATCAATAGGGTTTGTGAAGCCGTCATTTACTGCCGTCAGAAACTGCTTAAATCGTACAGAGGTCGGAAGTTGTTGCTCATCTATATGTTCCAAATTCACTCTAAACTGCACAGGTATCGAACGAACGGGAAATAAAGCCTTCCAAATTTTTGTGACTCCCCTCTTAGATGTTGAGGTGGCTTTATATTTAGAGACATTCCTATACAAAATTGCGGGTAAGTTGTTAGGTGCCGAATGTGTGAATACGACCCGAACAGCTGTGTCCTTAAAGCCTAATGGCATACGTTCTTTATTATGAGCATAGTCTTCACATAACCTTAGCAAGGCTTGATGATTTGGTAAGTCATAGAAAGTGGGGCATGCCGCAAGATTGTGAATTTTAACTCTAGCTTTTTTCTCCCAGAACTCAAGATAATCAAGTCCTTGCTCAGAGCCCATAAAAGAGACCACATGTATATCTAACTTGCGCCCCGAAACCCAACTTTTTATTGTTTTGTGATTATAAACAGCCTTAATAAAATCAGAAGTTCTTTTCCCCGAGCCAATCATGTCATCAACTAGTAATATCGCTTGGCACTTCTTTGTTCGTAGTAATGAGAGAGAGGGGGAAAGTTGTTGTTGTAGTATAACTTTAGGTTTAAAAGCTCTTGATAAATTAGTAATTATATTGGATACAAATGCTTCACTACCTAATGGCTCACTGCCTTGCTGAAGTAGAGGGACTATATTGTCATCTGCCACATCGAAGTAGCTCGTTTCTCCGATTAACAGTTCTCTTATCGGATAAATCGCGACACTATCATATTGCACCATGATTTGTTCAAGTTGATACGATAAATCGTTGATTACTCGACTAGTTGGTATTACTACTAAACTGTCAAGTAAGTCGCGAGCCAGTCCTTGATCTTCAGTTTTAAACTGTTTGATGAAGGATTGGCAATAAGTCATGTTACTTAGCATAAAGGTCTAAAACACCATTGATAGTACTTCAATTGTCACAGATATCTGCAAACTTAATCTAAAGTATATGTTGCATATGTTGTAACTCCCAGTAGTTCAACATTCTTCTTGTTAGGTTCTTGTCAAACTGGACATTTGAAGGGTGAAGTTGACTCACTTTGATAGCAGTCTCTCTGGGAACACCCCTATCAGATAGATATCTAGCTAATGGTGTGTGCATGCCTAACTCAATAACAGAAATGATACTCGAATTTTTATGTCCTAGGTCTGCAATTGGTTTTAACAACATAGGTAAACCATAACTTACGTGTTTCCCAAGTTTTTCTATTTCCGAGTCTATCTTGTTATCAATACCGACATCATCAGAATGAAATCTTGCATGGAGAATGTCACGTAAAGGCTTTTCTCTTACCCAGCTCTCTGCACTCTTAGCGACACCATACATATATCCATCATTATCGATCTTTCCTAGGTAACGTTTGAAGTAATAAGGAAACTCCATACGCATTGTAGTCATCCAGTCTAAGAAACCTTGATACATCCCTGGTTCAAAAATATTCGTAGCAAGTGGTTGATAATTGGACTGGTAAATTTGAGTTAACCTCGCCAAATCAACGGGATCCCAGTACCTATTGGCTAAAACAAGGTCTCTTTCAACATTTAGTTTTTCAAGACTCTTCATTATGTCATTAATTAGACCTACCTCTAGGTGCAAGCCAACATCTTTAAGTCGAGAAACTCCTTTCTCTTTACCGTGTCTATAGAGCATTTGCCTTATATGTGTAATGAGCGCCTTTGATGGTGCACCATCAACTACTTGATCTCGCGAAAGCACTTCATCAACAAAATCCGCATGTTGTTGATAGATATCTTGGTAGCCTGTGCGTATGTCTTTATATTCTTCAGGAAATAAAGATGAACCACTGTTTCCATGATTTTCTGAGTCAAAAGAACCTTCATCTAGAACGATGGTTCGACCTATGAAGTCGGTAAGTAGTCTCCCTGCACGCCCTCGTAAGTTGGCAAATTCATAAGCGGATAAACTGACGCTATCTTGCTTTCTTTTGGTGAAGAGATTCGGGTTTCGGACAATTACATTTTTCGCAGGAAGGTTAACACCTTGCATTAGGGTAGTTGTACAGAAAAGATATTTAATAAACTGCCTAGACGTCGCATGCTCTATGCTTTTTCTAACATGCATTGGTGTCTTTCCTGTATGGTAAGCAACACCAGACTCCACGATTGTTGCTAACTCGTAGTTCGAATGTACAGAACTTCTTAGGTAGCTGGATAAGCTACCCAACGCTTTACTATTATCTGGTTCTATATACTTTGCGAATTGATCAGCCGATTTTCTCGCTTGTGTTGAGGTAGGTGAAAAAACAACATTTACGTCATCAGAAAGGCTAGAGAGCGTCCTATGTAAGTAGCCATTGAACTTTGGTGTGTACTGAACTTGCCCCAATCCTTTAATATGACTAGAGTTTTCTATAGTCCTTTGTAACGGCACGTCAAAAAGCGCTGAGTATTGGTTAAGAAGGTAAGTCCCCCTTTTTTTAGATATAGAATAGGTAAGGCTTAAAACAGGAGGAGAGTCAGTTTGTTTTTCCTCTGATACTTCGCCAAAGATCCTAAACCCAAGCCCCCCGATATTTTTAAGTCTTGGCCCGCTCAGAATGATCTTATCTACATTGGCATCATTCCGAACATCTATTAAAACATCGTATAGAACTTTGGAGCGGTCTTCACCTTCATTCGCAACCTTTTCAATGTTTTGAATCTCGTCTACAACCAACATATCTAAATTGCAAACACCTGACTCAGAGAAAAGCGCAATTGCTCTCTCTTGAGTGACAACATAGATGAATTCTTCGAGCTCTTCTTCAAAGGAATTCAATACATCGATATCCCTTATACCATGCTCACGCATGAGCTTGGACAAGTCTGCCGTTACTTGGCTAATAAGGCTCAGAGTTGGCACCACATAGACGAACTTACGTGCCCCTTGTTTTAGCATATCAATAATTTTTAGATATATTAGAAAGGACTTACCAGCTGAGGTCGGAGCTGAGATACCTACTAATCTATTTTGCTCTATTGCCTGCCAAAGGTCGGATTGAAAGCCAGTAAGTGTGTACGTCTTTTCACCGATGGTTATTTGATTTTTTCGGTCATGGATTAGTACTCGTAACTTATCAATATAGCTATTCATCGGGGAGTAAACGCCTTCTTCTCTAAGTTGCTCGTCTAGCATCATAGAGCTTGGAGAAAATCCCATGGAAGATAAGATAGGAGTAATGATCTGTCTTAGATTGTCTTTAATTGATGTTTCTGAGTGAGTCCACAATAGCGAAACGATACTAATAGCAATTTGCCTGTTGAAGTCAGTATCTTCACTGTTCGAAACGTCTTTGAGTAAGTTGAGAGCTTCAAGACATAGTTTGTATGGTATGTAAGTATGTTCAGCATCAATCAAGCTCATTTTTACTGCGAAATTATTGAGTTCGATTTCAAGCAACTGTCTCAAGATGGTTCTATCGGTCATAAAAACTAGGCACTAAAATTCGTTGAGGAGGTCATTTAATGACCAAGTAGGAAATACTACGTAGTGAATCCGCTCCACAATGGCAGGACGAACACCGTTATAGAGATTGTCTTTTACATTTTGCCATCTGTAAGCGAGGCAACTTTCAATTTTATCTTGTATTTCTGTTTGAGTAAGTCCGTCGACCTTTCGGGTTTCTTCATAAGCAATGAGACAAACCAACTCGAAACGCGGTGATTCCAATGTGCCATCTTTCAACTGCCTAGCAATATCTTGAAGGTTAGGGTCAATGAAGTCATCAAGTTGATACAAAATCAACTCGTTATCAATGTTTTCAAATGAATCTACAATACTATTTATTGAAGCTTGTAAGGCTTCATTAAACTTGTACTTAGATTCATAACATTTTGATTCACCGAGGATAAAACATTTACTAGAATCATCTTCGCGGTAATGAATAGCATCAGCGCCGTGTCGCTCCAACCCAGGGTTTGTTGTCAAAGACATTTTCCGTAACAATGGAGGAGCTCTAAAGAAATGTTGAATGAAGTTAAACAAAAGGAGTTCACCATACTGACCCTGCGGACAACCTTTCCTAAACTTTTGATCTGCGACTTGCATTAGGTATGAGCAAGTATTTTGAACATCTCCATTTCTTGCCTGCATCTCTTGAGCGAAAAGCTGATTATACTTGCTTGTCGAATACACCCAGTTTAATGCCGTACTTTTAAGTTCACGTATAAAACTTGAACGCCTTTCTTGAATATCAACATATTTTATCGATACTCCTCTATGAGATGCCCCTTTTGGGGAATCTATGTCTTGTTTAAACCAATAGATTTGGTTCATTAAAGACTCAGTATTAGACAAGAGGTGATCAAACTTCATCAAATACTCATTCCTTTCAACTTGTGATGCAGTGAAACCAGTTTTGCATTATGGCATATCTTTACACCTACTCATACAATGGTTTTATGTATCTCTCACATGCTGTGACCGAATGCAAAGTATCGTTATTAAATGAATTGCGAGGTTTCTGGCTAATGTACCTTTCAATTTCAACCGTTAGTATCTATTCAGTTTACGCAGTGGATTTTCAAAGACTTTCAAACGATTAGTGAGTTCGTTACTTGATTTTCTTAAGTCATCCACATAACTTTCTGGCGTATGTAATGCGTCCTGATAATCTTTCACTTTAGTTATTCGCCTCATCATACCCAGCAGACAACTCAACAATGTGTGATTGAAGGCTTTCATTCTCACTTAGCGCAGAATCCAGCTTCACTTTCACAGATGTATACTCACTTTGCAGTGCTGATAGCTGTTCGTTGATGCCTTGGTAAGTCCCTTGAAGTACTTCGTACTTATCGGTAATTGAGTTCAAATTACTTGTAAGTTTGAGGTTGTGCTGAAGTAAATCCGAGTGGCTTTGCCGTGATTCAGCCAGCTTACATTCTAGTTCTTCAATTTTATCTTCAAGTTGTTCTTTTTCCACAACTTGTTTCTTAAGCCGTTCTTCAATATCAGCAAAGTCAGCTTCAGCTTGCTCCTTAGCTCTATATGTTAGATTGTACTTTGCGTCGAGATCTCTGACACGAATAGCCATCATAGTTTCATAATGCTCGTGCGCCTTGTTATTCAAAGCAGTCGTCATATCACGCATTACTTTACAAAGCTCTTCCTCCCGCTTAGCTAAAAGTTCCTGCAACTCCACTGGAAGGTCATATGACAGAAAAGCAAGGGTAGCTTCACACTCTTTATAGTCTTGCGCATTACGGGCTTCAACAGAGATATGTCCACCTTGTATGAGACGATCTAAATCCGCTTGAATAGTAGAAATTCTTCCTCTGCCAAGCGCTTCCTTGATGTACCAGCCCGAAGGCTTCTTTCCTTTACTGATCAATTGAGTCGCAATGTTGATGATATCGTCATCCGTATATGATTTTGGTCTAGCCATTTTTCACCTGTTTTTAGTTATCATTTTTAGGTTAGTTAGTGAAGTAAGTTAGTCACGTTAACTAACTTACTTATCTATTGAAGCTTCGGCTTCAATTGCAGTATTGGCCTTTTTAATAGCCTTAATTTCTCTGGTAACCCCTTGCGCTACCGAAGGAGGAAGCTCTAACGCGGCACTGAAAGCGGACTCAAGATACTCGGCTTGTTTTTTTGCCACTTTGTTGTCACGCGCATTGATAGCTAGTAGCACTTTCTTGAACACACTGACCAACCTCGGAACGATAGCGTCAGTTAGCTCTAGAGCCAGTTGGGATAACCTTGATTGTTGATCTTTAAGCTCTGTTATCTCAGTGGTTACTGTATCTTTTTCAACTTGAAGCTCACTAAGGTTGACCTGCACTTGAGCCACGTCATTGAGTAACTTGTCAAAGTTATCTTTTAAGGAATGAGTGTTTTCTACTAGCTCATTGTATTGCTGTTCTGCTGAATGAACCTTTGCTTGAACCAACTCAAGTTGGTGCGTGTAGTAGTTATGGCTTCGAGCAGACTTAGGCAAGTTTGCTTCCTTGTCTATCTTCTTGCGCTGCGCGGATTTTCGCTCTGCTTCAGGAGCAAATTCAGCTTTTAGCCCCTTGTTTTTAAAAAGGTGCTCATTGGCAAAATCAAGCATCATACGTTGATGGTAATGACCAAACTTTTGACTGAGCTTCCTGGTAAGCTTGCCATCCTCGGGAAGCAACGCTTCGCTGCGGTGGTTTTCACGAATATACTCATTAACGATGTTAATCTGAGTTTTCCTCAAGTCATATTCACCAGTTTGGTTGTTCCTACCCGAGATAAAGTAGTGAGTATGTGCTCCAGTATTGACATCAACATTTCGCTCATCATCATGTCCAATAATTGCTTGAATATCATAAGCAGGATAATGGTGCTTCAAAAACTCACGCGTAAATGAAATGTATTCTTCAAGCGTTATGGTGTCGTTGCCAACGTTCCATTGATGCGGAACTTTAAAAATGCCTTCTTGCAGAAATACATTGTTCGCTGCTGGTCGCTTCTGCAACTGGTTATAAGCATTCAGATACGTTTCTAGCATCTTGATGCGTTGCTTTTTCCGCTGCATTTTCAGCTTTTTAAATTGCTCGATACATGAGTAGGGCACATGCCCTTTTGCGTTTAAGACTGCTTGCAAAAACTCCGCAGCCTCGGTATTTCCTTTGGTTGTTTCACTCTTAATGGCGTTGTTCATTTTGAGGCGATACTGCCGCTGCTGAGTTTGCAATTTCGATTGATTGCGAATTTTTGGCTGCGGTGCCAACTGATACAACAGCTCTAAACGCTCATCTTCGGGCAATGAGTGCAAGGGTAAAACCTTTGACCCTAGCCAAATTAAGTTGGTATCTGCCAGCTCCTTATTCCACTCTAACCGCTTAGAGTCATTAACAGCGGTGGGTGGTGCAATACGTAATGAGTGAGCTAGAGAGTGTTCGCACTTAACTCGATCAACTGGTTTTGATGTGAAGTTAAAGCGTCGATGAAAGAATCGAATTTCCTTCATAGTCACCCCCGAAGGGGTGAGTATGGTAGAGAGTCAAGAGAGCCATCTCTTGCCCGCAGCTCACGTTCATCTTTTTGGAACAAAAAGTGTGACGGGAGCGCAGCGGGTTGCTTAGTCATCTCACTTTTTAAGTGAATGACTTTGGCACCAATGGTGCCATTCTTGGCAGTGAAACTGCCATGGCTGACAACACAGATGACAATGGTGTCGAGAGTAATCATGGCTGACTCCCGACAAGCATTTTTACCGCAGCGAGAAGCTCAGGTTTAGTTTGTAGCACTTGAATCAAAGCTACGAACTCAGATGAAATTTCTGTCACAGGCACGGGCTCAGAGACTTCCATATCAAACGTACTAGACAGGTTCCTTGCCGAGGCACTTGCGTAGTCGGGGGAGTCTACAGCTATCCATTTGCCATAATGTTTGTCTATCATTGCCGTATCGCTATGGCCCATCTGACGCGCAATCCACTCTTTAGAAATACCTGCCGTCAGGTTTTGACTCGCAAAAGTATGTCGAAGTTGACTTGCGCCACGGTGCTCCACTCCAGCCTTTTCTAGAAATGGCTTGAAAAAGGTTTTATTAAACTGCGCTGCGTGAATGAAAGGGGCATCAGTTTGACTGTTGTAAAAGACAAACTGTAAGTGTTCTTTGATACGACTTTTGTTATCACTTTGCAGCACCGAGATTTCACGAGTCGCCTTGTCACCTGTCAGCTTAAGCTGTTTTAGCAACACTTGAATAGCCAACTCATTGAGCTCGACTTTCCTTATTGACTCTTCAGTTTTTGGAGTCTTGTAATCACTGAGCACCTTGGCCCGACGAACAAACATTTCCTTGCGCTTAAAGTCGATATCTTCCCAAGTTAGTGCAATCAGTTCACTAATCCGAACACCAATAAGAACATTCAACATGAGCGCATGCTTGCCATGTAGACAACCATGAGTATTGTGAAGGCTGTTCAGTTCCGCTTTAGAGAAAGGCTTCGGTTCAACTTTGCACGCTTTAAAGTTCTTGACGTCTAACATTGGGCTAACACCAATAGCACCATCACTGGCCGCGTGCTTAAAAGTACCTCGCAATACGGTCATGAACTCATTGATTGTTTTGTTCGCATAACGCTCGTGGAGGTCGTCAAATAAATCTAGAATGTCGCTATGACAAATGTCGGAGATTAATGTCTCACCGAAGTAGCGCTTCAAGGCGTTCGCTTTGCACTTGTTGTTAACAAGAGTTGATGGAGCAACTCTGAATTTTCGGCTTTTGATGAATTTATCTGCGTAATCTTTAAATTTTTTGGGGTTCCTGTTTTCCATTTTCTCAACTTAGGCAGCTATGGCTGCTCTTCTATTTGAGAGCATCATATCTAGGCAAAATCAGGAAGTCCAAACTGAAAATACTAATATTATTAGTTACTTATTATAAAATCAGAGCACTTTCGTTCTTAATCAATCAGTTAAGAGTTAGCATTTTTTTTCAAAAAAAATGGAAGGCGGTACTGCCTTCCAGTGGTTGAACTTCAAGAGGTGTAACGGCTGATCTCTTTGAGGGTAAACCGACCGATTAAACTTTTCTTGCTGCTTTACTGACATGTTCTGCAAACTTCTCAGCCTCTTGTTCTGAGTAGTATTTACGCTTTCGTCGATGCTTCATTTTGCTATCTCCTCGCTCAATTTTTGTTTGGCTATTGAGTTCTACAGACGATGACTTTCTAACGAACTCATCAGGTTGATTTTTTGTTTCACTCATGTCTTTGCTTCAGTTAGATTGCAGCGCTTTCAAAAGCGCTGCGAATACGGGTGATTAAAGTTCTGCTCATAAGTAACTCCATCGGATTACCATGAGTGAGCAACGACATTGATTTTGTAAATCTGTCGCTGCAACAATGGCTATTTAATTCACTTCTGGGATTAAACTAAGTAGAAAATTGCTAGGATTGCCATGAGTAAGCAAACGGACTCCTCGTGTTAATTGATGATGCAAACTGCCTACTGAGTTCTTCACGGCATCATTCACTGCATAAGTCAGCGTAACGTCATCACACAGCTCTTTATTTTGTTGATTTACCAAACCCGTTTCAAACAGGTATTGCATTATCAGCAGATACAGCTCATCGACGTAATCGTTCCTGGTTGGTATGTGGTTCTTATAAGCAAACTCCTCATACTCTTCTTCAACGATATTCCACAAACTGTAGAGCGAGAAATTAATCGCTTGAAGCTCAGAAAACCAACTAATATCGTCACCAATACCTGATTCTCCTTTTTTTTCAAAACGGCACTCGTTTTCATAGTGATCAACAATACCCTGCGTCATTATCTCTGCAAGTCGATAATGCTCATGTACAAACAAGAGCAAAAGATGACAGTCACGCAATTGATGAAGTTCGTTATAAAGGGAAGAGTACTGACTATTCAGTTTAGGTGCATGCCGATAAGCATCAATTAGAACCTCGTTACATGAAAGTGACATGATCTTATAGCTCTGTTCATCAAAAGCAGAATAACGCTCTTTGACACTGCTGGGAGTGTAAAGGCGCTTATTATCTAGTCCCGTCCATGAGTTGGGAACGATCATGTTATCTCGTGAAGGAAGATGCCATTTTAAAAGATAATGACCTGTGGATGCTTTTGTTTCGTTTTCATCCGTTACTAAAACAAATTCGATACCGAGTGCACTTTGAAAGCTCATAGATATTAAAGATGGCTCTAAATCTAACAGAGCTGGTTTGATAGTGCTTGCGACTAACTCGATCAACTGCTCTTCCGATAAGCTGTAATCGCAGAAAGCCCTGGTGACACGTTGCCAAATGGTGTTTTGAAAGCGAGCCTCTAAAACGGAGTCACTTTCTTGCTTCCAATCCACCAATACATCTTTATTTCGACTTAACCTTTGGTGGACTTCATTAGGGCTGAGATTAAACAAAATGTACGCAAGCATATTATCCCTCTGACGAAAAGGAATACTTAGCTCTAGATTGCGTCTTAGATGTTCATTGAAAGCGTTGGTTAACTTAGTGTAAGTCGATTTGTTGCGTAAACGCATAGCTGTCTCTCCGACATGCAATAGCAAGCTGCGGCTGGCGTTTACAAAAGCTTACTAATGCACTGGGTTTCAGCACAAAGACTTTAAATTAAGTTAAATTGAGTACGGACAGAGGTAGGTATCGCCAGCGACCAGTGTATGTCATCCGCACTCATTGTAATCGGTTCTAAATTTTCAATGCAAGAGATTTAGAACCGATTAAGCGTAAATGCATTAACAGCATGCACCAGCTTCTCTGCTGGAAGTTGCTTGCCGTAGTGTCCGTAGGTCATGCTGGTATTTTTATGCCCTACGATTTGAGCTACCACATGTTCTTCAATATTAGCTTGCTTTAGTTCATCGACGAATGTGTGTCGGAAAGAGTACGCAGTGGGGCGACTACCTGCTTTAAACCCACAAGCAGTCAGAACGTCACCCATGCTGTCTCTGAAATCCTTTGACCAATCGGAATCCTTACCCCGAGGGGTAAAATCAAAGAGCTGCATTTGTTTTTTATCTTGCCGAGATTTCACATATTCGAGAAAGCCCATTTTTATTAACCCTTTATGGATGGGAACTTTCCGTTTAGAAGATGCATTTTTCAGGTGTTGCTGCTCTCCGTTGTCGGTAAAAGAGATGGTTGGTATCGGGCCATCTATGTGGATATCAGCTACTCGAAGTTGGCAAGCTTCCGAAGGACGGCAGCCATGCAACATCATGACTTTAGTGGCCCATTGGAAGGATGAATCCTGCTCTTGAAAAGCACGACTGGCAAGCAGGCGTGTTAGCTCCTTTTCTCCCCAGCGTAGGCGCTGGGAATGAGACGAGGTGTTTTGGGAGGGTAGCTTTACATGTGCAAATGGGTTGTTGGCTATCAGCTCTTGCACGACACACCAATTCATGAATTGTTTGATGGCCGCGAGATAGTCCCTTAAAGTCTTATGGCTTAATCCTCGACCTAAGAGCTTATCTCGATAAGCCATAGCAACGCTACTGGTGATACTCGTTCCTTCCTGTTGCTCTACAAACTTTAAAAAATCCCCATTACGCTGCTTTAACTGCTTAAGAGTGAGGTTAGTGACTTTTTCTAGGCGCTTAGATTCAATAAAACGATTAAGAGCATCATTATTGATGGATGGTATCTGTTTATTTGGCTTGGGCTCATACGTTTCCGAGAGCAGACGACATGTTGAGTCTCCATCACCTGTTTGTTTATTAAAAGAGACTCTAAGCTTGTTAATCTCAGCATTAAGCTTTTGCTTAAAATCTGGAAAGGGTAAAAACTTTGTCTGTGCTAACTCGAAAAGCTCGAAGATTACTTTTGTCTGGTCAAGATTGCGTTTGTAAGCCATACGGCGATCACGCGTGGCTAGGGATAAGCGAATTTCCTTAGGAAAACCGTTTTTTTGAAGGGAAGTCGGGATTGCAACACGTGTGTAGTACACGCTATTAGGTTGTCGAAACAAATACATCTGTATCATCCTCTTGTATTTGTCGACTTTTGAGTTATGAAAACGAAAAAACCGCTGTAAAAACAGCGGTTTAATCTTTAAAAGTGGCGGAGAGATAGGGATTTGAACCCTAGATACGCTATTAACGTATGCCGGTTTTCAAGACCGGTGCTTTCAACCACTCAGCCATCTCTCCGTTGCGGGATGCATAATAGGTATAAGCCCAAGAGTTGTAAAGCATTAATTCACTGCCTATGGTTCAAGTGTTGATAATCTAAACAGCTCAGACGTTAAAACTAAGAGGTTTCAGCCTGAATTAAGCGTAAATCATGAAATAAATACTCTATTGACACTTTTCTAATAAAATAGTGTTTTATTAATATATCATTGATTTTAAAGGGAATAGTGACTTTCGAGAAACAGGTGTACGCCCGAAAGTAATTGCACAATAGTGTGAACTGTTTCAAAATTAACGGATTAACTGAGCAATATGGTCATTTACTGAGGTTTTTATGAAAGTCGCTGACTTATTTAAACATCGTGGTTTAACAAATTCTAAGCAACATTCAGAGCTAGTGCACTGGATGGCTCCTGCAGTGCGCGAGTACTGGGGTGAAATTGTAAATAAGGCTCACAACCGCCACCTGTTTACTCGTCTGCGTGATTTCCATATTCCAGCCGTTAATGATGAAGTGAAGCCAGACGTTGTTCAGCCAGAGCAACCTGCTCAGCCTAAACCAATCCAACTAAAGCCAGAAGCAGAAGCTCTATACCTTGAGCTACAAGCAAAAATCGGCGAAGTGATCCACACTGGTGATTGGCTAGATGTATCACAAGAACGCATCAACCAGTTTGGTCAAGTGACAGAAGACATGCAGTGGATCCATACCGATCCTGAGCGCGCAGCAGAAGAGTCACCTTTTAAAACCACTATTGCTCATGGTTTTTTAACTCTAGCCTTACTGCCTAAGCTAACTGACAGTGTTGACCCTGACAAAAACATGTTCCCGACAGCAAAAATGGTCGTGAACATCGGTCTCAACCAAGTTCGTTTTCCATACCCAGTTAAAGCGGATAACCGTGTTCGAGCAGTCAGCACTCTGTCTAAAGTGACACCAATCCGTAAAGGCTTAGAAATTGAGCGTGAAATCAAGGTTGAGATTGACGGCGTTCGTCGCCCTGGTGCAGTCGTCACTTCGGTAATCCAACTGCACTTTTAAATACAGATTAAAACGAAAAAAGGATACCTCGCTGGTATCCTTTTTTGTTATTGGACTCGGAATTATCGCTGCATTGTGTAGCAACACTCTAGGTCGTAGTCTTCACCGCTTTTACCTGTAAACGCTTTTGCTTCGGTACACGCTTTAGGCTTACCTTTTTCGTCACCTCTTACCAAGCTAATCCAGTGTCGCATCGCTGACATTTCAGAGCTTTCTGATGGAAACATAGTGCACGTTTCTAGCTGGATGTCATCAATAGTTATTAACTCTACACAGCCCGTCCCTTTATGCCCACCAAAGGTTAGCTCTACGTGACTGCCTGTGCCATCACGAAACAGAATTGACGTTGGAGTCTCTTTTTCACCACTGTAAGCGACAAAGTGCTTGTTGCTCTTTAATCCACTGTGAGTGCCATCTTTGAAGTAAGCCACCAAATGACGGTAATCAACCATGTAAGCGGTTACTTCTTGGTGTGAACCGTTCTCAAGCGGGAACATGCGGTCTAGCAGCTGTTTCGCTTTGCTTTGTTTTTCTGAAGATTGCTTCGAGTTTGTTTTCTCTACCGCGAAGACTGCTTCAGCGATAAATGGTTTGTCTTGTTTTTGGATTTCTGTTTTATCGATAGTTAGCATGTTCATAGCGTTTCCCTCGCGGACGGTTATTTCAAAGTAATTGCACAGCTTTATGTCCTAGAGCAAATATTCCAAACTGGTGTTTCATTGATTTGCCAATTTGTGACTTTGCTTACTTTGTATACTAGTGAATTTTTGACTACAATTTCACAACAAAAATTTTACAATGTGAATTTTACAAAATGCCAGTGTCAAAAAGCTTAATTCGTCAGTCCCATTTTTTGGGCACCAAGATAAGAAACCTTCGTAAACGTAACCACTTAACGATGGAAGATCTCTCTGCGCGATGTATTCGGGTTAACCCAGAGTACGCACCCTCGGTGTCATACCTCTCGATGATTGAACGGGGAAAACGAGTCCCAAGCATCGATATGCTCGAAGTGATCGCTGAAGTCTTTCAGAAAGATCCGGCGTGGTTTTTAGATGATGAACCCGAGCAAGCCGATATCACCCCTGATAAAGGGAATCGCGGTGGTATCAATGGAATGGCACTGGAACCGAGCTTTTTGTTTTCAAACGATATACTACAAATAGCCATACCTGAAATGCTCTCTCAGACTGGTATTACTGGCCGCCAGTTTGCGCATTTGCTTATTCGCGCCCATCAAGAAAGCAACCAAAACCATTTTCCTGATTTAGAACGCGCCGCTGAAGAAGTCGGGCTTAAACGCCTAAATCTATCCGCTGAAGACTTGATGGATATCGCACGCAGCTTAGGTTTGACGATTCGTTGGATCTCTCGCCCACCAAAAGACGTTGTTGACGAACTTGGGGTAAGTGCAAAACAAGTGGTAACGTCATTCTTCGAGCCGCCAGGCAGTATCTATCTAAATGAGATACTCAAGCAGTACCCCACTCGCCTTAAGTACGATTTGGCTGTCTATATTGGTCACTGTGTTCTTCATAGCAAAGAAGGGCTAAAGAGCGTGCTCTCTGTTGGTCACGCAAACAGTTGGGAAGAGCATAACCAAGTCGCTCCAACCTCTGAACTCAACTCCCAAGACATTTTACAAGCATGGCGTGACTTCGAGTCGAGCTTCTTTGCGGGCGCTCTGCTCTGCCCCAAGGTTCCATTTAGACAACTGTTGGATAGAAGTGGCTACGAGATAGACGTTCACTTGAAAGCGGGGGTCTCACCGTCGGTTGCCATGCGTCGTATGACTGTCGTTTCCCCTTATCCACATTGGCACTACTTTGATGCTTACGGACAAAACAAACTAAAAGCGGTATATCGAGGGAATGGTATACCTCTCCCTTGGGGGAATATGCGCAAAGTTAACGACCCTTGCCAGCATTGGGCGGTGTTCCGTCGATTATCGGAACCACAGCAAGGCAGCTCTGCACAAATCTCTATTCTGCATGTCGGTGATGAACCAAGAATTTACTGCTGTGAGTCAGTGAATATGACCGACCCAGCGGGTAACAACCGTGTTCTGTGTGCTGGTATCGATTTAAACCCAGCGATTGACGCGCAGGGCGGAAACTCGTTGGAGCTGGCCGAAGAGCTCAAATCACTATGTGTGGGGAACGGAGGAAGCGCAGCCATCCCTCGTCATATGCAAAAAGAGTTTACGACCATCGCGAAAATTCTCAACATCAATTGGATTGAGCGTGGGATTCAAAGTGATGCTAGGGTGATTTGTTCAAGAGGAGCAGTGTGCCCAAGAAAGCCAAGTTGTTACAACGGATGCCAAGAAGATAGCATCGATGTTCAAATGAATAGGTAAGCATTTCCGTACGCTAGATAGAAAAAAAGCCAATCACAATAATCGTGATTGGCTATATATATGTGTGAACAAAATAATAGGTTCACTAACAACGTCAGTTGGCTAGGTGACCCTCGGCTTAATAAGGGTCAATCTTAATAATGCACGGAGCGTGCCAACTTTTAAAACCTTGTTAAGTGCCTATTTAGGTTGTTTTATAGCCCATTTCATAAAAACTAAGCGCATAATTTATTTTCATTTTGCAAAATGAGACAAAATGCAAATCATCCGCTTTGCATTATGCAAATTAAATACTTTCACCTAGCTCAATTTGATAACCGAGATCGATGCACTCTTCCCACTCTTTTTGGCCTTGGAGTCGATTGATCAGCTCTGTCGCTGCGACCTGCCCTATCTGTTCACGAGGGGTAACAACCGTTGCAAGCTTTGGGATCATTGCTTGACTGATATCGTGACCATGGAAACCCGCGATTGCCATTTGTTCTGGGATCTGTATTCCCCGACGTTGACACTCATACAACGCGCCAATCGCCAAATCATCATTAGTACATACGATACCATTAACCTCAGGGTGTCGTTCCACTAGCTGAGACAATAACTTTGCGCCAAGAGTAAACGAAGACGCTTCTTCCGTTTGTAGGCTGACGGGTTCATTACCCGATTCCACCATCGCTTCTTGATACCCTTCCATTTTCAGACGAGTACGCTCATCCATACGAGCCGCAAAGTAAGCAATACGATTTCTTCCTTTCGCAAGAATCGCTTCAGTCATCGCCTTAGATGCCTTCGCGTTATCAAAGCCAACAGCTTGCTCTATTTTATCGGAGTAGCTATCCATGATCTCAATAACGGGGATAGACGCCGTTTGGAGCATCTTTCGGGCTTTCTCTGTGTGAACGTTTTCCGACAAGATGATGGCATCGACATTGTATGAGAGCAAAGAGGCGATGCTCTTTTCCTCTAGTGCTTCACTATAGCCATAGTGAGCAATCATGGTCTGATAACCCGCAGGCGTCGTCACAGACTCGATACCACGAATCACCTCGGCAAAAACTTGGTTCGTTAATGAGGGAACCAAGACACCAATCGCGTTCGACTTCGCATTCGAGAGAATATCAGGCGCACGATTTGGGATGTAACCGAGCTCTTCTACTGCTTGGTTAACTTTATCTTTTACGGTTTCTGAAACGGATGATGGATCTCGTAAGCAACGGCTCACGGTCATCTTGGTGACGCCTACTCGGTCAGCGATGTCTTGTAATGTGGGTCTTTTTTTCTTATTGGCCATGACTGAGTTCTTATTACTGCTTTTAGATGTTACTGGTAACATCATACCTATGAATTGATCTGTTTTTATTGTTGTAGATAACAAAAAAGCGCTCACATCTCTGTGAACGCTCTATTTTTATACGCTTATTTGGCTGCGATTTTCAGCGCTCCAAGTAAGGTGGTATTTGTTTGACTCTTCATCATCAACGCGAGAGTAACTGTGAGCACCAAAGTAGTCTCGTTGTGCTTGCAGCAAGTTGGCTGGAAGCACTTCACAGCGCAAAGAATCGAAATAGCTTAATGCTGAACTAATCGCTGGCATTGGGACTCCGGTTAGCGCAGAGTTTGCAACGGCGGCACGCCAACCAAAAGAGCGGTTGTGGACTTCACCAACAAAGCATTCTGCAAACAGAAGGTTCTCTAGATCGGCATTCGTTTGATAAGCAGAGGTAATGTCTTGTAAGAAGACAGCACGAATAATACATCCCGCGCGCCAAATTTTGGCGATGTGCGCGAAGTCCAGATCCCACCCCTCCTTGATTGATGTCGCTTTCATCAAATCAAAGCCTTGCGCATACACGGATAACTTCGCGCAGTAGAGCGCATCGTGAAGCTCTGCAATGGTTTCTTCTTTGCTAATACCACAACGTGGTTGGACATGCGTTTTTAGAACCTGAGCACCCTTAACACGAGTTGATTTCTGACTGCTTTGTGCGCGGGCAAATACAGCTTGAGCGATCGTCGGAGCAGGCGCACCCTCTTGCAGACTGTTTACCGCTGTCCACAGGCCTGTCCCTTTTTGACCGGCTTTATCTAGCACTACTTCGACAAAAGGCTTTGAAGAAACAGGATCTAACGTTTTCAAGATTTCAGCACTGATCTCCATTAGATAACTGTTAAGCATCCCTGAGTTCCAATCTGCAAAAACGTCACCAATATCTTGAGCAGACATGCCCAATACTTCAGACATGAAATGGTACACTTCACAAATCAGCTGCATATCAGCGTATTCAATACCATTGTGCACCATCTTCACATAGTGCCCCGCCCCCGCAGGACCTAAGTAAGCGGCACAAGGCTCACCTTGATCAAACTGACCCACTGGAAGACCTTTACTATCAACCTTTGCAGAAATGGCTTCCCACATTGGTTTCACGTAGTTCCATGCGTCTTTATCACCACTCGCCATTAGTGAAGGGCCAGTACGTGCACCAACCTCACCACCCGATACCGCGGTAGAGAAAAAACGCAAGCGCCCACGATATTTAGCTTCACGCGCTTCGGTGTCTGTCCAAAGGCTGTTACCAGTATCGATAACAATGTCATCTTGTTCTAAACCCGCGACAAGTAGATCATCAATCACCGCTTCAACTATGTTACCAGCCGGTACTGATAGTGCGATCACGCGTGGCTTCACTAGCGAATCTAGGACGTGATTCAGGTCTGAAGCTTTAACGAAGCTGCCTTTATTTACTTGCTGAGCAAGCGCGTTCGCTTCGGACTGTGCACGTTCGCGGTGTGCTTCGCTGATATCAAAACCCGTAACATCAAAACCTTGGTCAATAAGGTTAAGTGCAAGGCTTTTGCCCATGACACCTAAACCAATCATCGCAATACTTGACTGACTCATGATGCTCGCTCCTCAATCGCAACCAATGACTGTTTCACAACGTCTTCAACGCTAAGTTTGATATCAATGTGTAGCGCTTCATCAGTTGTTGGCTCGACCAGAGCTTCAAACTGACTTTTTAGCATCGCTTCACCATTGAAGTAGTGATTCTCACGCGCCTTATGACGATTCCAAATCGTGTCAAAGTCACCTTTTAGGTAGACGATAACCAGTTCATCATTATTGTGACGAAGGATGTCGCGGTATGAAGGTTTAAGCGCTGAGCATGCAATTACCGCGGCATCATTCTCGGTGTAAACCTTATTAAGAGTTTCTAACCAGCCTTGGCGGTCATCATCATTAAGAGGAATACCTTCAGCCATCTTGTCCACATTCGCTTGTGGGTGGTAATCATCACCATCATGGAAAGGTAGGTTTAGAGCGTTAGCAATCTCGCTACCAATCAAGCTTTTACCGCAGCCTGAAACGCCCATTACTAAGATTTTTTTCGCTTTCATTGGACAATACTATCCTTAGCCTCCAACTCTCACTGGAGGCTGTCTCTATAATCTGGAAATATTTTCTAAGGGGTCATCGAGGTTTAAGGTGGTGGACTATTTCCACCACATTGCTAGGTCTGGGAATACAATTACAAGACCAAGAACGAAAACCTGTAGTGCGATAAATGGCAGTAGTGAACTGAAAATCTCGCCTAGGCTGATGTCTTTTGGCGCTACCGATTTCAGGTAGAACGCTGCCGGACCAAACGGCGGTGATAGGAACGACACCTGCATGTTCAGACAGAACACCACACCGAACCATACTGGGTCGTAACCAAGACTTGTAATGATTGGTACGAAGATTGGCATAGTCAGTAGTGCTACACCTACCCAGTCAAGGAACATACCTAGAACCAGTAAGATAACCATCATGATAAGCAGGGTTGCAATCGGGCTGCCGCCACTTAGACCAAGAATAACTTCTTCAACAAAGTCGATACCGCCCATCAGGTTGTAGATGCCTACCAATGCACTTGCACCGATACCGATCCACATGATCATGCCACAAGTACGCATCGTCGCGATGGCACTCTCTTTCAACATGTTGAAGTTAAGCTCACCACGGATAGCCGCTGAAATCATGATACCTACAACACCCAGGGCTGACGCTTCTGTTACCGAAGCAATACCTGTGTAGATGCTACCTAGAACTGTCGCGACCGAAAGCAATGGGAAGAACAGTGCCTTAAAGTAGCTTGGCTGATTCGCCATATCTTCTTCGATCTCAGCATCACTTGGGATTGGAGCCAAAGAAGGGTTTAGCTTACAACGAATAAGTACATAACCGATGTAACAACCTGCCAGAATAAAGGCCGGTAGGAACGACGCTTTAAATAGGTCACCGATTGAAACACTCGCCGTCATACCGTAGATGATAAGAACGATAGATGGTGGAAGCATGGTACCTAACGCGCCACCCGCACACGTTGTACCGATAGCAAGTTTACGGTCATAACCCAAGCGCAGCATTTGTGGCAGTGCAAGAATACCGAGAAGGACCGTTTCGCCGCCGATAACACCTGACATTGATGCCAAAAGTACCGCAACCAATAACGTCTGAACGGCAACACCACCGCGAACTCGACGGCCAACAGATTTCATTGCATCAAACAAGTCGCGTGCAATGCCTGAACGGTCAAGCAACGCTGCCATCAAGACGAACATTGGAACCGCTAAGAAAACATAACCTGATGCAAAACTGTAGGTACGGCTAGCAATCAGAGGTAGTGCGTCTGGACCAAACCAAAACAGCGTGAAAAAGATAGCAACAAAACCTGTTACGAACGCCAGTTGCATACCTGTTAGTAGCAAGCCGATCATCATAACCAGCATGAGGATACTGCCCCATGCAATGCCAATAGAGGATAAATCAAACATCGTCTTTCTTCCCTAGCCCTACAATCTCTTGGATTAGGTGCAATACAAACTGGACAACAAGAACACACAGACAAACAAAGATGATGCCTTTAAGAAGTGCTGGGTACGGCGCATTGAGTACCGAACCTGAAGTTTCAAGACGTAGGTCACCCCATGGTGTAAACCAAGACTCTTGAACCATTGAATAAGAGGCGTAAGCCAACATGCCCGAAAACGCTAAGCCCACAACATGGTGAACTAGATTCAAGTACTTGCGAGTTTGAGCAGAGACTGAATCGTAAATAAGTACGACTCGAACGTGTTTATTAGCAGCAAAAGCGTAGATACCACCAACAATGAACAGTGAACCACCGACAAAAGAGGCGGTTTCATGAACCCACGTTGTTGGTGCATCGAAGGCGTAACGCATCACGACTTCGTAGAATGAGATAAGTACGGTCAGAATGAAGAACCAACTTAATAGATTACTGATTTTAATAATGGTTCTATCAAGAATGTTTCTTGGTTGCTCATCAGGCTCTGGTGGCGTGTGGGGCTTATTATCAGTCATAAAGGGGAATCCTGAAAAAAGAAGGAGGGCTTTCGCCCTCCTGAGAGAAGCTAATCAAATGCGTTTAGCTTAAAGAAGACCGTTAGTCTCTAGGAACGTTGTTACAGAGTCGTATACTTTTTGTGCATTAGGAGAACGCTCTGCAAATACTTTCCATTGGCCTTTAGCGATTTCACGGAATTTCTTACGCTCTTCGTCAGACCAGTTGTGAATAGTAATTTTTGGGTTTGCTTGCGCTTCTTTCACTGCCGCTTGGTCAGCCATTTTCAGCTGAGTCGTCATGTCGTATGAGAAATCACGAACTGACGTTTGCAGTATTGTTTGAAGATCTGCAGGCATTTTGTCCCACTTCTTCTGTGATACAGAGATATCAATCAGAGGCAGTGAGTGGAAACCAGGTTGAACTGGGTGCGTTGCGATGTCGTTCATGCCTGCTTTTTGGTTAGTCGAGAATACAGTGTAATCCGCAGCATCGATAACGCCTTTGCTCAGACCAGTAAATACTTCTGAACCTGGAAGGTTAACTGGCGTTGCACCTGCTGCTGCGAATACTTGCTGAACAAGACCTTCAGGAGCACGCAGTTTTAGACCTTTAAGGTCATCAACACCGTCAATTGGCTTTTTAGAGATGAATGATTCAACACCCGTCGTTGAAGCACCGACAAACTTCACACCGTATGGCGCGTAAAGCTCTGTCATTAGCTCGTTACCACCACCATAGTTCATGTATTGCAGTAGTTGAGTTGTGTCTGACCAAGCACCAACCATGTTACCGATAAGACCAAACGCTGGATCTTTACCTGAGAAGTAGCCTGTTGCTGTCACTTGACCGTCAAGGATACCCATCTTAATCGCGCCTAGCGTTTCAGTGTGTTTTACCACGGCACCTACAGGCAATAGGTCGATTTCGATTCGGCCGTTAGACATTGTCTCTACACGTTCAGCCCAGTTTTGCTGAACTTTAAAGTTCAAGTCACCAGATGGATCTGAAGATTGGATTTTCAGCGTAAAGTCAGCAGCAAGTGCTGAAACTGAGAATAGACCAGTGATCGAAGCAGCAAGTAGAGTTTTGGTCATTGCTTTCATAGTAGAGGTATCCTTTTTTCGTTTCAGTTATCCAATCGAGTCAAAGTCGACTCTTTGGTTTACGTCCGGGTATAGTTTTTATGTTACCGGTAACGTTTGAGCGCATGTTACCGGTAACAAGACGTCATTTACTATGACTATTGTCACATTTGTAATTTACTAACCCCAAAGAATTAACAATTAGAAATGAAAGTGTGACGGCCGACACGCAAACGTTCAAATAGACTCATATTGCTTTAGGGTTTGTAGACCTAATGTTGGCGGAAGACCCAAATAGGGCCAATCAGTAGAAACTGCACATCTTCGAAGAAAGAGGGCTTTTTACCTTCGATCTTGTGGCCAATGAATTGAAACAGCCATAACACCGAAAAGAGAACTAAAGAGACTAATAAGACCGATAACTGCATAAGTTCAATCGACCAAATCAAAGCGATACACGCCAGAAGAAAACCCAGCATCATTAAGAAAACTGAAAGGGAGAGTTTGAAGTAAAACACCATGACAGGAACGGCAGCAACCCATACCCAATTGAGGGTAAGACCAAATAGATCAATGGGTGGCACCGACCAAATCAAACCGACGACCGACAGAAAGATCCCCGGCACCGCTACTTTATGAATCTTTTGATTGATGGTGTTTTGGTGACTTTCACCGTACTCACTTAACCATTCGGACAGACTCTTCATAAACGCTCTCAATTAGAAATAGATTACTATTTCTATAGCACGAGATCTGAGCGTCTGCTGACATTGAGGTTTAATTTGATAATGATCTGCTGTTTTGACGGCGCTTCTCTTCATACATGCGAATGTCAGCTAACTTCAACATGTCATCAATATCGTCGAATTCGGATTTGTAATGTGCGTAACCGACACTGACACTGAGATTAATTAGATGCTGATCATAAATAACGGGGGTGTGACAGATTGCCTTTTGCAGTTCAATGTTAATCACATCGATATCTTCAACGCGATCAATACGCGAAAGCAAGACTAGAAATTCGTCTCCACCGATACGAGCAACCACATCGGATGCACGCAAAGCCCCTTTTAATCGCTGCGCTGTCGCCACTAACACTTTATCGCCAGCAGCGTGACCATAGGTATCGTTAATTGACTTAAAGTTGTCTAAGTCGATATTGAGGATGGCAAACTTATCTTTGTTTAGATTCTTTGCTGCCGCGTCAAAATGCTCGTTTAAGGTGTACATAAAATAGCGACGGTTAGGCAACTTTGTCAGTTCATCGTGCAATGAACGCGCGCTCGCCTGAGCATAAAGACGATAGGTAGTGACAAAGGCAATCAATAAGATAACAATCATAGGGTAGCCAAGCAGACGTACTGCATGCACCCGATACCACTCACTGTTTGCCAACAGGTCTTCTCGTGTCGAGGCCGAAATTACCCAACTGCCGTAAGGAAAATGCACCGATTCAATCGCGAAAGCATTATCGAAGGTTTGTTGCGCCCCATAGAAAACCTCACCGTCAGCACCTGAACTATCCAACCCGCGCATAGCGATGTTGTACCTGTGTTCGAATGTTTCAATGCCCGCATCAACAAAGAGAGAATCAAGGGAGATGACCACGCTGCATACCCCCCAATATTGAGTATTGTAGGGAGGATCGGAAAATATCGGCACGCGAGCAATCAATCCTTGACCGCCTTGGACTAGATTAACGGGGCCAGCGATGAAGATTTCTTGTACTTCTTGCGCTTTTTTCACCGTACGCCACTGACTCGGAATCGTTCGGTAATCTAACCCTAATGCCTTTTCATTCCCCTCCTCAGGGTAGATATATCGAATCACATCATCTGGAGCAAGGCCGATAACTTGTATATGGCGACTACGGCGTAAGATGCTTGAGGCAATCAAATCCCAGCCTGAAAACTCAAACTCGGGGTTTGCTGCAACCAAAGCAGAAAGGCCATTAGAAACATAGATATCAGAAACAATAGCGGCTTCGAGTTCAGAGCGAACAATCGAAAGCTCCTCTTTAGCACGAGCAAGCAAGCTATCACGCAAAAAAGATTTCTGACTACGATCCAATGACTCAATTAGGCCAATAGAAAACAAAAAAGTAACCAAAAACAGAGCATTAACATAGTAATGCTTGCCTCGATAGTCGGCCATCCATCCCCCGCGGCGCTCAATGCAATCAAAACACTGGATATTGCTTTCCCGTGTGTGACATTCCAATGACTGTGTTTTTTATATTTTTATTAGTTATATAAAACGTACAATAATTTGAGGGAGTTTTCACCGATAATAGATAAATTTATTGATAAGCAACCGCAATATTGTTACTTTATTTATGGTACAGCATACAAAAATAAGCCGGGACCATGCCGATTTCGCCATTCAATTTACTTATACTTTCACGCTCAAGCCTGAACGTACTACTGACCCAATTGGGCATAATTGTTGGTGTTCTACTCAGCTTTCAGATTTCTGATTGGTTCCAGCTTCACACTGAACGAGTTCATATTCTCTCCTTTACCGCGGCTTTAATTTCCGCTTTGCTTATCCGCGAACGCGCAAAGGCTCTCCCCGCGATCATTGTTGCCTTGCTGTTCCATTATCTATTTGTTTCTCAACGCGACCCCTCTGTCGCCGTCGCATTCTCTCTTCTTCTGCCGACGGTTGTGTATCTGTTTACTCGTATTTATTTAGGCTTGATTGAGTCCTTTGAACGCGACAACTTTACGCTTCAAGCGATTGTCTATCTCTCGGTAATGGTCGTGGTTTATCCCATTGCTATCACCATTGCTATCGTTATGGTGACTCAAGCGTTCAGCTACCCATTTATGGATGATCTGCACTATTACGGCTATGCGATCCTCAGCAGCGCATTGACACAAGTGCTGCTTACTCCGCTACTGCTTACCGTACTGGCTTACTTCAATCCCTCTCAGCGCACCACCTTGCTTAACGTGGACAAAGAGATGCGAGAGCGTGGTGAGCACAAAGGCTTCTACCGACCTTGGTTCATCATCAGCTCGGTGATTTTGCTTACCGCATTTGTCGCCGACGATCTGCTTACCCTCAATGCGTTGTGCATTATTCTCGTTCCGGTGATTGGCGTCGGTTTGGGCAGCTTTGGTTTCCTTCAGCCGAGTTTATTGACACTCTGTCTGAGCTTAATCAGTACTTATAGCTCGGTAAACGCGCTTGATTCTGGGCAAATCACCATTGAGACGTTCTACAGTTTGATCGCCATCCTGTTCACGATCACCAGTGTTATCTTCTTGATGGTCGCACAAGCGGTTAAAAACCACCGGACTTTGAAAGCCGTCATATTGAGCGAACGACGCGACCCATACACCAAGCTCTATTCAATGGCGCAGCTGCAAGACGATGTCAGTACCATTGAGAAGCCAGCGTTGATTTTGATTGATCTCTCTGTCACCACTCAGAGACTCAAAACCCTCGGCCTAGCAGGGAAAGGTGAACTCGTTCAACAACTCGCTCGTCACTTGGCACTGCACAATCCTTTGTGCCATAACGCCTATATCGCCCCTTTCACGACCAGTTTGATTTACTTAACTGAGCAATCGGAATACAACAACCGCAAGTTACACCAACTCAACGAGATGGTTCAGCAGTTCAGCTTTAATTGGCAAGAACGTTCGATTAAGGTCCTCAACCCAAAAATCCTTCATGGTGTGATTCCACCCGGTCATGAAATAAACCGCACCGTCTCGGCACTCTGTTCACAAGCGGCAAACAGCCAACCTTTTATGTCTGTGATTAAAGTTGACCTGTCAGAAGTCGAGTCTCAAGACATCTCCAAACTGAGTCAAATCCAGTCGGCGTTTGATAACGATGCTTTTGAGCTCTATTGCCAACCTTATAAAGCTCTGCAACAGGACGTAGACGCCCTATCATTTGAAGTGCTACTGCGCCTTCCTAACCAGCAAGGCAACGTCTTAGCACCAGCAGAGTTCTTCCCGCTCATTCATGAATTTGGCTTAGAGGTTGAGCTCGATAAATGGGTGATACGCAATACATTCAAAATTTTGCAATTGCATGTAACTGACTGGGCTAAGATCGATCATTGCTGTATCAACCTGACAGCACAAGCCCTCACCTATAAGGGCTTAACGGACGAAATCGTTGCAAAAGCGCGAGAATTTGGTATTCCGCTTCATAAGATCTGTTTTGAGATCACCGAGAGCCAACCCCTCGAAGATGAACTGCAAGCCTCTCTCAATATCGCCTCGTTACAATCTCACGGATGTAAGATTGCACTGGATGACTTTGGAACAGGCTATGCCTCTTTCGACTACTTACGCCGAATTCCTGTTGATGTGTTGAAGATCGATGGTTCTTTTGTTGCTCAGATTGATACCGATGCCACCGACAAAGCCATTGTCAGCAACATTAGCCACATCGCACAAAGTATGGGATTACAAACCGTCGCAGAATTTGTTGAGTCCGAAGTGCATGCTGACATCCTGAAAGAGCTCAATATTCACTACGCACAAGGGTTTGGTATCGCGAAACCAAGACCACTCATTGACGAGCTTTTATCGCTTTAAGCGCCATCATTTTGATTCTTTACCGATATCTGACTGATTGCTCACATAGATGTTGAGAATATCTGATAACTTTAAATAGTAGACAATTCCTACTGTTGAAAAGGTTATCTTATGCGTGGAAAGATTCTGAGTATCTGTTTAGGGCTAGCGTTAAGCCAAGCTGCTATCGCATCACCACAGCAAGAAAGTTTCATTGCATCTGCCGACCTCATCCGCGACACCTACGAGAGCCAACTCTATACGTTGCCAGCCTTTAAAGAAGGCCATTATGGTTTACGTATGTTTAGACAAACGCTAGATACCAAATACTCAGCAGCAGTTTGGAGTGATATGGCGAGAGTGGCGAGTCGACTTAACAAATTCGCAGAAGAAGTCCATACCCCTGAGCAAATCTTACTCTACTCTGAAAAACGTATCGCTGGCTATGTGGGTGAGAACGACGAACGGAGTGCCCGCCGATACATGGTGACAAAACACATGCCTGAGTACCTCTATTTGGGCGTCGATTTACTAGGCTCCATGGCAAGAGCCAATGAGTATGGATTGAAGCATGTAGAGGACGATAAGTTACGTCAGGTTATTCGCCGCTATGACTTCAATAAATACGCAACTGACCCAGAGATGATCAAAGCCTGGGCCGCTCAATTGGCGAACCAAGTATTTTGGCTACGCCAACTCAACGAGCAAGATGTCGTTGAGCCATTTATTAAAACCTTTCAGCAAACGTATCCTGATCATCTCGATAAAAAGCTCTCCAAGCAGCAATATGGCAACAAACTCTATGGCCTAACGCACATTATCTTTGCCGAATCCGAATACTATCAACACAAGGTCGATGAAAAGCAGTATCAGTGGATCTACGACTACTTCCGTGAAAATATCGACACGATTCTCCTAAGAGCCAAAGAGGATGTGATTGCCGAAGTGGGCATTAGCTTCCTACTTGCAGGTCTGGACAATGACCCTGTGGTTGAAAAGACGCGCTTAGCCATTCAGAAATCAATCAACCAAGAAAAAGGGATGATTCCATCTATAACTGGTGACTTTGATATCGTCTATGGCGAGCACCGCAACGTTCTCGCCATCATGTTGCTGGACTGGCAACGCGTTAATGAAGCGCCAACCGCACAAGAGCACCCGAAAGTGTTCTCTAACCTGCCATATGGCTTGATAGCGCAGTAAGCGTTACTCGTTAAATTGCCGATGGCCTTAGGCGCGCAACACAAATCGGGAATAAGACCACCAGCATGTTAGCGGCAACAATCAGAGTCAGCCCTAACAGTTGTGTCAACGTGTAGCTTTCGTTGAAGAACATCGCCTGCCAGAGTGCCGTAAACAGTAAGTTAGTGAAAATGAGCGGTGCCAATTGCGATCCTGATTCGACCAAGCGGTAGGCTTTCGCTCGAAAAACCTGCGTATTGATGATCAAAGCAGACACCGCCAAAAGCACAACACAAATCAGCCCGATCGGCGCTGTCTGTTGATTGATGACCAACGGTGCAGTGCTTGAAGTAAATAGAAGGTAGGGCACTAGCAATATCGCCGCATAAAGAAACGTCCACAGATTGATCTGCAAGGCATTGAGCTTCGATTTACTAATGCGATACAAACTAAGTTGAGAGCCAGCATTGAACAACCCCGACGCTAATCCAACCAGCAGTTCAATCCGAAATGACACGCCTGAAACATCGCCCGCCAGAAGCAACACACCGCCAAATGTGGCAATCACGCCGACCACGGATATCCATTGAAGTTTGGTTGAAAATATAAGCCTTTCTAACACAGGCAAGAATAGTGGGCCGGTGCCAAATAGCACCACACTCTCAACGAGTGAAAGATGATTTAACGAATAGATAAAGCATACCTGACAGCTCGCAATACACAGCGCTCGAATCCATATTGCACGATTTAACTCGCCAACGGGTCGAGTTAATACAACTCTGAACAGCAATAAGATCATAGCCGCAGGTATTAAAAACCTTAAGAAGCTGAGTAGAGCAGGTTCAAGGTACTGACCTAAATATTTGGAAAACAGTCCAGTCAGTGACAAACTGAACGTAGACGCTAACATGAAGAGTGTTGGGTACAACTGGTTTGGCATACATCCCCCTATTTGCCCTAAGTCTACTCCTTGATAGCGTGAACAAATAACGAGATTAATTGACACGATTGGTTAGAAAAACTTACAGATGAAGAAAGCACACCCAGCGCCGTTAAAATCACTCTACGCTTTTGTCGCCGTTGCAGAAACAGGCAGTATGACGGAAGCAGCAGCGCAGTTATACGTCAGTCACTCTGCAGTCAGTCAAGCCATCAAATCTTTGGAAACGCAGTTAGGTCAAAATCTGTTTAACCGTGCAGGTCGTCACGTCACTCTAAACGCGACAGGCAGAGCCTACTACAAACGTATCGCTCCCCCCTTAGAACAAATTTCTCGAGCAACTCAACAATTGATTGATGACAAGCAATCGCACCGACTGACACTCAATATGGTCAACTCTCTTGCGATGCATTGGTGGATTCCACGTGTTCACAAACTCAATCAGTATGCGCCAAACCTTGATGTTCGAATTTCAAACTTGATCGGTCAATTTGTGATGGAGAATGAAGGTGTCGATGTTGCCATCATTCACGGGCACACCAATGAATGGCAAGATTACTACTGTGAAAAGCTCGCGGATGATGAGTTGATCATGGTAGCTAGCCCTGAGCTTGCGAAAGGTCACCACTCACCTGAAGAACTGCTGAACCACTATCCAGCCATATTGGTCACCAACGATCGCCGTAAATACGATTGGAAGATCTGGTGTGAGGCTCACCATTTACCCATTCCAGACGCCGTAAACAATCTCAATTTTGTCGCCTCCATTCAGGCCGTTCAAGCAGCGACACGTCACTTAGGGGTATTTGTTACTCATCGGGTATTTGTTAAAGAAGAAGTTAAACTTGGCTATCTCGTTGAAGTGGGGCAACCGGTTTTAAACCCTCATCAAAGTTTCTACTTCGCCTGCCAACAGGCCAAATTAAAAAATGAAAATGTGCTTTTACTTCGTAACTGGATACGCAGAGAGTTTGAAACCGAGTCATAAGCACCCATTGTACAAATAGTTGTAGACCAATTACTTATAAGGCTGCGCTATTAATCATTATATCGATATAAGATTCTATAAAATTAGAAGTGTCAATAATATAGCACTCTTCCCCCTAATGCTTATCGAGCAAGGATTCAGATATGTGTCAAAATTCAGTACATATAGACCAATAATCAGGATTATAAGCATGTAGGCGCACATTTGTGCTTAAGTTTCCTCTCTTTTAAGAAATTTGCCATCGCTTCAAGCAACTATTTTTCATCTAAACTTTAGTTGCAGGACTATATCGATGAGCAAAAGGGAATATGCCACAACTAGCCGGTAGAAAAATTGAAGAAATGGCGGATATTCGCGCCACACGAAAGTGCAATATCGTCTTGCTCAGCTCAGTCATATCTCTCCTATTACTTTTAAGCTATAGCTTGATACGCTTTACTAGCGGTGACTATTTTCTTGCGTCCGTCAATCTGTTCGCTTCTACCGTTCTTATACTTAATATTTTATATCTGTTGCGTCATCGCAGGCTTAATCACTGCGACCTCGTATTGAGTGGCGTACTTTTACTTCAAGGCGTGATCTTACTGCTCTATGGCAGCTACATCGAAGATCGCCTGCTTTGGCTTTTCCCCATTGTCGCGGTACTCATTTTTGCTAATAACTTTAAAGTTGGTGCACTGCTTAGCTTTGGCTTCTGTACTCTCACGTTAATGGCTGTTCTCATCCCTCAAGCCGTTCACTTCGAAGTCGACAGCTCACAAGGTCGCTTCGTTTTAAGTCTCTATGCACTGTGTTTGTTGTGTAATATCTCGGCTTACTACTACGCCAAGGTGATGAACTACGTTCAGTCTTTATATAAAGAAGGGATTGAAGATCTTGCTTACTTGGATCAACTGACGGGGCTTGCTAACCGCTGGAGCTTTGAGAACTGGGCTACTGGTAAGCTGATTGAGAGAACCGAAAGTAAAACGATTACCGCAATGGTATTTTTAGATATCGATAATTTTAAGTTAATTAACGATAACTATGGTCATGATGTCGGAGATCGAGTCCTTCAGCACTTCGCGAAACGTTTAAAAAACAACATTAGGAACAAAGATCGTAAAACAGATAAATACGATTATTCAATCGCTAGGTTTGCTGGCGATGAGTTTGTGGTGCTTCTTTATGATGTTCGGTCTGTCAAAGATTTAGAAGGGATTCTACAAAGAATGAGCGAGTTATTTTCAGACAGCTATCAGTCGTCTGAGAAAGTAAATTGCTTGACGGTCAGTGTTGGCGTTGCCTTGTATCCTCAAGATGCGAAAACACTGTCAGAGCTGACACGCTGTGCGGACAAAGCCATGTACTCGGCCAAACACGCTGGAAAGAATCGATATCATTTTTACAATCGAGACATGGCTTCGACACTAGAGCCCTCACCCGGTGAGCCCATTGCCAATGTCACCTCTCTCAGGAAACCCTAACGGGTCATGTACATTAGCCAGAGCATAAACGCCATGAACACCAACATCCAAATAGCGTAACGAGCCGTGTTGGGTTTATCGCGTTTCGTGCGAATGACAGGTTTAAAAGCCGCATCTTTAAGCGCAGCGCGTTTTGCTATTCTAGGGTCGACAGGCGTAACCCCTCTTTCTATCCGCTCTTCACGTCTTTCTTGCGCTCGCTGGGCGACCTGACCAAAACGATGGAGTTGATCTGAGGTTAGTTCCTGATTCGGATCGTAACGATTTCCTGCATCTTTATGCTTCGGTACTACTGCCATGAAGTACTCCTCTTTCCTTTAGGATTAACCTAAGTATAGCCAACACATAAATTTATCATCTTGGTAATAACTACGTTACTTTTCGACTTTTCCGATCAATCTCGATATCAACCTATGTGACAGCCTCGTAATAGAAGAACACAGCAAGGTGCATACCAACCTAACTAAATAGCCAATAGAACATTGATTTTTATAATAATTATATTATCTCCAGATCTTAGTTAGTAAATGTTTTCACAATGGTTCTCAAAATGACGATGAAAAAAAAGCCAGTCGCTTTACGACTGGCTCAATAATTTAGCGCTAAAATACGATAATTAGCTCAAGTATTCACATAAGTAGGCGGTTGAAACTGCGACTTGAAGATCAAATGATGAGTCACCAGCAACGTCAAATGCGTCACCTGCTTGGTACGTAACCCACTCACTTTCGCCAGCTTTCTTAACCGTCAATACGCCTTTTACGACCGTCATGCGTTCTGGTGCTGCTGTGCCAAATGTGTACTCCCCAGGAGCCATCACGCCAACACTTGATTCACCGTCTTGTTGTGAAAAGCCTAATGACTGCACCTGTCCTTCGAAATAGCTATTCGCTTTAATCATCCATTCCTCCATGGCGTTATGATTTAATCCACCAACTGTTTTATCTGAACTCGCGTAGAACAGCAATAGACTTCTTTCACTCACTCCTTTTTGATTAGGTGCAATACTCTTCGATATTAGGCTGATTTAGATAGGTATTTCTATAAAATACAAATCTATTGAAGTTATTGTCTGCTGCACTTCCCACTTTCAAAAACTCCCTCTTCCAAGGTTAATTTAATCAAATCAGACTATGCTTAGGTGAAACGGGTCGAGTCCTACAAACATATTTGGGCTGAAGTTCAACATTTGCCAGTTCGCTGTTTGCGTTATCAGGGCTTCTTAGACAAGCTGACTTATTGCTCAATATGAGGGGATGCGCCCTAGCTGTTATGACAAAAACTCTCGCGATTAAGCTGGCAGCAGCGATCATGTTTATCTTGCTTCTGGCTGGATTCTCCACATTACTTTACGTTAGCTATCAGGACTATATTCACCCTAAGCACGTTTACGGCCGATGGATTGAAGTGGGCGCCCCACCATATCAGACTGAAGTACTCGCATTGAACGCACAAGGCGTGTTCAGAAACAATCGACTAATCGCGACCAATTTTGAGTTTGATGGAAAACACATCACAGTCGAAACTGGCCGAGGGATCTCTATTTACCAAGTTGCGGGGACGTTCAGCTCACCTCAACTTCGAAGACTGCAACCCAATAGCCCAACCCAACGTTTTATCAAAGAAGGGTATGAAGATACGGTCGATATGTCAGGCGGCGGCGCTGCCAAACACCGCCGTTCTGCGCTCTCTGATCATTTTGGCAATAAATAACGCTTTTATCCGGTGAGCACCACGCCTTCCGGATGCTTTACAAGCGATGGTTCTGGTCTTGCGAGCATATACGCCAGTGTCAATGGCCCGATTCGTCCGATGGTCATCACCACAACCATAATGTATTTGCCCGGTTCAGAGAGGTCTGCAGTAAGACCTGCCGTTAACCCAACCGTTGCGAACGCCGAAATCGTCTCAAACAGCACCTTATCGAAACTTGCCTTCTCAGTCAGCATCAGCAAAAACATCGCCACCGTTAATATCGCACCGCTGACCACAATGATCGCCAGCGACTTAGTCACCACAGACCAACTGACCGTTCTTTTAAACATCACAACATGCTTTTTCTGACGGAGAAATGTCCAAGTCGCAACGAAAGCTACCGCAAATGTCGAGACCTTGATCCCTCCGCCTGTTGATGTTGAGCCAGCTCCGATAAGCATTAATATGATCATCACTAGCAGTGCAGGTTGCGTATATTGCGTTAAGTCGACGCTATTGAAGCCCGCCGTTCTCGCACTAGCCGATTGGAAAAATGCCGCAAGCCACTGACCCGAATTAGTCAGAGGGGCCATCGTAGCTTGGTTATTGTGCTCCAGTAACCAAAACAGTATTGTTCCGACCAAAAGCAAAGCAGGCGTTGCGATCAGCATAATCTTGGTATGCAATTGAAAGGCTCGAAAGCCTCGTGTCCAATTCGCCGACACATCACCAATGACGGTAAACCCAAGCCCACCAAAGATAAACAGCCCCGCTAGCGTGAAAATCACTAACGGGTCATCGACAAAGCTCATCATACTATCTGAAAACAGAGCAAAACCTGCGTTGTTGAAAGCGGAGATGGCATGAAATAGGGCGTAAAAAAGACCATCTCCCCACCCCATTTCCGGCACCCAGCGAAACGCTAATAGAGTGAAGCCAATCAGCTCAGCCACGCATGCAAATATAATGATGCGCTTCACCAATAGCCGTAGATTGATTCTGCGATCTTGGCCTAACGCATCTTTTGCTAACGCTTGCTGTTTTAGGCTCAGCCTGACACCGAACATATAAAGCAAAACCGCAGAGAGCGTCATTTGCCCTAAACCACCAACCTGCATGAGAAACATCAACAGCACCTTACCAGCGGTCGTGAAGTGTTCTCCCGTATCAACCACGCCTAACCCCGTCACACTAATGGCCGACGTTGCGGTGAACAGTGCATCGGTGATCGATAGACCTGTGACAGAAAATACTGGCAACGTCAGTAAAACCGCGGATGGAAGTAGCACGCCAAGAAAGCTAAACAGAATAACCCTTGGCTCAGTGCCTTTGCTTTTTTTCTGGTTAGGTTCTAACTCATAGAAGGCAGCTCTGCGGCGGAACGGGTTCATAGGGTACTCAGCTTTCTAGATAGAGTGTCTCGAGGGCCAACAATAATGATCAAATCACCAATCTCTAAACTCTTATCTAAGTCTGGTGCCTTGGTTATTTGAGGGCCTCGCTTAAACCCAAGCACCTGCACATCTTGCTCTTTACATAGCGCCAAATCGCCCAACGTTTTACCCAACAATCGCGAGCCCACGACGATTTCGGTCATTGCCATTCCCGAGCCGAGTTCTTGAAACTCCAACACACGTTTATCGAGCATTTTTCTCGCGACGCGAATCCCCATATCACGCTCGGGCATAATCACGTGGTCAGCGCCTATCTTATGTAAGATGCGAGAGTGGAACTTATCATTTGCTTTAACCCACACGTTCTTCACGCCCGCCTCTTTGGCGACAAGTGTTGTCAATATGCTGGCGTTCACGTCAGAGCCAATCGAGACCATAACCATGTCATAATCGTTCAGGCGTAACTCGGTAACCGTGTCTTCAAGCGTACAATTCGCGACCAGAGCTTGACTGACAAAGCTTGCAGCTTCTCGAACTTTGTCTTCATCGATGTCGACAGCAAGCACTTCTGCACCTGCTTGTTGAAGCTCTTTACATACCGAGAGACCAAACCTGCCTAATCCAATAACAGCAAATTGTTTATCACCTGATCTCATGAATGCTCCTAGTATAATAGTGACGAGAAATGGGAGTGTGCGCCTCAAGTATCTTGTTATCAAACTGATTGAGGAATATTGACACTTTTCTAACCGTGTAAGAAAAACCAACAATACAAAGTGACTAGTTAGGGTATAGGTAAAGACTTATACTTACGCTACTAAACTTGGAAATAGAATCGAAAAATGAACGAGTTACTCACACATTTACCGCCATCTATCGAGGCGATGCTGCAAACGTGGGACACCAATGTTTTGCTGATAACCGTTGCCAGCCTTGTCGCTTGGGTGATTTGGCGAATTGTCTACGGCCGTTTAGAAGTGCTGGTTAGCAAAACTCAGTTCCACTGGGACGATCTCACCTTAGCGGCGTTGAAAACCCCAGTCAGTACACTCATTTGGTGCTGGCCTGCCACCATCTCGCTCGGTTTCATTCTCCAAGATTACATGGGATCTAAGCTCAACTGGTTAAGCACGTTAAAGCTTATTTTAGTCATCGCCATCTTCGTATGGATAACCATGCGTCTCATCAACAACATTGAAGAGTACGTACTCGCGCAAAAGAAACGGGATGAAACCACAGTACAAGCAGTCGCTAAAGTGTCGCGTCTGTTCTTCATTGTCATTGGTGCACTGACCGTCATGCAGGCGTTCGGTCTAAGCCTGTCAGGTCTTCTCACCTTTGGTGGTGTCGGTGGCTTGATAGTCGGTTTGGCAGCTAAGGACTTACTGTCTAACTTCTTTGGTGGAATGATGATCTATTTTGATCGCCCATTTAAAGTTGGGGATTGGATTCGCTCCCCTGACCGCCAGATTGAAGGCACAGTAGAAAGAATTGGCTGGCGCATGACCATTATCCGTACCTTCGATAAGAGACCAATTTACGTGCCTAACTCGGTGTTCAGTAACATAGTGGTTGAAAACCCTTCTCGAATGCTAAACCGAAGAATCAATGAGAACATTGGCGTTCGTTATCAAGATGGAGCGAAGGTCGAGCAAATTGTTGCGGATATCAAAGCCATGCTCGAAAACCATCAAGATATCGATTCGCAGCAAACCTTAATCGTCAACTTTAATGGCTTTGCTCCTTCGTCTCTCACGCTTTTAGTGTACACATTCACCAAAACCGTAAACTGGATTCGTTACCACGAAGTGAAGCAGGATGTACTACTACAAATTTATGCGATCATTCGTCAGCATGGCGCAGACATCGCCTTTCCAACTCAGACGATTCAACTTGAGCCCCAAAAAGCGGGTGAGACTGACTCACCAGTGCTATTGAACTCTTAATAGTCACAATTGCAGTAGTCGTTGATACGGCTACTGCAATGCCACTTCTCTCTCGATGGTATCTTCCGTTCTTTGCGCCACAAAGTAGAGCCAAATCATCGCAATACAGACAACAAAGCAGAGCCCAAACAGCCAAGTCGATCCTAACCACTCAATCATTGCGCCGCCTACCAGTGGCCCGATAGCAAAACCAAGGGTATAGATTCCCGTCGCGCCAAAGTAAGAACCGCGCAAATGAGCTGGAGCGAGTCGGTCAATCTGCACGTTAATGGTTGGGAAGGTAATCACTTCTCCCACACTGACAATAAAGCACGCAATCACCCAACCTAACGTGGAATCATTTGGCGATACCATGAAGGCTAACTGACCAAACATGATTGCCACCATACCGATTCGTGTGCGAGTAAACAAAGGGAGCTTTTCCAACAGCTTGAGGAGCGGAAACTGCAGAGACACGATTGTAACGGTATTGACGAACATCAACATCGCAATCAGAGTTGCCGCATCGACAATACCGCTTCGAACAATCACTTGAGGAACTGACGACTCTAACTGAGCGTAGACAAACATCAGCATTAAGTTTGCCATCAACAGCAGAACAAATATCTTATCTTGGCTGATGACTTTCATTGTCTGGCGAAAGTTTGGCAAGACTGAACCATTCGCCTCTTTATCTGTTCGATCTTTCTTACGCTCAATACCAAAAATGATCCATAACGCATACGCTAGGTGAGTAAAACCTGTAACGAGAAACAACCCTTGGGGGTTGGCAAGAGCAAGTGTCACACCGAGTAATGGCCCGATAGCACCGCCGATATTAAGTACAAAATAGCGGATATTAAGCGCAAGCTCTCTGTCTTTATGATCAGCGAGTGAATCCCCTAACACCGCTTTGGCAGGGCCATCAATCAGAGGGTGCATCAAGCCCGTCATTAAGACCAACACATAGAACTGCCACATTTGATCGGCCAGACCAATCCCACAATAAGCGAAAAAAGCGATAACACAGCCGAGCACCATGAGCCATTTTCTACCAAATTTATCAGAGAGGTAACCCGAATAGAGCCCGACACCAGAACCCAGCAACGAAGCGGCAGCCAACATACTCCCGACCTCAATTGCACTGGCATTATAGTCTTGGTAAAGAAAAACCACTAAGAAAGGCCAAGCCATGAAAAAGCTGGTTCGCGCAATCAGAACCCCAATAAGGACAGTCCAGACGGGAAGATTAAAACGTTTGATTCGCTCCCATTGAAATAGACTTTGTTCCTTGTTCATGACGTTCTCCTTAACTTGTTGCATATGTGTTATAGCGCCAGTATACAAACAAATGGGATAAACGAAAGTGGTTCATAGTGCGAATAGAAAAAAGCCTGCACGAGGCAGGCAAAATAGAAAAGGCTTTGAAATTTAAGTAAAAATAGTGGCTTAGTTTTGAAGGCTTAAATCCACATTGGCAATGTTGAACGCTTGTTCTCGCCACCAGTATGTGGTTTTAATCTCACCATTAAGATTCAAGGTTTCCCCGACCATTGGTGTCACAAGGTTAGCGCCCGTCACGTTCGCTTCCGCAATCAAATCTGTCATCGGCTCGTCCCATTTGTGAGCAAACAACTCAAACGTCGACCAGTGGACTGGGAACAAGTTTTTCGCATCAAGGTCTAGGAAAGCTTGCATGGTATGTCTGGCTTGCATGTGACCCCAGTTCTCAACAGGATACCCTTTCCCTTCTTTCACATTGGCTGCAACTTCAATGAAGGCCATATCAAACGGCCCATACTTCTCACCAATCTGCTTGAAGTGGGTGTCATACGCCGTATCACCACTGTAAAACAGTGAACCATTTTTGCCTTTGATCACCCAAGATGCCCACAAAGTACTGTTTGAGTCAAAGCCTGTACGGCCAGAGTTGTGGTTAGCTGGTGTCGCAATCAGTTGCACGCCGTTAAACCCCGCGGACTCCCACCAATCAAACTCTTTGATCTGATTAGGTGAAACGCCCCACGACTCTAAATGGCGACCAACAGCCAGTGGCACAAAGAACATTACATCTTTGTCTGCATAGTAACGAACGGTCGACTCTTCTAGGTGATCGTAGTGATCATGAGAAATGACAATAACATCCGGCGTAGGCAAAGCATCTCGGTTGGTTGGAGCATCAACATTACGACCAAACAATTTCTTAGCAATCCAAGGGGATGCGTATTCAAAGACTGGATCAACCAATATTCGAGTTTGGTCAATATCGATAAATAGACTCGAGTGACCCAACCATGTCACACGCACCTCGTCACTGCGCTCAGCTAAACGTTCAAGATCCACAGGCTGATGGGGTAATGTTTGGCTTGGTTTCAATGCACCGCGCTCAAAAAAGAATTGCCACATCACTGATGACATACTTTCTTGCGTTGGTACGCTTGGCATGCGAGTAATCGCTTTTCCTGCATGAAACTGATTCGATTGCTCGATACGTTCTGCACGAAGCTCTGAGCTCTGTTGACGCGATTCACTCAAATCATTGTTGCAAAATTGGTTGTAACCTAAGAAACCTAAAGCGGAAATAACTGAAGTCTTAATCACATTACTCATTTTCATGACCTATACGCTATCCAAGAAAGTAAACGATGGTGTATACTTTAGTTACTGCGAATAAAAAAGTAAACACCATCGTTTACTTTATTTAGGCTGGAATCGAGTGATGATTAAAAGAAGCGATATAAAACAAGAAGATATCATTAAATCTGCCATCGAAGTTTTTTCTCAAAAAGGCTTTGAGCAAGCAAGTATGGAGGGTATCTCTAAACATGCTGGCGTTTCGAAGCGCACACTTTACAAATACTATCCAAACAAAGATGCTCTGTTTGAAGTTATTGTAGATAAGTTAATGTGTCGCTTTGATGACCAGTACGAGGTCGAATTTGAACCTTCTGTGTCAATCGAAAAACAGCTTACTGAGCTAACGCTTAAGCAAATGTGCTACATCAACAACGAAGAGTTTCAGATTACCGCGCGCCTTGTCATGGCAGAATGCATTCGATGCGAAGAGACGTCTAAAGTCTTGGTGTCGAAATTCGAATCGATAGAAGACTCTTACGGTTTACAAAAATGGGCTAAGCAAGGAACTGAGGCAGGAGTGCTTGAGATTTCCGATATCCCACTGGCCATCGAGCAATTCATTGGCAGCATCAAAGCTATTCTCTTTTGGCCTCAGCTTATCGCCCACCTGCCACCACCGACGTGCGAGCAGGTACAAGCAACGGTAGAACAAGCGGTATTCAGTTTTGTCTCTACCTACGCAGTCAAAAAATAACTGGATAAAAATAAAAACGCCCTTAAAGACTCTCTCTTTAAGGGCGTTTTACTATTGTGTCTCGTTACACATTGTCATGCACTATGACGTGCTGATCTAAAAGCGCCGAAACAATATCTGAGGACGCATTGCCCATGAGTGTCAGTTGAGGAGCTAAGTCTTCTACCAAGATGGTTTGCTCGCTACTTCCCTCTCCACCGGGGTGGAGTGTTAACTCAATATTATCTCCATCCACCACTTTCGCATTAAGCTGCTCAAGTAGTGTCGGCATATCGATATTTGCTTCTTTGAGCTCAGGTAAGACATCTCGTAGGTCGATCTTATCGCCTTCCATCAAGCTAAAGTCGGTAATGGTATCAACAGCGCCATTATCAATATGGTGCCAGATAAACACATCTTCTCCGGTGCCGCCGGTTAAGATATCCGAACCAAGTCCACCCTCAAGGACGTCATTGCCCTCATCGCCTAGTAACGTGTCATTTCCAGCACCGCCGACTAACGTATCATTGCCGCTGCCGCCAACCAGAAGATCATCGCCTGAGCCACCAGTAAGTACCGAGTCGTAGCCTTCTCCAATCAATTGATGAGAATCGGTAGAAAGGGACTGATCAATATCGGTGTTATCGACGACAACCTCAACGCTGAGTTCAATTGGGGCCGACTTCGCCACATCCCCATTACTCTCTTCTGATACGGCCACCACACTTAAAGTATGTTCACCAACAACCGCGTTTCTTACTTCTAGATCGGCAACGGCATCTGCTGGTACCGTCCACACCTGTGTGGCTGGATCATAGGTAATGCCACTCATAGAGCTTGTCAGGCTCGCTCCGGTTGGTAGCCCTGTAATCTCAAGCGCAAGGGTTTCTGTTGAGTCCGTCAACGCTGCCATAATGCCGACCAAAGCAATCCCATTAAAGCTTGCTGCTTGGCTAGCAATGATATTGCGTACATAACTCATTGCTGGATCAATAGAGAGTGTTGGCGCATTGGCGACAGGCGTAACCAAAATCGCGTAACTTTTCGAGTCTGCATCTAAGGCAAGGCCCGACGGGTTACCACTGTCTCTTGCAGAAACATCAAGGTTGATTCTGTCAGCTAGTGATAGGCTCGCGTCAAGGTAAACACCACTCGGCGGTGTTGGGGAAGTAATCAGTGCGTTGAGCTCGGCTAACGTACCCGTCACTGACACACTACCCGTACCGTCACCTGAAATCATCACACCTGAACCCGCAGGTTTCGCGACAGTAAGTTGACCGTAATCTACGCTGAGCGTCACGGTCATCAAGTCTCCAGAATGGATACCAACGTAATCGACGTCAGCAACCTCAATACCACTAATCAGTTGGCCACTTGACTCCGAAACTACCGTAGTCACATCCGTTAGATCAATCACAGGTTTGTCGTTCACACCCGTAACATTAAGCGAAATCTGGCCACTATCACGCAAGAAGTCATTGGAACCATTTGTTGTTCCGTTGTCTTCAATCACATACGAGATCGTCACTTGACCGTTGAAGTCTTGCGCTGCCTCAAACGTCCATGACACACCATCTGGGTTTAAGGTCAACGTGCCTTGCTCCGCCGGGACAGATATGGAATCAACTGAAATCGTGTCACCATCAATATCACTGCTTGCCGCAATAATTTGCGCCATAGTGATCTGAATAGTGCCCTCTTCCGCCACACTTCCTAGGTCTAGGTTTCCAGCCACAGGAGCATCATTCACTTCACTCACATTGATGGTGAACGTCGTTTGATTCGTCGATGCAGTAGTAGGGTCAAGCGGGTCGATAGCTCCGTTGTTACCACCATCATCAACCGTTGCGGTGACAGTCACTGGACCATTCGAATTGAGATCGTTGCTGCTTGCAGCAGGGTGGAAAATCACATTTCCACTGGCGATCGTGCTATTTACATCCGCCAGCTTACCGACAATAACAAGCGCTCCGTTCGCGTTTATCGTGAAAGTAACATTGGTATCACTCTTAAACTCGAATGTGCCGCTATCAGCTTGCAGTGTTAACGTGTACTGAGCATCAGGATCATCATACGTTACATCCACATCCGCAATGGATAGGGATGTAATCGCGAGTCCACCAGCGATGTCCTCTGATGTAGCAAGATTTTCTACTTTAGTGAACACAGGCTGGTCATTGATAGGATCAATCGTCAGTGCGACGTCAAATTCACTCTTAGGACCAAGCGACTCGGTTCCACTCGCGTCTTTATCAACCGCTTGGACAGAAATATGGATTGGACCATTAATCCCTTTCTCAGTACCGCCGCTATTGTGCTGACCTGAATTAAAGATGATTTTATCGAGACTTGTCGCAGATACATCAAGCGTCCACGTGTTAGTGCTTGCGTCGTAATCGGCCAGCGTCACACCATCTGGATAGTATATTTGGGCATCGTCCGGCACATTGGTGACTTCAACTCGAATCGTCTCTGCCGCGTTTTCTGTAAAGATGCCGCTACCTTTCGCAGATAATTCGTTATCAGTCACGAACGCATTGATGTTGATATCGATTGGCTCACCTTCTAAACCCGATACGGATTTGTCAGCATCAATATCAACAGCGTCGCCTTTTGGCGTAACCGTCAGCTTAAAGTTAGGTAAGTTCGCCGCCTCTGTTGGGATACCGAGCAACGATTCTTGAGTGTACACTTTGATACCAAACTCCGCGGTTCCGCTGAAGTTGTGAGGAGGTTGAACAGAGATAACACTCAGATCTAAGGTGTCTAAAGAACCAGAAGGCAGTTTTACACTCCATTCACCGCCACCATTGTTCTTAACAGTATACTCACTGTTAGGGTCTGTTTTGAGCAAGAATCCTTCAGGCACATTGGTTAATTTAATCGAGACAAATGACTCTGAACCGTCAGTATCCGTTAAAGCAATGGACACCGGCCCTGAACTTCCCAATGAAATGAGTTGATCTTCTTCACCCGAGAACTCAATTGTCTGATCATTCAGACCCGTTCCCGTCACTACAACATTGTCGACAACCGGTTCAACATCAAAGGTGACACTCGAGGTAAAGCTGTCAGTGTGCGAAGACGTCGTGTCTGGGTTTGCTTCATTAAACGTCGCGGTATCGGTCACTTTGCCCAAGATATTGACACGAATCGTATTATCATCGTTGCCCGTAGGGTAATTATCCGCCGGTTTGAACAGAATATTGTTCAAGGCACCATCTTCAATCTGCTGCTGAGTAAACGTCACCGAATCGCCAAGATTCTTTCCATTTAGGTCATAAAAATCACCCGTTTGGCCATCGGCAAGTGTGAGAGTGATCTCTGAAAGTACTTCCCTGCCGCCCTCATCACCTGTGACCTTATCTAACAAGTCATAGCCTAGACTCAGCTTGATATAGCTATCTTCGAAGCCTTTAATTTCTGCCCCTGTTTGAGGGAGAGAGTTCATTTGATCATCAAGTGAGTCGACAATGTCTAGTGAGATGGATGACGCATCCAACCCCACATCGGCGATGGGATCAACATGGATAGTCACTGGCTTAGTCACTGACTCTTCATGCCCAGATTTACTATCAGTGGTCACGACAGTGATCGGTAACTTGAAATCACCGGAATAGTCTTTTGGTAAGGTAAGAACGAGTCCTTCTAACCCAGTAATATTGCCAGAACTATCGAGTGTGCCAGAGAAAACAAACTTCCCGTTGGTGAAGTCGACTTGAGAGCCTGATACCGATATTGCAAAGGTTTCACCATTCACTTTGAACGAGTCATCAATAACAATCGTAACTGAATCTTCAACGTCATCATGAGACTTAACCGTTAGGATACCATTCGACATGAGTTCATTGCCCAGTTTGAACTCCGAGTCTTCCGTGGCCGTCAAAATGCTTCCGTCTACAATATCAACCACACCCGCAACGGTGGTTTGCCCATTAACAACCTCTGGGAAAGAGAGAGTAACCGTCGTTTCTCGCTCTGCGACAACACCATTTTTATTGCCGTTATCGCCTTTATCGACCACTTGTGCATAGATGGTAAGATCGATGTCATTGTATACATCACTCTTGTCGTCCGAGTTATTATCAGGCGTCAGATCGAGTCCATTTGGCGCTTTGACACTAAAGAGGTTTTCATTGGTAATTACCCAGCGACCACCGCCTTCATAGACCGCACCAGTAATAAACAGCTGGTCCATTAGATTAAGTTGCGAATCATCAAACTGCACAACAAGCTGCGTCACTGACTCTTGCGATTCATACTGACTGTCGGTCGCATCGGTCTCTTGATACCTGATCACATGCTCGTTAAGTGTTCCAGAGGAGGCTTCATTAATAGTGAAATGGATAACACCATCTGCGTCTGCAACGACTTTGGTTAAAACATCGTTGTTCTCATTCTGTACCACTAACTTATTGTCGTCATCCTTATCTTCGACAATCGGAGTGACTTTGACGGTAATCTCCCCTTTGATTGTGGCTGTCACGCGCCCACCTTCACCAACAATGTTATCGCTGGTGTATTCATGGTCTCGCTCTTCAATCTCAACCGTAGTCGATAGATCAAAGTCGGTACTTGAGTCTTTTGGTGGCGTTATTTGAATAAAGTTGTTTTTAAGTGCGAGCTGCGTAAATTCTGCGGGCGTCTGATCGTCAAGAGGACGAATTGTAATCGTGCCGCTATCAGTATCAAAACTCCAATCCACAGCGCCATTCACTTTTACGGACGCTTCATCAGGCACACCCGTGATAACGATGGAAGTGAAGTGCTCGTCCGAATCACTGTACGCTTTCCCTGTCGGGTGCCAGTCGATGTTAATCGGAGAATCTTCTTGTCCTCTGGTGATGTTACTGTATTGGGCATCGGTATCAATGACTGGCGCGACCTTGACTCGAACTTCTTGGTCAAAGCTTAGGGTATGGCCATCGTTTTCGGTCACGATGATCGTTGCCTTGATATGAATGTTCTCGGTTGAAGACGAGACAGGCTTAACCACAATACCCGACGTGTTGTTCAGCCCGGTAATATTGGCTTCGTAGATAGGCTTCGCTAGGTCAGGGTTACCATCAGCGCCAATTTCATAGCCAGCAAAGTTAAGATCGATAACGTTGTTGTCACCATCTTCAATCACAACACCGTCAGGGATGTTAGATAGAAGTACCGTGATAGACTCTGAACCATCCAGACTTGTCTCACCTGAGACAACGGTGAAGTCAAGATCGGCCACTTCGTTCTCTTGAATCGTTATTTGAACACCTGAGACATCACCATCTCTAAAGCCTGTCCATTCAGAGCCAATGGTATTACCTCTTGGAACATCCGCTACACCTGTCACTTCAACATTAACTGTCTTAGTTCCAAGCGTTTCTTCATCAACATGAGTCACACCGCTAGAGAGCAATGCACTGTCTTTAACCACTCCTGTGACATCAAACTTAAAGTTGTTGTTGCTGTCTTTTGCAGGGATTACCTCAACCTCATCAAGAAGATCGTACGGAACCTTCTGGTAAACCACACCCTTGATTGTGATGGTCTCAATCTGACTGTCACCGTCACCGACCCATTTGAGCGTCGCACCCTCGGTCATGTTTGAAATGCGAACATGCAAAGACTCTGAACCGTCGGTGTCCACCGATGGATTCATTGTAATGACTTCACTCAGCGTGAATGGTTCATAGTTTTCGCCATCACCGATGTAGTCTGGGTTATCAACGTTGTCCTCGTTGATCTTGATTCGACTGACGCTAAAGTTGCCAGCGTCGGCATCAGGCGTAACATCAATAATCAGTTCTTGAGGCTGAGAACGAGCAATTTTCTTATCGGTTATGCCATCGTTGTATTCATTGCGACTCTCTTCCGTAATCGCTACCGCTTGGAATCTAATTTGTCCTGAGTAGTGCTCATCTGGATTAACTTCAATTCGATTGATATCACGAGCCGAAATCACATAAACGCCATCGACTGGGTCAATGACATTGCCGTTTCGATCCAACAAAGTGAAATGGTCAGCCCCTTCCGTCGGTGTGAGCTCATAGGTGATGGTTTCTGGGCGGCTCGCGTCTTGAGTGTCAGCTCGAAGCTGAATTTGAACATTATCGCCGTCTTCACTCACACTGTAGTGATAGGTACTGTTGTCATCATTCCAAGTTGCTATATCGGCGACACTTTCGATCTCTACTTTGAAGTTCGAACTGATCGTATGGTCTGCACTGCCATTGTTACCAACGACAAGGTCATAGTTGATACGAACTCCACCGCCACCTGTTGAGTCGTTACGGTCTGGCACAAAATAGAGGTTCTCAATCGTCGCAATGGTATTTTTTCCAACCAGCGACGAGCTTTGCGCGAGATGTGAGTCGAATACAATGTCACCGTTTGCATCGGCGTCTAGCTTATGAAAAACGCCATTTTCTTCGTAGTAGAACGTGCCTTTATGGTCGCTGTCTTTAATAATGAGTGAATGAATTTCCTCATTGTTATCATCGTCGTACAGATTCACTTTAAGGGCAATTTTGGTTGGTGAATCGGCCAATTGCCCTTGATTATCTTGAATATTTTCACGCTCTGGGGCATCACCATCAGCGTAGTTTATCGCTGCATCTCGACCTGCATCCTCAAAGCTTTGGACCTTGAGTGACATTGCCGTCGCTTCTTTATCTGTAATAGTGATGCTGAGAGGAGCAACAGAGACGTCCGAATCACCATCAGTAGCGGTTACATTGACTTTGAAACTAATGGTATCGCCATCATGCTCAAGGTAGTTGCTCGCTTTAAACTCGACTTCTCCGTTTGAGTTAATTCGCAGTACACCTAACAGACGAGTATCCGTGGTATCACCATCTGTGGTCTGCTCATAGACTCGCACATTTTGGCGCCCTTCATTAAGATCAACAGAATTAAGATAGGTGCCTTTCGGGCCTTGGAATACAATGCTCGCCCCACTACTATCTGTCGTACCTTGAATGCTAGTAAGGGCGGCGTCATCCGCCCCTTTATCTGAAGCAGACTCAAACATATTGACAGCAGAACCACCAAAACCTTGGCCTTCAACACGCGTAATGCTCTGTTCAGTCACTTTTGGTACATCATCTATAACTGAAATAGGCAGAGTGATCTTCGTCGTTACATCACCATCGAAGTCGGTTGCGACGACTTCAAAGTTCAGCAACTGTGTGTTTTGCTCGTTACCGCTGACATGGTCTAACGGTTTCAATAATTCAAATCGGTAGCTGTCACTGTTGGCGTCAAATGTCATCGTGAATACTGCGTCACCTGACAGGGTTTGCGCCGTGTAGGTATAAACGCTGCCGCTTACCGACAGTGCCGCCCACTGTAACCCTTCACCTCCAGACTGCAGCCCAGACAGTATCGCGTCAGCGTTGACCAATTCGTATTCAACCACCCCATCTGCGCCATCATCAATATCGAACGTTCCGCTAACATGAGTAGCATCGGAACGGTCAGAACCAATCGTTGCGAGGTCATCCTCATCCACCGTTGTTTGCCCAGTGAAGCCGCTTAATGTCGGTCTATCATCCAGCACCTCAATTGGCAGTCTAAGAGGCTCAGAAACATCACCGTCGTTGTCGATAGCAACAACATCAAATGGGATAGTCCAAGAGTCTCCGCCTTCTGGATGGTCAATGGGCTTTTGTTGGGTATAGGTGTATGTACCGTCATGGTTAAGAACTAGGGTAAACACCGCTTCATTACCCACTTTGCCCTGATACGTCGTTGCACCGTCAACGCCTGTCACTTTTGTGATCGAGACAAGCACATCGCCTGACTTTAAGCCATTTTCTGTGGTTGAAAGGTTTATAAGTTCATAGCGAGCAACGTGATCCGCCCCTTCCGTTGTTGTAAAGGCACCGCTGATTGAAGCCGCGTTCGAACCCAATACATCTTCTGATACTTGAACCGTGCTGCCACTCGCCAATGACTCAATAACCGGGACATCATCGGTAATGGTGACCTTAAGTGGAGACATCAACGAGTTATCACCATCGGTATCAACGGCATAAACAGGAAGATTAAAGCTCAGCGTATTGTTCCCAGCAGCATCCGCATGATCCAGTGCTTCTAACAGGGTGAAGGTATATTTACCCTTTTCTGAAGCGTCAAAGCTTACGGTAAAGACTTGGGTTTCATTTTTATCTGTATCGGTAGTAAAACCAATATAGTTACCCGAACCGACTGGATCTTCACGCAGCTCAACCTCTAAGCCGTCTGACTTAAGCGTACTATTGGGGTTAAACTCATCGGTGCCGATACGGAATCTAGCGATGTCGTCACCGCCAACGGTCACGTCAATCGTATCGCTATACGACACTGGAGTATTGGTTGGCGCAGAACCATCGCCAAGATTAATCTCAGATAGATTCACACTCGGGACATCATCAATGACTGGATTTTCGCCATCTTTAATCGTTAGCGTGACCGTTGCTGTTGGCGCATCTTTATCAAAATCACCCGACGTCACGACGATAGATTTAACAATGTCGCCGTTTTTATGATTGAGGTCGCGCGCAGGCTCAAAGCGCATATTACCTTCAACCGTGATGTACAAATCACCCTCAGCGAAACTGAATTTCTGCTCACCCGTTACGTCTGGTTTGAGAGTTTCAACGTCGTAATCACCAAACACAAATTGGGTAATTTTGGCACCGTCAGCGCTCTGTTTTGGCATCACATCAACCGTATCTGTTGACGTCGTTGTACCATCATTCGGCTCTGAAATGCTTAAGGTATGATTTTTCATTCCTTGAACATCATCTTCGATCGTCACCGAAAGTGGCTTCATTACTGAATTATCGCCGTCCGTATCTACTGCATAGACAGGAAGATTAAAACTCAGCGTATTGTTTTCAGCAGCATCAGCATGGTCCAGTGCTTCTAACAAGGTGAAGGTGTATTTACCTTTGTCTGTACCATCGAAGCTCACGGTAAAGACTTGCGTTTCATTTCTATCGGTATCAGTGGTAAAGCCGATATAGTTACCCGATCCGACTGGGTCTTCACGTAACTCAACCTCTAAGCCACCCGATTTCAAGGTGCCGTTTGGATTAAACTCATCGGTGCCAATACGGAATCTAGCGATGTCATCACCGCCAACGGTTACGGCAATCGTGTCGGTGTATGAAACAGGAGAGCTCGACGGTGCAGATCCGTCGCTCAATTCAGTTTCAGACAGAGTGACACTCGGAACATCACCAATAACAGGGTTATCGCCATCTTTGATGGTTAGCGTGACCTTCGCTGTCGGCGCATCTTTATCAAAATCACCCGACGTTACGACGATAGATTTAACAATATCACCGCCTTTATGATTGAGGTCGCGCGCAGGCTCAAAGCGCATATTACCTTCAACCGTGATGTACAAATCACCCTCATCAAAACTGAATTTCTGCTCACCCGTCACGTCTGGTTTGAGGGTTTCAGCGTCGTAATCACCAAACACAAATTGGGTAATTTTGGCACCGTCTGCGCTCTGTTTTGGCATCACATCAACCGTATCGGTTGACGTTGTTGTACCATCATTCGGTTCTGAAATGCTTAAGGTATGATTTTTCATTCCTTGAACATCATCTTCAATCGTCACGGAAAGTGGCTTCATTACTGAATTATCACCGTCCGTATCAACCGCATAGACGGGTAGATTGAAGCTCAGCGTATTGTTCCCTGCAGCATCCGCATGATCCAGCGCTTCTAACAAGGTGAAGGTGTATTTACCTTTGTCTGTACCATCAAAGCTCACAGTAAAGACTTGTGTTTCATTTCTATCGGTATCGGTGGTAAAGCCGATATAGTTACCCGATCCAGTTGGGTCTTCACGTAGCTCAACCTCTAAGCCGCCGGATTTAAGCGTGCCATTGGGGTTGAACTCATCAGTACCGATACGGAATTTTGCGATGTCATCACCACCAACGGTTACGTCAATTGTGTCGGTGTATGAAACAGGAGAGCTCGACGGTGCAGATCCGTCACTCAGTTCAGTTTCAGACAGAGTGACACTCGGAACATCACCAATAACGGGGTTATCACCGTCTTTGATGGTTAGCGTGACCTTCGCTGTCGGCGCATCTTTATCAAAATCACCCGACGTCACGACAATAGACTTCACAATGTCGCCGTTTTTATGATTGAGGTCGCGCGCAGGTTCAAAGCGCATATTACCTTCAACCGTGATGTACAAATCACCCTCGGCAAAACTGAATTTCTGCTCACCCGTCACGTCTGGTTTGAGGGTTTCAGCGTCGTAATCACCAAACACAAACTGGGTAATTTTCGCCCCATCTGCGCTCTGTTTTGGCATCACATCAACCGTATCCGTTGAGGTCGTTGCACCATCATTCGGCTCAGAAATGCTCAAAGTATGATTTTTCATTCCTTGAACATCGTCCTCAATCGTCACGGAAAGTGGCTTCATTACTGAATTATCGCCATCCGTATCTACTGCATAGACAGGAAGATTAAAACTCAGCGTATTGTTTTCAGCAGCATCAGCATGGTCCAGTGCTTCTAATAAGGTGAAGGTGTATTTACCTTTGTTGGTAACATCAAAGCTTACGGTAAAGACTTGCGTTTCATTTTTATCTGTATCGGTGGTAAAGCCGATATAGTTACCCGATCCAACGGGGTCTTCACGTAGTTCAACCTCTAAACCGCCCGATTTAAGCGTGCCATTAGGGTTAAACTCATCAGTGCCGATACGGAATCTAGCGATGTCATCACTGCCAACGGTAGCGTCAATGGTATCGGTAAAAGAAACAGGAGAACTTGTAGGGGCCGAGCCGTCAGCAAGGTCCGACTCAGACAACTTCACACTCGGAATATCATCAATAACGGGAATCTGGTCACCATCAGTGATCGTCAGTGTTACGGTTGTCGTTGCTGCATCTTTATCAAAGTCACCGGACGTCACGACAATGTTTCTAACGATATCACCATCCGTGTGATCGAGGTTACGAGCAGGCTCAAAACGCATTTCGCCTGTTATCGTGATGTACAAATCACCTTCCGCAAAGCTAAATTTCTGCTCACCCGCCACGTCAGGATCAAGCGTCTCAGCGTCATAATCACCAAAAACAAACTGGGTAATCTTTGCACCATCTGCACTGCTGGCTTCAAATAAGTTTTCTGCACTAACAGTATTAACCGAACCGTTGTCTGGCTCTGAAACATTCAAGTTCTGATCAACGTGCATTACCTGCACATCATCTTCCACCGTGATAGAAAGCGTGGATGTCGCTGAGGTATCGCCATCGGTATCGACCGCGTAAACCGGTAAAGTGAAGCTATAGTCGTTGTTGCCGTCAGAATCGGCATGGTCAATCGCTTCCAACAGGGTAAAGGTGTATTGGCCTTTTACTGCATCATCAAAGCGGAGCGTGAATACTTGTGTTTCGTTGTTGTCTGAGTCCGTGGTAAAGCCAATGTAATTGCCTGAACCAGTTGGTTCTTCACGCAGTTCAACGATTAAGCCGCCAGAGCTAAGTTCACCGTTGGTATTAAACTGACCGGTTTCCACACGAAAAGCAGCTACGTAATCGCCGCCTTCACTAAAAGTAATATTTCCTGTCGCTGCAACCGCTTCACCAGTTGACTGCGAGCCATCAGCTAACAAGGACTCAGAGACATCGACACCACCTGCCGAATCAATCACAGGATCAAGGCCGTCAGCAATAGTGACTTGAGCTTCAATAGGTAAGCGAGTCGGATTTCCACCAGCATCAGCGCCTTCAATTTCAATGGAAATCGTAATTTGGTCATTGGCAAAAGAGACTTGCCCGCCTCCTACCGAGGAAGAGTGATCGATAGGCTCAAAAATCGTAGTTGTTAATTCTAAACTAACGTCCTTACCTGAACTGCTTGCCTCAATATCAATGCTAAGAACCGTTCGGCCATCTAACTGACCAACAATGGTATTGGTATCTGCGTTGTAGGAAAACGAGACGGCTTGTCCTGCAGAGGTGATATCAGAATTCAGTTCAGCGAGAAGCGAGGAAAGTGAGGAAGAAGTGGGAACGAATGAATCAGGGTCGAGAGGAAGACCACCAGAAAAAATAGTAACGCTGCTGCTCGAAGAACTAGGATATCCCGAGGAAGAAGAGGACAGGCTTCCTTCGGATAATGAGACCGTTAAACTTTCGCCGCCACTGGCAAATATAAAAGGAGAAAGGTCATCATCTCGGTCATCTTCTGGTTCTTCAGAAAAGAATCCGGTGGTTTCGAAATTGGTGCTGGCAAGCAATTCAGCGCCACTTCGATCTATTGTTATAAAGCCACCATTGGCTGAGCCTAAACCTCCGGCTCCCGCTGCTGATGCCTCCAATAATTCCGTTGGGTCAGCGCCCGCAAGGATGGCCTCTTGAATTGCAGCCAATTCATCTTCATCTAGGCCTATTGGTGCATCTTCACCACTTTCTGGTAGGTAATCGAAGTTTACCTCCCCATCAATAGAGGCGGTATCCCAAGCTCCTGAATCATCTTGGCAACTGACACAGTTATCTTGGATTTGAAAGACAGAGTCGAGGCTCTCGACCAATAACTGGGCTTGGTTAGAGGCAATAATAATCTCGTTGAGCTCGATACTATCGCCCACCATGAGCTGTCTCGCTTTTCCATCAACGGCAACAGCAAGAACTTCCCCTGATACTTCTTTTACTAAAGCAGCTTGGCGTACAATTTCTACGTCCATAAAGTCTCCTCCCCCTCTTTAGCTGCGACTAAAAAGGCTCGAAACATTTAGTTGTAATTTTAAGTGTTTTCTCACACAAAATAACAAAAAAAATCTTTAGTAACAGCCTGTTATTTTTATCTAAAGGCCACCTAGCTAAAGCTAAGTATAGGTTATTGCAGGAAAAATGAGATTTTGACGAGATTTAGAGTAAACTTTGAGTGCAAAAAAGATCATTTAGTCTCAACTTAGAGACAATAAAATCACTGAAAAACTAGGTAAATAAGAGTACGAAGTAAAGAACTGGCTTGGAAAGGGAATTTGTTGAAAAAAAAACGGGCATACATGCCCGATAATATGTCAACTAACATAAAGCCTGAATTGCGCAATCCATTACGCTGAGAACCATTACGAAATAAAGAATACCATACTATATGACATTTACAACACGGCATTTATAATAATTATGTAAATAGTAGCTCTTCAGACCAGTTACTGTTGTACCCCAAAAAAGTACCCGCAACAAAAAAGCTCCCGAAGGAGCTTTTAAAAGTTAAAACTCAATGAGTCTTAATTATTTATTGTTACGACGAGCTTCAACAGCCTCTGCTAATTGGCGAAGTACTTTGTCTGTGTCATCCCAACCAATACATGCATCAGTAATCGACTGACCATAAGTTGGTGCCTGACCATCAACAAGATCTTGGCGTCCTTCAACTAGGTGAGATTCAATCATAACACCGAAAATCGCATCTTCACCACCAGCTAGTTGCCCTGCAACATCTTCAGCAACAACCATTTGACGTTGGTACTGCTTCGAACTGTTTGCGTGACTGAAGTCAATCATCACTTTTTTCGGCAAGCCTGATGCTTCTAGCTCTTGCTTGATGGTACCAACATGATCTGCACTGTAGTTTGGCTCTTTACCACCACGTAGAATGATATGACAGTCTGGGTTACCCGCTGTTTCGATGATTGCAGAGTGGCCGTATTTGGTCACTGACAAGAAGTGGTGAGAGGCGCTTGCGCTACGAATCGCATCAGAAGCAATCTTAATGTTGCCATCTGTACCATTTTTAAAACCAACTGGGCATGAAATACCTGAAGCCAGTTCGCGGTGAACCTGAGACTCAGTAGTACGTGCGCCAATCGCACCCCAACTGATTAGGTCAGCAACGTACTGTGGCGTGATCATGTCTAGGAATTCACTCGCCGTCGGCATACCCATATCAGTCAGATCAAGCAGTAGCTTACGACCCATGCGTAGACCATCATTGATCTTGAATGTGTCATTTAAGTAAGGGTCGTTGATGAGACCTTTCCAACCAACCGTTGTACGTGGTTTTTCAAAGTAAACACGCATTACGATTTCTAGGCGGTCACCAAGCTCATCACGAAGAACCTTCAAGCGCTTTCCGTATTCGATTGCAGCTTCTGGATCATGAATTGAACAAGGGCCAATGATCACTAGAAGACGGTCATCTTCACCTTTTAGAATGTTTGAAATCGCTTCACGTGAACGGAATGTGGTCGAAGAAGCAGATTCAGTTGCTGGAAACTTCTCTAAAACAGCGACTGGGGGTAATAGTTCTTTGGACTTATTAATTCGTACATCATCAGTTTGAAACATTGCTTACTTCTTCCTATTTCTCTATATCTGAACGCGGCACCCAAATTGAGGTGATGCAAAAACGTTCGTACTTCATTGTTCCTGTTCTGTGTAACTTATCTAGCAAAAACGACACTTGCAACCACTATTTTCAATAAAAGGCAATATTTTGTATATTTTTACATTTTACGCATCCTGTAAATTTTAAACTACATACGGTTAATTTAGAAAAAAAGGCAAAAGAAATCCGCTTCAGCATATCGCACAAGATGCATTATCACTCTGATATTGCTAAGGTAAGATAATAATTAAAAAGGAAAGCAAATTTAGGCATGAACGCCATAGAATTTAACAACGTCAATAAGTGGTATGGTAACTTTCAAGCACTAAAGAACATCAAACTTAATGTTCTCAAGGGCGAAATCTTAGTAATTTGTGGCCCTTCAGGCTCGGGCAAATCAACCTTGATACGAACCGTTAATGGTTTAGAAGCCATCAGTGAAGGCGATGTCACTGTTTTGGAAAAAACCAATAGCCAACTCGCTGCAGGGCAAGTCGGTATGGTCTTTCAACACTTCAACTTATTTCCCCACCTAACGGTACTCGAAAATCTCACACTCTCACCTATTCGCACGTTGCGCCTATCTAAAGGCGAGGCAACAAAGCGAGCGCTACACTTTCTCAAACGAGTTAACATCGAAGAGCAAGCCAATAAATACCCCGTTCAGCTTTCAGGCGGTCAACAGCAACGAGTCGCAATCGCTCGTTCATTGTGCATGCAGCCTGAAATACTCCTCTTTGATGAACCAACATCAGCGCTTGACCCTGAAACTATTCAAGAAGTGTTAGATGTGATGGTTGATTTGGCCAAAGATGGCATCACGATGATGTGCGTGACGCATGAAATGGGCTTTGCCAGAAAAGTCGCAGACCGAGTTATCTTTATGGATCAAGGTGAAATTTTGGAAATGGCTCCGCCTGAACAGCTCTTTTCAAATCCCAAGCACCCGAGAACGCAACAATTTTTGCAACAGATATTGAGCCATTGATGAATATGATTAGAGTTTTTCGGCCAGTTTTGTCTGCACTTGCTCAAATAGCCATTCTCTTCTTGAGTTTAGCTTGGCTACTTGATTCTGGTGCTCAAAGCATGGGTTATCGATGGCAGTGGGAGCGCGTTCCTGACTACATTGCTTTCTTTGAGGATGGAGAGTGGTGGCCTGCTGAATTGCTTGAAGGGTTAATGGTGACCATTCAAATCTCTGCGATCAGTTTAGGGTTTACTTTACTTATTGGTTTAACCACAGCCATGCTCAAGCTGTCCAATTCTTGGGTAGGTCGAGGCATCGCTAACGTCTACATTGAAATCGTTCGTAACACTCCTCTATTGGTACAAATCTACCTACTCTATTTTGTGTTCGGTCCTGTTATTGGCCTCGACCGTTTTTCGACGGCCGTTCTCGCACTCGCTCTGTTTCAGGGCGCTTACACGGCTGAAATTTTCCGAGGTGGATTGAACAGTATCCCAAAAGGGCAATTTGAAGCGGCAAAGTCCCTCGGTCTTAACCCGTTTTATACGTTTTACGATGTTATCTTGCCTCAGTTGCTGCAACGGACCTTACCGCCGCTGACCAATGAAGTCATATCTCTGATTAAAAACTCTTCTATTGTCAGTGTGATGGCGATCTTCGACTTAACAACAGAAGGGCGTAACATAGTCTCTGAGACGGCGATGCCATTTGAAATATGGTTTACAGTCGCTGGAATATATTTAGCCCTGACACTCACGTTGTCAGCGCTTTCTGCTTGGATGGAACACAAACTTGGCGCTAGTTGGCGCGCTCAATAAAGGAAATAACCAATGAAAAACATCGGAAGAAGTTGGCTTAAAGCAAAAGGATTTAAGGCCGCCATTACCGCATTGCTGGGGTTAGCGATTAGCTTACCAAGCCTGGCATCTGACACGCCGAACCTAGATAAGATCAATGATCGCGGTACGTTACGTGTTGGTATGTCTACTTTTGTACCGTGGGCAATGCGTGATAAACAGGGTGAGCTGATTGGCTTTGAAATTGATGTTGCGAAACGACTCGCTCAAGATTCAGGTTGGAAAGTAGAGTTCGTTCCTACCGCTTGGGATGGGATCATTCCAGCGCTACTTGCTCAAAAGTTTGATGTCATCATTGGCGGTATGAGTATTACCCCTGAACGTTCAAAAAGCGTTCTGTTCACTTCTCCTTACTCACATTCAGGGGTTCAAGTCGCAGCAAGTAAAGAGCTTGCCGAAGGCTTTTCTGAGTTCAGCGACTTCAACTCACGCAAAGTAAAAATTGCCGCACGTCGCGGCGCATTCACTGTTCAGGTAGCACGTGAAACTTTCCCGAAAGCAAAAATCCTTCAGTTCGATGACGACGCTCAAGCGTTCCAAGAAGTGCTAAACGGTAATGCTCATGCTGTTATTGCATCTAGCCCTAAGCCAGAACATGAAGCGGTTAAAAACAGCGATAAGTTGTTTATTCCATTTACCGATCGTCTATCAAAAGGCAATGAAGCGTTTGCCGTTCGTTTAGGCGAGGAAGATAAAGCGGCGTTCTTCAATCAGTGGATTGATGCTCGTACTCAAGATGGATGGTTAAAAGAGCGCTATGAGTACTGGTTCTCTACTTTAGACTGGCAAGATCAAATCGCCTCAGGCCAATAATAAATGTGCCCTACTTACTCTAAGTAGGGCTCACTTTCTAGGAACAGATTACAAGTGACCAAAAGCAAAGCCCTACCCGCAGAACCCTCTGCCAAATTTAAGTTCTCCGTCAACAAGCTGGATCTTTCTTTACTCGTATTGATTGTACTCGCAAGCTATTGGATCTATGAACGTTCAATCGTGGGCGTGAACTACACCTGGCGCTGGGCCGATGCTTGGTCACTCATTTTTACACCAAGGGCTGATGGTTCACTGCCTTATTTCTTTCAAGGCCTTATTGCTACTGTCAGAATCAGTGTTTGGGGTATGTTTCTCGCTTTGACACTTGGCACATTGATAGGCATCGCACGACAATCAAAGGTGACACTGTTTAGATTACCCGCTAATGCTTTTATTCAGCTCATTCGTAACATTCCACCATTGGTGTTCGTATTCATTTTCTACTTTTTCGTTTCTAATCAGCTTATCCCTTTACTTGGGTTAGACTCGCTTTTACGCGATCACCACGGCGACATTAACGCAGTGCAGGCCGTTATGTTTGGGCCAGCCAACCTATGGGAAAATTTACTCTCCGGTGTTCTGTGTGTCGGGATTCTTTCAGCGGCTTACGTTGCAGAAGTGGTTCGTTCAGGGCTGAACAATATCCCTAAAGGTCAGTGGGAAGCAGCGGATTCATTGGGCTTATCCACTTGGGTGAAGTATCGTTACGTCATCGCCCCGCAAGTGCTGGCTGCAATCACTCCCGCTCTGGCAGGACAAGCGATTTCACTGGTCAAAGACACCTCTATTGTTTCGCTTATTTCAATTCAGGAGATGACGTTTGTTGGAACAGAGATGGCGAATTCATCAGGACTGATTTTCGAGATATGGCTGATTGTAGGCGCTGCCTATCTGGCGTTGTGCCTTACGTTATCTTTGTTATTCAGAAAGCTGGAGCAACGAAGCACTAAACATCTGACTCGTTAGTTATAGAAAGAAATAGGTAACAGTGATAAATCAACGCCCCGGTTAGCACACAGGAAATATTGATACCTAGATCGACAAAAGAAAACTGTCGAAGAGGGTTGAATGCTTGTAACACCTCATCGGCTACAACCATTAAAAGAAGAACCCAAACCCAAAGAGATAGGCGAAGTTTAGATTGGGAGTAGTAATACTTAGGTGCTGACCAAGCAGCAAGAAAACCAAGAGACAGGGCGATAACCGTGTGTAAAACCCAAGCTCCACCAAGAGAAGTTTCCAAACTACGAATAACATCACCGTAGATATCGAACGACTTGGCCATCGATGCTAATCCACTCAGCAAGCCAACAAGAATAAAGACACCTAACCGGCGACTTACCAACTCTAACGTCACTTATACGCTCTCAGTTTGATAATAAAATGAGCGTATCAATATAAATGAATAATGCAGAGAGCTCAAAGTAAACCATTTTTATATTTACCTTAACGCTAAAAACTTATCGATTGCGACGCTACCCCACATCGCATAATAATACTCTAACGCTTTTTCCTGTCCTACGTGAGTTGCCATGTACTCCACGATAAGCTGAATTCTTTTCGTGTATTCAGGCGGAATAGTCGGGCTAGCCAACATCATAGAGATATTTTTGCAAAACTTATTAAGTAAACCAGTACGTTGGCTTTCATAGATATAGGAGCGGACAAAATTTTCTTTACTCGAATAGTCTAACATCCGATAAAAATCTAAAAGATCTTCATTGTCCAAAGCAATAATGAAGTGATGCTTTGTAGGATAATAGCCCTGCAACGTACTAATGGGTATACCTATATACTTACTGATCGCTTCATAAGTGCAGCTTTCAATTCCATTTTCCAAAATAAATCTATAAACCAATGAGTTATATAGTTCTAATTTATCTTCTTTATTACTCTTCACGTTTAACTCGTACTAGCTATCCATATTCAGCCTACGGACTTGGTAACCCATCTGAAGATAAGACTCACAAATAACGTCAACCGAGGTTTTAGACGTACACTTACTTAACTTCACTGAAAACCATGCTTTCCCATTTGGGCTCCACTCAAACATTACGGCTCTTTGCTGATCCACAAATCTATCCTTACCTAACCAAATTTAAACCGTTGGTTAATACGTTAACGCACCGTAAATGTACGCATTAATTAGCGACGACTATTACACCCTGTTGGTTAAAGGCTTTAAGTTGTAACTTCGTAAGTGTACGTATTAACTATCCAAATAAATCACACGTTTATAGAATCGCGTGTGCTTTAGAAGACAATACACCATGCGATTTAATTGAACAAGTTATTTCGTCAAGTGATGGAATATTTACCTATTTTTAGTAAAAATATACTGCCAAACAAGGTCAAAAATATTTCGTCGACTTCTTGATCAGTAAAGTGCCCTTTCAACTGCTTCTCGAATCGTATAAAGATTTTCGTGACTTTATCTCCTTGATAATCTGGAGAAATAAGTGACGCAACTGATGTAGTCACCAGAGTATTAAAAACTGGTTCTGACAGCAGCTCGCTAAAGGATTGAATGAACTTAGCTGAAGATGAGTAATCAAATCTTGTTGAAAAAAGTTCCAGAAAGTGACCTTCAAAAGCAGATAAAAACTCAGTTTGTGTGGGATAGTATCCTTGAAGAGTGCTTCGAGAAACTCCAACCTCATTGCTTAGGCGATCATAAGTACAAACATGAACACCTTCCTCTATGATAATCTTTCGTATCGCAGAATCATAAAGTGACTTACGACGCTCTCGCTCCTCTCTGGATATTCTTGGCATACTATGTTCTTCGACTGTTGAGCTAACTTTCATCTATGTTTTACTGGACCTTACTTATCAAAAAGTAAGTATCCATAACATTCTCGAATAATTTTTTGCTTCCGTTGTGTGTAATATGCTGCTCTAAGCAACTATTAGCACATTTTGAAGTGAAAACTACTAATATAATGTCAGCACATAGTATTCTAACTACGACCAAGTTTAAACAAGATGGTGTATTATAAGCAGTGTAAAATTGTAAAAATTATTATACAGCGTAGTGATCGATTAAAAGAACAACAAACAACAGCATTAGATGATAGATAGAAAACACAAACGTCTTAATCGCCGTCTTGTCTTCAGCTCGATATTTAAGCTTCCATGCATAATGGACAAATACAGAGCATAGTACTGTCACAACACAAAGATAAAACAGACCGGCCATACCAACTAGAACCGGCAATAAACAGATTGGATAAAGTAAGATGGTGTAAAGAAGAATCGAGGTCTTGGTGTACTCAATACCATGAGTCACGGGGAGCATCGGAATGTCTGCTTTGGCGTATTCCTCTTTTCTGTGAATAGCCAACGCCCAAAAATGGGGTGGCGTCCAGATAAAGATAATCATCACCAACAACCAAGCATGAGCATGAAGTTCACCCGTCACTGCTGTCCAGCCGAGCAATGGTGGCATCGCACCAGCAATACCCGCAATCACAATGTTTTGAGGCGTCGCTCGCTTCAAATACATGGTATACACCACCGCATAGCCGAGTAAGCTAGCAAAGGTCAACCAAGCCGTTAGCCCATTCACGCCAAAATAAAGCACCACAAAGCCGACTACGCCAATTCCGACTGCAAAGCTAAATACGTGGGATGACTTCATCTCACCCGACGGTAATGGTCGTTGATAAGTTCTCGCCATAATGGCATCTATGCGTTGGTCAATTAAGTGGTTAAACGCGGCCGCTGAACCCGCCATTAGACCAATACCAATTAAGCCAAGAATGCTCTGTTGAATAGGCAAAGCGCCAGGTACTGCCAAACACATTCCGACTAATGCAGTTAACAACATCAAAGCGACGACTTTAGGCTTAGTTAGCGTAAGATAGCTGCGCCACAAAGATCGTTCAGGTAGGGAGGCCGTACTGATTGATTTACTCATAAACACTCTCCTTGCTCTTCTTGGCCGTAACATGAGGCGGCGTTTCAGTCCTTACTTGAGTCGCACTCAAATACCACACTAAATAATTCGCTCTCAATACTGTAAGCAACAACAAAGCAGCGCCTAGATTATGAGCAACCGCGATAGCAAGAGGCAGACTAAACAGTACATTCCCAACACCTAGCCCAATTTGCAGTAATAGCATTAGAATCAGTGTTTTAGCGGCTGCGTGAAAACGACGATGTTTGCTAAATAATAGGAACGCGAAACAAGCAATGACGACCGCCACAACGGCTGCACCCACTCGATGAGAAACGTGGATTGTCATTCGAGCTCCGTAGTCGAGAGTACCAAACTCATAAGTTTCACGTTCTGGCTGAATGATCTCAAATGCACGCTCGAAATCGAGATGAGAAACCCAGTCACCTTGGCATATAGGTAACGTCGTACACATCAGCGCTGCGTAGTTAGATGATGTCCAGCCGCCGAGAGCGATTTGCAATACCACCACGATAAAAGCGACCGCCGCTATAACCTTCAACCCAACAAGATTAGGTAAGGTAATTTTTTCATTGGCTTGTTGCTGCACCTTCCACAAACTGAGCGCTAATAAACTAAAGAGCGTGAAACCACCCAGCAAATGGCCCATGACGATAATAGGCATCAACATCATGGTGACCGTCCACATCCCAAGCAGGGCTTGAAAAACAATCGTTGCAGACAAACCCACCGCTAATAAAACAGGAAGTTGCTTGGTTCGAATCCCAACAAACGTAATCGCGAACACAACCAAACCGAGAGTGCCGGCAAAGTAACGATGAATCATCTCAAGCCATGCTTTATCTGCTTCAACCGTCAAAGAAGGATAAAGAGACTTCGCTAAAGCAATCTCTTGCGTGTCATTTGGCACGGTGAGTTGGCCATAGCATCCCGGCCAATCAGGGCACCCCAAACCTGCATCAGCCAAGCGAGTATAAGCGCCAAGCAAAATCACAATAAAAGTTAGACCTAAACTGAATTTTATTAGCATTCTTAATGACATAGGCGCTCCTTGCGCTTAACCAACCCGAGATAGTTTCAGCAACTTTCTTAGGTCAGCAAGTAAACCTTTACTTTGCGGTACCAGCTCTTCTTGAGTCCCTACTTTTGGGTAACGCATCACTAACTGCCCCAATGGGTCAACAATGACGAACTCCGCTTGTGCAACGACTCCTTCGAAGTTTTCTCCTGTGTTGATTAGCGTGTACTCACTATTCACTTCAGGTAGGGCGTCACTGTTAGGGGTAACAATCAAAACTGGTTGAACTCTCTGTTGATATTTACCTAACGCGACATGGCTTTGCCCAAGTAGAAACAGTTGCTGCTCGCAAAATTCATCGCAATGAGTGGGAACAACGTAACCAAGTTGCCATTGCTGATTTTGATATGGATTTTCAACGCCTAATGACGCTAGGTGAGTCGTAGGTTCAATCAGCATTCCCTTGTTGGTGACACCCGATTGGTACCAATGCTGGCTTAGCACTGTCTTAGCAATGATCGCAGGCAAAGCAAACATCACAACTAAACTGACGAAAATGATTCTTCCTCTGTATACAGGGTTATTCATTCTGCGCTCCTTGCTTAAAGATTCGTACTAGCAGTATTAAACTCAACACGGCTAGCGCCCCAGCCATAGAAAACCATTGAACGGCATAACCTAAGTGCTTCTCTGATTTCATTGAAACCGGAGACCAAGGCTGAGGATAAGGCCATGATTTACTCTGCGGTTGTAAAACGTAATTCTCTAGCGGTACTTCCCAATGAGCCTCTAATTGAGAGAAATTCAGATTTTGAATCCGACTCGGCACACCCGGTTCTAAATACAACGATTGGCTCAATGGGTTGGTCGATTTACGATACAAACGCCCTTCTATCGACATAGGTTCTGTTAACCAAACCACTTTAGGTAATTCAGAACGCAGTGCTGGCGCTTCAACAAATCCTCGTTCCACAAGCAGCCATCTACCCCCATCGCTTTTCACTAACTGCAAGGCCAGATATCCCACATTCCCGTTAAAGTTTTGATTATCCAGTAAGAGATACTTATCAATAACAGGCGTAGCGCTCACCACAACTTTTGTTCCGGTTGGATTATCCAGCGCATCACTTGCTAATGCTTCCAAACGAATCGGAATTTGCTCGCTTTTCAACAGCACGTGTTGCTCTATCTCGCTCTTCTCTTCTGCTCTGGATAATTGCCAAAAACCCAATTTGACCAAAAACGAAAAGGCAACCACAGTTACAAGACTCACAACAATAAATCGTCCCTTTTTCATCTGAGCAACAAAGGAACCAGTTATGGTATTCATATTCAAATTGTTACTAGTGCTGTTGTTACTTTTCATTCTGTTTAACCTTGGTCGAGCAATGCTTGAAATGGTTAAAGGCTCTGATTCAGATGATGAAGACCAAGAAAGTAACGAAGACGATAAGCCAATGAGCTTCTATCTTGGTCGTCGAGTTTTCCTCTCTGCACTCGCAATTGTCCTTTTAGTTGCCGCTCTTCTTACTGGTTTAATAGAGCCCAATGTTAGGCCATACTAACTACGGCTTATCATATCGTTAAATCACGTAAACAAACACAAACAAACATAGCCACACCACATCAACAAAGTGCCAGTACCAGCTGCCCGCTTGGAATGCGAAATGATTTTTGGGTGTAAAGTGATCTTTCGCTACCCGCCCTAAAAGCACGACGAGGAATATCGTCCCCAGTAAAACGTGCATGCCATGGAATCCAGTGAGCAAGAAGAAGGTATTACCATAGATGCCCGACTGTAGAGTTAAGCCAAGGTCTCGATAGGCATGAACATACTCAACGCCTTGGTAGTAGAGGAAAAAGCCCGCCAATACGATGGTAAGCTCTAACCAAACGATCAGAGCCATTCTTTTGTTCTGTTCAAGACTGATGTGCGCCATATGTAGCGTGATTGAAGACGTAAGAAGCAAGATCGTGTTAATAAGAGGAATGCCCTGCCATGCCATTGCCGTTGTTGTTCCACCACCCGGCGTGAGTGTCAGTGGCCACATTGCCTCGAAAGCTGGCCAAAGAACTTCATGAGTCATTGCATTGTTGCTTGCCCCAGCCAGCCAAGGAACCGAGATCATTCTTGCGTAGAAGAGTGCACCAAAGAAGGCACCAAAGAACATAATTTCAGAGAAGATAAACCAACTCATTCCCTGTCTAAAAGAGCGAGACAATTGCGCGGAGTATTTGCCGCTCATCGATTCTGTAATCACGTTGCTAAACCAGCCAGCAAACATGTAGAGCAAGAAGAGAAAGCCTGACAGCAATATCAACTTGCCGAAAACGCTACCATCGCCGCCCTCTGCCATGTTCTGCACTGTTAGACCAGCACCAACGGCAATCAAAAACAGGGACACTGCACCAACGATCGGCCAACTACTCTGTGCGGGTACGTAATAGGACTGATGTTTAGAACTCATTGTGTTGCTCCTTGCACCTGCTCACTGCCTAAATCCATGGAGTTATTCGCTAACTCTGCAGTGGTTGAGGTTTCAGTAATGTCATACAGGGTGTACGACAAGGTCAGGGTATGGATAGACTCTGGGATATCAGGCTCGATATAGAAAATGAGCGGCATTTGAGTTTCTGCTTGAGCTTCAAGCGGCTGTTTGTTAAAGCAAAAGCATTCAATCTTATTGAAGTAAGTCGCACCTAAACCAGGAGAGACCGAAGGCACCGCCTGCCCGATGATCTCACTTCGAGCGAGGTTTTTTGCGATGTAGGCCGTCTGTATGACTTGTCCAGGATGCACATCCATCGTCGTCTGCTCTGGCTCAAAAGACCAAGGAACGCCTTGATTATTGTGAGCCATAAACTCAATACGAATCAGTCGCGAAGTATCTGGCACCATGCCTTGCGGTTGAATCACCGATTCACTGTTCGTTTTGCCGTTAATCCCCAGCGCATCACACATCACGTCATAAAGTGGGACAAGCGCAAAACCAAACCCAAACATTGCCACAACAGCAGCGCATAGCTTGAGTGTCAACGATGTGTTTGATTTCGCTTTCCCATCCATGGCGTACTCCTAGTCCACTTTAGGTGGCGTTGAGAAAGTATGGTGAGGTGCAGGACTTGGCACTGTCCACTCTAAACCGTCAGCACGATCCCATGGTTTAGCTGGGGCTTTTTCTCCCCCGCGAATGCATTTGATCACCAGCCACAGGAAGATCAGTTGAGAAAGGCCAAAGGCAAATCCACCAATCGAAACAATCTGGTTCACATCCGCAAATTGGATAGCGTAATCAGGAATACGTCTCGGCATGCCCGCTAAACCCAAGAAATGCATTGGGAAGAACAGCACATTCACTGAGATAACCGAACACCAGAAATGCCACAGACTAAGTCGATGGTCATACATGTTCCCAGTCCATTTCGGAAGCCAATAATAGGCGGCGGCCATAATCGAGAACACGGCTCCAGACACCAACACATAGTGGAAATGCGCTACGACAAAGTAGGTATCGTGATACTGGAAATCTGCTGGCACAATCGCCAACATCAAGCCAGAGAACCCCCCAATCGTAAACAGGATAATAAAGGCTATTGAGAACAGCATCGGCGTCTCAAAGGTCATAGCTCCTCGCCACATTGTCGCCACCCAGTTAAACACCTTCACCCCAGTAGGCACCGCAATGAGCATGGTGCAGTACATAAAGAAGAGTTCAGCAAACACTGGCATACCGGTAGTAAACATGTGGTGTGCCCAAACTAGGAACGATAACAGTGCGATACTGCACGTCGCGTAGACCATCGAGTGATAACCAAAGAGCTTCTTGCCGCTAAATGCTGGAATAATCGCCGAAACAATACCGAAAGAAGGCAAAATCATAATGTACACTTCGGGGTGACCAAAGAACCAAAAGATGTGTTGGAACATCACAGGGTCCCCGCCACCAGCCGCGTCAAAGAATGACGTACCAAAGTATTTATCCGTTAACACCATGGTGACCGCCCCAGCAAGGACGGGCATGACCGCAATGAGTAGGAACGCAGTGATAAGCCATGTCCAAACAAACATAGGCATCTTGAACCAAGTCATGCCTGGTGCTCGCATATTCACAATCGTTACGATCACGTTAATCGCGCCCATGATCGAACTGATCCCCATAATATGAACAGAGAAGACAAACAGTGCCGTACTATCTGGGCCATAAGTGGTCGACAGTGGCGCATAGAAAGTCCAGCCAAAGTCAGGGCCTCCACCTTCGGTGAACAAGGAGGCGAGTAAAATCGCAAAGGCAAATGGGAGGATCCAAAAACTGAGATTGTTCATTCGTGGCAACGCCATGTCTGGCGCACCGATCATCATTGGAATCATCCAGTTAGCAAGACCAGTAAACGCCGGCATGACAGCACCAAAGACCATAATCAGGCCATGTACTGTCGTCATCTGGTTGAAAAACTGTGGTTCAACAAGCTGCAATCCCGGCTGGAACAATTCGGCGCGAATGATCATCGCCATTGCACCACCCGTTAAAAACATGATGAAACTGAACCATAAATAGAGCGTGCCGATGTCTTTGTGGTTGGTGGAGTACAGCCAGCGAGTGATGCCTTTTGCAGGTCCGTGGTGGTCATGGTCATCAAGCTCGACCGCAATACCACTGTTTGCTCGGCCTAGATCAGCGTCTGAAGCAGGCGCAGATTTGGTTTTATCTTCGATTACAGAATCAGGTTTGGACGTTTTCATTGTCCCTCCTTAGACGCCTTAAACTGGTTCACATCCGACGCTTGAACCAAATCCCCTACGCTGTTGCCTAACCCATTTCTTTGATAGGTAACAACGGCAGCGATCTCTTTATCAGTCAACTGGTTTGCGAAAGCTTGCATCGCCGTCCCAGAGCGACCATTAACAACAATATCAATGTGATTACTTACTTCGCCCGTTGCTACTGCGCTTCCAGTGATTGCGGGGAACGCACCTGGAATACCTGCACCGCTTGCTTGGTGGCAGACTGCACAGCGATCTTGGTAGACTTTCTCACCGATTTGCATCAGCTCTTCTTTCGATAACGATGCGGTCAATGAAGCAGCGGCTTCTTGCTTCGCTTGGGCAATCTCTGCTTTTTTCGCGACCAGCCAGTTGTCGTACTCTTCCTCTTCCATTGCGTGAACAACGACTGGCATAAAGCCATGCGCACGACCACACAGCTCCGCACATTGACCACGATAAACACCAGGCTCATCTATGCGTGTCCAAGCTTCGTTGATAAAGCCAGGAATAGTATCTTTCTTAACGGCGAAATCCGGCACCCACCAAGAGTGGATAACATCATCGGAAGTCATTAAAAAACGAACCTTGCGGTTGATAGGTAAGACGAGTGGTTCGTCTACTTCAAGTAGATAGTGAGCGCCCTTTTCCTCAACCCCATCAATGGCTTTTTGACTCGTTGCGAGTAGGCTGAAAAACTCAACGTCTTCACCAAAATAACTGTAGTGCCACTTCCATTGAGAGCCGGTGATTTTGATCGTGAGATCTGACTGGGAAGTATCTTCCATCGCAACGAGCGTTTTCGTCGCGGGAATGGCCATTAAGACCAAGATGATGATGGGAATAACCGTCCAAATCACTTCCACTTTGGTGCTCTCGTGAAAGTTTGCGGCGACAGCACCTTTTGATTTTCGATGGTGATACATGGAGTAGAACATGGCGCCAAAGACAATCAATGCGATCGCGCAGCAGATGTAGAAGATCAGCATATGCAAGTCATAAACCTTGCCACTGATTTCGGTAACACCTTGGGTCATGTTGTAGTTGTTCTCTTCAGCTTGCACCGTGCCAAAAAGTAACAAAGTACTCAATTGCCCCAATAATAGTGGTGAACGTTTCAAAAGACGTCTCCTCTGCCAGAGCCCTTGATAGGTCGAGTACTCACTTATACGCAAGAAAGTACCAACTAGCCTTTAGACCCTTGTATTTCCGTATAAACAGCAAATTTGATTAAATTTGTTATATTTATGTTAATAAAAGCTAGTTGCCGTTTTCTGATTGTGCAAGAAAGTCCTATGAGAAATGGCGACGAGCTGAAACATGTGGAGTTTAGCGATTGCGCTCTCGCAAATGATAATCAATATCAATTAAAATCAAGCCAGTTTTTGTAATTAACATAGACTTAAGTGAGAGAGAAAACTTAAGGCATGGAAAAGGTAATGCTCATGATGGAAAAAGTGACACTTTGGTTAGAAAAAGATCCCGACCCACATACAAGAGAAGAACTTCAACAGCTGATCGATGAGAAAGTATTCGCTGAACTGGAAGACCGTTTCAGCCAACGCCTCGAGTTTGGCACGGCTGGGCTACGTGGCAAAGTGGGCTGCGGACCAAATCGAATGAACCGATTGGTGATTCAAGAGACTGCGACAGGGTTAGGCCATTACCTAATTGACCAAGTAGACAATGCCCAAAACCGTGGAGTTGTGATTGGGTACGATGGCCGAACAGACTCCAAACAGTTCGCCCATGACACAGCCTCAGTACTAACCTCACTTGGCATCAAGGTGTTCCTGCCCCATGCCGTAGCTGCGACGCCGATTGTCGCCTTTGGTGTGAAACACTTCAATGCAGCGGCGGCTGTTGTTGTCACCGCCAGCCATAATCCACCCGAGTACAATGGTTTTAAGGTTTATTGGGAAAACGGCGCGCAGATTATTCCTCCGCACGATTCAGGTATTGCAGCGGAGATTGATATCGCAGCAACGAAGCCTATCCCTCTCATGGCACTTGATGATGCAGAAAAGCACAATCTCCTCGTATGGCTGAAAGAGGATTACTATCAGACTTACCGTGAAACCATGAATAACAACCCATTGCTCTCGAATCATACCCAACCAGAGCAAGTCGCTATCGCCTATACCGCAATGCATGGTGTGGGGGCTGACATGGCAGAAACGCTCTTGAATGACGCTGGATTTACCCACGTACACAGCGTGCCAGAGCAGCGTGAACCCGATGGCAGCTTCCCAACAGTCAACTTCCCTAACCCTGAAGAAGCCGGCGCGATGGACATGGTGGTAGCACTTGCTAAGCAGCACAACGCCGATCTCGCCTGCGCTAATGACCCTGACGCTGACCGATTTGCCGTTGCGGTACGAAAACCTGATGGTGACTACCAAATGCTAACTGGCGACCAAGTGGGCTGTTTGTTCGGCCACTACTTGCTAGCTAAAGAGCAAACTAAGCCATCACTTGTCGGCAACACGATTGTCTCTTCAACCTTGCTTGAGAAAATTGCACTCTCACATGGCGCAGAATATTTCCAGACTCTGACTGGATTTAAATGGTTGACCAACGTCGCTATGCAAAAACAGACAGACACGAAACCCTTCTTGTTTGCTTACGAAGAAGCGCTTGGGTATACCGTTGGCAGCAAAGTCTGGGACAAAGATGGGCTATCCGCGTTGGTTGCATTTGCACAGTTAACTGCTGAGCTAAAAAGCCGAGGAGAAACTATCTGGGATCAATTGGAGTCTCTTTACCGTCAGCATGGCCTTTTCCTTAACGCTCAGCGTAGTATCGCCCTTGACCCGAACTCCCCTCCAATTGGGGATAAGTTGAGAGCCAATCCGCCCACTATGATTGCTGGTAGCAAAGTGGAGGTAACAGAAGATTTGAAATCACTAACTAAACAATTCGCTGATGGGTCTACTGAGACTATCAACCTACCTGCAAGTGATGTGCTTATCTACCACCTGTCGTGCGGCGCTAGAGTAATTGTTCGCCCTTCAGGTACAGAACCAAAACTGAAGTGTTATTACGAAGTGATTGAAGCCTTCGATGATCAAAGTTCCTTCGAAGAAGTTCAAGCGAAAGCGTCTGAATCTATGGGTATGCTAATTTCAGAGCACCAACATAGCCTCATTTAATCCCCTCCTATCAGTGCCCCTTTCAATAGGGGCACTCAGAAAAATCTCACAGATTAAATTTATTACTCCGGCAAAACTCGCTTTATATTGGCAATTATTTGACCAAAAAGTGAGATCTGACGATAAAACAACAATTACCCAACGCAAAATTCATATTTCTGAACTTTACTTTCCAATATTGCTGATAACTATCAGCGTATTTTCTATTTAATTTTAGTGGGATTAGTTTATGAATAAATACATCGCAGAGTGTTTTGGTACGTTCTGGCTTGTACTTGGTGGTTGTGGCAGCGCGGTATTAGCGGCTGCGTTTCCTGATGTAGGTATTGGCTTATTGGGGGTTTCACTCGCATTTGGTCTGACTGTTTTGACCATGGCGTTTGCTATCGGCCATATATCAGGCTGCCACCTCAATCCAGCTGTCAGTATTGGACTTTGGGCAGGTGGCCGCTTTGAAGCTAAAGAACTTCTGCCTTACATCATTGCACAAGTTCTCGGTGGTATTATCGCTGGCGGTGTTTTGTATGTTATCGCGAGTGGTCAAATGGGGTTTGACGCTGCGGCATCAGGCTTTGCATCAAACGGTTATGGCGCTCATTCTCCGGGCCAATACTCTATGACCTCTGCGCTAGTCACAGAAGTTGTCATGACCATGGTATTTCTAGTGGTGATCTTGGGAGCAACAGACAGCCGTGCTCCACAAGGGTTTGCACCTATCGCAATCGGCCTTTGCCTGACTTTGATTCACTTGATTAGTATCCCTGTCACCAATACATCAGTAAACCCAGCCAGAAGTACAGGTGTCGCTCTTTATGTAGGAGACTGGGCTGTGTCTCAATTATGGCTGTTCTGGGTCGCTCCAATTGTCGGCGCTATTCTCGGTGCCGTTGTTTACAAAGCGATATCGGGCTCAACTGAAAAAGAGTAAATACTATTGAAATAAAAATCCCCACTCTGAGGTGGGGATTTTAAGCCAGCAAGAATGACCAGATATTAATTTAGGTTGGTATTATATCTAGTCGACAAGATGAAGCTCATGCAATTTAGCATTACCGTTATTAGCAAGATTGATTCGCGCTAGTTGCTTATAAATCACATAGTATCGATTTATATTCGCCACATAGTGCACAGGCTCTCGGCTAATATGTCTACGAGCAACGATCTCAACATTCTTAAACCATTTGTTGGGATCATACCCATATTCTTTAGCTAACTTTCGAATCTTACGAATTTTGGCAGGTCCTGCGTTGTATGCCGCGAGACTAAAATAGATTTGGTCATCGAGAGAAATATTCTCATCATCAAAATAACGTTTATGAATAAAGCTTAAATACTTCACGCCTGCGTGAATGTTATTTTCAACTTGGTGTATGTTTTTGATATTAACGTTTCTATCTTTTGCTGTGCTGGGTAGCACTTGCATCACACCAACGGCACCACGATGAGAGACTTTACGTTGATCAAGGCCTGACTCTTGGTAACTTTGAGCCGAAACCATAAGCGGATCAAAACCAAATATGTCTGAGTAGTGCTCAAATAGGTGAGAAAGGTTTGCCAGTTTTTCTAGCTTGTTATCGTCTAATGCGCGACTAAGCCAACGTGTATTCTCGATGTAACGACGATAAATCACATTCCCGAGTAAGGTGCCTGATTTCGCTTTGGCAATGTAACGATTAATTTCCGTCTTCAGCTGAGGACTATCATGACGAAGTGCCCAAGCAATCTCACTCCCTTTACGAATAGGTAGATCTCGATGCAGCGTGATGTTGTCCATCACATTCTCCCACATCTTCGCTTTATGGCTATCCAACACTGTCGCGTTAATAAAGCCTTTATTGACCATCTCGATCAATTCGTAATCTTGGAGAGTCTCTTCAATGAAGTTGATGTGGATTGGTGGCATATCTAAGCTATCAAGGTGTTGATTCACCTTCTGTAAACTTTCAAAGTAGCTCGAGCTTCCACGCACCCAAATTTCTTGGCCGCTGAGATCCGCTAACGAGGTCATCGGTGCTTGTGACTTGCTGGTAATGATCCACTCTTGACCATCTTTAATCACAGGATCACTGAAATCGACATGCTTTTTGCGGCGATCGGTAATCGTTAAATTCGCCACGGCCACATCACCGTACCCCACTTTAAGTGACTCAAGGAGATCGTCACGAGAAATGGGAATCACTTGCACATTCACAAACGGATGCTGCTTCTTTATGCTCTTCTCAAAGTGATAGAGCATCTCAGCGACAATCCCTTTAGGCTTACCACCTTCAATGTAGTAAAAGCCTAAATCGGCAGAGACAAGAACGCGAATCACGCCCCTTTTTTTAAGATCTTGGAAATCTCCTAAATACGGTTTTGACGACAACGGCGATAACTCTAATGCCGCTACTCCTGTGGTAAACAACCCACACACGACGATCAGTAATAAACGAATCACACCCACACTCCATGTTGATGATTTGTTATATCCATTAATGAAGACGATATACTTTTAGACCAAAATCATCAAGTAACAGTACACAAAACCCTATTACATAAATTCTCTCACTCACTCTCTAATTTAGTTTTTCATCAATAAAAAATGAAAACGCCAAGCAAATTGCTTGGCGTTTCGATTGATTATCAAAGCACTTATTCGAAAATAAGGCCTGTTCTAGTGTTAATCACTGTTTTGAATTATTCGTTTATAGCTGCTCTTTGACAACCTTTTCTAACTGCTCATAAGGTACATACCCCGGAATCACTTGCTCATTCATAATCAATGCAGGCGTTCCTCGAAGCCCGAGGCCAGTAAACATCGCGTAGTTGTTCTCTAGCTGAGTCTTAACTTCATCGCTCATATTAAGGTACGTCGTCGTCCCCGTTTTTTGCGCAATTTTCATTAGCGATCCCGCATTGTGAGCCCCAGGCTTCGCAACTAATAGGTCGTGGACCTGTTGGTACTTTTCACGGTCTTGCTGCCATACATTCAGGGCATACGCTGCAGAGCTCAATGAATCACTGCCTTCCTTTAGCGGAACATATAAATTCACAACCTTAATCTGTGGGTAATCTTTGGTGAGCTTAGCGAGTTCTACATCAAGCTTCTTACAAAATGGGCAGCTATAGTCCGTGACATTGATGATGGTCATCTCTCCATTTTCAGCGCCCATAAACGAGTGGTTTGGGTCATTAATGTACTTATCGCTGCTTTCTAGCAACTGCGTAAACTGCTGCTGTTGTTTAATATACATGCCTAAGCTTTCGTGCAATCCATCCACAACCTGTGGGTTGCTCTCTAGCATTTGAACGATTTCAGCGATTTTCTCTTGTTGTGAAGCAGCCAGTACAGGCATTGAAATGAGCACACTCATCGCCAGTGCGATAGTCATTTTTTTAAACATTGATAATTCTTCCTAGTGATTTAACCAAAGACGTGCCAGTAATCCCGGAGGTGTTGTAATACCGGTGGTCACGGACTCAATTTTTCCGTCTTTGACAATAAATATGGTTGGCGTAACAGAGATGCCCCACTCTCGAAACAGTTGTGAGTTCTCATCGTTTACATTGGTAAATTGGTAGTCGTGTGACTGCTTGAATGCCTCTACTCTCTCGATAGGGCCTGATGCACCAGACACCGCAACGACTGGATAGTATTGGCTGACCCAATCCACCGTCGGGCTAACGAATTTACAAGCAGGACACCAGGTTGCCCAAAAGTAGACAACAACCGGGGACTGGTGGCTCATCTCAATGACATCAATCACTTCGCCGTTTGTATCGTACCCGAGTAAATCAGGAGCACTTTCTATCGGCACACTTTGGCTGCGATAGATATCAACGGCAGTGGTGATCACAATCGCGAGCACAAGATAAAGAGAGAGCTCTTTAACCCATTTACCAAAAGATTTTTTCATTTACATCTGCCCTCCACTCGCCACTTCCAGCGCCTTAATGACGGTGTCTGACGTCAAAATCACTGGTAGTGGAATCCCTTCAGGTGCGTTCGGGCCATAAACAATGTTGAATGGGACGCCAAAACGACCATTCGCTCGCAAATAGTCTGTTACTTGGCCATCTGGGTGAGTCCAGTCACCTTGAATCGGCACAACATTCGAGTGCTGTAGTGCACTGTAGACAGGGTCTTGTAAGACAACGCCTATCTTATTGGCCTTACACGTCACACACCAATCTGCGGTCACATTTACAAACACCGTTTTGCCTTGAGCAACCGAGTTTTCAATCGCTTCATTTGACAACCTTACCCATGACGGTTCCGCGGGTAATGGCGTTGACCAATGATCGGCGGTCATACTGCCAACAAGCAATCCACCCGCTAACAATCCAAGTGAGAGAACGCCTGAAATGACCAATGCCTTGTCGCCGTAAATACGTTTGATTCGGGCAAGTAGCCAAATCATGATGACAAGCACAATCGAAATGACCCAAAAGATCGGAATATGGTTCGCTAGCAATGAGATAAGCCACAGACTGGTGAGCAGCATCATCACACCAAAGGCCAGCTTAACCTTATTCATCCACGAGCCAGGCTTAGGGAGGTAAGAAGCCAGCCCTGGGAACAATGCGACAACAAGCCAAGGCAGTGCCATACCCACTGCCAATGCCGTAAAGATAACCAACATCTCTCCGCTACTTGCAGCCAGTGCAAATGCAACCGCAGTACCTAAAAATGGCGCAGAGCATGGGGTAGCTAACAATGTGGCAAACATACCCTGTAAATAATGTCCGCCGTATGAATTGTCCCCTTTAGACGCCAGCCAAGTATTGGCATTGGAAGATAGACGAATCTCAAACAGTCCCAACATATTTGCACCAAACAGCGCCGTCACCGTCACCATGATGGCGATGAACCACGGACTTTGGAATTGGATTCCCCACCCTATGGCGCTACCCGATAATTTCAGCACCAGTAAGAAAGCAGCAAGTAACCAGAATGAGGTCAAGATACCCGCTGAAGAGGCAAGAAACTGCAAACGAATTTTACGTCGAGCCAAACCCTGAGTGGAAATCACACTGCTCAGTTTCATGCCAAGCACTGGCAACACGCAAGGCATCACATTTAAGAGCAAACCACCAAGCAGAGCAAAACCGACCATCTCAAGTAGCGTCAGCTTTGGTGCCAATGGCGAAATCACACCATTTGAAACCTCAGCCAATTGCTCTGCGATAAAGTCCGTATCTTGAATCGTAATGTTGACACTTTGGTCCGTCAGGTCGACATCGCCTAGCCAAGTTGATACGTCGAAAGTTGCTACAAGCTTACCCTCTGTCGTCTCCACCGCAGTGAGAAGATAGCTGTAATCACTGATCGCCGCATTGGTACTATCAACAATCACATTTGGATTATCCCACCCGAGAGGTTTGGTGAGTGTCACTTGAAGCTGACTGGTCGATGAGTCCCAAGTGGCAGATTGTGAGGTAATCAGTGGCGATGGCTTAGGCACAATGCTAATAGCTTGCGCGTGAATGTACATCGCTTGTTCATCAACGGTCAGTTCATTAGGCACAAAGCTTAGTGAGATAGGGTAATCCGTTAAGACACAAATGGTAGTGCACGACGAGAGCGTTAACTTAGCATCAATCAAAACGGGTTTATTGACATCTTCGACGTGCAACGTCATTGGGATCACTGTGTCGCCTTTATAACCTAGCGTGTGAATACCCAGTAAGCTGAACTGTTCTGGATGTGGCCAATGCCAATCAACCTCAGTTAGATTGGTCGATTTATCCCAGTTGATGCTTGGAGCCACGCCACCTTCCCCTGGGCTACGCCAATACGTTTTCCACTCGCCAGAGAGTTCAACTTCAAGGAAACCTTCAACCGTTTTTTCCTTTGGATTGAATTGACCCGTCAGTACAAAACGCGTTTTAACCGGAGGATGATCGGGATTAGTCAGCCAGCCTGTTTTTACCTGTGCAGAAGATAAGGCTGAAAACATCAACGCACTGAGAAGCAGAACAAAGCGACCAGCAATGCGAAGAATAGAAATACATTGTTTATTCATGTGTGTATCCATTGAGTTCCCCATACCATCATGGGGAATAAATAACAGGTGCGCAAAAGCGCTAACAAAAAAGTTAGTCGGTCGCGGCGTTACTCTCTAAAGACACAAAACGTTAAATGCAGCCGGTTGTTTGGAGGGATAGGTTCTGTAAACGCTGGCGCAGCATGATTGCTCACAATCCGCCAAGCGACCAAAACAAGTGCAATGATGAACACGGCAATAATGACGTGTTCTAAGCTGGCTTTGGCGCTACTGAGAAGCTTTTCCGTGAGGTCACACTGCTCACCGAGGTCATTTGACTGCGATGATTGCATGGTGTGGTCAGTTAAGAACGACGTTTTAAATTCGCACACAGACTGCCAACCTGCATTCTGCGAAAGACATATAGCAAAAACCCACCCAATGAGGATGAGAGTGATTTTTGCTGAATGAGATATCGCTAAAGGTTGTTGCAAATTGGTTGTTTACCGAAGTTGGTGACCGAAATTAAAACCCGTCAGATTATGACAAGCCGTTAGAAAGTTTTGTTAGGGTATTGCAAGATACTAGGGCCTGTTGACCTACCTATACAATTCTCTTTTGTAAGAAGATTTTATCAATACCCTGAGTTGGGAAATCCGTATACCTGCCCACCTCGATGAACCCCAATTTCTTGTAAAAGTCAGGAGCTTGAAAGCTATACGTATCAAGGTAAACATCCGTTACGCCCATTTGGACTGCTTCTTTCTCTAATCGTTCCATCAGAATAGAGCCTACTCCTGAATGACGTTTTTTATCATCCACCCAGAAGAACTCGACAAACAAAGAGGTGGTAAAAATCTCTCCTGTTAGACCTCCAACAAAGTCCCCATGTTCATCTGCCGCATAGCAAGCCAAAGAGCTGACGTCTTCATCTGGAAAGTGTTTTAAATTGAATGCTTTAAGCCCATTGTAGATAACGTCTTTAATATTCTTAGGTGGATTAAGAACAAACTGCACATTCATAAATGTCATCCTTGTACCGCGATCAGCAGAGATAAAAAAAGCCAGCTAACGGCTGGCTTTAATTGTTTGGTTAGCTTGCAAATGAGCTTAACATCCAAATAGCGAGTATCACAAATACCCCGCCCATCACTTTATGCTGATAAGTTCGAAACTTTGCGTTCTCTAGCAGAGGCTTACCAAGCGTTCCTACAAGAGCAACAAGCAGCAAGTTAAACAGTAGACCAAGAACATTGAGCAGCAACCCAAGCGCCAGCATCTGCTCACCTGAGCTGGCCGTAATGTTGCCAGACACGAATTGCGGAAGGAACATAACGAAAAAGACCAATGCTTTCGGATTAAGTAGGTTACTGACTAACGCTCTTTGGTAAAAAGTCGTGGCAACTTTATTATTCCCGTCCAATTCAGGCGCATCCGCAGCACTTGCTCTTAGGCAATCCCAGCCCATTTTTAGCAGATATGCGCCACCCAATAGATGCAGAGCTTTAAGTGCCAAAGGGCTCATTGCAATCAATGCAGACACACCAAGCGCCGCTAATAAAGTTAGGATAATCCCCGATGTCGCATTACCTAAGCTTGCGAAAATGCCTACTCGTCGGCCATAGCTCATACTCGAGCTCGCAATAAGTAACATATCAGGGCCAGGCAACAATAGAAGGGCTACCACTGCGGTTAGATACACCGGTAGCACAGAGATGTCGATCATAATAATAATTTTACAGAAACAGGAGGAGGCGGGATTTTAGTTCAACTTTACAACAATATCCATTATAAATAATCACAATAGATACGATTAACGGAGTATAAATCGAACCATAACATTTAAAATCGTCATCTATTGCGGATGAACAAGGGTTCTGGTCTCTATTTCATTTATTATCAACAAGTTAACAATAGGCACATGATTGAATAGTGCTAAAAAATCATCCAAACAGAGCGATAATCAAAAACAAGAAAACAGCCATACCGACGACAAGCTTCAGTAACAGGCCAAGATTCGTCGTGCCACCTTTAGGGGCTTTGTTGCAACAACCCATAATAAAAAAACCTCCAATAGTAAGCTCTATTGAAGGTTAATCCTTGCCCTTAGGGTAAAGTAAAGGGTTTTACTGTGCGACCCATTCGATTTCGATCAACGTTTGCTCCGCTTGAATCAATCGAGCAAGAAACACATCCGATTCATGCACCTCACCAACACCTTGTGGCGTGCCCGTCATAATGATGTCACCATCACATAACGTTGTGTAAGATTTAAGCTCGTTAAGAATCGCATTTGGTGAGTACATCATCTGCTTAACCGAACCTTTTTGTACTCGAACGCAGTTGATGAAGAGTTCAATCTCAAGCTGTTCAATGTCGATCCCATCAAGCGGAATAAAACGGCTAAATACCGCTGAGCCATCAAACGCTTTCGCGCGCTCCCATGGCAGCCCTTTTGACTTGAGTTTAGATTGCAAATCACGCTTAGTGAGGTCTAACCCAAGCCCAACCGCTGATAGCTCGCCTTCTTGTACGATAAAACAGATCTCTCCTTCATAGTGCAGACGTTCTTGATGATAAGCATTGAGTTGAGATGATATCGACGTGGACGGTTTGGAGAATACCACCATCTGTTCAGGAATAGCGTTGTTTAGCTCATGGATGTGTTCAAGGTAATTACGACCGACACATAATATTTTGCTTGGATGCACCAAGCTCTCCTCAAGCCTCACTGAATTCATCTCATCTTCCCTGAACTGATTATTAAGAGCGCATATTCTAATTCAATTCGCTGTAAAGTGGAGAGGCAGTATCCAAAACTCTGAGCTTTTCCCCATATTATTGATAAGGAGATAACTTATTTGAGCCTAGATAGACAGAAAAACGCCTATTCAAAGTGAATAGGCGTCAACACTATCATTGTGTTAAGGCAGTAGATTCTTTTTAGAAGAAGTATCTAGCACCGAAAGTCCACTTATCGTCATCTTCCGTTGCAGGATCATCATCACCCAGATCAATTTGGTAACCAGCGAAACCAACTAGCTTAGGTGTAAAGTTGTATTCAGCTTGAATCGCACTTTGGCTAAATTGTGTTTGACTGCTTGAAGCCGATGTCGCCTTACCATCCACCGCTTCGTAGTTCACACTCACGTTTAGTCCATTACCTAAGCCATAAGCAAGAAGCGCTTCATATTGGTCAGATTCGTACAGACCATCATAGAACTGATCGTTCATCGCGTAGACTAACGCCGCATAAATACCATCGCCGTAGCTACCGTATTTCAGGGAAACTGCGTTCGACTCAGCATCAACATTGTTAACTTCACCACCGTTATAAACGTAACCTAACGAAGCGCCCATGAATGAGAAGGATACTGCGATCTGACCACGAGCATCATAAACCGTTAAACCTTCGTTATGCTTGCCTTGCCAACCTAAACCAAAGTCCAGTGACATATCATCAGCAAACATAAAGCCCTTGCGATAAGTCACCATCTTATCACCACGACCTGTCGCTAGGTTGCCATGGTTTTCGTAAAGAAAGTCATTGGCGAACGCAATTGGCATATCTGCTACACCTGCGATGTCGTAATACGGTGCCCATTGCGTACCCAGTACTAAACGACCACCCTGTTCATGGGTCACACCCAAGTAACCTAAACGAGTGGTGAATGACGTATCTCCGCCATCTAGGTAGTCAAGTTGCCATTCACCTTTGGCATCGACCGTGACGCCGTTACCCACATCTTGAGTGCCGCCAATATTAATTCGAGGAGAAACTTGGTGTACTTCGACTTCATCACTAGAGCCGTATTCGCCGAGACCGACATCGACATAACCACCAAGAGAAATTGTTGAACCATCGCTGTTGTAGATTTCTGCTGCGAAGGCGTTTGTACCACATGCTGCTGCCGTAACTGCGACGGCTAATAATTTAATATTCATTTTCTAATGTCCGTATTTGGTTTAACCCTGTCCGATTTAATCTGAATAGACTAAAACTGCGCGAACAACTAAAACGTAGTACGAAAAAAGAAAAAATTAAGTGCAACTAGTCACTTATAGGGAAAGTTTTTCACTAGTATTACAAATATGTGAATTATCAGAAAATCGTAACTATATAAAATATCTATTGTTTTTAAGTTTTCTTTGAAAGAAAATTTAAGGCCGATCAAGATCACACTTTGAAAAATTAAATTGAACTTACTCGAATAAATACGAAAAAACCCTCGCCTAAGCGAGGGTTCTAGGACAGTAGTTTTGAAAAGTTTGTTTAGAACCAAACTTCCATTTGTACACCGTAAGTGATCTCGTAATCGTTGTCGGTTGCTGAACCATTTGTACCAACACCTTGGCCAGTTGCACCGATTTCATCATCCCAAGTCGCATACGTAGCAAATGCTCGGAATGTTGGTTTAGCCCAGAAATTACCAGAATCTAGCGTTACAGTTGGCGCAATCGTCGCTTTGTACATTGAGCTTCCATCTAGGTAAGCCGAGCCACCGTGCCAGATTTTGTAGTCTTTCGAACCTTCGAAGTCAGAGCTACCGTACTCATATGAGAACTGAGACTGAATAGAGAAGTTCTGTGTCACTTTGTATACTGGCATTACACCAACAGTGTAGTACTCAATATCTTGAGTGCCGCCAGTGTATCCATTAACTGAATCATCCGTTAGGTATTCGCCATCTTTGTTACGGTCATAGACGAACTCTGCCATCATGTCCCAGTCATCAGAGATATCCCAAACACCGAATGCCGCTACACGAGCACCAAACGCATCTTCGTTGTTGATAAACAGAGTGTTAGATTGGTGAGATGCGCCTAAGCCACCACCAGCCATCACTGCGACTTTAGACCAACCGTCTGCGAAACCGAAGAAGTCACCACGGCCGTAAGTTACCGCGAAGTTATAGCCAAATTCAGGCTTATCAGTATCTACCGCAACACCGTCAATAGTTCCTGTGTTGTCTGCACGGTTACCTGCATAAGCTAAGTTCATTTCAAAATCAAACGAACCCCCAAGCCCTTTAACGCCTTTGTACGCCACATTCAAGTTGTGCTGTAGCTCATCGATGCCATCTGCATCTTGAGGAGTCCAGCTACCACGGTCTGCTGTAATGTAAGCAATATCTAGAGATTGTTCACCTACCGCAATGTTCTGGACACCGATACCAGTACCATCGTAAATGCGGTATAAAAAGTCTGATTGATAGATATCTGCGCGGCCGTAGTAACGCTTACCAGCCCACATTGTTGCGCCTTGAGGTAGGAAATCTAGGTTACCCATCTCTGCATAAACTTGACGGAACGACAGATCGTTGTCATCACCACCATTGCCTTCACTGAACGCAGAGTCAGCGTAGTATTGGTGTGTAGCAAGTGTTGTATAGAACTTAGCCCAAGTACCAGACTCAGTCGTCCACTTCTTACTTAGGTTAGCTTCTAGGTAGTTGTGAGGTTCATTACCTAAACGGTAGTTATGTAGATAAGGCGCCGCTGGGTGGAAGAACGCACCTTGGTCGTGGAAGCCACCTTTGTCTAAGCGAGAGCCATCACCGTTATAAACAACACCTTGACGAGCATAGCCATGGAATTCAAAACCGCTATCCGCTTCTGAAGCCGTTGCTTGCGCTTCTTCCGCAACCGCTGTCGTTTCAGCCAGTTGCGCCTCCAGTTGTGCGACACGCTCTTCTAAACTTGCTTCCGCAGCAATAGCCGATCCAGCCATTAATGCGGTTGCCACTGCAGCAGCAATTACACTTACTTTTTTCATTATTAACTCCATTTAGGGATTATTATTCTTTTGCTCTCTTCGCTCTCTCTGTAAAGGCAGCAACAGATAAAATAAGAGAGGTAAGATGGGGGTCGCACCCCCGTTCTGTTTCAACACTGACAAGATTACAGAGGGAGTAGAAAGCTCGAATCCTCCAGATGAGAAATATTTAGGGGGGATGAGAAAGGAGTAGAAATTATACAGAACGGTATTTTAACTGCCTGTATCACAATAATAGGGGTGAGTTTTCCGAGGAGGAGAAAAATAACCCGAACAAAATGCTATGGAGCTCACTTTTTTCAATAATTGGCCTCAATGATTGAAATAAAATTACAAAGTCACTTTTTCAATCTGCCGCTTGACCTGCAGTATGCAAATCTATTAACTAGAGATATAAGCAATAAATACTGATAGAAAGCCATAATGATGCAGCGATCCCGTCCTTACCCTTTAGGTGCTACGCCTAGCGAACAAGGGTGTAACTTTTCTATATTTGCCCCAGATGCCAAAGACATTCAGCTCGCGCTATTTGATTGCAATGGAGAATTCACCACATTCAATCTAGAAGGTGAATACGCAGGCGTTCGTTATACCTTTTTGCCAGGAATCAAAGCCGGACAAAAGTACGCTTATATTGTTGAGAACGGCGACGAGCCTCATCTTGTCTCTGACCCTTATGCAAAGGCGTTGGAAAAACCGCTTCACTACAACTTACCTTTCTCTTCTACAGAAAGCTTTAAGCTTGCCAAATGTGTAGTCGTTGATGACAACTTTGACTGGCAAGGCGTCGAAAGCCCAAACAGACCTCGTGAAGAGATGGTTCTGTTTGAAACCCATGTGAAAGGGCTGACAAAACTCAATAGTGAAGTGGATGGGAATCAACGCGGCTGCTATCTAGGCTTGGTTAGCCAACCTATGCTGGATTTCTACAAACAGCAAAACATCAACACACTGCAGTTATTGCCTGTCGCGGCATGTATGCATGAGCCGCACCTATTAAAGATGGATAAGGTCAATTACTGGGGATACAACCCATACTTATTCATGGTGCCAGACCCACGCTACGCCACACAAGACGCCGTGACAGAGTTAAAAACAGCGATCAGAGAGTTGCATCGCAATGGTATCGAGGTGATCTTCGACGTTGTCTACAACCACACCGCTGAAGGTGGCGCTGACGGCCCAGTATTTAACCTAAAAGCCCTAGATAAACGCTACTACATCCAACATGGTGAACATTACGCAAACTACACTGGCTGTGGTAACACCGTTGATCTTGCCTACCAACCGTCACTAAACCTCGTCATGGACACGCTTCGCTACTGGGTTAGTGAATACAAAATCGATGGGTTCCGCTTTGATCTTGCAGCAACGCTTGGTCGCCATGGTGAGCACTTCAGCCAAGATGCGGCATTCTTTAAGGCAGTCGCACAAGACCCTGTGCTTCGTGAAGTAAAACTCATCGCCGAACCTTGGGACATTGGCCCTAACGGTTATCAAGTCGGTAATTTTCCATTCGGTTGGAATGAATGTAATGATCGCCTAAGAGACATCACACGCAGTTTCTGGCGCGGTGATCAGGGCTTCTTGAAAGAGTTTGCAACCCGACTAATGGGTTCACGTGATCTTTACAGTGCAGCGAACTGGCCTTACAAGCTGACCGTCAACTACATCACGTATCACGATGGTTTCTGCATGCAAGACCTCGTCTCATACAAACACAAACACAATGAAGAAAACGGTGAGCAAAACCGAGATGGTCATGGTGACAACCGTTCTGACAACTACGGTGTCGAAGGGGAAACCGAAAGCCCAACCATTATCGAAAAGCGTGAGAAACAGAAGCGAAACTTCATGGCAAGCTTACTGTTTGCCTTTGGTATCCCACACATTTTAACCGCTGACGTTTTATCGCATTCTCAGCAAGGTAACAACAACGCCTACTGCCAAGATAACGAACTGAGCTGGCTCAACTGGCAATCGTCTGAACGAAAAGAACAGTTCAAATCTTGGTTAGCTGAGATGGTAAAAGCACGCCAAGAATTTATGGTGCCATTCATCCGAGCATTCAGCGGAGAAAAACGCAACACCAACCGCATATTCTGGCGGCGTCTAGATGGCGCTTTCATGGAGCATGACGATTGGAATCGATTGAGTTCTGTTGCTCTGCACCTAGGCATAGGAAAAGAGGGAAATGAGCTGTTCTATTGTATCAACCAGACCAATGCTCCTGCTCGGTTTACCCTACCAGAGACAGATATAAAAGAGTGGAATATGATCTGTAATACGGACTCTCATGAGCTTCACCAGACAATCGATCATAAACAAGTGCTGGTTGCCCCTGCTTCAATTGCCATCTTTTTTGCTAAAGCCTAACCTCACAAAAATGAGCGATATGGTGACATGCCGCTCAAATTAATAACAAAAATTAAGCCAAACACTAGATTATTATGCATTGATGTGCTTGTAAAATCCGTTTACTATACGGCGCATAATTACTATAGCTTTAAAATAATCAGTTGGCATAAATGGCTTTACCAAAACTCCTCATCCGCACCTTGAGGCCGTATATCATACTATTGGTGATAGGGATGATATATGCGGCGTATCAGCAACTCATAAAATCAGAACAAAGTGCTTATCAACAGTCTTTTTCAAACCTGAAAACCGCATCCAACCTCGTTTTTTCCCAAGTAGAAGCGGCTGCCAGTAAGCTTTACTTACTCAACGACAGCGCCTCCGTCACTGAGTTCGACGACAACGCCAAACGCACCCTTGAGAACTTTCCCTCTTATAGCGATATTATCTACGTCAATCATGAAACAAATCAGTACCGTTCTATCTTACTGTATCCAACAGAAGCAGAGCAGCGAGATGATATCGCTTGGCGTCCACTAGAACATATTGGTAGCAATATTGAGGTATCGTCGGTATACAAAAAGCGCGCAAATCAATGGGTATTTGCCGTGAAATTTATTCAAGAGAACCTTAACGAGATTTGGCTAGAGTTTGACCTCAAATACACCACGCAAAGCCTACGTGGCCTTCGCACATTAGAGCATGGTTACGTATTTGTGGTCGATAACACTACAGGAAGGTTGGTATTTCACCCAGATCCAGACCGAATAGGTTCTCCTTCCGTTAGCTACCATGCCGGAATCAGTGAACTTATCAGTGGTGGCCTGCGCTTCGGAAAACACGAATATTACTATCAGAGCCAATTCAAAATGTCCGTGTATGACGGTGAAAACCCATACAATTGGGTCTTTATTTCAGGCACGGATCGCTCCGACATTCTCTCAACATCCTACCAATTTTCTCTGACTGCCATCGTTATTGCTTCGCTGCTTTTCCTCGCTGTTGTTATCAACTACTTAACCTATCAGCTCAATAGCAGTTTGGCGGAGCTGAACAACAAAGCAGAATTGGCCGACTTTAAACACGGACTGAGAGCAATCTTAGATCGTTTCTGTCACCACAACGGCGTTCAGCTCTGTTTCTATGATTCAGATTACGGCCACTTCAGCACCGTTGATTATCATGGAAATAGCAACATCGTTTTGAGAGATAAAGAGCTCGCAAAACGCTTTTCACCTAGCTCGCTTAGCTATACGGGCAAACGCTATACAGACCCACTGGCGCAAAAGCTACAAATCAACTCTCGTCACTATACGATCCCACTTTTCGACAAAAATAGGCTGATCGCTGTGATCTACATGAAGGCGACCTTCCCGACCTATCGCAGTATTCTACGTATGATCCGTGACTACTCAGAAGTTGCACTCTCAAACCTGCTTTTGCATAAAAAGCTGCGTAGCAAAGATGTCATGACCCACCTAGATAACAAGCTCGTTTTAAGAGACAAAATCGACGCTCATATTGACGAAGAGAATGTCTACTTAGCGATTCTGGATATCGACCACTTCAAACGTATCAATGACAAATATGGACATTTATGTGGCGACCAAGTGATTTCTCATACTGCCGAACTGATGAAAAAATACTTCCCCAAACCCAACTCATTGAGCCTTGCTCGCTTTGGTGGCGAGGAGTTCTGCATTTTGTTTAGAGCCAACGACGAAAACGATGCGTATGAACAGTGTGAAATGTTCCGCCACATGGTCGAACAATCCAAGATGGTCTACGATGATGTACCACTGCAATATTCTGTAAGCATTGGCATTACTTCTAACCGAGACAGCCAACACATCTCTATAGGCCGAGCAGACAAAGCGCTCTACCAAGCAAAAGGCTTAGGGCGAAACCAAGTCGTATTAAATACATTCCAGTCCTAATCCGAACCTAAATTACAATTAAGGGAAGTAATTACTTACTTCCCTTTTTTGCTCCCCATCTATTCATTCCTGCCTGAAGCTTGATTCTTCAACGCTTTAACTCAACAATATGGGCACCTATAAGGAGAATGATATGCCCGAAAAAATCTCTACTACGGCACTGGCAAAACTGCGTGAAACCGACGCCAAACAGTTATTCCAAGAACTAAAAACCGCGGGTTATATCAACCGCTCAGAAGAAGCTTGGGTGCTAACCGAAACAGGGCGCAGATTTGGTGGCGAATACATCAATCACCCTAAGTTCGGGCAATTCATTGTTTGGCCTGAGAATCTTCTTATTGACTCTGATGCAACAAGTGGCGAAACACTGAGTGCGACTCAAATCGGGCAGCGATTCTCGTTAAATGCTAAAAAGATCAATCAACTGCTGAAAGAGTTAGGTTGGATCAGCAAAGGTGAGTCAGGCTGGAGCGTCACGGAGTCGGGGCTAACCGTTGGAGGATATCAGCGAGAGGACAAAGAGAGTGAGCAGAAGTTTGTGGTTTGGCATGATTCAATTGTTCGGAACAAACGCTTACGTCAATCCATTGTAGAGTTCTCAGGTCAAGATGCCGAAGCTCATGCGACAGATAAATCCTTGTCTAGTTTTCGTCAAAAGTTCGAAGCCAAACACCGCACCTTAGATGGCCATTATGTCCGCTCAAAAGCCGAGCTCATCATCGACAACTGGCTCTACATGAATGGCGTTGTGCACGCATATGACCGCCAGCTTCCCATTGAATCGGATGTGCTCAGCGACTTTTATCTGCCGAGCGGGAAAGTCTACCTACAGTATTGGGGCAACGATTCAGGTGCCATGTCTGAGCAAGACCAGAAAACAATACGAGACGTATACGAAGCCCACAATTTTAGCCTCATTGAAGTCTTCCCAGATGAGATTGAAAAGCTCGACGATGTACTGCCATCAAAACTCAAACAGTTTGGCATTAAAGCGTACTAGCGGTCACGCTTAACTGATTGAAGTAAAAGCATCTATAGCGAAATTGGATTAGTCACTGCGTGTGATTAACGCTATGATTCGTAGAGATCGATAAAGCATGGAGGCTTGTATGGCAAAAGATCTGTTCTCAAACCTTGACCTTAATTTACTGCGAACATTCATTATTCTTCATCAAGAACGGAATATGCGTAAAGCCGCTGAGCGTTTGTTTGTCTCACAGCCTGCGGTGAGTAAAGCACTGCAAAGGCTAAGAGCGCATTTTGGTGACGAACTGTTTGTTAAAACACATACCGGATTAAGAGCCACGGAATACTCGAACAAGCTTGCCGACAATGTTTCTCCGTTAATTGATGAACTTTCCACAGCAATAAATGCGTCTAACGAATTTGACCCAAACGAGCTCACTGGCACATTAAAAGTCGCACTCGCTCCGTTTATACTCAGCTCATTCGCCAGTGAAATCTTCGGTGCAATTCGCTCGCAAGCCCCTAACGTGCAAGTACACCTGCTCAATTGGTCTAAAAGCACCATGCAAGAACTCATCAATGACGAGGTACAGCTTGGGGTCAACTATGAAATCGGTCATGCGCCAAAAGAGTTGATCAGCAAAAAAGTCGCGCAAGATAGCTTCAGTGCCTACATCAGAAAAGATCACCCGTTTAAAGGGGATGCCATCGCTCTCGATTCGAGCATGGATTTTGAGCTTGCAACCATCATCGCCGCTGATTGGAACTCCAATCAATCCTTTGCGGAAAAGCTTCTGAATATGAGAGGAGTCGAACACAAAATTGCCTTTCGCTCCGAGCTTCCTTCAGCGGTTATCGATGTCGTGTTGAACACCGATATGATGTTCCCCGGCTCAAGCCTGACAAACATTGAAAAGCTCGACAAGTTACGTCGCCTTCCTATCTTGTTAGATAACGTCGCGCTGACACCCAATGTTTACGCCTATTATCATCACAAGAATCGTCAAAACGAAACGATGCTATGGCTAAGACGCATTGTAGAAGACACTATTACGGGTTAGCGGTCAGCCACTCAATCAGTTGACCAACCCGTTCATTTTCTCCATGGTGTGGGTTGAGCAAGTGATACCCATTCCCCGAGTGCACTATCGCTTCAAAAGGCTGAGTCAGGCGTTTCAATTCAATATCTTGCTTGGCCAACGTAATATCACCTATTGCCATACCAAAGCCTTGCTGAGCGGCATTCATCGCCTGATCCAATGTCGCAAACGTCTGATTACCTTTACCCTTGAGATGTAAATGCCCCTGCGACGCTAGCCACATCGACCAGTCTGACTGCTCAGGGTTGGCGTGCAGCCACGTAAATTGCTTTAAGACTTCGGTTTCATCCATCTCTGTATCAAGCTTCGTCCAAAGCTCAGGCGAACACACTGGCGCTAATATCTCATTGAACAACAAAGTCTGTTCGACGGTTTTGCTGCGTATCGGTTTTCCGTAACTCACGATCAGATCAAAATTATCAAAATTGGGAACGGCTTGGTGTTTGGTAGTCGACGTCAGTTCAACGTTGATTTCTGGGTAGGCTTGTTGAAAGTTGGCTAGGCGCGATAACAACCAGCTTGTAATGCAGCTTGGCGCATTCAGCTTAATCCGGTTCGCACTATCAGCGACTTCTCGAATCGAAAGTTGAAGACGAGTAATAATGTCTTCTGCCAGAGGAATGAATTTTGCCCCTTCAGGTGTTAACGCCAACCCTCTAGCCTGACGATAAAACAGTGCAATCCCCATCATGCTTTCTAACGATTGAATCTGACGACTGATCGCGCCTTGCGTCATATTCAGCGACTCAGCGGCATGGGTGAAATTCAAATGCTGAGCCGTTGCTAAAAAGGCCTGCAAGTTCTTTGTCGAAGGGAGTCTGTTACTCATTTATTCATCATCCATGATTTTTTTGCATGGCTATTATGCCTTTATTTCGATTTTTCACAAAGACACAAATGACTAAATTATCTCTTATAGAGAAAATATAGTTAGCTTGAAACAATTAAAATGATTAGCTATGCAATAATGGATAATTAAAATGACGTCTATAGCAGAAAAGCTTGCACCAGAAAGCATAAAAAAATTAATACCTTACCAATCTGCTCGTCGTATCGGGGGCTCAGGTAGATTGTGGCTAAATGCGAACGAACTGGAGCACCCACTTCACTTCTCTGAGCATCAAGCTGACTTACATCGATACCCAGACTTTTTACCCCATGATATCGCGGCTGCTTACCAAAATTACTGTGGAACGGCGCAGCCAACCATTGCGGTTCGCGGAGCAGACGAAGCCATCGATTTGCTGATTCGAACTTTCTGTCAGCCAGGGAAAGATCAAATTGCTCAATGTTCCCCAACCTATGCAATGTATGAGTTCTGCGCGGAATCACTGTCCATTAATACTATCGACTGCCCTTTGCTTGCTCCGGACTTTTCTCTGGATGTCGAGAGTATTATTGATGCGGCAGACAAAGCGAACCTCGTATTCTTATGCTCGCCAAACAATCCGACCGGACAATTACTACCTAAAGATAAGATCCAAGCGATATTAGAGCAGACGCAAGACAAAGCACTGATTGTTGTAGACGAGGCGTACATTGAGTTCGAACTGGGTCAAAGTGTTGTCGACCTCATCGACCAATACCCGAACCTCATTGTCATTCGCACCTTGTCAAAAGCCTTCGGGTTAGCGGCAGTGCGCTGTGGGTTTATTATTGCTTCAGAACCAGTGATGGAGTTTGTTCTCAAACTTGTTCCTCCATACCCTATGCCTGACAGCTCAGCAGAAATTGTACTGAACGCGTTAAGCCAAGAGGGGCTAAGCAAAGTTGCTGCGTCGACCCAACACTTAATCCAAACTCGAGAGCAGTTCGTTCAACGCATTGAGTCGCTAGACTGGATTGAAACCATTTACCCATCTTCGACTAACTTTGTTCTGATCAAAACCAAGCCAGAAGTAAACCTGTTTAATTACTTGGCTCAACACGGTGTCGTCACCCGAAATCAGAGCCACGAGCCAAGCCTAAAAGACTGCGTGAGAATCACTATCGGGTCAGAAAAAAGCATGAACGAGGTTGCCGAAATCATTTGCAACTTCTCGTACCCGCTGAGAACATCAACTCAAAATAATAAGGATATTGAACATGAACAAAATGCTTAGTGCTATCGCTTGCGCTGCTGCTCTGCTTGCAACTCCAGTATTGGCAAAGGAAGTTCGCCTTGCTTCGGATTTTACTTACCCGCCATTTAACTATAAAGATGCATCGGGTCAGCCCGTTGGCTTTGATATTGAGATTGCAGACGCGCTTTGTGCAGAGGCGAAGCTTGAGTGTAAATGGGTTTCTCAAGGGTGGGATTCGTTGATTCCTAGCCTACTCGCTCGCAAGTCTGATGTGATTATGGCGTCTATGCGTATTACCGAAGAGCGTAAAAAACGTGTTCTTTTCACAGATAAGTATTATCAAACACCGGCTCGTTTTGTCGCAAGTTCAGACGCTTCTGTCGAGCTCACAAAAAGCGGCCTAGACGGCAAAGTCATTGGTGTGCAAAGCGGTACTATCCACGACCGTTATGTGACAGATAAGTTTGGTGATGTAGCAGAGATCAAACGATACACAGGACAAGATGAAGTGTATATCGACCTGAAAAATGGCCGTTTAGATTTAACATTTGGTAATTCAGATCAGTTGGCGCTGGCGTTTTTAGATAAAGAGATCGGTGACGGCTTTGAGTTTGTGGGTAAGGCCGTTACAGATAAAGCCTACATAGGTGAAGGTACTGCGCTCGCACTAAGAAAAAATGACGAAGCCCTCGCTCAGCAATTTAACCAAGCGATTGAGACCATCCGTGAGAATGGTACTTACGATAAAATCGCGGCGAAGTACTTCTCGTTTGATATCTACGGCGAAGAGCTAAAGTAAAGCTTGAAAATAAAAAGACCCGCTCAATGTAGCGGGTCTTTTTTTTGGGGTCTATTTGATGTTTGAGTAGCGAGCCATGGCGGCTTGCTCTTTTGGCACCACGGTTTTTCCGATCGGTGCGAGTGAGATATAGGCAAGCTTCAAGTGCTGCAACGCAAATGGAATACCGATGATGGTAATAAAGCACGCCACCGCTGACATAATATGACCAATCGCTAGCCAAATGCCCGCAAGCAAGAACCAAACAACATTACCAATGGTACCGAGTGGGCTGGTACCAATATCCATCTCTTTTGTTAACTCATCTCGGCTAATCACTTCTTGGCCAAACGGGAAGAAAGAGAAATTACCGATAACGAAACACGCGCGTCCCCAAGGGATGCCAATAATACTGATGAAACAGATCAAACCAACCAGCCACCAAGCCAGTCCCATGATCACGCCACCACATAAAAACCAAATGATGTTACCAAGAATTCTAAGCACGTTGTTTCTCCTTTAGAAAATCTAACTGTAGATTGCCTCGTAATGCTCTACTGTCGGGAATGGGTCATAAAAATGGTGTAAAAGTGCCTTCCATTCCTGATATTCAGCAGACTGTCTAAAGCCTTGTTCGTGGTCTTCCAATGTTTCCCAATTCACCAACAAAATGTAGCGGCTTGGGTTCTCAATACAGCGTTGCAGCTGATGGGACACGTAGCCCTTCATACTTGAAATAATAGCCTGTGCCTTAGCAAAGCTCTGCTCAAACTCCGCTTCCAAATCAGGTTTCACATCTAAGATTGCGACTTCCAGTATCATGATTTTTCCTTAACGTAAGATGAATAAACCCAGTTTTATTGCAGTCCTTGCCAAACGGCCGTGGCGCCACTGACCGAACAAAGTAGCAGCGCCCCGATACGAATTTTCTCTTTCGGCAGTGATTGTGTGGTTAATCTGGCAAGTTTATAGCCGACCCAGGCAGCAGGGATAAGGGGAACAGTGATCCAAAGATGGTGGAGAGTTAAAAAGCCTGCTGGCATTTGAATGATCAAAGAGATGATCGAGCTGAATACAAAGAATGCTGACAGATTACCGCGCAGCTGGTTTGCCTCTTGATGTTGCAGTAATAACGCCATTGGTGGGCCACCAATCGCCGAACTTGTGCCGAAGAAGCCTGAGAAGAACCCTGCAACGCACATGCGTGATGGCGTAGGCTCAATACGAAATGGCATCAAACTGATCAACACAGCGAGCAGAACCAATGCGCCGAGCCAAAGTGCCAATAAGTCAGTCGATACCATGACAAGCAGCACACCACCAGCAACAGAGCCCGGCACACGGCCAATTAACGCCATTTTAAGCCCACCAATTTCGACGCTATCACGGTGTTTCATTGCATTTAATATTGAAATGAAAAGTGCCACCAAACAAATAGGAGCTGGCACGTAGTCAGGTGAGACTAAAAATAGCAGCGGCGCAGCGACAATCGCCAGACCGAAGCCGATCGCAGTCTGTACAAATGAACCGAGAAATATCAGGAAAGCAGCAATCAATGCCTCGGTAGTAACCCATTCAGCAAGCATATAAGTAAGAAATATAGGAACAAAGTCTGACCATGATAATCGAATTGCTCAATAAAGTGGCACACAATTATTGCTTGCTGAGCAGTTTAATTTACAAGTCTCATAATGAATCTATTTGAACTAAATACTGCTCTGCTTGCGCCAAAGTGCTGTCTTGCAACTCAATGTCCATCTTATCCCATGAACGGTAAATCATTCCTATACGAGGGTTTTGAGAAAGCCTCTCTCTATGTTTAACCATAAAACGCCAGTAGAGGCTGTTGAGTGGACAAGCCTTTTCTCCTACCTTCTCTTTCACGTTGTAATGGCAGCCTTTACAGTAATCGCTCATCTTATTGATGTATGACCCGCTTGCCGCATACGGTTTAGTCCCAACGATCCCACCATCAGCAAAAAGCGCCATGCCACGCGTGTTAGGCATTTCTACCCACTCTATCGCATCGACATAAATCCCCAAGTACCACTCATCAACCAATTTTGGGTCTACCTCACCGATCAGGCAAAAGTTACCCGTGACCATTAAACGCTGAATATGATGCGCATAACCAAACTCTAGGGATTGCTCGATGGCTTGGCTCAGACAGCGCATTTTCGTTTCGCCACTCCAAAAATAGTCGGGAAGTTTACGCTGCGCCGATAAGTGATTTTTGCTGGCGTAGTCTGGCATGTTTGCCCAGTAGACTGCGCGAATATACTCTCTCCACCCTAATACTTGCCTGATAAACCCTTCCACTTGGGAAATATCGATATGCTCGTTAGCCGCATAGGCAGACAACGCTGCATCTATCACTTCTAGCGGCCTCAACATTTTACTGTTGAGGGAGAATGAGAGTCGACTGTGATAAAGGCTCCACCGGCTTGGATGTTCTGCGGTCATGGCATCTTGGAAGCGACCAAACAATGGTAGGCAAACGTGGCAAAAGTGAGCGAGTAACGAGAGGCTTTGATTTCGGTTAGTCGGCCATAAAAGGTGGCTCTCAGCTTTGCCAATGGTATTGATACTATGTCGCTCTAAACGGTCCAAATGTGAACGAATGTCGGTGCTAAAAAGTAACGGCGTAGGTAACGCTTCAATGTCTTGCGGTTTGAGCTTATTACGGTTATTCGCATCGTAATTCCATTTACCACCCAAAGGTTTACCGTCATCCATCAAAATATTAAAACGCTTACGCATACGACGATAGAAGTGCTCCATCATGATGTGCTTGTTTGGGGCAAACTGCTGTGAAATTTCGTCAAACGGCAGTAGAAAATGCTCACTTTCAACTCGAACCACCTCACAACCCGTTAGCTCAATCTCGCCAAGTACATTAGCTAAGCGAAATTCGTCAGGCCTTTGATATTCAAATCGTACAGCTTGGCTTTGCGCAACTTGGTGAGCAACGAGATCGGACACGCCTTCAAAACGTTCGGTATCGTCGAGAGTGAGATAGATAACTTGATGGCCATCTTGCCTTAGCTCATTGGCGAAGTTTTCCATCGCCGCAAAGAACGCGCACACTTTTTGAATATGGTGCTTTGCGTAGCTGGCTTCTTGATGCATTTCTGCAATCAAATAGAGGACGGAATCATCAGTTTCAGCAAACCAGCTGTGGTTATGGTCAAGTTGATCACCCAAAATAAGACGCACAGTATCAAATTGCATTTTCGCTCCCTATTTACCGAATCGGTTGGTGAAAATCGGCCAATCAACCATGTCGACAGTATCGAGTGACTCACAGCAAGCCTCGCCATTCCATTGTTCAATAAATTCACCATGCGGGTCATAGATTTCCGTCTGCTTGGTTAAATTAAACTGTCTAGAACCGTTTGCATCCGCGCCGACGCCCGCAAGGTACTGCCAATTGCCCCAGTTTGAGCCCACATCATAATCAAGCAATTGTGTTTCGAAGTAAGCAGCGCCATACCGCCAATCGATACCAAGCTCATGAATCAAACAGCTGGCGACAAGCTGACGGCCTCGATTTGAAATATACCCTGTCTCTCGTAGCTGATTCATACAAGCATTGACGATCGGAAAGGCAGTTCTGCCCTCTTTCCACTGCTTAAATCGTTGAGGATAAAAAGTCGTTAGAGGCTTACTGTCATGAAGTCCGCTAAACACGAACAAACGGCATTTGTGTCTACGTCCGTACCAGTAAAAATACTCTCGCCATAGCAATTCAAAGTAGATCCAATACGTAGAATCATTTTGTCCGTTTTGCGCTTCATACTGTTTTAAGCTTGTGTAAATTCGCAGCGGACTTACACAACCAAGCGCGAGCCAAGGTGAAAACTTGGTCGAGTAAGTCAGTCCATCCAAACCATTGCGGGTAAGTTTGTAGCTTGAGGGTAAATCTGATGAAAAGTATCGTTCACAATGCGCTAGTCCCTCAGACTCCCCTCCGAGAAAATAGTCTTCAACGGAATCGTCAAAGACGTCTATTGCGGTTTTATTGTCTGAAGTTGCAAGTTGGGCTGAAGGCAAAAACAAAGGCGTGATTGCGGATTCTATTTTCTTTCTAAATTGCGTAAAAGTCTTAGGTAAATCATCTAGATCGAAGGGTAAGTCTTCTTCTTGGAACAAAGAGCTATTGCTAAGTTGCACCACTTTCAGATCCTTGAACTGAGACTTGATCGCTTCAACGATCGCCTGTTCCTCATGGCCTGCACTGTGGCTACAAAACAGATGGGTAGGCTCATTCTGTTCTATGACCGTCGAAATGGATGCTTTTAAAGAGCCCTCAAATGGCAACAGAGTGATCCCTTCTTCGCCCAATCGCGTCGCCAAATCCTCAACAGATTGCCTTATAAAACGTTGCTTAGCCGCCCCCAAGTGAGTCTCTTGCGAGAAGTGACCAAGGAAACGGGTCATTTCAGGATAGATATAGCAGCAGACCAATTCGTCAACGTGTTCAAGAGCCGACTCTAGTAATGCGTTGTCATGAATTCGCAGATCATTGGTAAACCAGTACAGCCCTTTCGTTTTAGTCAAAGTCTTTTCCTCATAACAAAAAAGCGGCCATTTCATTATGGCCGCTTTCTTGTACGAAGATTATTGATGATTAGATTACGCCGTCGCTAAACGCGTTACAGGCTTATCATTGATCGGTAGGTGGATCAGTGCAGCGGCAAACGCCAATACAACGGTAGACCACCAAATTGGATCATATGAACCATAGTAATCGTAGATACGACCGCCCGCCCATGCACCTAAGAAGCTACCGACTTGGTGAGTAAAGAACACCAATCCATACAAGGTAGATAGGTACTTCGCACCAAAGATCTGTCGAACTAATCCAGACGTTAATGGCACAGTACCAAGCCAACAGAAACCAATCGCACCGCCAAAGATCGCAGCTGTGTAATCCGTAACGGGCAAAGTCACGAAGGCTGCAATAACCACGGTTCTGACCAAGTACAGCGCCGACATCACATGACGCTTACTATATTTGTCACCCATAACACCCCAGAAGTAGGAGCCAAAAATATTGAAAATACCGACATAGGCCAGCGCCATCGCCGCTGTCTGAGCAGAGAGGTTTTTATCTGCTAAGTAGCTTGGCAAGTGGGTCGCAATAAACATTACATGGAAGCCACACACAAAGAAGCCAGCATGAATTAACCAATACCCTTTGTGAGCAAATGCCTCTTTTAACGCCTGCTTAAGCGTTTGATTGTCTTCTTGAGTCTGAGCTTTTTTCTCACTCGATTTTGGTGCGCGCATAAACAGCGCAAAAGCAATCATGGTTGAGCAAAGCACCGCGAATACATTTAATGCACCCTGCCAACCAAAATCAGACAACAAAGCTTGCGCACCTGGGATCATCGCAAACATACCGAAAGAGCCAGCTGCGGTCGTTAAGCCAAATGCTTTCGCTGCGTGTTCTGCAGGCACTACTTTGGCCACTGCACCAAGCACAATCACGTAACTGGTTGCGCTTAAACCTAGCCCGACAAGCATACCTAGTGACAAATAAAGCATGGTTGGTTCGACAGCAATAGAAGTTAAGTACAAGCCCAGTGCATAAGCAATCGCACCTGAAATTATGATCTTTTTCGCACCAAAGCGGTCCGCTGCCATACCAACAAACGGTTGGAACGCACCAAACAATAGGTTTTGCAGTGCGATAGCAAAACTAAAGAACTCTCGCCCCGTCGCAAAATGGTCAGAGATTGGCATCATAAAGATACCGAAAGACTGTCTGATCCCGAGACTGGTAATAAGAATGGCAATTCCTAGCCAAACCATAAGTGGAAATCGAAAAATGCTCATCGAATAACCTTAATGATGATGGTGGTGAGAATGGTCGTGTTCGCCGCTGGTTGTTTGGTGGCAACCGCTATCAATAGCCTGTTGCGCCAATAACTCCAACAAAGCGGGAGAGTGATGAACAACAACTAAAGAGAGCGCAAGTAACAGCGTCATTCTCGCTAGCTGAGCGAAAAGTGATTGAGAAAACATGATTCATAATCTCAGCAGGGTTTAAAATGAGCGCGAAGTGTAGAGATCCTCGCGCAATGACTCAAATGATATTTAATCAATTAGGCTATGCGTTTTGTGCATACATTATCCAATGGCTGCAATTGAAAACCTTCATCAATCCAACCTGTTACACCGCCAATCATTTTTTTCACCGGTCTTCCCAGTTTGGCCAAGCGAATAGCAGCCTTTTCTGTTCCATTACAATGCGGGCCTGCACAGTAAACAACGAACAGAGTGTCTCGCGGAAATTCTGCCAATCGCTTCTCGTTTAGGCGTGGGTGGGGAATGTTAATTGCACCAGCAATATGTCCTTGAGCAAAAAGCTCCTCTCCTCGAACATCAATCAAAACAAAATCTTGCAGGCCATTACTCAACGCATGGTGAACATCCCAACAATCCGTTTCAAATTTCAATAGACGCTCAAAATGCGCTAACGCTTCCTCACTCTCTGCGGCTGGTACTCTCGATACGGCACTACTCATGACTTTCTCCTTGTCGGCGTTTTTGTGAATTGAGCTTCATAGTGCCTATAAGCCACCAACACCAACATTGGCTTAAAAGACAATTATCGATAATAATAAGCCAATTAAAGTCCACCACGTTTTGGAGTAGAGATGATCAAGGTTGCTATTTTGGCCCATTCAAATGCCACCCTATTTGAAATGTCTTGCGCCATAGAACTGTTCGCTCTACCCAGACCAGAGTTTGACCCTTGGTATCAGACCGATGTCATTAATATGGAAGAGTGCGATATTCAGGCCACAGGTCAAATCACCATTCGTACCCAATATCAGCCTTCCCTCTCCGAATACGACACCTTGATCATCCCTGGTTGGCCTACCGGTGATGGTCCGATTCCAGAGATCATCAAACAACAAGTGCTGCAGTTTTCTCAGGACGGCAAGCGAATATTGACCCTTTGTTCGGGTGCATTTTTACTCGGAAAGCTAGGACTTTTGGATGGAAAGAAAGCAACGACGCACTGGATGTATGAAGAAGCATTCAAAGCTCAGTTCCCGAATGCACTCTATCAAGAAGATACCTTATACACCTTTGATGGTCAGATTGGTTGTTCAGCAGGCAGTGCGTCGGCACTTGATTTAGGGCTTGCAGTGATTCGGCAAGATTTTGGATACGAGATCGCCAATCAAGTGGCCAAGCGCCTTGTGGTCTCTTCTCATCGAAGTGGTGGGCAAGCGCAGTTTGTCGATACGCCAATCTTAGAAGTACCCAATCAGTTTTCAGCCGCTATGGATTGGGCCAACAGCAATATTACCTCAGCAATTACTGTCGACTTGTTTGCCAGCAAAGCGAATATGTCGCGCAGAACCTTTGATCGAAAGTTTCGTTCTAGTCTTAACATGTCACCAAAAGAGTGGCTGATTCAACAACGGATCGAACGGGCAAAATCGTTGCTTGAGACTGAAACCATCTCCGTTGAGCAATTGGCGAATCTTGCGGGGTTTGATAATGCAGTCACATTACGACACCACTTTCGACGTTTAGTCGGTGTATCGCCGAATCATTACCGCCAGCAGTTTAAAGTGGATTAGGTTTAATACAAAAAAAGCCACTCCGAAGAGTGGCAATAATAGGGTTTCAGTTTAGTTGATTCGCGATTGAACCTGGCTACGAACCTTATCAAAGCGAGGCTGTTTAGCAATAGACTTGATGGTCTCTTTCGCTTGTTCGTTAGCAGTAACACCTACTAACTCGCGTGCGTTACCCGTTGTGTCCGTTTCGACAATAACCATTCCACCTTGGTTACCAGTCACCACAGTTAAATTTGTGCGCCCATTTTCAGAGTCGCTATCATGTTTAACGTTGCCTACTGACACACCATCACGATAGATTTCGTAAGAACCATTTGTACGCTCATCCACTTCCCAATCAGGGGTATCATGAATTGGGTTTGAAGGCACAGGGTTCGCCGGTTCACCACCAGCTGGAACTAAACCATGCTTTGGTGTCCAGTTGTATACGTCACCATTGGCACGAACAATTTGTCCCGACTTATTCTTTTCATTGAAGCCTTTGTAGTTAATGGTTGCGCCATTATCTAAAGAAATCGTAATCTGGTTGTTCTTATGACCATGGTACTCAGCCGTGCCCACTTTGTTACCATTAACATATACATCGCCATGTCTGTCTACACGACCTAGCTGATTGCCGTCTGCATCTCTGAACACAATGATGCCACTGTCTTGCATATCAACGAACACTTTCACATTGCCTGTCCCTTCACCCTCGAAGATTGGGTTTTCAGGGTCAATTGGTAGCGGTAGCGAAGGAACACCTTCTACTGGACGGTCTGGCGTGCCTGCGATAACAATGCCACCTTGCTGAGTCCAAATCACATCAAAAGAAGAACCGTCCTGTCTTGTCACCGTCATCTCGGCGCCGTTCTTAATACGATTCGTCACAAGAACTTCCGCACCATTGAGTTCTATCTTGTAAATTTTACCATCTGGGCGTGTATGTACTTGGCCGACTGGCTCGTAGCTATTCACATCGAAGATCACTCCACCGTGTACTGCAAAGGCTAACTGGCCATCTTTAGTGATGTACGTCGTATCTTGAACCTCTACCATTCCCCATTTTACATTTGGGTTGTCAATGTCGACTGGAAGCGGTAGTGAAGGTAAGCCTTCAGTTTCAATCGGATTAACTGGAGCTTCATGAGGTAAATGGTCTGGGCTACCGTGTATTGGAAGCTCAGGAGCTACACTGTTGTCAGAACTAGAAGAAGTGCTAAGTAACCCAGCAACCAGAGCCGCCGACGCAGCGCCAACTGCCGCCCATGTGCCATCAGACTGTTTCTCATAAACCACATCATCAATCACGGCTACGTCGCTGCTTTGAGCATTAAGTTGTGCTAGTACCGATGCATCAATTTGTGTCATCTGGGTTTCAATTAACTGATCGGTGTATGAGTTAGCAAGTTCACGGTCAACCTGCACTGGAGCCGCAAAAGCCGTAAGTGAGAAAGTAGCAGTAACAGTTAAAGCGATAAGGGTCTTTTTCATAATTTACTCTATGTTTCAAAGTTAACAATTGCGTCCGTGCTTGGATGAGTAAATATTAATCACGCTGGTCGAGTAAAAATAATGAACGTTAGGTATTAGTGTGATAACCAAATGGAATGACCAACCATCAGGCACAAAAAAGTCCCAATTAAGGGACTTAAAACGTGTTTTTATCGACTGTAGTGACTAAAAATTAAAAGTAAGACCAAACTCAACGTAATTCTCAAAATCTTCACTCATTGTGTAAGTGATTGATGGACGTAAATATTTGGTATTCAGATACAAAACAGCTTCATGATAGATGATGTTGGTTCGCTCACTTAATGGCAGTCGTTCACCCAACACAGAGAGCTCGTTTTTAGCTAACCCTACCTCTTGGTTGAATTTATACATTAAATCAACGTATTGATGAGCACTCCACATCGCACCAACACTGTAGTCAATGGTTTCTGAAGGTTTGTAAACCATATCTAGAGGATTGCCATTACAGGCGTCAAACCACTGACAAACGGGGTCATCAACGTCCAATCTATAGTTGTAATTAATATCCCCAATCGCTAACCATTTGTCCGTTATCGCTTTTACTGCAAATATTCCCGTCGAATATTTGTTATCTGAAACCGACAGTGTGTTCTCTGTATAATAATCTTCCCCTGACCAAAACGAATAACCCACACCCGCTTCCCAGCTTGATTCAGTATCAATATCACCAAAAACTCTTAGGTTATCGTTAATATCGTAATTTGCATCAAGCGTATAGACGGTTTCCCCATCCACACTAGATAAACTAACACCAAATATATCCGTATATTTTTCAATAGTTTCAGTAATGTCCGCGAGCGCAGGGAAACAAAATAGAGAGGCGATTAGAACGGATTTTTTCATGGGGCACTTAATTCGTTTCAGCTTTCCATTTCAAAGGGTTGAGCCGTTCTACCATGTAGGCTAATGAAAGAACCCACATGCTAACAGCTACCTGATTGAGCAAGATAATGAATCCCTCGTATAAGCGTGATAACCAAATGGAATGAGTAAATGGCTCTTCTTCCTCGATTGACCCACATCAATGGTACGGCGTTTATATCCGTTAGTACGATGTGAAAATGACAACCGCTTGTTAGGATGCTGTCACACTTCTTTGCCTGAGTATCTTCAATGCACCAAAACACGAATAAAGTGCTGCTCGACATCGCGCTAAACCTGAGTTCAAACCTCACCAGCGAAAAGCAGTACCAACATTTGATTGATGGTATCGATCAGGTTTTCCCTTGTGATGCCAGTGCGCTGTTCATTCTTGATGAAAATGGCTTTCTTACTCCCGTCGCCGTGAAAGGGCTGAGCAGTAGCGTACTTGGACGACGCTTCTTCCCTAAAGCTCATCCTCGCCTTGAAGTCATAATGCAGAGCAAAGAACCGGTTCGATTTGATGCAAACTGTGAACTGCCTGATCCTTTTAGTGGCATTTTGCTGAGTGAGGAAGCAGAGCTCGATGTGCATGATTGCCTCGGGTGCAGCCTATACGTCGAGGGACAATTGGTGGGGGTGTTAACCTTAGATTCGCTAACCGTTGGCGCGTTTGACGCCATTGACCCAATTACCATTGAAACTTTCGCCGCACTTGCCGCCGCTACCTTGCGTAATATTGGTCAAATCAAAGCCCTAAAAGCACAGAACAAGAAGCAAAAACACGTCACTGAGACGTTAATCCAGCAAGCACGCTCTAAAGAAGGTGAGATGGTTGGCGTCAGCCCTCAAATCCACCAGCTGCGTAACAACATCGCCACGGTGGCTCAATCTGATTACGCCGTGCTCATTACAGGTGAAACCGGTGTGGGTAAAGAACTGGTCGCTCATAGCGTTCATGCCCAATCTCACCGCAGTGATAAACCCATGATTTACGTTAACTGCGCCGCTTTACCAGAAGGGTTAGCGGAGAGTGAGCTGTTTGGCCATGTCAAAGGGGCCTTTACCGGCGCTAATAGCTCTCGAGCAGGTAAATTTGAACTCGCCGATGGCGGAACGATTTTCCTAGACGAACTGGGCGAACTTCCGCTGTTACTGCAAGCCAAGCTGCTAAGGGTGATTCAGCAAGGTGAGCTGCAACGCGTCGGTAGTGATAAACACCTACTGGTCAACGTGCGCATCATTGCTGCCACCAACCGCAACCTTGAACACGAGGTTGAACAAGGGCAGTTTCGAGCAGACCTTTACCATCGCTTGAACGTCTTTCCTATCGCCGTTCCCCCACTTCGAAAACGCGAGGGGGATATTCCCGTACTTGCGGGCTATCTACTTGAAAAAGTGCGTAATCAGTTCAATATTCCAAACTTGCACTTACATCCTAAAGCCCTAAACCGACTAGAGACACAAAGCTGGCCCGGTAATGTACGTGAGCTTGAACATACGCTAACTAGATCTGCGCTGAGAGCTATCCAAGAGCAGAAACACATCATCAATTTGCATCACTTCGAACTGAACAATCACAGTATCAGTGTAAAAAGTACATCAAAATACTTTCCGCAACACAGTGTTGGCATGCGAGCGCTTGTCGAAGAATATCAAAAGGCGCTCATTAACCATGCTCTTGATAAATCGGATAGAACTTGGGCAAAAGCCGCTGATTTTCTACAGATGGATCGGGGCAATCTATACCGCATGGGTAAAAAGTTCGATATCAACCTCTAACTGGGCGCGGCCCATTGTTGTAAAAAAGACATCAGTGCCGTTGTCCTTTTCACAACAAGAGCCAAAACAAGGATCCATTTATTTAAATAAAATCAAATACTTAAACTTTGGCACAATCCCTGCTTTTACAGTGACATATTAAAACGAAGCGCAACAAACCGCTGATAATTAAATAATCGTTACTGGAGACACGCTATGTTCTGTATTCAATGTGAACAGACTATTCAAACCCCAACCGTTAAAGGTTGCTCATTCGCACAAGGTATGTGTGGGAAAACCTCTGAAGTTTCTGATCTTCAAGATGTTTTGGTTTACACGCTGCAAGGTGTCTCTTACTGGGCTCAGCAAGCGAAAAAATTCGACATCATCGACGCTGAGATTAACCAATGGGCACCGCGAGCTTTCTTCTCTACGCTGACCAACGTTAACTTCGACCCAGCACGTATTCTTGAACTCTCTGCGCTAGCTGCCCAATTCAAAGCTCGCTTAAAAGAGCAAACGTTAGCCGCAGCAAAACTGGGAGACGTTGCGCTTGAAGAGGCGCCAGCAGTTGCTGACTTTGAGCTTCCTGCTAGCGCTGAAGAAATCCTTGCTTACGCACCTCAAGTTGCGGTTAACCGTGGTTACGAAACGATCAGTGAAGATGTCATCGGCCTGCGCCTACTTTGTCTATATGGCCTAAAAGGTGCGGCTGCTTACATGGAACACGCACGCGTTCTTGAGCAAACTTCAGATGACATCTTTGCCGAATACCACCAAATCATGGCGTGGTTGGGTACCGATCCTGAAGATCTTAATGCATTGTTAGAGTGTTCAATGCAGATCGGCCTAATGAACTATAAAGTGATGGAAATGCTCGATCACGGTGAAACCAAAACGTTTGGTCACCCTGAGCCGACAGCGGTTAACGTGAAGACAGTCAAAGGCAAAGCGATCTTAGTATCAGGCCACGATCTTCATGATCTTGAGAAGATTCTTCAGCAAACCGAAGGCAAAGGCATCAACGTCTACACCAATGGCGAGATGCTACCTGCACACGGTTACCCAGAGCTGAACAAATACCCTCACTTAGTAGGTAACTACGGAAGCGCTTGGCAAAACCAACAAAAAGAGTTTGCGAACTTCCCTGGTGCCATCGTGATGACGTCAAACTGTCTGCTTAACCCTAACGTAGGTCAATATGCCGATCGCCTATTCACTCGCAGCATTGTGGGCTGGCCTGGAGTGGCGCACATTGAAGGTGACGATTTCAGTGAAGTGATCGAATGTGCACTTGCACAAGACGGCTTCCAGCACGATGAAATTGAGCAAATGATCACAGTAGGCTTTGGCCGCAACGCTCTAATGCAAGCTGCACCAGCCGTGGTTGAAGAAGTAAAAGCGGGCAACATCAAACACTTCTTCCTAGTCGGTGGTTGTGACGGTGATAAATCTGAACGTAGTTACTACACCGACTTCACCGCACAAGCACCAGAAGACAGCGTTATTCTAACTCTTGCGTGTGGTAAGTTCCGTTTCAACAAGAATCAATTTGGCGACATCAACGGCATTCCACGTCTTCTTGATGTTGGCCAATGTAATGATGCGTACTCAGCAATTCAGCTTGCGCTTGCTCTGTCTAAAGAATTTGATTGTGACATTAATGAGCTACCACTGACTCTTGTCCTATCTTGGTTCGAGCAAAAAGCGATCGTGATTCTACTGACTCTGTTTGCTCTAGGCGTGAAAGGCATTTACACCGGCCCAACTGCGCCTGCGTTCTTAACGGACAACCTAATCAAGGTCATTCAAGATAAGTTCGATATGCGCAGCATTGGCAACGTAGAAGAAGACCTAAAAACTATCCTAGCGGCTTAATCCCTTCACTGATCACGCCCGATGCTTAGAGTATTTTACTCTTTGTATTGGGCGCTTTTGTACGAGAGAAACGATGTTTATTGAATGGCAAAATAATCAATCTGCAAAAATGCGTTGCGTCGATAAATGGGACGAAACGGACGATACGGTTAGCATCAAACTTGAGGCGGCCGATGGCAGTCACCTTCACTTTAGTGGTTTTAAGCCAGGACAGTTTGTATCACTCGGCTTCGAGTTGAATGGGAAAATGGAATACCGCGCTTATTCCCTCTCTTCAATGCCCGGCGATGATCATCTAAAACTTACGATTAAACGCGTTGACGGTGGTCTTGTGTCGAATCACGTCATCGACCAATTTAATATTGGCGACGCTGTCGATGTATTAGCGCCTACAGGACCATTTAATAGTGTCGATTGCCCACCAAAGAAAAAGGTCGCTTTGCTTAGTGCAGGCTGTGGTATCACCCCTGTGATGTCGATGGCTTCAACTTGGCTTCGGGATAAAGAGAGTATCGACATTACCTTTATCCATATGGCAAAAAGCGCAGACAAAACGATCTACTTTGATCAGTTAGAGTCGATGGATGCTGCTAATGACAACTTCGATTTCAAACTATTGCTTAAAGATAATAGTGGTACACGTCATCCCCAGGGACGACTCGACAAAGAATGGCTGAATACACTTTGCCCAGATATTGCTGAACGCACTGTCTACCTATGTGGCCCGACTCAGTTTATGCAAGATATGGAAAGCAGTGCCTTAGCGCTGGGTGTCGCTCCTGAGCAATTCCATCAAGAGAGCTTCACCCCGATCGAAGCTCATTCGGAAAGCGAATCCGATGGTGTGGTTCAATTTGAAGTACCCGCGTTTGGCGTCGCAACCGAAGTCACTCAAGGCTCTACCCTTGCAGACGTATTGGAAGAGAACGGCGTGCCAATCATCATCGCTTGCCGCAGCGGTATGTGTGGTTCGTGCAAGTGTAAGGTGACTAAAGGTGAGGTCTCGCGCACCAGCACTGAAACCTTGAGCGAAGAAGATATTGCCAATGGTTATACGCTAGCCTGCTCAAGCCAAGTTCAAAGTGATGTCGAGATTGAACTGGCTTAAAAAGACCTATTCCAATCTGGATAAACAAAAAAACCGATAGGCCTAAGCGTATCGGTTTTTTATTTATCATTTTAAATTTTTAGAAGATTGCGTGAGCCACTAGAACAATGATTGGCAGTGTTACTAACGTTCTCAGTAGGAAGATAGCAACAAGTTCTAGGAAGTTAATTGGCACCTTGCTGCTTAGAATCACTGAACCTGTCTCTGACATGAAGATAAGCTGAGTAACCGAAAGCGCTGCTACCACAAACTTCGTTAGGTCAGTATTGATGGTTGATGCTGCAATGATTGATGGAACGTACATGTCTGTAAAGCCAACTAACATTGTCTCTGCTGCCGCAGCTGCTTCTGGCACATTTAGCATTTCTAGAAGAGGGACAAACGGCGCACCCAATAGTGAGAAGATTGGTGTCGCTTCTGCAACGATAAGACCAAGAGTACCAATCGCCATAACCACCGGTAGTACACCAAACACCATATCTAACGCATTGCTGATACCTTCTTTCGCGACCGAACCTAGGTTTTTCACTTTGTCTGCACGTTTAAGTGCAAGTTCAAGACCGTAACCCACTGTGGTTTTGCCTGCAGGAACTAACTCATCATCACGGTTAGGCGCAGTACCATCGATGTATAGATCTTTCTTGTAAGACAGAGGTGGAAGGAACTGAATCACCATTGCTGCCACAACACCTGACAGACAGATTGCGAAGTAGAATGGAACAAAGTAGTTCGCCAGACCAACTTGAGTCAGTACTACAAGAGAGAACGAGATACCAACAGGTGAGAACATTGTTGCGACAACTGCCGCTTCACGCGCCGTGTATTTCTTATCTTCGTACTGTTTACTTGTCAGGATAACACCTACCGTGCCATCACCTAACCATGAAGACATACAGTCAATCGCAGCTCTACCTGGTAGACGGAAAACTGGACGCATCAGCTTGCTGAGCATCGTGCCAAGCAACTCTAGAAGACCAAAGTTCAACAGTAGTGGCAGTAATAGACCCGCTAAGAAGAACGTCACAAGCAGAGACGGTAGAAGGTCATTCAGAACCAGTCCACCCGTGTTGCCATTCCAAATGATCTCAGGACCAATCTGGTGGAGCGCTAACAAAGTAAATGCCGCACCCAGTGAACGAATCACTAACCATGTTGGCGATAGTACAAAAAGTCTAGTAAGCAGAGGAGATTGAGTCACAAAAGTTGGCTTGATTAGACTTGCTGCAATCGATGCAATCGCAGAGAAACAAATCACACCTGTTACGGTAGGTAAAATGGCATCACCCAATACGGCTTTAACCCCTTTCGCCATCAGCGCTAGCGGGAAAGTAAAGTTACCATCGTACGTTAATGGTGCAAGGAAAAAGAACAAACCCAACAGTGATGGAATCGCAAACATTAATAAGTTTCTGTTTGTCTTATGATTCTCTTGGGCAAGAAGTGTATCGCTCATCTGACGGCTCCCTAGATGACTACAAAATCACATTTAGTGAATAACTTTTCAATGAGAGCGATTATATCGATAAAAAATCCCAAAACAAGCGATAAATGAAATTTTATTCACCATTAGTGGATTAAAAGTCAAAATAACCCGCCATGTAAACGAACAGATCTAGTATGTTATATTTTTGATACCAATAAATTTCAGAATGGTATGCAGTTAGGTATACTCAATGTTTCAAACTCCATGTAAATCGGTATCAAATAAATAAATCACTTTTAAAGGGATTCATTCGAGCTATATGACCATCACTGCAACCCTGCGTCCATTGACTCTCCTCTTCATCAGCTCGTTCTTGCTCATGAGCAGCCATGGGCTGAGCGGCATCCTGCTCCCAGTCAAACTGGCGGCAGAACAAGTCGGTGTTCAATCGATCGGTTTTATTTTGTCTATGTACTCGGTCGGCTTCTTGCTGGGCGCTATCATCGGGAAACGAGTTCTGAGGCAAATCGGCTTAGTGCGTACCTTTGCTATGTGTGGCAGTTTAGGCGCAAGTGCAATTTTGATCATGGGTTTAAGTGAGGAGGTTTGGGTATGGTCCATCATGCGTGCACTGATGGGATTTTGTATTGCGTGTGCCACCGCGACTCTAGACACATGGTTTAACAGCGTTTCTAGTGAATCTAACCGAGGTAAGATCCTAGCGTTTAACCAGGTCGTCATTCTTAGTGCGATTACCTTAGGCCAGTTTGGCTTGGCTTTGGCGCCGCCTAGCGAGACTACACTGTTTATCCTATGTGGTGTCTTGTTCAGTATTTCTGTATCGCCTGTGGTGTTTGTTTCTCAGTTTGAACCTCAAATAGAAGAAACCGAATCTATGCCTTTACGGTCCATTTACACCCTATCTCCGCTTGGATTTGTGACCTGCTTCGTGTGTGGCATCCTATACTCGACTATCGCTAACATGTTACCCGTTTACGCTGGTGAGCAAGGGATCACAGGGTTTGAACTCTCTGTCTTTATGGGAGCAGCAACCGCTGGCGGTATCTTGCTTCAATTGCCTATGGGTTATCTTTCCGACAAGTTCGAGCGACGTAAGGTGATTCTATTTGGCTGTTTTGTCCTCGCCGTGACTAGCTTTGCTCTACCAGTTTCACTTGAGCTCGGTTGGCAATTCGCTCCGCTGATGTTAGTCGCAGTGACGATGGGATTAATCGCCTGTCTTTACCCACTGAGTATTTCAGAAACCTTTGACCGAGCAATCAAATCCCAACTCGTGCCCGTGCTTTCTGGCTTACTCTGCATCTATGCCATTGGCTCAATCATCGGTCCCTATACCGCCTCAATTTTGATGCAAAGAATTGATGATAGTGCGCTGTTTGGCTTTATCATTTTCGTCGATATTGCCCTTATCATGTTCACTATCTATCGTATGTCAGTGCGCCAAGCGCTGCCTGTCGAGGAACAAGAGAGCTTTGTCATGCACACCCCGGCTTCGATTCATGAAGAGCTCGACCCTCGAACTGAATATCAAGAGCATTCTCTGTTTGTCGATGAAGCACTCGAACAAGTTGAAACTTTGGCGAAAGAGCACCCAAGCAAAGCCATTGCGTTTATTCGTGAACTTTCAAACCGTAACCCGGAGTGGACCGCTGCACTGGCCGAAAAAGCCGCTCAAATTGAGTCCATCGACACGGTGACTCTGTTTAGGGCACTCACTCTAACCAACCCTGAACTGTCGGTCGAAATCGCAAAACGCTTGGCGGAAACTGAACAAATTGAGAGTGTTATTGAGTGGTTGTTAGAGAAAGAGCCAGAAAACACCATGAAGATCCTCGTGACCATCAGTGACTCTCTCGAAGAGGAAACGAGCTCAATCGTTGAAACGCTCGCAGAGCAAGCGCCTGAAATGTTGGCAGAATTTAGCCAAGAGATGGTCAGTACAATTGTCGAAACGAATCAAAATCTACGATCCGCAGACCGTGAAGAGAGCGACATTAATGAATCGGTCGAAGAGTTTATCAGTAGTGTCGCTGAATCTGCTCCAGAGCAAGTCAAAGAGATCAGTCAGATTGTGGAGCAGTCAATTGCGGTGCATGAAGAACTACTGGATGCCCAGCTTTCGGACTCAGATGGGTCGAAAGCTTAGCATCCAGTTACCAGAGATCACTTGATCAGTCTTACCACCAGTGAACCAGGTGCGCGAACGGATTCAACGTTGTGGCTAATTACTGTGCCTTGCGACGGTGAGTGGTAAACCTGAATCTCATCGCCAAAGCTGTTGTATTGAGTTGCAACCTTTTGCCCCTGCTCAACACGTTCCATCAACTCGACATGACAAATAACAAATCCACCTTGCTGCGCGCGAATACTGGTAATGCTATCGCCTTCGACACATGGTTGTTCTGTCTGGAGCACTTCGCCCTGAACAAGCTCATACGAGCGTAAGACATTGAGCACACCTGTTGTCGCGCGCTCAACCATTTCAAGATCCGTGTATCGCCCTACGCCCACTTCTATTGTGATGGAAGGAATGTCAGCTCGATTATACACGGTCTCTAAAATGCCCGGATCACCTGGGTCATTTAAAATAACATCGGGGTTAATCAACCTCGCCATGCGAATCGCATCCTCAATTCGATAGTCAGCAAACGCATAAAGTGGGTAGGCACTACCACTGGTTTGAGAGTGCAAATCGATCGCTAAGTCAGCATTAGGTTTAAGTAGATTTTCCCACAAACTGTGTGCATAACGACTCGCATCATCCCCATTTGGGTCACCTGGAAACAGGCGATTTAAGTTCGCAGAAGAGCTGTCTGGTGCGGCCGAATGAAAATCACGACTATGGCGAGCAATGCCCGATAGGTTCACTGCTGGCACAATCGTAATACAGCCAGCGATCGTTTTTCCTTCTAGCTCTCGCGCAATTTTCTGCGCCGTGAGAATCCCGTTTTGCTCGTCACCATGAACACCCGCCGTAATCATGATGCGTTTGCCCGGCTTGTCGCCTTTAAACACTCGAACTGGCAGCGTTTGAGGATGACCAATGGCATCCGTTGCCACTGCAAACCAAAATTTATGCTCTCCAGCCTCAAGTGCATTCACATCTAACGCTTGAAGCGTCGGGTACATCGGGACAATGCATTCATTTAGTGGTTTGGTCATTTCACACTCCATTCAAACCTAATTTGCTACGACGGGCGAGTTAGACTCTATCCACCAGCTTCTTTAATAAGCGAACCAACTCTTTCTGTTCACTTAGCTCTAACGCACTCAAGTACTCATTGTTTATCCTGGCAGGGATTGGAATCAGCTTACTCTCAAGCGCCCTTCCCTCGTCCGTTAGGTAAATACGAAAAGAACGACGACTTTCTGGATCCGCTTGACGTTCTACTAAACCAAGTTTCTCTAGTTTGTCTAAGGTGCGCGTCGTCGTCGAGTTTTCCACTTTGGATTTCTTGGCGATTTCTCTTTGAGTCACGCCCTCTTCTTCCCATAAACACATTAGCGTCGGCCAAAGTGCTATTGTTAGACCATGCTTTTTGAGCTCACTATCAAACAGCTTTGAGGCATCGTTGGCTAATACGTTAATCAACCAACCAAAACTCGTCTGTCTATCAAAATCTTGACTCATTGTAATAGTCATCCATTAAACTATGCTGAAAATGCAATAATTGCCATGGTAACTGATGCGCTCACAACAAGCACCAACAAAGCACGCAGTTGCGATACAAATAGCACACCATTAACGCCTGTTAGGCGAGTTTGAACACCTGTGAACATCGCTTTGGTGAGCGGCTTTCCACGTAATTTGTAGAACAGTACCGCTCCAACATGCAAAGCAATCATCGCCGGAAGCACGTTAACTAACCCTAAATGTATCGATTCCAACGCGCCAAAGACGTCTTCTGTTAACCAGTACTGAGCCAGTGGTAAACCATCCAACAAACCTGCCAAAGCTAACCCCGAAATACATTGCAGCAGTAATGCACTCATCATCACCATTACCATCCAGCCGCCTGCAGGGTTATGACCTGCCGCCGCTTGCTGGCGCCCGAATAGATAAAATATCACCGCCTTGGGAGAACGTACAAATTGACCAAAACGGCTGGTTTCACTACCAACCAATCCCCATATTACTCTCCAAGTAAGCAACGTAAACAAAGCTAAACCCAACTGAACATGTGGGCCATTTCCACTAAATCCGCTAGCCATTAACCCAACAAACAGTCCTGCTTGAGCCCAGTGATAAAGGCGTGTTGCTAAATCCCATACTTTCATTTTCTTCTCTCTCTAATTCGTTCATTTCAACCTTTTCCAAATAATTTACACAGCAATAGTTGCAATTGCAACTATTGCTGTGTAAATTAAATCTAAAGCGAGGAAATGATCCTCAATCGATCAAACTCATTCATCGGAGAAGAAACGTGAAAAAGACACTAACCACTCTACTTGCAGTGTTGCCTTTGTGTGCATTTGCTCAGCAAAGCACTATTGAGCAACGTCAAAACGCTTTTAACGAAATCGACTCCGTTACGAAACAGAGTGAAAAGCTACTAAGCCAGTCAGACATAAACTGGCTATTGCTTGGCGAAAGCAGCAAGACACTGAAAGAACATAGCCACGCTCTACTGTCACTCTTCCCTGAAGGGAGCCAGCAAGGGAGCAAAGCCAAAGCATCGGTATGGAACTCACCTGAAAAATTTCAACAACTCTTGGCTCAAATGGATCAGGGTTATCAAACTCTTTACCAAGCGAGCTTAGAGCAAGACCTATCAAAAGCTGAGCGTGGATTAGAGCAAGCACAAAACACCTGCCGTGGTTGCCATCGCAGCTATCGTTCACGCTGGTAACACACAACAACTTTGATAAAGACAGACATCAACGAATTAGGAAACCACTATGAAAACACTTACTATCACAACACTTATCGCGTCACTATTTACTGCTACTCTCGCAACAGCTGCCGACTATGGTGTGGAGCTGGCTTGGAACACCGACAACGCACAACAAGTCTTAGATACAATGCCAGAACAAAAAGCGGCCTTTGGTGAGTTGATTGCCCAAGGAGAAATCAAAGATATGTTCGTTTACCGTTCTCAACTTAATGGACGTTCAGTACAGATGCTTCGCTTTGTGATAGAGGCAGACAACGAACAACAGGTAAACGACAAGTTGAAAGATCTGCCACTCTATAAACAAGAGCTAGTAAAAATTGCAGATATCCAGCCAATGGGCTCCAAGTGGCTAGACAATACACCGGTTTACAACAACTATGGGGTGACGATTACTTGGAAAAAAGGGATCGAAGCATTAGAAATGGATCGTGTTTTGGGCATTGATTTACAACGTGTCATCAGCTTAAACCAGGCAGGGTTAGTCACCTCTTCTTACTTAGATACTCAAGAACTGGACAACGGAGTTGTGCGCCCTATCTATTCGGTTTCTTTCCTTGCGAAAGATGCTCAACACGCTCAAGAACTGAGCCAGCAATTCGAAGCTGTCAGTTTGGGTTATGCCACGACACAGGTCATGCACCTTGGGCATAAAATTAAGATCCAATAAACAAAAAAAGCGGGCTAACCATAGCCCGCTTCTATCGATATTTTAAAAAACTTAGGTCTCTTTCGTCGATGTGACGATCACACTAAACAAAATCAACGCCCCGCCAACTACTTGCAAGATTGATAATGACTCTTGTAGCCAAATCATCGCAAAGATGGCTCCGAACAGTGGTTCACTACCCATTAGCAATGATACTCGCGTCGGTGATGTTCTTCTGACAGCATAGTTTTGAACATAAAAAGCAAACAGAGTACAAAACAGCACTAGGTAGCCAATGGTGATCCAGAATTCTGTACTGGTTGGGAGAACAAACTCCGAAGCGGGCAAATAACTCACCGCACAAACAATCGCGACTAACGCAACAACCAAAGACTGCAATGAGGTCAATGTTGTTGTCGTGATCTGTTTACCTTCCGTAAATCGTTTCGTCAGAGTGACCATTAAAGCGCGTAACACCGCGGCTGCGAGAATAAAGTAATCACCCGAATTCAGAGAAAACTCAAAACCTTGATCACTGGTGAGCAAAAGTACGCCGATGACACTGCATAATGTCAAAGCCCAGAGCGTATTGCTGACACGTTTTTTGTTGATGATCAGTTCAGCAAACGCCGTAAGAATGACCGACAAACTAATTAGGAATGCCGCATTCGATGCAGAGGTCTGTGCGACCCCAAACACTTCGCAGAAAAAAATCGCCGAGAGAATAAAGCCGGTCGGTATGGCAATCTTCCAGTCTTTATTGAGCCCTTGGCGAAAGTCTCGAATCACTACAGGTAGCATACATAGAAAAGTGATCGAGAAACGAATCGATATAAATACCAGCACACTTGTGTAAACCAATGCGCTCTTTGTTAAGCCGTAACTTGTGCCCCAAAATATTGCCACCAGCAGCAATAATGATTCGGTCAGCGGAAACTTAAAACTTCCTTTTTTTAATAATCCCGTAGCCGTTGACATGTTATTCCTCCATTTTGGTAAACGCGATAACCAGTACATCTCTATACGCGTATCTGTCTAATTCATCAGGTGCGATCGCCGACACCTCGTGCATGGTTTGTTCATCATTCGCCAGAACAACGTCGAACGTTTTATCCAATGTGATTCGTTCTAAAACGTTTTGCTCGCTGTCGGTAATCGTGGTTTCACCGCCTTGTGCATTACTCTTATTGATCATCAAAGAGGCGATGAACGTCACGCCATCTCGATGCAAACCTTCAGGGGTTGGCTGACCTTCTTCAACGCCGTCAGCAATAATTCGATAAGGGTGTAAACGAATGTTCCAGTTGGTCTTTTGGCCTTCTACTCCGTCGTAAATGTCACTCATCAGTAGCAATAGTTTTTCCAGAACCGGAGAAGTAACAAATCGATCGGTTAGCGGTTCAAAGTGACGCTCAATATCCCCATTAAGGTGATTAATATATGCAGGTTGAACGTAAGGCTCGTGGGGCAACATAGTGATCTGGTGACCGGATTTCAGTTTGTTAAACTGACCATATCGGCGATAGCGATACGCTCCGCCATCAGCCATATATCGGTCACGTTCTAGGTGATTCCAACAGTTTTTAAATCGGATGACTTCGTCAACATTGGTCGACAATAAGTTGGTCATCTGCTTACCACTGATAAACACATAGTGATTATCTGCAAGCAAACGGGCTATCACCGAGCTATGTCGCTGTAAGGGGCTTTTGACTGTGTCCATACTGCTACTCCCTAATTAACGGTTTGGTGTCGAGCTTTACTATCAGATACGGTGAGGGTTCGTTGGCTACGCTGCTGAGCAACCTGAACCTCCCATGCATCTCTATCACGCAGATAACGAGGGTGCTCAGCGACAATACTGGTTGCCAACACTTGTCCGCGTGATAGTGAAAAAAGAACACTGCCAGAGATAGACTCGGCAGTGTGAGCGATGAACGCATAGCACGAGCTTTGCAGTAAGCTTCCCCATCGGCCTTCGACAGCTTCTTGGGTCCACATTTCGTTATGCATCGCTTTTGCTCTGAGAACATCAGTAGGAAGAGTGGCTGTTTCCAGCAACTTATATGCTTTCATGAGGATGTTTGCGGCGGGTGCTTCACGCACCTCTAACACTTTTTCATCTTCATCTAGGTGGTCGAATCCTACATATCGACCGATTTCATACGCGCCAACGTGGTTGTTAATGAAAGCAATCAGTTCTTTAAGAGACATCGGCAGATCGTTGATCGTGACTGGATACCCCTTACGAAATCCTATTTTGATTTGGTTTTTATCAAGCTGCTTACTGGTATCCCATTTCGACCAAGTAAACAGAGACTCAGACAAGACAAATGATTCAGGGTCATCCAGAACACCCGATTCAAATTCACGGCACCAAAGGTTGGCATCACCACTCACATTTCGTGATTTAAAGCCGACTAAACCTGAATGGAACAGCGCTGCTGATTTTTCATCACGCGTTAAAGCTGTGTATTCATACGGAGAGCCGTAATAGCCCTTGTAGCCACTGGCTTCAATAGCACCATTGAGTCGGCGTAAGCTATTTTGAGATTGGTTTGCAGTGTGGATGATCGCCTCACAGCCGAGTTGCTGAGCAAGTTCAACGGCTTTTTTTACAATGATCGGGCGAGACAACGAAGAACTAACAGGGTAGTCCCCCATGTAGAGTGCTTGAGATTGAATTGCGGACACCAAACTGTGTTCAACGAACTCTTGCTGAGCATCGACAATTTTCAGATCGACACTGTAGTGGTCAGCGATCAGTTGTAAGTTCGACTGATCAATCCCTTCACCTAGATCTATCGCCACAGCGGTCACTTTTACTTGCGACTCTTTCAGTAGCTCTAATAAGTAGGTGCTATCTAAACCACCACTAAATAGTGTCAAAACGTGTTTTACAGACTTCGAGATAGTCTGAACATCTTCAATACTTCTTAGCTTCTTCACGTCATTTCTTCCCTGTTCTTGCCATTTATTGACTTAATTAGTATCCATAAGTAACTTAAACGAAACAATATAGTAAAAATGCAAAGGATTTTTGCACGATGGACACAAATAGACTCATTCCCCTGCTTTCGGAGATGGCGATCTTCGTCCATGTGGTCGAATCAGGGAGTTTTTCTCAGACGGCGAAAAAACTCGGCGTTGCGCCATCCTCGGTAAGTCGCTCAATTACCCGTTTGGAAAATGCATTAGAAGAGAAGCTATTGGAGCGCACCACTCGGCAAATGCGCCTAAGTACCACTGGGCAAGAAGTGTATAGCTTATGCAGTGATATGATGAATTCCGCCAAAATGGCCGTATCGGCAGCGCAAGTTGATAAAAGTATCGTGTCAGGATCACTGAGAGTCGCCGCGCCTAAAGCACTCTCTCGACAAGTATTGATGCCAATGATTTTGGACTTCATTGATGCCTACCCTGATGTTGCCCTGCAACTCAAAGTTGCCGACCACTATATCGACCCTATTGGAGATGAAGTCGATGTCATCATTCATATCACCGACAAACCCACAGAAGGCTTGATTGCAAAAAGATTGGCAGATTGCCGTTTGATCATGTGTGCAAGTCCAGACTACTTAGGCGAGCATGGCACACCAATCCACCCAGAAGACATCACCAAGCACAACTGTATTTGCCTTGGCGAAAATCCTAGAGACCGCGTATGGGACTTCACCAACAACCTGAAAAAGATCTCCATCAACGTTAGCGGTTCATTCACCGTGAACCACAGTGAGATCCGAAGAGAAGCGGTATTAAGAGGGGTAGGCATTTCAGTATTCCCAGAGTTTGCCATTCGCTCTTACATTGATTCTGGCGAAGTCGTTGAGCTACTCAAAGATTGGCATGTCGGGGGCAACTACCAAGGGCGAGTCGTTGCTCAATACGCACAATCAAAGTTTATTCCTAGTCAGATCAAAACGTTTGTTGAGTATCTCGCTCAACGTTTTAATGGTCTATAAAAACAAAAAAGCAGGTCGTATTTCACGGCCTGCTTTTTTAATGCCAGCTCACCTCAGCCGTTAGTATTCAGCTGTCCCGCGAATTGGATAGTTATTGTTTGGATCACGAATCCAAGACAGGCCACGTGTTAATGCTCCAAGTTCAGGTCGGACAAATGGATTGTTGGAGATATCCACCACGTGCAAATCCCCTTTCTCATTCACAACGAACAAGCCTGGCTCTGCAAAGTTATGATCCGTTTCTTGCTCTGAACGAGGCAAAGAGATGTATAGACCCAAGGTTTGCATCTGTTTCTCTGTCAGGCCGTAAGCAATTGGGAAACTAATGTCGAGCTTTTCAATGTGCTCTTCCAACTGCTGCTTCGAGTCACCTGATACCGCTAGGATATCAACACCCGCATCGACAAAAGCCTGTTTGTAGCTTTCAATCTCATTCAGGTATTTAGTACAAAGCGGGCAGTGTTTTCCACGATAAACAAACACAGCTTGCCAAGTTGCCTCTCCTTGAGGTTGACCTAAGGTAACACTCGTTCCGTCTAACTTGGTCGCAGTAAGGTGAGGGAACTGATCACCCGCTTTTAGTTTAACTGAAGTGCTCATTGTGACTCCTAATTTGTATGTTCGTCATTTAGCTACCAAGATTAAGTTAGGCACTAAGTGTCAATTATTCAAGTAGTTACCTTTTGGTGACCTGTAAAATATGAAAAACTTGAGCCTCAATAAATACAATACAAAGCTCTCTATAATCAATTTATACTGAGTACAATTTGATTAACATTCCCTTTAATTAAGGCCTCATCACATGGACTTGGCAAAAAAACACCCCCTTTGGCGTAAACCAAAACATCACCTAGACGCGGATGCCAGCAGTGATCACGTACATTGGATTGAACTCTTCTACGACCTCGCGCATGTTGTCGCGATTTTTGTTCTCGGTAATTTTCTTAGTCAACACCTCGATTTTTCCGGGTTCCTAGTTTTTGCCGCACTTTTTACAGTCATATGGTTTGCATGGTTTGATCTCAGCTTGTTTAACTCAATGTATGTAAGTACGGATGTACAGCATCGCTATATAATGGCCGCTCAAATCATCACCATCATGATCATGTCCTCTGCTATTGTACATATTGATGGTGCTGGGTGGGGCTACTTTGCTATTGGTTACGCCATAAACCGAGCAATCATGTCTTGGCTTTATTTTCGTGCTAAAACGCTCGATGAAGTCGAATCTCGACTACCAAGCCGCATATCACTCAACTTTGCCCTCGCCGCCATCATATTTATTGCCAGTGCTTTACTACCAAAACCATACAGTTACATCGCCTTTGCTACAGGTATGGCTGTGCAAGCGTTGCTCTATATCGCACCAAAGGTAGGCGTTTTATACAATGAACGTTTCTTGCCTCGATTTGGACACATGGCAGAGCGCTTTGCGTTACTTCTGCTCATTGTCGCGGGGGAAGGGTTCTTCAAACTTGTCATCACATTAGCAGAGAAAGGGATCGATAACGTTGTCGGCGATATTTTCGTCAACTATGCATTCGGAGGGTTGTCCATCTTCCTTCTATGTTGGATCTACTTCGACTTTGCTGGAAACGGAAAGCCACGCGATACTCAGCCCAAGACATTGATCAAGTGGACAATTTCTCATCTTGTCTTAATGCTTTCATGTGTTGCCATTGGGGTTGCTCTTTCAGCGGAAGTAAAAGTTAGCTTTATGGAGCAATACCCGATGAAATATGCGACGCTTGGCTGTCTGGGACTTGCGACATATCTATATTGCCTTCTCAAAATCCAAGAAGTTATTGAGCTAAGAACGGCGCACCGCTTTGCGACCGCTAAAGTACGCTACATCGGTATTGGTTTAGCGTTCTTTACCCTTCTCATTGTGGGATTCGTTCCTTCGTTTATTGGCAACTTCTTCTGGGGATTAGCTCTGTTCTCTCAAATTTTGATTCCTGTTAGAACCGCATTCAAAACACTAACTGAAGAGATGAAGCAAGAAAGTGCTGAGTGATAACCCTTAAGAAAAAACTCACTAAGCTATACAAAAAAGCCCACGGACTGTTCGTGGGCTTTCTACACTGTTAAAGGTCAATTAACTCCACTTAAGAACTCGAACTTCATTGCCCTCTTCAGGCGTTCTTGGAATGTTGAGTGACAAGACTAAGCTCACCAATGCCATAGCAGCACCAATGTAGAACACCGCTGACGGGGAAACCAACCAAATAAAGCCAAACGTCACTGGAATAAAGACCGCTGCGATGTGGTTAATGGTGAACGACACACCGGCGGTAGAGGCCATATCCGCAGGATCTGCAATCTTTTGGAAATAGGTCTTTATTGCCAAAGCAAGAGCAAAGAACAGATGGTCAATTACATAAAGAGCCGCCGCCCATTCAGCCGTTTCAACTAATGCATAACCAACAAAGACACCAACCAAGCCGACATACTCAAACATCAGTGCTTTGCGCTCACCTACCTTACCGATGAACTTGCCGATGCGCTTAGCAAACAAGAAGTTAAATAGGTAGTTAATCAAAAACAGCATAGTGATATCAGCTGCAGAGTAGCCAAAGCGCTCAACCATTAAGAAGCCAGCAAACACAGTGAAGATTTGTCGGCGAGCACCACTCATAAATGTGAGTGCGTAGTAGAGCCAGTAACGCTTTCTCAGCACAAGCTTCTTGTTTTGCTGCACTTTGGTTTCAAATTCAGGAAAGGCAAACGCCATCCAGACCACCAACACAAAGCCTATTCCACCAAACGTCAGGTAAACCCATTGGAAGTCCATAACCAAGATCTCTAGGCAGAACCACAAAGCGCCATAGGTGAAGAGAGAAGCCAACGCACCAATTGAGATGAACTTACCCAGCATTTCCGGCGCTTCGTCTTTACTCAACCATTGCAGAGAAAGCGACTGTTTGAGCGTTTCAAAGTAATGAAAGCCAGTCGACATGAGCAGTGTGGTAAACAGCAAACCAAAAAGGGAAGGAAAGAAGCCGGTGATTGCTGTGCCGAGTGTCAACGCGCCTAGCGCCAAGATCATAAAGCGTTGCTCACGAATAAACAGCAGTACAAAAACAGCTGTAAACGCGAGAAAACCAGGAATTTCGCGCACGCTCTGAAGTAAGCCGATGTCAGAGCCATCAAAGTTCGCACGTTCGATAACAAAGTTATTAAGCAGCGCCATCCAGCTTGAGAAAGCGATCGGGACAACGATTGAGATAAGCAATAGGAAATTTTGTGGCGTTTTCCAGCTTGCAGAGTGGTTCATGTTAAATTCCTTATGTGAATATCCTGTTACGATAAAACGCCGTTCTCCTAGACACAAACTTATTTACAATTTATACCCACTACTCATAAATAGCGTAAAACACTCAACATGTCAGCATTAACAACTAGCTCAATAAAAATATTAAAAACAATACTTTAAATATTAATCACTTCTCGTTATGGTGTTTTTATGTTCAACCAGTCGAGAGGCAATAATAATGGAAATAATAGTACGTCCGACACAAGTGAGTGATGCGGCAGCATTAAGTGAAATCTTTTCGCAACCTAAAGCGCAAAGAGAAACACTCCAGCTACCTAAACCATCAGTAGCAATGTGGACACAACGACTGGAAAACATGCCTCAAGGAGTTTATAGCTTTGTCGCAGAAGTGGACGGCAAAGTGGTCGGTAACATTGGTTTTGAACATTCACAAAGACCTAGAACCGCGCACTGCGCCAGCTTCGGCATTGGTGTTCACGATGCGTTTCACGGCTTAGGTGTTGGCAGTAGGCTGATCGAGACGGTGTTAGACCTTGCGGACAACTGGCTGCAAGTAAAACGAGTGCAGATTGAGGTCAACACCGACAATGAAGGGGCAATAGCTTGCTACAAAAAGTTTGGTTTTGAAATTGAAGGTGAATCCAAATTTGGCTCTTTCCGTGATGGTGAGTATATCAACACCTACTATATGGCTCGAATCAAGGTTTAAATAGACGAAGGCTTACCGCTATGGGTAAGCCTTTAATAATTCCAACGCCCGTAAAGTGAGCTTCTCTGTGTAAGGATTTATCTTCCAGTGATTTGGGCTCCACCCTTTCACAAAACGCTGAAAATCAGCCCAAGCAATCGCAAACATTGGTCGCCAAGCTTGTTCAACATCATCAACATTAAGCTGTGGCTGATGCTCTTTCAGCGCCAGTCTCAAGTGTTTAAAGTAACTATCTAACACCCAAGCCTCTTGCTCTTCACAATATTCTGGTTCGATAGCACTGCTCATAAACAGCGCGACATCTTTCATTGCGCAGCCTCGGCCTATGTATTGAAAATCGACGGCCGCCGCTTGAGTCCCATCGGGCGTAAAACAGAAATTCGCCAACTTACCATCGCCGTGTACCAAAGTTTGATAAGGCGTTTGAGTTAAAACTCGATCAATCTTCTCTGCATGGGACTTTAGTCTTTTGTCATCTAACGACTCAAGCTCATCGGGACGCGTTGCCAAATGCCAATAGGTTCCAGACTCCCAAAGCCCTGTTCCATTATCGCCAATATGTTGAGCATGAAAGTAAGCCAACCAACGCAAAGCCGAATCAAGGTGCTGCGGTTCTGCCTGCTTAACCACTTCAGAAAACCCTGCTTGTTTGAGGTCCTCCATTACGACCAGCAGTTCTTGATCGTGTTTTGCTACTTTCAATGCTCTTGGCACCTTAGCTAAACATTGATTGGCGCTCTGTTGGTACCAGTTCAATTCAACTTGATAAGAGCGCAGTTTTCTTTGATGAGAAAGTTCACTGTTCCAGCCTTTGGGGTGGTGTTCGGGCTTAGGCAGCAAGATATGTTTAACGATGACGCTGCTATTGTCGGTATAAAGACGAACCAATTCGCCATATCCGCCCCACAAGGTTTGCAGAACTTCTACAGACTCTAGCTGCTGATAACCTAATGACTCAACAAGAGCCTGATAATCATACTGATTCATCTTATGCTTTCAGGTGAGCCCATTGTGTGTTTCGCTCAAGATAGTGGACAACATAGCTACAAATAGGCTCCACTTTGCAGTTAAGCTGGTCTACTTCAGCAAGTACAGCTTCCATCATCACTTTGCCATACCCCTTGCCTTGTAGCGCTTCTGGCACCTTAGTAGAGGTAATTGCGTACACCTCGCCTTTTAGCTCAAACTTAGCGATTGCGTAGTAATCACCTTCTAAATGAACCCGAAACTGTGAGTTTGCTTCATCGATTATCAGCTCATGAGACATGATGACTCCTAAAAATGCTACTTAGATCATACTAATCAAGCACATTGGTGTTTGAATAAACACCAAAGCGCACATAAAATTTATAATATTCGCATTCTCTTAATTGAGATGCGAAATATCAATACCAACCTGCCGATAAAACAATAACATGGTGGGGTCAACGGAGGCTAGATGAATACCCAAGCGGTGGCACCAAAGGCACAGCAAAGTCGCGCTGCAAGCGATCGAAACGTGTCAACATTAAACAGTACTGACGCCTTGTCCATGATTGAGCATGGCAGTGAGTTAACCATGGGTATCTCAACCCCAGTCGGCACCACATTTCGTTGCAAGACTTCGTTTATCGGCACTCACTCCGACAACCTTGTATTGGTCGAACTCCCTAAGGTTTCCGAAGACGATCTCAACTTCTTTTTTCAAAGTGGATTCTGGGTAACAGTTCGTGCGATTTCGCCGCGCGGTGAAGGGGCAATTGTCCACTTTAGAAGCCAGATCCAACACGCTACGAAATCCCCAGTTCCTCTGCTCACGCTGTCTATCCCACAAACCATGCAAGTGACTCAGCTGAGAAAAGAGCCTCGCTTTGAAGTAAACCTGACAGCACGCGCATTGAGTAACTCACACAAGCTAGACTGTGAAATCAGAGACTTGTCAAAAGGAGGGTGTCGCTTCGTCACTCCGCCTCTTAGTCGCCCATTCCAAGTCGGGGATGAAGTTTCATTGAATGTGCAGATCACCACAGCAAAAGGCATTCACTTTGAACCTTTGTTTGGTCGAGTGTGTAACCTGCAGCGTTCACTGCACTACGCTCGTTATGGCATGGAATTTACTGACCATGGTAAAAACAACGCGAAGCTTCTGTTGGGTCACCTCAAATTCAATGGTACCAAGCTGACGTTAAGATAACGCGCTCATTGACATAACAAACCCATACAAAAACGCCCCGTCACTGAACGGGGCGTTTTGCTATAAAGGGCTCGTTAACCAATAAAAGAAATGTACCCTTGTAGGATAATAAGGTTAACGATATCAATAAAGAATGCACCAACGATTGGAACCACCATAAAGGCTTGAGGCGACGGCCCAAATCGATTCACTAGTGATCCCATATTCATTACCGCCGTCGGTGTCGCACCTAAGCCAAAGCCACAATGACCACCAGCAATGACCGCTGCGTCATAATTTGACCCCATCACCTTGAACGTAACGAAGTAAGCAAAAATACCCAACACAACAGACTGAACACCTAAAATCACTAGGAATGGGATCGCTAGGTCGAAGATATTCCACAGTTTTAGGCTCATCAGTGCCATAGCTAAGAACAAGGACAGTGAGACGGTACCAAGAATATCGACCGTTTCCGCATCTACTTTGTGTACTTTGGTCACTTCAAGAATGTTGGTGATAAAGACACCAACAAACAGCGCGTAGACAAAGTCAGGAATCATCAACCAACTCACTTCGAAACTGCTGACCCATTGCTCTAAGTATTTTGCACCCGTCACACAGATAAGAAGAATGAAGAGAATTTCGATCACCTTCTTCGCGGTCACTTTATCTTCTTCGTATTCGTTATACGTCACTAGTTCTGGGAAGCGTTCATGGGTTTGCGTGCCCGTACCGTACTCAGATTCAAATCCATTCTTATTGATCAGCTTCTGCGCGACTGGGCTTCCGATAATACCGCCAATAATTAAGCCGAAGGTAGCTGATGCCATGGCAATTTCTAGTGTATTGGACAGACCATAAGTTTCGGTAAAGGTCTGCGACCAAGCCGCCCCTGTGCCGTGACCGCCAGACAGCGTGATTGAGCCAGCGATCAATCCCATCAGGGGATCAAGCCCCAACGCTGTTGCCAACGTGACACCAACACCGTTCTGAATAATGATGTAGAACGACGCAACCGCCAAAAAGATAAAGACTTTAGCCCCACCTTTCATTAGCTGCGTATAGTTGGCCGCTAGACCAACCGTCGCGAAAAACATCAGCATGAAGACTTTTTGCAACGGAAGCGAGAACTCTAAATCGATGCCATTGAAGTGCATCAGTGTGATAATGACCGCGACAATCAAGCCACCCACAATGGGTTCTGGAATATTGAATTTCTTGAGAATTGGAAGCTTAGAGTTAACGAAGTGCCCTAAGAACAAAACACTGATCGCAATTAAGAAAGATTCTAGCGGTCCAACTGAAATTATCTGATTCATATAACCTCTTTTTAGTTATTCACTCATCTTCCTTAACGAGCTCAGAGCCAAAGTAGCCCTGGTGAGCGTTGCTCACATCCATCATTTATCTATTGAAATGGTCCTTATACAAACAGCCTCAAGTTGCTCGTTTCAACAGTCGACCCTATAAAAATGACATAGGGTTTCGAAAAGAAAGCGCACATTATTAATAATCTTAGCCCTGCTTGTCGAGCATAGCTGTGAAAATTCAACAAATAGTCGTTCTAAACATGCGTAAGATTAAAGGTTGCAAGGAAAGCGCTGAGGAAGGATTGACAACCTAACAAACAAAAAAATAGCCAACCGCAAGAGTGCGATTGGCTTATATATAGTGTGAACAAATTTTATTCACTAACAACGTCAGTTGGCTAGGTGACCCTCGGCTTAAGAAGGGTCAGTTAATATAATGCATGTAGTGTGCCAACTTTTAAACGGCCATTTTTTTGCTGTTTACCGCATTTTTTCCTCGATAGGCACTCCTAAAATGCAATATGAAAATCGCATTTTGCAAATATTCGCAAAAACATATTAAACTACATTCTTATAAACACATTTATCAAAAATGAATTTTCATACTTTTTTTACGTCAGAGTCGATATACTCAAGCCACGTTAATTTATCCATCAAAAAGAATGAACTACCTTACTACTTTTCTAAAAGGCATGGCGATGGGCGCTGCCGACGTGGTACCTGGCGTATCAGGTGGTACCATTGCATTTATTACTGGAATCTACGATACCCTGCTAGAGAGCATACGACGTATTAATCCTTCAGTGCTAGGCATCTGGAAACGCGAAGGTTTTAAAGCGGCATTCCAGCATATCAATGGCTTCTTCCTAATTTCACTATTTGGTGGTGTCCTGACCAGTATTGCTACTCTGGCAAAACTTATCTCATGGCTTTTGGTAACTCACCCTATCCCACTATGGTCTTTCTTCTTCGGATTGATCTTGGTCTCCGTCTTTCACATGCTCAAACAGATTGAACAAAGAAGTGTCAGTCGATGGGTGTTCTTGTTACTCGGGGTGGCATTCGCTTACAGCATCACGGTGCTCAACCCGCTCCAGCTTGAACCGACCAGCATCAATGTCTTACTTGCAGGTGGCATTGCGATTTGTGCGATGATCTTACCGGGCATTTCAGGCAGCTTTATTCTGCTATTGATCGGTATGTACACACCAGTGTTGGGCGCAGTAAAGTCATTCGACATCGGCATACTGGCGCTGTTTCTCTCTGGCTGTGTGTTTGGCTTGCTGAGCTTTTCACACGTTCTATCCTGGTTACTAAAGCGTTTCCGTGACCTTACTTTAGTCTTCTTAACGGGTTTGATGATTGGTACGTTACCAAAGATTTGGCCTTGGAAAGAGACGATCAGCTGGCGTACCAACTCTAAAGGTGAGCAAGTACCGTTGGTACAACACAATCTAATGCCATCAGACTTCGAAGCGCTTAACTCACAGCCTGCTCAACTTGGCATCGCTATCGTACTGATGCTTTGTGCGATTGGTTTAGTCCTTGGCTTGGAAAAGTTTGCAGCAAACCAAGACGTTTAAACCTAGAATCACTCCCAATAAAAAACCGCCCTATGAGAAGGGCGGTTTTTTTATTTGTTCATGGTCAGCAAGACCAGTCATACGCTTTACACGAGATTAAGCGTATTGCATCAAGTGCTTTTTCACTTCATCTGTTGCAAAAGACTGCTCAACACTCGCGATATAGATGTGTTTGTAGTCTTCAGCACTCAGCTCAAACTGCTCCATCACCTTTTGAACTTCATCCGTCATTGTCGTATTCGACACAGTGCGGTTATCTGTGTTGATGGTCACAGCTAGGCCATCATTGTAGAAATCTTTCAGTGGGTGCTGCTTAAGCTCAGGGATCGCTTTAGTTTGCACGTTACTGCTTGGACAAGCTTCAAGGCCAACCACATCTTCTTTCACGCGTTGGTAAGCTTCTGCGTGATCCTTGATTGCTACACCGTGACCAATACGCTCGGCACCAAGAAGCTCAATAGCGTCATACACGTTTTGACCACAACCTTGCTCACCAGCGTGGATAGTAATGCGGTAGCCTTTGTCACGCGCGTATTGCGTGTACTCTGCATACTCTGAAGCGAAGTTGTCTAGTTCAGCACCCGCTAAGTCAAATGCGACAACCCCGTTACCTAAGAATGGTGCGCCTGCATCAATAATGTCGTTTACAGAGTCAATCGGAAGCAGCTTTACCAATGACAGAATGTAGTTACCTTTAATATCGTACTGTGCTTCAGCACGTTTCATGCCTTTTACCACACTGCCGATAATTTCAGCATAAGTCAGACCTTGCTGTGTATGAAGCTGAGGTCCAAAACGAACTTCAAGGTACTTTACATTCTCTTTTGCAGCGTCTTCGAATAACTCGAACGAAATACGCTCAATCGCTTCAGCCGTCTGCATCACTTTAATTGGTAGAGCGAAACGGTCTAGGTACTCTTGCAGGTTAGGACAAGTTTCCGGGGCAATCATCATTGTCTTGATGTCTTCAGCATTTTGGCTAGGAAGATCAATGTTGTTCTCAGCAGCTAAATCAAGAACCGTTTGCGGGCGAAGGCTACCATCTAGGTGGCAATGAAGATCAATTTTTGGGAGATCAAAATAGTTCATCTGTTTTTGTCCTAACTTTCCAGCTTATTGAATAAACGTAGCCTGACGCATCTCAGTGGTGGTCATTACGCTTAATCATTTGTTTTGATAACGATAAAACTCATGGTATATGATTAGCGATGATATGTAACACGACAATTGTCCGGTCGCACGCCAAAATAGCCAAATCAATGCAAAGCTAAGCAAACTCACTATGGATAAGAATAAAATTTTACATGACGGATTGAATAAGCTCCGCCAACTAGTGAAACGTGAGCAGTACAAATCCCTGCGAGTCAATAAAGGCGACTGCATCATTCGTCAGCATAGTGAAGTCAATGAGGTCTACTGGACCGAAGCCGCGCGCTTTTCAGTGCAACACACAGCAGAAAATGGCAAGACCCTCAGTCTTGGCGATTATTACCTAGAAGACAACTTCTTTGGAGAAATGGAGTTTTTCTCGGATAAACCTAGCCCTTTTAGTGTCATCGCGACAGATGAAGCAGAGCTAATTGTGATACCGAAAGAGAAGTTCGCGGAGTTTTTGCTGGAAGATGCGCAGGTGGCATTCTGGATGAGCCACCGCATGTCAAACATCTACCTAAACACCATGCACATTGCCATGGAACGTTCCCTCTATCCATTAAAGTTCAACATCATCAAGGATTTGATCGCTCGCTTTACCTCTGAAACTCGCGCTAGAGGACACAGTTATATGTATCAAGAAGCGCAAAGATTTGGCTGCACCGAGAGAGCTTACACACGCATCATCCATGAACTGATTAAGGAAGGACTGGTCAAAAAAGGGGCTGACCATTCTGAGATAGTTCCCGTTGATATTAATAAGCTCAACGACTACCTAGAGCAATATTATCAGTAACGATAAACGCAAAATGGGCACCTACAATGTGCCCATTTTATTGTCTGCCAATTGGAGTGCTATAGATTGTTAGTACGTGTTGGCAAAAACACTTCTCCCAACATACAACGCACACTGCCACCACCGATGTTTTCAATTGTTTTTACGTTAAATGGAAGTAATTTACCGTGGCTAGATAGCTGTGCTCGCTGCGCATTAGAAAACGCATCATAGGCAGACTGAGACATCGCAATCACCTTCTCACCGTTAACCGTCTCAAGTTGTAAAATGTTGCCACAAAACTTGTTCATTTGATCGAGTGAAATAGAAATGACCTGCTTATCCTTCGCCAAAGATTTGATCACGAAACGACGCTCGAACTCGGGGATTACCTCATCGCAGATAACGCAGAAACTCTCACCAATCGCCATCATGACATTGGTGTGATAAATCGGTTTGCCTGACGGCAATGCAGTCTGAAAAGAGACAACGCGATCGTAACCAATTCTCTCAGCGTAATCTTCAAGCACTTCGCGATCACAGCGCTGAGACAAAGCCGCATAGATCGTCTTGTTTACATGGTCTTTAACCATAACGCCGGTACTTTCTAAGTGGGCATCCTGTTGTAAATAGTCAGTTAGCGTATCTTGACGAGAAATGTGGCGACCCGCTTGTTGTAAGGCTTGAGAAAGCGCATCCGTTTTTACTTCGTGCTGGCGGTTTTTACAGGCCATTGGGAAGGTGAACAGTTCACCGTTGGCAGTTGTACTAAACCAGTTATTTGGGAAAACGGCATCGGGCGTTTCAACTTTCCCTTTCGGGTAATCAAACTCCACCACTTGCACACCGGCTTTACGCAGCGACGCAACCATAGTGTTGAACTCTTGCATAGCTGCAACACGAACCTGACTGGTTGATTCGGTGACTTGGTGCTGGAACTCATTGTCTTGCGCCGTTTCAGCGTTAAATGCGAACTCTTTCGGTGGCACCATCACCACACAGTTAGCGTTTTGTACTGTTGATTGTTTTTTTTGTAGTAGGGATTGCTGTTTCAACATTAGGACAAACTCAAATTAGTGCATCTGATAAAGCTAATTGTAGACATAATGTTAAAACACAATTTACTGAACTTACCCTACCATTTCACCTTCTGGCAGTGATAATTACTGAGATAGCAAACAAGCGCAGTGAACTTTATTGTCACCGAGACTTTTTACCGTCTTACTCTGGATAATATGCAAAACAAGGAGTAATAAACTGATTACATTTCAATCATGAACAGAGTAACATTGATTTGCCCTTCCTATTTATGGACTTACGCCGAATCCTCACGGCGTACCTGTTGTCTTTATTTGTGCTTAGGAACAAATGTATGTTTAAGAAGTTTGAAGGCTTTACTAAGCCTTTCCCTGAACAAGAGCCAAACCAGCCTCCTTCGGGTATTTTTGCTTTTTGTCGCCACTATACAAAGGGGTTTGAAATCCCTCTGATCATTATGTCAATCATGTCGACTATCGTTGCTATCGTCGAAGTTTCACTTTTTGGTGCAATGGGGAATCTCGTCGATTGGCTATCAACCAGCAACCCTGAAACTTTTTGGCAAGAAAATCAAAGTGAGCTGATGTTTTACGGCGGCCTTCTACTCATAGTCATGCCCATTCTAGTCGTTGTTTACTCACTGTTGATTCACCAAACGCTTCTGGGTAACTACCCAATGTCGATTCGTTGGTTAGCTCACCGTTACTTGCTCAAGCAAAGTCTTAACTTCTACCAAGATGACTTTGCCGGCCGAGTAGCAACGAAAGTCATGCAAACCTCTCTCGCGGTGCGTGAAACCGTCATGAAAACCATGGACGTGTTTGTCTATGTGTCGGTGTACTTTACTTCAATTGTGGTTCTACTTGCCCAAGCCGATTGGCGACTAATGATCCCAATGGTGATTTGGCTGTGCTGCTACATCGGTATTCAAATCTACTTTGTTCCTAAACTAAAGAATGTTGCTTCGGAGCAAGCCGACGCTCGTTCAACCATGACAGGCCGTATTGTTGATAGCTACACCAACATTGCGACGGTAAAGCTGTTCTCGCACAGCAAGCGCGAAACAGAGTACGCAGAACAAGGCATGAATGGCTTCCTTGATACCGTCTATCGCCAAATGCGTTTGGTGACTGGCTTCGATGTGGCCGTTGAAATTACCAACTACTTACTGGTGTTCTCTATTAGTGCATTATCTATTTTCTTATGGATGGATAACTCTATCAGCGTGGGTGCCATTGCTATCGCGATTGCCTTGGCGCTGCGTATCAACGGTATGTCGATGTGGATCATGTGGGAAGTCGGCGCTCTGTTTGAAAACATGGGTACGGTTGTCGACGGTATGAAGACACTGGCTAAACCTATTGATATTGAAGATAAACCAAATGCGAAGCCACTTGTGGTTGAACAAGGTGGTATCGAATTCGACAACGTCAGCTTCCACTACGGTGATAAAGAGAAAGGGGTGATCAGCAACCTTAACCTCAACATCAAACCAGGTGAGAAAGTTGGCTTAGTTGGACGCTCTGGAGCGGGTAAATCAACGCTCGTTAACTTGCTGCTTCGATTCCATGATGTAGAAGAGGGTAAGATTAAGATTGATGGTCAAGTCATTTCCGACGTTACCCAAGATTCGCTACGCAGTAAAATCGGTATGGTGACGCAAGATACTTCACTTCTTCACCGTTCGATTAGAGATAACATCTTATATGGTAATCCTGATGCGAGCGAAGAGGATCTACTCCGCGCAACCAAACAAGCACACGCTCATGAGTTTATCGAAACGCTCAACGACCCGTTTGGCAATGTCGGTTACGATGCTCAAGTTGGTGAACGCGGCGTTAAGTTGTCAGGCGGTCAGCGCCAACGCATTGCGATCTCTCGTGTTCTACTCAAAGATGCGCCTCTACTGATTTTGGATGAAGCGACATCTGCGCTGGATTCTGAAGTTGAAGCAGCGATTCAAGAGAGCCTAAACGAGTTAATGCAAGGTAAAACGGTTATCGCCATCGCACACCGTTTATCGACCATCGCGGCGATGGATCGACTTATCGTGCTCGATAAAGGTGAAGTGGTAGAGCAAGGTACTCACCAAGAACTGGTTCAAAGTGGCGGTATCTACGCACAACTTTGGGCTCACCAAACGGGCGGTTTTATTGGAGATAAAGCAGGCCAACAAAAGCCTGCCTCAACTTAAAATCTTGATAACCAAGGAATGAGTGCATTCCTTGGTTAAAAAATAAACAATTTTGCTGAAATATAGCTTTACATAGTCCGGTAATCAGGTAATACTTACTTCGCTCTGCAAGACAGGGTTATTTGTGAAACTGCAAGTAAAAGTAAAGCCTTAGATTCTGCGTTACCGTTGTTATCCCAGTGTTTCCCTTAGCTTCATTGTTTACAATAAATAGTTCGATTTTTCAGCGCACTACAATTTAATTTTTATATATAAGGGACACATCATGTCTAACAAAACTACTGGTATCGTAAAATGGTTTAACGAAGAGAAAGGCTTCGGTTTCATCACTCCAGAAAACGGCGGTGCTGACGTATTCGTTCACTTCCGTGCTATCGCTTCTGAAGGTTTCAAAACTCTGAAAGAAGGCCAACAGGTTTCTTTCGAAGTTGAACAAGGCCAAAAAGGCCCACAAGCTGCTAACGTAGTACCAGCTTAATTTTAGATTGACCTAAGCGTCAATTACTAAGATTCTAAAGACCAGCCCTAGTGGCTGGTTTTTTTGTATCTATGGTTTAGGAATGAATCCTATTTCCTCTCACGTGCTAAAGCACACTTTTTCTGAAAGGCAGATACTGCTTACCGTTGTTAACGGGACTAACTCTACACTTTTACTCGATAACAATATCGACGAAATAACCAAATCTATAGCTAGCACCTAGCCTTACTTTGTTCATTTTTAATCGATGGAGTTGGGTATGACCAAGGTGCTGTTTTTCTTTTTGCCACTTTTTATTTTGCTTGGCTGTTCAACCCCTACACCTGTAACGTACAACTACTCGCAATCCGCATCCAACTGTAGCAGCAACAACAAAAGCGAATGTACGCCTAAAAACATCGTTATTTTCTTCGATGGTACCGCGAATGATGAGACATCAAGAACCAACGTCAAAGAGATGGAAAGCTTACTCCACTTGTACGGAAAAGGTAACTATGCCAGCTTTTATGTAGAGGGTGTGGGCGTTGGTGGAAAAATCATCGGTGGAACAACAGGTTGGGGAGCCGCTTATCGAATTAGGCAAGCCTATACCTATTTGCTCAATAATCACAACCCTGGTGATAAGATCTATATCTTTGGCTTTAGCCGAGGCGCTTATCAAGCACGAATACTGACTTCGATGATTCGATTTGCTGGTATACCTGACGTAGAGACGCTCAACGTATCTAGCTCGAAAGCCGCTGATGAGATTTACTCGAGTTACAAAGGTAAATTTGAGCCAGAGTCGAAACGTAAAGATGAGGTCTATAAAACACTTAATCAACTAGGAGCAGAGCTCCCTGACTACGATAATCCTATCAAAATCACTGCACTTGGCCTTTGGGATACAGTAGAAGCTTATGGCTGGCTTGATGGTGAAGATAATGTCGATGAACCCAACAACCGCTATGGCGACCAGTTATGTAATGTTGAAAATGCATTTCATGCAGTATCACTTGACGACAACCGCGCGACTGTCTTTACACCACTACTGCTCACCCGAAAGCACTTAATTCAGGAATGTAGTGAGCAGCAAAAAGTAGATTTAAATCTAAAAGAAGTATGGTTTAGCGGCGCGCATTCAGATGTCGGAGGTGGTTACAATCAAAGCCGAATGAATGCCAGCTCACTGAAATGGATGCTCTCAGAGTTAACAGATGAGACTAACTTTACGGAACAACCTTTGTTCCCTAGTTTTGTCGCTGACATCAACACCAGTGTTTTAGATACAAGTCATAACCCTAGAAGCACTTGGTATTTCCGTCTAGCCTACAAATATCAACCACGCACTCCAGTAAAATACTTTAATCAAGAAAACAGTACGCAGCCAGATCTGATCTATATTCACCGAAGTGTATTAGAGCGTATCACTCAATGTAACAACAAAAGTGCCTCTTGCGCATTTAAAGCTGCACATGAGCTAGATCTCAATAAAGAGTTTGGACAATGTTTCACATATGATGAAACACGAGGTCAGTTTGACGTAGCGGCAGATATTGAAAGCTGCAAGATTAGAATCATTGAGTGGTAGACAGTGATAAGAGCGGAGTAAAATGCTGCTAGATTAAACGAGTAAATCACAGCAGCATAACTCTCTAAAGGGTTAACGCTATTGTTAAATGGCGTTCTACCACATCAAATCATCGGGTACGACAAAGTCTGCATATGGGTCATCTTCAGCTGGGATATCTTCCGCTGGAGCATTTTGCTCAATGATCACGCTCTCATCACGCATCGCAATTTTCTTCGCGACACTGCTTGGAATAACCACGTATGTTTCATCCGTGCGAGCAATCGATAGAATACCTTTCGCTAGCTGGTCACGAATCAACTGCTCAACATAAAGCGACTTAACTAGCGTGCCATCGGTAAAGTTGTATTTGATGTCACCATCTTTCTGATCGATCTTATTCATCTCGATCAATTGCTTGATTTGCGCTTTGATCTCTTTTGATAGACGTTGCTCTTTTTGCTCTTCGCTTAGCGCCTTATCACGCTCTTGCTGTTGGCGTTTACTCTCTTCTACAGCTGCTTTAACTTCGCGTGCTTGAACACGAGATTTCTTTGAGCCTTTCTTCGCTTTCTTGAGTTTTTTCTCGTTCACTAAGCCTGCTTTTAGCATTTGCTCTTGAAGTGTCAGTTTTGCCATGGTTCTTCCAAAGGTAATCAATTTCCCTCTATTTTAACGACTCAACCTAGGCAATGAAAGGCTCTAAATCAACTTAAACTCGCATCTGAAATGCATAGAAACGCAGTTAAATCTCGCCCCATGAAATCTAATCGTGACGACAAATTCATTTTGTTAGACTCAAGCGCCTTTTTGTCCGTTAATGCGCTCGACGCGGAAGCTTAGAGAGCCCAATTCAGACCCGTGTCAGGTATGACTTAGCTCCACTGAGTCATGTATTTCTCTCCCTGTCTTTGTGAGATTTGAAGTGGAAAACAATTCCAAACTTGATCGTGTTCGTGCTGATTACAATGTTCATTACTGGAGCCAAGGCTTCTACGGTATCGATAACCAAGGTGAAGTGTATGTGTCACCTCGTAGCGATAACGCACACCAAGTACCATTGAGCAATATCGTCTCTAAGCTAGAACAAAAACAACTGAATTTACCTGTATTGGTTCGTTTTCCGCAAATCCTGCACCAACGTGTGCATGGGATCTGCCAAGCATTCAACCAAGCGATTGAAGAGTACCAATACCAAAACAACTACCTGTTGGTTTACCCAATCAAAGTGAACCAACAAAAAGAAGTGGTTGATGAGATTTTGGAAAGCCAAGCGCAGCTAGAAACCAAACAATTGGGTCTAGAAGCGGGTAGCAAACCAGAATTACTTGCGGTACTGGCGCTGGCGCAGAAAGCAAGCTCTGTGATTGTTTGTAACGGCTACAAAGACAGAGAGTACGTTCGCCTCGCACTGATTGGTGAAAAGCTTGGTCACAAAGTCTTCATCGTACTAGAGAAGCTTTCAGAGCTAGACCTTGTGCTTAAAGAAGCGAAAAGCTTAGGCGTGAAGCCACGCTTGGGTATTCGTATCCGTTTGGCATCTCAAGGTGCAGGGAAATGGCAATCAAGCGGCGGTGAAAAGTCAAAATTTGGCTTAGCAGCATCTCAAGTACTGACGGTTATTGAGCGCCTAAAACAAGAAGACCAGTTGGATGCAATGCAGCTTGTGCACTTCCACCTTGGCTCTCAAATGGCCAACATCCGCGACATTCGCAACGGTGTGAATGAATCAGCTCGTTTCTACTGCGAACTTCGTGGTATGGGCGCTGATATCAAATATTTCGACATCGGCGGTGGCCTTGCGGTGGATTACGACGGTACTCGTAGCCAATCATCAAGCTCGATGAACTATGGCTTGATTGAGTACGCTCGCAACATCGTCAGCACTGTAGGTGATGTATGTCAGCAGTACGAACAGCCAGTGCCAGTGATCATCTCTGAGTCTGGTCGCTCATTAACAGCGCATCACGCAGTATTGATCACCAATGTGATTGGCACAGAAGCGTACCACCCTGAACAGGTTGTGGCACCTAGCTTCGAGGATCCGACTCTGCTGCAAAACATGTGGCGTAGCTGGGAGAACGTGCAAAACGGCAGCGATGCACGAGCACTGATTGAGATTTACAACGATACACAAAGCGATTTAGCAGAAGTGCATTCACAGTTCGCGACAGGCGTATTAAACCTGCAGCAGCGTGCATGGGCAGAGCAACTTTCTCTGCGCATTTACTTCGAGCTGAGCCGCCAAATGAGCAACAAGAACCGTTTCCACCGCCCTATTTTGGATGAGTTGAACGAGCGACTAGCAGACAAGTTCTTTGTGAACTTTTCCCTATTCCAATCGTTGCCAGATGCTTGGGGTATTGATCAGGTGTTCCCGGTTCTACCTCTGTCTGGTTTGGAAAACGTTGAAGATCGCCGTGCGGTTATGCTTGATATTACGTGTGACTCAGACGGTGCCATTGAGCAGTACGTTGAAGGTCAAGGCATTGAAACCACCTTGCCAGTACCAGCATGGAATAAAGACAAACCTTACCTAATGGGCTTTTTCCTTGTTGGCGCTTACCAAGAGATTTTAGGTGACATGCACAACCTGTTTGGGGATACCCACAGCGCAGTTGTCACTGTTGGTGAAGATGGTGAAGCCGTCATCGAGCGTATTGATGAAGGCGATAGCGTTGAAGATATGATGCGTTACGTGCACATCGACGTTGATAAGATTCGCAGCAACTACCGAGAATTAGTCGCTGAGCGAGTCAACGCAGACGAGCAACAAACCGTATTAGAAGAATTAGAAGGTGGCCTAACGGGTTACACCTACTTAGAGGATTTCTAAATGAATGATTTGTTTACTAAGACTGATTATTCGCTTTACTCAAACTCAATGAGTTTTATGCGCAGACCTTACCTACGCAACCCTGTCTCAGCCGATGCTGACCTAGTGGTACTGGGTGTACCACTAGACATGGCGACATCAGGTAGACCAGGGGCTCGTATGGGGCCTGACGCAATCCGCCGTGCATCCGTGAACTTAGCGTGGGAAGGAAACAAGTTCCCATGGGACTTCAATGTATTTGACCGCGCAAGAGTGATTGATGCGGGTGACTTGGTGTTTGACTGTGGCGATGCTGAAGATTTCACATACCGCCTAGAAGCCGCCACCAGCGAGATCCTTAAAAGCGGTAAAACCATGCTGGCTTTGGGTGGTGACCACTTCATCACTCTGCCAATTCTGCGTGCGTATGCAAAACACCATGGTGAGATGGCATTGATTCATTTCGATGCTCATACTGACACCTATGACAACGGCAGCAGCTACGACCATGGCACCATGTTCTATCATGCGCCGAATGAAGGGCTAATTTCGCCGAAGCACTCTGTGCAAATCGGGATTCGTACTGAGTATGAACAGCAGGGTCATGGCTTTAATGTCATCAACGCGATGGAAGCCAATGACCTAAGTGCTGACGACATTGTGATCCGTATTCGAGACATCATCGGTGACAAACCAGTGTATGTCACTTTCGATATCGACTGCTTAGATCCAGCGTTTGCACCTGGTACAGGTACGCCTGTATGTGGTGGTTTGAATTCAGATAAAGTACTGAAGATTCTGCGTGGACTAGCAGGCGTAAACATTGTTGGTATGGACGTTGTGGAAGTGTCACCCCCGTACGACCACAGCGACCTTACCGCATTAGCAGGAGCAACGGTTGCACTTGAACTGATGTACGCTTGGGCATCAAACCGAGACGCAATTTAATCGCTCGACTTGCTTATCTAAACGAAAGCTGATGATTACGTTCATCAGCTTTTTTTATCTTATGACAAGCTTGCTGTTAGTTGCTCGGCAAAAGCCTGCGCGGCCGACGACAAAGACTCCAACGGTTGCTTGGTAATTAAATAGAACTGGCTCTTCAGATGCCATTTATCGGGTTGAAGGGCGATAAGAGACTGACTGTAAGAGGCTCTATCAATCAAATGAGAGGGAAGAAAACTAAGGTGAGTCCCCGCCATTGTTAAAAGCACCCCAGATTCAACATGCCAACCATCGAAAGGCTTTACCGAGTCGTACTGTTCTAGATTTAATAGCTTGAACATTTCATCTTTCGCATAGCCCCCCATATTGATTCGACAGCCATCCAGCGAAAAGTCGTTATCCATAATTTTGTCCGCTAGATCCTTTCGCGCGTACAAGTAACTGTCTTCACTAAAGAGTGGGTATTTATGTGGAAAGGCTGGTTTTTGATGTTCACCCAGTACGGCAATCATCATATCGATTTGGTTTTTCCCTAGCTTCTCATTCAGCTGTGAAAAATCTCCAACATCGACACTCACTTCGACGCTGTTACTTAGTTGGTAGAAAGCTTCGATCGCGCTTGGTAACGGGTTGTTAGCTAATGTGACCGTGTTGTCTAAACAGCCCACTCGAACGTGCCCTGACAGTTCACTCTGAACTCCACGTAATTTATAAGCAAAGTCAGTGAGTGTTGATTTCAGTTGGTTTGCATATTTATATACTTGCTCGCCTTCATGAGTCAGCTTAAAGCCTTTTCTTCCACGTTGGCATAATGTTAAATCTAAGCTTTTTTCCAATGCGATAAGCTGATTACTGATGACAGGCTGGCTAAGACCTGTGCTTGCGACAGCTTGGTTGATCCCGCCCTGCTCTACGATCTCACAAAATAATTCCAATCTTCGGATATCACGCTTATCTAACTTGTTGTTTGGGTTCATCTTCTGATTCACATTTGTTTTTTACTATGTTTGCATTTAATTATATTCATTTAACAAAATTAAATACACCAGTATGCTTTATTCATCATTGAGGAATAACAATGCATGGATGACACAATGGCGACAGACACTTACATCAACAAAACCGACCAAGCGGAGCGTCATAAGAAGATCGACGACTTTGAACTTGAACCCGTACCAGAAAAAGCTAAGCGCTCTTGGTGGGTCATCAGTCTTATATGGCTTGCGATCGGTATCGACATTTCAGGGCTGTTCCTCGGCTCCATTTTAAGTAGCGGTATTGGCTTTGAAGATGCACTTCTCGCCACCTTCATCGGTTCAGCTCTACTCGCCATCATCGCCATGCTTTGCGCCAATATTGGCTTTCAAGCTGGAGTATCAACCCCTCTTGTCAGCAGCGCAGTATTTGGCCGTAATGGCGGTAAGATATTGGGCTTGATCAACGGTGTCTCTCTTGTGGGTTGGTTTGCTTTTCAAGCCGACTTTTTCGCCTACATCATGGTCGATGCACTAGCAAAATACGATATTGAGATTTCTCATCTCACTGCACTTGTCGGTGGCAGTCTCTTGATGATGATGACCGCTATTTACGGTGTTCGCGCCCTAGGTAAATTGAGCTCTTATTCAGTGCCATTGATGGTCACCTTAATAACCATTGGCCTCTTCATGGCTGCCGATTACCAAGGTGGTGCTGCCCCGGGTATTGAAGATCCTCTGACCCTTGGCCAAGCGATCTCATTCGTGATGTCCATTTGGATTCTCGCAGCGGTCGCCGCACCCGATATTGCGCGTTACGCAAAGAGTCGAAAAGACGCCATCTTAGGAGCTGGGATTGGCTTCCTAGTGGGCAACAGCGCCATCATCCTTATCGCTCTTATCCTAACCAAGATGACGGGCACCGATGATCTGGTAGAAGTCTTCTTCTCATTGGGCTTAGGCATGGCCGCCATCATCGTTCTTGTCTTCGCGCAGTGGACAACCAACAGTAGCAACTTAACCTCTGGCGGCTTATGCATGTCGATGGTACTACCTAACATTCCTCGCCCAATCTTAGTGATACTGATGACTCTTGTCGGAATCGGGATCGCACAACTTGGCATGGTCAACCGATTTACCGATTTTCTGATGCTACTCAGTGTCACCATTGCACCAGCTGCTGGCGTGTACATTGTTCAGTACTACATTATTGACGCAAGCAAAATGAGCTTTGCCAACATCCAACAAGTACCCGCTTGGATGATTAAAGGTCTGGCATCTTGGGCATTCGGCACTCTGTTTAGCGCCTGCACAGCCCCTGAATTCTTTGAATTATTCTCGCTAACCAGCATTTCAGCCCTTGATGGCATACTCGCCGCTGGTCTTTTCTACTTGGCGTTGGTCAAACTCACCGCTTCACGTGACAAGGAATAACCGTTGTGATTATTACTGAACAAATGATTGATGATATTGCCCTTGGTGCAACGGTACTTGGTACCGGGGGTGGGGGTGACCCTTACAGTGGCGCTTTGATGGCTAAAGTAGCTATCGCTCAAGCAAAGCAGCCGGTACGTATCATCCCGTTAGAGGATGTTCAGGATGAGTGGATGACGGTGCCGTCTTCAATGATTGGAGCGCCCACCGTTGCGGTCGAAAAACTCAATTCGAAAGACCAGATGCTGGTTGCCTTTGAAGCGATGGAAAAAGCGTTAGAGACCGACATACAAGCAACGTTTCCTATTGAGGTTGGCGGATTTAACTCATTGATCCCTATTTTGGTGGCCGCACAGAAAAACATCCCCATTGTCGACTGTGATGCAATGGGACGTGCCTTTCCTGAGGCACAGATGGTGACCTTTTTCTTAGATGATCTGCCTTCCGCGCCCAATACCCTAGCCGATGAGCGCGGCAATGTAGTCACGCTGTATCCTATCGATGGCATTTGGTCTGAGAAATTTGCTCGCCCAATCACAGAACAAATGGGCGGTTCTGCGGCGATGTGTGACTACCCGATGAACGGTAAGAGCCTCAAACGTAGTGCCCTTCCAGCCACGCTTACTCAAGCAATGAAAATCGGCGCAGCGATTCGCAATGCTAACGAGCGTAATCAAAGCGGGACGCAAGCCGTTCTCGATATTGTCGGTGGACATACGATCATCAGTGGCAAAATTGTCGATATCCAACGCGAAACCGACGGTGGTTTTGCAACTGGCGGTGTCGTCATCGAAAAACTGGCTCAGTTTGAAGACACAGGCGTCGATAGCGTATTTGTCCAATTTCAAAACGAGCTTTTGTTAGCCCACAAAGGGCGCAGTCTTGACGACATGAGCCAAGAAAACTTGCTGGCCTCTACACCCGATCTGATCTCTATTCTTGATCACGAAACAGGTAAACCTATTACGACAGAACAGCTTAGATACGGTCAACGCATCGATCTCATCGCCTACCCTTGTGACCCTAAGTGGCGCAGCCAAAAGGGTATCGAAGTCGCAGGCCCGCGCTACTTTGGCTATTCGGTCGATTACCAACCGATTGAGCAACTTAAATCTGCATTGAAAGGAAGTAAGCATGACGGATAAAACGCTGGATTACTGCCGCTTAGGTATCGACGTGGGTGGGACCAATACAGACGGAGTATTGCTCGATAAACAGCTCAATGTGATTGCAAAGATCAAAACGGCCACGACACACGATATTTCAACCGGCATCAACAATGCGATTACTAGCTTACTCTCTCAAGCCAATATTTCAGGCGAGCAAGTTAAGCACGCGATGTTGGGAACAACGCAATGTACTAATGCCATTGTAGAGCGAAAAGGCTTAGATCGCGTTGGTATGATTCGACTGTCATTGCCAAGCGGCGATAGCGTTCCCCCTTTATGTGGCTGGAGTCAGGCATGGCAATCATTGCTTGGTGAGCATTTCTACCAAGCGCACGGCGGCTACGAATATGACGGTCAATTGATTGCCGACATTCAAGAAGCGGAAATTCGTCAAATCTGTCAGAAAATGAAGGGAAAAGTCGATTCAATTGCCCTTTGTGGCGTGTTTTCTCCTGTCAATGGTGAGCAGGAACTCAAAGCCGCCGAGTGGGTTCAGCAAGAGCTGCCAGAAGTGAATATCTCTCTATCACACAAGGTTGGCAGCTTAGGACTATTAGAGCGCGAGAACGCGACCATTCTAAATGCCGCACTCCAAGGAACGGCAAAACGATTCGTCGATGGGTTTTGCCAAGCACTGCTCAATCACGATATCCACACCACGCCTTATTTCGGTCAGAACGATGGCACATTAATGTCGCAAGAGTTTGCGCTCATGTACCCAATTTTGACCGTCGCTTGTGGCCCTACCAACTCAATACGTGGCGCTAGTCATCTCACCCAGTTGAAAGATGCCATCGTGGTCGATGTTGGTGGCACCACTTCTGACATTGGTGTGCTCACACATGGTTACCCACGAGAATCGAGTCTGGCCGTGGAAATCGGTGAAGTACGCACTAACTTTCGCATGCCGGATATTCTTGCTCTTGCGATTGGCGGCGGAACAAAGGTACGTTTTGAAGACTCACAAATTAAGCTCGGGCCAGAAAGCGTTGGTCATACATTGACTCAAACGGCTCGCAGCTTTGGTGGTGATGAGCTCACTCTGACGGACATCGCGCTTAAAACAGGTCAAATGCAGTGGCAGGCTGATCACGCAGTTCAACCAGAAATAGGGGTTAACGAAGAGCAAGCCGCCGTGGTTTATCAAAAAATGGTGAGTGATGTTGAAGAAGGCATCGATAAAATGAAAACTTCAGCGGCCAGTGTACCGGTGATCATGGTTGGCGGCGGCAGTGCCTTGTTCCCAGATTCATTTGAGGGTGTCAGTGACGTCATTCGCCCTCAGCATTTCGAAGTTGCCAATGCGATAGGTGTGGCACTTGGTGAAATCTCAGGGCAATTCGACAAGATTGTTCCTATTGAACCAAGCCGCCGTGAGGCCATCTTAAAACAACTTGAGCAAGCATCCATTGAGTTAGCGATTGAAGCGGGCGCATGCCCAGAGAATGTATCAGTAATTGAACGCAGTGAGATCCCGCTTAGCTACCTACAAGGCAATATGGTCCATGTAAAAATCAAAGCCGCTGGCCATATTCAGATGTAAGCCATTTCCTTTTCTTGTCCTGTAAATCCTATATTTTTCTAGGTAGAGAGCACTCGCATAGGGTGCTCTCTTTTTTCTCTTAGCCCTTGCCAAAGCAAAGGTATTTGGTGTTGAGATACTCATCGATCCCTTGCTTGCCGCCTTCTCGACCAATACCTGACTGCTTGATTCCGCCAAACGGAGCCATCTCAGTCGAGATAATCCCTTCATTAACCCCGACCATACCGTACTCCAATGCTTCAGCAATATTCCAAACACGATGGATGTTTTGGCTGTAAAAATACGCAGCTAAGCCATAGATAGTGTCATTGGCCATTTCAATGAGTTGTTCATCACTCTCAAACTCAATCACAGGAGCAACAGGGCCAAAGATTTCTTGTGACACAATATCCATCTCGTGACGCACATTCTTGAGCACGACTGGCTGCATAAAGAGTCCGTCTAGTGATTCCAGCTCAGATACTGGTTCAGCGCCCTGCTCTATCGCTCGCTCGATCAAGGCTTGAATATTCTGTTTCGCAGCCTGACTAATGACAGGACCGATATTCACCCCATCTTCGAGACCATTTCCAACCTTAAGCTGTTGGACAGCCGTATCAAACTTGGTGACAAACTCTTCATACACATCACGATGGACATAGAATCGGTTGGCACACACACAAGTTTGTCCCGCATTTCGAAACTTTGAGGCCATCGCCCCTTCAACAGCAGAATCGATATCTGCATCATCAAACACAATAAACGGGGCATTACCGCCCAGCTCCATTGAGGTTCTCTTTACGTCGTGTGCGCTTTGTTCCATCAATAAGCGTCCCACTTGAGTCGACCCCGTAAATGAGAGCTTTCGAACCAACGGATGCGACGTAAAGATAGCTCCAACATTCGGAGCTTGTTCTCCGAGTACAACCTTGAATACCTGTTTCGGGATGCCCGCTTGATAGGCTAATTCTGCTAACGCAAACGCACACAAGGGAGTCAGCTCAGCAGGTTTCACAACAAAGCTGCACCCAGCCGCCAAAGCAGGCGCCGCCTTACGTGTGATCATCGCAATAGGAAAATTCCAAGGCGTAATCGCACAAGCAACGCCAACTGGCTGCTTAATGGTCATAATACGTTTATCACCACCAGGTGACGGTATCGTCTCACCGTAGGTTCGTTTGGCTTCTTCAGCGAACCACTCGATGAAGCTTGCCCCATACATCACTTCTCCGCGAGCTTCAGCTAAAGGTTTACCCTGCTCTAGAGTCATCAGCGTGGCTAAGTCTGGCTGATTGTCGAGTACCAACTGATACCACCGCTGTAGTAATGTGGCGCGCTCTTTTGCTGTCTTCGTTGCCCACACTTTTTGGGCACTATGGGCACCTTCAATGGCTTGATGAATCTCTCGCTCAGACATTACAGGGGCATACCCGAGAGACTCTCCTGTCGCAGGGTTAAATACCTCAATGCCTTGCTCTCTGTTTGGAGCCATAAATGAGAGTAGCGTTTTGTTATTGATTGCCTGCATGGTGATTCCTTACGATCCGAAACAGTGATATGACCATGGGTAAAAAAATAGCCTACCGCAATGGTAGGCTATTTAGCACTTCCAAAGTACGTTTATTTACGCCCAGAAAGTAAGCGCGATAAGGGTCAATGCACCGATACAAGCAACGTTTAGGATGATACCCACTCGCATCATTTCGCTCTGTTTAATGTGCCCTGAGCCAAACACGATGGCATTTGGTGGCGTCGCGACGGGTAACATAAAGGCACAAGAAGCCGCCACAGCAATCAATACCGATAGAATGACAGGTGACATGCCAAATGCCTCAGCAACCGTTGCAAATACTGGGATAAGCAGCGCCGCACTTGCCGTATTACTCGCGAACTCCGTTAAGAACACCACGAAAATCGCCACTACAGCAATAATGAAGAAGATACCTAAGTGAGCAATCATCTCACTCAGTCCATTAGCCAGAAAGACACTGGTACCTGTTGCTTTAAGTACATTACTCAAACAGATACCACCACCAAACAGTAGCAATACGCCCCAGTCAGCGGTCTTCTCTATATCTTTCCAGTGAACCACACGAGCAAAGTTAACCGCCACAATAGCCCCTAGAGCGACGATGGTATCGAATTTAGAATACCCGCCCAGCATGGCATTAATCGGCTTACTAAAAATCCACAAACAAACGGTCGCGCCGAATATTGCCAAGGTGACCACTTTCCCTTTATCCCACTCGACTGGAGTATGATTTAACTCGAACTCACCACTTAGGTTTGGTTTAAGTACAGCGAAAAGCACCGCAATCGAAATAGGTAGAAGAATTAACGCCGTTGGCAGACCAAAACTCATCCATTCAGTAAACGTTAGCCCAACTTCTGCGGCAGCAATGGCATTTGGCGGACTACCTACAATCGTAGCAATACCACCAATACTTGCGCTGTACGCAATGCCCAATAGAACGAATACATAGGTTTTATGCCCACTTTCGGAGTTCACTTTGCTTAGTACACCTAGCACTAAAGGCAGCATCATGGCTGCCGTCGCGGTATTACTGATCCACATAGACAAGGCCGCTGTGACACCGAACAACATGAAGACGGCTACACTCATTTTGCCTTTCGCGACGATCAACACTTTGTCAGCAATGACTTTATCCAACCCTTGTCGGTGCATAGCCGCGGCCAATGCAAAGCCACCAAGGAACAGAAAGATGATCGAATTCGCAAAGTTATTAAGCGCGGTTTGAGTATTGAACACACCAAAAAGCACCGCCATGATGGGTACGAGTATCGCCGTCACAGTGACGTGCAGTGCTTCCGTTAACCATAAGATGGCAACGAAGGTCAGCATACAAATGCCAAGGACAACTTGAGGATCGAACGGCAGAGTAAAGTAAAGAGTGGCAAACAGAGCAATATCAGCAAGGATGATCAGACTGTTTCGGTTAAAAAACCATTCTCGGGTGTTACTGGGTAAAGGGACACTATCATTTCTATTCATTATTATATTTCCTTATGAGGGCCTTGTGGCATAGCAAATAATCCCACATTGCTTCATATTGAAATATTTTTCTTTGCGAATTTGTTAACCACATCAAACACAAGGTTATAAATGTTAAGTTAATGAATGGAAAGATCTTATTGCCACCATATTAACATCAACAATATCAATAGTAGCCAGAAAGGGTTAGGTCTTTAATAATTGTACAAAAACAAATAAGAGCGACGAAAGCCGCTCTTTAGAATAAAGGAGAAAAATACGTTACTTTGTCGTCAACTCATCAAAGCTTGCGAAGACCTCATCGCACTTCATTACTCGCCCATGCCCTTGACCTTGTGTAGCCACTAGAGTGACATTCTCCATCTCTTCAGCTGCTTGCTTCGAGACTGAGAACTTCGTGAATTTGTCGCCTTCATCATGGACAATGATGGTATGCGCATTACGTTTCTTCAGCTTGTTGTATGGGTCAACAGACTGAATCGGGTAGCGATATTGCTCTTCGATCTCAGAAACCACCGCATTGAAAAGACGCATTGAATAACCAGAACGCGCGACACTACCAAATAGGTTGTCCAAGTAATCCAATACTGGTGCAATCAACAGGAACGGTTTATCCACCAGCTTTTGATGATGACACTCAATCGACGATGCTGTCCCCATGCTGTGAGCGACCAAGCCCGCAACCTCATCAACACTATCCAAAATGGCTTCAAGGCCTTGAACAAACGCTGGAATATGCCCATACACGCCTTCACTTTGGCCGTGAGCAGGGTGGTCATAAGCGAGTGCCGTGTAACCTTTGCTCGCGATATGCTCCATAAGTGGGTAGAACTGGCTTGAGCTACCAGACCAGCCGTGAGCCAATACCCATACTGGGCCGCTGCCCAATTGATAGGTCTTCAGCATGCCCTCTTTGGACATCACTTCACCCTTCACTAAACCTGTTGGCTCAGCATTTTTAGGCGCCGTTCTCGCTGGCGTCAGCAGCAACTTTCGCGCGGTGTTTTCAGCGTGCTTTGGCGCAATCGTGTGATGCAAACGAGTCGTGATATTCACCAAGCTCTTTTTGACGCTGAATTTTTGCGAGGTGTTAAAGTAGATCTTCTCACTCATGGTTCTGTCCTTTTAACGCCCGATCCATTGTTAAACCACAAAGCGAACGACCGTGCTATTTTTATATAAAGAATAAGCTAAGCAGTCTGCTTAGCTTCATTATGTCTATTTCCAGCGAGCAATTTGGCTTTGAACGCCCTGCCAAAAATGGTTGTAACTCGCCTGCTCCCCATGAATTGAATAAAACAGGTGAGCACTCAAATACAAACCATACAATTCAAACGTCGCTTGTTTAGGGTCTAGATCGCGACGAAACTCGCCATTTTCGACCCCTTTCGCTACTTGAATTCGTAAATACTCAATCCAAGTGGCAAGTGTCTTCTTTAATGCCTTTTGTGTCGGTGCTTCATCGACGCTGGTCTCTTTCCAAGCATCTAAAAACATGCAACTGCCTTGAAAAGAGTGATTCCAACCAAGCCAATTATCCAAAAGCTTGGTTAACTTCTCTTCAATCGAGATCGATGAACACTCGCGAGCAGGTGCGATCACACGTGCAGTAAAGACCTGATTGGCATAATCAAGCACCGCAATTTGCAGGTTATCTTTCGAGTTAAAATGGGCAAAAAGACCACTTTTTGACATCCCACACTGCTTGGCGAGCTCGCCAATCGTGAGGCTCTCAAGTCCATTTTCACTCGCTAGCTCAAATGCCTTAGCCAAGATGTTTTCTCGGGTGACTTTGCCTTTACTCATACTGCTCTCTCAACACTACTGACATTATTTTTAGCACACTCGTTCTTTTTTTCAAACTATTTAATAGATTTATCACCTAAGGTGGAGGGTAGTGGCTCGCCTACTCCGACATAATTAGTTTGATTTACTTCGCAAATATTAATCCAAATAGCCCTGTTATCACCTTCATATTGATTTTACGCTACTTCGATTATGGTCATCCTGATATACGATATCCCTCTTCCTTTTTCTTTGAATATCGCTATGGAAAATCAAAAAATTCAGAGTATCGAACTAGGCCGTGTTGTGGCGATCCTTGCTATTGCCGCTATGCACTGCCAGATGTTTTTAAGCTATTGGCAGTTCAACGAGGTTCCTTGGGTGGGTTACATCTTCAACCAAGCGACTCGATTCGCTGTTCCCTTATTTTTCCTAATTTCCGGCTACTTAATTCAACCTAAGTTGGTTCAAAACCCATTAGAAACCTTTAAACGCTACAGCACTCCACTCCTTAAAGTGTTCGTTGTTTGGAGCCTTATCTGCTTAGCCATGCCATTTAACCTTGGGAAAGTTGCCGAAGCGGGCTATTTAGCCGAGAGACAGGGCTACTGGGGTTTCCTCGCGCAGACGCCACTCAATACCCTATTGGAAGGCGGACTGGTTCACTTGTGGTTTATTCCTGCCCTGATCAGTGCAGCGGCTATCACGGCTCTTCTTGCGCATCGAAACAAAATCGAGTTGTTAATTCCGCTCGGTATGGCGCTATACGTTTATGGCGTATTGGCAGGAAGCTACCAGGGGCTAACCGACTTTTGGGCACCCTTTTTTACCCGTAATGGCCCCTTCTTTAGTACCTTGCTGTTCGCAATTGGTTTTGCGATAAGACAACAAGCTACCACCGCGACCAGCAAACAAGCCCTGCAACTGGCGACACTAGGCATAGTGATGCACTTTACCGAAGCTTGGGTTCTCAGCCAGTTCGACCAACCCTTTAATGCCAATGACTATCTATTTGGCACTGTCTTATGGGGCACTGGTGCCTTTTTATGGCTACTCAGCAAACCGACGTTAGGTACTGGCCGTTGGTTAACCGCACAATCAAAGTACGTTCTGCCACTTTATGTTGCGCATCTACCTATGATCATCGTGATGATGAACGTTGCTGGAATTCTTGAACTCGGTGGTTTTGCGAAAGATATGACGGTGTTATTTGGCGCGACCGTCGTGACTTACTTGGTGGTAAGAGGGTTAGAAAAAACGCCGCTCTATCGCTGGCTGTTCCGCTAGTTAGTGGAGATTTAAAACTAAAAAGCGATGGTTTTTACCATCGCTTTTTTACTTTAAGCAGTAAGATTTAACTTGGCCGTCTCGCCAAGTCCCTAGCCAGTATGAGCGCTAAACCAAACACTTGTAAAAACAGGCCGATGTTTTTGTACCACGCAATCTGTTCATTAAGCACAGTAACGCGCTCGGAAGTAGAGAGATTATCCAGATAGAATTCATCAATCTGATCACGATAGCGCTGCTGGGCTTGATTCACCAACATCATTAGCTGAGGCAAATTCTCTATCGTGATCTCAGGAACTGTCGCCGTCACCCAATGACTTAATTGACCTTGAAGCGCGTTTTGTATGGAGGAGTTAGGCTTAGAGTCTACATTTTGAGATAAATGAATCAGGAGCATTTCTCGCTTACGTTCGAGCATCTCAACACTGTTCCAAGCAAGCTGAATGGAATAGACATTCTCATCCTTTTGCTCGGTCAGCGTCGCTATCTCACCACTTAATCTATCGAGTACGACACTCGACATCAGCAAGGCCAACACGTTCAAAATCAAACCTGTTAGTACGAGCGACCATGCTGGCGGTGCGTATATTTTCATTTACCACAGCCTGTCAAAAGGCAAATAAGCGATGTTGAGAACAATCAGGATAGCCATGACCAAAAAGGTAAGTTTCATCCCAGACACTCGTCCTTTCAGTTTGTCCGCTAAAATCCCTTTGGCATGCAAGATACGCCCGAACACAAATAATCCACCACATACGTGTACCATCCATAAGCTTGCCCCATTGTATTCAAGTAGGGCCATCATGATCAGCGTGATGGGAATATAATCCACTGCATTACTGTGAGCACTGCGCGCAATTTGAAGAGCATCGACACCACCGTCGGCGTACTTTACTTGAGCCTTGCGACGCTGCTTGATCACCTCAATCGACAACCAAATCATCAAAGCCGCAAGTATCGACGCGTAAAGTGCAGTTACCATTCTATTCTCCCTATCTATCAGTAACTAAGACCTAAACAGTTTAGGTAATCTTTCAAAGGCCAAACAGTAAATACAAAAAAGCCTCACTAAATAGCGAGGCTCCATCACATTTACTGGGTGTTAGCAGCAGTTTGTACCACAGCCATTGTTCGGCTTGCAGTCTTCGCCTTTACCTAAAAAGGTGTCATCTGATAGGTAGAAGCCGGTAAATGCTGCTTCAAAGTCTTCAGACACTGTTTTCTCCACTAGTCCAGTTTCCATAATCTGTTGCTGCCAAGCCTGTACTTTAGGAAAGCCCTCTAACATGTCAAAGCAAGTATGCGCTTTGATGATGTCAGCGCGGTGCAGTAGAGGTAGCCATGCCATGTCTACATTGCTCAACTGGTCACCTTTGAAGAAAGGCCCTGTAAGCTGTTTTTCTACCTTACCAAATGCTTTCGCAATATTCGCTACTCGGTCGGTGAGTGTTGCTTTGTCATTGCTGCGCATTGTGCTGCACTGAGCCAAATAATGCTTTGAACCTAAGTAGCTCCACGCACGGTCAAGCGCTCGTTGCTCGTTAGTCACACCTTCTTCTAATGCTCCAAACTCATCTTCGATGTATTCAATGATCGCATCCGACTCAAACAGTGCAGTACCATTTTCAGTCACTAGTAGAGGTACTTGTCCGTTCGGAGAGATATCTAGGAACCACTGAGGTTTGTTCTTAAGGCTGATGTACTCAATCTCATAAGGGATCTTCTTCGCTTCTAGCGCTGCGGTAACACGTTGGACAAATGGACAAATTTTGAAGCTTACGATCTTAATCATTTCTTAACTCTCTTAATTTAGGGGATGGATGCGAGCTTTGCATCACTTACACCTTTAAGACGATGAGCATGATGAAAAGACGAAAAAAAAGAAAAAAAGTATCAGAAAAGCACTTACTCAATTGAGCTCATATTGATTATCCCCCTTAAAAAAATGCATCTCTATTCATTTGACAGTGAGATTATATGCGACTAACTTTAAACAGAACATCATTCTGTATGAAAGGAGAAAACATGAAGATGTCTAAAGTTGCGGTGGCTTGCTGCTTAACTTGCGCGCCAGTTCTAGCGCAAGCCTCTCTGGGATCAGAGAACATCAGCAACGACAAATCACTCACCACCACGTTTAATTTTGATTACTTTCGTTATTTTGACCATGGGCGAGATTACGATGGAACCTTTAATCAAAAAGCCTACTCCCTAAGTGCATCCAAGCAAAAAATGGGCGATCAATTTGGCCAAACATTTGTCTACTCTGATAGTGGTCAACTGACTTTGTCGCTGTCTGACCATCGCCCGGAAATCGAAAACGTATTGTTTGAGGTCTCATTCAAAGCCGCACCATCAACGTCGAGATCCTCAATAAGGAACAAAGTTAGGCTTGATGTCCTTCACGGGGAGACTGCAATCCAAAGCTATGCGGATTTGTTTGGAGCGAGCGAGCAGCATATCCAATTGACGGTAACCGGTAAAACGCTGATGGAAGGGTTAGTTTTTGCCAACCAGTTCGTGACCTTAGATAACATCAAAGTTACGCCGACGTCTAAACTTGCTACATTCGACTTTTACTCAGCGAGCCGTTACTCACACGGTCAGTCGTTCCGCTCTCAGCTGCAAAATGGCGACTTTACATTAACGCCTACAAGCCAAAAAGCAGGTAACCGAAAGGGGCAAACATTTGTCTACCCTCGAACGGTCGGTCAACTAGACCTAAAGCTCAACAGCCAAGCAGCCACTTACGACGGTCAAGTATTTAAAGTCACAGCGTTGGCAGGGGCATCGACAGGCCAAGCGAAAAATAAAGACAAGGTGAAGTTATCGGTCTTTAGCAATGAAGAGTCCATTGCTCAGTTTCAATCATTCTTTGGTAACCCCAAAAAGAATATCGAGTTTACCGTGACGAGTGAGCAACTCAGACAAGGGATTAGTTTAAAGAACGCCTTTGTAACGTTAGACGATATTACGGTGGAAAGTATCGGCGTTCAAAAAGAAGAGGCGAATACACCGAAGTTTAATTTTGACTTTGCACCACCGAGCACTGCGCAAAATGGCGATACTGTCGAGCTAATGATTGAGCACGAGGGTTTCGACCTCATCCCCCACAATCAATATTATGCGGTTACAACTCAGGCGTGGTTCGGTAAAGAAGATTCGTCATTCACCGTGGTCGCAAATGGAGATACTGAAGTGAACCCAGATGCGGATTACGACGTGACTTTCCACCTCGGATCTGCAACGAAAAAGCATGAGAATGGCAAGAAAGTCAAATCTCTGGTTTCGAATGCTTTAGGGGATGAACTGTTTAAGAAAACCAATTGGTACACTGGCTATTCGGGCGTCTATAACAGAGCTCAGCACTTTACAATTCGAGTGAGTGGGCAAGATCTACAAGATGGCCTAACGTTTGAAAACAGCTTAATTGAAGTTTCAAACTTAGTTATTGAGCCAGTGAAACAATATAAAAACAACGCACTGCTCATCGGTATCGGTGATAAAAATCAAGATGGCGATTATTTAGATCATGCGGAGATGGCTTCCACGGTAAATGATGCAACTGCTATGGAAAAGATGCTTTCGAACTCTGGCTACAATACGAATTTGATGCACAACATTTCCACCTCTGAATTTTCACACTACGTACAAAAAGCAGCCGAACAAACGGCATCAGACGGCAAGTTAATTGTCTACATTGCCTCTCATGGTCGAGACAGTCGAGGCGGAGGTATTTGGTTCAACGATCACTCTATTGATTTCGATGACCTAAAAACACAACTCGATAAGTATCCAGGAGAAAAGGTAGTTATCTTAGAAAGTTGTGGCTCGGGTAAAGGGTTAAAACAGTTCGAAAATGATCCAACTTACACAGTAGTGACATCATCAAATTCTCTTGAGTTTTCATGGGCAGGTCTTGCAAGAGAGCTCGACGCCTCTCCCTACGCTAGCGATTATAAGGTCGAGCGAGAAGGGGATGGCGTGGACATGGGCTACTTCACCTACTACATAACACAAGGTGCTGGACTGTTTAATGGTGGCAATGCCGTCGCGGATACCAATCAAGACGGTACATTAACACTTCAGGAAGCTTTTGATTACGCCAACCAAAAAGTGCTCGATATGAATATGTACAGCATGTACAAACAACATCCTCAAAGCACTGGCACACTTAATGGTGCATTCATAGATCTGACCAAGTAACCCACAACAAAAAAAGCCCCCGAAGACACATCCAATGGGGGGCTTTCTATTATTTCCAAATAGCAGAATAAACAGTATAGAAAGAAGTGTAGAAGCTCAATTCTAACAGCGACCACAACTGTTTGATTTAGCTTCGCATTCCATCACATTTCCGTGCTTGTCGAGTTGCAAGGTACAGCAATCTTCAAACAATTTACGAAGCTCTAAACGCCCCTTCTGTACACGAGATTTTAACGTGGAATAGCTGACGCCAACTTTTTCAGCCAGTCGCTTCTGACTTTCTCCTTGTAAATCGACCGCATCAATCAACGATGATTGATCACTCGGCAAAGCATCGACAAATGGCTTAATGCACTCGGCCATCTCTTGCTCCAAGGTCGCCTCTTCTTGCTCAAACCATAAATCCTCCGCTTGCAGTTCACTGTCACGTTGCTGTCTAGCGCGCTTACGGTAAAAATCAATGATGGTTCGATTTGCCAGCTGGAATAGCCAAGACTTTACACTGTCTGCGTCTTTGACGGAGGATAGGTTTTGGTGCGTTTTTAATAGTATCTCTTGCTGAAGATCATCCACGTCATCAGGGTTACTGACTTTTGAATGGAGAAAAGACTTAAGCGCTTTCTGGTACTGTCCCCACACCTCTTCTAAAGTGAGATTCGGATCAGCAAGTTTCATCGGCGCAGCACTCGTCTTGTAGAAAACTGATCACACCTTCTAGGCATTGGTATTCTGCCACGCAAAACAGGGTTCGGCCTTCTCTGCGTTGACTGATAAGCCCTGCTGAAGCCAAGCTCGATATATGGTGCGATAAGGTTGAACCAGGAATACCCAATTGTTCTTGAACTGAGCCCACCGCGATACCTTGATACCCAGCCTTCACGACCGCTTTATAGATTGATAAGCGAGTAGGATGCCCCAGCTCTTTGAGTGCTTTTGCAACGACTTCTAGTTCCATCAAAAACTCCAAATTAACCGACTAGCCACAAAGTGTGGGCTTTATATTTCCAAAATAATGGAAATATTGATAATTTGCAATCATTGCTCTAGGGCGATGTATCAGATCAGCTAATTTCTTCCTTTAGAGACTTGGAGAATAAATCGAATCAACAGCAGTTTTGACTCTTTGTCGAGCAAACGTACTGCAGACATCAAATCATCAGACTCGACCTTTCTCACTGACAGTTCATCCATTGCCACATCTAAATGAGTCATGCCCAATGTACGCAAAATGGAACGATATTGAGAAAGTTTAAGGTCTGACTCACCTCGCTCAATGCGTTGATAAGTTTTAGTGCTCATCCCAGCTAGCTTGGCGACTTTTTCCTGCGATAAACCCGCTTGCTTTCGACGCTCCATGATAACCATGATGATCGGATCCATTCTTCCCCCCAATAAACTGGACTGAATTGTCCTATTTACAGCAATTTGTGGACCATATTTTCCTGCCTCGGTTTACCCCTAATGGGTTGTTCCATAAAATCCCTTTGAAAAAAGGCACTTACCGTACAAACCGCTTAACACGAGAGATACAATGACGTACCCGCTAAAAGCAAATTGCAAAATCCATACTCGCAATTTGCAAAAAATCATTCAGGTTAATTGCGATAACCGCCAAGTGCTGACCAAACCCCTTTCAACAGCAGCGACTCACTCACTTATTGAAGTGCAGCAGCGTTTAATGACTTACAAAGAGCTAAAGCTTCACGAAGATATGCTCGCGCCTTGTGAAATGAATCAGCTTCTCGACAGCATGTTTGAACCAGAACGTGAGATCGCGCTTTGCGGCATTGACTGTTTAGAGTTCCACATTCGGCTGGTTGATAATTGGTTGAAGCAGAACATCAATTTAAGCACCGCCCTCAAAACGTAAAATACCTTTCTAAGCCTTTTCACCTTCCCTACTCGCTTCTATCTATCCTAAGTCATTGATAAAAAACAGATCACAAAAATAATTCGATTTCTATCGAAATATTCATTGATCTTTTCTCTGTCGTTTTTATAATTCCAGAAAAGTCGAAATGAATTTGAACATTCAGATTCATTCTCTATCGAATTTGGAGTCATAGTATGAACACTGGTTTTACAAGCACTGAATTGCTGTCCATGGCGAGCGAAGCATTAGATATGTTCGCCTTCCTTGCGACTGAACTGATCATTCTCTTTTTAGCGATTAGCTACATCGTTGGCGTACTCCAGGAGTTTTTAACCCCGGAGAAAATTCAGTCAATTCTTAGCTCACGCAATGGTAAAGGTTACGTAGTCGCTGCGCTACTTGGCGCAATTACCCCGTTTTGCTCATGCTCAACTATTCCTTTCCTAAAAGGTTTATTAAGAGCTCGCGCCGGGTTTGGCCCAATGATGGTCTTCCTATTTGGTAGCCCACTACTTAACCCTGTGATTATCGGCCTATTCGTTGTCACATTTGGTTGGAAAGTCGCACTCTTTTACTTCGTAATTGCGATGGCAGTCTCGGTCATTGCGGGCTACGTGCTAGAAAAACTCGGCTTTGAGCGCTACGTGAAACCTGAAGCTTATCAAGCAGCTGAAGCATCAAGCTGCGGGACAAGTTGTGGTGATGGCAAGCCTGCCGTGAAACAAGAGAGTTCATGTGACACATCAAGCTGTGGCGAACCTGCTGCTCCAGTAATGGCAAAAGAGTCATCATGCTGCGGCACTAAAAAAGAAGAGCCAAAAGTTGAAGTCTCTTGCTGTGGTAGTGATGGCAGCGCAACAGCGACCATCGTTGAAAATAAAGAACCGAGCCGCTGGGTAAAAATCTGGCACTCGACTTGGAAAGACTTTAAACAGGTATTCCCATACTTAATGCTAGGTATTGCGATTGGTTCATTCATCTACGGGTTTATCCCAACAGACTTGATTGCCCATTACGCAGGTGAAGGTAAGTGGTACGCGATTCCAGTCGCAGCGATCATCGGTATCCCTCTGTACATTCGTGCTGAAGCGGTTATCCCATTGAGTGCAGCGTTGGTACAGAAAGGAATGGCACTAGGCTCAGTAATGGCATTGATCATTGGTAGTGCTGGCGCAAGTTTGACTGAAGTGATTTTGCTTAAATCCATCTTCAAGAACCAAATGATTGCTGCCTTCCTAACCGTCATCATCAGCATGGCCATTGGCGCTGGCTTCCTTTACAGCTTTATCTTTGGCTAAAAACACAAAGACCCGGTTCGCCGGGTCTTTTTGTTTCACTCTTTACGTTAAGGCGAGTTTATCTTTCGCCTAGCACTTCAAACTCGTCATACGTTAGACGTGCTTTGCCATCTTCCTGAATCGTCCACACCTCTTTGTGTACAACACCGAACGCTTTGTTCATTGTCCATTTAGACGTCAGGATGTAGTTGTCATCATCAACCTTTTCCCACTCTGTATCAGTGTATGCTACATCACTGAAACCTTGATCCATGATGTTTTGCCAAAACGCCTGAATCTGCTCACGACCTTCAAATGTCCCGAAAGGCTTCGCATGCATTGTTGTTCCCTCGGCGTACTGCTCGGCACAACCTTTCGCATCTTGATTATTGAAGGCTGTTTTCCATGCTTCGATACCTGCCTGACATGCTTTTAATACTGATTGAGTCATTTGTCTGTCTCCTCTGAGTTGATGTATCCAGTTTAGTGATACTATTAACTTAGAAAAACAAACAAATAAGAATTTACTGTTCGAAAATAGAGAACAATACTATGAACAAACATCGCCAGATGACACTGTTTATGCACATTGTCGAATGTGGTTCTATCTCGAAAGCAGCTGAAAAGTTAGAACTCTCAAAGTCAGTACTCAGTCACGCACTCAAACAGTTAGAGAGTGAATTGAGCACCACCTTGTTAAAACGCACCACCAGAAAGCAGAGCTTAACACCTCAGGGAGAGGCATTTTATCGACGCTGCCAAGCGATGAATGAGATTGTTGACCAAGCATGGGAAGAGATGCGAGAAAGCCAACACGAGCCATCTGGCAGCCTCACCATCACTGCTCCTCATGCGTTGATGGAGAGTGTCATTGCGCCCGCGTTAGGGGAGAGCTTTCAACAATATCCGAAGGTGTCACTGAGTCTTATCGCGGATGATCATCAATTGGATTTGATGCAGCACGACATTGATCTCGCGATCCGAGTTGGAGAATCGAACGACAGCAACTATCGACAACAAAAGGTTGGTGCATTTCGAGACGTATTGTGCTGCGCTAAAGGCAATACTCCAGACCTAAATAGCTGCGCCTACATTGCGAATCACTGGCAATCAAAACAAATCGTGCATCATTTAACGCACCCATCCAGCCAGCAGAACTTGGAGTACCGATTTACCACTAAGCATAGAGTCAACACCATCAGTCAGGTAGCAACGATGATCTCGCTAAATATGGGCGTTGGCATCGTACCTGAGTTCTTACTGCCTAATTACTCAAACCTTGAACCCTGTATACCTGACTGGCAGCTTAACGCCACGAATGTCTACGCGCTTCACCCTTATTCAAACAAGCCACCGCTGACTGTTACGATGGCGCGTGAAGCTATCTGCGCAAAACTCAAGGAGTGTGGATTAGGCTAAGCACCATCACTTTTAGGCTTTAGTTTTAAAGATGACCTTAAACTCTAAAACGTCTTCAGGGCAGACATCGATACAACGCCCACAGCTCATGCAGTTTTGATCCATTACACGTCGGTCGCCTTCTTTAAGCGGCTGACGCAGCACAACAGGCTCGGGGCAGACGTTATAACAATCCATACATTTTGTGCAGGATTCTCGTTTCGTCGCCGTAATCCTGATCGGGCTCTTGCGTCCGATAACACCGTAAGTAGCACCTAATGGACAAAGGTGGCCACACCAACCGTGGTCCACGAGTAATAAATCCACCACAAAGACCAGTAAAATTAATATCCAGCCCGCGCCCATGCCAAACAAAATCCCTCTGTGTAAGGCGGCTACAGGGTCGATCCAACTCCAAAGCACGGTGCCTGATGCGGCGCTCCCAACGAGCAAAGCGAGCAAAAGCCAATAACGTAATTGCGGATTCCAGCGAAAGCTGGCTTTGATCTCTAGCTTACGTTTAAGCCAGGCAGCAACATCGGTCACTACGTTCATTGGACATACCCAGCCACAGAAAGCTCTTGGGCTCAGCAGCGCATAAAACCCGATCACGATGGCAGCGCCCAAAATTGCACTAAGCTCTGGGACATGGCCAGTAAAGACAATTTGCAGCAGGATAAGAGGGTCGGTAAGAGGTACTGTTTCAAGCAACAAACTTGATGATAAATTGCCTTTTAAGATCCCAACAGTCGGCCCTAACAGGAATAATCCAATCACGCTAAATTGACACAACCGGCGCAAGACAAGAAAGCGATGGGCGTGCCACCAGCCAAGTTTTTGAGCCGCCTCTTTACCTGCATCTTTGGCTAAATTTTTTGCCATTATTTGCTCCCTCCTAGCGACTCAAGCGCACCTGAAGGTATCATTTGATCAGGTTCATTATTGCCAAGCGGTTTACTGACCTCTTCCCAACCCAGTTGGTAGTGTGCACCCATCTTTCCTTTCGCAAGTTCGGTTGGGATGATCTTAATCGCTGCCACTTCTGTGACACACGCCTGCTCACATTTACCACAGCCAGTGCATTTATCTGAATGAACAGTCGGGATAAGTTTGGCGTGATAGCCAGTTCGTTCATTGCGCACATGTTCTAGCGTGATCGCTTCATCGATAAGCGGGCATACTCGATAACAAACATCGCAGCGTAACCCTTGCCAGTTCAGGCAAGATTCATGGTCGATGAGTACCGCCGTCCCCATACGAGCATCATCGATATTGGTCAAAGACGGGTCCAACGCGCCACTTGGACACGCGACGACACAAGGGATGTCTTCACACATCTCGCAGGGGATTTTCCGAGCATCGAAGTAAGGCGTTCCTGACTCCACCGAGGAGAGCAAGGTCGCCAGTTTTAACGTGTCATAAGGGCATGCTTGGACGCACAACCCACAGCGTGTGCAGGCTTTTTCAAACTCCCCTTTGGGTAATGCTCCTGGTGGCCTAACAGGCACACCTGCGCCATCACGCGCTTGGGTTTGCACTGACTGTAGCCCAAGTACCGTTGCGGCAGCGCCGACTCCCGCTGCGGTTCTTACGGTATCACGCAGAAAACGTCGGCGGCTTTCTGACGTCTTTGATTTAGAATTGCTCATGACATTGCCTTACTGTGCCCACTCCTAACAGATACGAACTACGTTCGAGAGTGTTCACCTATCACTATCTATTAGGGTCTGTTGACCTAGTTTAATTGTAGTCTTGTAGAAGTAAGTTTATGTGAGTTGCAGAGCGATTCGTTTACCTAAAAAGAAGTAGTCGCCACCTTGGTTGAGATAGATCAATTATCCGAGGTGGCAACGGTCACAAAGGTGACAAATACAGAGAAAAGGAATAAGAACAGAGCAGCGAAAATACTGCTCTACATGATGAGATTAAGAAAGAGTTTGCAGTGGTTTGAATTCAAACATGTCTTCAAATGTACAGAACTCGACAGCACGATGTTTCAACGTACCAAACGATTTTGAGATTCGTTCAGCAATACGATCTGTCGTCGCGAGCAGCTCTTGCTTTTCATGCTCTTCCAGCTCGATGACTCGATAGCTCAAGGTAATATGGAAATGGTAATCATCAAAGTCAGGCATATTAATCCCTGTTGCGTCACGAAGCTGCGAGCGACAGTCTGCAAGTGCCTGTTTGGTCTGTTCGTTCGCCGGTTTAATACGAATAGCCGAACCACCTACTTGGCAATTGTGTACATAGTCATACACCATTTCGAAGCCTTGATGAGCACCAATATGACGAACCGCTTCAGAAAAGTACTCTGTTGTGGCGCTCAGTGGCGCATCAAGCGGCACTTTTGATGTCCATTTTTCCGCAAGACGAATCTGGTCACATACACCTTCAAATACCGTCATGTGCATTGACTCGATAGGAAGATAAGAGAACTTAGCGCCGCACTCCATCGCTTTTAGCTGGTCTTGTGCCCAAGTTAATTCATTGATCAGTTCTAAAGATGGATCGACATGACAAATAAAGGTGTTGCCAGGAAAACGGCGTACAGAGCCGTCCTCGTGGAACTTAACGCCCACGCTCGGTGCAAATTTCATATAGTGATGTTCCAGTAAAGTGTTATTAAATACCTAGTGTGCGAAATACCGGGTACATACATGCCCCATAGGTATTCAGCGACATTCCAACTTTTGTTGGGGATATACGAGCGATTGGGTAGTCACGTTCGAACTGAGCCCACTCGTGTGTAAGATTCATTTCATCGATCAGGGTTTGGATAAGAGGTTTAGGGCACTCACCTGCAATAATCACACAATCTGGATCTAGCCAGCCAATCGTCAGCATCATTAAAGGGCGCAGTTGCTCAACGGCATTGTCTAACCATTGGCGTACGACTGGATTTGAGCTGTCTGGAATGTGTTCAGGATCATGCACATCGTAGCCCGCTTCATTGAGATGATTGAGCAGCCCACGAATCGTTGGCTTCTTCTCTTCACCAATAATGCTGAAATAGGTACCAATTTCACCCGCATTTTGACGGCTACCACGATAGAGTTTGCCGTTGACGATAGCACCGCCACCAACACCGTGACCAAGCTCGATCAGCACCATGTTCTTTACACCCGGCCATTCACCTGAGTAGTACTCACCAACCACGGCTGATTTACAGTCATTGTCTATCCAAACTGGCCAATCAAAATGTTGCCCAAATTTGTCAGCAAGTGGTTCATCTCGCCAGTGCGCCAATGCCTTTACAGTGTAAATGCTTTTGCGATCACCCTTTGTTGGCCCTGGTAATGACACACCAATCCCAAGGATACGCGCATGGTGGAGCTTTTGCTTATCGATGAGCGAGTCAATCTCCTGACGAATCTGACTGATTACGACATCAATTGAAGCGTCTTCTTGATAAGAAATGCTGACCTTATCGACTAGCGTCCCGCAGAAGTTAGCGAGGCCAATATCAATACGTTGAATATGAAAAGCGATACCGAATGAAAACGCCGCATAAGGGTTTAACTCTAAAGGAATAATGGGCTGACCACGGCCGATACGAACACGCGCGCCTTCCTTAATGAGATTCATGGCCAGTAACTCTTTAGAAATACTGGTCACGCTACCGCTACGAAGCCCGGTAAGTTCAACAATTTTAGCGCGCGACACAGAGCCTTCTTGACGACACGTCGCTAGAATTTTCTTTTGCCCGGTTGTGAGCTCTAATTGAACAGGTTTAATCGGGTGTAACATGGGTAGTCGTTTCCTTAAATGGCTTTCATGCCAGCTTCTTCAATCAAGTCTTTCAGCATATCGATGTCGTCATGACTCAACATGTCAATCAGCCCACTACGAATCCAATCAATGACTTCACTGTGAACATCGTAGCCATAATACTGGTTAAACCACTGAGTCGTCACGATATTCTCACCTTTATTCGGCAAGTAAAGTCGAACCGATAACCCCGCTGCTTTATACCCTTCTAACACCTCTTTTGATGTGTAAGGGTATTCGACACAGACACTGTCGGCATTCGATGCGAGTACTGCCCCCACCTGATCATCGTATTTAGCTAAGGTCACTACCTGTATTTTAAGTTCAGGCAACAGCGCCTTTGCTCGGTTGATCAAACTATGGTCAAAGCCAAGCAACAAAACTTGATCGATGCTTTTCGGTTTTTGTTTAAGCAGTTCAACCAAAGACAGAGCAAACTCTTGATGCAACCTGCGCTGCTTGGCCTCAATCACAAGGCCAACTTGATTGAGCAAAGCCCAATCCAAAACATCGGACAGTAGTGAAATCGACGTACCTTGAAACTTGTCATCGAACCACTGTCCAAAGTCGAGCGCTTTCAGTTGAGCTAGCGTCATTTGTTCTACATAGCCCGAGCCGTTCGAAGTGCGGTCTACACTAGGATCGTGAATAACAACAATGTGACCATCACTGGTCATCGCAACATCGATTTCAATACAACTCGTGCCTTTTTCCAACGCACTTTGAAACGCTAGCATGGTGTTTTCTGGGTAAAAAAGGCAGTCACCTCGATGCGGATTAACCAACACATTACCTTGATGGGCTACGACAAACTCAAAGGCCAAAGGCTCACTCCAATTAAACTACCTAACAAAGTTTAATAGAGATTAATCTCCGTGGTGCATATTTGTCAACTAACAAAATACAGAATTGTGACACTATAAAATACCTATATAAAACAATAAGATAAAAAATTAACCGTGATCTGAGCGTAACTTTCAGGCAATTTTAATCGCCAAGTAATAATTTTGAAATAAACTAAAAATAGTCTTAACGGAAACATTAAACTTTTTTAAAAAGGTTAATATGAACATTTTAGAATTACGCTCAATCACCAAGAACTACGGTGATTTTTACGCCTCGAAAGACATCTCTTTTTCAGTTAAAAAAGGGGAGTTTGTCACTTTACTAGGGCCGAGCGGCTGCGGAAAAACAACCTTATTGAAAATGATTGGTGGATTTCAAATTCCATCAAGCGGCGACATTTTGATCAATGATCGCGTCGCAACTAATACGCCTCCTGAAAAACGCGAAACAGCAATGTGTTTTCAGTCTTACGCTCTATTTCCACACTTGAGCGTTTCACACAACATCTGTTTTGGTATGGAGCAGCAAAAGATCGATAAGCGTGAGCAACACAAACGTTTAGCCGAAATCCTCGATCAAGTTGGCCTTATGGAACACAAAGACAAACTTCCTGGTCAACTTTCTGGTGGTCAACAGCAGCGTGTAGCTCTTGCTCGTGCGATGGTTACGCGCCCTGACATCATTCTTTTTGACGAACCACTTTCTAATCTTGATGCAAAAATGCGTGAAGGTGTGCGTTTCGAAATCAAAGAATTGCAGCGCCAGCACAATCTGACCTCTATTTATGTCACGCACGACCAAGCTGAAGCACTGGCGATGAGCGATCGCATCGTGGTACTTAACAAAGGACAAATTGAACAAATCGGAACACCTGAAGATATCTACTATCGTCCAAATAGCCGATTTGTTGCCGATTTTATTGGTGCTGCGAACATTCATAGCGCATACGTCGAAAATAGTGGCGACGAAAACAGTTATGCCATCACCTGTAATCTCGCAGACCTAACGGTTCAATCAGATACAGCCCCGCTAGGACAACATGTCTACATTTGCTGGCGTCCGGAAGATGCTGAGTTGTGTGAAGCTGGTGCTCCGAACAGCTTTCAAGTCACCGTCGACTCAACGGCCTTCCAAGGCAATAACCTGGATGTGTTTGGTTGGATAGGCAATCTGCAAGATCAGAAGATTCGCCTACAGCTCAGTGGTCGTGTCACGGCCCAACGTGGTGATGTACTCAATGTTTGTATCCCTCCTCATGCCATTCGCTTTTTAGAAGAGGTAGAAGCATGAAATTAAAGCCTTATCTGTTACTTATACCCGGTGTAGGAACGATAGCGCTTCTAATGGGGAGCGCACTCTATGTCGTGATTGCGCAAAGCTTTGGCGCATTCAGCCTAACAGGTGAAACAAACCCAACGCTTGAGTATTGGCAGACTACCCTCAACGACCCTGTATTATGGCGCTCAGTTGGCTACTCTCTTCGAACCTCGATTTTGGGCACACTAGGCGCTGTCGCATTTGCCTATCCAATTGCCCTTTGGTTACAAAAAGAGGTACCAGGCAAGCCTGCTATCATCGGCGTACTTCGTGCACCTATGTTTGTTCCAGGGCTTGTCGCCGCATTCTTGTTAATGAACGTGATTGCTTACCACGGTATCTTCAATGAGCTGCTACTTCTAATGGGCGTGATTGATAAGCCGTTGAGACTTGCTAATGACAAGTTCGGTTGGAGCATCGTGGTTTTGCAAATTTGGAAGAACCTACCGTTTGCTCTGATTCTGATTACTGGTGCCATTGCGAGTATTCGTACCGACCTGCTTGATGCCGCGCTTGATCTAGGCGCAACACGTTGGTCTCGCTTTAGAAACATCATATTTCCGCTGACCATTCCAGCGCTTCAAGCAGCATCTATTTTGGTGTTTATCGGGGCTTTAGGTGACTTCTCATTCGCGGCTGTCGCAGGCTCTCGCAGTAGTTACTCACTTGCGATGCTTATGAACATCACCGCTACCCAATACTACGAGTGGGAAAACTCAGCCGTTATCGCCATGGTGATTATGATTCTTGCTGCGATTTCAGCCGTGGTACTGACACTACTGACTCAACCATTTTCAACTCGCAAAAAGCCGGTTATTTCTCTGGAGGCATCTAAATGAACCGCTTAAAACAGATGTCTAACGCCCAGTTAGTAATGACCATCTCGATCGGTTTTTTCATTCTGGTAAACCTTGTCTGGCTGGGAATTCCATTCGCTATGGCCATTCTTTGGTCACTGGTAGACCCGGCTCATCCGTGGAGTTACCCAGACCTATTCCCACAAGTGCTGTCGTTCGGCCGCTGGGCGGAAGTTTGGAACAATACATCGTTACCAGAAGCGCTGCGCAACAGTTATAGCGTAGCGCCAGCCGTGGCAATTCTTACCATTACACTGGCTCTGCCAACCGCGTATGCATTTGGCCGATTCGAGTTCAAAGGTAAGAAAATTGCAGAGATGGTGTCACTGCTGCCTATGGTGATGCCATCAATGATTCTGGCGGTTTTCTTTAGCTCAATGCTACTAGAGCTTGGCCTAAATGACCCATACATCAACATTGTTATCGCACATACCGTACTTGCACTACCTTATGCGATTCGCATTTTGTCTGCCGGCTTTAAAGCCATCCCACAAGACTTGATCGATGCCTGTGCGGATATGGGCGCTGGTAAAATTGGCACCTTCAAACACGCTTTTTTACCGATGCTTAAGCCGAGCTTATTAGCATCGACCATTTTCTGTCTGGTGATCAGTGTTGAAGAGTTCAACATGGCTTTCGTACTGGGCGCACCTGACTTTATTACTGTACCTACAATACTCTACTCGTTCTTGGGTTATTCATTTATTCGCCCTGACGCTGCGGTAGTATCATTAATCTTAGTGATTCCTAACGTACTACTCATGCTGCTCATTGAACGTCTACTAAAAGGAAATTACCTGTCAGAGTCGACTGGTAAAGCATAATTCAGAGGATACTATGAAAAAAACACTCTTATCTGCACTTATCGCGGCAAGCTCTTTCTCAGCAATGGCATACGATGTAAATACAATGAGCTGGGAACAAATTGAAGCTCAAGCGAAAGAAGAAGGCTCAGTGACATTCTCTGTTTGGTATCTACAACCAGCATGGCGTAAGTTTGTAAAACCGTTCGAAGAGCAAACAGGCATTAAAGTACGTATCCCTGAAGGCACACACGATGGCAACCGCAATAAACTGCAAGCGGAGAGTCGTCGTGATCAAGGCTCAATGGACATCGTGGCACTAGGTCCTACCGCGTTAAAGACCTTTAAAATCGATAGCACGTTATTACCACTTAACGTACTACCAGAGTTCGAAAAACTGAACAAATCAGCGGAAGGTGTCGATAGCCAAGGCTATGGCGTGACATTCTGGGGCAACCAAACGGGTATCGCTTACGATTCAGGTCGTATTGATGCCGCTGACCTTCCGCAATCCTTTGCTGATATCGAAAAGTACATCAAAACTAACCCAATGAACTTTGGTGTGAACGATCCAAACGGCGGTGGTGCTGGTCAACGCTTTATCGAAGCAACAATTCGTCACGTAAACGGCGACTTTGAAATGACCGAAAAAACAGACCCTAAAGTGATTAAGTCATGGGCTGACACTTGGGATTGGTATCAAGGCAACAAAGAAGACATCCTGATCACGGCATCGAACGCTGACAGCCTAACGCGCATTAACGATGGTGAGATCATTATGGCTCCAGCGTGGGAAGATCACCTAGCGGGTCTGCAAAAGCGCGGAGCATTAACAGACCGCATCAAGTTCTACATTCCTGAATTTGGTATGTCTGGCGGCGGTAACTTTGTAACGGTAGCCAAAAACAGCCAACACAAAGCAGCATCACTGGTTTTCATTAACTGGTTAACATCAGCAGAGACACAATCTGCGATTAATGCCGAATTTGGTTCAGCGCCACAACACCCTGATGCAGATAGCTCTAACTCTCTACTGCCTCAAGAGATGCGTGCAAATGCGACAGTACCATTTAACTCAGAATACAGTGCGATGCTGAAGAAGCAGTTCACCCGCAACGTATTGATGCGTTAATCGGTCTTTCAATCCGATAAATATAGAAAGGGCTCTAGTGATAGAGCCCTTTTTTAAAATCGTAATCTTGCTAAAGTAAATTCAGCGCTTTGTTAGCGAGCATTTCATCTTCCTCTTCAGACAAACCACTGACACCAATTGCGCCAATAACAACATCATTCGAAATAATGGGTAAACCACCCATAAACCCCGTGATTTTAGGGTCAGTCCAATAACTGAGCTGCTTGCCTGTCTCTCTTGCCCACTGACCAAGATCACCACTTGGCTGGCGATCTCTCGCTGAGGTGTATGCTTTGTTTTGCGCCAATAGCCCCGCTTGAACGCTCACACCATCCATCCGATAGAAAGCGACGAGTTCTCCATGAGAGTCAGTCACAGCCACCGCTATGTTCTGCTTATTTTGGCCAGCTAACTCAATGGCGCGCTCGACCAACCGAGAGGCTTGTAACATTTCCATCCTAGCTCCTTACGGTATCTCTTGGCCGAGTGATTTATCCAGTAAGGTGTACCATTCAGCGCGGCTCAATTTCACCTTATCGACTTCCAAGCATGCACGAATACGCGCAGGATTCGCTGTCCCTATCACTGGCTGAATGCCTTGAGGTAAGCGAGTTAAAAACGCCAATACGACGGCTTCACGTGAGACTTGGTAGTGCGCCGCAAGTGACGTGACATAATCAATGGTATTGCGTACTCGCGCGTCGCCGGTACTGTCATCACGCCCAGTAAATATCCCTTGAGCTAAACATCCCCAAGCTTGAAGCTGAACGCCGTGCATATCACAGTACTCCAACGTTCCTTGCGAGCACTGCTGCGCATCAAATGGCAAAGCGACTGCTTGTTTGATGAAGTCTAAATGATTCAAGCTCATTTGGGTTTGGTTAACAATAATCTTGCTATCGATACGAGATTGAAAGTGCTCCATCTGCGCATGGTTCATGTTGGACACACCGAGATGCTCTACTTTTCCTGCCGCTTTTAATCGGTTAATCGCTTCACTTAATTCGTCAAATTCAACCAAGGGATCTGGGCGGTGCAAGAGCAACACATCGAGTTTGTCGATATTCAGTCTGGAAAGAATGCCGTCCACAGATTGAGTCACCCAGTCCGCTGAAAAGTCATAGCGCTTAGCGCCCAACTGATCTTCAAAACGGATCCCACATTTAGACTGAATATACATTTGCTCTTTCAACGATGGGGACTGCTTTAGAACTTCTCCAAAGACCTGTTCCGCTTTTCCAAACGTATAGATATCAGCATGGTCAAAGAAATTTATCCCACCTTCTAAAGCAACCTCAATCGCTTCTCTGGCTTGTTTCTCATCTTGTTGTGTAATCGGATTGTTATTCCAACCACCGCCAAGGCCCATACAGCCAAAGGCCAATTGACTGACATTAGGTAGGTGCTGAGACAGGGGTAAGGTCTTGCTATTCATGGCTCACCTTTCAAAATTAAGTAATGTATCTGTGCTCATTGTATTGTTTTCAATAAACATGATAATAACTGGATTATGAAATGATTATTCTGGTATGAGAACAATGTCCAATCCCAAAAGAGTTGAAAGGCTCATGCTGTTCCACGAAGTTGCTTTTCATCTCAGCTTTTCAAAAGCAGCCGAGCAACTCGGGGTTTCAAAAAGCTATCTATCATCAAAGATCAAAAGCCTAGAGTTAGAGCTGCAGACGCCTTTGATCATCAGAACAACGCGCAGTGTCAGACTGACCCCAGAAGGCGCACAAATTTACGCTCAAACGCAACGCATAAAGAATCAGGTAACGGAACTCGATAGGCTACTCAACCTACAAGCGAGTGATGTGACAGGAGTGCTTCGCCTTACCGCACCCAAAATGTTCGCTGAATCGGTGCTTTACAAACTGTGTGCTGAGTTTAAACGCGACTACCCTGACGTTAGGTTTGAGATAAATTCCAGCTATGAAGTGATGAGTATTACGGATACGGAAGTGGATTTTGCCTTTCGAGCGACACGTAATCCCCCCGAAAATGTCATTGCTTCGCACCTATTTGATTACGAACATTGCCTTGTCGCGTCACCGGAGTATCTCTCACACTACGAGCCACTAACAAAAGTGGAGCAATTATCACAGCATGAGTGTTTGGCAACCTTACATCAGAAAGAGTGGCCGCTTGCCAGTAAAACAATAGAAGCCCAAGGTTGGCTCCACAGCAATCAGAATGAGCTGTTGAAAAGTGCTGCCGTCAATCACATGGGGATCATTCGAATTGCCAGCTATTTTGTCGAAGATGAGTTAACGCGCGGGCAGCTTGTGCAAGTTCTGCATGATGAAACACGTCAAGAGTCAGGAGCCATCTACCTGTTGTACCCTCAACTGGTTTTTCCATCCGCTAAAGCACAAGCATTCGTACAATTCGTTAAACGCTATTTTCATGGCGAGTAAATTAGGGGTTGTGACCTAGTCTCCTCGCAGGCGCAGCGCTAGGTTAGAGGGTAAATGAAGTCGATCAATCAACATCCCGGTCAACTTTTCGAAGTTAGGGATAACCAAATAGACCGCCATGACAAACGCGATTGAGCCCACCAAATCGATTGGTCGATGCATGCCCAGCCACAAACGGCTGTATGCCACACTCAATGCCCAAACACCTAACATTGCGGTTAAGCCAAAACGTTTATTCTGCAGGAACAAGCCGCCGAAAAACGCTACGCAAATCGCCGCAAAAATCGTGTGACCAGATGGAAATGAGTAGTCTTTCTCTCCCTGCCAGTGACGAGTTCGCCAAGTAGACACTCGTTGAGATATCTCATCAATGACCTCAGCTTTTTGCGCACTGTTTAGGTTATAAAAGTGGTCTGGCTGTGGGATCAGTAATTGGTGTGAAAGCAGTTCTGTGTATGGTCTTGGGCTCTCTGTGACATGCTTTAGACCCGTTTTTGCGGCAAACCCAATCACTAAAATAACGCCCAACTGCATCAGTTTCGTCACAAACTGACGATTGAAGCCAATCACTTTTATGGTTATTAAAGTCAACAGCGCGAGCGTAAACAGAAAGCCTGACGAACCCGCAGAGTTGGTGATCATCGTAAAAAGAAAACCAGAGACATCACTCACTTCACTAAGCAGATCAATATGGCTAACAAAAAGGGACATCGGAGCAACCACCAGCAAGAAGCCTAGTAATAGAGCTAATCCGTGGCGCTTCTCCTGCACTAATCTTTTCACATTATCGACCTACATTGAATCAAACTTAGGGTGCATCTTAGCCGACGAAACGTGGCAAATTTATCAACTTAATGTCAATTCGGTGAAAGTTAGCACCCCCTAGCAGTTTGGGTCACAAAATCGTTTCCACCAACCAAAAAGCGTAAAGCCAACACGCTTTCGTCACCAAAATGAATCAATCCCATCAATACATTGCACATATAAATACAGTTGCATATTCACTAACTCTCCCCTAATCTATCAATGATCAGTTAGATGTCTGAATCAGTCGCTGTAGCCCAAACATCTTTCGCCGTATTAAGAAGGCTACGAGGAGGATAACCCTTATGATTAACAACAAAGAATTTAAGACCATGCTCAACTGCGTTTCAGAGTTAAGCCCACGTCAAAGAAGGCTGTTGTCTTTGAAGCTTCGTTCATCACTTGTCGATCATAGCGCGGAGAAAGCCCATGAACTGATAAGCCAAGAAGAACTCGATATGTTGGTCGGTGACAGAAAATGTGAAGAAGTGGAAGGCTAGCTAGGATCTCAAGTTCTGAAGCCTTCAAAACACATCCCATCATACAATCTGATCTGATAGATTGCACTCGCTCGTTTATGCCTTTTCCAACTCATCCCCCTATTCTGCTTTTATCTTCATGAAACTAAAACAACGCACTGCTGATCTTCACAGCAAGTTTAAACGTACTTGGATGCTCGGAAAGGGAGAAATACCATGGCCACCGTCTATGTCAGCATCGGCAGCAACATTAACCGAGAACACTACATCACAGAGTCTCTCAAAGCATTGCATCAGCGCTTTGCACCGCTAACTCTTTCTAAGTTCTACGATTGCGATCCCGTTGGTTTTGAAGGGGACAACTTTCTCAATCTGGTCGCGGGCTTCGAATGTGACCTCCCTATCGCTGGATTGTCCAAGGTTCTGCATCAAATCGAGTTAGAAAACGATCGCCAACGTGAAACCAAGGAGTATGCTTCACGCACCTTGGATATCGATATTCTTCTTTATGGTAATCAAGTGGGCGTCATCGACGGAGTAGAGCTGCCTCGCGGAGAAATCACCGAATACGCTTTTGTACTTCGACCGCTCGTCGATATTGCCGCGAAAGAGCATCACCCAACGCTTGGCATCTCTTTTGAACAGCTTTGGAACAACTTTGACCAATTGAGTCAAAAGACCGAACCCATCCCTTTTGATCTCAATTTCCTTTAGCTCGAAAAAAGCTTCAAAAAGAACGTCAATTCCCGACTCGCTTGATTTGTATTGATCTTTTCTTCTAACCAGCACGTACCTGACATCACCTTCTATGGAGCGGAAACCGTTATGAATCACAACGCCATAATTACCATTACAAATCTCCGATTGAGAACCTTCATTGGCTTCAACGAAGAAGAGAAAACTAAGCAGCAAGACATCGTTATCAATGCAGAAATCCACTATCCCGCAAACAATCTATGTTTGTCCGATGACGTGGAAAACGCACTCAACTACAAGAACATCTGCAAGAAGATTATTCATCACGTCGAGTCTGGACGGTTTCTGCTTCTAGAAAAGTTGACTAGCGATGTGCTTGGGATATGTATCGATCATCCTTGGGTGCAATACGCTCAAGTAAGAATCGATAAGCCTCACGCGCTGCGCTTTGCTGACTCCGTTTCGCTCACTCTGAGCTATGAAGCAGACCAAGCCATTAAATCATAAGGACTGAGCCAATGTTGACCACAGAAGCAGAAAGAGTAAGAGAGGCTCTGCTCTCAAGAGGCCTTGAAACCCCCATGACATCGAGCGAAATGAATAGTGACCAGAAGTACAATCGTATTAAAGGGCTCTTGACGGAAGTAGTGAGTACGCTTGGACTCGATCTAACCGATGATAGCCTGGCTGAAACGCCCCATCGTATTGCAAAGATGTATGTACATGAGATTTTTTCAGGGCTCGACTACAACAATTTTCCTAAAATCAGTGTAATCGAAAACAAGATGTCCGTTGATGAGATGGTCAAGGTGTCGGACATAGATTTGACTTCGACGTGCGAACATCACTTCATCACTATTGATGGTCTTGCGCAAGTCGCCTACATCCCTGAATCCAAGATACTCGGTCTATCTAAAATAAACCGTATCGTGCGATTCTTTGCCCAACGTCCACAGGTTCAAGAGCGTCTGACTCAGCAAATCTTAGTTGCGATACAGACTCTCGTCGAAACAGAGAACGTCGCGGTGACAATCAAGGCTACTCATTATTGCGTTAAATCCAGAGGCGTTATGGATGCGAACTCTGAAACCTCAACAACGGCACTCGGTGGTATTTTCAAAACTAACCCTCAAACTAGAGCTGAGTTTTTACGATGAGTGGAACCATACTAATAACCGGCGTTGGAAAGCGACTTGGCTTCGCGCTCGCACAGCAGCTTTTATCAGATGGATACCGAGTAGTTGGCACCTACCGCAGCGACTACCCTCAACTGCAACAATTGCGCGGCAACGGAGCCGACTTACAGCAGGTCAATTTTTATCAACAAAGCAGCTTAGAAGGCTTTCTTGATTACGTCGGACAAGAGTATAAGACACTTAGAGCCATCATTCACAATGCGTCAGACTGGAAGCCAGAGAACAAAAGCGATCCGAGCGAGAACGCCTCTCTAATCATGAACCAGATGATGACGATTCACGCTAGCGTGCCTTATTTGATCAACCTAACGCTCAAGGAGCAACTGATGTCTGGCGATGACACGTCAGACATCATTCACATCAGTGATTACGTGGCAGAAAAAGGCAGTAAAAAGCACATCGCTTATGCTGCCAGCAAAGCCGCGCTCAACAACTTGACGCTGTCGTTTTCAGCCATGCTTGCGCCTAAGGTGAAAGTGAATACGGTCTCACCTGCGATGCTAAAATTCAATGAACAGGACAACGAGACATACAAGGCCAAGGCTCTGCAAAAAGCGTTGATTCCGAGAGAGGCGGGCTTTGAAGAAGTGATAGAGGGCATCAAGTTCGTTTTGGCCAGTCATTACATGACAGGAAGAACCTTACACCTTGATGGTGGTAGACATTTGAAGTGAAGCACGCTTTGTCGTCTAGAATAACAGAACGCAAAGGCCGATGTTTGAAGCTCTTATTATATCACTTGAAGATATAATAAGAGCTGTTACTAAGTGTTTAGTACAATGTCATGCTCAAAATATGTTTGATGACACAAGCATTGATTATAATTTCAAAATTAATCCCGCGAACGCTCTTCTCTTTCAAGCTCTTCTTCGGCTAAGTCATAGCGATCTCTTTTAGAAAGTAACGAGCTTTGTAGTGGATTGGTAAACTCTCTTTTCAGTCTACGGTTTCTGATCTCTCCATCACGCAGCATGCCTCCGTACAAGACAACAGCCGCAATAAACAAACAGATACCCGTCATGATTTGCCAGAACAGTTCTTCGTGCATAATTCGTAGATATGCACCTGTTCCAATGACGGTAGATGCAGTAATCATTAGACCGTATCGACTATATTTGAGCCAGGCAGCAAAAGAGCGTAAACCGCCTGTAACAATCCAAACGATAAAGATAAGAGGAGCAAATGCAACCATAAAAGCAAGGCACAGTGCGACAAAGCCAAACACCCCTGAAAAAGGAGTCGCAATAGCCGCGTATGGACTAACGAAATGAAAATTAACACCTATAGCAGCCATCATTAAAAACAATGGGATAGAGAATAAGTGGTCAGAGAAAGTATTGTATTCCTCACTATTTGAAAGATAATGATACACTGCATAGAGTGAAACAACTCCACAAGTGATACTAATACCGTTTACAAATCCGACATACTCAAAGCAGTAAATGGCTCCTCCTGCAATCGCCGCCCCACCACTAAGAAAGAATGACAGCACGCTCAGTACAGCGTCAAAAGTAAACACATCGTTCAACATATAAAAATTTCCCTAACTAGTTAATCATTAAGAACAGAATCAAGCATTCTTTGGAACTTCAAATACTTCACGATGCCTTTTGCCATAAACTAATTGACAAAAAATCCCCATTGGCACGGAAAAAAGAATGAACCCTCCAAGTCCTAAAAATAATGCAGCAGCCCAAATCATGAAGAAGACAGCACCGAGGCTGCTGGTATGGGCACCATTTTTTAATAGGAACGCATAACTCCAAGGTCCAATGAAAAACCAAAATATCGGTCTCGTTAAGAAGTACTTTATCTCCCCGATCGAATCACTGGATTCACGGAGTTTGGTAATTAAAAAAACCACTAAGACAAGGAAAATCGCAACAATAAGCGATGAAATAATCGTTTTTTCATTTTTGGAAATGAAAAAGGCGAAGTCAGAATACGCGCTGTAAACTTCACGAAAATCAAACGTAAAATCTGTTCCAAAAAAGTTATTGAAGTCTCTTGCTAAATCATCAAAGTCGAAATTTCTAAAAAAATCTTTAATTACATCGAGCATTTTATAAGCCTGCGTTAATTTATAAAAACATTGCACTTAGTGTTTATAAGCACATCGATTAAAAGTTAATTTATTTGACCTAGGTCGGGGTTATCTTCGTTCAAAATCATAGATCCAATTGCCAATCATCGGCTTTAAAGCAAACACAAAGAACGCAAGTCCTATAACCAAGCAAATAACACCAACTATGTTTGACAATGTCTCTAGACCTAGTGCTTTTAAAAGCAACGCTGGTGCAAACCAAATCGCGATAATTGCACCAAAAAAATAGAGAGAACCTTTGTAAATCCAAGCAACTGGATAAAGTATTCTTATAAAGACATACGCGAAGCCATCACCAATCGCTCGGATAACGCGGTATAAACTAGTGAAGACCCAAACAACGCTACGATAAAAGGTCCTAGCGATAAGATAAAAGGGTCTCAACAACCAATAAACAGGCCAATATAGAAAGCGGAAGATTGATGTTGATAGTTTTATGTGTAAATAATGAAGTAATGTTACTTCCGAAGTGTGATCTGAATCCATTATCAGCAAGACCTTGATTTATAAGTATATTATTCTAAGATGTTCACTCAGTAATGATCACTGAAACTTATCGCAATAAACTAACAGATTTCAACAACAAATGCATCAATAGACACATGCATCCATTGGCACTTTGTGAGGTTAGATCTTGAGTGCGAGCGTCACTGACTTTAAGTGCTTAAATCACTTACTATCAATCAATTTCAAAGGTCGAATATGAATAAAAAAATAACCGTCGGGCAGTTCACATTCATTTATTCTGAAAAAATTTCGGATATTAACTTTAATATCAGTAACAGTCAGAAGAGTTACCGTTTTGGTGATATGAAAGATCGTGATAATTTGCAGATGCTAGCGGAAGGCCTCAAACAAGCAAACTGGTTAGAGATAAGTAAATTTTCCGTTAGTTACAATCCATCTGATACTGATATGCCACACACATTAATTCTAACGAAATTGGCTAATAAGCTCGATTCGGTTTATTTCATTTCGAATGACTCCTGGGATGTCAACGACTCTTCTCAATTAATGAATTACGATGAATTAGTTAACCACTGTCAAAGTAGATATGATCTAGATCCTATAAAACTGCAATTCAACTAGTCAAAATTTCCACTAGCATATATTTACTGTGAGTTCAGGCAGCCGTCTTTTGACAGAAATAAAATGATAGAATAAAGAGTGTAATAGCTTGGAATGCTGAGATACTTTCTAAGAAAGGTTAGCGCCCCTATAAGCAAAGCACTAACCGATTTGAAACTAGCTGGGTCTTTGCCTTACCAATCACCGCATTGCGCGGTTGATACGGTGCTAGTGCTACATTAATAAACCAGCAATCCTGCCTAGTTCGCTGAATGCAATCAAAGGGCGACAGCAATAACGGTTAGTCGATTCGAGTTATAAAAGTTTTCTCGTCATCAACAAACGCGACATACCCACCGTGATAAATAAACACGCGGCCACGCCCTTCAACCAGACAGGCAAGCTGTGGGTTCAAATCTTCTTCAATATCCTGACTTTGATATGTGCCAGTATCGGTGACGACGCCACTGAGAGGCGGCAAATAACCATAAGTGCGCTTGGCTTGATCAATTAGGCTCAATTCACTCTTTATAGAGAAGCAAGACGGGATGTCACCCGCGTCTTCAATAAACATCGGTTTCAGTTCTTCAAACGCGGTAATGACCAGCCAGTCGATGCCGTTAACATGATGGATAAACATGGATTTTCTCGATAATTCTGATGCGGTGATTGTAGCACTATCTTTGGGAACGTATCAGAGCTTTAATCGTTGAAGGGGTGAAGCATTGGCCTATCCAGACATGCTCTACACTAACTTAAAACACATTTGCACCAAGTCGAGTTATCAATTCTCTTATTGCTTTTTAGAGAAAATTTAGAGATTCTATAATGCTGCGTAAATTTTACCGCACCAGCAGTTGCGATTCGTCAACCAGATATATAGGTAAAAATAATGAAGTTTCCAAAGTCCCTTCCTGCTTCTCATCAAGCCGTACTTGAGCACATTGTGGCTGTACTCTCTAACGACCCGCGCATTTGTGGTATTGGCTGTAGCGGTTCTTATGCTTCAGACTCTATGGATCAATATAGCGACCTAGATTTTGTTATTGCTATTGAGCCTGAGTATCACTCAGAGGTTATGGAGCAACGCTTCGATATTTTAAATCAGTTTGAGGGCTTACTTGCCGCTTTTACTGGAGAACATGTCGGTGAGCCAAGGCTGATTGTCTCTCTATTTGAGAGGGATGAACCTGTACATGTAGATTTCAAGTTTGTTTCTTTGCCTGATGCCGCTGTGCGAGTTGATGATACGCAAGTTCTTTGGCAACGTGGTTCTTGCTTAAGCGATGTATTTGTTACGAAACAACCATACTACCCACAACCTAATGCTCAATGGATCGAAGACCGATTCTGGATTTGGGTTCACTATGCTGCCACCAAGATCGCTCGCGGCGAATACTTCGAAACCCTAGAGTTTATCTCTTTCCTGCGAGTGACAGCACTGTCTCCACTAGCACTGCAGCAAGCAGGCTTAACGCCGTCGGGGGTGCGTACAATTGAGAAGCGTCTGCCAGAGTTTGCTAGTAAGTTAGTAAAGACCGTCGCTCAGCCAGAGAAAACATCGTTGATTTCAGCACTGGAGCAATGCATCACTATCTATTTAGAGTTACGAGCGAAAGAGAGCGTGACAATTAACGATCAAGCAAAACAAGCCAGTATTGCTTACCTAGAAGCATTGAAATAGAGAATTAACTGGCATAGGTTAGCGCCCCTATGAGCGCTAACCTATTTAGGATTAGCTTACATTCAAGCCTTGCTGCCAGAAGGCCACTTCCATTCGAGTAGCGGTCTTAAACACTTGGATAAGGTTTTGCCCGCGTTGGCTGTTGATATCGATCTCTTCTAACAGCTGGTTGAAGTGCTCTGCGCCAGAAGCGACACCTGACTGGAATTCCTCTCCGCCATACAGCTCAATCCAGCTTCGATATGGGTTGCCTTCGAGTACTGTCTTATCGTTTTCCAACAAGGCTTTACCTATGACGGCATAGCCGATTGAACAAGGCGCGAGTGCGGCGTACAGCTCTACCAAGTCGCCCGTCATACCTGCATCAAGTACATAGCGAGTGTAAGCCACCGTACCGAAATCTTCAGGTTCATTCTCTAGGTCAGATTCGGTCAATCCCCACTGACCACAATAAGTCACGTGATGGGCGATTTCAGAATCAAGTAAGGCATGAACACTTGGCAGTGCACGGCGCATATCTTCTAGGTTACGAGCCTTGTAGATAGCTAACGCGTACGCTCTCGCATACTGTTTCAAGAACAAAAAGTCCTGTTTCAAATAGTGTAAGAAACATGGCTGTGGCAAGGTGCCCAGAGCAAGCTGCTCAACAAACTCATGCTGAGTATACTCCTGCCAATCGGACTCACATGCCGCGATCAAATCTTGATACTTCATTAGTTAAACTCCGGCACGTAATCAGCCGCTTTCGGCAAAGTTTCAATCAACTTCTGTGAGTACATAAACTCGGCATAATCGTCGTAACGTTTTAGGTCAACCGCTGACGGGCGCAATGCAAAACGAGTCAGAGTGTCATTCCAAGCACGCTTATTAAGCTCATTGTTCAGAGTGTCAGGCGAGTACGCGACAAACTCTTTCCAGGATGCATCTGGGTGATTCACGATGTAGGTCGTCGCTTGCTCTAACGCTTTGTTGAACGCTTTAATAGCCTCGGCATCATGCGTTTTTGCGTTGGCAACAAAGACCAGTTCATCATAAGCAGGAACACCATGCTCTTCTGGGTAGAAGGCTTTGGCTTTGTAACCTTCAAGTGCAAGTTGGTTGGTTTCAAAGTTACGTAAGCCGCCCCAGATTGCATCGACCTTGCCTGATGCTAAAGAAGACGACAGCGCCCAACCTACATTGATGATGTTCACTTCTGAGAACTTCACACCCTCTTGCCCGAGCATGGTACCAATCGTTGCTTCTTCGTTCCCCGCAATCGCAATACCAATGTTTTTGCTTTTTAGGTCACCTAAGTTGTCATTCTTGCCGTTGTCTAGCACCATTAATGTATTCAGCGGTGTTGCGATTAACGTTGCCGAACGAATCAATGGCAAGCCAGCCGCCACATCAATCGTAAGGCTCGGCTGATAAGAGATGGCGAGGTCAACTTTCCCCGCCGCCACTAGCTTTGGCGGTGTGCTTGGATCAGCTGGCTCTTGAATGTTCACTTCAATGCCTTGCTGTTCAAAGTAACCGCGCTCTTTAGCAATTACGATTGGGCCGTGGTTCGGGTTAACAAACCAGTCAAGCATAAGCGTAAGCTCTTTATCCGCTGCAAATACATTGGTTGACAATAGAGACGTAAGTAGTGCCACTGCACTGAGTGTTTTCGTTGTTTTCACGGAGTATCCTTTCTTTATTGGTTTTCCCAAGGAATAAATTTTTTGAGTAACTTATCTGTGATGAAATAGAGCGAGACAGAGAGCAGCGCCAAAATAAAGAGTGCTGCAAACATCTCATCAATGATCATTCGTGCGTTGGCTTGAAGCATTAAGTAGCCAAGTCCTGCGCTTGAACCAACCCACTCGCCCACCACTGCGCCAATCGGTGCAATCACCACAGCAACACGTATGCCTGACGCTAGTGTTGGCAATGCCGCGGGTAGTTGAATGTGTCTGAGTAGCTGCCACTTGGTCGCGCCCATGGTTTTAGCGAGATCTAAGTATCCAGTCGGCGTGTTTCGCAATCCGTCATAACAACAGGTTGTGACAGGAAAGAAGATGATGATCGCAGCCATCACCACCTTTGATGCAATGCCATACCCAAGCCACAGCATCAACACAGGCGCTATTGCAAAGACAGGAATCGCTTGGCTCGCAATTAGAATTGGCAACAACCAACGTTTAAGGGGTTTAAACAGCAGCATCTGTAAGGCAAAGAAGAGCCCCATAGATAGGCCAAGTAGCAAACCAAGCACGATCTCTTGCCCTGTGACCCAAGTGTGTTTCATCAACACATCAAAACGGCTCACTAGGCGGCTAAGTACTTCCATCGGTGACGGTAAGATAAAGCTTGGCATGTCAAATATCATCACAACGGCTTGCCAAAAACCGAGAATCATCAGCAGTGAAAGCACTCCTCTGATCAATGAATGATTTGCGACTGTTTTCTTACTCGGCTTTGGTCTGGTTAAGCTCAGTTCGGTCAGATTATTCATAGTCCTGTTCCAAGCTGTGCAAGATGGTTTGTTGCAGCGTGGCGCACTCACCGTCTATTTCTCGTGGTGGCAAAGAATCAGGGACAGCCAAAAACTGAGCTTTCGCAGGCGAGCCTTGCAGTAGATAGAGCGCATTGGCAAGGCGAATCGCCTCCTGCGGATCATGTGTAATCAGGATAACGGTCTTGTCTTTAAGCAACGATGCCGACAGCGTTTGTAGCTTATACCGAGTCACCGCATCGAGCGCCGAGAAAGGCTCATCCATTAACACCACGGGCTTGTCTTGCATCAGCGTACGAGCCAAGGCGACTCGTTGTCTCATCCCTCCTGATAATTGCGAAGGCATCGCTAATGCGTAGTCTGCTAAACCAACCTGTCCAAGCAGTGTCGAGGCCTTTGCGCGCTCATGTTCATCGGCCATTTTGTTTGCCGAGAACTTACGGCTTAACAAAACGTTATCAATCACATTGAGCCAAGGTAATAGCAAATCTTGCTGAGCCATATAGGCAATTTGATCATCCAAACCTTTTGCGCCAGTGAATGAAAGCGAACCACTCATTTGCACTTTTGTGTCGAGTAATCCTGCGAGGTAACGAAGTAAGGTGGTCTTCCCACTACCGCTTCGCCCTAGCAAACACGTCCACTTCCCCGCTGGAATCGACATGGTTAAGCCAGAAAGTGTCGGGGCATGACTATCGAGATATTGTAGATGCGCTGATTTCAGTTCAATACCAATCGCATTAGCGCACATTAGTATGCCCACAGAAGAAGTGATGAACCGGCCCGTGACCTTGGCCTACTTGCAATAGATCGGCATGAGCAATCGCTTGAGAGATATATTGCTTACCCAAATAGACCGCTTTGTGCAGGCGGTGTCCTTGTGCAAGGTAGGAGGCAATCGCTGAAGAGAGCGTGCAACCAGTGCCATGAGTGTTCTTCGTCGCGACGCGCTTAGTTCGAAGCAATTCACTTCCATCGGGCATGATCAACAGATCGTTGCTGTTTTCATCGCTTTCTAAATGACCGCCTTTTAACAATACCGCCTTTGCACCGAGCGCACGAAGCGACTCAATCATTACCCCCATTTGTTCTTCATCTTGCGGAATGTCACCACCAATGAGTGCAGCGCCCTCTGGCAGGTTTGGCGTGATGAGATCGGCGAGAGGAAGTAGCTCTTGCTTTAAGGTTGAGATGGCATTTTGTTCAAGCAGTAAATCGCCGCTTGTTGCAACCATCACAGGATCAACGACAAGATGCTTGGGTTGGTATTGGCGGATTTTGTCAGCCACCACTTTGATGATTTGAGAGTCTGCCAACATGCCGACTTTGACGGCAACCACATTAAGATCGGTGAATACCGCATCAAGCTGGCTTGAGATATGTTCTAAAGGGATAGGATGGATGGCACTTACGCCTAACGTATTTTGCGAAGTAATTGCCGTAATGACCGAGCAAGCATAGCTGCCTGTTGCAGACATCGCTTTGATATCGGCTTGAATGCCTGCACCGCCGCCGCTGTCAGAGCCTGCGATGGTTAATACGATTGGTGTGTTGTCTTGTGAATGTGGCATTGTTGCTCCTACTACAAGACGTACAGGAACTCTCGGCCACGATTTAGAAAGGATCAGCTAGAGGTGATCAATTTATCGGATGCGAGTGCACAAAACCAATCGAGGTTGAGTGCGTATAGTTCCCTACGTCAGTGCTAACTGAATCAGGTTCAACGGGTCTCGCATTGCGATCTCAGCCCTTTCCCAAATGGGTAGGCTCCCCGACTATTTCTCACAAATGATAACAATAAAGTTAAATTTATTGCATCACTTATTTTTTACAAACGTGACTATTGAAGCTTTACAACGACTTTACCCGTTGTACGCTGAGTGCGAATCTCGATAAGTTTCTCACCAATCTGCTCAAGAGAAATTACTTCGATTTCAGGCACATGAATGAGTTCTAGCTCTAACAACTTAGACACGGCTTTACCTGCAGAAATAATCGATTCACGCCCCACATCACCGTTAACATGCCCCGAGCCCAAACTCAGTTGATGGAAAGAAAGCCCTTTCAAGAAAGCATCAGGGTAGCGTTCTGGCTCAACGGTTTTGACTAGCTCGACCATTTCACCTTCAAAACCCAGTACAGAGGCACAAAGTACGTCGTTGTCTCCTCCGACACAATCGATGGCCACTTCGACACCCTGACCTTTCATTACCGCGTTGATCTCTTCCGTGATGTTAGCCTGACGATAATCGATGGCATGAGTTGCGCCTAAACTTTTCACATACTCATGCTTAGCCGCTGATGCGGTCGTAATGATCGTCTCGACACCAAAGTGTTTCGCTAGTTGAATGGCGAAGCTACCAACACCTCCAGCACCACCAGCAATGAAAATGCTTTTCTTACCTTCAATGCCGAGCTTGTCGACCAACGCTCGATAAGCCGTCCACGCCGCACATGGTGTTGAAGCGGCAATTTCCGGTGCGGTGTTTGGGTGGGGAATTAAAGTTCGCGAGTCTTGAATAGCATACTCAGCAAAGCCACCATGCATTCGACGCATATTCCCATGATAAAGAACTCGGTCTCCAATTTGCCAGTTTGCAACCTGACCACCAATCGCAACGATCTCCCCTGACACATCGAGACCACCGACGAAGCTGTCATCCATATCCGGTACCATCGAGTGCCAAAGGTTCACTTTTGCATCAACAGGGTTTAATGCCACGGCATGCACTTTAATAAGCACATCATATTCAGACTGCAATTGAGGAGTTGGTAACTCGGCAAGCGTGAAAGAATCTGACTTCAACTGATACGTGATTGCTTTCATCTATTTATCCTTATCTAGCGGGTCTTAGTGGGATGAGTTCTTTTCTACTATGGGAATCTTAGCCACTAAATACATCAAATAAAAATTATTGATAATTCTTAATTCGATAAAATATTGTTATTATTTAAGGGTGCGACGCTATTGTTTTCTCGCTTACAAAACATAGTGGGTTATCTGACCATCGCATAGCTTTAACAAGATTATTTTGCGAAAAGGGCCCTACGATGTTGAACCCAACTTGGTTAAAAACCTTCACGACTCTGATTGATACTGGCCACTTTACCAAGACAGCCGACAAGCTGTTTATGACTCAACCGGGTGTTAGTCAGCATATTAAAAAACTCGAACAAGCCTGTGGGCACGCTTTAATCGAGCGACATAAAAAGAGTTTTGAGATAACCGAAGCGGGAAAAACGGTGTATGACTACGCGAAAGAGTCAGAAAGCCACCAAGCCAAAATGCTGCTTTCCCTGAACCAAGACGACCCTTGTTCTGGTAGCGTTTCGTTGTCATGTTCTGGCTCGCTAGCGTTGCTTCTGTATCCACATTTACTCGATTTACAATGTAAATGTCCGAAATTGATTACCCACCTAGAAGCTGCGCCTCATCATAAAATTTTGGCGGAGATTATCTCTGGCGATGTGGATTTAGGTATTGTCACCCATGAGCCTTCCGACCCTAGAGTCGATTCAGAGCAGTTTGGGCAAGAGCCTTTATGTTTGATGTTGCCTAAATCGAAGGTAACCAAAGCACTCACCGAAGAGCAACTCAAAGAGATCGGCCTGATTCGCCACCCCGATGCCGAGCACTACTTAACACTCTACTTCTCTCGCTGTGGAGAGAAAGCGCTCGAATCCATCAACATTAACCAGTTACCCATCAAGGGCTATATCAATCAGCTTAGCCAGATACTGTTACCCGTTGCAAAAGGCCATGGGTTTACGATTCTACCTAAAAGTGCATTAGAGACTTTCCCGCTCAAAGACGAGATCGCTATCTATCAACCTAAAACAGAAGTCATTGAAACCTTGTTCCTGCTGACTAAGCGCCACCGCTCTATGCCCGCTCGATTTGAAACCGTTAAGGCACTGATAAAAGAGAAAATGACCGATGCAATCTAGAACCGCTGACCTAGGCGCTAAAACTAAAAAACCGCCAGTACAATTGGCGGTTTTTGCTTTCGTTAAAGTAACGTATTAAGCCTACACTTTGAACTGTGCAACCTGCAATTTCATCTCTTCCGCTTGCTCGGCAATACGTTCAACCTCATGTAAACACATCGTCGCTGACTCTACATTACGCACCGTTACTTCATTGATCTGCTCGATGCTGTAGCTCACCTCATTGGTTGCCACATTCTGCTCTTCGACCGCAGCCGCAATCTGAATAGACGTGTCTGAGATTAAGCGAATATCTTGAATGATGTTTTCCAATATCCCTTGAGCTGATTCAGACTTAGCAACCGACAAACTACCTTGTTCACTGCACGTAGCAATATTATCGACAACTTTCATGGTTTGTGACTGAATCGAGTTAACGATCGAGGAGATCTCTTCGGTTGAGCTTTGTGTACGTGTCGCCAATGAGCGAACTTCATCAGCAACGACTGCAAAGCCACGACCTTGCTCCCCTGCACGAGCCGCTTCAATCGCCGCATTGAGCGCCAGTAGGTTAGTCTGTTCAGCGATCCCTTGAATCATCTCAACCACACTGCCAATCTGACTTGCTAGTTCGTTCAATGCTCCAATTTCATCTTGGCTTTGAGACAAGGTTTGAGATAACGCTGAGATTTCTTCTGCTGCTTCTCGCACAGCCAACTGACCTGAGACGGCATTTTCGTGAGATTGCTGAGCCTTAGCCGCAGCCCCTTCCGTGTTCGAGGCGATTTCAGCTATCGTCGAGCTCATCTGATTTACTGCGGTCGCCATCATTCCTGTCTGCTGAGATTGCGCATCGAAATCCACCATCACCGACTCTAACTGTTGCTTCATTTCTTGCGCGCTGCCAGCGAGGTTCGATGATTTAACCTGAGACTCGGTCACAAGCGCATAGATCTTTTCTAGGAGTATGTTGAAACTCTTATTCATTTTAGACAGTTCATCGTTGCCCGAAGCATCCGATCGCAGTGCAATGTTGTTGGTTTGCGCTATGGTCTCCATCAACTCCGCTTGTTTTGCAATTCGCCTTACAATCGCGAGTGCAATCGCCAACGAGCTCATGATCAAAAACACCACTAACGCAATCGAGACCATCAACTTCTGCGTCGTCAAATACTCGATGTGAGCATTCACTTTTTGGTCAAGTTCCGTCGCAAGGTGAGAAAAATCTTCCTCGACCTTGAACGATGCTAGACGCGCCTCGCCTTTTAAACCTTCATTGTACTTTATGCCCACGCGGTTCATTTGCGTAATAACCGCTTGCGCGCGAGTCACTAAGCCCTGCATCTCGTCAGGGAAGTTGGTGAGGTCAACGCTCTCCCCTTGCACCATGCTTCTATCAAGCAACAGGATACCTTCAAGCAGTTCGGTATTGTGATTGCGAAACGCGTTAGTAAACAGGGACTCACGGGCTTGCTGATAGCTCCCCATCAAGCCCTGCTGCTCAGATAGGCCGAGCACTTCATACGCTGAAACTAACGATTTAAAGGTATCAAAGTAGTTCTTTAAATCGGAACGAATCTGGTCTTTGCCGGTTAAGTCGATGTTGAAATAAGCCAGCTCTTTCGACATATGTTGGCTGTCTTCAATGAACTTTTCCGCGTCTTTGGTGAACTCATCGAGATATTTGGCATCCAGACGCGTGATGAAGTCTTTCTCACTCTTGCGCATTCGGAGTAAGTCACTTTCTAGGTGCCCTAAGTCGATACGTGCCTGAGATAAATGATCTGCATCTGCAGCGATTTTAAATGAGTAGGAAAGGGTGGAAGTAATGCCTAATACTCCAATCAGACATAGCCCAAACAATTTATGTTTGACCTGCATAAAACTATCCATGTGTACTGCTATTGATAATGACCTCAAGATACAAAATGACATACCCTAGTTCAACACATCATTTCTTTAAGTTACATCCATTTACATAATTAGAATGAGATTCACACAATTCATTGATATCAATAATTATTATCAATTTTGTAGAGCAGTTTATACGTGGAAGAGAAAACAAAAAAGGAGCCAAGAGGCTCCTTTTTTTAGCAATGTAATAGCATTAAGCTTCCAGAACATCCTCACCGGACATCTCTGAAATCAGTAGTAGATCGGACTCATCCAGTTTCATACCCAAAACTGGTAATCCGTGCTGAGCAATCCAGCAGCCTAGAAATACGAATGCGCCTAACGCGAACAAACCTAGTGGTAACATAGCCAAACCTCCTCCTTGGTTATCAAACAATGTATCGATAACTTGAAGATGTGACTTTATAAGAGGGGAAAAGCAAAAGGCCTTTGAAAATACTTAATTCTTTTACGTCTTTGATGGCACTCTTAGCGGATAAAATGCTAAGCCCTGTGTCTCACTGCGTTCAGTTTGTTCGTATTCACTCTGGGAGTTTACTCAGTCTCTACACCTTTAAGTTATGTGGGATACATTATTAATATAGTTATACCGTACAAATGAAGCAACTATATTTAGTAGTGAATTGTCTGAAGATCACAGTTTTTATGCTTTTGAGCGCATAATTATCCCAAAACTGGCTGTGATGCTAAAAAATGGGGCACGAGGCCCCATCACTTCAACGTTGATAACACAATCTATTGCGTGAGTTACGCGCCGATCACACCACCATCTTCGCGAGTAATCGCCATGATGGTTGAGCGAGGCTTACTGTTACCGCCCGCAGGGAAGTGCGACGGAGCGCCTTTCTCACCCGGGTGCTGAACACCAACAAACATCGTTTTATTATCTTCAGAGAAGGTTAATCCGGTAATCTCACACGCGACAGGGCCTGTAAGGAAGCGACGAACTTCACCCGTCATAGGGTCGCCACACAACATTTGGTTGTTGCCTTGGCCTGCAAAATCGCCCTTATTGGAATAGTTACCATCGGTCTGTATCCATAAACGACCTGCACTATCAAAACCGATACCATCAGGGCTGTTAAACATGTTTTCAGCGGTAATATTATCGCTACCTGCGTACAAGTTACCTTTATGAACCGTCGGGTTACCTGCAATTAGGTATAGATCCCACTCAAAACCGTCACTGGTGTGATTGCCGTTCTTCGGTACCCAACGAACAATCTGACCATAGTGGTTCTCTTGACGTGGGTTAGGACCGCCTACGGGTTGTCCCTCTTTTACACCACGGTTTTTATTGTTCGTCAGTGTGCAGAATACATGCTGGTTATTTGGATGCACTGCAACCCACTCAGGGCGATCCATAGTCGTAGCTCCGACTTGGGTTGCTGCGCGACGAGCAAAAATCATCACCTCGGCTTGGTCGTTAAAACCATTCTCTTTTGTTAAGCCATTTTTACCGTGAGTAAGCTCTAGCCACTGACCTTTGCCTTTTAGCTCTTCGTCATCGAACTCGAACTTGGCGACGTAGAGTGTGCCTTCCTCTAGCAGGTTACGGTTTGCTTTGTCATTACCCGCTTGATATTTGTTCTTAGAGACAAACTTGTATAGATGCTCTCCGCGCTCATCATCACCCAAGTAAACAACGACATGACCATCATCATTGATCAACAACGCGGCATTCTCATGTTTGAAGCGACCTAGAGCGGTACGTTTAAGTGGTGTTGATGTCGGGTCATTCGGGTCAATTTCGACAACCCAACCAAAACGATGAGGTTCGTTTGGATGTTTCGCAACGTCAAATCGCTCGTCAGTGTCGTGCCATTGATATTTGCTCTTCGCTGCTTTAACACCATAACGTTCGTGGTCAGCCGACACCTGTGCCGCGCCACTTGTACCAAAGTAGCCGTTAAAGTTCTCTTCACAAGTAAGGTACGTCCCCCAAGGTGTCTGACCATTCGCACAGTTGTTAAACGTGCCAAGTGGCTTCATCCCTTGTGGATCAAGCTTAGTCTTCATTAAATCGTGACCCGCTGCTGGGCCTGTCAGCATCATCTCAGTATTCGCTGTAATTCGACGATTCAACGTCCCGTTACGGTCAAGCTTCCACTCACCACCTGAGCGCACGATTTCAAAAACGGTAACACCATGAGCGGCCTGAGCTTTTAGTACATCGTCAGCGGTCATTGCTTTACCACCATGATCAAACAGAAGATCGTAGTTGGTATATTCATTGTTTACGGCGATCACTGCACGATCATGGCTGATCGGGAAAAGGCTCATCCCATCCGTGTTATCACCAAACTGGCGCAGCTGAGCTTTAGAGTCTTGCTTTCCGCTCGGATCAAACTCTGGCGCATCGGCAAAAATTGGGTCACCCCATGACAGCAGAGGCGTGGCTCTGTAACCTTTCGGCACAATAAACGCATCAGCGGTAGAAGCAGGTACGGCCTCAAAATTGAGTAATGGGCTTTCACTATTTGCGGCAAACGCCTTGGTGATTGGGTTTAGTGAAAGAAATGCGCTAGCACTGACGGCTGCACTTCCCATGAGAAATCGACGGCGAGATAAACGCGCATCGATCATTTGGCTGAATTCTGAATCTTGATTATCTCGATCCCACATTGCTGACTCCTTGCTGAGTGTTTTTATAAAAATACGCAGGAATCGTAGAATGCAAAAATGACAAATTGGTTAAGCTATTGTTTAAACGAGATTAAATTTAAGCTACCAAGAAATTCTATTTTCATGTCAGGCTTATTAAACTGCGCCATAGTTCACTTTTAACAAATAAGGTATGGCATACATACAAAAAAATGTGATCTTACCCCTAGATCTTTGCAGATTTGGTGGCTACATTGTTTCTTGTTCATGAAGAACGATATTCGTATATGCTCATAGAAGAGCGAGATATTTTTCAAAGTGAGGGAATATCATGAAGAAAATGAGAAAAGCACAATTGCATCGCGTACGCATTCAATACTGGAAAGATTCGAACAAAGACGCAAGCAAAAACTCTTAATGTGCTAACCCACCGTACTAAGCTGGCCTAACCGCCAGCTTTTGTGTTTTTACGGATCAACAATTGTCGACTGCTCGTTTTGGTCATCTCTGTAAATACGCATTGCGGTTATTAAGTTCAATACAATCAAACAGCTTTCCAGTAGCGCCCCGCCAATCGAACCTACCGCAATATTGTGACTCAGCCATAAGCTCGCCCCAACGACCAAACCAAGCCTTAGCTGAATGCCTTGAAAATTGAACACAGAATACGTTCCTATCGCAGTGCCCAAAATAGCCAGCAGTTGCCAATGAGATTGCCACGACATCAAGCCTACGCCTGCAAGACAGCCAATCACTACCCAACTTAACCACTTTCTTGGGTAGAGTATCGACAAGCCAGTCCGAATAAATGACAGCACAACCGCACCTGCCGCCGCCATACTTCCTAGTAAGATAAAGTGAACCGCATGAACGCCATAAAAGGCCAGCATCATCAAACGTAGCTTTCGGTCATCTTTTTGGCAAAAACAAACCAAACCTAGAACAAAACTTACGCCGCCTACCCACTGCGCAATATCCATAGCACCTCTTCAGATCGCTACAACCTCTAACCTAAAACGAAAAAAGCCCCAACACTTGTTGGGGCAACTGGCTGGAGAGAGCCTATTTCAAATACGTAGATTGGTTTGCTTTGTCCACTTCTTCTAGGAACAGGTTAAGCAGTTCAGTCCCTTTTTCACCGTGTGTCTCTTTCACGTATGCAATGACACCAGGTTGAGTCGCTTGACGCATTGAGTCACGTTGTTCAGACGTCAGTGAGTTCACCTTCATGCGTTTTTTCAGACCGTCTAGACCACGGTCGCTTGATGCTTCAATCAGACGAGATAGACCACGGTTCGCGCTCAGAGCAATCTCAACCGCATCAGAAACGATCTTCTTCTCTTCTTCTGTCAAGCCATCATAAAAATCTTTGTTGACCATGAATGTGTATGGGGCAAACAGGTGATTCGTCAGAGTTAGGTATTTCTGAACTTCGTTGAATTTCGCGAATGATACCGTCGGTACTGGGTTCATTTGGCCATCGATTACACCCGTTTGTAGCGATGAGTACACCTCACCCCATGACAGTGGGTACGCTTCAGCACCTAGAGATTGAATGATTTTCTGGTGCGTTGGCAGCGTCATTGTACGAATGCGTAGACCTTTAAAGTCCTCTAGCTCTTCAATCGCACGCTTAGAGTTAGTGACAGAGAAGAAACCGCCTGTATCTGGGAAGCCAAGAATCTTCACATCTTTCAGCTCTGACTCAATATCCGTTGCCAGTGCTTTACCAAATTGACCATCAAGAACTTCATAAGTTGATGCGTTGTTGTCGAACGCAAACGGAACATCTAGTACGCCAATTCGTGGGTAGTAACCGGCTAGTGGACCAACAGGAGACAGAGTTCCCTGCAACTGGCCGTCACGCACCATTTGGATATGCTCTTTCGCAGTACCTAGTTGGTTACTCGGGAAAACTTGTACTTTGATCTCACCGTTTGTTGCAGTTTCAACGATGTTTTTGAATACACCCGTAAACGCATGCGCCGGGTTTTCCATAATGTCAGCTTTATTGTCATGACCGATACGAAGCACTTTTTCTGCCATTGCAAAAGGTGCCGTAAATAGTGAGGTAGCCAGTGCAGTAGCGATCAATGATTTTGTTAGCTTTTTCATAATAACTCCATTATGTATGAATTTTAGTTATTACCTGGCTAGGCTTTTGCTCAAGCCAGGGTTTGTAGGGGTAAAAGTGTCAATGTGAGGTTAGTAGCCCAGCAAGCGAGGGATGAACAACACAATGTCAGGGAAGAATGCGATAGCGAATAGAAGTAACAGCTGTCCGATTAGGAACGGCATTAACTCTTTCGATATGCCTTCAATTTTCGCTCCGGTCACTGAGGAGAGTACGAATAGACATGCGCCTATCGGTGGTGTCATCAGTGAGATGTTCAGAGCAAGAATAAACACGATGCCGGCATGCAGTGGGTCCATACCAATCTCAACCGTCAGTGGAACTAAGATTGGCGCTAGGATGATAAGCATGACGTTGATGTCCATGATCATGCCGACAGTCAGTAGCAGCGCGATAATCAATGCCAAGATAACGTGTGGGTTGTCTGACAATGAGATGAACATGTCCGCAACCATTTGTGGAATCTGGTTGAAGCTCAACCACCAGCCAAGAATCGACGCAGAACCAATGATTAGGTAGATAACTGCCGAGATTTGCGCCGTACGAATGATCATCTGGAACAGTGCATTCAGCGTTAAATTACGGTAGATGAAAGTGCCGATAACAAGTGCATAAGCTACTGCAATTGAAGCCGCTTCTGTTGGCGTCACGATACCGAAGACAATGCCGCCAAGAATAATAAGTGGCATAAGCAGAGCCAGTGCTGAGTTCTTAAAGTGATCAAGCACCTCTGCTAGCGTCGCTTTTTGGCTCATCTTAGGTAGGTTCTTACGCTTACCCATCGCACCGATAATCGCCATACACACAAGGCAGACTAAAATACCCGGTAAGATACCTGTTGCGAACAAGCCACCAATTGATACACCCATTAACGAGCCATAGACAACCATCAAACCAGACGGTGGAATTGTTGGACCGATAATCGAGCCCGCCGCGGTTACCGCACAAGCATAATCTTTTGAGTAACCCTGTTTCACCATCGCAGGAACCAGCGTTCGACCGAAGGCTGCCGCATCTGCAGTTGCAGAACCCGTGATGCCAGAGAAGAACACAGAAGCGACCATGTTTGAGTGCGCAAGACCGCCACGGAAGTGACCAACCAAGGCTTCAGACAAGTAAACCAAGCGATTGGTAATGCCCGTGTGGTTCATGATCTCACCCGCTAGGATGAAAAATGGCATCGCCAAGAACGGGAAAATGTTTAGGCCGTTAAAAATCTTACTTGGCGCCAGCGACGCAAAGTGCGCACCGCCCATATCGTACATACCGGTGATACCTGCAACACCTAACGCAATCGCGATTGGCGCACCCACCAGCATTAACAGTAGAAATACAACACCAACAATCATAACTGCTCTCCTTGCACTTCTAGACGATCACCCGCTAAATGCAGCTTTAATGCGTAAATATCTTCTAACCAAACTAGAAAAGCTTGAAACCCTGATAATGTGAATGTCACTGGAATTGCTGCGTAGGCATAAGCCATCGGCATCGAAAAGACCGTCGATAATTGATTGGCACCCTTCTCGGCGAAGGTGTAACCAAGATAAGCAATGTAACTAAAGAATGCGCAGGTCAACGCGCCAACACAAAGCTTAATGATCTGTTGAACTGTTATCGGGAAGCGCTTTGTCACAAACTCTAATCCCATATGTTCACGTCCGGCTGTACAGCAAGGGACTGCCATCAAAATTGCCCAAATCATGATGTAGCGAGCAAGCTCCTCTACCCACACCAATTGCAACTTGAGTACATAGCGATCCAATACGCCTAGCCATACGTCCAAAATCAATAGCGCAGTGAGGATACCTACTGCAAATTGATTGGCTTTGTTCAGCCTATTCTTGGTTGTGGTGATAATGTTATTCGGTAATGTCATAAACCCATTGCCCTTCCTTTTTACTGCTTTCCTTGGAGGCTCATTTCGTATCAAAAAGCATCTGCTCATGTACGGTTAAATAAACAATACCCATAACATCTCTCATGTTAAGAGGTCGCGATCACAAAAGAATAAATGTGTGATAGTTTCCAACATACCAAAGAGGCAATGTTACTAAGTTACTGTTTTTTATGTGTAAAATAAGTTTGTTATAAAAGGGGAGGAAAAATCGATGTTAATAACTAACATTAAACTTAATTCAGTAGATCAATAAGTTAGTTACATAAGTGTTAATAGATGAGAAAAAGTAACACGCAGATACCGCTATAAAATTTGTTATAGAAAGGTGAATTGGGTCACAGTCAATACCATGCAACTGTCTAGGAAATAAAACAAAAATGCGTACCTTAACGTGATGAATATTTGGTGGCTCATCACACTATATCGGTAGCTTTTGGCCAAACTAAGCCACAAGTAACGGAGCTCAGCCCAAGAATAGAGCATCAGACCCCAACTTCTTCCATGTTAGAAAGTAACATTTGAGAGTTATTCTCATTATACCAATCGCGATAAATAGATGATCTGATAATTGCGCAGGGAAAATGACCAGATAGTTATTCTGGTTGGTATTAAGCCGCTCTATCGCGAGACGGGAACATCTGCGTAAGCTCATGAAGAATACTTTGTGTCTGCTTAGAATAGAGATGTTTGTCTTTGTAACCCACAAGCTGAACTTGGCGTACTTTGCCTGAGATGAGCAACTGGCGAATCATGCGATTAACCACTTGAACATCCAACGCTGAGCCTCGTTCTAATCGAGAGACTGGATACAAGCTCGGGAGATCAATCGTGACCACCACTTCATCACAATGCGCTAAATAGGTCGCCAACTGTTGTTTCACTTGAAAGCGTTGACTAAAGCCGCACTCACTCAACGTCATCCAATCACAGCCCAAATCTTCAGCGTATTCGAGCGTTCGCTCCTCTTGCGCAAGAGCGTCTATCCCTAAACAGAACAAACGACACTCATTGTAACGAGATAACGCAAAATGAAAGGCGCTGCCCTGAGCAAGTTCGAGTGAAGGTTTAAGTTCAAATTGACGACCGATATGGATAATACCGAGCTCTCGTCTTTGAGAATGCAAAAGAGGGAAGCTATGGAGAATCGTTTCACAGTTGTTGGTTAAAATGACTGGCAGTGCTTCTGAGCCTAAAAAACGGCTTAAGTGTAGTTGGTACTGACCTGTTGGCTGATTAGAAAGGTCATAGTGCCCGCCATTCAACCAACATTGCGCGTCTTTTTCTGAGATCCAATCAAACATCTCTTCAAGACTTTGGTTCGCCATTTCAAAGTCAACTTGGCTCATCGGTTTGAGCTTTTCACTGACACTTAAAAGAACAAGACGATGAGATAACACACCAGTAATACTTTGCACTTTATTGCGTCGAAATAGCCCAAACATACCAATCACCTTTCTGGGGGCAAAGCCCTCGCTGCTTGAAGAACATGCAGAACGATTTTCTGCTGATTCATTTGAACTCGATGTGCAGGCGCCATGACAGAAATCGCGCCTATCAGCTTCGATCCTTTCATGACTGGTGCACTGATACCGGAGACACCAGGATCGATCTCAGACGTACTGATGGCATAGCCTTGATTGCGGATCTGCTCCAACTCTTGATGCCATTGTTCAATTCGAGACTCTTCACCGAAATAGCGCAGAATTTTCTCGCAGCGTGATACCGGCAAATACGCCAACATCACTTTTGATGAAGCACCACGCAATAAAGGCTGACTTTGACCTTGAACGTAACTGCATCGCAAAGCTTGCATACTCTCTTTACGGCTGACGCACAGCGCTCGATACCCAACAGGCACCATATACGCGGCCATTTCACCCGTCTGCTTTTGTAGGCGATTGAGTACCAAATCTACTGCGTCTAAGTCATGTTGACTGGTTTCGTAACTGCGCATCAAAAGCAGGGCTGCCGGACCAATGATCAAGGTTTTGTCATTTGGACTTTCCTCAATCAAGTTCCACTCACGGAGCAATTTAAGATGACGATAGAGACTGCTTATCGGTGTGCCTAATTGCTCACTCAGTTGCTTTGCTGTAACAGGTTCTTCATTGACGGCCACTTGCATCAATAGTTGAAGAACCTTTTCGTTCACTTGACCACTATTTTGCTTCATCGAGTTCACGCTATTGTTGTATCGCTATATAAAGGTAACGAGCAAATTGTATTCTTATTAGATAGGAATTTATAAATAATTTTAGCGGGTAATTCTCAGTCAGTAAGAATCACTAAATTATTCAACATCGGGCTGATCGAAGTTCGCCTCACCTTTCAATCAAACTGTTAACCAAGCGATTGAATGAACCCAATAAGGCTGTAAGAATGAACTCATCATCAAAATCAGGTTTAGCGCATTTATGACTCACGACCAATTCAATCAGTTCTGCGATTCTCTAACGGCCACAACCTATGTGATGCAATGGGGTAACTCTCATGTATGGAAGGTAGGAGGAAAAGTCTTTGCTATCGGTACGACACAAGAGGGAGGTAAGGTCGCTTATACCTTTAAAGCCTCTGACCGTAATTATGACTTTCTAAAAGAGCACGATGGATACAGACCAGCGCCCTACTTCGCAACTCGTGGAATGAAATGGATTCAGCAGATCGGCACCGACGGGGATCTGATTGAGGAGTTAGAGTACTACCTAACAGAATCCTACAAGCTTGTGGCAAAAGGGCTAACCAAGAAAAAGCGCGCGGAGCTTGGTTTAGAAGAGTAGTTTACTCTGTTACCTGCAAACATCTTCAAGAAAAGAGTGAATTGAACTTGGCTAAAGGTGTGTCGCTGATGACACCGACACACCTTCTAAATTATGGAGTTAAGAACAAACGTTATAGGTTTGCACCGTTGCTTGAGATGACACCTTGATACCAGTGGAAGCTCTTTTTCCGCTTACGCTCCAGTGTGCCAGTGCCGTCATCATGACGATCGACGTAGATAAAGCCGTAACGCTTGCTCATTTCTGCCGTTGAGTTTGCGACCAAGTCAATCGGCCCCCAACTGGTAAAGCCCATCAGCTCTACACCATCTAACACCGCTTCGCGAGCTTGCACTAAGTGGTCTCTTAAGTAGGCAATGCGGTAGTCATCAATGATCTCGCCGTTTTCGTTCACTTCATCTCGTGCACCTAGACCATTTTCAACAATAAACAGTGGCTTTTGGTAACGATCATGCAAGAAGTTAAGCAAAATACGCAGACCTTTCGGGTCAATCAACCAACCCCATTGGCTCTTCTCTAGGTACGGGTTTGGCACGCTATCGACAATGTTACCGACTTCTTTCTGCTTAGGATCCGCACTTGCACAGCCGCTTGCGTAGTAGCTGAACGAGATAAAATCGACACTCGCACTCGCCAGCTCTTCAAGATCGCTCGGCTCCATCGCTATCTCAATACCGTTCTCACGGAAGTATCGCAGCATATAACCTGGGTATCGGCCACGAGTTTGCACGTCACCAAAGAACAACCATTTGTTGTTCTCATGCATTGCAGCAATGACGTCATCAGGGTTACAGGTGTAGGCGTAGTTAAGCGCTCCTAGCAGCATGTTACCAATCTTGGCGTCAGGGATGATCTCATGACACAACTTGACCGCCTTAGCGTTAGCCACCAATTGATGGTGAATTGCTTGGTAGATCGCTTGCTCGTCTGCTTCTTCTGGCAAACCGACACCAGTAAATGGGGCGTGCAGAGACATATTTATCTCATTGAAGGTCAGCCAAAGTTTGACCTTATTCTTATAGCGTTCAAAAACGGTGCGAGCATAACGCTCAAAGAAAGTGATCAGTTCACGACTTCCCCAACCGCCATAGTTTTCAACCAGTGCGTAAGGCATTTCATAGTGAGAAAGCGTCACGAAAGGCTGCATATTGTGCTTAGCCAATTCATCGAAGATCTTATCGTAGTACGCAAGCCCCTCTTCGTTTGGCTCTGACTCATCACCATTTGGAAAAATACGAGTCCATGCAATAGACAAGCGCAGACAGTTGAAGCCCATTTCATTGAACAGCGCGATATCTTCTGGGTAACGATGATAGAAATCGATCGCAAGATCTTTGATGCCGTCTGTGCGGTCTTCACGCGGTTGATGCGGGCTTAAAATACCACTTGGCAACATATCTGAAGTAGATAGTCCCTTTCCGTCTAAATTAAAAGATCCTTCAACTTGGTTCGCGGCAATCGCGCCCCCCCAAAGAAAATCGTTTGGAAAAGTCGTCATCGTAAATTCCTAGATAGCATTAACGTCTGAGCGCCATTGTAGTGCCGAATGGGGAAACAAATGAGGCTCGATTGTCAGGCAGATTGTTCCTTATTTAGCGACTCCTAATTTCATTGCTAGAACACAAAGCTCACCATCACGGTGTATAGGTTTGCTTCTGGATCGATGGGCGCGGTTATAAAGGCTCCGCGAGAACGGGCCGTTTCAAACCTTTGCCACTCTGCATTCACCGATACGCTGTCTAAAAGGTCATAGCGAGCACCAACTAGGTAGCTATCGCCAACCTTATGTTCACTTTGGTCCAGTTGCATCCCATACACAAGGTAGGGGGTCAGCTTGCCAAAGTGGTGTTGACCGCCGATATACCATGAAGACGAGATGTCATTGATCTGCCCTTCTACCGTCAACATCGATTGGCCAAACTCATACTCGGCTCCCAAAGACCACAGCTCGATATTTTGGTTGTCACTGTTGGTGACCAGTTTAGGAATCGTTAAGTTGCCTCGCTCAACATCATAAAGTGTTGTGGTTTGGTCAAAGTCACTGTTCAAATAACTGAGGTTCCATCGATAGCCATCACCAAAGAGAGAAAGATTCATCCCCCACATTTGGTCCGTTTCAAACTCTAGATATGTCTTGGGGTTAAACTCCACATCATTGTTGTCTTTGAAACCGTAGAATGGCGTCGCTTGCAGGGTGAGGTCATCGTTAATATCGCCAAACCAACTGACACTTAAGCCGTTGTAGGCCGTTATCCCTAACACACTGTTGTAAACTTCTGATGGTGGGCGCGCATAGGCGTATGCTTGACCGACATAGTAATACTCTGAAGCTAAGAACAACGGCAGTCGCAATCGCCCCGCTCTAAATTCCAAAGAGTCCCACTCGTAACCAACATAGGCCCACTCAAGTTGTGGGTCACTCCATGAGTCTTGCGGCCTTTTGACTACCTGCACAGACGCTTTGAACACATCATAATAATAATCCAGTTGAAGGCCGAACGTCGTATCACAGTCGTAGCAACTCTCATCTTCAATATTTCTGTGAATCAGCAATGGGGTGTCATTGTCAGATTGGGTCCAAGAGGTTGATCCAAAGCCACTCACTGAAAAGTGATTACCTAGCTCGATTGCACCATTCACAGGCAAAGAAAGTACGCCGAGCACAGCTAAAGGTATTCGTTTATCCATAAGTTATTTCTCCGTACTTACGACGTACAAAATGGTGGCATTGTCAGGAAGTTGTTCGAGAGGCGCGTAGCCAATTCGGTTGGACTTTTCTGACATCCAATCGAGCAATGAGTCGATGTCAGCAGTCGTGATCTCTTTGGGCGGTCTTGCCTTCCCAGAAAAAGAGAGACTCGCCCAATGAGCGTTCATCTGTGCGTTATTTTTACCCAGTAGAGCGTCATAGAATTCCAAGCGTTCTGGGCTATTCTCTGGCCAGTCAGACAGCTCGAAACGCTTGCCTGAAAGTCGTTTGGTTTTGCCTCGATAGAGCTTTCTCGCTTTAGATTTTGAAAGCTCAGAGAACCCTGAATCCATGGAAAAAATAGCCATGTCTTGGCCCGCTACGACTGGAGTAAACAGGCTAAGCCCAATCAGCAATAGCCAAACTGATAGTTGATGTCGAATCACTGTTTAGGTGTCCTCCCCTTTGCTACTTGGGCGCTAAATCACGCTCGCAATTTCGTGCAACAGCTTCTCTTTCTTCACCGGTTTCGCAACATAGGCGTCCATACCCGAGTCATAACAACGTTGAATATCGTCATCCACCACACTCGCGGTCAGCGCGATGATTGGTATTTTTATTCGACCTTGCTCTGTTTCAATTTGTCGTATCTCTCGTGTGGCTGCAAAACCATCCTTCACTGGCATCATGCAATCCATCAAGATCAAATCGTAACCATCGGTGCTTTGAAATTTATCGACGGCAATCTGTCCATTGTCCGCAATATCAAATTGATAGCCCGCTTTAGTCAAAAACAGGGACGCGACTTTTTGGTTTACCCGATTGTCTTCAACCAACAAGATTCGCTCCGCTTTGCTCGGGAGTGTTTCGGTCGATTCAACCAATGGCTGGGTTAAGTGTGAAGGAGTGTCATGAGCCTGTGTGCTGTTCACCGGTGTTGGGACATGCACCATAGAGTGGAGCTTTTCACGTAGAACAGTCGCTTTAAAAGGCTTGGCGACATAGTCATCCATTCCCACATCAAAACAGCGCTGAATATCGTCATCCACGACACTCGCAGTAAGCGCTATGATTGGGATTCGGCGTCGGCCGGTAGACTGTTCTAACGCCCTGATCGCTTGAGTGGCGTGAAATCCATCCATGACTGGCATCATGCAATCCATCAAGATAAGCCCGTACGTTTGACTATCGGTATACATATCCAATGCTTCTTGCCCGTTACTCGCAATATCGAACTCGAACCCTGCCTTTCCGACATGCAAACCCGCGATCTTTTGGTTGATCTTGTTATCCTCGACGATCAAAATTTTTGCACTGCGCAATGAATGCAGTGAGTCAGAGAAGCTCGCATTATCGTCCTGCTTCTGATCGCACGACTGAACCGCTTTGAGTAACCTTTGGCCGAGTAACGGTTGGGTAACCAGCGCCGAGATGCTATCTCCGAAATCAGCAGAACCGCTATTAAAACCACGCACAACACACACGCTAAAGCCGTTATTTTGAAGATCGGCAAATCGAGTTTTATTGAGAGGCTCAACCGCTGAGTCGCTCTCAATCATCACCAGAATAGGCTTGTTGTCCTGCTTGACCAAACTTTCTAATTCACCAAAACACGTCAAAGAGTCCTGTACTGATACTCCGTAAAACTTAAGCTCCTCGCTAACCACTTTAGACACATCATCGTCATCACAGATGAGTACAATTGGGGACGCGATCTGCTCCTCTTTCTTAATTGGATAATGACGAATATCAATAGGAAGCTCGAGGGTAAAGTAGAAACAACTCCCCTCTCCTTTAACCGATTTGAGCTCGATTTTACTGCCCATCAATCCCACTAACTGAGTGCTTATCGCTAGACCAAGGCCTGTTCCGCCGAATTGACGCGTAGTGGAGTCATCTTCTTGTGAAAACGGCTCAAAGATCTTCTTCTGCTGCTGTTCATCAATACCAATCCCAGAGTCTTGAACCGCGAAGGTAAGGGCGACTGTCTCACTACTTTGATAGTGACTGCTTAGGGAAAGAGCGACTTCGCCCTCGCTGGTAAATTTGACGGCGTTGGACATAAAGTTCATCAACACTTGTCGTAGGCGATGGTCATCCACCAGCACCCTAAATGGTGTGTCTGAACCAATCGAAACCTTGAGATCGATGCCTTTCTCTTTTGCTTTTGGCGCAACAATGGAGGCGATGTCGTACATGGACTCTCGGACACACGTTGAGTGAGGGCTAACTAACAACATGCCCGATTCAATCTTCGAGAAATCAAGAATGTCATTAATTAAGCTAAGTAACAGGTGGGATGAGGTTTCAATCGTATCGACGTAATCTTTCTGATTGGCACTTAATTCGGTGTCTGATAACACTTCCGCAATGCCGATCACGCCATTAAGCGGCGTTCTGATCTCATGCGACATATTGGCTAAGAAGCTGCTTTTCGCTTTGCTGGCTAAGATAGCGTCATCCTTTGCTCGCTCGGCATCCTCTTTCGCGGTCGTCAATCGCTCTTGGGCTTGCTGTCGCTCTATCGTTAACCGTTCAACTTCGACCGCGAATTGACTCAGTTCATCGTTACCTTTGACCGTTTGGCTCAAACTTGGGAGCGAACTGGAGTCGCTGTGGCCTAAAAAATCCAGAACGTGCTTTAAGTTGTTTGTCAGACGTTGAGCAAGTTTAATCGCCAAGACCATGACTAAAATGGTCAGAATGGAAACAATCGATAAAAATAAGATACGTTGCTGCTCAGCACGAACAATCGCCGCGTCTACCTCAGCGATAAGTTGATGCTCTATTGCTTCCCCAACATTTTGCAACAGCATCAGCCGAGAAGAGAGTGCATATATGCCGCGGTCTAGCTGAAGGACTGTCATGGAGTTGAGTGCAGACTGATAGCTAAAACTTTGACGAAAACTTTGGCTCTGGCTAAATACATCATTGCTGAATACATCGAGCATCAAACTCACTTGAGTTTCATCTGCATTCAATGCAACAAAACGTTCTAAATAGAGCTGCTGATTCTGTGCCAAAGCAAGCACTTGCTCTTGTATATCACTATCAAAATCTTGGTATTGCAGCCAAACATCGATCATCCCTTTAGAGAGTCGCGTCTCTTCTGATGACCAGAACAGCAACCACTCAAGCTGCAATAGTGCTGATAGGTGCTGCATTACTTCCGGCTTCAGATTCCCTAAACTTACCCGCTCCAGCTTAGTTAACAACTGTTTGTAAAGGTCAGCTTGCCAATCTTGCTCATCAAGAATGTCATACACATCCGTCGTTTCTGCGGTATTGGTTGATGACGAAGCGATTTCCTCAATCAAGTCACGCACCTCTTGGTCTGCGCCAAACACCTGCGAAGAAAGCTCGGTCAGTCTATCGATCTCAGAGCTGTTTATCTGCTTATTTGAACTGCGATAAAATTGACCACTTGTTTCCAGTAGAGCTAAAAATGACTTGGATTTTTCGAGGCTTTGCATTTGAGCGGATAACAAATGCACTTGCCAACTGACTAAACCTAATAGCAGCAACAAAGGCAGTGCCACCAATACAAATAACTTGTGTCTAACTGAAATACTCCGAGCCAATTTATCCCTAGCCATAGGTTACATCCATACTTATTCTTGTATGCTAATAGTAGCACAATGATAATCAACCAGTTGCTCAACATTCCTTAGGTCGATACGGATCATCAAATCATCATAAAACTGACTGAAAATCATGCTTCTATAAGGATTCGGGAGGTGGGTAACACTCTTTTATCCTCAAAAATATTATGGTTATAAAGAGTACAGACCAGGGAGGAAAACATCATGAGATATACGCACATTCTTGTCGCACTTGAGCGCACTGACGAAAGTAAAATGCTCATTGACCGAGCATCCTACTTAGCTGAAATGACCAATGCCTATGTGTCATTTGTTCACATCGACGGCTCTCATGGCGAAATTTACCCAGAACTGGTGGATATCCAGACCAACACAGATCAGCACCCTTTGGGTGAACAAACCATCACAGAGATCCGTGAATTTGAGGCGTACAGCCCACAACCAATTAAGCACATCTTGATTGGTACCGGTGACTTATCTGACAAACTCGAACAGACCATTAAAGAGAATCATATCGACCTACTTATTTGTGGTCATCATCATGATTTTTGGAGCAAAATCGTCTCGTACTCCAAACATCTGGTAGACAAATCGCCCGTCGATATTCTTGTCGTCCCAATGTAACGCAACCTAACAAGATCGGTTTTTGGCATGACACATAGCACTAACGTGACATGCCAGAACCTTATTTTAAAAGCTCGATTCAGTAGGTAACCGATGATTATGGACAAAAGGTTCCATAGTGATTGGACATATGCGCTATTTTTCTCGCCCGCAAATTCCACTAAATTACACCCATCGACACAGGCTAACGCAAGTTACCGATAATTGGGGCATGTTCTCTGACGTTTGAAATCAACCTATTGCTGTTGACGCACTGAACATCAAACCCTGCTGAATTCAATTTTTAGATAGTTAGGAATCGACATGACTCATCCAATCATCAAAGACTTAAACACTCGCTACACAGCTAAAAAATACGATGCTGAAAAACGCATTTCAGCTGAAGATATGGAAGTCATCAAAGAAGCGCTTCGTCTATCAGCGTCTTCTATTAACTCTCAGCCTTGGAAATTCATCGTACTAGAGAGCAACGAAGCAAAGCAGAAATTCCACGACACGTTTGCGAACATGCACCAGTTCAACCAACCGCATGCGAAAGAAGCGTCTCACACGATTCTATTTGCCTACGATCCAAAGTTCACTAAAGAGAAATTTGCGAAACGTGTAGATGCAGAAGTGACATCTGGCCACCTACCAGCTGACATGTACGACATGTTTATGGGTGCTTACGCATTTGCAGAGATGAATACTGACGAGTCAGGCTTCAACGGTAACTGGACAAAGGCGCAAACGTACATCGCTCTAGGTAACTTACTGCACACATTAGCGCGTCTAGGTATCGACTCTACACCAATGGAAGGCGTTGATGCAGCGCTAATCGGTGAAGCATTCTCTGAGCAACTAGAAGGTCACGTATGTGAGTTGGCTCTGTCTATCGGCTACCACAAAGATGGCGAAGACTACAACCACGGTCTACCAAAAGCGCGTCTAGCGATGGACCACGTAATCACAACTCTATAAGACAGTTAGACAACCAATAGGTGGAAACGAAATGAGTAAACTAACAGTTATTGCCAATATCATTGCGAACGAAGAGAAAGTTGACTTAGTAAAAGCAGAGCTGATTAAGTTGATCGATAAAACTCGTGCTGAAGAGGGTTGCATCAACTATGACTTGCACCAAGACAATAGCAATCCTGCCCATTTCGTTTTCCATGAAAACTGGGAGTCAGAAGCAGCATTGGACGCACACTTAGCAAGTGCTCACATTGCTGACTATATTGCCGCTGTTGAAGGCGCTGTTGAGACATTCACCATCAACCGAATGACTCACATCGCGTAGACACTGCAACACCACTGCCTTTCAAAGCCCTGCCCGCCCAGCAGGGCTTTTTCTTTTTATGAACTCGGTTAGAATACCTGTTCAGAACAGAAGGCGGTATGATTCGCCCGATCAAAGGAAGAGTATGAAAGTTCGAGACAGTGGGATGCCACAAGAGCAGTATTGGGCCAGTTTTTTCAATGTCGAGTTGGCGCTTGATACTTTGCTCCCTGTACAAGATCGCAATGGCGACTGGATAGAAGTCGGCTGTGGCTACGGCACGTTCAGTTTGCCTTTCGCCCAGCATATTCAGGGCAAGCTCTCCAGCTTTGATATTGAGCCTGAAATGGTAGAGCGAGTGAGTACGTTAGCTAAACAGCAAGCGCTTACCAACCTCGTGACGATTGATAGAGATGTCATTCAATTCGGAACAGGCAAAGATGACCAAAGCCATTCAGGAGTGATGATTTACAACCTGCTTCACCTTGAAAACCCCGTTGCACTTCTAAAGGAAGCCTATCGAAACCTTAAAGTTGGCGGATGCCTTTCAGTGATTCACTGGCGCAGTGATATAGATACGCCTCGCGGCCCCTCTCTTGATATTCGTCCAACACCAGAACAAACCATACAATGGATGGAGCAAGCGGGTTTCCAGAATATTACGATCGTCGATATTGAGCAAAGCTGCCCATATCACTATGGCGTGTTAGCTTGGCGATAGCTTGCTATACTCCTGTCAATTTCAACTGATTGAGCAACAACAATGATCACTCTATCTACCACTTACGGCGATATCGAAATTGAACTGAACATGGAAAAAGCCCCTGTCAGTTCAAAGAACTTCCTTCGCTACTGCCAAGAAGGTTTCTACGAAGACACGATCTTTCACCGTGTCATCGATGGCTTTATGATCCAAGGTGGTGGCCACACTGAAGATATGACAGAGAAAGAGACGCACGCGCCGATCGCGAACGAAGCAAACCGTGGACTGAAGAACGTCACTGGGTCTATTGCCTTTGCTCGTACAGACGCGCCTCATTCAGCGACAGCACAGTTCTTTATTAACTTAGATGACAATGATTTCTTGAATCACTCCGCCAAAACCAACAACGGCTGGGGTTATGCGGTCTTTGGAAAAGTCACGGCAGGCATGGAAGTGGTAAACAATATTGGTAAAGCCATGACTGGCTCAAAGAGAGGTCATGACGATGTGCCACTTGATACGATTAAAATCAATAAAGTAACTATCACTGAATAATAAAAATCCCCGAGATAAAGCTCGGGGATTTTTATTTTCATGGTCGATTCACGCAGTCAGCTACAAGCCGTACGCTAAACTAATTAATTTTAAATATGGAGAGAATATTACTTAAAAAGTGGTATACTCCGCAGCTATGAGCCCATATGGATATTTTGCTCAGTAATACATAGGTTAATGCACTTAGTTATGAAACGGATTCAGCTTTTATCAGCTTTCTCAGCGCTGCTTTTCTCAAGCCACACATTGGCGGAAGAAACAACCGATGTTTCTACTGATAAAGAGAGCAGCTTTAAAACCATAGCTATCCCGTTCTACGACCCAAGCGTCGGTGCAGGCGCCTCTTTAGTCCCTTTATACAGCTTCTATTCCAGTGATGAAGAGACAAGCCCTTCAACACTATCCGCAACTCTGACCTACACCGAAAGTCAAAGCTATAGCGTCCGTGGCAACACCGATATCCTGCTCGACAGATTCCGAATTGTGACGGATTTTGGCTACAACTACTCCAATATCGATGTCCAACTCCTTGAGCAGTTGAAAACCGTCGCGACGACTCAGAAAGAGATCAATTTCTTTGGTGATGTTTACTACTCATTGACCGACGACCTCTATATTGGTTTAGGGATTAACTTCACAGCAAATAGCTATATTGGAGAAACCAATAGGGATCGCCTCCTTTTGGGGGTTTCAGGATTTACTGAAGACTACCAAACAGATATCGGGCTAAAGCTGTCCGTTCTGTTTGATAAAAGAGAACACTACTATTACCCCTATAGCGGTTATATGTTTGAAGCCACATATGAAGATCACGCTAAGTGGTTAGGTAACGATGGCGACAAGACCTATTCATTAATGACGACGGATTATCGCCACTACCGCAGTTTAGTCGATGAGAATAACCATATCCTTGCGACTCGTTGGCTCAATCGCTATCTCTTCGATGCTGACAATGCACCAGCAAGCGCACTAAGCACTTATGGTCGTCAAGGACGCGACGTTCAGCGTGGCTTTATCGTCGGAGATTATGTACCGGCTGCAAACCTGACCAGTTTAGAGATGGAGTATCGCTATACGCCGCTCAACACGGGCAATGAACGGCTGGATCGCCTAACGTATGTGGCGTTAGGGGGGATCGGAAAATCTTTTGGTCGCCAAGCATTAGGCCCAGAAAAAAGCTTCAGTGAGAGCGACACTCTATCAATGGTAGGGGTTGGCTTGCGCTATCGTGTCATGCGTAAAGAGCGCATCAATGTCCGCATGGACGTCACCTACAATAATGACGGTGATTGGCTTGCCTATTTCAGTCTTGGTGAGAACATCTAACTCACAGGTTGTTATCTCTTGGAGATAAACACAAGCCCTATACCGCCTAATACCAACATCGATGCCAAGACCGAGATCATCCGAATCTCTTCGCCTAGTCCAATCGCGCCCGCAATAAAAGCAATCACAGGAACGGACAGCTGAGCAACCGACGCTTGCAGCACCGAAATCTTCTTTATCACCTGATACCAAATAATATACCCAAGCCCCGAAGCTGCAACGCCTGACAACAGTGCCCAAGTAGCACCTGAACCGCTAAGTTTCGGAGCTTGAATCAGCCAAGGCGCGACTAATACAGCTAGAAAACTGGCAATAACAAAGCCATGCGTAATCGATGCTGACGCTGATTCCTGGCTGCGCTTTCCGAGCAAAGTGAACAAGGCCCAACAAACGCCCGACACTGCCATCAACAATGCCACGTTCCACTCTGGCGTTTGTGCCGATGGCATCATCAGAACCACAAAACCGCTAATAGATAGTCCAATCCCGACCCATTCTAAAGACTTTAAGCGCTGCCCAGACAGCAAGTGAGCACCAATCAAGGTTAGCTGTACAATACCAAATAAAATTAATGCGCCCGTGCCTGTCGTCAGTGATGTGTAGGCATAAGAAAACGCCACTGCGTAACCAAACAAACTACCACCAGCAAGCCAGCTGTTTCTATCACGCAAAAATTTGAGATTAAGCTCGCCTCTAAACTGCATAAGAGCCATCAAGGTTAAAGCACCAGAGATAAGACGAATGACCGTGAATGAACCGGGGTCTATCGATTGTTCCGATAGTGCAAAACGGCAGAAGAGTGAATTAGCGGCAAATGCTAATAGTGCCAGCGGTAGGGTAAATGAAGTGGGCATGATAATCCTTTATCGACAACAACAGCAGTATATCGCAGCGCCGCCGATGTAAAAGAGCAATAACGTCTTGCTTATGCCGGATAAAAATAAAGCCGCTAACATAGCGGCTTAGGTCGATTGATAATCAAGCTATGAGTGATGATGCTCTAAGTAATCTAAGGCTTCTTGTTTACCCATATATTTACCTAACGTTCTTGCTGGCACCGTTGTGAGATCCACCACAATCAAACCATCAAGCGCATAGTTAAAAGCAGGGTCAACGTTAAAGCAGACCAACTTACCGTTCATACCAAGATACTGCCTTAGCAATACGGGTAATCCCATGCCTTGTTCTAAACGACTTAACACTTTTGATAACAGTGGCAATTTTGATAGTGAGCTGAGCATATCTGGTCGCCAGAACTCTTTGCCACTCTTCTCTAACGGCGTGGTAGGCGAAACTAACTTGGCCTTTTCATCATCGTAGTAGTGGACCGACATAACAGAGGCAATCAGCTGTCTTGCAACTGGGCTATAGTCGTTACTGATACTCACAGGGCCAAATAGATGGGTGTATTTCGGGTTCTTCTGCACAAAACCCGCAATCCCTTTCCAAAGCAACAGTAGCGAGTGCATATTGCGTTGATACGGCTTTGAAACAACCGAACGACCTAGCTCTATCGACTGACCTAAACTATCTACGAAGGCCTCATCGTATTTGAACAAGCTGGTTGAGTAGAGCGCTTCAATGCCACCTTTCGCCACTAGCTCATCGACTAAACCTAATCGATATGCACCAACCAAATCTTGGTTCTCTCGGTTCCAAACAAACAGCTGATGATAATGCGGGTCGAACTGATCAATATCGCACTCAAGCCCGCTGCCTTCGCCGACTTCACGAAAGCTCTCTTCTCGAACTCGGCCAATCTCTCGCAGCATATTTGGCATAGCGGTTGTCGGAGCACAGTAAACCTCAAAGTCTCCTTGCGCCAACAACTTGTATTGCTCTAGTTGTGCCAATTCCGCTTCTAAAAGGTCTACCGCCACGGGTGCGATAATCGGCGCAGCTCCCTCACTGATTGGCAGCACATTCTCGGCACTTTCCATGCTCCCCATCAAGTAGGTATTGAGCCTAAAGTACTGAGTCAAATCCTCATCGTCGTCAAAATCCTTCACTTCACCAAAGGGAATAGGATTACCCACAGAGACTGAAATAGTCTGACCCGATTTATTCAGTAGTTCTCGCCCCAACAATGCCGTTCGGAGCAAAGGGTGAATCCTACCGGCTTGATAAAACAGTTTGCTGTTCATGCCATTGATGAAGATCGGAACCGTTGTCGCTTCAGCATGCTTAACAAACTTAGCGACCGATTTACTCCACGTTTTATCGGTAACTTTATTCTCTTGCGCCTGCCAAGCAGAGACTTCACCAGCAGGGAAGATGATCAACACGCCTCCTGATTTTAAATGCTCATTGGCCGCTTTAATCGCTCGTCGATTAGTACGTTTGGCACTCTCACCACCAAACACATCAACGCCAATGAATAAGTCATCAAGTTCAGGGATACGTTTTAAAAGCTCATTAGCGAGCACTTTCACGTCTTTACGCACCTGAGAGATTAAGGAGGCGAGAACAATACCTTCAATGCCACCAAACGGATGATTGGCAACGACTAGGACTGAACCCTCTTGAGGAATATTCTCAATACTGCCGTGATCCACCTGATAGTGTGTCCCAATACGCGAGAGCGCTTCATGCATAAACTCAAAACTGTCTTCTGGCAGCTCATCTTGCTTGTACAACGCATCCATCGTAGAGAGCCCAGTTGCCCACTCCACAACAGATTCACCAATACCAAAAGGGGTTTTGCGGGGTAGTCTAAATGGACTCTCTATCATGTTAAGCCCCTTTTGCTAGCAGTGAATGGGTGAACGAACCTTCAGTTTTTACGTCACGTAAGAAGAGGAATACACCACAGCTCCAAACAATGCACGCCATACCAAATAGCAAACCGCCGTCGTTACCAACCACTTCACCCATTGCATTAAACTCAGGCATCACAATACCTAGAGGAGTAAACAGGTGGAAGAAGATCGCGCCCGTCATGATGCCTGCGCTCATTGCCGCACCAACGCCATGAAGACGAGTGAACAATAGAATAGAGGCGATAAGCTCAGCAAAGCCAATTAAGTAACCGCCATAGACACCAAACCACTCAATCCCAGACCACTCCCCTAGGGTGCCAAAGATATGATCCGTTTCGTACGAACCGGAAAACTTGAAAAATAGAGACTGGATAAACACAAACGCAATAAATGCAGATGGGATATGTTTTGTAGCAGCAAACTTCATATTGAACGTCCTTTGTAGTTTTATTTAATTAGATTTGGCCAGTTTTTGTCGGCTTGGGTGATATGGCCAGAGCGGTCACTATCCCACCAGCTCTTCACATCTGCGTCGTAATTCAGATACAGCTTCCCATCAACAATTGCCCACTGCTGCGGATCCGCAGAGGCAAAGTCATTCTTTTCAGAAACGGCCCAAGCACAGTAACCACCGTATTGCGGTGCATAGGCGTCAGGCGTTGCAACAAACTTTTCTAAGTTCTCTTGTGATGAGAAGTACCAATCAGCGCCTTGATATTCGGTTTGCCACTGACTGTCACCTTTGACCGGTTTACCAACAGTAAAGTAAGCCACCGTGTCATAACCACTCAGCGCTTTGTTACTAAAAATACCCGTATAAACAGGGTCTGCAGCAAAAGTAGAAAAACTGGCTAAGGAAAGAATGAGAGCGAATAACTTTTTCATTTGAAAACTCCTTGTTCAACGACATCTGAATGAAAACAATTTTGGGTTACCTGAAAATCAATATTGCGATGATCATCAATCGACTGATAACTCATCTCTTGTTTAGTAGAAGACACGGTAACCGAGGTAAAACTTACCGTTCTGGCATCATTTCTAGCCATTAACGGGGAAAAATTAGGAAAATCAGCATCGTAGGTCTTGTGAAAAATGCGCCCGACTTCTTCGTCAGGTGTCGTCATGACTAACTCGTTAAACAGCGCCTTGCGATAGTTTGAGGCCTGCTCGAAATCGACCGCTGCGGATACGATAGGGGCAAAGGCATGAGAGCGAGATAAACGTTCTCCATCCCAAGTCCAAAGCACAGTCTCGTTGGCGGTGCGTCTGGTATCAAACGACACGACTGTAAACGGGGCAAAATTAGAAAGCGGCATATCCATCAACTTCAAGTCCACATTTTGACTTGAGTTTGCACTGGCAAGGCGTTTGATGATCATGCCGCGACTGGTGAGTTCACCTGCAGGCGTCACGCCCTGATAATAGTTGAGCAAGCAGACCGTCACCCCATATTCATTGGTCACAATCCAACTGCCGCCACCAACCGGGTCAATCGGCATCACGCAGTGAACACCATCAATGGTCAAGCTTTGAGGTTCAATAGCAGGTAACCGAGAGCGTTGCTCATCGCGATTAAAATAGACTTCGTAGTGGCTATTTCCGTGGTAAATCCAAGACAGTGTGCACATATTATTGAGCCCTCTGATACGTTGCCGTAGTTGGGGCAACCCCAAACGTATCATCCGCATCCACACCACGCAGCGAGGCGACCACCTTAGCCATGGCAAAGTGATGAGTCGCATGCAACGCCGCAAAAGTCAGCTCACGAACTAAAGTCGATGAGACCTCTTCAACTTGCGTTTGCGACAGCATGACTTCCGTTTCCACTAAGATAGGCTCAGCCAAGGTATAATTAGGTAAATGGAAGAGCCATTCACTGAGTGATTTGATCTCTTGTTTGGCCACGTTAATGTCTCTCTCTACCTGATGGCCTCGGCGACGAACGTTGTAATCAATTTTGCTTGGATCGCGCTTTATCGCGTGGAACAGATCGAGCCAATGACGAAAGTGCTCACCAATTGAACTGCTAATATGAGGTCGCGCTAGGTAGGTATAGTCCTCTTCACTCAAAGTCTCTAAAAAGTCATAGCCTTGATTCAGCGTTTCAATGCAGCCAATCACAGCTTGAGATGGTTTTTCTTCCGAAACAGGCAGTTCCTGCGCCGTGCTGTTCTTCATCTTCATATTCCCTGGCAAATTCTCAATCGGTCATAGGGTAAAGTTGAGTGAGTAATTTCTCCTCACGCCAAGCCTTGAGTAAGGCACCTAATGTTGGGGTTGGGTGCCCCTGCTTTTTGTGTTTTGCACCAATTTGATAGAGTAGTCGGTACTGCTTTAACAAGGTGCTGAATATCTCGACCAGCGGCGTATCGCTATCCCATATATGCGCAGCTTCACTACTGGCACCATTAATTTCCAAAATATCGAAGTGCTCTCCCGCCATTAGAGAGTGAATATCTTGGAACTTGATATCTAAACGACCGTAGTTAAAACCTTCAAAATCACCCAAGATTTCATCTAACTTCTGTTCAAGTTTAGGTGTGATAAATCGGTTTCCATCTCGGAAGATCGCACCGCGAGAATGACTCCCTGCAAATGCCAACTGAAATTCGTCCTTATTCGGAATGACAGTGTTCAAATGCTCAGTGTGACGAGGAAGATATAAGTGCTGAAGCTTTCCTGCCCTCGGGCATTTCTCGATCAGCTCTTTTAAAGTCGATACGCCATCACCCATCACTCTCGGGGAGTATTTCAAGGTGATAGAGATGATTTTCCCTCGGCTTTCGCCTGGCTGTTTTACGTAAAACACGCCCGCTTCAGCGCTGTGCTGAGATTTCTCTTGAAGAAGGAATCGACCAGTATGGGGAAAAGTTTCAATGTAGCTTTGCAGCTGTTGATCAGAGTGAATCAGCTTAACGCCAACCCCACGACAACCGAGATCAGGCTTAGCCACCAGCGGATAACTTAACGCTGCTTGCTGTAACTGAGCTTTCGTTTCGCTCAGCAAGGACTCTACACTGCTTGAGTTTTTGGTAATGGTAATGAACGGCAATATCCAATCATTGGTTTGCTGCCCCGCCGAGGTAAAAATATCGTGCTTAGATTCCCCAACCATGCCACTCAATTTAATTGCAGGGTTAGCAACAAGAGGCAACGCCCAATCTCTATGAACTAAACTCAGTGCTGCGCTTTGTAAAACAACGGGGGTATAGAAAAACCATGTCGGTAGAAATTCAAATGGAGATATCACTCGCCGCGGCTCTTGGAGCACTGGCATGCCAGCGTTTACCTTTCCTTGAGGTATCATTTCAACGTTCGCGAGCTGCGTCATAGCTGTCCCTTACTAATAGTTTTCTGATCAATCGATTTAATAACCACATTACACATACGCCCAAAGGAATAAGTAACCACCCACTTTGGCTCTGTTGAAGCCACTCAGCGTTGCCTAAATGAAAAAACGAGCCGAATATCAAAGCGGTCCATATTGCCGTTGCGCTGATAACAGCCAGTAAAAACTTAGCAACGGGCACATTAAGAAAGCCACTTAGAGAAAAGCCAATGGTTCGTAAACCCGGTACAAAACGCACAATAAATAGCGTCATAAACGCCTGTTGATGTAACTTACGTTGTATTCGGCGTGTTCGTTGATATCGAAACAACCGATAACGGAGAAAACGAACCTTTTGAGCAGCTTTACCCATAACGTAAAGACCTAAATCTCCGGTACTGATACCAACAAAAATGGCTGCGAGCGCCGCGACGGTTGGCATCAAATCTTCAACCGCGAGCGCTGCCGCTGTAACAATGGCTAAGTCTTCAAGCAAGTACGACAGCAAGACCACACCAAGAAAAAGTAACGGTAATGATGCACTACTCTCAAACAGCCATGTTTTAATAGCTTCAGCAAATTCCATCATCACCCAACTCCGATATGGTACGCAATACCGTTTATATGTTAGTTTTAAGTCAACTGCAAGTTTTGTATCTTGTTAATTTTGCTAGGCTATGTAACTTGCGATATTTATAAAGATAGGTGAATCAATGGAAAAATTTCACTTTAAAAAAGTTTTTGTTTCTACCTGCGGCCTTTTCGCCCTGTTTTTGTTTGCTGCCTTTCAGTTTGACGTGTATTTGGTCTTTCCCTTTTTTGCTCTGTTTGCTTACAGCAGCTTAATTGGGGGCCTATTGTGGGCGCTCACACTAGCAAGCAAACGGGGGGAATTCGTCGTGACGGCGATCGGGCTAATATTTCTGGGGACGTTTGCATCAGTGGATATCTTACTCGCCACTGATGAAGCAATCGAACACCTGATCAATCTGCCTTATGTCCACTTATCAAAAGAGACACTGCATAGCCTCAATCAAGTTCTGCTCGTCTTGATCAACATATTTACAGGTAGCCTTGCTGCTAATGTGCTGTTTCATGGTCTTTGTAAACCTTTAGTAAAGTAAGTTGCACGAATTGAGTAACGGCTTAAAATTGGCGGCCTCGCCCCTTAAGCTGTCACATTATGACTCATCACATTGTTACTTCTATTCTCATCGCAACTAACCAAATGAGTGCAAAAGCATGAGCAAACCCATCCAGTTTAGAACCATTTTGCTCGCTTGCTTAATCATCAGTATTGGTCAGCTCAGTATGGGGTTAGTCTTCCCTTCGCTGCCTTGGATTGCGAAAGACTTCTCTATTTCGCTAGACCAAGCTCAATTATTAGTCAGTGTGTACTTACTCGGCTTTGGGCCTTCACAGTTTCTTTATGGGCCCATGTCTGATGCCTTGGGCCGAAAGAAGGTTTTACTCTCCGGCTTACTCATTGCCCTATCTGGTTTAGGTGTGATCCTCTTTTACAGTGACTCTTTTACCGGCATGGTTGTTGGGCGGTTTTTGCAAGGATTGGGGACGGGGTGTTGCGCGGTTTTGGCTCGTGCATCGACTCGAGATCGATACAACGGAGCACAGCTGCCTGTCGCATTGTCGTATATCGCGATGGCCGCTTCGATCACACCGCTGGTTGCGCCTGTCATTGGTGGGTTTATAAACTACCATTTTGGTTGGACGATGGTGTTTGTCTCTCTGCTCGGTTATGTCTCACTTGCTTGGGGGATCATCGCGCTTAGATTTGATGAAACCTTGTTGCAAACTAGCCCAATACCTTCCCTAAAACAGATGGCGAAACAATATAAGTCACTGTTCTCCTCTCGCTACTTCATGAGTTTTGCCAGTATTGGTTGGCTCAACTTTAGCCTGATGATCACGACCGTCTCGGTGATGCCATTCATTATGCAAAACCAGATTGGCATGACATCGGATGAATACGCAATGTGGGCGATCATTCCGGCTTTAGGCATGATTTTAGGTACAACGATTTGCAATCGCGTACGACCGATAATCGGCAGCAAAAAGATGCTGTTGTGTACGCCAGCGTTACATTTAAGTGCAGCAATTTGGCTGTTCTTCTGCCCTCTTGAACCTTTGTACCTCATGATTGGTCAATTGCTGATGATTCTTGGAAACGGAATTGCGCTCCCTTGTGCTCAAGCGATGGTCATGCAACCTTATAAAAAACAGGCAGGGGCGGCCGCTGCAATGTCAGGCGGTGGGCAGATGATCGTATCATCGATAGTCAGTATGGTGCTGGTGCAACTCGGGCTAAGCCAAGCATGGCACTTATCCATTGTCATTGTCCTGTTTGCGGCCATTACCCTAGGGAACATAGTGCGTGGCTTTGATACCGAACAACCAGAGAGTTAAGAGAACAAGAGCTTCAAGCATTTGCTAAGTTCAACCAATGTGAACACTTTGCATTGCTGAAGCTCTCTCGCAGCCCTAACTGACCGTCAGTACAACTTTACCGACGTGGCTTTTTTCTAAGAAGAACGTTTGTGCTGCTTCAATCTCTTCAAGTGGGAAGCTCTTAGCGACTAACGGTTTGATGTTGCCTTGCTCAATATGATTCACCAAATTCTGAAACACTTGAGGCTCAATCACAGTACAACCGAAGAAGCTCAAGTCCTTTAAATAGAGCGTGCGAACATCAAGCTCTACCATCGCGCCGCCAATGGCACCAGAGACAGCATAACGACCTTTCGGACGCAGCACTTGTAAAAACTGAGGCCACGACTCACCCGCAACCAAATCAATCACCACATCGACACTGTTTTCACCCAGCACTTGTGGCAAGCTATCGCTGCGATTCACCACTTCATTCGCGCCCAAATCAAGCACCTGTTCACGCTTGCTCGGGCTTGTAATCGCAATCACATGAGCACCACGCGCTTTAGCCAACTGAATAGCAGCAGAGCCAACGCCACCGGAAGCTCCTGAAATCAAAACGCGATCCCCTTGCTTAACTTGAGAGCGCGTTAGCATGTTTTCCGCGGTTGAGTATGAACATGGGAACGACGCAAGTTCGACATCTGTCATTGAAGAGTTAACCTGGTAAGCGTGCAATGCATCGATCACCACGTATTGCGCGAAGCCTCCATCACACTCAGAACCAAAGTACCAAGGTGACGTAAGAGGTTGACCCGCAAACTGCGTTAAACAAGGCTCGATAAGCACACGTTGACCAATACGGCTAGGATCTACGTCTTCAGCCACAGCCACAATTTCACCGCACACATCTGCCCCCTGGATACGTGGCAGTTGCAACGCGTTGCCACCCCAACCTGCATCTTCAGCGTCGTTGTCGCCTTTTGAATACCAGCCAATACGTGTATTGATGTCGGTATTATTCACACCAGCAGCACGGACACGAATCAGAACCTGGCCCGCTTTAGGTTGTGGCACTTCAACCTGAGTTGAGTAATCCAACATTTCAAAGCCACCATGGCCGATAAGTTGAACAGCATTCATTGTTTGGGGAATTTGGTGGTCCATATTAGGCCTCAATAATGTTACGTATCATCTGTTTAGCGATATCAATAGCCTGCGCACCGAGCACTGGCCAAGTGGTCGAAATACCTTCATGAATAAGATAAAGCTGGTCACCTTTTTCACCGCTCTCGGCTAACTCAGCCAATAAATCTCTTACGGCCAGTTTATGCTCAGTCACCACCTTAGAGATGGTTTCGTTATCCGGGAAAGAAGCAACGGCCAATGTCGACATACAGCCGTGCGGCGCATGATTAGTCATCCACTCTTCGAGTTTCTGAGCAGTATGCAAAACCGCATCAAGCCCACTGACGGGGCCACCTTTGGTTAACAGCGCCATATAACGTTGATGACGATGCTCCAGTGCTGCCACGATCATCTCTTCTTTTGAAGGGTAATATTTGTACAAGGTTCTTAAGCTAACGCCGCAAAAGGTTTGCAGCTTCGATACGCTAGGTTCAGCGAAACCATACTGACTGAATGCTTGTTCTAGTTTAGCGGCGATTTCGGCTTTTACGGACATAGTTGCTCTCTCATTGCCAATAGATCGGTTGACCTAATAGATTCACCAACCCAAAGGTATAACGTTCATTCTACCTACATAGAGTAGAACGATCATTATACCTATGTCAAATCCTATAATGAGTCGAGAGAATGTTTGATCAATCTTCCAAAATCGTTAATTATCGAGCTAATACAGATGTAGTACAGAATCCTGATGATGAACAAAATCACCATACTTGATGGCGGAATGGGCCGAGAACTAAAACGAATGGGCGCGCCGTTTTCTCAACCTCTTTGGAGTGCACAAGCGCTGATAGAGTCCCCCGAACTTGTCGCAAAAGCTCACCGAAATTTTATCCATGCTGGCGCTGAAATCATTATTGCCAACAGTTATGCATGCGTCCCTTTTCACTTAGGTGATGATCTTTACCAAACGGATGGTGCCAACCTCGCAAGGCAAGCCGCAGAGATAGCCCATAAAGAAGTGCAGCAAGCGACAAATAAAGTCGTTGTGGCAGGTGCTATTCCTCCTGCGTTCGGCAGCTATCGACCTGACCTTTTTAAGCCCAAAGAAGGGCAAGAAATATTCCAAACTCTGCACGACGCCCAAGCGCCTTTCGTTGATCTCTGGATAGCTGAAACCATCTCAAGCATTGAAGAGTTAACCGCTATTCAAGCGGTACTCGATCCGAGTGAGAAGCCTTGTTACTACGCATTCTCTCTTCAAGACGAAGTCGATAGCACTGCGAAAATTCGTTCAGGAGAAAGTGTTAAAGAGGCCGTCCAACAGCTGTGCGCAACCAAGGCGTCAGGAATCTATTTCAACTGTTCAATTCCTGAAGTCATGGCGCAAGCACTGCGCGACACTCGAGAGGTTCTCGAACAGAATAAGATAGAGCTGGACATTGGTGTCTATGCCAATAACTTTGCACCGATCGGCAACGAACATGAAGCGAATGACACCATTCAAGGCATGCGAGAGCTCACTCCTCAAGACTATTTGAACTACTGTCAACAATGGCACCAACTCGGAGCAAACATTCTGGGTGGTTGCTGCGGTATCGGGCCTGAACATATTCAAGCGCTGAGTGATTGGAAACGCTCGATGGCTAGGGGCTGTTGACCTAGATAAGGACAGCGAAAGCTAAACCGTGTAAACTAGCGCCCCCGCCCATCCTGTTCGATGGGCGGTTTGTTTTTAACCTCAGGTTACTCGCTTCTCTTACAGCTAAGGTATCTACTTATGTCATCAGCTAACTCCGTTATCGTACTCGACTTTGAGACAACGGGTTTATCCCCAAACATGGGGGATCGCGCGATTGAAATCGGTGCAGTCAAACTGGTTGATGGCGAAGTCGTCGATACCTTTCAGCAATTGATGAACCCTGGGTTTCGTGTGAGCTCTTTCATCGAGGGTTACACTGGCATCACCAACAATATGCTTGCGACCGCGCCTAGCTGCGCCGAAGTAATGACTGACTTCTATCACTTTATTGGCAACGACAATCTGGTCGCCCACAACGCCTCTTTTGATAAGCGCTTTTTGGATGCCGAATTTGAGCACTTAAACTTAGAGTGCAAAGGTGAATTTGCCTGTTCGCTACTGGTCTCTCGCCGATTGAATCAGCAAGCCACCAGCCACAAATTGGGTGATTTGGTTCGATACATGCAAATCGACAACGACGGCGTCTTTCACCGAGCGTTGGCCGACTCTCAAATGACCGCCAAACTTTGGTTACTCATGCTTGATGGACTCAAACAGCAAGGTATCCAAACACCTTCGTTTGATTTGATGCAGAAAATCGGTAAAACAAGCAAATCGGCGATTGAAAAGCTGTTAGAGAAACAACGCCAGATAGCATAATGAGTCAGACGACTATTCAAGAAAAAATCGCCAGCTTTACTTCTATTGAAGAGGCGTTGGACTACTTTGAAATAGGCTTTGACAGCAAGTTTATTGATGAGTATCGAATCCCACTGGTGAAGCGCTTCAACGGCTATCTACTATTAGAAAAGCCCGACGACTGGTTCTCCGGTCGCCGGGCTCTTAAAAATGCCTATTGTAAAATTCAGCGTGGCCGTCTTGATAAGCATACCCGCTCAGCATGTCGAGGCTGCACTAGCTGCCAACACCGATAACAAACCGTCTAGCTATTGGTCTTAGATGACTAGGCGTCCTGCTCAAGATCCTCTTCTTCAAACATCGAAGAGCACTTGATTTCAAACTGGTTGAACGAAAAAATGCTCGCGCCATGCACACGTTTCGTCGTAACTTTCTCTTCCCCAAATTGAACCGTCACATGGGTATAAACCTTGTTCTTCACCTCGATGTTGTAAACTTCTAAGCCTGACTCTAACTCTTGCTCATTCGTATCACGGGCAAATTTAACTTTCTCAAGATGCGCATTGGCTTTTTGCTTATCACTCTCTAGCTGCTCTTCTTGTTCTGGTGTTCGTTCCGCTTTAGGTGTTTTCTTTAACTCAAGTTCACGGCGAATAATATCCATCGTTTGCTCTTGAGCCAGCTTATACTGATCTTTGAGTTTAGCTTGACGATCTTTGAACATCTGGAATCGCGCAAAAGCTTGAACAGACGTGGCGGTATCTCCCTCAACACCTAAGTTGACACACGTTACCTTGCCACCAACTTTAGCGTGCCCACCACTCAACGTGCCTTGCTTTTCACCCGCATCTGATACGACTAAATCATGGCCACATCGAACTTCGCTGTTCATACAGTGAACACTCAAGTTGATGTCATTACCGGCTTGAAGCTCACAGAATTGCGCATAATTGGCTTTGATCGAACCGCCAGATTTAACGATGCAACTCTTTGGCTGATCTTCAGAAACATTGTGGCCGATGATCCCTTTCGCGACTTCAATATCCCCTTGTGCTTGCACATCCGCAGACTCAATAAAACCGCCAACCGTCAGTGAACCGGTTGCTCTCACGACCATATCCGATTCAATATCGCCAAGCACAACTACGTTGCCTTTAAATTTCACATGCCCAGTCGCCACACCGATCGTCGGCAAACATAGGGCATCTTCAACCTCGACACCACGCTCTTTAATAATCGGCATACCCGATACAGCAGCGAGAAGTAGATTTGGATTGTCTGGTGAAACTTTGGTCCCTTTACCCGCTGAGATCATGGCGTCATTACCGGGTTTCGGTGGAATGACTTTACCTTGAACCGTCATACCCGCCGTTCCTTTAGTGGCAGGGATACGCTTCATCAGTGGATCATTTTCAGACACGTTAATGGTCTCACCCAAATTGAGCATATCGACCTTCCCCTCTTGTTCGGTCTCTTTAGGGGCAAGCACTTGTTTGGTTGGGTCTTTAACAAGGGGAGTAAATTTCGCATCGGCGCCTTGGACGGGATTCTTACCTTTCGCAACAGGCTGAGTATAGGTTTCACCAGGTTTGAGTTGATGGCTAACGACGAGTACTTTTTTTAGAGCAAGTTTGTTGATACCTTTCGTCACATGCGCTTGCGCTAAAGCCTGAACAATTTGTGGACCTTTAAGTGGGTTACCTTTGTAGGCACCAGTCACCAACATGCTCGCAAGCATATCGTGATCAGATAAGATGACCTCTACGGTTGCATCCCTTACCTCAGCGATCGCTATCCCTACGTAAGCTTCACTCTTCATCTCTTTGGCGAGGTTAATAAAGCGCGCAACCTCATCCTCCAATACGAAATAGCTATCCGCTTCAAGGTTAACCAATGCTTCATCTAAACCACGAGTATCAAAATTGTTATCTACCACTATATCTGTAGTTAACTTCGCAAGAACTTGATTCTGGTCTTCAGAAAAAGCAACAAACTTATCCCACATGTCATTTAACCTTACCTACATCCTGATTTAATTTTATGTAATTTCCTTTGTTTCATGTATCACAAATGTGACAAATTAAGGCGTACATCACTTGCCACCGTTTTTACACTGTAAATAACGTTAGCTAGAGCTAGGAAAATGGTGCGTCGCGCCTAACGAGTACACGGCGGTCACCGTCAAACCATGGTTTGAATATTCTAATGAGTCACAAAGCTCTGAAGCTAAGACTATCCCACGCCCATGCGTCGATAGTGGGTCTGAAGTATCAAAACGCTTTTTATAGTCAAACCCCACTCCATTGTGTTCAAGCACCATCACGACTCTCTCAGCCGCAGGGTCAAAATCAATATTCAACACAACATAGGCGTCGTCATTGAGCTCTTTTAGCTTCTCCTCCCTTAGCTGATAAAACAGAAAGAACCCGTCAGACTCCTCTTTAATGCTAGAGTCCAAACGCAAAAGCCCGTGCTCAATCGCATTCGCGAACAGCTCAGACAAAACGGAGCAAATCAGATCGAGGTGCACACCTCCATGTAGAATTCCCATTAGGAACTTGCGGACTTCAGCCATCACAGTCACGCGTCGAATCACCTCTCCAGTGAGCTTTAACCTTGACTGAATTGGGATTTGATTCTGGTGTTGTTGGCTTGGTGGGGGGACTTGAGTATTCACATTCGAAATAGGGAACGTCATTGCAAGAATCGACAAGTCGTCGCCTACCGACTTATGGGCAAAGCTTCTTACCGAATCATACAAAGTTGGGATAATTGCCAGTTCCGCTTGTAGCGCGTTTTCTAAACGTTCTTGGCCGAACTGCTCTCCGTTCTCATTCGTCGCTTCAATCACCCCATCGGTATAACAGATAATTTGCTGGTCAGGTTCCAGTTTATAGTGGGTAATATTCGCCTCAAACTCATGTGTTTCGAGTACACCGAGCGGCATGTGAGTCGAGGTTAAGCGGCGAATAATAGTGCCGTCTCTATCAATCAAATAGCCATCAGGTAAGCCGCCTCCCCACCATGAAACTTCAAAGCCATTAGCGCGTACTTCAAAAATACTGGCTGCTAGCATCATGCCCATCGGTAGGAAACGCACTAAGACTTCATTGATTTCTCGTGCAATCTCGCCCAGTGACAGCCCTTTCGCGGCCATAGAGAAAAACGCACGTGTAGCGGGAATAGCAGAAATCGCGGCAGGCAGACCGTGCCCCGTCGCATCTGCAATCATCACATAAACACCACCATGAGGGCGGTTAGCGACGACGATCAAATCGCCATTGAACACAGTCGAAGGGGTCGATAGATAATTGATGCCGTAGATGTTTTGTACCTGTGAGCTCATCTCGTGCATCAAATTAGAAAAAATAGACTCCGCAATCGCATAGTCGTAGCGTACTTGCTCATGGAACTGACTTAACTCATCACGTTGCTCCATTACCTCATTATGCATTCTCACAATTCGGTAGTGCGCCTGTACTTTGGCAATCAATACGCTTCGTTCAACAGGCTTGAGGATAAAGTCATCGCCGTAAGTTAAACAACGTTCAAAAGAGGCATGATCATCAAGCACAGTAAGAAAGATGATCGGGATATGAACAGATGGAAATGCTTGGCGGATCTCTTGTGCTGTTGTTATGCCATCTTTTATCGGCATCATCACATCAAGCAAAATAATGTCAGGCAAGCTTTCCATTTCAGCCATTGCCTCAACCACACCTTCACCATTTTCAAACGTGGTTATTGTCTCCACCAAATGGCTGAGCATAAAGCGGCACAGTTCTCGGTTGGTCTCATGGTCATCAACAATCATTACATTCATTGGCGACTCCACCACTATTCAATAGCGAATTTTTTATCAAAGCGAGAGATTGTGAGAATCTTGCGGACTTGAGGCAACGTGTTGGTGATTCGTATCATGCCATCGTCTTGTCCTAGGTAGTTGTGCATATTGAGTAGCATCCCCAATCCTGCACTATCAATGTAATCCACCTTTCTCAAATCAATGGTAAATTTGAACTCTTGCCGATCGTTATAGCAACGGCGAAATTGTTGGACGAGATTGAAACCAAACGCGCCCTCGATTGAAATCGTAATGTGCTTAGCGCCGCTGTCCATGTGTGCTTCTACTGTCATCATGTTCCCCTTAATCGATTTTCATTGATGAGTAAGACTCTACGTTTCGTAACTAGAACAGTTCCACTTCCCCTTCATCAATACTCTCTTGAGAGGCCGCGGGCGCGTCTCGATTCTCAATCTGGTTGTGTAGTGCTATGACAGCCTCAGCAAATTCATCGCCGCTTACCTGCCCCTTTGACCACTGCAAACATAACTCGCTGCACTGCTGTAAATAGTTGACGCTCTGCAAGGCATACTCACCCTGCTGAACAATAATGTCGGCAAACTGGAGTGCGCGTATCCCGTTATCGACTTGCGAATGAATTTGGTCGCCACTTGAATGAATTTTCTGAACTTCGACTTCGACCATTTGGTTCACATGTTGAACACCGCGGAGCATCGCATCCACTTTCTCTTTCGACTCAATCGCCTCGGTCATATCAATCGATGCCATTTCTCCAACGGTCTTATTGGCCTCTTTCACGGTGCGCTGAGCGATACTGATCTCTTTTTCAATCTCGTTGTTCAACTCTTCAGCTTTCACCGACAAGTTACGCACCTCTTGAGCAACGACCGCAAAGCCGCGCCCCGCATCTCCCGCACGTGCTGCCTCAATCGCCGCATTAAGAGCAAGCAAGTTGGTTTGCTCAGATAGGCCTCTAACTTGTTCAAGTAACTTGAATACTGCATCTAACTTCTCGGACATATCGTGGATACTGTGCACCGCCGAGATACTCTTCTCCGATACATTGACTAAGGTATCGACAAACTCTCGGATAATGGCTTCGGTTTTCGGCAAGACGTGGCTGATGTCGTTGCTGCTCTCTTTACTACCTAACAGGTTTTCGACCAGCTCAGTCGTCACTCGGTTTTGATCTTCCGCGAGCTTTTGCAGTTCAAAGTAACTCGCGTTGAGCGTTTCAACCGACTCATCAACAACGCTGCGTTGGTGATCTAGAGGTTCACGAAGTTGACCAGTCAGCGCATCGAGCGTGGTTGGCAATATGGTAGGAGCCGATTTATGGCTCGCCGATTGAGAAGACTCTTCAGCAACAATTTTCGCCTTCGGGCGTGGAATGACAAACCATGGAATGGCTGCCGCGAAAACCATCAATGCGACATGAAGAGCGGACGAAGACATACTCATCGCAAGTGATAAGAGTAAGATTTGTAAGCCGATTGCGATGAAGTACCGTTTTTGTGTTGGTTTCGATATTGAGTTCATCGTTCTTTCCCTGACGTTGTTATGTTCGTTATGAATCGGGCGATAAGTAGTGGCAGATCTGCCCTGCCACTTGATTAAGGCTGACGACAGACTGCGCTGCACCGAGCTCAGTCGCGACTCTTGGCATTCCCCACACCACAGAAGATGCCTGATCTTGAGCGATGGTTTTGGCGCCCTGCTGTTTCATGCGCAACATCCCTTTCGCTCCATCTTGCCCCATGCCCGTTAAAATGACGCCAATGGATTTATCGCCCACAGTTTCCGATACCGCATCAAACATCACATCGACCGACGGTTTATGACGATTTACCGCAGGGCGGTCGTCTAACTGACAATAAAGGTGCGTGCCTCGACGAATGACGACCAAGTGTTTATCACCCGGCGCGAGATAGGCACAACCGCTGACCAGCGGCGCTTTACTAACGGTCAACTCTTTAACCTGAATATCACTATTGGCATTCAAACGCTCAGCAAACGACGTTGAGAATAAGGCACTGATATGCTGAGTAATAATGATCGGCGGTACATTTTTCGGCAGCATTGAAAGTACCGTTTTGATCGCCTCAGTACCGCCAGTAGACGCACCGATCGCGATCAGTTCAATATCACCACTCTGCTTAGGTAAGCTGACTTTTGTGGATTGAACGCCTTGCTTAGAAGAGGAGACATTCGCTCCCGCAGCCATTTTGACTTTATCGATGATCAGCTTTTTATCGCTAGCAATCTCTCCAGTGCTGTCCACTGAAGGTTTGGGGAAGTAGTCCACCGCACCATATTCTAAGGCGGCGAGCGTTGCCTCTGCACCATGTTGAGTGAGTGTCGATATCATCACCACCGGCATCGGTCTCAGGCGCATCAAGTTTTTTAGAAACTGCACCCCATTCATTTTTGGCATCTCAATATCAAGGGTCAGCACATCCGGATTATGCTGCTTGATCAGATCTCTTGCTTGAAAGGGATCTTCCGCCGTTGCGATCACCTCAAGATCCGGATCCGAACCGATCAACTCCGATAGCAGTGCCCGATACACTGGCGAATCATCGACGATCAATACTTTTGTTTTTTTCATTAGAATAACTCCACGTCATCATCGTGCGGACGATGACTCTCTTTATCCAACTGACGAGCGTATTTTTCTTCTTGGAGTTGCACGTGATGCACTTCGGTAAACGGAATTCGCTTAAGCCATGCTTTTCCGCTGATAGGATCGAACATCACTTTGCGTGGTTCTAAACCTCCTAAATCTTGAGCAACGACCTCTAACCCCTCTTGCGTGACGTAATTTAAAATAAACGACACGTTCTTATCGCCAATCATCGAGTTACGGCCCATCATTTGCGCCCCACCAAACAACTTCACCTGCAATGATTCACGCTTGGCTCCCCTTGCAATCAAAGCGTTGATGAGCATTTCCATCGCATAGCTGCCATAGCGGGAAGCGGTGGATGTCAGCTCATCGGGCTGCCAACCTTTAAGTTGATTCTGACTATCAAAAGGCAAGAGGAAGTGGTTCATCCCACCTATATGCTGTTGTGTGTCCCAAATGCACGCAGCAACACAAGACCCCAAGCCTGTCGCAATCAACTCATCGTTTTTTTCAGAGCAGTACACCCCACCAGGCAAGACTTTAACAATGTGTTTATCCCGAGTTGGGTGATAAAAACGATTGAAATGGTGATTTTCATACTTAGGTTGCGCGCTCCTTGCTTGAATCATTTTTAAGCCTATTTCTTAATGTAGATGGTATGCCCAAGGTGATGAAACAGATCGACACTCGGTGGCATACTCTCCGAATGACCAATGAACAAGACACCGCCAGGCTTCAAGTATTGGTGGAAACGTCGAATCAAACTCTCTTGTGTTTGCTTGTCAAAATAGATCATCACGTTGCGACATGAGATAACATCAAACGGCTTTTCAAAGTTCCAATCATCTAACAGGTTTAACTGGTGAAACCCGATATGTTGCTGTAGTCCCGCTTTGCATTTGAACTTACCTTGCTGCTGACCATACCCTTTGACAAAGCACGGCTTTAAATATTTAGCAGGAATGCTCGGCAGCGCTTCTTCGCCATAAATGCCTTGCTTAGCATGTGCCAAAACTTTTGTGTCTAGGTCTGTAGCGGTAATCGTAACTTGGCTAAATTGCTCAAACGCCCCCGCCCAATAGAGTGACGAGATAAAACTGTATGGCTCTTCGCCAGTCGAGCAGCCTGCTGACCAAATTCTAAGATCGGACAGACCTTGCTGTTTCCACTCCGACATCAGCACTTTTTCCATAAACTCAAAGTGGTGATACTCACGGAAAAACTGCGTTTTATTGGTCGTTAAACAGTTAATAAAGTTACTCTGCTCCTGCGCATCACTTTCTATCACCTGCCGATACTGCTTGAAACTTTGCAAACCCAAGCGTCGAAGTTGACGGCTGATTCGGCCATACACCATGGTGCGCTTTCTATCAGAGAAAAAGATTCCGACGTGTTTATGCATAAACCACTGGATAAATTTGAAATCTTTATCCGTCAGTTCAAACTCCTGAAGCTCAGGCATCGAGTGATCCGCTTTCGCTAGAACTCTTCCCATTCCTCACCATCCTCTTCAACCTTGAAGCTCGAGTTCGCGACTTTAGGTGCTCGTATATCTCTAACGTTACTTTGCATCGCAGAGGCCATAGACTTAGATTCAAACGTCGTGATGTTGTTGTCTGACGCAAAGAAGTTCATAAGATGCAGTAGCTGCTTACCCTCATCTTTTAGCGATTGGCTGGCCGCTGAGGTCTCTTCAACTAAAGACGCATTTTGCTGTGTCATTTCATCCATGGTTGAAATTGCACGGTTGATCTCATCAATGCCCGTCGATTGCTCTTGGCTTGAAGAGGCAATTTGCGAGATAAGCTCAGTCACCTTGGCAACCGCGTCGACGATTTCATTCAACGTCTCGCCTGACTCATCCACTAAGCGTGAGCCCTCATCAACCTTTTCAACACTGTCTTTGATAAGCCCTTTAATCTCTTTCGCAGCGGCGGCACTGCGCTGTGCTAGGTTACGCACCTCGCCCGCAACCACAGCAAAACCACGACCTTGTTCGCCAGCTCTCGCCGCTTCCACTGCGGCATTCAATGCAAGTAAGTTAGTTTGGAAAGCAATTTCATCAATCACACCGATGATGTCTGCAATCTTCTTACTGGCGGTATTAATTTCGGCCATCGCAGAGACTGCTTGCCCAACAACGGCACCACCTTTGCTCGCTTTCTTGGTCGCGTCATCAGAGAGCTCATTTGCCCCCTTAGCATTTTCAGCATTCTGTCTCACAGTCGCTGTCATCTGCTCCATACTCGCAGCCGTCTCTTCAAGGTTAGAAGCTTGAGCTTCAACACGCTGACTTAAATCGTTATTCCCTTCGGCAATTTCGGTCGAGGCTGTCGCGACTCGCGCAGACGAGTGAGTGATTTTATCGACCATATTGCGCAGATTGACGATCGAGGTATTCACTGCATTCGATAAACGCGCAAAGTCTCCGGTACTGTCTTCTGACATCGTCGTGTTCAAGTTACCTTCTGCGACTTGGCTCATCACGTTAATACATTGGTCAATTGGAGCCACCATAGTGTCGAGGAGATTATTGATTCCATCGCCAAGCTCTTTCATAAAGCCATTATAGACACTGGTATCAATACGCTCACTGAGTTGCCCTGCGATCGCTTTTTGAATCAGATCTTCAACTTGTCGCTGACCATCTTGCTGCTCAGTGATGTCGATCCACTGCAAAGCGGGACCAATGTAATTACCTGCGCCGTCGCGCATTGCAATACAGGTCAGATTAAATTCAAGGCCGCCTACCGCAATGTTGGAGGAGAAAGGCAAGCTGTCTGGGTTTGAGATAATATTGCGCTGGTGGCCTGGATTCTTATGGAACACATCAATGTTCTTACCAACTAAGTTACTTGCATCAAACCCCGGTAAGGCTTTTTGCAGGTCGCTCTCTCGACTTCGTAGCAAGGTGCTCAGTGATGGGTTGAGATAAGTAATAATGCCGTCTTTGTTGGCCATCATCAGATTGGTTGTCATACCTGAAACCGCTGACGCTAAGCGGCCAATCTCTTCTTCCTTCGCTCGCTCTTCAGTCACATCTCGCCACTCGAGGGTATTACCAATGTATTCGCCTTTCGCATCATGAATTGCCGCCACGTTTAGCTCGATCTTGAGGTCTTGAATCGTGATATCGGTGCTGTAAGGTAAATTACTTGGGTCAGCCAGCATCTGTCTTTGGTGAGCTGGATTGCGGTGGAATTCATCAATGCATCGTCCAATCAGCCACTCTTCACTAGCGGTAAACCCTGACCACACGCTGCGCATCGTTGCTTCATGTTTACTGAATAGATTGATGGTCTCTTGGTTGGCGTAAGTGATTTCAAAATCTCGGTCTATCATCACCATGGCGGTTTGCGCCTGATCAACTGCGGCTTGCAAGCGAGTAACATCATCCGTCTGCTTTCTTAGCTCTGTTACATCAGACCACTCCAACGTATTGCCAGCATAGTTACCATTGGCATCGATAATCGCACCCACGTTCAATTCAATCAGGACATCTTTAACCGTAATTGTTGTGGTGTATGGCAAGTTGGCTGGGTTAGACAGTAACTGTCTTTGATGGCTAGGGTTAGCGTGGAATAGGTCAATACAGTAGCCAAGTAAGAATTCCTGCGTGGCTTGAAAATTGGGCCATACCGATTGAAACAAGACTTCATGCGTTTTCAGAAGATCCAATGACTTTTGGTTGAGGTAAGTGATTTTGAAATCTCTGTCTATCATCATCAATGCGGTTTGCGCAGCATTGAGTGCCGATAGGAGCTGCTCTTTCGAAATGCCCTCTTCCGTTTCAGGCTGGTGTTCTTCGGTCAGCGTGTCTTGTGTTGGTGCTACAAACTGAGCAGCTGCTTCAGTTCTTCTATTCCAAAATGCCATGAGTTACCTCTCACTGGTTGCTTCTTCTGACGTTGCTCATCGATATGATGCTCTTTCATATCGAACTTAGGCCCAACTCTCTTCCTCTTGGTTGGGTAGTGCTAGCTGCGCCGTATCAAACAACGCGTCTAAATTGAGTAGTATTAGGTGCCCATTCGTCACCGAGGCAATCCCTCTCACGTAATGATGATCAACATCGTTTGCCACATAAGGAGAAGGCTTAATCTGTTCTTCGCTTAGTGGGTACACTTCAGAGACGCCATCAACGATGATGCCGAGCGGGTGTTTCTGCGCATCGTTCAATACGATGACAACGGTTGTTGAACCAATCACTGCCGCAGACAAACCAAAGCGCATTCTTAAATCGACAATCGGAACGTACTCGCCACGAATCTCCAATACGCCTTTCATAAAGCTTGGTGAGTTAGGCACTTCTCTTACTGGGTTCCAACCTCGAACCTCACGCACATCCAGAATTGGGACGCCATACTCTTCCCCTTCAACGACAAAGCTTAAAAACTCTTGTGTTGCGATCATTTGTGTCGCGATCATGCTTCCGCCCTCAAAATTCGTTCGATGTTTAGCAGCTCATCGGTATCAAGCAGTGACATCACTTGTTCACCAACATTGATAAGGCCCTGAAGATAAGGCGTTGCATTCGTTTCACCGACCGATGGGTAAAGCTCGTTTTGTCCTCGACTGACGACATCACTGACAGCATCCACAACTAAGCCCATCAACTTCTCTTCATCTTCGAACTGAGTGCGCAATACAATCACAACGGTCGTCGGCAGATACTCACACTGACCAACAGAGAAGCGAGCACGCAAATCGATAACCGGGACAATCATTCCTCTAAGGTTAATCACACCAAGAACGTAACTTGGCGCTCTTGGTATCGGTGTTGGCCGTTCCCAAACACGAATCTCTTCAACATCTTTAATCTCAACACCGTAGAGCTCTTGCGCCAATTTAAAACTGAGAAAGTCAGCACTCTCACTTACGCCATCATTCATCTCATCCAGTAAGGCTGAACTCTGCGCTTCTATGTCATGTTTCGCTTGTTCAGGCAGGGTCGATTGCTGCGCAGTCTCTAATGTCACGACTTCCATACTCTCTCCTAAGCCGCCAATCCACTGTTTGAACTGTCAGAGTCTCGGTTCAAAAACTGGGTAATCAGACCTTGTATGTCCAAAATGAGCGAGACAGAACCATCACCCAAAATCGTGGCTCCTGAGATTCCTGCGACTTTGCTGTAGTTTGATTCCAGACTCTTAATCACCACCTGTTGCTGATCGAGCAATTCATCGATCAGCAAACCCACTCGGTTGCCAGCCGCTTCAACAAAGCAGAGAATGCGCTTTTCGAGCCCGCCGCTATGACCCATTTTGAGCTCTTCTTGCAGACGCAAAATCGGAATATTCTCTTCACGTAAGCGATAGAGTTCGACGCCGCCTGATGCGAGCTTGATACAATTTGGGTCGATTTGGATAGATTCAACGATAGTAAGAAGCGGGATAATGTAGACCTCCCCACCAACTTTAACCAACTGCCCATCGAGAATCGCTAAGGTAAGGGGCAAACTAATGGTGAATCGGCTTCCTTGTCCAAGCTCCGATTCAACTTCAATATGGCCACCGAGCTCTTCGATATTTCGACGCACCACATCCATTCCTACCCCGCGACCAGAAATGTCTGACACCTCTTCTGCGGTTGAAAAGCCGGGAGCGAAAATCAAATTCATGATCTGTTTATCGGAAAACTCTTCGCGTCTCGCCTCTTGTGCGATCACCCCTTTCTCGCGTGCTTTGTCCCACAATTTGTCACAGTTAAGGCCTGCGCCATCGTCACGAATTTCGATGATGATGGCGCCGCCCTGATGGTACGCGTTCAGTTCAATCACCCCCATCTCACGCTTACCGTTTTCTAATCGCTGCTGAGGCTGTTCAATACCGTGGTCGATGCCATTTCGAACCAAGTGAACGAGTGGATCGACGATGCGCTCAAGTACGGTTTTATCCAGCTCAGTATGTTCCCCTTTGATTTGCAGATCGACCTGTTTTTCGAGGCGACTCGATAAGTCTCTCACCAAGCGTGGAAAACGGCTAAACGCGAAACTCATCGGCAACATTCGGATATTCAATACGTTCTCTTGCAGGTCTTTGCTGTTTTGCAAAAGCTGGTCGAGCCCCGTTTTGAGCTTTTCTAGTTTATCCATCGAAAAATCATTACCAATTTCGGTCAGCATCGATTGAGTGATCACCAACTCACCAACCAAATTAATCAAGCTATCCACTTTGTCGATATCAACACGTATCGAGCTAACGCTTGAGTCAGATTTGGCAGGTTTGTTGGACTTGGTTTCAGTCGGACTATTTCGTCTAGGCGCTTCGGATGTTGTTTCGAATGTTGGCTCTGATGTTGCGGTACTGTCTAAGGTTTCTTTTTGAGTAGGAACAGAAGTTTCAGAAAGAGTGGATGGTTGAGGTTCAATCGACTCGATGGTGAGATCACATTCATCTTCTACCCACTCGAATATCTCTTTAATCAGTTCAAGATCAATCAAACCGCTGATTGTGGCTGACCAAGCGAGAAAACAGAGCTCAGATTCAATCTCCTCAATATCAGGTAATTTGGAAACATCGACTTCAATCAGGCACGAATCATCCAACTCGTTTAATTCGCGTAAGATGCGCAGAGGGTCATTGCCACTAAAAAACATCTCTTGATGAGGAGCAAACGTGATTTTCCAGATTGCTTCGGTGTTGTTATCCGCGGCAGGTTGTTCGCTGCATTGGACGTCCTCAGCATTAGAGTTGGAAGGCTGTGAGTTATCGAGTAGCAGAGCAAGTTTATCGCTGACCTCTTTTTTTAGAGTGAGGTTAACGTCCGAGCCCTGCTCATGCCCCTCTAACATACTATGGATGCAGTCGCTGCTTTTCAGTAGAAGATCGACGGTTTCCGGCGTTAAGCTTCGTTCCTGATTTCGAACAAGATCTAAGTACGCTTCAACATTATGCGTAAATTCGCTGATATCGAGCAGATTGAATGTCCCTGCTCCGCCCTTGATAGAGTGTGCTGCTCGAAAAATTGTGTTGATCGACTCATCATCCATTTGAGCCAAATCTAAGTTGAGCAGCACATCTTCTAGTACTTCTAGGTTTTCTCGACACTCCTCGTAAAACATTTTACGAAGCTGTTCCATGTCTAAAGCCATATTGTTGCCTCACCAATTGACGTTGCAGTGTGAGAGGAAGCCGTTTAGATAACGCGTTTTAGAGTTTTTAGTAGCGTATCTGGATTAAACGGTTTCACTAGCCATCCTGTTGCACCAGCCGATTTTCCTTGTTGTTTTTTATCGGTACTGGTTTCTGTCGTGAGCATCAGAATGGGAATAAATTTGTATTGCGGCTTTTCGCGCAGCGCTTTTACCAATTCAAAACCGCCCATATTGGGCATGTTGACATCGGATATCACAACATCGAATTTTGATGAGGTTACTTTACTCAAAGCATCTCTACCATCATTGGCAGTTTCCACATCGTAGCCCGCATCTTTCAATGTGTGGCTCACCATTTGGCGAATCGATACAGAATCATCTACAGCCAAAATTTTAGTCATAGGGTCGCTCTCCAACTCAATGGTTCATATCAAACGGTTCATTTAGTCCTAACGTCGCAATGCCTTCCGTCAGTAAAGGCGAAGGTTTTAGGAGTCGAATTTCTATCTGATTAGATTTCGCGGAGAGGAACAGCGAAGTTAAGGCTTGGATCCCAGCAGCATCAACGCGACCCACCTTTGAGGCGTCAACGTCTAGTTGCTCTGCATGAGAAAGCCATGATCTGTATTGAGTCGTACTGTCGAGCACCGTTGAGATGTCGAGAGACTCTGGTAGCAAACATTCCATGTTTTAACCTTGTTTTTATAGTTCCTAGCCGATATTAAGCAAGTTGCTTAAAACTGAGTGTAGGAAAGAATGACTAATTCTCAAGGTGCTAATATACAGATTTTGTATGGTTATATTGTTGGGTGGGATTGCGTTCAAGCCGTTTTGTTTTAGTTTTTATGCAGTTAAAAGCAAACTTGTCTAACCTTATGAGCTAGATAAATTGAGCTATAAAATGTAGGGATATGAGAATAAATTTGGAAGGTAACTTGAATTTACAGTGTAAAGAGAACCGATTCTTTACACTGTAAATTTCAGCAGTTGCAGTTGCTCTCTAAATGCCTGTTCAACCTGTTTTCTTCCTGTAAAGCCAAACTCGTCGACACACTCTTGCCAACTATGTCGTTGGACAACTCTTCGAATGTACAAGTCACTCATCATGTTCAACATAGCCGGAGACTGTTTCCACCAATCATCGAGAAACGGAACAACGCTATCATAGCTGGCGCCGCCCAAACTGTAGTTCTTGATCAGGTTGCTCGCGCTAGGTAAAACAACGGAAGCATCCTTTCTTGATAACAAACTACGGACAAGTTCAGTCTCAAGATCAGAAAAAATATTGCTCAGTCCATAATGCAGGCTACTTACGAAAGACAAGTTAGCGTTTTTCGTCCAGCTAGTTTGTCCTTTAATCATGATAAGAGAGTGTGTGCCACTCGACTGATCTCGCTGACTGCCCAGTTTCACAGATTCAAATCCACATTGACGCCAGAACTCATGAAGTTCTTTCGTCGCACCAAAGCTGGTGGAATAGAATGCGAAGCCGGTTTGTTCAATCAAATCACGGATCATGCTTTGCCCAATACCTTGCCTCTGTAAGTCAGGATGAACAGCAATACGCATAACGCGTAAACTCAAGTCGGTTGCAGCTAAACGAATACCAAGTTGATTAGCTAACATCACAGGGACAAGATGTCCTTTGGGTCTGCGTTTTCCCAGTTCGATGTCTTCGAGAAGTGACTCATTTAGCCCACCCTCTTCGACAGTTAGAATGCAGCCAAGACAGACTCCTTCGCTAAACTGGGCGTAGAGCTGAATAGATGGGTCGGCAAGAAGTAGTATCAAGTCATTGGGTGATGTTTGATAGTGGGCGTTAACCAGCAACGCAAAACAGTGTCGAAGTAAGTCAGGCTGTTCAACCAGCCGCTTTTTGTCGAGTCGTTCAATTGATCTCTGCTCACTGCTTTTAGGGGCATCCATGAGTTCGGTATTGAGTAGAAAACTGTCAAACAACCAATTTTCCAACGGGTCGTTCGCGGCCCAGCGAATAGGCTGCTCAATATGGAAAAACGAGCTGTTAGGTCTAGTTGCTTTTAGCCAAGTTTGAAACTTAAGTGTGAATCCACGACCGCATCCTTCATAGCCATGAATCGTCGTAGAAAATACTAAGCGATGAAAACGTTCCACCATTTGTTGTAGCATCGGGATAGGAATCGCAGAGGCTTCGTCAACCAATACACAATCAGCTCTGTGGTGACAACGTAGTAATTCATCTGGCGCGACAAATTGAATGCTTGAGCCGCCCCACTCTAATCGACCTTTTTCCTGGTTCGCATCTTTCAAATGCACAGCAGCATGTTCAAACAGTGGATTCACCGTCGCAAGACTAGGTGCTGTAACAAGGATATGAATGTTGCGACTTTTGATGAGCTCAGCCGCAGCAATACCCAAAGCACTACTTTTTCCTCGGCCTCGGTCTGCTGTCATCACAAACGGTCTCTTACGATGGCCTTCAACGACTTTACGGATCATGTCGACGGCTTGTGCTTGCTGCTCAAAAGCATGGTTCGGCGTTTCAAAAGTGTCTGGTAATGTCGGCAGTGCTTTTCCTTGCTCAACCACAATTAGATTGCTCAAAGACTGTTGCAACCAAACTTGCTCGAAAGCGTCAGTTTGTTGGTTGGTGTCCGCTACCACAACCAATAGACCGCCCCCACGAATACACCCTGTCGCCGCGCTAAAACTGTTTGCATCAAAGCCGCTGCGTAAGTCGCAGATCAAAAGCTGACACTCTTGGCCTAAAAGCCGCTGACCTTGCTTCACGTTAAAGTGAACATCCACTCCATCTAATGGCTCACCACCGAGCTGAAAAATGCCTTGCTGCCCTACTTTCTCTACCAACGCATTGAGTGACGATTGTTGCCAATCCGTTTGACCAGTCAACACAACGCCAAAACGATGATTACGTTTAGATGCGGTTTGAAAAAGCAGAGAGAAAAAGTCGAGCGTCGAGGCCATTATCTTGAATTCACTTAAAGCAGAGTCATTGGCCGATATTATGGCACAAAAAAAGCCGCTAATAAGCGGCTTAATTTCTTTAAAAAGAATTTGGATTAATTCAGTTTTTGAGCGACCAAATCCAAGATCTCTTGCATCAAGGCATCATCAACCTTCTTCAGGTTTAATGTTAAGTTTGAGCCTTTACGCGAGTAGTTTGCTCGACCTTTTACAAGTTCTGTCTTAGCTGATACTGCTTTCTTGGTTGGCGCTAACTCTTCAACCCAAGCTTCTATCGTCTCAGTCACTTCCTTGGTGATGCGAGCAACACCGTGAGACTGGCTGCGCTGCCAAACAAATCCTTCACCAGAGCTGCACTTTTCGAGTAGCTTGGCACGCTTTTCTTCATCCAGACCATTGAACTGTTTATGCAGTTTAACAATCGTTGGGCGACCAAGCTCAGCCACATTCGGGTATGCTTGAAGAAGTTCTAGAGGCAGATCAGCGGCCTTAAGAGCACCACTAACAAGCGCTTCACTACACTGGAACATCTTCGCCAGTGCTTTCTGATCTTCTGCTTCACCGCTCTCAAGCTTAGCCAGCATCTCTTTACCCTTTTCGAATAGAGAGAGTGGTTTGTGAGCGTTAGCAACGTCTGATAAGAACTTAGCGTGTTTGGTGCTAATGTTTTCACCAACGTAAATCAGGAACTCTTTTTCCGCCAAGATACACGACATACGACGGCGACTACCATCCAGTACTTCGATCTTGCCGTCTTCACACTTTCGACCCACCGCTGGGTATTGTTGACCACGCTCTTTTAGCGTCACCAACACGTCCGACAGCGCATGCTCGTTTAAGAATGATTGCTCACGAGCATTTTCCGCAAACACCACGGTTTGCTGACTTACTTCATTTGCAGGAATACGAACAAGCTCGAACTTTACTTTCTCTTCACCAGCAACCGCCAGTTCAATCACTTGTGCTTGCTCTTTTGCAGCTTGCTGCGCTTCTTGCGGTGTCGTGACATGGCGCTTATTCGCCTTGCCAAACAATCTTGCGTTTAAATCTGAAGTCTTAATTGCCATTCTCTAATTACCCCTGATTTAATGATGACCAGTGACTGTGCAGCACACGTTCTAGCTCTAATGCGCTCTTTTGAACTGCGTCTTGTGCTGTTGCAAGGGTCTTCTTACCCCCTTCAAAATCACCAGTAGTTAAGTCAAATACTGTACTGTAGGTATCAGCACAAGTTTCAAATGCACGACTACGAGGAATGGTCGCCATCATAACTTGGTCGCCAAGCAGATAGTTCATCTCAGTTAGTACTGCAACTTGCTTCTTGTTGTCGTCTTCAAACATTGTTGGCATAAGTCGAACAAACTCGAGCCCTTGCCAATCTTCTGGGAACATTTCGTATACCGTTGGAAGATGCTGGAAGAAGTTAACCGTTGACGCCCAGTCGAGACGTTTTGCAGCACATGGAATCAGCAGTGCATTAGAGGCATACATCGCATTCCAAACCAATGGGTCGACGTGAGGGCCTGTATCAATCATGATGACATCAAAGTCGTCAGCAATCTTATCGATCAGCTTCTCTTTTAATAGCTTAACGATATCCAACGATTGGTTTTGCGATAGGTGCTGCCAAGCTTCTGCATTGAACATCGCGTCTTCAGGAAAAGCAGAAACCGTCTTTAAGTTTGGATATTGAGTTGGCAAAAGTACGTTTTTATGGAGGAACTCTTTATCTACATTCACGTCTTCAGGCACGTTATCAAGCATCACATCAACGGCAGAATAGATATTCTCATGGTCAGTAATGCTGATTTGTGGATTCAAGAACAGACGTAAAGAACCCTGTGGATCCAAGTCAATCAGACAGATGCGGTAGCGCTTGTCTAAATTCAACGCCAAACAAGCTGCAAGATGAACCGCCGTCATTGACTTACCTGTACCACCCTTCTGGTTCTGTACATTGACGATCCAAGGTTTGTTGTCACCGTTCTTTTTGCGTTCATGAAACTTAGGAATGCCAGCAGCATCCATTAGCATGTGCGCCTCTTCTAAAGAGATAGAATAGTGATTCGCATTGTTCTTCGTAAATTGGTGACCAGACTCTTCAAGCTTGCTAATTGCATCATCAAGTTTGCGACGAGTTAGACCTGAGCGAGTTTCCATCAATGCTTTTGACATTGGAGGAAAGTGCTCATCACTGCGCTCTTCCAGTACAATTTCGATGCGATCAGCTTGGACCTGTGCGGTCTTCTCAGCTAGCTGATTGAGGCCCTCAATCGTATTTTCTCGTTTCATTTGCCAAATTCCGTTATTAATGAATTGCAATCAATTGTACAGCATTTTGAATTACAGACAATAAAAAGGTGAACATCCAATTATGGATAAGAATCACATTAAATTGAGAAATTACAGGAAATTGATTGTTCTGTTGATTTAATAACCTAAAAACAAGCCTCACTTGGTGGCAGTTTAGCTATATAAAACAAATTACTTTTTAAATGTCACAGCGTCACTTATTTACAATGTAAACATATGACCTCTATTTTGCGAATATGATCTCTATCGGAACGATTAAGATTGCTCAGTTAATTACGGCTGGTGTCATTTTGATTTTTTACTCACATATTGAAAGTTCGCTCGCTCACCAGAACTTCCGCCATTTGGGTTAAAACTATACGCTCGATTGGGCTCTGACCGGAACAATGATCAAGGAGCTCTTCGTGATCATGCTTTCGGACCGATTTCGCCCCTAGGGAACAATGATCAAGGTAATATCCCGATTCCTTATCAAATCCAAAGTGGTCTGCTCAAATGATCAAAGATCGGATCAATGATCAAGTAGATACCCACTCCGGAAGCATGTAAATCTAAGACCAAATTACGGACGAATGTATATGGACTGGGAGATTAGGCGCTATTTGGCTGAAACACATGAAAAATTAAACGACATCATCAACTGGATTGCGATTACAGCAAATCTCCTGATCATGCTTCCAAGTCAACGTCATCGAACTAAATCACATAAGGGTATAGGCAATAGTGTATGATGGAAGCGCTTAAGCGTCAGGAATCAAAACTTTGACTCTGAATTTCTACATTCCTTGATCATATTTCCGAGAAAATGGATACTCCACCTTCAACAAATCGAAGCAAATACATCGAATCAAGCGGTTCGGTTGTGGATAAAGTGTGTAAAGATGATGATCATGCTTTCAAGGGTCTGTTGATCATCGATTCGAACTATACATGATCATCGTTCTTTGAATTTTTGATCATGCTTTCAATAAGTTAATGATCATGCTTACGGGGATTCCATGATCATGCTTTCCAGAGCCTAAAAAAATACTCATTTATAAACAGCAACTTATAAGCAAACTCTCGCCCTGATCAATAGATCATATAATCAATTAAGATCAGATTAATCAGAAAGATCAGTTATTTAAAAGCAATAATTTTTTCTTTATTTATGATCTTTTTTTCTTTATTCTCACGGAACTATAGTGATATTACGGCTAGTGTGACACGGATCATAATAATGAGCTCTGAAGAAAAACTACTGATCAAGGCGCCAAGAAGCCATAAAGATGGACACTTATTTGAGGTGTCAGAGATGGCGGTCAATTGGATCGAGCAATACCAACATTTCAAAGGTGTAACGAAAAGCATCGTTGAGCTTTTGAATTTAATTTCTCTCAGAGGCTTTAGTAGCAAAGATGGTTTAGTGTCGACAACTGAGCTCATCGATGCAACAGATGGCCAAGTCACGCGGGCAGCCATTCAGCAACGTCTTCGAGCAGCAGTGAATATCGGTCTTTTCCAACAAGTCCCAGTTCGTTTCGAAGAAGGGTTGGCGGGTAAAACCATGCTTCACCGTTTTGTGAATCCTAACCAACTGATTTCTGTGCTTGGTGCAACAAGCTTAGTGACTGAAACCGTTAAGCAAAACGAGAAACAAAAACGTTCTAAAGCGCTGGCTCAAACTCAGGTAAATAAACGCCTGCTGAATGAATACGGCCTGAACACCCCACCAGCGATGAAAGATGAAGCGGATCAATTCATTGTGTCCCCAACCAACTGGGCCGGGATAATTGATCAAGCGTTAGCGCCGCCAAGAACTCGTAAAAATTATCAGAAAAGCATGGTTTCGATCTCTGGCACTCGCGCTGTGATCGAAACACGATCATCGAAAAACATCATGACGGTGGATGATCTGATGACCCTTTTTGCGTTGTTCACTCTGACCGTCCAATATCATGAGCACCACCAGCATCAATACCAACTTGATGGTACTCACGTGCCAAACAAAACGCCGTTGTACATTACCGATATTTTGTCACTGCGTGGCAAGAAAGACAGTGGCCCGGCACGTGACTCAATTCGCGACAGTATCGATCGTATTGAGTTTACCGATTTTCAGTTACACGAACTCACAGGTCGATGGCTAAGCGAGAACATGCCAGAAGGCTTCAAGAGCGACCGTTTTAGATTTTTGGCCCGTACCATTACTGCGTCGGAAGAAGCGCCTACAGAGGGCGCTGACGGTGAAATTCGCATTAAACCGAACTTGTACATCCTCGTCTGGGAGCCATCGTTTTACGAAGAGCTTCTCACACGTGATTATTTCTTCTTGTTCCCACCAGAGATCTTGAAGCAACACACTTTGGTATTCCAACTGTACAGCTACTTCCGTAGTCGTATGTCGCGTCGCCATAGTGATGTGATGTTACTGAGTGACTTGAACCAGAAACTGGCACGTAACATCGAATGGCGACGTTTCTCGATGGATCTTATTCGAGAACTCAAGAAACTCTCTGACGAGGAAGGAACTGAGGATCTTTTTGCGGTGAACCTATGGGGTTACCACTTAACGATCTCGACGATGGTTGAAAACGGAAAGATCAAAGATTATCAATTTGATATCAAGTGTGATGCGGAAGAGGTGCTGAGATACTCGCGTGCTCGCACGACCAACGCTGGTAAGCGAAACATGGCGCCTACGTTGCCAAACCCGCTTCGAAACGAAATGGTGTCGAAGAAGCAGCTTGAAGAGATGTCTCAGATTATCGATGGTGAGTTCGAGCCAATCCAACGTAAAGAGCGCTCGCCACGGGGTAATCTTGGCCGTCGAGTGAAGCAGCGAAAACACCTTGTAGAGATCAATGCAGATGAAATCACCATTACTCTCTCCAAATATACCTCCTCAGAGGCTCTAGAACGCTCTATAACGGCGTTAGCAGCTATGACCGGACATTCCCATAGTTCTATCCAAGAAGAGTGTCTAGAACTCATAGACAAGCTTGATTTCTTAAGAGTAGGGGATGATGTCGTTCCTTATGAGACATTGAGCAAGATGATTGAGCTTTACAACACGCAAAGCGAAAACAAGCATTTAAGTATTGAGCGCCTTATTGCAGGACTGGCTGTAAGACGTAAAGTCTGCAAGCAAGTGTATGAAGGCCACCTAGATGAGAGTGTGTTCCGTGCGCTCGATGAAGTCGCAGTTTAAGATATTTTGATTTGAAGAAGCCGGCAATATGCTGGCTTTTTTTGTGTTTGTTTACTCAACTAAACACCCTGTTACATTCTAAGTTTGGAACAACAAAGCTACTACATTCCCCTGACAATCCACTGACATTGCTAGTAAGGGAGTTGGATAATATTTATCCCGAATAGACAACCTTTTGTCCTTTCTGATGAATGAGGGATTAGATTATCCCTAATAGATTGGCTCATATTGTTACATTCATTCTGAATATTTTGCGAGTTCTCTGAACTCGCTTTTTTTTGCCTAAAATTCAGAGGTTTAATCTATTCTTACGGAACAATGATCAAGGTTGTATGCCTTGATCATCGATCCAGTTTTAGATCGGAAAAACTAATGAAACGATGGATTGCCTTGATCATAGTTCCGATGATCCATCTGTTTAGGCTCATTCCAGGCGTGCATCGCCATAAATTGGACGTGCGACTCAATCAAGTGATGGGACTTTTCTTGCCAAGTCGAGTGAGGCTGTTGGTTACAGAATTCTAAGCTCAACACGGCAAGGTGCTGCATCCGCTTCATACACCAATCGCGTAGGTCCAATTCATTGCTTGGCACAGACACCACCATCTGAAGTTTGCTGTAGGCGAGCTGCAAGAATTGAAACGCTCTGTTCGGGTTTTGATAGCGGGCATTTTGGAAGATACGCAGACAACCATCGAGCCAACAAGCAATGGCCTTGCTCTGCAAGTCAGTAATATTCGGTCCCCAAACGCCTTCTGGAACATTTAGGATCAATGATTCGAGTTGTTTCTCTTGATCATGCTTTCGGGTTTGATACCAATCGCTTATTTGATCAACCCACGTATCTAATGCGCTCATGCTGCTTTAATCCAATGTTTTACAAAGTGATTTTCACCAACTCGATCAAATCCGTCATGTACCTCAGCACTTGCTGCACGGATTTCATCGGCATCTAATGAATAGTTTGGTTCACTTTCAACCAGTTTTCCAAATGGCAGATCAGGATCGGGTACGGCTGAGATCAGAAGCTTGGTGTAGGGATGTTGCGGATCGGTTAAGATCGACTGCGTATCGCCCCATTCGACAATTTGTCCTTTATACATCACAGCCGTTTCTTCGGCGATGTAATGGGCCGTCGCTAAATCGTGTGTGATGTAGAGAAAACCTATCCCAAGCTCTTTTTTCATTCTTTGCATTAGATTCAATACGCCGAGTCGAATGGATACATCCAGCATTGAGGTCGGCTCATCGGCGAGTATTACTTCAGCGCCTACCGCGAGCGCTCTAGCGAGGTTCACACGTTGTCTTTGGCCACCGCTTAGCTGATGAGGAAACTTTTCAAGTGTGTCTGGTGCCAGTTCAACCAACTCAATCAGTTCTTTGAGCTTGGCAGGCAGTTGTTTCTTGTCCGTGATTTGCTTATGAATCAGAAGAGGGCGAGTCAAATGGTGCTGAATGGTTTGGGTGGGATTCAGAGAACCAAACGGGTCTTGGAATACCATCTGTACCTTGCTGCGGTAGTCGAGAAGATCCTTTTTGCTGGTGATCTCGTTGATGTTGCGACCATTAAATAAGATCTCACCAGATGAGGCCGGATAGACCTTAGTGATCAAACGAGCGCAGGTACTCTTTCCGCAGCCAGATTCGCCCACCAGCGCAAGCGTTTTTCCTTTGTGCAAGTTCAGGCTAATTCCTTGTAAAGCCTTAAAGCGCTCTTCAGAAGCAAAGCCACCACCAATGGTGAATTCTTTCTCAACGTTGTTTAGTTGGATAATTGGCTCACTCATGCTGGCTCTCCTTGCTTCTGATGTTTGCCTTCGTGGATATTCGGGAATGATGCCCAAAGCTTTTGGGTGTATGGGTGTTGTGGGTTATTGCGGATCTGTTTTGATTGGTTGACCTCGACAATTTCACCATGACGCATAATGGCAATGCGATCGCATAATTGGCTCATCAACGCCAAATCGTGGGTGATAAACAAGACAGAGAAACCAAACTCTTCACGCAGTTGGTAAATTTGCTGCAGTATTTCACGTTGCACAACGACATCGAGTGCAGTGGTTGGCTCATCCATGATGATTAACTTAGGGTTGAGTGAAAGCGCAATCGCAATCACTAGACGCTGACGCATACCGCCGCTGAACTGGTGTGGGTACTCAGTCAGGCGCTCTCGAGGGATATTGACTAGGTCAAGAAGCTTCTCTGCGCGGTCTTTTGCCTGTTCGTCACTCATGCCTCTGTGGTGGCGTAATACATCTGCGAACTGTTCTTTAATCGGTAATACAGGGTTGAGGGAGTTCATGGCACTCTGAAAGACCATGGCAATTTCACTCCAACGAATCGCGCCAATTTCAGAGTCTGATAACCTCAGTAGATCTCGACCTTCAAAATGAATCTGTCCACCTGAGATAAATGCAGGTGGTTTATGTAGGCGATTGATCGCAAAAGCGATGGTGCTTTTGCCACAGCCCGACTCTCCAGCTAGGCCAAAAATTTCACCTTTGCCAATATCAAAGCTGACCGACTTTACTGCGCGAAAATCGCCTTTATCGGTGATGTAATCGACGCATAAATTTCGGATTTGAATTATAGGGTCAGCATGAAGGGCATGCTGATTTGAAAGTTCACTCATAACGGATACTCAAAATACAAAAGATAATGATTATCATTAACTCTTATTTTTAGAGTGAAAAGAAGTTAGGCTTAAAAGAGTGAAGTAACTCGTAAAACCATGGTTACAGAAAGAAACAGATGTTCATTGTTGGGAAGAACGAGGTGAAAAAATGAGAGGGAGATCATCCTCATTTCTTTTAGGGGAATCCTCTAAATGTACTGTCATCCCTATAGGGGCGCAAAACTTATTTATATGAAAAACAATAAGAGTGTCTGAACTATTAGCGCAATCACATTCTGGGACTAAAATTCTTAACAAGGGACGAAGAGTTTTGCTACAGATTAAGCGTCCCTAGCATGGTTTGTTCGGAGGTTATTTATGTCCATTAATTCTATTGACCATGATGAAATGAGTAAGATTGCTGGCAAGTGGGATCTCACGGAAGAAGTCGATTCACAAACGCCAACTAAGGGAGCTAAATCTGCAGAAGCTCGTCGCCGTATCGAAGCATTAAGAGAAATTCGTGAAAGCGGTTTGAGCATAGAGGAAGCTAAAGAACTAGGCATATTGCACTAGTCCCGACTTACTAAACTGAATACTGAAGGGTGGCCTGGGAAAGCCACCCTTTATTTTTAATCTTTTTTTGATCTATTCCGCGACGCAAGACTCGATTGTTACTCTACATTGCGCTCTTGTGTGGTATATTCTCCCTCCATATTTTTACAGATTTGAGCTTTAGTATGTCGATCAACCTATCTACGCTGCCTGCTAGTGAGAAGAACAAAATCGAACTTGATAAACAAGCGTCCTTTTTGGTTTGGAAACTCCGTGAGGCCAAAGCCGTTCCTGACGAGATAGATCAGGAAGCAGCGAAAATTGTTGATGAAGAAGAAAAGGCGTTGTTTTTAGAATCTGTAGACAAATATAAGCGAGTAATGGGCGTCGCCTGATGCGAGCCATTTCCTCTGTAAAGGTGAGAAATTGAAAAGCTCTCGCTTTTTGCTAAAATCCTTCGCGTTAAATTGAATTAGAGAGAACATCCCGATGGGAAGAAGTTTTGAAGTGCGCAAAGCCTCGATGGCGAAAACTGCAGGCGCAAAAATTAAAGTTTATTCCAAGTACGGTAAAGAAATTTACATGTGCGCGAAAAATGGCGGTTCAGACCCAGATATGAACCTTTCGCTTAAGCACCTGATTGCTAAAGCGAAAAAAGACCAAGTTCCTGCACACGTTATCGACAAAGCGATCGATAAAGCAAACGGTGGTGGCGGTGAAGACTACGCACCAGCACGTTACGAAGGCTTTGGCCCTGGTGGCACAAGCGTTATCGTTGACTGTCTGACTGACAACGGCAACCGTACTTTCCAAGACGTACGTCAGTGCTTCGTGAAATGTGGTGCGAAGATCGGTGTTGAAGGCGCTGTATCTCACATGTTCGATCACCAAGCAGTATTCCAGTTCAAAGGCGATGATGACGAAGCAATTCTAGAAACGCTAATGATGGAAGACGTAGACGTAACTGACGTTGAGCTAGAAGACGGTGTTATCACTGTATTCGCACCTCACACAGAGTTCTTCAAGACTAAGACTGCGCTTAACACTGCATACCCTGACCTAACTATGGATGTGGAAGAGATTACTTTCGTACCTCAAACGCACACTCCAGTTGCGGGCGAAGATGCTGAGAAGTTCCAGAAGTTCTTAGACATGCTAGATGATTGTGATGATGTTCAGCAGGTTTACCATAACGCTGAACTGTAATTACACAGTTATCAAAAAAAACCGAGCTCAATGGCTCGGTTTTTTTATGCCTGCGAAACAGACTCTGACCCAGCAAGCCAGTTAGATAGCTTACGAATTTGGGGTAATACCGTCAGGTTTAGCGTGATCGCAGCAGGCCAGGCGAGCAGAAAACTGTCTAGCCATACTGAGGGCCATACGCTGCTGAATCCTAGCTTATAGCCTGAAATTAGACCTGACATGATCACTGCCATAGTAAATGATGAAAGGAGAGCGGAAATCCAAAAGTGTCTGCGGCTCATAATATGTCCTCCTCGGCTGTTGTTTTGTTGTAAATAAGGATATAACTAACCAATAGTGAAAAAAATAAGCAGGATTAGAACTATGAGTTCCATATTTGGAAACATTGATGATCTCTATTTGTTTTGTAGTGTGGTTGAAGAAGGCTCTCTTCTCGCGGCATCTAAGAAGTTGCACTTACCTGTTTCCACCATGTCACGTCGTTTATCCGCTCTAGAACAACGCCTGAATACCCGCTTGCTGGAAAAGAAAGGCAGAGAGCTGGTCGCAACACAAAGTGGCTTAGAAGCGTTTGAGGCGCTTCGTAGTGGTATGGAATCGATTGAGAGTGGCTTTTCTCAAATGCTCTCTGACAACCAAGAAGTCTCGGGGAAAATTAAACTCGCCATCCCACATAACTTTTATCGCGCCTTCGTCGGAGAAGTCGTGGAACAGTTTTTGGCTGATTACCCCAAGGTGTCACTTGATCTCATTCTGAGTCAGCAACAAGTGATCCCACAAACTGATCGCGATCTACTGATCACCTTCGATTTAGAAGATATGGATGAGATGATCGCAAGACCCCTGTTTAAAGCGCGTCATGGTTTTTTTGCCAGCCCAGAGTACCTTGCCAAAGTCGGTGAAGTCGACACTCTAGAGAAGTTAACTCAGCTTGACTGGGTCAGTGTGGATCACACCAATAAGCTCTCAATCTATGAGCAAGAGGCCCTTGTTGATGTTATAAAGGTCAGCCCTAAGCTAGTCATTAACGATATTTTTGCTCTCTGCGGCGTGGTTGAAAAAGGGCTAGGGGTCGCCTCTTTGCCGTTTCGTCATGTGCATGAAGGGATGAATGTTGTTCGTGTTCTGCCTCAATACCAGCGTAGTGTGCGTGAAGCACATATCGTTTATAAGCAGCGTCAATATCAACCTAAAGCGTTGACCTTATTGGTTGAACGTCTATTGGCCAGTACTGAGAAAATGAAAGAACCCGAGCGCTTTACACTGTAAAGAGTACTAACTTTACCAACGGATAGGATAAAAATGAGTAAAACCGTTATCGTGACCGGTGCAAGCCGAGGAATAGGTGCAGAAACTGCAAAGCTATTGGCGTCACAAGGCTATCAAGTCTGTGTGAACTACTTAACGCAGCATCATAGAGCTCAGCAGGTCGTCGATGAAATTATTGACCGCGGCGGCGAGGCCTTTTGTTACCAAGCGGATGTTTCTGATGAGTCACAGGTAGAAGCGCTCTTTGAAGCGACGAGTAAACGTTATGGCACAGTGACGCACTTGGTTAACAATGCAGGAATTCTTTTTACCCAATCACAGTTGAGTGACATCGAGCTCGAACGTTTTCAAACCGTCATGAATGCCAATGTCATCAGTTGCTTTCTATGTTGCAAAGCCTTTATCCGTCAAGCGGGGACAAAAAGTGCGATAGTGAATGTTTCCTCAGCGGCATCTCGTCTCGGAGCGCCATTCGAATACATCGATTATGCGGCATCTAAAGGGGCGATGGATTCTATTACTAAAGGTTTGTCATTGGAGTTAGCGGGGCAGGGAATTCGAGTGAATGGCGTGCGACCAGGTTGTATTTATACCGAGATGCACGCTGATGGCGGAGAGCCTGAGCGTGTCGACCGTTTAGCCTCGACGCTGCCATTAAAACGTGGAGGCACGCCGCAAGAAGTTGCAGAGTCGATCGCGTGGCTTTTGTCTGAGCAAGCGTCTTACGTAACGGGCACTTTCATTGATATTGCCGGTGGCCGTTAATCCCAGCTCATGAAATGGGTGCCTAGTTTGTCCGCTAAAGCAGTGGAAGGTGCCCAGTTTTTACTAGGATAACTGTTTCTTGTTCAACGAATGGGAAATGCTCACTCATATGAGGGCTTCGAATCCAGGTACCTTTAGGGTATGAGCCATACTCGTCTTTGAACTCCCCAGATAAAACCAAGATCTCTTCACCGCCAAAATGCTTGTGAGGTTGGAACCTTTCACCCACTGGCCATTTGACCAGAGCAACGTGCTCATGCTCAAAATCGTGTAGCGGCATGACCTTAAGGTTGCCAATACCGTCAAGCCATGGTGTCTGTGTGGTATTGACCCTGACAGTGCTGAGATCTCGTTCATCAAATTGATTCAGCTTAACAAAGATCACGCAGCCTTCATTGCTAAAAGGGGCATGTTCGCTGCCGGGTGGATTGCGAAGATAAGTGCCGGCAGGGTAGTCGCCATTTTGATCAGAAAACACGCCTTCTAAGACAAAAATTTCTTCGCCCATTGGGTGTGGGTGAGTATTGAATGCAGAGCCCTGATCATATCGAACAATGCTTGTGGTGTGCCCAGATTCAGCGTCCTGACGCTCTAACGGTTTGCGCCATACACCATTTGCAGGGCTGGCCAACCACTCCATGGCTTCAGTCTCTATAGCAATGCGTTGGGTGAAGTCCATATTTATCATCTGACATCCTTGAAGGTGGTTGTGTTAAAAACTTAGCAGAGGTCTCAATAAAAAGCCCAGAGGACAATACGTGCTCTGGGCTGTCGATGTTCAATTACGCAGTCAATTTGGTGAGCTGACGTAAGGATTGATACGCGGCGGTTTGTTTCTCTCTTGGTTTACAGACCGAAAGGAGATCATCAATAAAGTGCGATAGTGCGCGTGCTTCTACTTGTCGAATTCCACGTTGCAGAGATTCATCTAGGTAGCCATACACTGACGCAGCGCCGAAATCGCCAAAGATCATCTCTCCAGCATCATTAACCAACACGTTGTGTGCGTAGAGGTCACCATGACAAACTTTGTTACTGTGCATGTGCTCAAAAACATCCATCATTTGATTAACAATGTGGGTGATTTGTTCAATCGATAACTCGAAGTCTGGATGGAACACATCGCGTGAGCAAGTTTCTAACGTTGGAGGTAAACCAAGGTTGTAGTAACTCTCTGGGATAAGCTCCATCACCAAAGCAAGGTAGTCTGGCTCACTCACTTGGGCGATAGACTTAACGAGGTTAGCGTGCTGACCTGTTTGTAGGCAAGCTTGCAGCTCATCTTGAGGGTAACCATCACTGGTGACTTCGCCTTTGAATACTTTAATCGCAACATGTGGCGGAAAATCAAATGAGTTATCGAGCCAATCGGCATGTGAGATAACGCCAGAAGCACCTTGGCCAAGAACATGATTGGTAGAATACGCTGTTGAAGCGACTTGAGGCACGCTGTCTGATAGCGTTAATCGCTCACAAAATGGGTTACCGGCAAATGCCATCCACGCGAGCTTTGGCAGTTCGAGTAGCACCTGCGGAAAGGTGTCGAGTTGGTTGGCCGATAGACGAACGAGTTCTAAGTTGGTCAACTTTGAGAAAGAGTACGGAAGTGTGCGAATCTTGTTGCCGGCCAGTGCGAGCTTTCTCATTGGAGTACAGTTACCTAATGACTCTGGTAGAACTTCAATTTGGTTATCTGTAAGGATTAGCCAGCGCAAATTTGGAGACAGAGATTGCTCTGATACTGTGACGATCTGGTTGCCTTTGAAACCCACCATATCGAGTTGTGGGCAGCAACCTAATACGTCAGGTAGGTGGTCAAAGCGGTTATTCGACGCGAACACAATCTTAAGTTTCGGTAGTTCTGCCAACCAATCTGGTAGATCAGTCAGTTGATTGCCTGAGAGATCTAAAATCTCAAGCGAATCTGCCAGCGATAAAATATCTTTCGGTAGCTCTGTAAGCTGCTCGCAAAGTTTTAGTCTGTGAATGCCTTTAAGCTCACCATTCTTAAGTTGTTCTACTGTGTGCAAACCGTCTGCCTATCTCTACTCATTCGATGAAAAAGAGAGCGCATTCTACTGAGATCATTAATGAAAGGCGAGGGGGGATTTGCGCCTCAATGTGAAGCGCAAAGCTCTATTGTTGCTTAAGCTGGCGGTAGGTGAGCGCGGTTAATAGCGCAAAGAATGCAGGATCGCTCCAACCGAACCCAACAAAAATACCCGTTATGCCTGCGTATGTTGTTATGGCAACGCCCAATAAGTTGGTGATGAGCAAGGCTTTAAGCAGCTGTATCATCGTTGGTTTGTGGTCAATGCTACGCAGAAGCAAACTGACGGCAGCGACCCCTCCTAGGAAGATGCTGGTGTGCTGGGATAAGAACAAAGCGTATTTATCGTTTATCTCAACGCCATACATCGGCCACATGAGCGTTGGTAGCACAAACAGCGCGATAGCAAAGGCGGTGTAGATTCCGCCATGCAGGGTTAAAAAGTTTCGGTTTTTCATACGCAATCCTTATCAAGCGACAGGGCCGTTATTAATCGCCGTCAGAGGCTGATTCACGTCAAAAATGACACCACGAACCTCTGATACGCCCATCTCTTTCAGTCTAGCAGCATGCATTTCTAGATAGTTTTTTGCCGTAGCCTCATCTTCAAATAGATAAACACCACCGCCTAATTTGTCTGCCTCACTCTCTGTCCAAATCTTCCAGATTAATCCTGGCTCTTGATTAATTGATTCAGCCAAACCGACTAAAGCGTTAGACATGGCTTCACCCATTGGGCCGTGATATTCAAAATCGACTTGTAGTAATTTCATTTTGTGTTCTCCATCTTGTGCTGTGAACGTCTAATGCCGTTCGATGGAGTGATTATTATCTGTATAGATTGAACAGAAAAGTTCATAATATTGCACATATATGTCTAAAAAACTGACAGGTATGTGATGAGGCTGAAAAGTACGTTAGAACAATGGTTGACTCTGCAAGAGGTCCACAAAGCGGGAAGTATTCAAGCTGCGGCGGTGTCGCTCAATAAGAGCCATACGACTTTGATTTACTCGATTAGAAAGCTTGAAGATCAGCTGGGTGTCAAGCTTGTGGAAGTCAAAGGCAAACGAGCCAGTGTGACTGAGCATGGGAAGTCTTTGCTGCGCCGTGCAGGCAGTATGTTAGAACAAGCAAGAGACCTCGAAGATCTCAGCCAGCAAATATCAGCGGGAGTAGAATCCGAAATCACTATCGCGATCGATCACCTGTGTGATCCGAGCTTGCTCTACAAGGCGATGGCGAGCTACCTGAAAATGAACAACAGTACCTCGATTCAAGTGGTGGAAACCTCTTTGAGCAAAACGACAGAAATGGTCACTAATGAACAAGCTGATATAGCAATCATTACCTTGCCAGTGACGAACTATCCTGCACAAGCCTTTTCTATGACCAGTATGCTACCTGTGGTTTCAAGCGATCATCCACTCGCGCACAAGCCGAATATCTGCATGGCTGACTTTGCCACTCAAACTCAGGTTGTCGTGCGTGACCTAGGGGCAAGTGATGCAGACAAGCGAGAACAAAATGTGGGTTGGTTAAAGGCGAATCAAAGGATTACCGTCGATAACTTTGATCATGCTTTTAGAGCGATTGAGCAAGGTGTAGGGTTCTGTCGTTTACCAGAGCACATCATCACACAAAGGAACCACGGGCAGTTAAAAGTATTGAAGATTGAGCAAAACGATAAGTATCAAGTTCCACTGCATATCACTTTGCCAAAGGGGGCGAAAACAGGACCCGCAGCCAAATGCTTTTATGACCAGCTGCTAGAAAACGTCATTGAGTAGTAAATAAAAACAAACGAAACAATAGAAGCCGCTGATGACAGAGCAAGATTCATTCGTACAAAAAGTGATGCTCAGCACGACACAATAATTTACCAGCTTTGGGCAATCACAAAAGGGCAGTGTTATGCGATATTTCACTTCAAACTTCTAGGAATTTGGTAAGAGCCATGAGAACTGAAAAAGAGAAAATGCTTGCGGGAGAGCCTTATGATGCTTGGGATAAGGAACTTTATAATGAGCGTATTGAATGTCGCAAGACTCTGCAAAAGTTAAACAATAGTCTTCCTGATACTGATGAGTGGCGTGAGGCGATCAATATTTTGATTCCAAGTTCAGACGGTGCGTATCTTGAACCTCCATTTCGCTGTGACTATGGCTCGAATATCAAAGCGGGTAAAAACTTCTACGCCAACTTTAACTGCGTTGTGTTGGATGTGGCAGAAGTCCACATAGGTGACAATGTGCTGTTTGCTCCCAATGTGCAGATCTATACAGCAGGCCACCCATTAGATGTAAAAGGGCGTGTGGAAGAAGGCGTAGAGTTCGGAACCCCAATTACGATTGGCAATAATGTTTGGTTGGGTGGGGGCGTGATTGTTTGCCCTGGAGTGACAATTGGCGAAAATAGTGTGATTGGTGCTGGCAGTGTTGTCACCAAAGACATTCCTGCGAATGTCGTGGCTGCGGGTAATCCATGCAGAGTGCTAAAGCCGATTGATCAATAGGAGAGTGACATGCAGCCTTGGTTAAATTGGGCAAAACAGATAAAGGCCATCGCGCAAGCGGGTGAGACCTACGGTAATGACAAGTATGACCTTGAGCGCTACAAGCAACTTGATGATATTGCGCACCAGATGTTCGCGCATTTAAGTGACGCACCAATCGAAGTCGTCGAGAAACTATTTGTTCCTGAGTCTGGTTATCCTACCCCCAAAATTGATTTGCGTGCAGGTGTCATCAAAGATGGCAAAATTTTATTGGTCAGAGAGCGCGAGGACGATTGTTGGACACTTCCCGGTGGTTGGGGAGATGTGTGTGAAACCGCCAAACAAGGCGTTGTTCGTGAAGTGTTGGAAGAGTCCGGCTTTATCGTCAACAATCCAAGGCTTGTGGCTGTGAAAGATCGCGCTGAACATGACTATCAACCTGAATACCCGTTCCATATCTATAAGATGTTTTTTCTCTGCGATTTTGTTTCTGGTGAGGCGACTCCTAATATTGAGGTTTCAGAGATTGATTTCTTTTCTCCGAAGCGATTACCGCCACTGTCACAAGGTCGAGTCCTGCCTGAAGATATAACGTTGATGTTTGAGTATTTTAATCACCCAGATAAAGCTGTTTACTGTGATTAAAGAAGCCGCTGGCTTTACAGTGTAAAGCGGAGGGAAGGCCACGCGCACGAGAAGATACTATTTGATGTCCTTACAAGACGATCTATTTACGTATTCAAAATATTGCTGAGTAAAGGTGTTCGATCAGTAAATAGTTGGCGTATAGAAGGGTGATTGTGCATAAAGTTTTGGATTATTTTTTTTGTCGGGAATGTTTGATATATAGAAGAAGCTGCTGAGAATCAGCATTTAGTCGTTCATAGAGCCTCGCAATTGCGAGGCTTTTTTGTCTCTGGAGAAAACATGAAACGTAATCGTCATCAAGATTTAAAGACA